>NZ_FCOM02000012.1 GCF_001544695.2 Caballeronia arvi
AGAAACTGATCCCTCATTAAACCGCTTTCTTCCTTTGCTTCTCCGACTACCTGTCAGATGCGGTCTAGGCTAATACACCTGAATCCTGTCTCGTCCTTCGAGGACTCGCCGGAGCTGAGGCCTTCCCCGGCAAATTCCATCAGGGCCAGCGGACCACAAACCGTTCAACAGGCCGGATATAAGTCTGCAGCCCGATCAGCCACGCTAAACACGCAAATATCACCTGGCAAACCGGGAGGCGTCCATATAAGACAGCATGTAAATCGCATAGTCCGAAACGCCATCAACGAGCAGCCGGAATCGTCGCTCGCTCTCGATTACCGCTTCGTGAGCTTTTCGCTTCTCGCTCTCGTCGCGTACCAGCTTTAGGTAGCCAATTGGGGCTCCGTTTGGATCTTCCAGCGCAATTGTCACCACGCTCGCCCACAGCACCGATCCGTCCTTTCGTTTGCGCCAGGCTTCTATCACGGAGCTGCCGTTTTCACGCGCGTGACGCAGTTCCACTTCGAACGCCTCGCGCTCGTGCGAATCATCCGGAAGCAAGATTGAAGCGTGCCGCCCGATGATTTCCTCAGCGGTGTAACCGTAGATGGCCGCTGCACCGCGATTCCAGGTCGAGATGAAACTATCGGGGGTCGTAGCGAATACTGCTAGTTCGGTGACAGGCGCCGCCCACTGCGTGGCCGAATGTTCAGCGGCTCGACTATCGGCGTTCTGGTTGCGCGTCATGGCCGTTCAATTTTTGTATAAGGGACGACAGGTATTCTACGGTTTGCAGGCCGCGTAAGCACAGCGGTCGATGAAGCGGGCACGGTGGCGCGGCTCACCTCAACGAGTCGTACCTGAGCTGTTCGCGTGCGCTGCCGAATAGCAGCCACGCATGAGTCGCGGGACCACCTGACGGTGAAGCGAATGGACTAGGCGCGGGGCCAACGGGACGATTTCTCGGAAAAACGTGCGCCATTGGCGGCTAGCGCCGGCAGCCAGAGGCTGAAGCACGTCGGGACTTCTCGCTGATTCGGCGCTCGAGAACCCTCTCAGTTCGCAGTGAGCGTCGCCACCGGCTGACGAGCACGACGGATACGCCGACAGCTACGGAGCTTTAGGCCTCCGCCCTGAGCCGCTCAGCCGCTATCGGGAATTCGACCCGGCCTCTTCGGCTTGATGATCTGCAGTTGGCCACCTGTTTTCGAAGACGCACTCATCGACGGATCGGCGTTTAGCCCAGCGCTCTTTTTCGAGCATCGGTGCATCGTAGAAGCCTTCGACATGCCCGAAACAAAGGATTGCAACGGGCGTCGCGCCAGTGGGCATTCCCAGCAGCGCCGCGACCTCATGCGGATCGAACAGCGAAACCCACCCCATTCCGATACCTTCAGCCCGTGCGGCCAGCCACATGTTCTGGATCGCGCATGCCACCGACGCAAGGTCCATTTCGGGAAGCGTGCGTCGCCCGAACACGTATTGTTCACGCCCCTCCATTAGCGCCATGACGAGCACTTCTGCGCACTCGCGTAGGCCCTCGACCTTGAGCTTCATGAATGACTCGCGGCGCTCGCCGAGAGCGTCCGCGGTGAGTAAGCGTTCGCGCTCGACCGAGTCGTGCAATCTGCCACGAATCCGCGGACAGGTGATACGCACGATCCTCCATGGCTGCATGAATCCGACGCTCGGCGCATGCAAGGCGGCATCGATGAGCCGGCGCATGACCTCAGGCGCTATCGCCACCCCGAGGAAATGACGCATGTCTCGGCGCTCATGGATGGCGCGGTATATCGCTTCGCGATCGGCTGGGCTGAATGCATTTTCCATTGGTATCGAGCAGTTGTGAGGGTCGACTGCCGGCGATGATACTGCGGCGGCCGCGTACGAGTCTCGGCGCGACCAGTCAAAAGCCAAAGTAGCGATACCGCAAGCCGCGCGGAGTTCGCGGTGAGGCGCGGTCCTGCTGCGATTCCCGCTACAGCTTCTGCTGCGCAGACTGCCTCCGTCGCGCCGCCGAGGCTATCGAGAAGCGTAGCAGGCGCTAATCGCTGGCCGGTTCGGTAGGGCCCCCGCCTCCATCGGACTTTCGGGCCCGGGCATGATCACCATGTCGCGCGACATGCGCCGGCGTTCAGGCTGGTTAAGCTAATAGGTCGCTTTTCTTGTTTCCACGCCTGCGATCCGGCTCGACCGTTGCGCCCCTCCCGAAGAACCCACCGCGCGCGACTGTGAAAATGGGCGTCCGTCGGATGCGCATCATCCTGGCTGCCAGTCCACTTGTCGGATAGCCCAGCCGGCACTAGATGCAACAGCGATCCGTTCAGCAGCAAACACGGGTCCGACGCATTCCAATCGAAGCGACAGCGCCGGCTCAACCTCCTACGACGGGGGCATCGCGCCCATACGGCTGCTCGGCCAGAAAGCGCCGCTTAACCGGCCTGCCACGCCTCGCCGAATCCGCTTTGCCTTGTTATGACTCTACGTTTCGACTACATTGGAAATATGGAAGAAAAAGACATTGTTCACGCCCTGGCGGCGCTTGCCCACGAACTGCGGTTGCGCGTGTTCCGTATGCTGGTTGTCGCCGGTCCGGATGGGCTGACGCCCGGCACCATCGCCACGCAGCTCGATGTGCCCAATGCGACGCTTTCCTTTCACCTGAAGGAGTTGATGCACGCAGGGCTGGTCACACAGGAGCGTGACGGGCGCAGCTTGATCTATCGGGCTGCCTACGGACAGATGAACGCGGTACTCGGCTTCCTGACCGAGAACTGCTGCCAAGGCCAGGCCTGCCTGACGCCCGGAACAGACTCATGCAAATGCTGACGGAGAACCTCCATGAAGCGGTTTCATAACCACGTCCACGTTGAAGATATCGCGACCAGTGTCGCGTTCTATACGAACCTTTTCGCCGCGGAGCCGGCGCGCGTTGAGGTTGATTACGCGAAGTGGATGCTGGACGATCCTCGCGTGAACTTCGCGATTTCGACACGTGGCACGAAGGCAGGTGTAGACCACCTGGGTTTTCAGGTGGACGATGTGGCCGAGCTGGCCGAACTCGCGCAACGCGCACACGCCGCTGACATGGCGCTGCTCGACAAGGGCGAAACGACGTGCTGCTACGCGCGCAGCGATAAGCACTGGGTCGTCGACCCGCAGGGACTCGCTTGGGAGCACTTCCATACCCTCGATCGCGCTCCTGTCTACGGCGAAAGCCGCCAGACCGTATCGTCGACCGACGCGACGGCCTGCTGCGCGCCGCGTGGCAAATCCGTGAGCATCCCGGTGAAACCGGCCGGTTCGGCCTGCTGCTGAAGACCCACGACATCGGCAAGCAATAAGGCTATCGCCTCCATGACCACAAACGTACTCATTCTCTGCACACACAATTCCGCGCGCAGCATGCTCTCTGAGGGGATGCTCAATCATTGGGCGAAGAAGCTCGGCAAGGACGTGCGCGCGTTTAGCGCCGGCAGCGCCCCGAGTGGCCGCGTCAATCCGTTTGCGCTCGAAGCGCTGACGAACGCGGGCGTCGATACTGAAGGCTATCGCAGCAAGAGCTGGGACGAATTTGCACAGGACGGCGCACCGCAGATGCGTATCGTCATCACTGTGTGCGACAGCGCGGCGGCAGAACAGTGCCCGTTCTGGCCGGGTAACCCCGTCAAGGTCCACTGGGGCTACGCCGATCCGTCGAACGCACTTGGCGGTGATGAAGGCAAGCGCCAGGCGTTCGAGCTCACGCGGCAGGCCATCGGCTATCGCATGCTGCAACTGCTGGAACTGCCCCTGGACCGTCTGAGCAATGCCGAGCTCCAGCAGGCGCTCAACAAAATTCTCGAAAGTTAAACCCTTCTCCGCCGAGCTGTCTCATGAACACCCCCAACGTCGCCGCGGCGCGCAAGAGCGCTTCGAAACCGGGCATCAGTTTCTTCGAGCGATACCTGACCGTCTGGGTCGGGTTGTGCATTGTCGCGGGCATTCTGCTCGGCCAGATGCTACCCAGCGTTTTTCAAGCGATCGGCCGCATGGAGTACGCCCAGGTCAACTTGCCGGTCGGGTTGCTGATTTGGGTGATGATCATCCCGATGCTGGTCAAGGTCGATTTCGGCTCGCTACATGAAGTGCGTCAGCACATCAAAGGCATTGGCGTCACCCTCATAGTGAACTGGCTGGTCAAGCCTTTTACGATGGCGTTTCTCGCGTGGCTCTTCATCAAGCATTTGTTCGCGCCGATCCTGCCAGCGGCACAGCTCGACAGCTATGTGGCAGGGCTGATCCTGCTTGCCGCCGCGCCCTGCACGGCAATGGTTTTCGTCTGGAGCCGCCTGACCGGCGGTGACCCGCTGTTCACGCTCTCGCAGGTCGCGCTCAACGACAGCATCATGGTGTTCGCGTTCGCGCCGCTCGTTGGCCTGCTGCTCGGCATTTCCGCCATCACGGTGCCGTGGGCGACGCTTCTGACTTCGGTCGTGCTTTACATCCTCATTCCGGTCACTCTCGCGCAGATCCTGCGCAAGATGCTTCTCGCCAGGGGCAAGGCCGCATTTGAGTCAGCATTGGCGAAGATCGGTCCCTGGTCGATCACGGCGCTGCTCGCGACGTTGGTGCTGCTGTTCGCCTTCCAGGGCGAAGCGATCCTCAAGCAACCGCTCGTCATCGTGCTGCTCGCCGTGCCGATCCTGATCCAGGTGTTCTTCAATTCGGCGCTGGCGTACTGGCTCAATCGCGCGGTCGGCGAAAAGCACAACATCGCCTGTCCGTCTGCCTTGATTGGCGCGTCGAATTTTTTTGAGCTGGCCGTCGCCACGGCAATCGGCCTTTTCGGTTTCAACTCCGGCGCGGCGCTCGCGACCGTCGTGGGCGTGCTCATCGAGGTACCGGTCATGCTGCTCGTTGTACGCATCGTGAACCGCTCGAAAAACTGGTACGAGTACGCCTGAATGTGCGCCGCGGGGTGATTCCTTCGCGGCGTTTCTAACTCGAGAAAGCGCCTAGCTATTAGCCTGGTTGCGAGTCATGTGGTCGAAAGCGGCGTCCGTCTTGCCCTAGCCTGAAGAGTTTTGAGTCGGGCATCCAGGATGCCGCGCCGATTTAGCATTTGCCAGTGTTCGCGACCATGCAGGCCGCGACACGACACCACGTCTGCGTTTCCCCGGTTTGCCGAAGGGCACTGGACCAAGCCCCCATCCTCATTGAAGCCGTACCGCATCGCGCTTACTCGTTCTTCGCTTTTCGCGGTGCGTGCGCAGCTATCTCGCGCGCTAGTTGAACAAAGGAGCCTAGCGCAGCGGGCGGGTTGGGTTCCTTCCACGCGAGGTAGAGCTCGCTCTTCGCGTGCTGTTCGCGCAGAGGACGATAGACGACGTTGTCCATGTGCGTTCGTTGAACTGACGCCGGTACGAGCGTCACACCAAACCCGGCGCTTACGAGGCCAAGGGAAGCGTAGATCTGCCCCATTTCGAAGCTCGTGGACGGAGAAAATCCGGCAAGTGCGCACAACTGGTTGATGGTGGCGTGATAGTCCGGCGCGACATCTTTCCGGTAATTGATGACGCGCAACTGCATACAGTCCTTGATGGATATCTGCCGTTTGGCTGCGAGAGGGTTGTCCTTAGCGATGGCAACGTAAAACGGCTCCTGAAGCAACAAGACGCTGTTCAGTTGGGTATCCAGCGGCAAAGACCGGACGAATGCCAGATCGACGTCCCCTCGGTTCAGGGCACTGATCTGTTCAGCAGACGAGAACCAGCGAAGTTCGACCGTCACCTCGGGGTAACGCTGCTGGAATTCGCGCAAGAGCGGTGGCAGCAGTGTGTACGCGATGTGCTCGAAGAACCCGACCGCCACCCGGCCGATTTCCCCTCTTGCTGCGCGTTGTGAATCCACGATCGCGGCGTTTGTTTCGGCCAGAATCCGTTTGGCCCGTTCTTCGAAAATCTGGCCCGCCGATGAAAGAGACACTCGCTTGCCCCGGCGCTCAAGAAGCGCGACGCCGAGTTCGTCTTCCAGTTCCCGTATCTGCCGGCTCAACGGCGGCTGCGCCATGTGCAGTTCACCCGCTGCCTTCGTGAAGTTGAGTGTGCGTGCCACCGTCAGAAAGTAGCGAAGATGACGCAGCTCCATTTGGAACCTTTTTGGTATCGATACGCAACTAATTATATCTTTTACATTGGACGAGACGGGTCTTAGGATCATGACATCTGGCCAACAAGTCAGGAGACCCCTCATGAAACTTACCGCGGCGCAGTTGGAAGCCTACGAGCGCGATGGGTTCGTTGTTCTGCCGGAGCTTTTCACGGAAGAAGAAGTCGAGCATATGAAGCGCGAGTTGCGCCGGATCCAGAAGATCGACACCGACCATCTCGTCCGTGAAAAAACGGGCGGCATCGCAAAGACGATCTACAAAGTTCACGAAAAAGAAAGTCCGACGGCATCGGCGGTCTTTCACTCCGCAGTGCGCTCCCCCAGATTGCTCGAGCCGGCACAACAACTGATCGACGATCCCGAACTCTACGTCTATCACACGAAGTGCAATCTGAAGACGGCTATCGACGGCTCCGTCTGGCAATGGCATCAGGACTTCGGCACCTGGCATATCGACGGCGTGAAAGAGCCGCAGATGACAACCGCGTTGGTCATGCTCGACGAGCCGACCGAAATGGGCGGATGTCTCTACTTCATCCCGGGAAGCCACAAGCTCGGTTCACTCGATCCGGTGTTCGATGAGGCAACCGGTTACCGCTTCTACGTTGTACCCAAGCCGACGATGCTCGATATTCTGTCCAGTCATCCCAGGGCCGTGGCTATCGTCGGCCGCCCGGGAACAGTCGTGTTTTTCGACGCCAACATCGTACATTCCTCGGGTCACAACCTGTCCGGTGACGATCGATGGCAGGCCTATGTCGTCTACAACCAGGTGAAGAACAAGCCTGAACAGGTCGAGCAGCCGCGACCGGATTATGTGCGTTCGACCAATTTTGCTCCTCTTGAGGTGGGTTCAGACGAGATTCTCGACAGAGTTCAGATCGGCTGAACTTCGGCAATGAACGCTGCTGCTTTCGATGTCTTGCTCACCGACCTGCGCCTCCCCGATATGGCGGCGTTGATTTGGCGCGGATGGTCATCGCCCGCCATCCAGCTATTCGCGTGCTCTTCGCCTCGGGCGAGATCGCTTTTGCGGACGATGCCACAGACTTCCCGTGGAAGGCTCTATGCAAACGCTACTTAGTGTTGGAACTCGAGGAAGCACTACGAGACGCCGGCCGCCCGCAATAGCGTTGGCGTCATCCAGATAACTTTCGCGAGTCGGTTTTTGGGCCGTCCGATCGCGCCAGCGCGGCATTCTGCGCCCCCGGTCCCTATCGTCGGCTCTTGAATTTTTGCAGAAGTTTTACCACGTTATTTCTAGCTCAGGCAGTGTGTCCTCCGCCCGATCGGTCGCGCGCTGCGTGTTTCGATTTGTTTGCTGGCAGCACGGCAGGCGAACTGGAGCGCGCAAGCCCGTTCTCTTCCTTGCTGCGTCGAAGGAGAAGACGATGAGCCACGTCTATCTGCGCTCGAACCGCATCGATGGCACCGAGCGTCGCTATCAAACTCCAGCGCCTTTCTCTGCATGTCGCTGCTCGCGCAGCACGGCTGGCGCTCGTCTCGGGCCTTCCCTCGCGCCGAGGATTCGCCAGCCTCCGTCTCACATCCGCCGACGATAGCGCAACGGCGATCGTCGGCGACGGAGCGAATGCCTCGTGTCCGACGCCGCAGCGCCTGGATCGGCGCGGCAGGACGACGCGGAGCAGTCGGGACGTCGCGTCTTCGCGCCGGGGGGCGGGCGACTTCGCATCGCGGTGGCGGATGAGGGAACTACTGCGGGGTACGCGTCGGGGATTTTCAATGAGCGGCGCTGCTGAACTGTAGACAGGCTTGAGATGAAAACGGTGATTCGTTACCGGAACGTTGCGAAGCTTTCACGTCCCGATCTTCATCAGATGATCGAGCGGCTCGCTGACCGGGTGCTCGGTCCGCATTTGTCTCACTTCCCGGCCGAGCGGCTCCGTTTGCACGCGACCCTGGACAGGAGCCGCCACCATGGTCTCTATCGCGTCCGTTTGCAGATGACGCTGTCGGGGGCGACGCTGGCGTGCGCAGAGGAGTCGTCGCGATTGGAAAAGGCAATCGAACACGCTCTCACGGAGCTGGATCGGCAGGTCGAACGCCACGTTGCACATCTGCGTCACGAGGACGCATGGCGTCGCAAGGAGCGGCGCCTCGGCTTGCGGCAACTCAAGTCCGCACTGACTGAAGAAAGCGACGCAGAAGCGTCGTCCTTCAGCAGCCTCGTTCGCCTGCTGCTCGCATCGCTGCAGCGCTTTGTGCAACGGGAGCTTTCGGACCTGCAGGCGCGAGGCGAACTCGACCCGGGTGAGCCGTCCGTCGACGAGATCGTCGAGGAGGCGTTGGCCCGTGCGTGTGAGCAGTCGGCAACCCGCCCACGTAAGCTCAACCCGCTGCAGTGGTTGTACCAAATAACGCTGAGCGTTCTCGCCGACGAAGTGACCCGCCGCCAGGACGAGGCAGGTCGCTGCATCTCGCTCGAGGGCAGACTGCCGATCGCGCTACGTGAGCCGCGAGAAGACGAGGACATTCTGTTTGCCTACTGGCAGCCCGACGAGGTCCTGCGTCTCGAGGACGTAGTACCAGCGGCGGACGTGACGCCCGAGGAGGCCGTGAGCGAGCGAGAGCTCCGCGCGCTGCTCGCGACGCTCCTTTCGGAACTGCCGGCGCCCTGGCGCCGCGCAGTTGTACTTTGCCGGCTCGAGGGGCTTGCAGTAGGCGATGCCGCCCAGGTAGCCGGTGTGACGGCGCAGGAACTTGAGCAGGGGCTGGCGCATGCCGACGCGTTCCTTCGGGCGAGACTTGGAGCGCTACGGCTGATCCCGCAGGCGTCGGACGAGCCCGCTGGCTACGTGATGCCAGGTGTGCTGCCGCCAGCGTCGGGCCTTTCTCAAAATTCGAGCAGGCAACGCGGCGCGACATTCGAGAGCCAGAGAAGCAACGACGATGAAAGTTCGCGCGATTGCGAGGGCGTAAGAAGTGCCGTAGAGACCGGCTGACCTGCGGCGACAAGCGACCAGCAATTGAAGTGATACCGGTGAAGACATCATGAGCAAGATCATTGGCATCGATCTCGGCACGACGAACTCCTGTGTGGCGTTAATGGAAGGCAAGCGGGTTAAGGTAATTGAGAACGCAGAAGGCGCCCGCACGACGCCATCAGTTGTCGCGTATCTCGACGGTAATGAGCTGCTGGTGGGCGCGTCTGCGAAGCGGCAGTCGGTCGCCAACCCGAAAAACACGTTGTTTGCGGTCAAGCGCCTCATCGGCCGCCGGTTCGAGGAAAAGGAGGTGCAGAAGGATATCGGGCTCATGCCCTACAAAATTGTCAAGGCGGAGAACGGCGACGCGTGGGTCGAAGCACGCGACAGCAAGCTCGCGCCGTCACAGGTCTCGGCCGAAGTCCTGCGCAAGATGAAGCAGACCGCTGAAGACTACCTCGGCGAGTCGGTCACGGAAGCTGTCATCACGGTGCCCGCCTACTTCAACGATAGCCAGCGCCAGGCGACAAAGGACGCCGGGCGCATTGCTGGTCTCGAGGTCAAGCGGATCATCAACGAGCCCACAGCCGCTGCGCTCGCCTTCGGGCTCGACAAACGCGAAAGCCGTGACCGCAAAATCGCTGTCTTCGATCTTGGCGGGGGGACCTTTGACATTTCGCTGATTGAGATCGCCGATGTTCACGGAGAAAAGCAGTTCGAAGTGCTATCGACCAACGGCGATACCTTTCTGGGTGGCGAAGACTTTGACCAACGCATCATCGACTATCTCGTTGGCGAGTTCAAAAAGGAGCAGGGCGTTGACCTCTCGAAGGACGTGCTCGCATTGCAGCGCCTGAAGGAAGCCGCCGAGAAGGCCAAGATCGAACTGTCGTCGAGCCAGCAGACTGAGATCAACCTGCCGTACATCACGGCGAACGCATCGGGTCCCAAACATCTGAGCGTGAAACTCACGCGCGCGACACTCGAATCGCTGGTGGAGGACCTGATTGAGCGGACGATGGAGCCTTGCCGCGTTGCGCTCAAAGATGCGCGTCTGACGGCAGAACAGGTCGATGACGTCATTCTTGTCGGGGGCATGACGCGTATGCCCAAGGTGCAGGAGACGGTCAGAGCGCTTTTTGGGCGCGAACCGCGAAAGGACGTCAACCCCGATGAGGCGGTGGCCGTCGGGGCGGCGATTCAGGCGGCGGTGCTGTCCGGGGAGCGCAAGGACGTCTTGCTGCTCGACGTGACGCCGCTCTCGCTTGGCATCGAAACGCTCGGTGGCGTCATGACAAAGATGATCGAAAAAAACACCACCATTCCGACTAGGTTCTCGGAAGTCTTCTCGACCGCCGACGACAATCAGGCGGCGGTCACCATCAAGGTGTATCAGGGCGAACGCGAGATGGCGAGCGGCAACAAGCTGCTGGGCGACTTCACGTTGGAGGGTATCCCGCCAGCCCCCCGTGGCGTGCCGCAGATCGAAGTGACTTTTGATATCGACGCGAACGGCATCCTGCACGTTTCGGCCAAAGACAAGGCGAGCGGCAAGGAAAACCGGATCACCATCAAGGCCAATTCAGGGTTGTCCGAAGCTGAAATTGAAAAGATGGTCCGGGAGGCGCAGGCGCACGCCGCAGAGGATCACCGGCTGCGCGAGCTGGTCGATGCGCGTAATCAAGGCGATGCGTTGGTCCACACTACGCGCAAGGCATTGACTGAATATGGTGAGAAGCTTGACGCCACTGAGAAGCGCGAGATTGAGGCTGCGACCAGGGAACTTGAAGATGCATTGAAACGGTCCGACAGGGAAGAAATACAAGCCCGGATCGGCGCGCTGGCGACGGCGTCGCAAAAGCTCGGGGAGCGGATATATGCGGGCAATCCATCGCAACGAGACGGTCCGAACGAAACCGCCGGGCAACACGAATCCCAGCGAGCGAGCCGGGATGACGATGTGATTGACGCAGACTTCGAGGAGGTGAATCGGAAGCGGTGACGGAAGTGGTGACGCTGGGACGCTCACTCGGCCGTCAAGGATCGGCGCAGGCGTGACCCCTGAGAGAGCGCTCGTATCGATCGGACCGGTTGCGCGCCACGTGCAGCGCTGCGGCGTTCGTCAGCCGGCGCGCATGGGTAAGAGGTTTGGCTATGAACATGCAACATATACGGGTCGTGACTGCGGTGGCGTTGGCTATGTGCTGGTCCGGCGACGCAATGCCGACGAGTGCGCCGGTGCGCACCTTGCCGCTGCAAGACGATATCTGGATTACCGGTACCATCCAGCGTGGCAGCGATCAATACGCTCCTGGCGACTATACGACGATTTTGCTGGATCGACCGGCGGCCTCGCCCTGTAGCGACAAGGTCGTCACCGATATGCTTCTCGGTATCGGTCGCACCCCGGGTCCCACACTGCTGCTTCCTTATCTCGACCAGCGGGTCGCCGTCAAGGGGCGCGTGAACTGTCCTCGCTCGGGCATACAGATCTCACCGCAGCCGGACGTGGTGTTTCCGGTCTGGTAGAGGTCGACCGGTGCAAGGCGGTGCATCGAGTACCGAGACGTGGGGGTTCGACTCGCTGGGCGTTGTGGTGCGGGGCGGCGGCTTGATCAAGATCCAGCGTGCGCGCGCTAAAGCTAAGTCCGCCAACATCAAGCGCGCTGTCGCGCCCCGGGACCCTTGCGCCCCGAACTGGCTGAGCGATGCGCTATTGAAGTGGTGGCACCACGCCTAACTTTTCGGCGAGCATCCTCTCGTAGACACCGAAATGCAGATCGACCTCTTCCTGCGTCACCACTGTTACGAGGATATTGACCTGCGCGGGTTGCAAGCCCAAGACCGTCGCGATCGCTGCTTCGAGTTGCGGCGCGCATAAGCGGTCTTCGGCGAACGTGCTGCCAACCGCGATCTCGTAAGTGGCTTCCTTTTGCGCCACGACTTCGACCATGCGCGCACGCGCGCTCATGTTGTTGTCGATCGCAAGCCGAATGACCTGGACCGCCATACGCATCGTCTCAGTCGGGAAGCCCTTCGTCGAGCGCAGCCGGATACGGTGCCGGCCAAGGGTCAGCCAATCGTATTCGAATTCCATAATGTCCTCGCAAGGGCCGTCAGGAACGTTCAGAAAATATAGGATGCGCCCGCCCGATTTCAAGAGCAGAAAACTCGCAACATCCCCTTGAAATTTCGGCGCGAGATCCCATCTTGAATTTCGCTCAGGCAGTCGCGCAAGCAGTTCGGCGCGCTGCGTGTTTCGATTTGTTTGTCCGCAGCACGGCAGACGGACTGGAGCGCGTAGGCCGGTTCGTCTTCCTGCTGGTTCCAAGGAGGAAATGATCATGAGCGATCTCTATTCCGGGATGGACCTTTTCAGCGAGCTCGATCGCCTGCAACGGCAGATGGCGAGCACGTTCAGCGGTTTCCCTTCCAGCATCCGTTCCGGGCGCTTCGGCGCTTTCCCGCAAATCAACATCGGCTCGACCGACGACTCTATCGAGGTCGTTGCGTTTGCGCCCGGGGTTGATCCGAAGAGCTTTGACGTGTCAATTGACAAGGGCCTATTAAGCGTCAGCGGAGAGCGTGTGGCGGCGCAACCCGCGACCGCCGGTGATGAAATGCGCACCTATGCGCAGTAGCGATTCGTAGGTTCTTTTCGGCGCGTCATTGAGCTGCCGGAGCATGCGGACCCTGACAAGGTCACCGCGCAATACACCAATGGCTGCCTGACGGTGAGCATTGGCAAGCGGGAGGCATCCAAGGCACGAGCTATTACCGTTCAATGAAACGTCACAGTCGAAGGAGAACATCATGAACGCGACAACAGAGCTTGCGAGGGAAGGCCAAAACGCGGTCGCCGGCAGGGAGGGGGAGTCGTCCGAGCGGCGAATCACCTTAACACCGCCGGTCGACATCTTTGAGAATAGCCAAGGCATTATCTTGTGGGCGGATTTGCCTGGTGTAACGAAGGACCGGCTCGACGTGAAGGTCCACGACGGCAATCTGTTCATCGAGGCGGAGGCGGTGGTACCGACCCCGGCAGGGTTGCGGCTGCAGCACGCCGAGATCCGCCAGCCTCACTTTGCGCGAGCGTTCTCTCTCGGTTCCGACCTGGATGCATCGAAGATTGATGCCAATCTGAAGGACGGCGTGCTGCGGCTGACGATCCCACGACGGGACGAGGCCCGCCCCCGTCGGATCGAAGTGCGTACGGGCTGAGCCGGCAAAGCGGGAGCAGCAGGAGACCTCGGGGTGGCGGTCGTAAACCGCCACCCACAAATTCAAGTCGTCTTGCTAACGAATCGGCAGGAGCAAACCATGAATACCGATCCAAAAAAATGGAACCCCTTCAAGTTCCTGCGCGGGGCGACGCGCAAGGCTGATGCGGACGCGGAGCACTCGCCGGGCGGTGAACAGTCGCGGTCGGCGTGGCCTGACATGCCTCGATTCTTCTCGCGTGATCCGTGGCGCGCCGTCGAAGAATTTTTTCAAGACCCCTTTGCCGGACGCGGGGCGCTGGAAAGATGGTTTGGCGACTTCAGCTCATCTCGCTTCCAGCCGCGTATTGACGTCGTCGACGAAGGAAAGGTGCTGCGCGTGACCGCTGAGTTGCCCGGGATGGGGCGTGAGGATGTGAGCGTAAGCGTCGAGGATGGCGCGCTCGTCTTGCGTGGCGAGAAGAAACAGGACGTTCGCAGCGAAGAGGACGGCTGCTACCGACTGGAGCGAGCCTATGGGCGCTTTACGCGGACAATCCCCATGCCGGAAAATGCCGAGCCGGATCGCGCCCTGGCCAAATTCGACCACGGCATACTCACGTTGACCGTGCCGAAGTCGGAGTCGGCGCGTTCCGCGAGCCGCACGATCGATATTGGCTAGGATGACCGCGTAGTGCGATGCCCGTAGCATGTTGATCGGCAAGTGGGGCCGTTAGCTCAGCGGGTAGAGCAGCGGACTTTTAATCCGTTGGTCACTGGTTCGAACCCAGTACGGCCCATGAGATATCCCGACGTCAATGTTGCCGCCGCAGGTGTCGCACTATCGGATTTCTTGGTAGTCAGCGTGACGACCAATTGGCTGAGTCGAGGGGAGGCGATCAGCTCGCGCAAACGGGCGCGTTATGACGCGTACGGCTGGCGCTCGCAATCCTCGACGCATACTGCACAGCATCGTTGCGCGTGCCGGATTGGATGTCACACCAGAATTCCTGATGGCAGGCGCCGAGAACGCGGGCGGCGTGATAGCGGTGGGCGTGACTCGCCAGCCAGAACCGGCAACCATCGAAGAATACCTTCATGGCGGGCCGTGCGGCGCGCATCGTACCTAAGCGAATGGAAGCCAGCGCGTCTTCCACGGCTGGGCTGCCAATCGCTTCTCGCATGAGGAATTCGTCGCTCACCGACAATTGCGAAAACTTGAGGTAGTCCAGGCCGAGCACGCCGGATGGGAGCTTCGGCGACGGCGCGCCTGGCGCTCGAGAATCTCTGGGCATATCACTCAGATCCTCCAGGGGCTCCTCGCATATTCACGGTTATCGCGCAGCGTTGGCCCCGTCGTCCGTTGGGTGAATCGATCCCGCTTGCCGCGTCTTCATGGGTCCCGTGACCGCGGAAAAGCCGAGCCGGCGCAGGGCGGTGTTCGCTTGTGCCATGAAGGCCTCGGGCCAAGTGCTGCAGAGAAACTCAAAGGCGGGTCGGGCCTCTTTTAGCAGCGAGGAGAGCGCAACATTGCAGGCAGCTCCCGATGGCATGGAATTCATCGAGTCGCCGAAGAGGACTTGCTGCACAAGGGCGACGCCGCCGCGCTCTGCCACGAAAGAAATCACGGGATAAAAGCGCGGATCTTCGACGATGGCTTGGCCGTACGTCTCAGCCAAGGCGATTAAAGTCGCCATGTCCATGCGCGACGGCGCCACAGGAACATGGATGTGACTTGACGCATAAACGCGCTGCATCGAGGTTTGACGCATAAGCGTCACGACTTTTTCAAGTTCCGACACGATGCGCGCGACCGCGCCATCGGCCATAGCCTCGTGAGCGCGAGCGCTTGAGCTCGCGAGGTTCGTCGAGTCGTTCGGTTTGTAGGTCCTGTTCATGATTTCACGCTCCATCGCAAATCATTGACCAGTCATGAGATGTCGAATGATCAAGGCAGGGTCGGCGATGTCGAGGATCAGGCGACGGAAAATTCGCCGACGCATATGCTCCTCGTCAAGTACCCACGGCGCACCTTTTTCGCTCAGATAGCGAGCCAGGGCGTCTTCGAGATTCGCGTCGTCGGGTAAGTCGAGCCGAAGCGCCAGGAGCGCCGCAATAACATCGTCGAGCTCGACTTCGAGCGGCTTGGAATCAATGCGAAGTTCGAGTTTCATGTCAGCTTGCTAAAAAACAGCGCCGCACGACGGAGTAGAATGCGGCGCCGATAATGAACCAATTGCACCTGCCATCAATACAATAGGCACTTCGAGCAACCCGCTACAGGTTAATACTCCAACTTCCGTGCGGGCGTCTGCGTCGCCTTATCGTCTTTTGGCGCTTCGGCGACGGTGGCATCGGTTGTGAGAATCAGCCCCGCAATCGATGCGGCGTTCTGCAGCGCAGTGCGCGTGACCTTGGTCGGATCGACGACGCCCGATTCGACGAGATCGCCGTATTCGCCGATGGCTGCGTTGTAGCCAAAGTTGCCGTGTCCTTCGACCACTTTGGCGATCACGACCGAAGGCTCGTCGCCCGCATTCGCGGCGATGATGCGCAGCGGCGACTCGAGCGCGCGCAGTACGATCTGGATGCCCGCGTCCTGATCGCTGTTGGCGCCTTTGAGTCCCGTCACCGCTTCACGAGCGCGCAGCAGCGCTACCCCGCCGCCGGGCACGATGCCTTCCTCGACTGCCGTGCGGGTGGCGTGCAGCGCGTCGTCCAGCCGGTCTTTCTTCTCCTTCATTTCGACCTCGGTGGCCGCGCCGACCTTGATGACGGCCACGCCACCAGCGAGCTTCGCCACCCGCTCCTGCAGCTTCTCACGATCGTAGTCGCTTGTCGTTTCCTCGATCTGCGCACGGATGGACTTCACGCGTGCCGCGATGCGCTCTTCGTCGCCCGCGCCATCGATGATGATCGTGTCGTCCTTGCGGACTTCCACGCGCTTTGCTTGCCCAAGATCTTCAAGCGTTGCCTTCTGCAACTGCTTGCCGGTTTCTTCCGAGATGACCTTCGCGCCCGTCAGGACGGCGATGTCCTCGAGCATGGCCTTGCGCCGGTCGCCAAAGCCCGGGGCTTTGACGGCAGCCACCTTGAGGATGCCACGCATGGCATTGACGACCAATGTCGCCAGTGCTTCGCCATCGATGTCCTCTGCGACAATCAGCAGCGGCTTCCCAGCTTTTGAGGTCGCCTCAAGTACCGGCAACAGATCCCGGATGTTCGAGATCTTCTTGTCGTTCAGCAAAATCAGCGCGTCGGCGAGATAGCCGGCCTGCTTATCGGGATCATTGATGAAGTAGGGACTGATGTAGCCGCGGTCGAACTGCATGCCCTCGACCACATCCAGCTCGTTCTCGAGCGACTTGCCGTCTTCGACGGTGATCACGCCTTCGTTGCCCACTTTTTCCATCGCCTGCGCGATGATCGCCCCGATCGCCTCGTCGGCGTTCTCGGAGATCGAGCCGACCTGGGCAATCTCACGGTTTGTCGAAATCGGCTTCGACAGCGTGCGCAGCTCGTCGAGTAAGGCCGCGACGGCCTTGTCGATGCCGCGCTTGAGATCCATCGGATTCATACCCGCGGCGACATGCTTCATGCCTTCCTGAACGATCGCTTGTGCGAGAACGGTAGCGGTTGTGGTGCCATCGCCGGCCACGTCCGCCGTCTTCGAAGCGACTTGTTTAACGATCTGCGCGTCCATGTTCTCGAACCGGTCCTTAAGCTCGATCTCCTTGGCGACTGACACCCCATCCTTCGTAATGACCGGCGCGCCGAAGCTGCGGTCGATCAGTACATTTCGCCCTTTGGACCCAAGGGTAACCTTCACGGCATCGGCCAGCACATTGACGCCCTTGACGATGCGGGCACGGGCGGTGTCGTGGAATTCGAGCTCTTTTGCGCTCATGTTATTGCTCCGGAGTTTGTCGTGACCAGCGGGTCGCGATCTACCGATGCATCTACTGGTCGCGCTACCGGCGTCACCAGTCGAGTGTCGGGGACCCGATTTAAGTTCAGGCAGCCTTGCGCGCTGAACCGGCGTCGGTCTCGAGAACGCCCATGACGTCATCCTCGCGCATGACGAGCAAGTCCTCGCCATCGACCTTGACGGTCTGGCCCGCGTATTTGCCGAATAGAACCTGGTCACCGACCTGTAGCTGGAGCGGGCGCAGCGCGCCGTCCTGCAGCAGCCGGCCGCTGCCGACTGCGACGACTTCGCCTTGTTCTGGTTTTTCTGCCGCTGAATCGGGAATTACGATGCCCGAAGCTGTCGTCCGTTGCGTTTCGATTCGCTTGACGATAACCCGGTCGTAGAGGGGACGAATATGCATTTCCATCTCCTGAGCGATTAAAGGATCACCAATAAGGGAATCCGGCTGCACGACTGCGACACGGTAAGTGCCACCGTGCAGCCGAGCCAAGCCTGGCGAAAAGCGAAATAAGGGTGGGCGTTTTTCGATTCAAGGGGTGGCGAAAGCTCGATTTGCAACTGTTTGTATCAGAGCGGCAGCAGAATACGATGCACTCGGCCGATCCGATAAACCGTGCGCCCCCGGTGGTCTCGCCGACGAGAATATAGGCGCTGCAGGACACGGGGGCCGGCGTCCGCCATCAGCCCCCAACGTGTTGTCCGCTTCGTTGAGCCCGCGCCACAAGCCAGACTGCACAGGTCGAAAAAGCCAGCGGAGATAGCCTCGGCGCGCGTCGAGTTGCATTAAGCTTTCGCGCCCGCTCTCGTCATAGTCTCGCGGTGCCCTGTTGCTCGCGTCTGCCTCGTAGAAACCGAACGCCTGCCGGCAGGCGAGCGCCTCTGCCGCGCTTGCGCTCATGACATTGCAACAGCGCTGCTCGACACGCTCCACGTCCCACGCGCCGAGTTGCCAGGCTGCGTCAAGCACCAGCAAATCCACCGTCTCGAAGCTGCGCCATTGAAGAGAACGTGGAATCGAAGCAGAGCGCTGCTGATGAAAAACCTCTGCGCAGCAGGGTGAGTATGGCCGGTACTGGGGTCGCCGCAACGAGGGCCACCACTTCGTTCAGTCTCTCACTGCGGAACAGTTCGACCGCGAGTTCGAATAGCGAAAAAGCGATAGTGAGCACGAGTGTCATATCGAACAGGGTCGCATAATCGGGCACCTCGTCGACGGCAGACTGAAGGGGCACGCTCTGCCATTTGTCGGGGAGATTCCTGTCCATCAAAATCTCCTGGTGCTTGACCCGTGACCGATCGGAGCAGAACTGTCAGATCCTTCCTTCCACAGAGACCGTTTCCAGCACTGCGGCCAGAATCATTGCTTCGACGTTTGGTGTATAGGTTGAACGCGTCTGGGTCGATATACGGCGTCGCCTCTTGCAATGGTCTGGCCGCTCATGGAGCAGACCCCTACTTTCTTCGCGATGCAGCGCCGCCATAGTTGTGCGCCGGAGAAGCAGGAGGTCGAGTCGCTCCACGCAACAGTTGCCGAGGTCGGACTATCACGTTCGAGGAGCCGGATGACACATTTCCCAAAGTAGCTATCACCGCGCATCGGGCGGACACGGCTGGTCACAAGGGCACATGCATTTCGGCTTCGCCCGATAGGAGGGCCATTGTTGATTGCGTCGTTCTGTGCTCTCTAAACGGAGCTTGCATGATGCGGTTCCTCGATACTCATTCGACAGACAGGGAGATCAGCCAGCTGACACGGACAGCAACAGAAAGCCCCATGACGTGATCAAACGAGCGCCGTTCGCGTTCCCGTCAGGCAGCGACGTTGGTTCGTGAAAAGATTCCCGGCGTGATCGAAGGGAAGTGCGGGGTGCGCGCTGCTGCAAGTTCGGGCACATGTATCACGTCGCTCGATTGGTTTCGGGGTTCGGTTCTGCCGGCCCCGGTCGCCTTTGCCATGACTCATTCCTTCAACTCGAGCGTCGTATCAGGCCATGCTCAGCCTCGAGAGCAGCGCTTTTGCCGCTGCTTCCGACGAGGCGGGATTCTGGCCAGTAATCAGGCTTTCCGCGACGACCACGTATGATTGCCAATCCGGCCCCTTCGAATACTTTCCTCCATTCTTCTTCAAGATGTCCTCGACGAGGAAAGGCACCACTTCCGTAAGTCCGACCGCCGCTTCTTCTGAATTGGCAAAGCCGGTTACGGGTTTATCTCGCACGATCGGAGAGCCATCGGGCGCCTTTGCATGACGGAGCACACCGGGAGCATGGCAAACCGCGGCGACCGGCTTTCCCGCTGCATACATGGTTTCGATCAATGTGATCGACTGCGGATCTTCTGCCAGATCCCATAGCGGTCCGTGTCCGCCCGGATAGAACAAGGTGTCATAGTCCGCGGCGGAGACAGTCGAGAGCTTCGCTGTGTTTGCCAGTGCCGCTTGCACTTCGTCATCCTTCTTGAAGCGCCGGGTCGCTTCGGTTTGCGAATCCGGATCGTCGCTCTTGGGGTCGAGAGGCGGCTGCCCGCCGTTTGGCGAAGCGAGTGTCATCTCGACGCCTGCGTCCTTGAACGCGTAATAAGGCGCAGCAAACTCCTCGAGCCAGAATCCGTTTTCCGGCCCGTATCGCCGAGCTGGTCGTGTGAAGTGAGTATCACCAGGATTTTCATGACAACCTCGCGAGTCCATTAATTCACGTTGCAACGAGCCGAAGAGCGGTGTCATCAACATAAGTCGCTCTGGCCGTATAGGCGCCCATCAAGAGCGCCGAGGGTGCCTCCGGTCTGGTGCTGTGTCCCTTCCCGCCCCTCGGCCACGATGTCCGGATCCCACTTCAGTTCGTACTCTACATCTTGTTTAATGTCGTCGTCGGTTCTCATCGCTGTTGCTCGTCGGTTGTGAATGGACTAACGCACGCGCAGGCTACGCCCTGCACCGCACGCATTCGTCCGCGGTAGGGCCACGGTAGGGCCACGGTAGGGCGCGCGCGGCAGATTTTCTTCCCTGCACCTGTTCGGTTTTTGCGCAATGCTGCTGTACGTTCACATCGGAAGCCGCGCAGCGGGAGCGCAGAGATCCGACAAATCTTTGCAAGAATGAAGAAGTGAAACCGGCAAGAGCCTACTCTTGATGTCATCGTCATCGCGTCAACGGCCCCGTCAACATCCGAAGGTACGCGCCGGGCGGGATATGCACGGTTGGCTGGCACGTCGAATCGACACCCCGACAATTATGCGAACCATACGGTGTGGACGTCGATCACACCGACGCGCAGTTCGACATTGGAGAGTGCTCACGCTTAAACTTCCGAAGACTAATATGACCGCACCTGAAGGCCGGAGAATCGAAATTCAGTCGTTGCGCGAACCGAGCGTCGGCCGACCGCGCTGTAGCGGACGCTTCCTCACTGGATGCGCTCCCCGGCGCAACAAGGTCGTTGAGAACACATGTGCATGCGGGACAAGCGGCGGGCAAGGTCTATTTCGGCTCGTGAGCTGCGGAGGAAGAGCAACGGACTCCTAATCCATTGTCACCGGTTCGAGTTCGTGGCTACGACGGCAGCTTCGCCGCGAGTACATCGATGTTCATAATTTCTGGCGAGTTAGCAAAAAGATCCGGGGCCCGCGCCATCAGCGCTTCGGCTACTTTGCCCGACAGGTGCGCCTGGCGTCCGGCGTCGTCGGGGAACGCGTCGAAGATGCCGTACACCGATGGCGCGATTTTCAGCCCGAACCACGCGATCGTCGCGGGCTCCTGCTCCACGAGCGGCAATCCGCCCATCAGGAAGCTTTCGACTTCCTGCTCCTTGCCCGGCTTCGCTTCAAGCCGGACGAACAGCGCTGTCTTGACCATGTCTGCCTCTGTGTTGATGCCGCTTACGGGTATCGACGGAAACTCCCTTTAGATCTCTTCACGCATGCGTGGCGCACGCCCTAGCCAGCTTACTCTTTTGAGCGCAAGAAGTTCCGCTAGAGTCTCCTTCGGTCGACTGCGCCAATCCGAAGAAAGTCGCGCCCGCTGCTCAGTGTTCGCGGCTACATGTTCGGTTGACTACTGCGTTTCGTCGGCCCGACCTGTCAAGGCGCGGCGGTTGACACAGCGGATGTGGCCCACGACCGGGCAGGTCGCCTTCAATGCCTTCTCAGGTGTGCTTGAATTTCGCGCGTGTCGAAGGCCGAGAGATCCTCGTTGATCTCCTCGAAAATCATCTGACGTGTCTGCTCGCTCAGACGCTCGCGAAGGAGGCCGAGAAATTTCGGCTCCACGGCAAATCGCAATCGCTGATACTGGTGATGAAGCCGTCCCTGTTCGACGCGGTCGGCGACGGTCTTCGCGAATTTTTCGCGTTCCTTCTCGCTCAGCGCCGTCCCACCAGGGGCGACATTGACGAGGTCCTCGATTTCCCGCAAGTCTAGTTTAAGTCCCGAGGTCTCGAAGATTCGAGCACGGCTGCCGTCGGCGACGACAACCCAGGTAGTGTCAGCCATGGTGCGCCTCTCAGCGTGATCGGTCGCCGGCCCGGCGGCCATCGCAAGTCGTCGCATGACGACGGCGGGCTTGCCGGTCAGCGACAGTCTATCTCCAGCGCCCATCGGTGACGGGCCGTGGGGCTTCCCCGCGCTCCTGCGCGAGCGACGGATAGTCGGTATATCCGCGTTCGCCGCCCCCGTAGAACGTCGACGGATCCGGCGAATTGAGCGGAGCGTGCGACCGCAAGCGCTCCGGCAGGTCGGGATTTGCGATGAACAAACGTCCGAACGCGATCAGGTCCGCGTTGCCGTCCTCGAGCCATCTTTCCGCGCTGCCTCCGTCGAACCCGCCGGCGACCATCAGCACACCACGATAAGTACGACGTATCATCTGGCTCATGCGTTTCGCGCGCTCGATGAAAGCCACATCCTCACCGGTCGCCGCCAGCATGGGATTGACGATGTGCAAATAAGCCAGCCCGTATCGATTGAGCTTTTCGATGACGTAAGAATAGGTCGCTTCGGGGTCGTCGTCATGCATGTCGTTGAAGATGCCAAGAGGAGAGAGCCGCACGCCGACCTTTTCCGGCCCCCACACTTCGCAAACCGTCTCGACCACCTCGAATAGCAGCTTGGCCCGACGCTCCCTCGATCCGCCGTATTCGTCCGTGCGGCGGTTCGTGCCGGACAAAAGGAACTGGTCGAGGAGATATCCGTTGGCGCTATGTACTTCGACGCCGTCCATACCGGCAGCCTTTGCGTTGCGCGCGCCCCTGAAGTATTGGCGCACGAGATACGGCATCTCTTCGACCTGTAGCGCGCGAGGCTTGACGCATGGCGCGACGACACCTTCGCCCCGCTCGTTCTCAATGAATGCCTCTGCTTTCGGCTGAACAGCAGAGGGCGCAACTGGCAGCATTTCATCGGGCTGCAACGAGGGGTGTGATATGCGTCCTACGTGCCACAACTGCATGAACATCAACCCGCCCGCCTCGTGCACGGCGTCCGCCACGAGCCGCCAGCCTTCGACCTGCTCGCGACTATGGATGCCAGGTGTCCATGCATAGCCCTGTCCTTGCATGGACACCTGCGTCGCCTCGCTGATGATGAGCGCGGCCGCAGCGCGTTGCGTGTAATAGCAGGCGTTGAGCTGCGACGGTATGTTGCCTGGTCGGTTCGCGCGCGAACGAGTCAGCGGCGCCATTACGACACGATGACGAAGGTTGTACGGCCCCACCTTTACGGGTTCGAATAGCTTGTGTGGGAAAATTTGCTCGTCGTGCTGCCGGGCTTCTCCGGGTGCGATTTCCGTATCAGGCATATTTGCTCCTTGTGTTTTTGACTCGGCCCGAAAACTGCTGCCAAAGACGCATCGAAGCGTCGGCGTCAAATCACATCGACAGGATCGCCGCTCTACCGGCAGTCTAGCCATGACCTTGGACGCCCTTCTTTCCGGTTTCTGCTCAGATGTGTCACGATCCTGCGGTCATGGATGCGCCGGCAGAAAGCCAACAAAAACCGGCAGAATCGCGAAAGACACCCCCCTGCGATGTCTCTAAAGTGTTCGGGATATGGTCTATCGCTGTTATCGAGCGCGTGCTGCTAGCTCGTGAAGGGCATGAAACGAACAAAACTCCTGGATGGCCTCAAAGGCGGACAAGTTCATGGTCAGGATCTATGGACGCATGCGCAGCGCTAACGGCTACGCGATACGCGACTTCCTGCATCGCTGCGACATACCATTCGAATGGATCGAACTGGGCAGCGATAAGGAAGCGGAGGATCTCGCGCACGTGCAGCATCTTTCCGACTCCCGCTTGCCGGTCTGCGTCTTCCACGACGGAACCCGGCTCGAATGTCCCACCGTCCGGCAAATCACCGAGAAGCTCGGCTGGTTTGCCAGTCCATCCAGGGAGGCCTACGATCTTGCGATTTACGGCGCGGGACCGGCGGGGCTGAGCGCGGCCGTATACGGAGCGTCGGAAGGACTGCATACCGTACTGGTGGAACGTTGGGCACTGGGCGGTCAGGCAGGCAGCAGTTCGAAAATCGAGAACTATCTGGGTTTCCCGCACGGCGTGTCCGGCGCCGAGCTGGCAGAACGGGCGCGCGACCAGGCCGTCAAGTTCGGCGCGGAAATCTTGATCGCGCGCGCCGGCGTGCGCGCGGAGTTTCCGCCCGGCCAGGGCATCGTGTACCTGGAGGACGGCACACGCATTACGGCGCGCACGTCGATTTGCGCGACCGGTGTGGCGTATCGCACGCTCGGCCTGGAAGGTGAGGCGCGCTTTCTCGGCGCTGGCCTTTACTACGGCGCCGGCACGAGCGAAGCAGCGCTGATCCATGGCGAAGACGTCTATGTGGTGGGCGGCGGCAATTCGGCGGGACAAGCCGCTATGCACTTTTCGCAATCCGCCAATCGCGTCTATATGCTCGTGCGTGACACCTCGCTCAAGAACACGTTGTCCCACTACTTGGTGGATCGCATCACGGCGGCGCCGAACATTGAAGTTCGGACCAGCACCGAAGTTACCGCGCTCGCAGGCAGTGACACGTTGCAAGAAATTACGCTGACCGATGTGCGCACGGGACGGCAAATCCCGGTAAAGACGAATTGGCTATTCGTCTGCATTGGCGGCGTGCCCCAGACCGAATGGGCGCAGGAGGTTGGCGTTGTCCGAGATGAAGCCGGTTATCTAGTGACTGGTCCCGACTTGCAGGAATATCGGTCGAGTCTGACATGGCCGCTCGAGCGCGCGCCGCTACATTTGGAGACCTGTGTGCCTGGCGTATTCGCCGCGGGCGACGTACGTCACGGGTCGATCAAGCGTGTCGCGTCGGCAGTCGGCGAAGGGGCGATGGCTGTCGCGCTGGTGCATCGCTATTTGAATAGCGCGTGAGCGTCAGCGCAACCTTGATTCGCACGCCGCGCGCCTGTCCGAGGAGTACGATCATGACCCCGGGTTGCACGCACCTAGGCGAGGCCCGCATCCTCCACACGCCCATTAATTACTGCGAGGACTGCATCAAGCTTCGCCAGCCGTGGGTACATTTGCGGCTCTGTCTTTCGTGCGGACACGTCGGCTGTTGCGATTCGTCGCCCAACCGGCACGCAAGCAAGCATTTTCACGCGACCGGCCATTCGCTGGTGCGCTCAATCGAACCTGGCGAAACTTGGATCTGGTGCTATCGCGACGAGATTGTCGTAGGTGAAGTTGAATCGTGAACGAGACGCCGCCCTTGCGGGCGGCGTCTCGTTCACGCAATGCCGGACTCACGTATGCGCTGGTTCTTGCTTCGCCCTTTCGATCGTCGCCGCTTCTGCGGGTGCTGAGCCCTTCTGCACGAGCACAGAGTGCGAACCCGAGTCGTAGGTCATTGTGACCTTGTCGCCGTCGCGAACATCCCCCCGCAGCAACGCATCCGCGAGTTGCGATTCCACTTCCGCCCGGATCTTGCGCTTGAGCATGCGTGCGCCAAACTCGGGGTCATAGCCGATCTCCGCGAGATGATTACGCAGCGAATTGTCGAATGTCAACTCAATGTTCTGTCCGGCCGCAGTGCGTTGCACGCGTGCGAGTTGCAGGTCCACGATGCTACGGATCTGCTCCTTGCCGAGCGCATGGAACACGACGACCTCGTCGACCCGGTTCAGGAACTCGGGCCTGAAGTGATGCCGCAGTACTTCCATCAAACGGTCGCGCAGCGCGGGGTAGTCGAGCTGCTTCTTGTCGGAGCGCACGTTGTCCTGGATCATCTGCGAACCAATATTGCTCGTCGCGATAATGATCGTGTTCGTGAAATCGACGAGACGGCCTTTGCCGTCGGTGAGGCGGCCTTCGTCGAAGAGTTGCAATAGGATGTTGTGCACCTCCGAATGCGCCTTTTCGATCTCGTCGAGCAGCACGACGCTATAGGGGCGGCGTCGCACGCGCTCGGTCAACTGCCCGCCTTCCTCATAGCCGACATAGCCCGGAGGCGCGCCCACTAGCCGGGCTACGGTATGTCGCTCGGAGTACTCGCTCATGTCGATGCGCACGAGCGCGTTCTCGTCGCCGAACACCGTTGCGGCGAGCGCTTTGGCGAGCTCGGTCTTGCCCACGCCAGTCGGTCCGAGGAAAAGGAAGCTCGCGGTCGGTTTGCCGCCTTCGGTAAGACCGGCGCGCGAGAGTCGGACCGCCTTCGCGACGGCGCTGACGGCCTCGTCCTGACCGATCACGCGTTCCTTCAGGCGATCTTCGAGACGCAGGAGCTTCTCGCGGTCCTCGGCGGTGAGTTCAGACACCGGCACGCCGGTGAGCGACGCCACGATCTGCGCGATGTCCTCCGCCGTGACCTCTTGCGAACTGGTGCCGCGTTCCTTCTTCCACGCTTCGGTCGCATCGTTGAGCCGCTTCTGTTCGGAGACGAGCTTGTCTTCGAGTTCCTTTGCCTTGTCGAACTGCTTGGCGGCGCTTGCCGCGTCCTGTTCCTGACGTGTGCGGCGGATGGTCGCCTCGATGTCATGCAGCTGCCCCGGCCGGGAATTCGACGAAATGCGCACGCGCGCGGCCGCCTGGTCGAGCAGGTCGATGGCCTTGTCCGGCAGGAAGCGCGCTGCGATATACCGGTCCGACAGTTTCGCAGCGGCAGCGATCGCCTCCTCGGTGATCTTCACCTTGTGATGCGCTTCAAGGCGATCTCGCAGTCCGCGCAGGATTTCGATCGTCTCCGCGACGCTTGGCTCGGGCACGTTCACCGGCTGGAAGCGCCGTTCGAGCGCCGAGTCTTTCTCGATGTACTTCTGGTATTCGTTGAGCGTCGTCGCACCCACGAGATGCAATTCGCCGCGCGCGAGCGCCGGCTTGAAGATGTTGCCGATATCGAGTCCGCCTTCGCCGCCGCCCTGGCCAGCACCGACGATCGTATGCAATTCATCGATGAAGATGATCAGCCGGTCCTGGTTCTCGACGATCTCGTCGAGAACCTGCTTCACGCGCTCTTCGAACTCGCCGCGATACTTTGCCCCCGCCACCACGCTGTTGATATTCAACTCGACGACGCGCTTGCCACGCAGTACCTCTGGCACCTGGTCCTGGGCGATGCGCTGCGCGAGTCCTTCGACGATCGCCGTCTTGCCGACGCCCGGTTCGCCGATCAGCACCGGGTTGTTCTTGCGCCGACGCGCAAGGACTTCGATAGTCGTTTCGATTTCCTTGTCGCGGCCGATCACCGGATCGAGCTTGCCGCGCCGGGCGAGATCGCTGAGATCGCGCGCGTACTTGTCGAGCGTCGGCGTGGTGGAGCGGCCCTCGACGGTGCCTTCCTCGGCGCCCTTGCCGACGACCTTGACCGTCCTCTGCCTGAGCGCATGCGACGATAGCCCGTACTTGCGCAGCAGCTCACCCGCGAAGCCGTCTTCCTCTTCCACGAGCCCGATCAGGATATGCTCCGGTCCGACGTAGCTGTGACCCAGTTCTCGTGACGCGGTCAGCGCGTTTTCAAGCGCACTCTTCGCGCGCGGTGATACGCCGATGCGTTCTTCGTCGGTCTTCTGCGCGCGCTTGCCGCGTGGTGCGTTCTGATCGATGTTCTTCTTGATCTCCTCGGGATCGAGCTTGAATTCGCGCAGAATCTCCTGCACCACGTTGTTGTCGGCGAGAGCGAGCAGCAGGTGCTCGGTATCGACTTCGGACTTGCCGAACTCGACCGCCATTTGCGCGGCCGCCTGCAGGCGGTCCAGGCCGCTTTCGCTCAAGAACGTCTGCAGGTCGACGGCTTCGCGCGCACGGCGATGCCGGCGCGGCCGTCCGCCTGCGTGTCCGCCCGCTGACTCACCCATTTGCCCGGTATCGGCGTCTGCACCTTGATCGGCGCCGCCGGATTGTGCGGGCGAGCCTCCGATGCGTGACCGGCTACCGCGGCCGCTTTCCATCTGCGGCCACATATCGTCAAACAAACTGTCGAACAGTCCGCCGTGAAAGAGGGACTCGAGCGGCGACAGACGGCGCTGATTGCGCGCCATGAACTCCATGTAATGCTCATCGCACAGCATCAGCTGACGACGCTGACCGTTTTCCGTGATCGTGATCTGCGAAGTTGCCGGTTTGCCGCAGACGCTGCAAGTAGGCATGATGTTCTCCGTAGGGTAGGCAGGGGATGGTCCTTCTAGTTTCGCGCGCACAGCGCCCCATCTTTGACGGCTTCGGGCGGCGTATCGCCGAACGCCATGGAAGCTGCCGAGCTGTCCGATGCAGCCGTGTGCGCACCGCGCTATTTGATCTCGAGGCGCCGCTTCGCCGCGGGTTCATTTGCCGCTTTGGGCAACCGCACGGTGAGGACGCCATTCTCGAAGTTCGCCTCGGCGCGTTCGAGATCGACGCCGGAGGGCAGCGGTATGGCGCGCTGAAACTGTCCGAACGCCCGGTCCACCCGGTAGCAGCCTTTCTCGTCGCTCTTCGATTCGATGCGCTTCTCGCCGGTCAGCACCAGCATGTCCTCAATGACTTCCAGCTCCACGTCCTCGCGCGATAGTCCTGGCAATTCGGCCACGATGCGAAGCGCGTCGCCGTCGTCGATAACGTCGAGGCGCGGCTGAAAGCGGCTGGGACTGAAGTCGCCGAACCAGTTGCCAAGCGGTCCCATCCCGCCGAACGGATCGCGTATGAGGTCGGTAAGAAGATGCAGCGGATCGGGCAGCGGCCAACGCGCCGCATCGATCGATACTGGCCATGCGGACGCGGCCGCATCCGAGGTCGACGGCGCGGCGGTTTGCTGTGAGGGCGGGGCGTTCAGCTTCGCGCCCGCGCCCTTATCCTCGGGGCTCTTGCGCAGGAAGCGAAAGGGGTTCCACTTATCGAGGTCCAATAGCATCGCTATGCTCCTTGTTCCGATGAGCCGTCGGAGAGCGGCCCGAATCTTCAATGACTGCCGCCTTGGCGCTCGCGGCCAATGTCAACTCTTGGCATATTCGAACTCCGGCAGTTTCTTGAGCGCATCCTTGTTGGCGCCAACCAGTATTGCCTTCGGCGCGATCTGCTTGAACTGCTGAATGGGAATGGCGACACGGTGCGCCGCGACCCCGAGAAAGCCGCCGACGTCGATAATTGCGGCCGAAAGCGAGCCATCGGGCGCGACAATCAGGTCGTCGACGCGGCCGATCTTTTCGTTCTTGTCGTTGTAGACA
This sequence comes from Caballeronia arvi, assembly GCF_001544695.2. Classification (GTDB taxonomy): domain Bacteria; phylum Pseudomonadota; class Gammaproteobacteria; order Burkholderiales; family Burkholderiaceae; genus Caballeronia; species Caballeronia arvi. Next base: position 28,840 of record NZ_FCOM02000012.1, read on the forward strand.
TCGGTGTGAATCATCTTGGATGCGCGCCAGCCTCTTGCGACTACTTGCTCTTCGGTGACGGTCACCCCGAGCGTCGCCTTGCCGGCGATGGGCGCATCCTGCGCGGTCGCGCCGCTGGCGGCAAAGCCACATGCGGACAGCGCGAGGATGAATGACGACAGCCTTGCGGCCGATGCGAGGTTAGTCTTCATGGCGTTCTCCAAATGCGCAACGGACTACGTGGACGCCGGGCGCGGGATGCGCTCATGAGTGCAGCGGCGTGTTTTGCTGTTCGCGAAGGACGGCGCTGCGCCAATTCCGTGCGCCGAGGCCAAGGACGAACAGAAGCGCACCGGTGATGATCGCGTAGGTGCCGATCATCCAGACGAGGGCAAGCGCTCCAGCACCCGGGAAGGCCAGCACGAAGACGCCAAACAGAACCGACAGGCTACCGATGAACAACAGCAGCCACTGCGTGCGGCCGCGCCTTCTCAGCCGAACCCAGGCGACGAGGTCGAGCGCTCCGGTGACGATGGCGTTCGCGCCCATCACGGTGATCAGCACGAGCGCCGTGACGCCGGGCGCCGCGACGGCGATCAGGCCCGAAACGATCATGCATAGCCCAAGCAGCAAGGGGAGCCACCAGTCGGTGCGGATCGAATGATGTCGTATCGCTGCGCTGACCGCAGCGACGCCTCCGATGAGTGCATACGCCGCGAACATCGCGACCAAAAGCAGCAGCGTGAGGCCAGGCCAGCAGAGCGCGAGGACGCCGAAGAGGATTCCCGCGGCGCCACGCAGCGCGAGCATCCACCATGCCCGACCGAGCAGTTCGTCCATCGTTTGGGCTCCTCAGGCGGATCGCCGATATCCGGTTGACACGGCAGCGCGTGCAATTTCTATTTGATCAAGCCTACGTCCGCGCGGCGCGCGCTTCTTTCGAGTTCCTGCCCAAAGGTGTCGGATTTCTGCGTTCGTTGGTTGCATCACCGATTCAGTCGAAAAGGCCTCACGCCGGTTCCTAGGGCCGGTAATGCGCGATGCGGAAAGCGCGGGGCGTACACCCCACATATCGATGAAATACTGCGGTGAAATGCTGCTGCGTTTGGAAGCCGACGCATGCTGCGATATTGATCAGCGGGAGGCTCCCTTCCGAAAGCATCGACTGCGCTAATCTCAACCTTTCGGTTGTCAGGTAGAAGTGCGGCGGATGCCCTGTCGCGTTCTTAAAAGCCCGCGCGAAATGCGACGGGCTCATGTGCAGGAGCGCGGCGAGGTCATCGATCTGGATATTGTCCGCGATGTGCTCGTGTATGAAATGTTCCACGACGCTTAGCTTTGACTGTGTGAGGCTCGTACTCGCGTCGCGCGTATCAGCCGTGAGTCCATACCGGTGCATGAGATGAAGTGCAAATACGTCGGCGAACGCGGCGAGGCATCTAATGTCCGGACTACTGCTGGCATGCAACGCGATAAGCGTGTCGCCCGCTTCGCGCAGGAAAGGATCCCACGCCTTGAACCAGCAAGGGATCTCGCAAGCCGTGGTGCCGAGCGCGTTTCGAGCGGTTTCTCTCAGCCTGGCCCAATGGAGCGCGACGACGAGGCCGCACGGATCGTCGTCATTGACGAGCTTGACACGAGCCCAGGCCGGCACGATCGCAATAAACGGCGCGCTGACGCTTAGATGCTGATAGGGGCGCGCGCTGCTGCGAACAGTGTTCGCGTGCGCGGTGGTCCGTTCCGCCGGGATGATACACAGGATCCACTGCGCCGAATTCGGGGCGCAGTCCGCGCGCGACGCACCGATCCCGTGGCAGCTAAGGCGGTGCAACTGCGGGGAGCGCTGTAGTTGCTCCATTGCGCGCGTCCTCTGGCGGGAGGCCTCGAAGTGCCAAAGGTTGAATAGTAGTCCAGTTTACGTCGATGCCAGCTTGTTTTGGTATATACATGCCTTCCGTACGCCGGCAGGCAAAACTTGCTGGTACTCGATGATCCCGGAGAGAGAAATAGGTAAATCAATCGCGCGTTTCGCGATCCCACACGGCGCGCTCTGCTATCGCCGCATCGACGGGATCGTCGCGTTGCCGCATTAGCCAGTAGACGCTGCCAAGCGCGATCAGCGCGGCCGCGAGTGCGGCAATGCGAGCCGGGTCCGTGGCTGGATCAAGGATGATGAACTTGCGTGCTATCGCGAGCATCGCCACGAGGATCACTGTCTTGACCTGCACGATGTGATCGCGTCTTAACATGACGCGGGTGATCGAATGCTTGAATTCCATCGCGATCAACAGCGTCATCACCATCCCGAAGACCGCTTGAAAGATCGCATGATCCAGCGGATTGAGCGCCCCCGACAGCGATAGCGCCACGACCGCCCGAATCAACTGCCACAGCGATACGACGATGATCACCGAGATCACGACGCTCAGGATATGGGCGATGATCTGCTCGAAGCGCTCGTAGAAGGTCAGCACGCGCCATTGCAGCCGAAATTCGTTGAGCTTCACGCGAAATTGCGTTGGTTTGCTCATGGATCGGTTCGCAGGAAGACTCGGGCAGGGGGGCACGCCGATCATGGCGGGATGCGCGGTGACGGCGGCAACGAAAGCCGTAGCCGGCTCCGTGATGTTGAGCCATGCGTGCGGACTTTTCTTTCGTCTTCGTGCTGATTCTTTTCTCTAATCTGCTTGCTGAGCACAGACTCGACGCCGTCTCCAGCGCCGCGCGCCGCATGAGCCCCATTTTCGCCAGCGGCACCCGACTCGCAGGCCCCGCGCAAGATGAAACCCTTGCTCGGCGAAAAAAGGTCGCATCGATATCCGCGCGAACAGGACTTCGAGATCCACGCTGTCCATTGACTCGCCGCCCTGCCATTCACCGCAACGGCGCGATACCTTCCGCAACGCCGGCCGGCATGCAGATGTGCTTGATTTCCGTGAAGTCGGCGAGGGCATCGTAGCCGTGCAGGCGGCCGAGACCGCTTTGCCGGTAGCCACCGGTTTCCGCTTCGGCAAACAGCTTGTTGTGATCGTTGATCCACACCGTGCCATTGCGCAGCGCGCGCGCGATGCGAAACGCGCGGGCGCCGTCGTTGGTCCACACGCTCGCGGAGAGGCCAAATACGGTGTCGTTGGCTCTGTCGATTGCCTGCGCTTCAGTGTCAAACGTCTCCAGCGTGACGAACGGTCCGAAGATTTCCTCCTGGCAGAAGAATGCTTTCGAGTCGCTGTGTTCGATGAGCGTTGGCGAGAGGAACGCGTGGCCTGAGCGCGTGCCGCGCAGCAGTACGCGATCCGCTTCGTCGCAGGCGCGGGCAATGGTCTGATGGACCGCGTCGCGCGTGGCCGCGTCGATTAGCGGACCGATGTCCGTTGCCTCGTTGATGCCTTCGCCCACTTTCAGCGCTTCGAGCGCACGCGTCAGATGCTCACGCATCTCCGCCGCTCGCCGGGTATGCACGAGCACCCGGCGCGCAGCAGTGCATTGCTGACCTGAGATGATCGTCGCCGCGCGCGCGATACGCGGCGCGATCGCGGCGACGTCCGCATCCTCGAAGACGACACAGCACGACTTGCCGCCGAGTTCCAGCGAGAGCTTCTTCATGCTTTGGGCGGCGGCGGCCATGATCTTCTTGCCCGTCGCGGTTGATCCGGTGAAACTCACCACATCGACGTCATGCGACTCGACCAGCCGTTCGCCCGCCGCATAGCCGATTTCGTTGACGAGGTTCACTGCGCCCGTCGGCAGCGCGGTCTGCTCGAAGCAGCGCAGCATGGCCGCGATCACTAGCGGGGTCTGTGCGGCGGATTTGACGATTGCCGTGCAGCCAGCGGCGAGGGCGGGCGCGAGCGAGCGCACGAGCAACACCGCGGGCGCATTCCAGGGCACAAAGATGGCCGCGACGCCAGCGGCCTCACGCAGCATTGTCGAGATCGTTCCCGGCTCTGGTTCCAACACGTGCCCCGCGATGTGCCGAGCGAGTCCCGCGTAATATCGGACTTCGGAAATCGCGGCTGCGATCTCGCCGCGCGATTGCGCGATTGCCTTGCCGTTTTCGCGCGTAAGCAGGGTCGAAAGCGGCTCGCGTTGCGCATCGAGTGCGCCGGCCCATGCGAGCAGCACGTCCTGACGCAGGCGCGCGTCCTGTGCCCACGTCGTGCGGTCGAACACGTTCCGTGCCGCGGCGATGGCCGCATCGGCTTCCGCCGCCCCGCCGTCGGCGAACTGGCCGATGCTTTCGCCGGTAGCCGGATCGATGCTGTCGACCGAAGGCATGCCGACCCATGCGCCGGCTATCCAGTGTGGTGCTTTCATGCAGTTTCCTTGGAGAGAAGAGGGGCGTTTGTGCCGGATGCGTTCGACACGCGATGCAGTTCGTCGGCGATGATCTCGATCAGCGCCTCGGCCGCAGCGGACAGCGGCCTGCGCGGATGGCTCACGCGCACGATATGCCGCACGATGCGCGGCGCGAGAATCGGATAGGCCCGCAGTGTCCCACGCTGCACGGCCCGCCCAACGGCGATGCGCGGCAGGATCGTCGCAAAGCGGGTGCTCTCGACGAGCTTCACGATCGTGCTGAGCACGTCGATTTCGAAACGCGGCGCAAGCAGCACGTCTTCGTGCTGTGCGGCGGTATCGAGCACGCCGCGCAGGCCGTGGCGCTTGGTCGGCAACACGAGTTCGAGTTCCGGCAACTGCGCAAGCTCGATCGTGTGCGGTAGGTCAGGGCCGTGCTCGACGCTCGTCGCCAGCACCATTTCTTCATCGAGCAGCGTCTGCGAATCGAGCGATAGGCGCGCGCGGGGCTTGTTGATGAGGGCCGCATCGAGTTGGCCACCCGCGACCCAGTCAATGAAGGTCGCGCTGAAGCCGTCCGCCACCGTCACTTCGACATGCGGATAACGCGCATGAAAGCGCGAGAGCGAATCGGCAAGCACGCTCTCCGTCACCGATGCGATGAGTCCAATGCTCACATGCCCCGTCACCACTTCGTCGCGCTGCTGAAGCTGCTGCCGCGCGTGCGCAAGGTCGCGCATGATCGGCAGAAAGAGACGATACATCAGGCGTCCAGCGGCGGTTGGGGCCATGCCGTGAGCGCCGCGCTCGAACAATTGCTGATGTAACTCTTGCTCCAGCTTCGCGATCTGCATGCTGAGTGCGGGTTGCACGATGTTGAGCCGGTGGGCCGCGCGCGTGACCGATCCGTCCTCGAAGAGCGCGATGAAGTACTGGATTTGCTTGAGGTCCATTTCTCGTTCAGGTCTGTATCAATAAGACTTATGATGTTCGACAACGTTATCAGTCGGTGGCTGCGGCCTGGCTTACTGGCGGGTCCTGCAATGCCCTGCTGTGCGTCGAGGTGCCACCGGTGTATTGAATCGATCTCGAAGACCGGTGTCATTGGGGCTAACGCTGATATCAAAATTAATGATTAAAAATATCAAAAAACAGTATTAGAACTTATATCGCGATCTCGTTACGCTTCATTTCAATCCTTGCTGCGGCGTCCGGCCGCAAAGACGCAGGGAACCGATGGAGACGCAGATGAATATTCGCGATGCCGCGACGCACGGCACTTCTTCCACCTTTGCTCTCCCGTGGGCTTCGAATCGTTCAGAGACGTCAGCGCTCACGCTGCGCGACTGGCTCGCGCACCTCGCGAAGACCGGCCGCCTGGCGACCATCGAACGGCCGGTTGCGCTCGAACACGAACTCGCCGCGATCGCCAAACGGCTCGACGGCACGCAGGCCGCTTTCTTCACGCAGCCCGGCGGCAAGGGCGTGCCCGTCGTCTCCGGCTTCATGTCGAAGCGCGGCTGGATCGCGGAGGCGCTTGGCGTCGAGGAAGCGGGCCTGCTCGCGCGCTTTTCCGCGGCGGTCGCGCAGCCGATCGCATCGAGAGTGGTCGATCGAGCGGACGCGCCCTGTCAGGAGATCGTTCATACGAACGGCATCGACCTGCACGCATTGCTGCCGATTCCAACCCACAGCGAACACGACAACGGCCCGTACATCACCGCCGGTCTCGTGATCGCGCGCAATCCGCGCACCGGCGTGCAGAACGTCTCGATCAACCGCATTCAGGTGCACGGCCCCGATCGCATGGCGATCCTGCTGCTGCCGCGTCATCTCTACGCATTCCAGCGCGACGCGGAAGCCGAGGGCGATGCGCTCGACGTTGCCGTCGTGATTGGCGTCGATCCCCTGACGATGCTCGCGTCGCAAGCCATCACGCCGATCGATCACGACGAACTCGAAATCGCGGGCGCGCTGCACGGTGCGCCGCTGCCTGTCGCGCGATGCGTGACGAACGGCGTGCACGTGCCGGCGTTTGCGGAGATCGTCATCGAAGGGCGCATTCTGCCGAACGTGCGCGAGCCGGAAGGTCCGTTCGGCGAATTTCCGAAGTACTACAGCGCGAAGGAAGCACGCGAAGTCATCGAAGTGACGGCCCTCACGCATCGGCGCGATCCGATCTTTCATACGATCGTGCCCGCCGAAATGGAGCATCTGCTGCTCGGCGCGATTCCGCGCGAAGCCACGTTGCTCGCGCACCTTCAGCGCAGCCATCCCGCCGTGAAGGACGTGCATCTGTCTGTGGGCGGCGTGTGCCGCTATCACCTGTGGGTGCAATTCGACAAGAAGCGCGAAGGCGAAGCGAAGAACGTCATCCTGTGCGCGTTCGGCGCGCATTACGACATCAAGCAGGTCGTCGTCGTCGATACCGATGTGGACCTGCACGATCCCGCCGAGATCGAATGGGCGATCGCCACGCGCTTTCAGGCTGATCGCGATCTCGTCGTGATCGAGGGGGCACAGGGTTCGCCGCTCGATCCCTCGACGACGGTGGGCCAACCGGCGGACGCGCCGCCGCATCTGCAAGGTGTGAGCGCGAAGATGGGTCTCGACGCGACGCGACCCGTGGTCTATCCGGAACATGTGTTCACGCGCGTTCGCATTCCCGGGCAGGAGACGGTCGACCTCGACGCGCTTGTCGCCGGCGACAACGCCGCTTTCGAAGCCTACCTGGGCGGCGACCATGACTGAGCGAAACAAGTCGCGCATCGTCGTCGGCATTTCGGGCGCGAGCGGCGCGGTGATCGGCGTGCGCCTGCTCGCCGCGCTGCGTCGGCTCGGCACGCACGAGACGCATCTCATCGTGTCGGCGTCGGGCGGGGTGACGGCAGCACAGGAACTCGGCCTCGCGCGTGGTGATCTCGAAGCCGTTGCCGATGTCGTGCACAACGTGCGCGATATCGGCGCGGCCGTGGCGAGCGGATCTTTCTTGACCGAAGGCATGGTGATCGCGCCATGTTCGATGAAAACGCTTGCGGGCGTCGCGAACGGCTTCGCGGACAACCTGCTTACGCGTGCCGCCGATGTGATGCTCAAGGAGCGCCGCCGCCTCGTGCTGGTCGCGCGCGAAACGCCGCTCAATCTCGCGCATCTGCGCAACATGACACTCGCCACCGAGATGGGGGCGATCGTCATGCCGCCGGTGCCCGCGTTCTACGCGCATCCGAAGACGATCGAAGACGTGGTCGATCACACGGTCGGCCGCATTCTCGATTTGTTCGGCATCGAGCACGGCGAGATCGCGCGCCGCTGGAGCGGTCTTGCCGATGAATTCGGCGGCCGCGCCGCAGGTGAGGAGTAACGTCATGAATCAGCGCGAAACCGCATTTGCCCACATGGACGCGCGCGTCGCCGACAACCAGGCGCGCGAAGCGACCGCGCCGCAGCGTCACATCGGACGCCCGATGCAGCGCCTCGAAGACCCCGCGATCCTTACGGGCCGTGGCCGCTATGGCGACGACATCGCTGTAAAGCCAGGCACGCTGCACGCCGCGATTCTGCGTTCGCCGCACGCGCACGCGGACATCCTGTCGATCGATACGGAGGCCGCATCGAAACTCGCGGGCGTGCGCGCCGTGCTCACGCGCGACGATTTGCGTCCGTGGTCGCGACCGTTCGTCGTCGGCGTGAAATCGCCGATGGAACAGTGGGCGCTCGCGATGGACCGCGTGCGCTACGTCGGCGAGCCGGTCGCGGTCGTGATGGCCGAATCGCGTGCGCTCGCGGAAGACGCGCTCGATCTGATCAAGGTCGACTACGGCATGCTCGATCCCGTGACGTCGATTGAACAAGCCGCGAAGGACGACGCCCCGGTGCTGCACGAACGCGTCGGCAGCAACGTCATCAGCGACCGGCATTTCCGCTACGGCGAGCCGGAAGCGGCCTTCGAGCGCGCGCCGCATCGCGTGAAGCTGGTCGCGCATTATCCGCGCAACACCTGCGCGCCGATCGAGTGCGGCGTGGTCGTCGCCGAGTATCTTTCGGGCGATGAAGGCTACGATGTCACGTCGAATTTCATGGGGCCGTTCTCGCTGCACGCCGTCATGGCGATGGCGTTGAACGTGACTGCCAATCGGCTGCGTCATAAGGCCCCGCGCGACTCCGGCGGCAGCTTCGGCGTGAAGCAGGCCGTGTTTCCGTATGTCGTGCTGATGTGCCTCGCGTCGCGCAAGGCGGGCGCGCCGGTGAAGTGGGTCGAGGATCGGCTCGAACACTTGAGCGCGGCGACATCGGCGACGGCGCGTGTTTCAACGATCGAAGCGGCCGTCGAAGCGGATGGCCGCATCGTCGCGCTGTCCTACGATCAGTTGGAAGACGTCGGCGGCTACGTGCGCGCGCCCGAGCCCGCGACGTTCTACCGGATGCACGGCTGCCTGACGGGCGCGTACGCGATTCCGAATCTGCTCGTGCGCAACCGGGTCGTGCTGACGAACAAGACGCCGACGGGGCTCGTGCGCGGCTTCGGCGGACCGCAGGTGTACTTCGCGCTTGAGCGGCTGATCCAGCGCATCGCGATCGAACTGAAGCTCGATGTGCTCGACGTGTATCGCCGCAACTTCGTTCCCGCCGATGCGTTCCCGTATCGCGCGGCGGCGGGCGCGCTGCTCGATTCAGGCAATTATCAGGAAGCGCTGCGCCGTTCACTCGACGAAGGCGGATACCGGGAACTCGTCGCGCGCCGCGACGCCGCGCGCAACGAAGGGCGGCTGTATGGCATCGGCTTCGCGGCGATCGTCGAGCCGTCGGTATCGAACATGGGCTACATCACGACCGTGATGCCCGCCGACGCACGGAGGAAAGCCGGGCCGAAGAACGGCGCGATCGCGAGCGCGACCGTCAGCGTCGATCTGCTTGGCGGCGTGGTCGTCACGATCGCATCGACACCCGCAGGCCAGGGCCACATGACAGTGTGCGCGCAAGTCGTCGCCGACGTGCTCGGGCTCGATCCGAAGGACATCGTCGTGAACGTCGAATTCGATACGCACAAGGACGCGTGGTCCGTCGCGGCGGGCAATTATTCGAGCCGCTTCGCGGGCGCGGTGGCGGGCACGGTGCATCTCGCCGCGACGCGCGTGCGCGACAAACTCGCGCGCGTGCTCGCGAAGCAGTTCAATTGCGCGCCCGGCGACGTGCGCTTTGAAGGCGCGCGCGTCTTTCCGCACGACGCCGAAGACCGCGCGCTGCCGTTCGCGCGCGCCGCGAGCAATGCGCCGCACTGGGCGCCCGCGCTGTTGCCGGAGGGCGAAGAGCCGGGCCTGCGCGAAACCGTGTTCTGGTCGCCGCCGCACATGGATGCGCCTGATGAACAGGACCGCGTCAATACATCGGCGGCGTATGGCTTCGCGTTCGACATGTGCGGCGTCGAAGTGGATCGCGCGACGGGACGCGTGCGCATCGACCGGTATGTGACCGTGCACGACGCCGGCACCATCCTCAATCCCGCACTCGCCGATGGCCAGATTCGCGGCGCGTTCGCGCAAGGCGTCGGCGCGGCGCTGATGGAAGAGTTCCGCTACGGCTCGGACGGCAGCTTCCAGTCCGGCACGCTCGCCGACTATCTGATGCCGACGACCTGCGAAGTGCCCGATCCGCTGATCGTGCATCTGGAGACGCCTTCGCCTTTCACGCCGCTTGGCGCGAAAGGTCTCGGCGAAGGCAACAACATGAGCACACCGCCATGCATCGCGAATGCGGTGGCGGATGCGCTCGGCGTCGAAGACATTCGCTTGCCGCTCACGCCGCCAAAAGTGATGGCGATGGTCGGCATTGACGATCCCGAACCGTCGCGGCCGGAATATCGCGAAGCGCCCGCCACGAAGCCCGTGACGCCGGGCGGCGGACGCGCGCTGACGGCGCAAGGAACGGTGGATCTGCCCGCGACGCCCGAAGCTGTGTTCGCCGTGCTGCTCGATCCGAAGACGCTCGCGAACGTCATTCCCGGCTGTCACGCGCTTGAAGAAACCGCGCCGAACCAGTATCGCGCGGACGTGACCGTCGGCGTCGGCATGATCAAGGCGCGATTCGAGGCGCGTATCGGCTTGTCGGAGATCGATGCGCCGCTCCGCCTGCGACTCGCTGGCGCGGGGATCTCGCCGCTCGGCAGCGCGCGCGGCAGCGGTCTCGTCGAACTGACGCCGCAAGGCAGCGGCACGCGGCTCACGTACGACTACGAAGCGCAGGTGTCAGGCAAGGTCGCGGCGGTCGGCGGCCGCATGCTCGAAGGCGCGGCGAAGGTCGTGCTGAAGCAGTTGTTCGAATCGCTCGGACGGCAGGCGGCGGGCAAGCCGGTGCAAGCGCACGGATCGTGGATCGCAAGACTCCTCGCACGTTTCAGGAGACACGCATGAAGCCTGCACCGTTCGATTACCTGCGCGCGATGGCCGCGCAAGACGCGCTCGACGCGCTCGCGCAATACGGCGAAGACGCCCGCGTGCTGGCGGGCGGCCAGTCGCTGATGGCCGTGCTCAATATGCGGCTCGCGCAGCCGAAGGTGCTCGTCGATATCTCGCGCACCGCCGAACTCGATGCCGTGCGCGTGGACAAGGAGGCGGGTCATCTCGTCGTCAACGCCGCGGCGACGCAAGGCAGCGTCGAATGGCGCAGCACGCTCACCGACGAAGCGCCGCTGCTCGCGATGGCCTTCCCGCATATCTCGCACTTTCAGATTCGCAATCGCGGAACCGTGTGCGGATCGATCGCGCATGCGGACCCGAGCGCCGAGTTGCCGCTCGTGCTTTCGGCGCTCGGCGGCGACGTGATGCTGCGCTCGCGAAAGAGGCGTCGCACGCTCGCCGCGCAGGACTTCTTTCAGGGAATGCTGATGACCGCGCGCGAGCCCGACGAACTCGTCGAAGCGGTGCGCTTCCCGCTGCGCAAGGCAGGCGAGCGCTACGCGTTCGCGGAATTTTCGGCGCGACACGGTGATTTCGCGATCGTCGCGTGCGCGGCCGTGGTCACCGACGATTCGATCCGTATTGCAGTGGGCGGCGTCGCGGACCGGCCGGTGACCGAGCAATGGCCGCGTCTCTCGGGCGACGACTTGCGCGGCGCACTGAACGATTTGAGTTGGAAACTGAACGCGCAGGACGACGCGCACATCAGCGCGAAATATCGCCGGAATTTGGTCCGGCAACTCGGATGGCGCGTGATCAAGGAGGCGAAGTGAGCAAGACATCGACGAACATTCTGCGGCAAGGCGAAGCGCGGCGCATCACGCTGACGCTTAACGGCCGCGAACGAAGCGGCTATTGCGAGCCGCGAGAACTGCTGTCGGACTTCATCCGGCACGAGCTCGGCGCGACCGGCACGCACGTCGGCTGCGAACATGGCGTGTGCGGCGCGTGCACGGTGCACGTCGACGGCGTTGCGGCGCGTTCGTGCCTGATGCTCGCGGTGCAAGTGCAGGGAAGGAGTGTCGATACGGTCGAGGGTCTTGCGCCCGATCAGACGCTTGGCGACTTGCAGCAGGCGTTCCAGCGGCATCACGCGCTGCAATGCGGCTTCTGCACCGCGGGCATTCTGATGTCGTGTGCCGACTACCTGCAACGCGTGCCCGACCCGAGTGAAGAGCAAGTGCGCGAGATGCTCTCGGGTCATATCTGCCGCTGTACGGGCTACACGCCCATCGTGGCCGCGGTGCTCGACGTGGCGGCGCGCCGCCGGGCCGAGGCAAGCACGAAGGAGGTCGAACATGCTTGATCTCGGACGCACGTTCCTGCAAAGCGTCGAGCGCAGTCCGGACGCGCTCGCGCTCGTCGATGGCGATACGCAATTCACCTACGCGCAGTGGCACCGCGTCATCCTCAATGTCGCCGATGGCTTGCGCAAACTCGGTCTCGCACGTGGCGACCGGCTGCTCGTCGTGCTGCAAAACCGCTGGGAAATGGCGACGCTGCATTGGGCCTGCCAGTTCGCGGGCATCGTCATCGTGCCGCTCAACTGGCGCGCGAAACCCGACGAACTCGACTACTGTGTGACTGACGCGGGCGTGAAGGCGATCGTCTACGAACCGGTGTGCGCGGATGCCGTCTTGCAAAGCAGCGCGGCGCAGAACGTGCCGCGCATCGGACTTGATGGTGCCCAAGGCCGCACGATCTCCTACGACGCGCTGCTCGTCGAACGCGCGCATGCAGGCGAAACCACCGACGCGAATGCAGACGATCTCTCGCTGATTCTCTACACATCGGGCACGACCGGCAAGGCGAAGGGTGTGCCGCGCCGTCACCGGCATGAACGCGCGGGCGCGCTAGCGCACGTCGCGCAGAACCTGTACCGGCGCGGCGAACGCACACTCGGCGTGATGCCGCTCTATCACACGATGGGCGTGCGCTCGCTGCTCTCGATGGCGCTCGTCGATGGTCTCTTCGTCTGTGTGCGGCGCTGGAACGCGCGGCTCGCGCTCGAGTCCATCGCGAAGCACGGCCTCACGTGCCTGTATCTCGTGCCGACGCTCTATCACGACCTGCTCGCCGACAGCGCATTCGCGAGCACGGACACGTCGTCGGTCAGAAAGCTCGGCTTCGCGGGCGCACCGATGAACGACGGCCTGCTCAAGCGCCTCTCGGCCGCGTTCGAGCCAGAACTGTTCGTCAATCACTACGGCTCATCCGAGGTCTACACGTTCAGCATCGATCAGGACGCGACGAAGAAACCCGGCAGCGCGGGCCGCGCGGGCATCAATACGCGGTTGCGCGTCGTGAAGCTCGATGCGCTCTCGCCCGATCAGAGGGCCGAAGTCGGCGAGGAAGGCCAGATCATCGTGCACCTGCTCGGCGACGAAGCTTTCGAAGGCTATTGGAATCGCCCCGATGCCAACGCGAAGTCGCTCCGCGAAGGGTGGTACTTCACCGGCGACACCGGCTACTTCGACGAAGACGGCGACCTTTACGTTTCCGGACGAGTCGACGACATGATCATCAGCGGCGGCGAGAACATCTCGCCGGTCGACATCGAATCGGTACTTTCGCTGCATCCGTCGGTCGATGAAGTGGCCGTCGCGGGCGTGAAGGACGAGCGCTGGGGCCAGCGCGTGGTCGCGTTCATCAAGCGCCGCGCCTACGTCGATTCAGCCGCGCTCGACACATGGTGCCGCGAGTCGGACCTGGTCAACTTCAAGCGTCCGCGCGACTACGTGTTCGTTGACGACATCCCGAAATCGCCGGTCGGCAAGATCCTGCGCCGCAAGCTTTCCGCAGGCGAATATCAATGCGATGGCGGTCTGTCCGCATCCGCTGCACACCACACCGAAATCACCAAGGAGTAGACCACCATGACCGATTTGATCCATCACGGCCAAGCACTGCTAAAGGACCTCGACGGCTTCTCGATCGAGATAGACGCCGGGCGCGAGCGCGCCGACATCATCCTGCATCGCCCGCCGTTCAACGTGATCTCGATGCACGCGCGCGACCAGTTGCGCGCCGCGTTCGAGGCGCTCGACGAAGACGATCGGGTGCGCGTAATCGTCGTGCGCGCGAAGGGCGAGCACTTTTCGAGCGGCGGCGACATCAAGGGCTTTCTCGAAGCTTCGCCCGAGCATGTCTCGAAGCTCGCCTGGAATATCGCGGCGCCCGCGCGCTGCTCGAAGCCGGTGATCGCGGCCAATCGCGGTTTCTGCTTCGGCGTGGGCTTCGAGCTGTCACTTGCGTGCGACTTCCGCATAGCGACCGAGACCACGTTCTATGCACTGCCCGAACAGAAGCTCGGGCAGATTCCGGGCTCGGGCGGATCGGCGCGGTTGCAGCAGATGGTCGGCGTCGGCAGGACCAAGGACATCGTGATGCGCTCGCGCCGCATACCGGGCAAGCAGGCGTACGAGTGGGGCATCGTGGTCGAGTGCGTGCCGGATGCGGAACTGGAAACCGCCACCGACGCACTCGTCAACGAGTTGCGCTCGTTCTCGCCGCTCGCGCAACGCACGGCGAAGAAGCTGCTCAACGATTCCGAAGATGCGCCGCTCTCGATCGCGATCGAACTCGAAGGGCATTGCTATAGCCGTCTGCGAACCTCGGACGATTTCCGTGAAGGCGTCGAAGCGTTCCATGGCAAGCGCAATCCGGTGTTCCGCGGTTCCTGAGAAGCCAGCAAGAGAGGAGGAGACAGGCAATGGAACGTTTCGACTACGTGATCATCGGTGGCGGATCGGCGGGATGCGTACTCGCGCATCGACTGTCGGGGGTGCCGTCGCTGCGCGTCGCGTTGGTCGAGGCGGGCGCGGATACGGCACCGGGCGCGGTGCCCGCGCATATCCTCGACAGCTATCCAATGCCCGTCTTTTGCGGCGATACCTACATTTGGCCGGATCTGAAAGCGAGGGCGACAAAGACATCGGCGCCGCGCGTGTATGAGCAGGGCCGTGTGATGGGCGGCGGGTCGAGTATCAACGTGCAGTCGGCGAATCGCGGCCTGCCGCGTGACTACGACGAGTGGGCCGCGAACGGCGCGCCGGGCTGGGCATGGGACGACGTGCTGCCATATTTTCGCAAGCTCGAGCGTGATGTGAATTTCCCCTCTGGGGAGTTGCATGGCAGCGATGGTCCAGTGCCGATCCGCCGCATCATGCCGGAAGACTGGCCCCCATTCTGTCACGCGTTCGCCGATGGTCTGCGCGCGAACGGCTTCGCCACCTTGCAGGACCAAAATGCGGAGTTCGGCGATGGCTTGTTTCCAGGGGCGTTCTCCAACATCGACGACAAGCGCGTGTCTACCGCTGTCGCGTACCTCGACGAAGCGACGCGTAGGCGGCCCAATCTCACTGTGTATCCGAACCTGCGTGTCGAGCGAATCGTGATGGAAGGGACCGCCGCTCAGGGCGTGGTCGCGGTGGCGTCCAACGGCGAGCGGGTGCATCTGGACGCCGATGAGGTCGTGGTCTGTGCGGGCGCGCTCCAGTCGCCCGCGTTGCTGATGCGCGCTGGCATCGGCTCAAAGCATGAGCTCCGCGAGCTCGGCATTGGATGCCTCGTCGACCTGCCCGGCGTCGGGCGCAATCTGCAGGATCATCCGTCGCTCACCTTCTGCCATTTTCTCGAACCGCGCTTTCGTATGCCGCTTTCCCGGCGTCGCGCAAGCATGACAGCGGCTCGTTTCACGTCGGGCGTTGATGGCGGCGAATCGTCGGATATGTATTTGTCGAGCGCGACGCGTGCCGCATGGCATTCGCTCGGCAACCGGCTTGGTCTCTTCTTTCTCTGGTGCAACCGGCCGTATTCGCGCGGCCGCGTGCAACTCGTTTCATCCGATGCAGCGGTCGCACCGCGTGTCGAACTCAATTTGCTCGACGATCAACGCGACCTCGACCGGCTTGCGGTTGGCGTACGGATGCTCGCGAAGATCGTCGCGGCATCGGGCCTCGGACACGATCAGCGCGATTTCTTTCCCGCGGCTTTTTCGCCGCGCGTGAAGGCGTTAAGCCGTGTTGGCGAGGGCAACGCGCTGCTGACTTCGATGCTCGGCACGCTGCTCGATACGCCCGCGCCGATCCGCCGTCTGCTGATAGAACGCTTTTTCACGCGCGGGCTCAGGATCTCCGAGCTACTCGCCGATGAACGCGCGCTCGCGGATTTCATCCGCGCGAACGTCTTCGGCGTATGGCATGCGAGCGGAACGTGCCGCATGGGCGACGCGCACGAGCGAAGCGCCGTGACCGACACCGAGGGCCGAGTGCACGGAACGCGAGGCCTGCGAGTCGTTGATGCATCGCTGATGCCGCGGTTGCCTTCGGCGAATACCAATATTCCGACCATCATGATTGCCGAGAAGATCGCCGACGCAATGGTCACGAGACGCGCAGGCAGCGCATTGACAACGACGCCGCTCGCCGCCGCGCGCTGACAAGTTTCTTTAACGGCAATAAGAGCACGCCACAACAACGTGCCTTCAACACGGGATCGATCGAGAGATGGCCCGGTGAATTCAAGGAGATGGAAATGTCCGTAGCAGCGCAAAATGGCGCCGCCGCACCCGCTGTCGATCAGCGACAGGTGATGGGGGCAGTGGTAGCTTCATGTCTCGGCTGGGCACTGGATCTGTTCGATCTGTTCGTGCTGTTGTATGTCGCGCCAGTGGTGGGGCGTCTTTTCTTCCCCTCCGAGCACGCGATGCTTTCTCTCGCCGCCGTCTATGCATCGTTCGCCGTGACACTGCTGATGCGCCCGCTCGGCTCCGCGCTCTTCGGTTCTTACGCCGATCGCCGTGGCCGTAAAGGCGCGATGATCATGGCGGTGGTCGGTGTCGGCCTGTCGACGGCCGCGTTCGGCCTGCTGCCGACCGTCGCTCAAGTCGGCCTGCTCGCGCCGATTCTCTTCCTCTTGCTGCGCCTCATCCAGGGCGTGTTTGTCGGCGGCGTGGTTGCTTCCACGCACACCATCGGAACGGAATCCGTCGCGCCGAAGTATCGCGGCGCGGTGTCGGGACTGATCGGGGGCGGCGGGGCGGGGCTCGGCGCGCTGCTCGCGTCAGTAACGTTCCTCGCGATGTCGGCGCTTTTCCCCGGCGATGCATTTGACGTATGGGGCTGGCGCTGCATGTTCTTCACCGGAATCATCAGCTCGGTGCTTGGTCTCTTCGTGTTCAACAGCCTCGAAGAGTCGCCGCTGTGGAAGAAGCTCGCCGCCGAAAAGGCTGCGAAGGCCGCCGCGCAGGTCAAGAGCGCGCCCGTCGAAGTCGTGCGCTCGCCGCTAAAGACGCTGTTCTCGCGCGACTATCGCAAGATCCTTTTCGTCAACCTGCTCCTGACGATCGGAGGCGGCAGCGGCTACTACCTGACATCGGGCTACCTGCCGACGTTCCTGAAGGTAGTTAGCCACGCCCCCAACGGTGCGGCCGCGGCGATCCTGATGGTCTGCAGCATCGCGGTTGTGATCGCATCGATCGCGGCAGGGCACCTCAGTACGTTCATCGGCCGCAAGAGTGCGTTTGTGTGGATCGGGCTGATCCGGCTCGTCGCGTTGCCCGCGCTCTTTTTGCTGCTGCCTACCGCAGACAGCATCATGATGGTCGGCGTCTATGCAGTCCTTCTCAGCGCGCTCGGCAGCGCCGGCTATGCGCCGATCCTGATCTTCCTGAACGAACGCTTCCCGACCTCGATCCGCGCGACCGGCACGGGCCTGTCCTGGAATATCGGCTTCGCGATCGGCGGAGTGATGCCGACGGCCGTGTCGCTGGTGGCGAAGGACGCGAGCCAGTTGCCGATGACGCTAGCCATCTTCGTCGGCGCGATCAGCGTGATTTTCCTCGTGGGCGCATTCGTCGTGCCCGAGACGCTCGGCAAGCTCGAAGCCGGTTCCGCGCGCAGTCAATCCTGAGTCATTGGGCATAACGGCGGACGCCAATGGGCGCACGCCTTTCACAACAGCCGGAGACATCGATGAAATATGAAGAAGACGTTCGTGCGCGTTCCTACAAGTTCCGTGACGAGTATGTCAATGCCACGCCATGGTGGTATCGCGGCGAAATGCACCTCGGTTTCACATTGCTTTTCACTGGCGGCGTGATCGTGTATTGCCTGATGCAGCTTCATGCGCCAACGCTCGCCGAATGGCTGGCGGTCATTCCGCTCTTTCTGTTCGGCAACTGGGCGGAATGGGCGGCGCACCGCTACGTGCTGCATCGTCCGACGAAGTATTTCAGCATGATCTACAAGCGCCATTGCGCGGTCCATCACCGGTTCTTCACGCATGTGACGCTTGAATACAAGGGCCACCGTCACTGGCGCGCGCTGCTGTTTCCGCCTTTCGCGCCGGTTGCGTTCGTGCTGGCGGCCGTGCCGTTCGCGCTCCTGATTGGGTTCGTATTCTCCCGCAACGCAGGCTACATCGCGCTCTTCACGATGGCGGCGTATTTTCTGATGTACGAGGGCCTGCATACGCTCTCACACTTCACCGACAGCCCGTTCCTCGACCGAGTTCCGCTCGTCAACACGGTGCGGCGCCTGCACGCCACACACCACGATCCCGAAGTGATGGCGACACAGAACTTCAACCTCACCTTCCCGATCTGCGACACGCTCTTTGGCACGCGCAGCGACGTTCCGAGTAGTGCGCGCGAACCGTTGGAACGCGGCCGCTAAGCCCCTTGTTTCCCCAAAACACCCGTCGTCACGCGCTTTATCTCGTCAGTGATAATCGTGATGAGCGCCTGCGCCGCGGGTCCGATCGGCCGCTTCGGATGCGTGACCTGGATTATGTGCCGCACGATCGGCGGAGATGTGATCGTGTGAGCGCGCAGCGCGCCTTCATCCACCTTGCGCTGCACGACCACGCGTGGCAGGATCGTCGCGATGTCTCCCTGCTCGACGAACTGCACAATCGAGCTGAGCAGATCGACCTCGAACTTCGGCTTGATGACGATATCCGCGGCCATTAGCGCGGCGTCGAGCGCTCCGCGCAGGCCGTTGCGCCGCGTTGGCAGTACGAGTTCTACCCCGGAGGTATTCGCGAGATCGATCTCCTGCGGCAACTCGACGCCATGTACGGCACTCGTCACGAGCACCATTTCCTCGACCAGCAACGGCTCGACATCAAGCGCGAGGCGACCGCGCGGCTTGTTGATGATCGCGGCATCGAGCCGGCCTGCCTCGACTGCATCGATGAGCTGTGCGCTGAAGCCGTCGGCCACCGATACCTCGACTTGCGGAAAGAGCGCGTCAAACCTCGCGAGCGACTCCGGCAAGACGCTTTCTGCTTCCGACGCCACCATTCCGAGCAAAACGCGACCTGTGACGATCACGTCGCGCCGGCTCAACTGCTCGCGCGCATGCTCAATGTCGCGCATGATCGGCGTGTACAGGCGATACATAAGGCGCGCCGCATCGGTCGGCGCCATGCCGTGCGGGCCGCGTTCGAAAAGCGTCTGTCGCAGTTCGGCTTCGAGCTTCGAGATCTGCATGCTGAGAGCGGGCTGCACGATATTGAGCCGCTTGGCCGCGCGCGTGACCGAGCCATCCTCGAAGAGCGCGATGAAATACTGGATTTGCTTGAGGTCCATGAGGCCCGATCGAGGTGGCAAAGCCGGAGACTACGAGTGTAGCCACAAGTCGCAGCGTGCGTGGGTTCAAAATCGGCGGCGGCTGGCGCGCCGATCCGCCTGTCGAGCCGAGGCCGCGCTGAGCGGCGCTTGATTGTGAGGTCACGCAGATGGCAACGCTAACGACCCGGTCGGCGCGCGGATTTCCCCCGCGACGCCGTCACAGAAACCGCGCGGATTCTTTGGCTTATGCGCGGTATTCAGGCGATTCTGCGGCTGTTTCTGATTCTGTCGATTACGATGTACCTGGCCGGAGGCGCGGTCAATGCAAGCACGCGAACGCGTTCATCGATGAGCGAATCGTTTTATTTCTGTGCGGTGACTGCTCATCGCCGGCTCTCTGCCGCGGCTACTTACTGCGATGCTGCTCTCAGTGAGCCTGAAAGGGCACGCAACACTGCCTCGTCAAGTTTGGCTCTCAGCGCCGCGTAATGCTGTTCGATGCCTTGCGTGAGCTGTGTAACTAGCCGCTGCATCGCCACCTGAGTCCGCCATGCGACATGGGGAGTCACGATCAGATCGGTGCGCGCGCTGGTCAACAGCGGATGATCGGCCGCCGGCGGTTCCTGCTCGAGGACGTCGAGCGCGGCATTCGCTATCAGCTTGCGGTCGAGCGCCTCCATCAGCGCCCGCTCGTCGACGATACCGCCGCGTGCGGCGTTCACGAGTGACGCGCTGCGCTTCATTCGGTCAAATTCGGCGAGACCGAACAGATGCCGCGTTTCATCGGTAAGCGGGCAATGCAGGCTGATCACATCCGCTTCGCGCAGCACCTCGTCGAACGCAGCGTAGCCCTCGCGCACCACCGTGGCGTGCCTGCGCTCGGCGAAGATCACACGCATGCCGAACGGGCGGGCCAATTCGGCGAGTCGCTTTCCACCGTGACCGGCGCCGACGATGCCGAGCGTCGATCCGTGCAGATCCTTGATCGGATGCAGTTCAGCGTAGAAAGTGGGTGACCCGCTCCAGCCCCCATCATAGACGTCGCGCCAGTAAGGAACCAGGTTTCGGCGCAGCGCGAGCATCAGTGCGAACGCGTGCTCCGGCACGGAGATCGTCGAATATCCCGGACACGCGACCACTTCGATGCCTCGTTGGCGGCATGTTTCCATATCCAGATGATTGACGCCCGCGGCCGGCACGCCGATCAGTTCCAGTTGCGGCAACTGCGCGAGCACGTCGCCCGTCAGCGGCACCTTGTTGGTCACGACGATCTGCGCGTCACGGCAGCGCTCCACCACCTGTCCCGGCGTCGTGGACGGATATTCGACCCACCGATGCGCAAAGGGAAGATCGGGTAGATCAGTGGACAGCGTCGCGCGGTCCAGAAACACGATGGTTTTCAAAAAGCTACTCCAAGTTCATTAACGTTCGGACGGGCTGGTGGACACGGTGTCGAGCATGCGTTTCTTTCCGGTCTGCACGTGATTCTCGAAAGCCTGTGCAGCCGCATCGGCCTGACCCGCACGCAGCGCTTCGAAGAGTTCGCGGTGTTCCTTCGAGGAACGCTGCATTTGCGCGAACGAATACACGCCCTTGTAAATGTAAAGTGTCAGTTCGTCTTCGACAGCCTGGTTGATCGTGATCAGCCGCGGATTCTTGGTCGCGGCCATCAATTGACGATGAAACTCGGTGTTCAGGGTTTGATACAGATGGCTGCTGCGCTCAGCAACGGCGGAATTCATCTGGTCAATGAGAAGGCTCAGCAGATGCTCCTCGTCGGTGGTCAGACGGAGCGCGGCGAGACGTCCCGCCGTGCGCGCGAGCCCTGCTCGAATCTCATAGAGATCCATGGCTTCTTCGAGCGATAGCCGCCGAACTTCGGCGCCCCGATTGGGGACGATTCGAACGAGTCCCGCCTGCTCGAGCGAGCGCAGGGCCTCGCGCGCCGAATTGCGGCCGACGCCGATCTGGTTTGCGAGTGCTTGCTCATTCACACGTTCACCGGGGCGCAAGTCCCCCCGCTGAATCATGCCGCGCACCTGTTCGCGAATGTCGTCGAGCTTCGACGCGATCACCTCAGGCGCGCGCGCGTTCACCTTGCCGTTCGCTTCATTGTTAAACGCGTTTTTCATGTCCGTTGCCCTTTCTGTGCCATTCAAAACCTTTTATTTTGCTTGCAGAAAACCTGTCGATACCCACGGTACCAGCACTATCACGACGAGGGCCATCGCCAAAGCCCCCAGATAGGGCCAAACGCGGCGCATTGCGGTTGACGGATCGACCTTGCTGACCGCGCACGCCGCGTAGAAGCCGAGGCCAAGCGGTGGCGCGAACAGGCCCAGTCCCATGGCGAATACCACGACCATTGCATAGTGCACGTCGGAGATACCCATCGCACGCGCGATCGGAAACAGGAGCGGTCCGAACAGTACGATCGCAGGAATGCCTTCCAGAAAGCTGCCGAGTATCACGAACGTAATGGCGGAGATCGCCAGGAAGCCGAGCGAGCCCCCGGGCGCTGCCATCATAAGGGACGCGAGTTGCGCGGAGAATCCTGACTGCGTGAGGGCCCATCCCATCGCCGTTGCGCAACCGATGATAATCAGGATCGCGCCGGACAGCGAGGCCGACTCCACCAGAATAGGATAGAGCCGGCTCCAGTCGAAGCGGCGGTACAGTAACAAGCCCGCCGCGCAGGTGTAAGCGACACCGATCGTCGCCACTTCCGTCGCGGTCGCGATCCCTTCGACCACCGCGGCCCGGATCACGAAGGGCAGCGCGAGCGCAGGTAGCGAGACCAGAAATGCGCGGCCGATCTCGCCCCGGGAGGCCCGTTGCACGCCTCGCAGGATTTCACCGCGGCTTTTGAACCAGACGACCGCCGCCAGCGCTACCGCGCCGACCACGGCCGGCATGAAGCCACCTGTGAACAGGGCCGCAATCGAAACGCCGGTGACCGAACCAATGGTGATCAGCACCAGACTGGGCGGAATGGTTTCCGACATGGCCGCCGAGGAACTGAGCATGGCGACGAGGTCGCCTTCATTCGCGCCGCGCTTTTTCATTTCCGGGAACAGGCCCGGCGCAAGCGCGGCCATATCCGCCACCTTCGAACCGGAGATGCCGGACACCAGGTACATGGCGCCGATCAGCACGTAGGCGAGGCCGCCGCGCTTATGCCCGATCAGCGAGGCGAGGAAGCGGATCATCGCTGCGGCGAGACCCATCGCTTCCATCAGCGCACCGAGCAGGATGAAGAGCGGGACGGCGAGCAGGATCAGGCTGGACATCCCCTGATTCATGGTGCTCACGACAATCGACAACGGCGCGCCGGTGACGGTTGCGAGATAAGCAAACGTGCACACGCCAAAGGCAACCATGATGGGCACGCCGAGACAGATGATCGTAATCACGCCGACGGCGAAGAAAAGAATCAGGCTGACTGCCGTCAGTGGCGCGAGTGCTTGCCGTGCAACGTAGAGCGCAATCGCGACCCCGCCCACCAGTGCGACCGCCTTCACGCAATCGCGCAGCGACGCGCGTTCCAGCAACCGGGTAATGGCGAGCACGAGCATCAGCCCGGCCGCCACGGGAATCGCGGCCGCGGAAACGGTGTTCGGCAGCTCCAGCGCCGGCGTACTGATGATCCACTCGTCCATCGCCCACTCGGTCGCCGGCCGTACCAGCAGCAGTACGAACGTCATCACGATGATATTTCCAAGTGTTTCCGCAAACGCGCGGCTTTGCGGCGACATTCTGGCGACGAACATCGTCAGGCGCATATGTTCGCCGCGCCGCAACGCCACCACCGCGCCGAGCATCGACAGCCAGATGAACAGGATCGACGCGAGTTCGTCACCCCAGATCAACGGATCCCGCAGCACGTAGCGGCAGGTAACGTTAGTGAGCAACAGCACGACCTCGGCCACCAGCAGCAACGCGGCGGGCACTTCGGTGATCCACTTGATGGCCGTTTCCAGTGCGTTGCCGACGCGCACGACCTTCGATGTCGCATGTCGGTCTTTCGGCGCGCCGATGTCGTGGGCGAACACCTGCTCGGGATGAACTCGGGAAGTCATGACTTGCTCTCCGGAAACTCTTCGATGGTCCGCGTTCATGCGAACTTCTGCGTGTACTTTTCGAGCAACGCCCAGGCTTCATCGCCGTATTTCTTGCGCCACTGATCGTAAAAGCCGGCTTTTTGGAGCGAGGCGCGGAACGGCTGGATATCGGGCTTGTTGAACGCCATTCCGTGCGATTGCAACTTGTCGATCAACGATGTGCTCAGTGCGGCGACGTCCGCGCGTTCAGCCACTGCGGCCGCATTCAGGTGTTTCGCCACAATGGCCTGCAAGTCCGGCGGCAGCTTGTCCCAGGACCGGGCGTTGGCGAGAAACCAGAAGCCGTCCCAGATATGGCCGGTCAACGAGCAGAACTTCTGGACTTCATAGAAGCGTCCGGTTTCGATCAGCGCGAGGGGGTTTTCTTCTGCATCAACGACCTTGGTTTGCAGCGCCGAATATGCCTCGCTGAAGTTGATGCTGGTGGGCGAGGCATCGAGCGCCTTGAACATCGAGGTCCAAAGAGGGCTGACCGGCACGCGGATCTTCAGACCTTTAAGGTCGGCCGGGCTCTGCACTGGCTTGACCGAGCTCGTGAGATGCCGAAAGCCGTTGTCCCACGGTTTTTCCATCGCGACGAGCCCGACTTTCGAGATCGCCTTGCGGATGTGGCTCCCGAGCTCGCCGTCCATTGCTGCCCATACCTGGTTGTAATCCTTGAACGCGAAGCCGATGCCGTTGATCGCCGAGACCGGCGCGAGCGTCGACAGCACCACGCCACCTTGGGTAAGGAAGTCGATGGCGCCCGATCGAACCTGCGACAGCATGTCGGTATCCGTGCCCATCTGACCGTTCGGGAAAATCTGCAACTCGACCCGGCCGCCGGTTTCCTTCTTGATGGCGTCCGCGGCTTCTTTCGCGCGAACGTTGAGCGGATGGGACAGCGCGAGGTTGTTCGCGTACTTCAGCTTGAACTGCGCTGTCTCTGCCCGGGCGAGCGACGGCAAGGCGCCGGTTCCCGCCGCCGCCACCGTGGCGGCTCCGAGCGTTTGAAGAAAGGTACGACGGGAATACGAACTCATTTTCGTCTCGCTCCATGGAAAGGAAATTCTGGATGACCCGTTCGGCGGCGCCTGCGGCGCTCTTCTTGTGGCCATCGGCTACTGAAAGTGCATGCGACAAATCAGCTTTCGCTGACACAAACTATAAAAGTGTTGACACTTTGATGTCAAGGTGTTGATATAAATAAAAGAGTGCATGCAAGAGACCTCCCGGGAATGCACCTACAAACCGGGAACATCCGCGATACCCGTCAGGAGGAAGCAAATGGAACTAGAGGCGCATTACCGCGAGCACGGCTTGCTGCTCGGAGGCCGATGGCAAGCCGCGAGGGCTGACGACGGCCAGCTTTCGATCAATCCGGCGACGGAACAGCGGCTGGGCTATATGCCGCTGGCGACGCAGGCGCAGGTCACCGAGGCCGTCGACGCCGCGACCGAGGCCTCGGCCGCAATGCGCAAGCTCACGCCATGGGAGCGCTCAGCGCTGCTGCGCCGGGCGGCGACGCTCATCCGCGAACGCGCGCCGCAGCTCGCGCGAATCGTGGCGCTGGAAACAGGCAAGCCGATCGCACAGGCCGGTGGGGAAGCCCACGCGTCCGCTGAGTCGATCGACTGGTTCGCCGATGAAGCGCGCCGTGTGTTCGGCATCTCTTATGAAAGTCGCGTCAAGGGTGGACGGTATCTGGTGCATTACGAGCCGCTCGGGGTGGTCGCCGCCTTCACGCCCTGGAATTTCCCGCTGCTGCTGCTGGCCCGCAAGATGGGCCCGGCGCTGGCCGCCGGCAACGCGATCGTCATCAGGCCGTCAAACGAAGCGGCCGGCGCGACGATGGCGCTGGTGCGCTGTTTTGTCGATGCCGGTTTCCCCGAGGGCGCAGTCAATCTTGTGATCGGCAAAGCCGACACCATTACGCCGACGATCATGGCCGACCCGCGCGTGGCAAAAATCAGCTTCACCGGCTCGGTGCCTATCGGCCGTCAGATCGTCGAAATGTCCGCGCAGACCCTCAAGAAGGTCACGATGGAACTCGGCGGCCATGCGCCCGTCATCGTGCATCGCGACGCCGACATCGGCGCTTTTGCGCACCTCGCGTCGCTGGGCAAGTTCCGCAATGCCGGCCAGGTTTGCGCGTCGCCGACACGTTTCTACATTCATGAATCAATCTTCGACAAGACCGTGAAGGCGCTGGTCGAGCGCTCCAGAGCGCTTCGGGTCGGCGATCCGTTGCAGCAGAACACCGATCTGGGTCCGCTGACCACGTCGAAGCGCCGCGACGCGATCGAACGTCTTGTCGACGAAGCCGTGAGTGAAGGCGCCAGCGTGCTATGCGGTGGCCGGCGCCCCGCGGAATTCGGTCGCGGCTGGTTCTACGAGCCGACACTCGTCGCCAATCCCGCTTCGCACATCGGCCTGATGAACGACGAACCGTTCGGCCCCGTCGGGACGCTCACCCCGTTCACGACGATGGACGAAGTCATCACCGAGGCGAACCGGCTGCCGTTCGCGCTCGCGGCGTATGTCTTCACGCGCTCGATGCGCAACACGCTGGAAACCACGGAGCGTCTGCAGGCCGGCGTGGTCGGCGTGAATACGTTCGTGGCGTCGACGGCGGAGACGCCATTCGGCGGCAGCAAGGACAGTGGGTTCGGACGCGAAGGCGGACCGAACGCGATCCGCGACTACATGGACACCAAATTCATCAACCTGGAACTGGCGAACGACGAGCCGCTCGACGCCACCGCCTGAATGGGATCGATCATGCGAAGCATCAAGAATCACGCGAAAGCGCAACTCGCCGCGGGTGAACTGGCCCTCGGCATGGGGCTGCGCCAGGCCCGCACCGTCGACATCGCGCAGATCGCGCAGACGGCGGGTTTCGACTGGCTGTTCATCGATATGGAACACAATTCGATGGACATCGACACGGCCGCGCAGATTTGCGCCGCCGCTCTGGTGGGCGGTGTGACGCCGATCATCCGCGTGCCGGGACACGAGCCGTTCCACGCCACTCGACTGCTCGATACCGGCGCGATGGGCATCGTGGTGCCACACGTGAGTACGCCCGAACAGGCCGCGCGAATCGCGGACATGTGCCGCTTCCCGCCTGCCGGCGGACGGTCGATCCCCGGCATGTTGCCGCAGGTCGGCTTTCAGGCTCTTCCGATCGCCGATGTGGTTCGCGCGATCAACGAAGAGGTGCTGGTCGTGGCGATGATCGAAACCCGCGAAGGGCTCGAAAACGCCGACGCGATCGCCGCCGTGCCGGGCATTGACGTGCTGCTCGTCGGCGCGACCGATCTTGCGGCGGATCTCGGTATCACCGGACAACTGGGCCATGTGCGTGTGGCGGCTGCCATCGACGCCGTGTGCGCCGCATGTCACCGGCACGGCAAGGTGCCGGGCGTGGGCGGCGTGTACGACGAGGCACTGATGACCGCTTACGTGCAAAAAGGCGCGCGTTTCATTCTCAGCGGCTCGGATCTTGCGTTCCTGATGACGGGGGCGAAGTCGCGTTCGCAGATGTTGCGTGCCATCCCGCTCGGCCAGGCCGAACAAGACATGGCTCAACGCAAGGCGTCCTGATCGGACAAGGAGGAAACACAGTGAATCCCGAATACGCAAGCAATCTGGTCAACCGGCGCGACCTGAAACCCTATTTGAATGCCGATCAATTCGAATTTCGAGATTCGGTGAATCGCGCGCTGACGCGCCATGCATCGCCGGAATACGTTCGCCAGTGCGACGAACAAAAGCGCTTCCCGCAGGAACTCGTGAAGGTGGCCGCCGAACAGGGCTGGTTCGGCATCACGCTGCCCGAAGCGTACGGCGGCGTCGGTGGCTATCTCGACATGGCCGCTTATCTGGAGATCGTCGCGTATCACACGATCGCGCTCGCGCGCTTCTGGAATGCTAACGTGAACATGGTGGGCGGCGCGCTGGCGCGCTTCGCTCCGGACGACATCAAGGCCCTGGTGTTGCCGAAGCTGGCTGAAGGCCGTGCCTTTTTCGCCTTCGCCCTCAGCGAAAACGGCTCCGGCTCGGATGCCGCCTCGCTGACGACGCGTGGCATGGCCGACGGAAACGACTTCATTATCGACGGCACCAAGATGTGGATTTCCGGCGCGCTGCAGGCCGACTACATCCTGACTGCGGTGCGCACCAATCCGGAAGCGAAGAAGCACGACGGGATCAGCCTGTTCCTCGTACCGAAGGAATCCAAAGGCCTGACCATCAATCCGATCGATTTGCTCGGCGGCCACGCTATCCGGACCTGCGAGGTGGTGTACGACGGCGTGCGTGTCCCGCAAGACATGATCGTGGGCGGCCTCCACGTGGGCTGGAAGAAGCTCACCACGGTGCTGTCGAAGGAGCGCATCGCGTTGTCGGCGATGTGTGTGGGCGGCGCGCAGGCGGCGATCGATCTTGCGCGCTGGTATGCGAACGACCGCAAACAGTTCGGGCAATCGATCATCGATTTCCAGGCCGTGTCGCATCTGCTCGCCGATATGCAGACGCGCGTGGATGCCGCCCGGCTGATGGCGTTTCGGGCGGCGAAGCTGCTTGACGAAGGCGAAAGCTGCGACGTGGAGTCGTCGCAGGCGAAGTATTTCGCGTCGGACACCTACGTGCAGGTCGCGACCGACGGCATCCAGATCATGGGCGCCAATGGCTACTCCGCCGAATACGCGATGCAGCGTCATTACCGCGAAGCCAAGATGTTCCAGATCTTCGGTGGCACTAATCAAATTCAGCGCAACATCGTGGCACGCGCGCTCAAATCGTAAGCGGAGACAGACGTGACGGCAGTTCGGACGTTGGAGAAATTCGGCTTTGGCGTCGACCACGCGCAAGCCGACGTGGTGGTGGTCGGCGGTGGCGGCGCGGCGTCGCGTGCTGCCGTTTCTGCGGCACAGGCGGGTGCGAAGGTCCTCATGCTGGCCAAGGCGCCGGTTGGACAGGGTGGCAGCACGGTGCACGGCGCTAGCGAAATCATGAGCATGGGGGCATCCGGCTACGGCAGCGCCGACGATAGCGCAACCGTGCACTACGAAGACACGATGCGTCCGGCAGCCGGCTTCATCGACCCTGACCTGGTGCGCGTTCTGGCGGAGGACGCACCGAAGCGCATCGCTGACCTGATCGAACTCGGCGTGCCGTTCGACCGCGTCGACGATGGCTATAAGCTCATCCGCAGCGACTTCGGCAGCTATGCGCGCGCGCTCGGCGTGAAGGGCAAAACCGGCAAGGCCTTCGTGAGCGCGCTCGCGGACGAAGCCAGAAAGCTCGGTGTCGAGATCCGTCAGCCGGCCGCGCTCATCGACCTTCTGCGCGATTCGACAGGGCGCGTGAGCGGCGTGGTTGCGATGGACCTCGATTCGCGGCGGCTGCTGGTGGTCTCGGCGCGGGCCGTCGTGCTTGGCACGGGCGGCGCGCACGGTCTGTTCTCGCAGCAGGTGTCGACAGCGGAGATGACCGGTGACGGCCAGGCGATCTGTTTTCGCCACGGCGCAGAACTCGTGAACATGGAGTTCCACCAGTTCGGGCCGGCGATGGTCCACCCTTACGTGCAACTTTTCAGCAAGTCGTGCTTTATCCTGCATCCGAAGATGCTCAATCGCGACGGTCACGAATTCCTCCCGGACTATCTGCCGACGGGCGTGACGCCCGAGGCTGCGATGGACGAGAAAGTGTTCCCGTTCACGATATCGAACGAGTCGCGCTACATCGATATCGCGATCGCAACGGAAATCGCGCAGGGCAGAGGCACGGAGCGCGGCGCGGTGCATTTCTCTTTCGCCGACATCGCCGAGGAACGGTTGGCGGCCACCATTCCGAACACCATGCGCTGGATGCGCGCCAAGGGACTCGATCCGAAGCGTGATCTGCTCGAGGTCGGGATTGCCTTTCAATGCCTGAATGGCGGTGTCCGGATGACCAGCACCGACGCGATGTCGACCATCGAGGGGCTCTTCGTGATCGGCGAACTTGCGGGTGGCGTGCGCGGTCCCGATCGTCCGGGCGGCAACTCGCTTGCCGAAGGGCAGGTTTTCGGCCATCGCGCGGGCATGGGTGCGGCCGCATTCGCACGCGGCAGCGCGGCGCCGGGCACGTCGGATGTAACGCCGCTTGCTGGGCGCCTCGAAACGGCGCTCAAACCGAATGCGTGGTTCGACGCTCAACGTATCGCCTCCGATCTGCGTACAGCGATGCAGACGCATTGCCTCGTCGAGAAGACGGAAAGCGGCCTGAACATCGCGTTGGCCGCCGCTCGCGAGGCGCGCGCGGAGTTGGCCGCAGGGGGCGGGGCCACGCCGCCGCAGGTGATCGACGCGTTGACGATCGACAACATGGCGACGACTGCCGACGTCATCGTGCAGGCGTGTATCGAGCGGCGCGAATCGCGCAGCAGCCACTATCGCACCGACTGTCCCGAGCGCGACGACGCGCATTTCAATCACGCATTGACCATCACGCGCGGTGAGGCCGACCCGTTCCGTCTCACCTTCGACGTGCTCGATTACCCCGGTGCGGAACTCACGCACGCATCGCATTCGCAGGCGGCAAATCATGGATAAGAAGCAAGTCGGCCCGTTGTCGGGCTATCGCATTCTGGATCTCACCGTCATGACCGCGGGTCCGGTCGGTACGGTGCTGCTCGCCGACCTGGGCGCGGACGTGATCAAGGTTGAGGAACCGAAGGCCGGTGACCTCTCGCGCAATCTCGGCAATCAATTCGTCGAAGGGGAAAGCGTCCAGTTCCTGTCGCAGAACCGTAACAAGCGCAGCATCCGCCTGGACCTGAAGTCCCCGAAAGGACGCGATGCATTTCTGCGCATGGCGGAGCAGGCAGATGTCGTCGTCGAAAACTTCCGACCGGGCACGGTGGATCGGCTCGGCATCGGCTACGAGGCCGTGAAGGCGCGCAATCCGATGATCGTCTATGCAAGCGTGTCGGCATTCGGACAAAGCGGTCCTTACGCCGCATGGCCCGCGAACGATCCGATCGTGCAGGCCGTGGCGGGTCTCATGGACATGACGGGCGAAGCCGGCGGCAATCCGGTTCGCCTCGGAGCGCCGTTGCCGGACTTCGGCGCGGCTGCGCTGCTCGCGTTTGGTATCTCGGCGGCGTTGTTGCATCGCGAACGGCATGGCGAAGGCCAGCGCATCGACACGTCGCTGCTTTCGGCTGCGCTTTTCAGCACCATCCCGCGCGACGGAGAGACGCTCAGAAGCGGCAAAGCGCCCGAGCGTCTCGGTAGCGGCCATCCGACGATGGTGCCGTATCGCAACTATCAGGGGTCCGATGGCCGCTATTTCTTCGCGGCCTGCTTCACCGAAAAATTCTGGCAGAACCTTTGCCGGGCGTTGGGCCGAGAAGACTTGCTGAGCGATGAACGATTCATCGGCAACACCGCGCGGACTGCGAATCGGCATGCACTCGACGTGATTCTCGAACAGCAGTTTCTGCTGCATACCGCCGAATACTGGGTGGCGCATCTGAGCGCCGCGGACGTGCCATGCGCGCTGGTGCAGGATTACCACACCGCGTTGACGCAGGACCCGCAGATCGCGCATAACCATGCGGTCGTCGAGATCGAACATCCGCTTGCGGGCAGGGTAACGAACATCGCGAGTCCGGTGAATTTTCACGGCAGCCCGGTGGCTTACCGCCGTGCGCCGCCGACGCTCGGACAACACACGGCTGAAGTACTTGCCGAGTTCGGTTTCGCCGACGAGGAGATCGCAACACTAGAAGGTCGTGAGCTGGCAGTTGCCGGAGCGAAGTCATGAAATCG
This sequence comes from Caballeronia arvi, assembly GCF_001544695.2. GTDB lineage: Bacteria > Pseudomonadota > Gammaproteobacteria > Burkholderiales > Burkholderiaceae > Caballeronia > Caballeronia arvi. The sequence continues at coordinate 60,062 of NZ_FCOM02000012.1, forward strand.
TACACAACGGACTACGTTATCGTCGGCGCGGGGACGGCGGGTTGCGTGCTCGCAAACCGCCTGACCGAAGATCCGAACGTCAAAGTGATTCTGATCGAAGCCGGCGAGCGCGATCGTCACCCCTTCATCCACGTACCGGCCGGCTTCGTGCGATTGCTGGATCATCCCACCGTGACATGGCGCTATCGCACGCGGGCCGACGCCGAGACCAGCGGCCGTGCAATCCTGTTTCCGCGCGGACGCGGACTCGGGGGGTCCAGCGCGATCAACGGCCTGCTTTATGTGCGCCCGTTCGCGGAGGATATCGATAGCTGGGAGCAGTCGGGCGCCAAGGGCTGGAGCTTCGGCAACTGTCTGCCGTTCTACCGCCGCTCCGAAACGTGGACCGAGGGCAACAGTCCGCAACGCGGCACGCACGGTCCGATCCAGGTCAGCCGGGTGAAGAATCCGCCGGAGATTTGTGGCGCGGTCGTGCAAGCCGCCCAAAAGGCCGGTCTCGATTTTGTAGATGATCCAAACAGCGACACGCGCGGTCCGTCGATCTGGTACTACCAGCAAACGCGCGACGGGCGTCGCCGGTCCAGCGCAGCGCGCGGTTATCTGCGGCCCGCAATGGCGCGGCCGAATCTCACGGTGGTGACCGGCGTCCAGGTGTCCGGGCTCGAAATGAACGGAACGCACGTGAGCGGCATCAATGCGACGACGACCGCGGGCGCTTCGATGCAGTTTCGCGCGACCCGCGAGGTCATTCTAAGCGCCGGCGTGATCGGCACGCCCAAGCTGCTCGAAATGAGCGGCATCGGCGATAAGGACGTGCTCGACAATGCGGGCATTCGAACACGCATCGCGTTACCGGGCGTCGGCAACAATTTGCAGGATCACTATGTAGTCCGGCTCGGCTATCGGGTACGGGGTGCAGGTACCGCGAACGAGCGCTCGCATGGACTCGCGCTTGCGCGCGAGATGATGCGCTACTTCGTGTCGGGGACCGGCGTACTGACCTATAGTGCGGCGATCGTCGGCGGCTTTGCACAGACGAGGCTCGCAACCCGGCCCGACGTGCAGTTCGTGATTGCGCCAGGCAGCTTCGTCGAGGGACGGATCGGAGTGCTCGAGTCCGAGCCCGGTGTCTCCTGCGGCGTCTGGCAGATGCGACCCGAAAGCCGTGGGCACGTGCACATCACCAGCAGCGAGATCACGGCAGCGCCGACGATCGCACCGTCATACCTCAGCAGCGAACTCGACCGCAACACGATGGTGGAAGGACTCAAGATCGGTCGCCGGATCTTCGCGCAGCCCGAGATCGCGCGCTATATCGTCGACGAAACCGTACCAGGCCGTCACGCGAACACCGACGAGGCGTTACTGCAATACGCGCGTGACAACGGCTCGACTGTGTATCACGCGGTTGGCACGTGCCGGATGGGAGAGGACGAAATGAGCGTCGTCGATTCGGAAATGCGGGTGCGCGGAACGACCGGACTGCGCATCGTCGACGGCTCGGTCATGCCTTCGATAACCTCGACCAACACCAATGCGACGGTGCTGATGCTGGCCGAGCGCGCAGCCGACATGATCCGTTCGCCGATGACGGCGCGCGCGGCTTCGACACATGACAAGGAGACGGTATGAAAGTGCTGGTGGGTGTAAAGCGAGTGGTCGACTACAACGTGAAGGTCCGGGTCAAGTCGGACGGCACGGGGGTCGACATTGCGAACGTGAAGATGTCGATGAATCCGTTCGATGAAATCGCGGTTGAGGAAGCGGTGCGGCTGAAGGAAGCCGGCGTGGTTAGCGAGGTCGTGGCGGTTTCTTGCGGTGTAGCTCAGGCCCAAGAGACGCTGCGTACCGCGTTGGCGATAGGCGCGGATCGGGCGGTGCTGATCGAGTCATCCGAAGACCTGCAGCCTCTGGCCGTTGCGAAACTGCTGAAGGCGCTGGTCGATAAGGAACAGCCTTCGTTGGTATTGCTGGGCAAGCAGGCCATCGACGACGACTCGAACCAGACCGGGCAGATGCTCGCCGCCTTGGCTGACCTTCCGCAAGCGACGTTCGCTTCGAAGGTGGTTGTGGCTGACGGGAAGGCGACGGTGTCGCGCGAAGTGGACGGCGGGGCTGAAACGCTGTCGCTGACGCTTCCCGCCGTGGTCACAACGGATCTGCGCCTGAACGAGCCGCGCTACGTGACGTTGCCGAACATCATGAAGGCGAAAAAAAAGCTGCTCGAAACGATCAAGCCCGAAGACCTCGGCGTCGATGTCACGCCGCGTCTCAAGACGCTGAAGGTTGCCGAGCCGCCCAAGCGCTCCGCCGGTGTGATGGTGCCGGATGTGAAGACGCTGGTCCAGAAGCTGAAGACCGAAGCCAAGGTGCTTTAAGTAGAATGCGGAGACAGAGCAAATGACGAATCTGGTGAATCTTGTATTGGCAGAACACGATACTGCGTCGATCAAGGCTGCGACGCTGAACACGATTGCAGCGGCGCACAAGATCGGCGGCGATATTCACGTGCTGGTTGCAGGTCACAATGCGCAGGCTGCAGCCGATGCGGCAGCCAAGATCGCTGGCGTTAGCAAAGTCCTGCTGGCCGACGCGCCGCAACTCGAAGCAGGCGTCGCGGAAAACGTCGAAGCGACCGTGCTGAACATCGCGAAGGACTATTCGCACATCCTCGCGCCGGCGACCGCTTACGGCAAGAACATCACGCCGCGTATCGCAGCGAAGCTCGACGTCGCACAGATCAGCGACATCACCGCAGTCGATTCACCCGATACGTTCGAGCGCCCGATTTACGCGGGCAACGCAATTGCAACGGTGCAATCTCGTGACCCGATCAAGGTCATCACGGTACGCACGACCGGCTTCGATGCAGTCGCAGCCGAAGGCGGCAGTGCGCCGGTCGAGAAGATCGAAGCAGCGCCCGATGCCGGCACCTCGCAGTTCTTTAGCCGTGAAGTGACGAAGCTGGACCGTCCGGAACTGACGTCGGCAAAAATCATCGTCTCGGGTGGCCGCGGTCTGGGCAACGGAGAGAACTACATGAAGGTGCTCGAACCGCTGGCCGACAAGCTGAACGCGGCGCTCGGCGCATCGCGTGCAGCCGTCGACGCGGGCTTCGTGCCCAACGACTATCAGGTCGGCCAGACTGGCAAGATTGTCGCGCCGCAGCTGTACGTGGCTGTCGGCATCTCGGGTGCGATCCAGCATCTGGCCGGCATGAAGGACTCGAAGGTGATCGTCGCGATCAACAAGGACCCGGAAGCGCCCATTTTCAGTGTCGCCGACTACGGTCTCGTCGGTGATCTTTTTACGGTCGCGCCAGAACTGACCGGAGCGATCGACGGCTAGAACCGTCGCCATGGCTCGCTTCCGATCAAGCCACGCTTTGGCGCTCGGCACCGAAATTCGCCAGTGCCGAGCGGACGACCGTTGACTCATCGCCGTCGAGTGTTAACGATCGACCAAGCGCGAGGGAAAGCAGAAAACGATCAGGCTTCCGACGAGCATGCTTGCGGCGAGTATATAAAGTCCGATGCTCGTCGTGCCGGTGCTTTGCTTGATCCACCCGAGCATGTAGGGGCTGACGAAGCCGGCAAGGTTGCCGACCGAGTTGACGAGCGCGATGCCTGCAGCGGCCGCGATGCCACCTAGCAGAGCCGGAGGCAGGGTCCAGAACTGCGATACGACAGCGAGGACGCCCATTGTGCCGATCGTCAAGCCGACTACGGCCATAACGGTGCTGTGCGGATACATCGCGGCGAGCGCGAGGCCCACTGCGGCAACAACACCGGGCAAGGCGAGATGCCACCGGCGCTCACGTGTCCGGTCCGAGTGCCGCCCGACCAGAAACATTGCAATTACGGTCGCGGTATACGGAATGGCCGTAAGCAAGCCGACCTGAAGTGGATCGGAAACGCCGGTATCCTTGATGATGGTTGGCATCCAGAAAAGAACGCCATATTCACCCATCAGGATAAAGGCATACATCACGCACAAGATCCAGGTGCGCAGTTCGGTGAAAGCGCCGCGCAGCGAATGTACCTGAGCGTCCGGGGTCTCGAGTTGAAGATTCGCCTCCAGCAAATTCTTCTCGGATTCAGTCAGCCATTTAGCGGAGCGGACATCGTTGCCCAATACAAAAAATACGGCGATGCCGAGCAGCACCGACGGAAGAGCTTCGAGTAGAAACATCATCTGCCATCCGGACCATCCGTTCATATTGGAGAACGCTTGCATGATCCAGCCAGACAGGGGACCGCCGAGCATACCGGCAAGCGGGATTCCGCCGAGGAAGAGCGCGATGATGCTTCCACGCCGCGACGGCGGATACCAGTACGTCAAATACAACAGGATTCCAGGCAGAAACCCGGCTTCCGCTACCCCTAGAAGGAACCGCATCACGTAAAACGTGGTCGGCGTTTTGACGAATACCATTGCCGCCGAAATGAGCCCCCACGTGATCATGATCCGCGCAATCCAGACCCTGGCGCCCACCTTGTGCATCACGATGTTGCTTGGAACTTCAAAGATCACATAGCCGATAAAGAAGATGCCCGCCCCAAGCCCGTAGACCGTCTCGCTGAACTTCAATTGATCGAGCATTTGTAGTTTCGCGAAACCGACGTTCACCCGATCGAGGTATCCGGCCGTGTAGCACATCAGCAGAAAGGGGATGAGTCGCCACGACACCTTTGAATAGACGCGGCGCTCGTCTAGCGGTGCTTCCGCGTAAGGCATGGCGGCCGTAGGGTTGATTGACATGTCTCGCTCCATAATAAGTTTGGCGGCTCTCTCGCTACGCTTCTGTTCGCGCCACTTGCCTTAAGCAACTCCGATCCAGTGCGCACGGCAAGTATGCAAGAGCAGGAGGTGATCGGGCCATTCTCAACTTGGCAATGCCGTCATCGCGATTGGACAATCAGAAGCAGCGTCTGCTGTTTTAGACTGGCTTCGTAGGCTGGTCCCGTTAAACAAGGAGACGAGATGGAACTGACAAAAGGACAGATTGCGGATTATCACCGTGACGGATTTATCGTAATTCCGGATTGCTATAGCAGGGAAGAAGTGCAAGCGCTGAGGCGGGACACCGAACGTCTAAGCGCCATTGAGGCGGACTCGGTCTTTCGAGAGCGCACGGGCGCGATCCGCTCTATTTTTCGAGTGCACGAAGAAGACGGTCCGGTTGCCTCGCCGCAGTATCGGGCATTGACGCGCACACCGCGTCTGCTGCGGCCTGTAATGCAGACGCTCGGCAGCGACGAGGTGTATATCGCCCACACGAAGGTGAACACCAAGTCGGCGCTGGAGGGCACGGGCTGGCTCTGGCATCAGGACTTCGGCTACTGGGTACACGATGGTTACCCGGAGAACGACATGCTGACAGCCATGGTGATGCTCAGCGACACGCAGGAAATTCACGGCTCGCTCTATATGATCCCCGGGAGCCATAAACTGGGTCTCGTGGAGCACTACTATGACGATAGCCAGGCCGCATACCAACTGCCTCAACGTGCCGTGCAGCGTGAACACATCAAGCAGATTCTGGAGACGTCCGGTGCGCCAGTGCCGATTGTCGGCAAAGCGGGCACACTGGTGCTGTTTCATTGCCTCACTATTCATGGCTCTGGCGTGAATATGTCGGCGGAAGACCGTTGGCAGGCGTACATCACTTACAACCGGGTTGCCAACCGTCCACATGATGTCGAGAAACCTCGCGGCGACTTCGTGCGTTCTACAAACTGGGCACCCCTTCCCATCGAAAGCGATGATGGGATTCTGCGTGCCGGCGAACGCCGTGAAGAACGTGAAATCTCGGTACAGGGGATCTAACGTGACAGCCCAACACTTCATCGCCAATCAGTGGTCGGCTCCTTCGAATGGCGAGACGATAGCGGTGGTCAACCCGTCCACTGGCCTTGAATTCACTCGCATCGCGCGGGGCAATGCGGCTGACATCGATGCTGCAGTTCGCGCAGCGCGCAAAGCGTTCGACACGACCTGGCGGCGTACCGGTCCGGTCGAGCGCGGCCGCATTCTCGCGCGACTCGGTCAACTCATACTCGACAATCACGAGTCGCTCACGCGAATTGAATCGGAGGACACTGGCAAGCCACTCAAGCAAGCTGCGGCAGACATCACCGTATGCGCTCGCTACCTGGAATTCTATGCTGGCGCCTGCGACAAACTGCATGGGGAGACCATTCCATTCCTGCACGGGCACACTGTGCTAGCCGTCCGCGAACCGCATGGTGTAACCGGGCATATCATTCCCTGGAATTATCCAGCGGCAATGTTCGGCCGCAGTGTCGCCGCTTCGCTCGCGGCGGGCAACGCATGTGTGGTCAAGCCAGCCGAAGATGCGTGCCTTTCGTATCTCAAGCTGGCCGAACTGGCAGCCGAAGCGGGTTTGCCCGCGGGCGTGCTGAACATCGTGACAGGTTATGGCCGGGAGGCCGGCGCCGCGCTCGCCGAACATCCGGGCATTGCGCATATTTCCTTCACGGGCTCGCCGGCCACCGGTACAGCCGTCGCGCAGGCCGCGGCTCGACATCATTGCCCGGTGACCCTCGAACTCGGCGGCAAATCCCCGCAGATCGTCTTCGACGACGTCGATCTGGATGCCGCATTGCCGGTCATTCGAAACGCGATCGTGCAAAACAGCGGCCAGACGTGTTCGGCCGGCAGCCGATTGCTGGTGCAGTCGTCACTCTATGAGGAGCTTATCGAACGACTCGCGCGGAGCTTCGAGGCTGTCACAGCGGGCCCCGCAGACGGGGATTACGACTGCGGACCTCTGATAAACGCGGCCCAGCTGGATCGTGTAAAAACTTTCCTTGCCAGGGCAGAGGCCGACAACATCCGCTTCGCCGCGACCGCAAAACTTGCTCCGGATGCCGCGCAAGGAGGCTACTTTCAGCCGCCTGTTCTCCTGCGTGACGTACCGCACAAGCACACGTTGGCCCAGGACGAAGTGTTCGGGCCGGTACTCGTTGCGATGCCCTTTGCAGACGAAGCCGAGGCCGTTGATCTCGCCAACGATACCGCCTTCGGGCTTGTCGCAGGAATCTGGACTCGTGACGGCGGCCGTCAAATGAGACTGGCTCACGCATTTCATGGAGGCCAGGTTTTTATCAACTGCTACGGCGCGGGCGGGGGCATAGAGTTGCCATTCGGCGGAGTCAAGCAAAGCGGCTATGGCCGCGAAAAGGGGATGGAGGGTCTATTGAGCTTCACGACCCTCAAGACAATTACGCTTAACCACGGCTGAGGCGGCCAGTTGCGTGCGCGGCGCTTGATCATCGAAGTAAGGCTGCGTGCGCAATTGTCGCGTCGCCGACGCATTACGGACCCTGCATGCGGATCGACCTCGTTACGCTAAAAATATTCCTGACGGTGATTGAGGAGCGAAATCTCGCGCGAGCGGCCGAACGTCACTTTATTGCGACGTCCGCCGTCAGTAAGCGGATCAGCGATCTCGAGGACGTGCTCGGCGTGCAATTGCTCGAACGCCGCAACATGGGAGTGCGGCCGACGCCCGCTGGACTCGAACTCGTTACGCACGCGAAGGACATGATGCTGGTGATGGCCCGCATGCGCGCGCAGATGAGCGAATTCGGTGACGGCTCGAAGGGCGAAGTTCGCGTTTTCGCCAATAGTACTGCGATCGTCGGTTTCCTCGGTCCGACCATTCGTACGTTTCTGGAAGCCTACCCGCAGATCGACGTTCATCTGGAAGAGTGGAGCACCCCGTTCATCGTTCGTGCGTTACGCGACGGCATCGCGGATCTGGGTGTGTTCTGGTCGGGCGTTTCGACAGCTGGACTCGTTGTGCAACCGTTCAGACGTTCGAACCTTGTCGCCGTGGTGCCCTTGCAGCACGCGCTGGCAGACCGCAGTGAAGTCTCGTTCGCCGAGACGCTGGACTACGATCTCATCGCTTTCCACGAAGGCAGCCTGATCTTCCGGATGATGCAATCGTACGCCGCGGACCTTCAGCGCAAGTTGCGCATCCGTCTTCAGGTCACGAGCTTCGATGCGATGCGCACGATGGTGCGTTCCGGGGTCGGCATTGCAGTCATGTCGGACGTAACCGTGGGCACGCCGGATGAGAGCTTCGGCTACAAGGTCGTTCCATTCTCCGATGAATGGGCGAGGCTGGAAAGTTTGATCGGCTATCGTGACTTCGACGCATTGCCGCGCTCGGCACAAAATTTCGTCCGGCATTTGCAACGTTCATACCCGGGCCTTGCGCCAGAGGCGCAGGGCGCAATCGAACGTGGGAGATATCCACTGACATGAGCCATATCGTCTTTCTCGACAGCGCGACGCTGCCCGTGCGCGTACCGCGGCCCCGCGCCGCCGACCGCTGGACAGACCGGGCAACTACCCGCGAACATGAGCTTCTCGACGCCCTTGCCGATGCTGATATCGCGATCACGAACAAGGTGCCATTGCGTGCGGATACGCTGCGTCAACTTCCGCGGCTCAAGTACATCTGCGTCGCTGCAAGCGGCTACGACAGTGTGGACGTAGCTTATTGTCGAGAACGCGGCGTTCAAGTCTCGAACGTGCCGGCATACGCTGCTTCGAGTGTGGCCGAGCACGTCATTGGCTGCATCTTCATGCTGCGAAGGCAAATGCTTTCTTATAGCCAATTGGCGTCGTCGTCCGCTTGGACTGCCTCTCCCGTATTTTGTGTTCACGGCGCGCCCATCCGCGAGGTCCGCGGCGCCACACTCGGCCTGATCGGTTCGGGCGCAATAGGCACGGAGGTCATGAGGATGGCGACCGCCTTGGGTATGCGGGTACTGCTAAGCGAGCGCAAAGGCAGAACCGAAGTTCGGCCCGGCTATACCGCATTCGAACATGTACTTGCAACAAGCGATGTGATCTCACTGCACTGCCCTTTGTCCCCTGACACGCAGGGTCTGATTGGCGAACGGGAGCTTTCAATGATGCGTCGCACGGCAGTGCTGATCAACACCGCGCGAGGAGCGCTCGTCGATGAACGGGCGCTCGAAGCGGCACTGCTCAGTCAAGTCATCGCTGGCGCTGCGCTAGACGTGTTGCAGGTCGAGCCACCGCACGAAAAGCATCGTTTTGTCACCGGTCGACCTGACAACCTCTTGCTGACACCTCATGTGGCCTGGGCAAGTGCTTCCACGGTCGAAGCGCTTGCACTGGCTGTTTCCGCGAACGTAGCGAGTTTTTTGGAGCAACGCACCGCGAACCGCGTGGCCTGATACGACTCGAGCAGCGGATCGGTCCCCGTCGGAACTGTCATAACAACGCACACGCAATTCTTCTTTTGTGAACGCGGCTTTCGAAACTCGATGGTTCACATACCGCTTGGCCTGCGGGAAACTGCTTCCAGGAGATGGGCGCGAGCAAACAAGCTCCCCGTTAGACCGTCGTCAACCAACGTGAGAAAGCGTCGCAAATGAAACTTCCTCTGGAAAACATTACCGTGGTATCGCTAGAGCAGGCGATCGCTGCTCCGCTCGCAAGTCGGCATCTTGCTGATTGGGGTGCACGCGTCATCAAGATCGAAAGACCCGGCGGCGGAGATTTTGCTCGCGGATACGACACGGCGATGCACGGTTTGTCGAGTCAATTTGTGTGGGCGAACCGTTCGAAAGAGAGTCTGGCGCTAGACGTGAAATCCGACTTTGGGCAGGAGGTACTAGACGAGTTATTGCCGCGCGCGGACGTGTTCATTCAGAATCTCGCCCCGGGCGCGGCGAAGCGGCTCGGTCTCGATGCCAAAGCCCTCGTCGAACGCTATCCGCGCCTCATAGCCTGTGATATTTCGGGTTACGGATCGACAGGACCGTACGCGCAGAAGAAAGCCTACGATCTTCTGGTTCAGTGCGAAACCGGGTTCTTGTCGATCAATGGAACGCCTGATGAGCAGGCGAAGTGCGGTTTGTCCATTGTCGATATCGCGACTGGCATGTACGCGCTGAATGGAATTCTGCTTGCGCTCTATCGCCGCGAGCGCACAGGCAAGGGAACTGCATTTGAAGTTTCATTGTTCGACGCGATGGCGGAATGGATGAGCTACCCGGCGTATTACACGCGCGACAGCGGAAAGCCGGTCGAACGCTCAGGTGCTCGTCACGCGACGATCGCGCCATATGGTCCATTTACCGCGGGCGACGGAAAGACCATGTTCTTCGGCATCCAGAACGAACGGGAATGGCGTAGCTTTTGTGAAAAGGTTCTACGAGACCCGAAGGTGCGAACCGATCCGCGCTTCGCGACGAATCCTGATCGCGTGCGAAATCGGGCGGCACTCGAGGCGTTGATCAACGATAACTTCGCTAAATGGACGAGCGGCGAGCTAAGCGACCTTCTTGAGCAAGCGGCAATCGCTAATGGACGTATGAACACGGTCGAGGAATTCCTCGCGCATCCACAATTGCACGAACGCGGACGAGTGACGTCGATTGGCAGCCCAGAGGGCCCGCTCGAGGTATTTCTGCCCCCGATAATTGTTGACGGACTTTCGCCTGCAATGAGAAGCGTACCTGACGTGGGAGAGCACACAGACGCGATTCTCGGAGAACTGGGATTGCATCCGTCTCGCCTGCGCATCGCTTGATGTACCCCCGAACCGTTACAGGACTCGTTTTCCATGCGTGTAACCCGAACCTTTCTTGCGGTGCCGGCGAATCAACGTCGCATGGTCGAATCAGCCGCTCGTAGTGCCGCGGATGCGGTCTTTCTTGATCTGGAGGATGCCGTTCCGCAAGATCAAAAAGAGGCCGCGCTCATCGGCGCCATCGAAGCGATCAACGAGCTCGACTGGGGCAAAAAAACGGTGAGTGTTCGCGTCAATGTGCCGGGCAGCGGAACTATTGAAACGGAAATTTCACGGTTGTCGATGTCCGCGCCGCGGCTCGATACGCTTCTCGTTCCGAAAGTTGAGCGGACAGCCGACATCGATAGCGTGGTCGGGATGGTTGGCAGGTACGGCCAACATCGATCAACGCCAGTCGGTCTCGAAGTCATGATAGAAACGGCTCTCGGACTCGTGAACTGTGAACAGATTGCCGGGCAATCGCCCTTGATCGAGTCGCTGCACTTCGGCGTAGGCGACTTTTCAGCATCGATTGGCGCAAAAGGAATCGACATCGGGCTCTCGCATCCGGCGTATCAACTGACGTCCCGCTCGCAGCAAGGGGATTGCTCAAGTACGGCGCTCGACATGTGGGCGTATCCGATGATGCGCATTCTGGTCGCAGCCCGGGCTCACCGCCTTAGAGCAATCGATGGACCTTGCGGGGCGTTCCGTGACGTTACGTTGACCTCCGCGTTGGCAATCAAGGCCGCAACACTCGGATATGACGGCAAACAGGTTATTCACCCATGCCAGATTAATGCGACGCATAGCGCATTTGTTCCGAGCGACGACGAACTGCGTAATGCTCAACGCGTCATCGCCGCGCTGACTGAAGCGGAGAAGGAAGGGCGTGGTGCCATACAGGTTGACGGAAAGCTCATCGACTACGCGAATATCCGGATGGCCGAGCGTGTTATTGCGATGGGCCGAACCACTGACATGTAGAGGTTCGATGCTGTCGGCGATTATCCTCGAGTTAGATAAACCGGAGGTACGTCGAGAAGATCGGATGGCCTTTGGGAGGCATCGGTATCGCGGCGATGCCAACGACCACCGTGACTTCTCGCTATCGGAGAAGACTACGGCTGCTGCGGGTCGCATGTGAGCGCGATCTGGATCGCATTATTCCCGACCCGAGAGCGCGCGCGGAAGTTTCAAAAGGTGTAATAGCACCCGGGATTTATATGAACGTGAGCGAGCTTAAAAGAAGAGAGCTTTCGCACATTGAGGCAGTCGTCGCAGTCTTGGAAACATCAAAGAGGGCGTTTTCTGATAATTGTTTGATCAACCAGCCGAGCTACTGGAAATCACGGGTGCTTCGCATTTGCGACGCGAATGCGGAGGCAGATATATTGATAAGGGGCCGAAAACTTCTTGACCGGCTGTCGGTGATTTCGCATTCGCTCTGAACGAAGATCGACCGGACTGAATTTAGAACGGCAATGACCTGCAGGGGATGAGTACCATCCCAATTTAAGCTACTTCACCCTTCGTACAGTGCCGGCCGACAAATACCAGATCGCCTGAGGCCGGCTTCCTGGTGTCAATCGACTTGCGGATGTCGAGCGGATCGCGGCAGGTGTAGGCTCGGACGCCAGCAACGGGTTTCGGACCCGAAACGGCCGTCCCGACGGTCGCCGAATGACTATGTTGGGCGGCATCCGTCAGCGCATCCCGTCTTGACTCGAAACTAACGCGGTGCCCAGGGAATCCCGCGCATCGGCTTCCTACGTCTCACGGCTTCCATGTCGGTGGTGGACGCGGCGGCACAGCGGCCTGGGGCGGACAAGAGCGGAAATTGATATCGAACACGGCGCGACGAGAGCGCCGCTGGGAACGTTCGATGCTGGCAAGCCGCGTTTGCCGTGCGCCGGTTCTGTGCGGTGCGCTCTGGTCTCTTATCTGATGACTTGCTCGAATCGGCCGACAAGCTACGAGCGAGTAGGGTATAAGGAAACCCAGCTACAGCTTGGGCGAATGCGCTACCGCGGCATGCTGATCTAGCGTTCTGGTGATGCGCTATCGGGCAGCAACTGGCAACCAATCGGTTTTTTACGTTATAGGAGCAGTCGATGTTACCTTTTATTCCTCAACAAGCAGCTTTTGCCACGGTGCTGCTCTCCTCCCACAGCGTCTTCACCGTTTGGAGGCTGGGACCGCTGCGAGACCCAGCGACTTTTTTGGCTGGGAATCGACGTTTTTTGCCGAGCTCCCGGAAAAGGCTGCGGCATACAGTCGGCACTTTTTCTCGATGTCCGCGCGACCGAGGCGGACATTCTCAACGAAGCGTTCAGCCAATATGAAAAGTACGGGATAAACGCAGAAACGCCTTGCGCAGCAGATTGCCCTTGCTGTAAGGCCGATTCGAATGCGCCCTTCACGCTTCCTCAATTGCAAATGCCAATCTCCAGATTATGGCGAATGTGACCCAGCGTTACGCGCATGGCATCCAGCAGTTGGCCGAATTGAACCACACCTCCCGGATTCTATTCTTCGTTGCCATGGGATACCCTCTCGTTTAGTTTTGTAAACCAGAGAATGTCAGAAATGCAATAAGCGCAACAGGTGAAACATCTGTTCGCCTTTGCCTGAAGAGAATGCTCAGCGGAAATTCATCACCCATTTTAGCCACGCCCAGTGTCGGAACGCTGGTGCGACGATGTCCTCGGAATGACGAGGTCCCGCCGGGCTTCTATGACGCTATCCCGATGTGCCCGCTGGCAACTGGGCCTGCGCACGACCTGGGCATTTTTGCCCATCCCCCGAAAAGTGAAAATTCCCCGTCAAACCGCTTCCGGACAAGGCTTTCCTGGCATAGTGCGTAGCGAATTCAACCGTCCAATGACGGGATCCAGTTGTCGGGGTCCTGATTGTTGGCCGCGGGAGTTCAGCCGTCGACGGTGACCGTTTTGCCGCGCGAACGAGGCTTGGTTGCGGATGAAGCAGCGGGCGCTGCGGGGATCGGCTCAAATAGTGCCTCGAGGTCATCGGCTGAGAACTTGACGGCGCCGGCGGCATCCTCGGAGAGGATCGCGTCGGCGAGTGCGGCTTTTTGCTGCTGCATCACGACGATTTTCTCTTCGACGCTGCCGGCCGTGATCAGCTTATAGACGAACACGGGCTTGTCTTGCCCCAGACGATGCGCGCGATCGGTTGCCTGATTTTCGACGGCGGGATTCCACCATGGATCGTAGTGAATTACGGTATCGGCCGTCGTCAGATTCAAGCCGACACCACCGGCTTTCAGACTGATCAAAAAAAGCGGCGCCTCACCTTGCTGAAAACGTCGGACCGGGGTCACGCGATCGGTCGTCTCGCCAGTCAGTACGACGTACTGAATTTGAGCGACATCGAGGGCGGCAGCGATGAGCTCGAGCATACCGGTGAACTGCGAGAACAGCAGGATACGTCGGCCTTCCTCGATCAGTTCGGGCAGCATATTCAGCAGCAGCTCCAGCTTGGCCGATTCTTTGATGCGAGCAGCCTGCTTGAGCTTGACGAGCCGCGGATCACAGCAGACCTGGCGCAGCTTGAGCAATGCATCGAGCACGATGATGTGACTGCGTGCGAGCCCTTTCGCGGTGACGGCCGCTCGTATCTTTTCTTGCATCGCGGCACGGACGATTTCATAGAGGTCGCGCTGCGCGCCTTCGAGTTCGACGGAGCGCACGATGGTCGTCTTGGGCGGCAACTCGGTGGCGACCTCATCCTTGCGCCGCCGCAACATGAAGGGGCGAATACGCCGCGCGAGCAGATCACGCCGGATGGTATCGCCATTCTTTTCGATTGGCGAACGCCAGCGTCTGGTGAAATCCTTATGCGTTCCGAGAAAGCCGGGCAACAGGAAATCGAACTGAGCCCATAGTTCACCGAGATGGTTTTCGAGGGGCGTGCCTGTCAGGCAAAGGCGGTGCCGCGCGCGCAGCTCGCGGATTGTCGTCGCGGCCTTGGTCGCGGCATTCTTGACGTACTGGGCTTCATCGAGGATCAGCAGGTGGTAGTCGTGTTTGACAAGGACCGATTGATCACGCCATAGCAATGCGTAGGTCGTCAGAATGAGATCGTGCCCGGTGATTTCATCGAAACGTTCATGACGCTGGGGGCCGTGCAGGTCAAGCACGCGCAGATCCGGCGTGAATCGCTGTGCTTCCACGCGCCAGTTGTGCACCAGCGTAGTCGGCACGACGATCAAGGCGGGGCGATCCAGCCGCCCGGCTTCTTTTTCGGCGAGAATGTGCGAGAGGGTCTGCACTGTCTTGCCGAGCCCCATGTCGTCGGCCAGCACGCCCGACAGATCATGTTCGCGCAGGAACTGCATCCAGCTCAGTCCCTGACGCTGATACGGGCGAAGTTCGGCCTGCAATCCGTGTGGCACGGGCACCTCGCTCACGCCGGGACCGGCCATCAGGCGCTGAGCACACTGGCGGATAGACGTGTCACCATGAAATTGCCAGCGGCCGATTCGGTCCAGCGCATCGAGCCGGGCCGCGTCCCACTCCGAGATGCGCAGCTCGCCTTCACCGATCGTGTCGAACAGATCGATCAGTACGCGCACGACAGGTTTGAGCCGGTCGGCCCGCAAGCGCAGCCGTTCGTTGCGGTCGGTCTTCAGTTCGATAGCCTCGTCGTCGGCAATCGCATCGAGTCCGCCCGAGAGCCACCGTGCATCACGTCGAAACAGATCGGCCAGCAACGGCTCCAGTCGCACGATACGGTCGTTGACCGTGATGCCCATCTCGACATCGAACCAGCCGTCACCGGCCTGATGCAGAACGCCGTCGATCGCTTCGATTTCGATCACGTTGTGGCGGAACGTGTCCGTCATGGCTACCTGCCAGCCATTCTCACGCAGCGCGGGCAGCGCAATCTTGGTGAAGGCGGGCCAGTCATCGAGGTTCTGCGGGGCTAGCATGCCATCGGGAAACGGATGGGGGCCATGGGCCCGACTGGCTGGAACTTTTCGCAGGCCGGCTTTGTGCAGTTCCATCAGGCGGCGTTGCTCGACGTCGAGCTGTCGTTTGATCTGGATCACATCGCCGTCTGGTGTGCTTATGAGCGTGACATTGCTCTGCGCATCGAGAGCATGGCCCGCGTAGTCGAAAATGATGGTCGCAAAATCCAGCACATTCGGCGACGCCGTCGACGACCAACCGGATGCCCAGGTTGGTCGTGTATCGAGCGCTAGCTTCGGGACCGGTGTGGCGTTAATAACCCGCACGCTCGCCACGTCATGCGTGGGCGGTCGAGGCAAATCCGGCGCCACCTCTTGCAACACCGTGCCAACGAGCGCGGCTTCGTCGAGCGTGATGGGCGGCATCGTCAAAAATTCTCCGAGCTGCGCGGCCGACCAGGGTAAATCGATCGGACCCGCTTCCCCTGATTGCGCATCCAGGTACCAGCACGGCTGGGGCGCGCTCAGCAGGAGCGTGGCGGGTGGCTCAGTTTGCAGAACGGGTCGTACACGGGTATCCGGCAGGGAATGCCATGCGATCTGTCCGCGGCGCAAGGGCCCGGTATGCAGCGCGCACGGCTCGCCGGAGTGCATGGGGTTTGCCGTTGGCGAGACGAACGCGCGGCCGGTCGCGATGAGCTTTTCCAGAACGGCGGCGCCGGTTGTGCCTTGCAGCCCGAAGCTGCCGGTATATTCGCCGGAACGGTCCAGCCACAATCCACGCAGGACAGGTAAGTCTTCTTCGGCGACAAATTTCGGCGGTTTGACGAGTGCATTTTCGACATTCCGCCACGGATCGTCGAAGGAGCGAATCGTGCCGTCGGCGTTCACGCGGGCCTTGTAGATAAAAATTTCCGGGCCGCCGCGATACGAACCGGCGATCACATACGCCAGTGCGTGCGTAGCTTTGACCGTCGCGGGCTTTTTACTGCGGGCGACGGGTGCCGTGCGGGCGGCACGAAACCCTTCCAGCCAGGTCACCAGCTCAGGCCGCACGCCCGATGCAGGTTGCTTCGGCAGGTGTTCAAGACCCGCGATCAGCAGAGCAGCCACGTGCTTGCACTCGAAGCCGACCGGGCACGTGCATTCGTTTTCGATCCACATATCCTCGTCGACGTCGTTGAACACGATCCAGGCATCATAGGGGCGCGATCGCGTGCCCTGGACCTTTCCCGTAAGCGTTGTATAGTCGTCCTCCCACTTCAGCTCCGAGACGGCGTGCACATAGTCGCAAGCTTTCGTCACTGTATGGGAGCCTAACCAATCCGTGATCTGTTTGCGGGTGTAGGAGACGGGCATGGACAAAGGATTCAGATTGACAACGCGCCAGGGATTTTACGCGGACCGGCGCAATCCAGACATACAACGGGGGCGGCACCGACGAGCGCTGTCGGTTGCCGATTTCGAATCTATTCGAAGCTGCAGCGACAGGGGAAAGGTCACCTCGCGACGATCGGTGGCGGCTCCGTCCAAGCTAATCACCTTCGCGGCGTCTCTTGCCTCGCACGCAGCCAACCAACGCTTTTATCTATCTATTGATAGATTAATAGCTTAAAAACATGGTCTGGGGATCTGGCACGCAGGATGGTTTCACGGGAAACGCTCAGCTCGATACTGAAAATGAGTTCCGAGTCCGGCTGCGCTCGGCCGCACTAGACGAAACCAAGCGCTGTAGAGACGCGCGAGGAGAGCTTATCAGACCGCCAGCTTTGGCAAATTTTGGCAAGCCTGTTATGCTCGCACCCATGACGACCATGAACATTTCCTTGCCGGAGACGCTGAAAAGCTTCGTTGATGAGCAAGTCAACGAACGGGGCTATGGCACCAGCAGCGAATATGTCCGGGAACTCATCCGCCGCGATCAGCAGCGGCAGCAACTGCGCGCGCTGCTGCTGGAGGGTGCGGCATCGGGTCCGACGACGCCGGTTGACGGAAGCTATTTCGAGTCGCTGCGCGCGCGCGTGCGTAATGCGCGTAAATGAGGTCGAAGCCGGTTATCCCTACGTATCGGGCGCGGCAGGACGTCGAAAGCGAGATTGACTATTACCTTCTCGAAGAAGGATCTGAGCGTGCCGCGCTGGGATTTATCGCTGCTGTCGAAGACGCCTACCTGCGGCTCGGCAGAAATCCGTCAGTGGGATCTCCCCGCTATGCCTACGAGCTCGATCTGCCCGGACTTCGCTCGTGGCCACTCAAGCGCTACCCTCATCTTGTTTTTTATGTGGATCGCGACGATCACGTCGAAATCTGGCGCGTGATTAACGGTGCACGGGACCTTCCCGCGTGGCTGCTCAACGAAGAAGGGTAGTCGCGCCATCAGATCAACCTGTGTTCTGATGCCTCCTACCGCCCAGCAGCTACCACGTCGAAGTAGCAACCCGTCTCGCCGCTGTTGTTCGCACTGCGAGGATGCTCCGCATGGTCGCCAATGAATGTTCGGCGATCGGACTCGAGATTTGCCGCCGCGGCACGGCGAAGTCCGGTATTTGAACACCCAAGCGTCGGCAAACCGCCGACAGATACGGCTTGCCCGATCCTGTGCATCGTTGGACGGCGAGGGCGATCTCCGCATCGCCCACGTGTCTGCGAAGCCAGTCGAGCGTCCGCCGATCCTTCTCGTTGCAGATCCTGACCAGGTGCTCCATCGTCGCCTCCGTGCTGTATATAAATACAGTGCTGTTAATTTATACAGGTTTTCATCGGGTGGCAAGCACTGTTAATCCCATGGTGGGCGCGCAGAAAAAGGCGGGCATCGAACGGGGGTCAGCCCATAGAACTCGCACCCGGCAAAACGCGGACCAGCGTCAAGCCTCGTCACTCGGGTCAAGCATCTCCAGCCGGAACTGCCATCCTTCGAACGGGCTAAAGGCCCGCTTCATCTTCTGGATCGGCTGACCCAACGGGGCGAACGGCTCCGAATCTGCGCTACCAAGGATCTGAAAGCGGTAGCCTGCGGCTTCGTCATCGCCAACCAACTCGAGTGCCTCCAGGGAAAGCTGATCGCCAAGTAGCAAGCTGCGGAAGTGAAATTCGTGACGAGTACTCGAATAGCGAGTGAGCGCCGGTGAGAACGCGGACCGACGGCGGCGATATTCGGAGGCGACTGGTAATATTGGGCGACAGATTTCAGGCACGCACGATGGGATTCGAACAGCTCGCTGCGCTCAAAGCGCAGCTGAACCAAGGCGCCAACCGCAAAAAGGTTTCTTCACGCTCGACGTCATCGCCAGTGGACGTCACACGGGAAATCAAGCAGCCACCGAAGCCTCCGCGAACGTCTGCTGACGCAGCCGCGCGCGCAGTCACCACGCTGCAACGGCATTTCCCGCACGCCTTTCCGCACAGTCCCGCGCCAAAGGTTCCTCTCAAGGTTGGGATTCTCAAGGATGTGCTTGCGCGAGCGGCGTCGCTTGGGCTGAGCGAGCGAGACGCTCGTAACGGCGTCAAGCTCTGGTGTCGTGGCCAACGCTATTGGACCTGTCTCGTCGAAGGCAATGTGCGCGTGGATCTTACCGGCGCAATCACTGGCGTTGTCTCCGCTGTCGAGGCAGAGTATGGCAAAAATCAGGAGGAGACTCGGGTCGCGCGCAGGCGGGACCAGATTGCGAAAAATCGGCATGGTCGAGCTGACTGACGAAACACGCTTCAACGATCTTATTTGACATAACTGTTTCTATCAACTTTTCGTGAAGCAGCTAACTAATCGAATTCCAATGCCGGAACCAGTTCTTGGAGCACCATGAGCACTATGCTTGAACTGTGCGTATAATGTGCGTCACGGATCGTCGCCGGAGCCAAGAGATGAACGCTGACACCTTTGCCGACGTGTTGGAGTCTGCCCGAGAAGCGGGAACGTCCCGGCTTTCAGCGGTCAATCTCGCCAACGTGCTCGGTCTGCAGCAGCAAGATTTGGCCACCATTGCCGGCGTGCACCGAAATACGCTGCGCACGCACCCAGAGTCGCCGAGACTGCAGGCAGCCCTGCGTGACTTGATGCGCGTGGTGTCGGCGGCGGTCGCGATCCAGCCGGACCTCGAACGTGCGCTGTTCCTCATCAAGAACCACCCGCTTCCGGTGTTTCGCCATAAGACGATTCTCCAGTTGGTTCAGGAAGGCCGGACCGAGGATGCGATCGACTACTTGGAGTCTATCAGCGCAGGTTTCGTTGGATGATCCTCACCGATCTGCCAAAGGGAACCACGCTCTATCGCGCTCACACACCGCGCTGGGCCGACCGCCCCTTGAGCGGCGGGGGCGCCGCGCTGAAGGGGGGACGCTTCAACCGCGAAGGGGTCGAGGCGCTGTACCTGTCGCTCGAAGAACTGACGGCCCTGCGCGAATATCAGCAGACCTCCCCCTTTCTACCGCCCTGCACGATCTGCTCGTACGCTGCTGAACTCCGGGACCTGGTGGACCTGCGCCACCCAGATCACGGTGATTGGGATGAGCTTTGGTACGATTGGCGCGAGGACTGGCGCTATTGGCAGTTCGAGCAACACATCGAGCCACCGACCTGGGTCTTGAGCGACCTTGTCCGAGATCTCGGCTATACCGGGATTGTTTTTCCTAGTCAGACGCACGCTGGCGGCACCAACGTGGTGGTTTTCAGCGACCGGCTTGGCGACGGCAATTCAATCGAGGTGAACGACCCTGGCAAGCAACTTCCGAAGGATCAGTCCAGCTGGCAACGGTAGAGCCCTGAAGCGCTCTACCGCGGGATCTGCTGTCCCCCTCGGGAACCCGTAGCACGCGATTCCGCTCATGAAGGAAGCCGCTTCAACTGCGCCGGCCAGCGCCCCGGTTGGTCCTCCACCCTCTCGTGCCCGATACGCCGCGCCTCCGCTGACGTTGCCAAATGAAGCTCGAAAACTACGTGCTACGATAAATCTTAATCGCCTGGAAAAAGCGAAGCGCCCCCGATCGCACTCCAAGGCAGCCAGCAATCAGCCCGACAAGCAACCCGGCGCTCAAGAATCGCTGCAAATCTCTCGCGCACCGATCAATGTGCTACGTTCGGCGCGCTTTCAACTCGACGACTACGCGATGGCTACCGAACCGTCAGATCGTTTTCCGGGCATCGGCGACGCCGAAGCACGGGCGCCACGGCGTCGCGCCCGTGGCAGCCGCGCTTGTGTGCTCTACTCTATCGCCCAGACGGATGCGCTGCTTAGTCTGGCGACCGCCGGGCTTTTCAGCGCCAAATGGTCGAGCAGAATCGAAGAAGAATGGATGCTGGCGCTTGTACAGCGGCGCCCGGATCTGAAGGACAGACTTTGGGTTCGACGAGACGCTATGCGCGACGCCGTACCAGACTGGCAAGTGCTTGATGAAGCGTGGTCTCCGCTGATGGAAAGTCTCAATCTCCCCGACCCTAACGACAGGCATGTTCTAGCGGCCGCCGTGGCCGGTCATGCGGATTGCATCGTCACCGCAAATGTCCGCGACTTCCCTCAAAGCGCTGTTACGCCGTACGGAATTGAATTCGTACATCCCGATCGATTCATTGTGAACCAATGGCATCTTGAGCCGCTAGTCGCGATCTCATCATTCAAACGAATGCACGCTCGACGCAAACGACCGCTGAGCTCAGTAGAAGAATTTGCGACAGTGCTCGAGCAAAATGAGCTGCCGATGACCGCTCAACGAATTCGTGAAGCTAACGAGTTGATCTAGACTCGGCAGCGCTCGTGCAAGGACCGCCGCTGCTCCGTGAGTTTCCAGGCGTTCGTACTTATAGAACCTTTAGTACAACATATAAATGTTTGGCAAATTCATTTATGTCAAATTCATTCGCTCGTCTGATGCGTTTAGACGGTCTGGGCTCGCCCGTCTACTCGTCATCCGGCAAGCGCCACCCTCGTATAAACAGGGACAAATCAAATAATTACGCGTTTATGCGTTTATGGCACATCCGGAACCTTTTCCCGATTCAGCGGCCTGAAACCGGAGTTTCTGTTTTTGTCAGACTGATGGAGCATTGCCACAGCGGTACCGTGGCATTGCTCCATCAGTGCCCTCGCCTCTGCAACGTGCGTCTCGCCGCGAGAAAAGGTGGCGGCGGCAATCCTATTGACGATTTCAACCTTTAGTTTAGAATTGTGAGTAATACGGCCCAACCCTCTGCGCAGTTTGCACGGTTGGGTTTTCTCGTTAACGGGCCACAACAACATCGATGCCTATCCCGTACGCGAAGCCGCACCTGACCTACGCACAGCAGTTGACGCTCCTCAGGGAGCGAGGCCTTACGGTCGACGACGAGCAGCATGCCCTCTGGCACCTTGAGAATCTGGGCTACTATCGGTTGAGTGGATATTTCTACCCGTTCCGTGTTCTGCCTCCACGTGATGGTGACGGGGCCACCAACGATCAGCCGAGGCAGCGCCTGTCGGAATTCACCCCCGGATCGACATTTTCGCAGGTTGCGGAGCTTTACAAGTTTGATCAATCTTTGCGGCTGCTCGCGATACAGGCGATCGAGCGACTGGAAGTAGCGCTTAGAGCGAAGATCGCCTACCAGATGGCTTCGAAGCATCCCTGCGCCTATCTCGAGCCCACGCTTCTGGACCCGAAGTTTTGTCAGATCCCAAGCTGCTTACCGGGCGAGGAGCCTCGCAAGTCAAATTTCCAGACGTGGGTCGAGCAGCATGACAAGCTTATCGCTAGGTCGAAGGAAGACTTCATGAAGCACTATCGGGGCAAGTATGAACTTCCGGTGCCACTCTGGATCTCCATTGAAGTTTGGGATTTCGGTCTGCTCTCGTACTACTATTCCGGGTTTCGGCAAACTGATCGTCAGGCGCTGGCCTCGGAGCTCGGCGTTCCAAGAAACATCCTGCTTGGAAGCTGGCTGCGTACAATAAGCCACTTACGGAACATTGCCGCTCATCACAGCCGATTATGGAACCGTTCGCTGACTGATAATCCAAAACCTCCCGGTCGCCACGAGGTGGATCTGCTGTGGCATCTTGCAGGGCCTCAAAATGCGCATTCGCGAGATCGCGTATACGGCGCGCTGGCAGTGACCCAATACCTGCTACAAGCGCTGCGCTTCGACGACCGTTGGAAAACCTCACTTAAGGCGCTCGTTGACTCGTTTCCGACCTGTCCAGGTGTCGCCACGGTCGAAGCGATGGGATTTCCCCCAAGCTGGCAGTCGCTTGATCTTTGGAAATAGCTCTTCGTTGACCGGCAACCGTCAACGTATAAGTAACGCATCGGGTCCTGAATCATTTAGGATAACTACTCTAACGACGATCATGTTACTTATGTCAAATCTAGCCTGAGATTGAAGCGCGCCTTTGTTTGCCGCACACCACCGCTGTGGGTCTCCACTGCCTCCTCATGCAGGAGTGCTTACCTCGATAACGACTGCAGCGTCTTCGGCATGTTCAAAGAAACGGGTTAGTTACGGTCAATCGGTCGAAAATGACCTGACAGTGGTGCATGTCCTCGCTGTATAGGACTTCACAATCGTTGAGCAACGCGAATGCGATAACGCAACAGTCATAAAACCTAAATCCGTAGTGCGCTGCGACGCGGCGTGCTTCCTTGTGGACTTCGAAAGTCAGCGGCACGACTTCGCAAAGCACCTCGACGTCTTCCAGAATGCTCTCGATTTCCGGCCACGGAAGGCCCATTTTCCGGCTCATAACAAGCGTGACCTCGTTCATCACCTGAGTGCTGATGACTGGTCTCGACTTCTCGCCAGCCATCAACGCCCCAGCCTTGCGCCCTAGCCTCCCGAACGCGTCACCCAAGGAACCTCACCATGCAGATGTAAAGCTGGGTAGACAGATTGACCGTGAGTGGCAACAGTTCCGAACTTCAGATTCGAGACTGGATGTCGAGAAATTGCGTGATCACCGCGAACAAGCGAACGCGCTCTTGACAGCCCCTCTCTGGCGCGCCAGAGAGGGGCGTCGCCTTCTCGATCGTGTAGGTGCGAACCGCCATCCATCGAAACAAGACCAGAAGGGCGAGGAAGGTGTACACAGGACCGCCCCTAATCTCCCGCCGACTTCGTCACGCCGATTCTGCGCTGGCGATGGGCCTCCCTTATGGCCATCGCTCATGGGAAGGTACCAAATCGTGTCGGATGCCGCTTTCCGCAGAGGATAGGGCAAATCGGCCCAACGAACAAATTACCACCTATCAATAACGCCCTCATATTTTCGATATCATTCGACAATCAGCCCGTGCCGAAGCGCGTACCGGATCACGTCCGCATTATTCGACAGGCCGAGCTTTTGCATCAGCCGCATCTTGTGGGTACTGATCGTTTTGGCGCTAAGCGCGCACGCGTCGGCGATCTCGTTGATGCTCCTACCTACAGCTAGCATCTGCAAGACCTGGAATTCGCGATCGGATAGCACCTCGTGCCGCGGCACATCGCCGCGATGCGATTCAAAGACCATCGCATCGACGAGTTTCGGATCGATGAAACGCCCGCCGTCCGCGAGCTTCCTGATGGCAGCGAGGAGCACGTCCGGATCGCTGTCCTTCGTCAGATAGCCGGTCGCTCCCGCACGCAGCGCGCGCGAAGCTACCTGCGCTTCGTCGTGGATGCTTAGTACCAGCACAGGCAACGTGGGCTGCTCGGCCCGTACACGGCGAATCAGGTCGACACCGCTGATACCCGGCATCGTCATGTCCAGCAGTAGCAGATCGACCGCGCACGTGCGCAACTTGTCGACCACCTCGGAGCCTTGGGCCGCCTCGGCCGCGACGACGATGTCGCTCGTGGTTGCGATGATCTGCTTGAGCCCGCCCCGGACGATCGCATGATCGTCTGCGATGATTATTCTGATCATGTTGGAGTGCCGCCAGCAAGTGGAATGTGAATCGAAACTGTAGTGCCGGCTCCGAGTGCACTGTCGATCGAAAGCGAGCCGCCGATCAAACGGGCGCGCTCGTTCATGCCAAGCAATCCATAAGAAAATTTTCGATGCGCCGCCTCCTGATCGAAGCCGCGCCCATTGTCGCGCACTTGCAATTCTAGCTTGGTCTCAGTCGAGATGAGCGCGACATCGACGCGGGTCGCCTTTGCATGTCGCGCGACGTTCGTCAGCGATGCCTGAACGATGCCGTTGCATACGCATCCGGCAACTCGGGCTCGCTGCCTTCGATGCGCAATACGCACGGGATCGCATTGCGCCGATTGAAGTCTGCGACAAGCCATTCCAGCGCAGACGCAATGCCGAAGTTGAGCGCGGCAGGTCGCAAGTGACTGGCGACGTTGCGCACCATCCAGATCGTGCCTTCGACCAGCTCGCGCATGTCGTCGGCCTTTTTGGCCGCTTCTGGATCATTCACGAGGCGCATCTTGAGCAGCGAAACGTCCATTTTAAGTGCCGTCAGCAACTGGCCCAGCTCATCGTGAATCTCCATGGCGATGCGCTTGCGTTCCTCTTCGCGGACTCCTTCCATATACGCGTATAGTTCGCGCTGCTGCTCGCGCGATTGCAGGAGCTCCTCCTCCATCTGCTTGCGAAGCGTGATGTCATTTAGACCAACATAGATCGCGGGAGAATCGTCGTAGGTCGCCACACGCGCCGTTGCAATGGCCCAGAACTGTTTTCCGTCGGGCCGCCTGAGACGCACCTCGGTGTTGACGAAGCTGCCTTCAGTGCTCAGATGGTCGATCAAACGCTGGCGTTCCGTTTTATCGACATACAAGTCCACGAGCGTGGCCGACTTGCCTTCGGCGATGCCGAAGAGCTCACGCAATGGCTCGTTCGAGTAGAGGATACGACCGTCCGGCATAGAGGTGATGCACAGCGGCACCGGGCTCGTTTCGACGATGGTGCGAAAGCGCGCCTCGCTCGCGTGCAGACGTGCGTCCGCGTACCGTCCCTTGTCGATCTCGGCTTGCAGATCGGCGTTCGCCCGCGCGAGCTCCTCCGTGCGCAACGTGACTCGGCGTTCGAGCTCGTCGCGTATCAGCGACAATTCCGCTTGGACTTGTTTGCGTACAGCCACTTCCGCTATCAGCTGCTGGTTTTGAGCGAGCAGTTGCTTGTGCATCGCGCGCAGTTCAAGATGCACGCCAACGCGTGCCAGCATTTCCTCAACACGCAATGGCTTGGTCACGTAGTCGACGCCACCCGCAAGGAAGCCCTGGAACCGGTCCTCATCGCCTGTCAACGAAGTCATGAAAATGACGGCGATATCGCGTGTACGTTCAGTGCGCTTTAGACGGCGGCAGGTCTCGAATCCATCGATGCCCGGCATCTTTACATCGAGCAGAATCAGATCCGGCTGGGCAAAATCCGCGCGTTGAAGCGCCTCGTTGCCGTCCAGCGCAACCAGCACGCGGATTCCACGCGATTCAAGGCTGTCGACGACCACGCCGAGGTTTGCCGGCGTGTCATCGACTATAAGGACCGTTCCGTTGCGCCCGACGCCGGTACCGAAATCGCTCATGATGCGGTGTTCCCTTGAAGATAGCGTTCCACGAGTTTCAGCATCGCCTTCGATTGATACCCGCGTGCCAACTGATGCAGACGTGCAGCAAACGCCGCATCGGTCGGATTGCTCGTAGTAATCCGACCGGCCGACTTCGCAATGCCGCTCATATTGCCGTCGCGCGAAAGGCGGTGCAATTCGCCGATGTCGGCGGGTGAAAGGCCGTGCAATTCGCCGATGTCGGCGGGTGAAAGGCCGTGCAATTCGCCGATGTCGGCGGGTGAAAGCCGGATCGATGAGATGCCGAAAAGATTCGTCTTGTCTCAAAGCCTCAGGCGCGATGGTAAGAGTCCAACTGAGCCCGAGCAATTGCGCGATGCGCGCCAGCAGAAGGCCGGATTTCTCCGGTTTGGTAATAAACGCGCTTGCGCCTGCTTCAAAACAGTTCGCGCCATTTATTCCGACAGTCGCGGCCGAGATCGCGATGATCAGCAGGTGCACGCAATCGGGCGTCGCGCGAAGCCGGCGTGTGACTTGAATACAGTCGATGCCTGGCATCATGATGTCCGTGAGAATTCGATCAGGACGTCGCGCCTGCGCGAACGCGATACCTTCGTAACCGTCGTCGGTATCAACGACGATAAAGCCGATGCGCGTCGATCGTTCGACCACGACAGCACGGTTCTTCTGCACGTCGTTGATCACGTGCACCTTGCGGCGCAGTTCTTCGTAGCCCGCGACAGCCGTCTCGGGCACGCCCGCACGCCCCGATGGCAACTCGATGAGGGCGGGTGGCAGTTCGAAACAGAACGCGCTGCCGCGGTCCATCTCACTTTCGACGTTCACTTCGCCGCCCATTGCGCGCACGAGCTGCCGGGTGATATCGACGCCGAGGCCAGTGCCGCCCGCGCGACGCTCTGCGCTCCACGCCGGTTCGATCGGCATAAAGATCGCCTCATAGTCATTCGTCTCTACGCGGATGCCCGTATCGTGGATTTTGAAACGCACCGAGCCGCTTTCGCCTTTCCCGACGATGAGGTGCATCCTACCCGCATCAGTACGCGTCACCGAAGTCGCCAGCAGATTCGGCAACACCTGCCGCAGACGGCGTGCGTCGTCGCACACGCCTGAAGGCACGTCGGCCGTTAGCGTGCATTCGAATCTCGGCTGATGTTGCTTGACCTTCGCGCTGGTGGCCTCGCAGATCGAATCGAGGACATCAGCGAGCGGCACGCCGCAAATCTCAGTGCGCCGCTTGCCGGTCTCGATCTTGGCGAAGTCCAGCGTGTCGTCGATCAGGGTCAGCAGGTGTTCGCCGCTTTGCTGGATGACGGCGACTCCATCGCGCTGCCGCAGGCTCAGTGTCGGGTCGCGGCCCAGTGTCTGCGCGTACCCGAGAATGCCGTTGAGCGGTGTGCGCAGTTCGTGACTCAGATTAGCAAGAAACTGCCCTTTCGCTCGATTGGCCGCTTCGGCGGAAAGTCTCGCTTCGCGCTGGAGCGCCGCCTCACGTTCATCGCGATAGGCCCGATGCACCCGTCTGCCCATGGCGTTGAATGCCGACACCACGCGGTCTAGTTCGTCGGGTTCCCTTGGCGGCTCACGCCGCAGAACCAGCGGACCCGGTGGCTCGTGGAAATCATAGTCGCTGACGCGGCGCGCGATCGCCTGCAGAAGTCGTGATACGAGGCGCGAAAAAATGAAGAAAGTGAAGAGCGCGACCAAGAACGTATTCGCCGCCTGACTGACAAGGATCACTATCGCGGCGCGCATGATGCCCTGATACAGACCTGCGAGGGTCGCCTCGACATATAGTGTGCCGATACGCTCGATCCGATCCTTAACACGGTATTCGATCGGAAACTCGCGGGCGATGGCAAGGCGCGGCATGCGTTGACCTGCCGTCACCACCATGGCTGTCGCCGACGCGGGCAACGCGCGGACTTCGGCCGCACGGATCTCCGCAAGATGCAGCATACCTTCGAGTTCGAGCCGCAGTTGTGGTTCATCGAGCCGCCACAGTGCTTCACCCAAACTGTCCCGATTGCTTCGGTCGATATCAGCCAGGCGGTTCTCGATCTGCGTGATGCCACGTTCGTAGTCGCGATACAGATGCAACGCCGTCAAGACCAGTGTCACAGCACAGCTAAAGGCGAGCACTGTCGCGAGCAGCCTCAGCATTACGCTGCGCCTTACGCCACGAAGCCTCTTTCACCATGCGCCGAACCGGTCGATAGCCATATCTTGTGCAAGCGCGTCTGCCTTCATTTCCCCTATTCTGCACTCGTTGTCGAAGCTCGGTCTAGCGCCTGGTGAGCATGGCCCGCATGGACCTGCAGGCACGGACACGAGGAGGACATCCATGTGCCCGCCCGCTTGCACTGTAGTATGCGCTTGCCCCTATCTGCCCTTTTCCACGTTTCCGCCGGCGAACATCCGCCTCATCGGGCGCGCCCGATGCCCGTTGAGTTCGTCGATCAAATCAGCCATATCGCACAGTGCTTGAAAAGTCCACTTGTCAAGCTGCTCGCCGTGATAACGCCGGAGGTCGCGCATCGTGTCGCCAAGGCGACGGAGCGCATTTGGCGTTGCGTCGATCATCGGCCAGCAGTGCATCAGATATGCGAGGGGTGTCACGATACATGGTGCGAATCCCGCGACAGTCTCCATGTTTCAACAGATCAACCTTCGATGCGAATACAGCATCATCGACGAGTTCGAGGCGGGTGGCAGTCGGTCCCGGCTGCAAAAGTCGGTGCGACAAGCTGATTCCACCATCTAGATTTCCTGAGAGGGTTTCCACCTGCAACTCTTTCGCCG
This sequence comes from Caballeronia arvi, assembly GCF_001544695.2. Taxonomy (GTDB): domain Bacteria; phylum Pseudomonadota; class Gammaproteobacteria; order Burkholderiales; family Burkholderiaceae; genus Caballeronia; species Caballeronia arvi. The sequence goes on from NZ_FCOM02000012.1 coordinate 88,861, forward strand.
GCGCGGCAAATCGGTACTATGCGCCCGCTTAGATTCAGATGGCTCAGGAAATCCTGATGGAACAAATCAGCAAATCCTGAGCATACGTTCCGTCGCGTCCGATTGGACGCTCGCGCCGTCACCCGTAGTATTGGTTCATCGCACATGGCAGGAGCAGACATGGCAGCAGGCGACACATCGCTGCGCGCTCAGGTCGAAAGGCTGGTCGGTGAGAAGCCTGATCAGACGATGCGCGTTCGGTTCATTGAACGCTCCCGCATCGGCACGACCCGCCAGGTGTGCATGCGCATTGAGTGGGCACAAGGATCACTATCGGTCTTTTTCTTTCGTCACGCTGACGGCTCCTGGTATCTATTCCCGCCGGGACAGCGCCGCCCGGAGATGGGAAACGGCCGATTGAACGCATGATCGCGCCACAAAGGAGTTACAGATTTTCGACGATCCTTCGAAAGCGCTACCGCCGAGCGTCGTCGACCTGCGCGCTTGGCTAGACAAGTGGTATGAATATGCATACAGGGTGGGCCTCGTGCAACCTCCGTTCACGCTGGACGAGGCGATTGCCGAGCGCCTCGAGGGCTATTTTGAAGCGGGTTCGACGTTGGCGGAAGGAGCGATGGCTTTCTTTGGCTCCGTCCATTAGTGGTCGACTCGTTGAGTCGCATAATTGCAAGAAGCAGACAACGAGTGAAGGCGGGCACGCAAGGCCTGAACTCCGTGGCAGCGAACTGGGCATGTCGAAACAGAAGCTGCGCAACCGGCTCATAGCGTCTAACGCCGGCAAACTGAGGAGTTCTCGAGCGAGGGAGTGCCGCTTGAAAGCTCGCGGCGCGATGCCACGCGTCCAATGTCATGCGCAGACGCCTGTTCCGCCACGCTTGCATGCGCAGCGGAAATGCCCTGGTCCGCTATCGCAAACACACAAACTGCCAAATTCAAATGCCCGGTCTGCTCTTCGAGCGACTGCGCTGCTGCCGCTGCCTGCGCGACGAGCGCTGCATTACGCTGGGTCAGGATATCCATCTGCTCGACCGCCTGATTGACCTGCTCGATTCCGACGCTTTGTTCGACCGCCGCGTCAGCAATTTCGCCGACAATTTGCGAAACCTGACTGATGGCATGTTTGACCTGTGCGATCGTGCCGCTGACCTCGGAGGCCTGCTGCGTGCCTCCTTGCACGAGGGTGGTAGACGACCCGATGAGATCCTTGATTTCCTTAGCCGCTGAAGCGGAACGCTGGGCAAGAGCCCGGACCTCGCTAGCGACCACAGCGAACCCTCGGCCCTGCTCGCCGGCCCGCGCCGCCTCGACAGCGGCGTTGAGCGCGAGAATATTGGTTTGAGAAGCAATGCCTTCAATCAGGCCGGTAATCTCGGAGATTCTGTTTGAGCTGTCGTTGATTGCCGTAATTGTCGAGACCATACTACGAACTGCTTTGTCTCCCGTTTCAGCCATTCTGGCCGTCTTCGCTGCCAGGCGCTTTGCGTGCTGGGCATTGTCAGCACCCTGTTTGACCGTCTCTGTCAGTTGCGTCATGCTGGCCGCAGCCTTTTCCAGAGACGCAGCCTGCTCATCTGTCCGGCACGAAAGGTCGGCATTGCCAGCCGAGATCTGTCTTGTTGCCGTCCCAATGGTATCCGCTGCCATCAGGACGGCGCAAATCGCCTTCGAGAAGCGCCCGATCAGTTCGTTGAAAGCTGAGGCCGTGCGGCCGAGTTCATCCATCCTTTCAACAGGCGCCCGACGAGTCAAATCAAGCGTGCGGCTGGTCTCGTTAATTGCAGCCTGAATTCCGTCGAGACTGCGCCCAAGTAATCTCATCTGATGCCACACGTAAGCACACGCCACCGAACCGCCGATCGCAATTAGCGCGGCCATGATCACCAGGATCCGCCTGTAGGCGACGTCATCGCGATGCCGCGAGTCATCGGCCTCCTTGCTGAGGGCTTCAGAAAGTTGATCGATGCCTCGTCCCATTGACATCGCGTAGGGGCGTACATGTTGTGCCATGACGGCAGCGGCCGCCGCCATATCGCCACTGCGGCCTAATCGCACGGCTCCGGTAAAGCCTTCCTCGAGGCGCGCCCTGTCCTCAATGAACTTCGCAGCGAGCGCCCGCGTAGAAGAAGGCTTGTCGCTGAGTCGAAACAGATCGAACTGTCGATCCGCCGGTCGCTTCAGGATTTCAATAAGATCAAAGCGTTCATTTCTAGCTTTAGCGTCGTCGATGGACATCGCCTCAAGAAGCTGGATTGCCCGGACGCATTGCAGTCGGAAAGCATTCTGGAGGTATTGCGCTGGCAAAACGACCTGCTGATAGAAACCTTCGGCCCGGGAATTTGCATCGGCGATACCCTTCAGCCCGAACGCTGCAACGATCACGCATAGCAAACCAAATGCAGCGAAACTCAAGCCGAGCCGCGTCTTGAGACGTACTGGTGACGAGGACATCAAGAACTCCCGCTTTCAAATGTAATAATGCCTCTGTCCCAACCGCTCGCAGCGGCGTCTCACTTCGGCACGAAAATCTCCGGTCTTGGACATTACTTCGCCACCGCCGGACAAACCAGGAAGGCGAAGTGTCCCGGCTGGCAACGCCATAATCGCGGCAGCCGGTGAATGACAGCCGCCGTCTTGCCTATACTGTTTGGCACATTCTGACATCCTAAGTGATGGTTCTTTGCCTAATCACTAGTCGCAAAAGAGCGTCATGGCGTCTTCGCGACGGTCCTGCGCTTTTCCTTGCCGCCCGCTCGTCGGCTTGTATTCTGCTCTGCCGATCGTGATCCTAAGGCGAGCCATGTATTGCTCAGCACATCAATGCGCACGGCCACGCGCAGATTACGGCCGTTTATTTGCCAGCCTTTGCGAACGGCGTGGGCCATCGCGGAAGCGAAGGTCAAATCAATCGGCAGCCAGACCGGCAACCCTACTCCGAACTACCTTCCGATCCCGCGTTTATGCCGTCGGCCTATATTGGACTCGATAGTCTTACAAAGCAGCGTCAAGTCCGGATGTGCCCAACGCTATTATTTAAAGCCATTCTTAAACGGCCCTTGAAAGCAAAGATCACTAGCTGCCGATGCCGACCGGCTGGCTCCGGGCGGAAAGACGTTCCAGTTCCCGTCGCCATGCCGAAAGAAAAAGATGATCACGCCGTTTTCGGGCCGTGACGACTGGACCCGAACACAATGATTTCGACCCAACCGCGCATGCCAGACACGGCTCACCCTCAAGGACGAAATAGAATCACGTCCAAACCATTTTTCGACAACGCATCGTAAGGAACCCTCATTGAAATACACTTTAGCCTCCTGTCTGCAGGTGCCAAGACGCATCGCTGCGCATCACCTGAAGAATCGACGACCAACGCTATGTGCTCGTCTTGAGTTCATTGCCGTCCAGACGTATCAACGCAGCGACTTGTTGCTGTCGACATCGAACGAACGTTGCTGCTCACGTCAGCCGTACTACGGCAACATTAAGTTGCGCTATCGTTAGCATTACACTAGCATAATATTGATTCGGAGTCAAATAAAATGCCTATTCGAGAGTGCTTACGTTAGCAATGTTGCGGCGCTTGAAAGTATGTAGTTCATGAACATTGAATCGCAATGCGCCGCAGAGGACATGCTCGCGAGCACGTCTGCACCCGTCCGGCGCCGCGTCGACGTGGCCAGCGCAGTGGGCTTGTCTGCATAATTCGCGATGTCCAATAGGCGCGCGCCGAGGCCGCCCCGTCCTCTGCTCTCTTAGGGTTGGACACGAAACCCCGCGCTCGCGAGACGCTGCCGGGTTGCCGATGAAGCCCCCATATCTGCCGATAAAAGCGTTGCTGCACATCGCGCCGGTCGACCCGCCAGATAAACGTCCGTGCTCTTAATGGCAACCACCGAAGCTCGTCGCTCGTAACATCGGTTGGTCGAACGCCGCGGGAGCAGAGGGAGCAAACGTGGCAGCAGGCCACACATCTCCGTTATCGATACGACCGTACAAGATAACGCTCGTCTGCGCTTGCGCAGCCGATGCGCACGCGACTGTAAGAAATCCAGAAATCCGAGTATTCGACTATTCATCTGTGATCCCATTTATTCCAACGATTTCTGTGCGATCCGAATCAGTCGGGACGGCGGATTGTCACCGTCTGTCGCCTATCAGCGGGCGACAAATGAGCCTGCGCCTCGGCAAAAGCGAGAACAGCGTGCCTGCGAACCCGACAAGCCTTTTATGGCGAGTACGCCGCTTGGGCCAAGGCGGACTGCTGGGCGGCAAACCGCCGCTCGGCGTGCCTTCCGTTCTCCGACCTCCTAGAAGCGGACGCGCAGCCCTGCGCTCGCGAGGAACTGCCGGTTTGTGGCTGACGCTCCCCCACTGCCCCCGATAAAGGCGCCGCTGAAAATCGTTCCGGTTGCACCGCTCAGATGCTGATATTCAGCCATCAGATAAACGTCCGTGCTCTTGGAGAGCGAGTACCCAGTCATCACGTTAAACTGATTCCATCTGGGCTTCGCGAGAACCGATACATTCGAATAACGTCCGTCAGTGAAGGTGTACGACGCCGCGAGCGACCATGCCGGCGTAACCAGGTACCGCACGTTTGCCTCATAGTTGCTAAAGCGGAGGTGGGTCGGCGCGCCGGTCGAGACCGGCGCAAGCGAATTTCCACGGTTGACAGCTGTCGCATCGGTCAGTAGAGACTCGCTCCACACGAGTCCAAACGTCGCGGCACCGAGAGCGTAGTTCGCACCGACGCCCCAGACCTGCTGGCGCGCCGCGTGGAAGGTGCTATCGCCTGAGGCACTGGATCCATCGAGTGCTCCAGTTACCCCGTTGCCCGGTTGATCGATTTGCATGTATGCCGCGCTGATTGTCAGCGTCCCGATCGCGTAAGTTGCTCCCGCACTGAATGCGCGGTTGTCATTGAAACCGCCAGCAGTATTTGACAATGCATAGACCCCGCCAAATCTTAAGCCATGAAAATCGGTGCTCGCATACTTGATGGAGTTATTCAGCCGGGAAAAGTCAGAAAAGTTGTCGTTGTCCATCGGATGCGAAAATTCCAGGCCTCCAACAAAACTCTGCGCAAGGCTTCGAGGCGCGAGATAGTCGACAACTGAGTCATACTGGCGGCCGACCGTGACCGTCCCGTAAGCCGGCTCAGAGAGTCCGACCCAAGCCTGGCGGCCGAATAAGCGGCCACCTTGCTGAAGTCCACCTGTCTGACCAGAAAAACCTCCTTCAAGCCTGAATAGCGCCTTCAGTTTTCCGCCAAGTTCCTCGGATGCGAGGAGGCCCCAGCGGTTGCCGACAATATTTGACGACGATGCAAAGACGTTGCTATGCCCCGCTCCGGTGGATGTTCGCTGATCGCTCACATATGACAGACCGTTGTCGATGATCCCGTACATCGTGACAGAGCTTTGTGCGTGTGCAGCATGCGATATGAGAATGCTGGACGCTAAAACGAAATGCCTCTTCAATTATCGTCTCCTAAAAAACGCGTTTTTTGCTTTGTAGTTCTAATAGTGTTCGTGGTCTACGGCGTTCATACGGCTGTACCATCCCACTCCCCTAAGCCGCTCTCGGCAACTTCGAAGACGCCATTTACTGAAGGATGCGGCCGCCGGCTACCCGGCTCTGCGCTGATATGCTGGAGAAGGCGGTTCCAAGCAGACCACCCGCAATGGACAAATTCTTCCAGAACTGGAAAGTCATCTCGCCCCGACTCATCGGGTCATCTAGCAGCCAGAACGGATGTCCGACGAAGGCGGTGAACAGGGTGTATAGCGCGAGGTAGGGCGCCACCAGTCTCAGACGAAATCCGAATACCAGAAGCAGGCCACCGATCAGGTCCGTAGCTATAGAGGGCGCCGCCAACACTGAAGGTATGGGCATCCCTTTCGATGCGAGGTACCCCACGAACCCGCCGTAGGACAGAAGATTCTGAATTCCGCCGCAAATGAACGGGACCGACAAAAGCATGCGCGCCGCTGCTAATAGGACGCCTTCGAGACTACGCTCGGAAGTTGCGTGCACTTCGTTCACCTCGTTTTCTGAATGGATATGGTTGTCGCACCGCGTCGAGCAACTGCCTGTTGCGGCGACGCTGTTCCGCGGTAGGGCAGGCGTGCCCTAGACGCCGGCTCTGCAGTTTGAAATACCGGGCACGGGCACTAGAACGGATTCACTATCCTTCTGCTCCCCACTACAAACCCTGATGAACGAAAATCACTTGCCGGGCTTGGGCGCTTCGGCCGGGTTGGCGTAAGTCGTTCCGCTGGGCCCGTATCCGGTGATAGCGACGAGCACGGGCTCATCCCGCGTCTCGCCGAAATGGTTGACGTGTGCGGGCTCAGTGTAGATGCCGCCTGGCGGAAGTCCCCTGAGCCCCGTTTGGTCGTACTTGTCGCCGAAGCCGATATAGAACGTTCCCGACAGGACTGTCACGAAGCGGGAGTCCGGGTGCGAGAGCGGCATAATGCGCTTGTGGGCGTCGAGTCGCAGCAGCACGGTATAGAGCCCGGCCTTCGTCGGGTCGCCATAGAGGACCTGCGCGCTCTGCCCGTTGACTTGGGACACGCCGACCGTTTTCGACGCGCTTTCGCTGACAGAGAGCTGCTCAGGGGTCGCAACAAACACCCCCATCGCGCCGCCTTCGGCGTGCGCCATGCCGGTCTGCATCAGCACGGCTGCAGCCATCACCAGATTGCGGAAAGTCGTCTTCATGATTGCTCCTTCATCTCGGGAAAGACCTCCAAGGCATCCAGTTGTATCCCTCGGAAGCGGTTGAAATCTCTGAAGCCAGCGCAGGCACATGCCACTGTCCGGAGTGCCGTGCGCCGTCGGGAAGGCTTATGGTGAGGACGATCGGGACGGCAGCCGTCGATCTATCCTTCGGGAAGTGCGGAAGCCGCTAGGCCGCCTTAATCATTTCCTCGATGACCTTCTTTGCGTCGCCGAAGACCATCATGGTCTTGTCCATGTAGAAAAGATCGTTGTCGAGACCGGCGTACCCCGCTGCCATCGACCGCTTGTTGACGATGACGGTGCGCGCCTTGTAGGCCTCGATGATCGGCATCCCCGCGATCGGCGACTTCGGATCAACCTTCGCAGCCGGATTCACCACGTCGTTCGCGCCAAGGACCAGCACCACATCGACCTGGCCGAATTCACCGTTGATGTCTTCCATTTCATGGACGATCTCATACGGGACTTCGGCTTCCGCCAGCAGTACGTTCATGTGCCCCGGCATCCGCCCCGCGACCGGGTGAATCGCGTACTTCACGTCGATGCCCTGCTCGACGAGCTTGTCGGTCAACTCCTTCAGCGCATGCTGTGCGCGCGCGACAGCCAGACCATACCCCGGCACGATCACGACCGTCTCGGCGTTGCTGAGCATGAACGAAGCGTCTTCCGCCGACCCTGATTTCACCGGCTTCTGCTCAGCCGCGACACCTCCGCTCGCCGCCGCCGCCTCGCCGCCGAAGCCACCCAGAATCACGTTGAAGAACGAGCGGTTCATCGCCTTGCACATGATGTACGACAGGATCGCACCTGAGGAGCCGACCAGCGAGCCCGCGATAATTAGCATCGCGTTGTTCAGCGAGAAGCCGATGCCCGCCGCTGCCCAGCCCGAGTACGAGTTCAGCATCGACACGACCACGGGCATGTCCGCACCGCCAATCGGGATGATGATCAGCACGCCCAGCGCAAACGCAATTAGCGTCATGATGATGAACGGCACCCACGATTGCGTGCCAACGAAGATCACGCCGGAGACGATCATCGCAATCGCAAGCAGCAGGTTAATCAGATGCTGCCTCGAGTACACGACCGGCGCGCCCTGAAACAGCCGGAACTTGTACTTTCCTGACAGTTTGCCGAATGCGATGACCGAACCGCTGAATGTAATCGCGCCGACGAAGGTGCCAATAAAGAGTTCGATCCGGTTGCCATAGGGCAGCAAGCCCGCAATACCGTCTTCGGCGCCAAGCCCGAACGCAGTCGGCTCGGACACCACCGCGTACGCGATACACACTGCCGCCATACCGATCAGCGAGTGCATCGCCGCGACAAGTTCCGGCATCTTCGTCATCTCGACGCGCGCAGCGACGAACGCGCCGATACCGCCGCCAAGCACGAGCGCGACGGACACCAGGGACAAGCCGAACGAAAGATTCGAACCAAACACAGCGGCCTGCTTCGCTATCAGCGCGACGGTCGTCAGAATCGCGATCGCCATGCCGACCATGCCGAACGTGTTCCCCATCCGCGAGGTCTTTGGATTGGACAACCCCTTGAGCGCCTGGACAAAACAGACCGAAGCGACGAGATACAGGAGCGTAACTACGTTCATACTGACAAGATTGAGGTTCATTTACGCCCCCTTCCCCGTTGAGTTGCCTGTCCCGGCGACATTTTTGGGCTCCTTCTTCTTGAACATTTCCAGCATCCGTCTTGTTACAAGGAAGCCGCCGAATACGTTCACCGCCGCGAGCCCGACAGCAACCGTGCCGAAGAGCTTGCCCGTGCCGCCGACGGTGAGCCCCGCCGCGAGCATCGCTCCCACGATCACGATTGCGGAAATCGCGTTTGTCACGGCCATCAGCGGCGTGTGCAAAGCGGGCGTCACGTTCCAGACAACGTGGTAGCCGACGTAGATCGCAAGCACGAAAATGATCAGGTTGATCACGGTATGGTTAATGACTTCCATTGCCCGCCTCCTTCCTAAGCCTTGTGCGTGATTTCGCCATCACGCACCAGCAACGTGGCCGCAACGATGTCATCGGCGAGATCGATATTGAGCGTGCCTTCCTTCGTGACGATCAGCTTCATGAAATCGAGCAGATTGCGTGCGTACAGCGCCGAAGCGTCCGATGCAACCATCGACGCGAGGTTTGTGTGGCCCACGAGGGTCACGCTATGCTTGACGACGACGGTGTCCGCGTCTGTCAGCGGACAGTTTCCTCCGCGCCGGCCTCCGTACTCGGGACCACGTCCGGCTGCGAGATCGATCACCACCGAGCCGGGCTTCATCGCCTGCACGGTTTCAACGGAAAGTAGCGTCGGCGCGGGGCGGCCAGGAATCAGCGCCGTCGAGATGACGACGTCGGCCTGTATCGCCCGTTCGTGAACGAGGGCTGACTGACGCGCGAGCCATGCAGACGGCATCGGCCGCGCGTAACCGCCGATGCCTTGGGCGGCTTCGCGCTCCTCGTCGGTTTCGTATGGCACATCTAGGAACTTCGCACCGAGCGATTCAATCTGCTCCTTCACAGCAGGTCGCACGTCCGACGCCTCGACCACGGCGCCGAGGCGCTTCGCCGTCGCGATCGCCTGCAAGCCCGCGACGCCAGCGCCGAGGACCAGCACACGCGCGGCTTTCACAGTGCCTGCGGCCGTCATCAGCATCGGCATGAAGCGCGGGTATAGGTCGGCTGCGAGCAGCACGGCCTTGTAGCCCGCAATATTGGCTTGAGATGACAGTACGTCGAGGCTTTGAGCACGCGTCGTGCGCGGCGCGGCTTCGAGCGCAAACGCAGTGATGCCCGCAGCTGCTAGCTTCAATGCGTTCTCGTTATTGAACGGCTCGAGCATGCCGATCAGCACTGTGCCTCGTTTGAGAAGCGGCAGTTCTGAATCGGTCGGGCTTTGAACCTTGAGAACGAGTTCTGCGCCTAATGCGGCAAGCGCATCGGCAAGTTCGGCACCCGCATCTGCGTACGCGTCGTCCAGATAACTCGCGGCCGTTCCTGCACCGCGCTGTACGGTAACTCTATGGCCCTGGGACACGTACTTCTTGACCGTTTCGGGCGTCGCGGCGACGCGTGTTTCGAACGCTCGCGTCTCCTTGGGAATTCCGATCAGCAACGAAACCTCCTTTGCAATTTCCAGCGCGCATCCTGCGCATCCAAAATGACCTTCAGCGTCCAATTCGGACAATTAGCTATCCCACGTACCCGCACTGTCTGGATGGCCGTCTTGCTGGGGTTCAACGAAGACATGACGCGCAGGACCGGCGCGTATTCCCGCAATACACTCGAAAAGTGCTGCCGAACCTACCGATCATGCGCATTGGGTTCCCGTCGGACCCCGGACAACCGTGTTTTGAAATCAGAACTTTGAGCGAATACCGAGGATCGCCGCGACCTGGTTCTGCGATGAGGACGGTGAGAGCGTCGTTATCTGCGCGGTAGCGTTGCCCCCGTACGAGTTCTTCCCCGAAGCATGCTGATAGACGCCAACCGCGTAAAGGTCGGTTCGCTTCGAGAGGAAGTAGTCAGCGCCCAGCATCGCCTGATGGATCTTTTCGCTCGTGACGCTGTAACCTTTCGTGTAGTCGTATGCCGCTCCCAACTGCAAATATGGCGTGACTTGATACTTGAAGTTGGCTTCAACGTTATGGAACTTCGCGTCGCCCGATCTCGCCGATCCGGCAGGTTGACCTGTGACTGCTGTTTCGCCCAGGCCTCGAAACTGCGTATTGCTATAAGTCGCACCCAACGTGGCTGAGCCCAGCACATAAGCCGCTCCCGTCGAGATCACCTGCTGCGTCCTGGCAGATGCGAATCCTGAATACACCTGGGACCCTGACATGTTCGTCGCGGACGCGGACGAAGAGGCGTTGTTACCGAAGAAAGAGTAGTTTGGGTTCTTGACATTCAGATAGGCCGCAGCGAGAGTAAGCGGCCCTTGGGAATAGTTGACGCCACCTGACCAGATCTGATTGCGGTTGAAATTGCCAGCTGCCCCACCGAGGCTGTATAGCCCGCCGAACGTCAGACCATGGTAGTTTGCGCTTGCATATTTGACCGCATTATTTACCCGGTTCGTGTTGTTCATATTATCCAGGTCGCCCGCGTGGCCGCCATAGAAGCTCGCCCATTGGCTGGCAGCCTCCAGTTGACCCGTGTAGTCAACCACGGAATCATACTGCCGGCCCAGCAGGATCGAGCCATACTTGTCCATCGCCAGGCCGACATACACCTGTCGTCCGAACAGGTCACCTCCCTGATTCAGTCGTCCGGTGAACGGATTGAATCCATTTTCTAGCACGAACAACGCCCGCAGACCGCCACCGAGATCCTCAGTTCCGCGCAGACCCCAGCGGCTGCCTTGGACGTTTCCTGAACTTGCCGTGTAGAGTTTTTGCGCGCCGACGTTGTTCGCATAGGCGAATCCGGCGTCAACAAGTCCATACAGCGTCACATTGCTTTGCGCATTTGCCGTTCCTGCGAACGATCCCATCGCAGTCAGTAAAAAGATTGCCTTCTTCATGATGTCTCCGGTTAACTTTATTGTATTAGTACTACTATCTACAAAAAAGCTGTCGGTATGGCCTCAACGTTGCGCAATGGCTAGCGCCGCGCCGGACCTCCCGTATCTACGATTTTTCGCGGTCTATTTTCTTTAGATAACTGAACCATCGACTAACTTAAGGGAGCAAAGGTGTAGCGCGCGCCACCGTCACGATGAACATGCCCTAGGCCAGGAAACGGCAAGTGTGCGCCTCCGATCATGTATCGGTTTTGCGCCGCGTCTCCAAAAACGCGCAGATGCTCTTGTTCAGCCTCGATCCGGTCGACGTCGTATCCGATAGTGACGCTCGGATCGCCAAACTGGACAGCAGCAACATGGACAATGTCGCCCCAAAGCAATAGTCTTTCGTCCCTGCTTTGCACCTCATACATCGTATGACCCGGCGTATGTCCGTATGCCGGCCGCGTTGTAATACCTGAAACAAGTTCCGTGATTCCGTCGAATGTTCTGAGCCTGCCGATATTGATATACGCAGATAATGAAAGCAAGGCAGCCTGGAAAAACCGCTTGGCCGCTTCAGGCGCGGCCTGCATGTTGTCCTCGCTCAACCAATAGTTGCTATCGCGCTGGTCGGCGCGGACAATCGCGTTCGGGAACGACAGTTGATCTCCGTACATCAAACCGCCGATATGGTCCGCGTGCATGTGAGCGAGATAGACCTCGTCGACCTGCTCCGGCCGATAGCCCGCAGCACGAAGATTAGTCAGCAGTCTTCCGGTACGCGGTCCTAGCAATGAACCGGCCCCCGCATCGACGAGTACAAGCCTCTTGCCCGTATTCACTAGAAAGGAGTTATGGGAAGTCTCGACCTCTTCGCCCAAAGCGCTTCGCCTCAGCGCATCGGCAATCGACGCCGCATTGCCCTGCAGGAGCCTCATCGCCGGCAGGGGACTCTTACCGTCCGAGAGTACGGTTACTTCGTAATCACCGACCAGCAAGCGATAGAATTCCGGTGTCCCGGTCTCGACGCTCAGCACGCCTGCAAGCAGCGGCCCGCTCACCGCACATCCTAGGCAGATGCATCCCGCTGCGAGAAGTGAGCGTCGCGAAAGACTGATCGAACTGTCACTCGTCATTGTGGTCTCCTTGTGTTGCCGCCCGTCGGGGTGCCGTCTTCGCGAGTTCCGTGCGCCGCGCAGGACACCCAGCCGTGCTCAAGTGCGATCTTTGACGACCGCAATGAAGTCGCACTGGATTAGGGAAGGTCCCTCCACCAGCAGAAGCTGCGAATGGCGAGCGGGTCGAGAGTCGGCATCTGGAAACATCCGCACCCACTCGTCGTTTAGCGGTCCCCTGTTGCCCCGATCACGCAGGTAGACGGTCATCTTGATGATGTCGTCGGTGCTGCCCCCCGCTGCTTCCACCGTCGCCTGCATGTTGGCGAAAACGAGCGCGCACTGAGCTACCAGATCGTCCGGCATCGCGCGCGTTACCGGGTCAACGGCGTGAATCGCACTCGATACGATCAAATTGCCGATCCGGCTTGCGTTCGGCACGGGGAATTTGTGCGCAATCCCCTCGATCGTGAAACTCTTACGGTGGCCGGTCAGATCCGTCTCTTGAGTGGCGACATCAGCCGGAATATCCGTCATCGATTGGACCATCTGTTTTCTCCTATCATTTCTGCGTTGAATCTGCGGTGTACACGTACGATCAAGACCTGCCCGGCAGCGGCTGCTGTTTTGCTTCGATGGACCGGTCAGCCTGTTCGGCGGCCTCCCCGAGCCCCGGGGTCAGGCTGATCCCTTTTGTCTCGGGCAGCATGAGCGTCGCAACAACCGCAACGCTATAGCCAAGCAGCGCAACTGAACCGATGGCCTCCGCGAGACTGATCCGCTGGGCGAGGATCCCGATACAAGCGACCGCAACCGCGCCGGCAGCTTTTCCGAAGTTGTACGCAAAACTCTGGCCGCTTCCACGTACTGCAGTCGGAAAGAGTTCCGTGAAGAAAGGACCTAGCGCAGCGTAGTTGCCGATCGTGAAGAAGCCGAACGGGACGCCCATCACGATGAGCCACCAGCCTGACAGCGGCAGGAACATATAGGCGATCGTCACCAGCCACGAGCACACCAGAAAGAGTTGGAATGTCCTCCGCCGGCCGAGCACGTCAGAAAGGTACGCACTTGCCAAAAATCCGAAGAACGAGCCGCCTGTGACGAGGAACACGTAATACCCGGACGCACCCGGCGACAGGTGACGGACCGTTTTCATGAACGTCGGCAGCCAGTTTACAATAGCGCCTCCGACCCCGATCACGCCGAACGCCAGCAGCGACGCGAGAACGGTTATGCGGAACATACCGGGACGGAAGATCTCGATAAGACTGGGAGCGTGGCCACCGGCCTTTATCGCAGCGCGAGTCTGTTGGTAAAGGTCCGGCTCCTCGATTGTCCGGCGCAGATACAGCACGAGGAATCCAGGCAGCACACCGATCATCAACAGACAACGCCATGCAAAATCTGCCGGGACGTGCGCGAGGATGATGCCGGCCAGTCCGGCCGCCGCGCACCAACCGATGCCAAAGCCGCTTTGCACTGTGCCAACCGCTTTACCGCGATGCGCCGGCCTGATGATCTCGCCCATCAGGACCGCACCGGATGCCCACTCGCCGCCGAAGCCTAGCCCTTGCAGCACACGCACCGCAATGAGCTGTTCGAAGTTCTGGGTGAAACCCGCGATGAAGGTGAACACCGAGAACCAGAGGATGGTGAACTGCATCACGCGGACCCGACCATAGCGGTCTGCGAGGTAGCCGCAGGCCCAGCCACCCACGGCCGCCGATATGAGCGTAGCCGTTGCCAGATAGCCTGCCTGTGCGGTCGTCATGCCCCAGACGGCGATCAGCACCGGAAGCACAAAGCTGAAGAGCTGTGCATCCATCGCGTCGACCGCCCATCCCGCAAAGCAACCCCAGAACGTATTTCGCTCGCGCTTTGTTAGCTCGCGATACCAGCTGAACATCTTGTCTCCTCCTGTGTTGATTTCAACCGGCTAACCTGTCACGCGACGAGGGGTGTCAAACCGCCGTCCATGGTTAGCGAAGCGCCGGTGACATAAGATGCACGTGCGCTTGCAAGATAGAGTGCCGCGTCCGCCACCTCCTCCGGGTTGGCATAGCGTCCTAGTGGTATGCGTTTGATGTTCTGGCGGAGGATGTCCTCGGGCGAGTTGCCTGTCGCGCGTGACTCCGCCTCGAGCGACATCTGCACCCGACCTGTCATGGTGGCGCCAGGATTAATGACGTTCACGCGAATGCCAGCGTGTCCCCAGGCCGCGGCCAGACCTGCAGAAGCCAACATCAACGCCGCATTCGCGGCGCCCCCCGGAATGTGAATCGGCGAGGCGACCTTCCCGGCGGTGCCGATGATGTTCACCACGGAGCCAGCGTGACGCGCGACCATTCGCGGCAGGACGTAGTCCATCACGTTCATGTAGGTAAAAAACTTAGCGTTCATCGCGACATGCCACTTGTCGGGCGTCAGTTCGCTCGGCGGCACACGCACGGCACCGCCTGCGGAATTGACGAGCACTGCAATGGGTCCGACCTTGTCTTCTGCCGCCATCACCGCCCTTTCTGCTTCCGCGCTTTTGGCGAGATCGGCTGCGATCGTTGTCACGTCGATGCCTTCCGTCGCCAGAGCCGCCTGTGCGGTGCCCAGGTTCTCCTCGCCACGCGACACAATGACCACCCGTGCACCTTCTCGCGCGAATGCGCGTGCACAGGCGAGACCGATTCCTTTGCTACCACCGGTGATCAAAACGACTTTTCCTTCCAACTCGAGATTCATTGCGGTTCTCCTTGTTTCAGCACATCCGTGTTGTGTACGTTAATCGGCGTGCCTCTCGCAAAGGCCACGATCTGATCGAATGCGTTGCCATAGCCAAACTCATAATTGTCCCGTTCGACGTAGCCGAGGTGCGGGGTGCACAAGGCGTTCGGCTGCGTAAGCAATGGGTCAGCCGGATCAGTCAGCGGCTCGTGCTCGAATACGTCGATGGCTGCCTTGCCGGGGCGGCCGTCGCGCAGCGCGGCCACCAGTGCTCCGGGCTTGATGAGTTCGGCCCGGCTGGTGTTCACGAGAAGTGCCGTCGGTTTCATAATCGAGAGTTCGTCGAGGCCGATGAGGCCAACCGTTTCCGCATTCAGCCGCAGATGAAGACTCAGCACATCCGACTGTGCGAAAAGGGCTTCTTTGCTCTGCGCGATCGAGAAGCCTTCCGCCTGCGCTCGATCGAATGATCCCTGACGTCCCCAGACCAGGATGTTCATACCGAACGCGACACCGATCCGTGCGACCATCGAACCCAGCCGGCCGAAGCCATAGATACCAAGCGTGCGGCCTCGCAAGCCGAGCCCCACCGTGCTCTGCCACGCGCCGCGCCGCAGAGCAGCAGCTTCCAGGGGAATGTTGCGCATCGCCGCCAGAATCAGACCCCAGGTGAATTCCACAGTGGAATATGAAGGACGCGACGTCAGCGCTGAAGAGACAATCACGCCATGGCGTGTACAGGCGGCGAGATCGATGTGCGGAACGTGACCGTTCTGGCTAATTAGCTTGAGGTTCGGCAAGCGGCTGAGAAGCGCTTCATCCACTCTCGTTCGTTCGCGCATCAGCACGAGGACATCAGCGTCGATCAATCGCTCTGCCAGCATATCCGCATCCGGCACGGAGTCGTTCCAGATGGTTATCTCATGACCTTGCAGCGTACTGAAACAGTCGAGCGTTCGTACGACGTCTTGATAGTCGTCGAGCACCGCGACGCGCAGTTTGGGAAATTGGTTGGCCATAACGATCACTCTTTGCTCGGCAGGTCGGCGACCGCGGTACCCGCATCGATTGCAAGACACTTTTCAATTTCGAAATTCGCTTTCGCGAGGGCCCGGTCGGCTACCTCTTCCGCGTGTGCGGCAGGAATGAAACAAACGCCGGTTTCATCGGCGACCACAATATCGCCGGGCGAAACACGGATGCCTGCAATCTGGATATCGCCATTGATCTCGACGGTTTCGATACGCCATTTCCCGGTGACAGGCGTGATTTCCGTGGCCCACATCGGGTATTCCGCACGTCGCGAGTGACCCACGTCGCGGATGCCGCCCGAAACAATCGCCCCGGCCTCTCCCTGGCGCTTACCGGTCTGAGCCGAGATGCCGCCCATGTTAGAGATGCCCGCCACACCGTCGATTACGACCACATCGCCCGGTAGTGCGAGGTTGTGCGCCTCGAACTCGGCCATGCGGTTCACATGAAGCCGCGCGGTCTCATAGACGTGTTCGCGCTGCATTACGTTGCGCACCGTAAGCGCCGGCCCGACGATGCTTGCGTTCGGCAACGTCGGCTTGAGGACCGAGGCGCCCACGGCGCCGATGATTCCGAGCTCGTCCATCACGTCCGCGACGACGCTCGTCGCGTCGGGAATGCGCCTGAGCTTTTCGATCACTCCCTCCGGAGGGCGAGGCGTGCGCATAAGACGGATGCGCTCCGCACTGATCTTCCCGGTGAGCTTCGGCAGCGGGTCGACGAGGGTACGGTCATTCATGATACGAATCCTGGTGATATATTAGGTTAGGGGTAGAAGCGCGGGAGTCCTGCGGGGATGTGTGCGAGCACTATCGATCAAAAGATCTTGCACGTCTAATTTAGATTTCGTGGGATCGTTATCAATTCGGTGAATAATCATGAGGCTTGACCTTAACCTCCTCGTCGCTATCGAAGCCATCATGCTCGAGAAAAACGTGACACGCGCTGCCGCTAGTCTGTCGATGACCCAACCTGCACTAAGTAACGCTCTTCGTCGCGCGCGGGAAATGACCGGGGATCAGCTCTTTCTGAAGGTGGCGGATGGCGTTCAGCCGACACCTCGAATGCTGGCGATCTGGCCCGAACTCCATCGCTCCCTGGCCGTGATAAGGGCATCGATAGCGCCTGCGCATTTCGATCCACGCTCCGACGCGACTAGCTTTCGGATTGCTGTGACTGACAGTCTGGCAGGAGAAGCAGTTAGTGCAATAGCGCTTCGGCTGCATGAGGTCGCACCTCACGCGAAACTGGCGTTCTCTTTTCACACGAACACCAACTCATTAGAGGCAATTGAGCGCGGGGCGCTCGATTGCGCTGTTGGCATGTTTCCGTCACTACCGCGCGATATTCATGTCCAGGGGCTACGGACCGACCACTATGTGTGCGTGATGCGGGCAGACCACACATTGCGCGACGCGATGGATATGGATCAATTCGTCGCAGCGTCTCATGTGCTGGTCACGCCCTCTGGCATAGATCTCGGAGTTATAGACGGATGGCTCAGTCTGCACGGACGCTCACGCACGATTCCGGTGATCGTCAATCACTTCGCCGACGCACTGCGAATCATCGCAAGTAGCGAGCTGCTGACATGCGTACCCAGCGCATTCCTTGATGGTCACGGTCGAAATATCGTCCGCGAATACGGACTGCTCGCCAAAGCACTTCCATTTCAGACTGAAAAGCTGATTTATAAGTTGGTTTGGCATGAGCGCGTCCATTCCCATGCCGCCCATCAGTGGTTCCGGTCGCTCGTCGAAAGCGTCTGCGGCCTACCTCAAAAAACTACGTTGCAAAACCAACAGATGATAAGCGTCTGACGCACTGCTAACCGAAACGCCCGCCTCTTGAGCTCCAAGCCATCAGGGGGATGGCAGCCCGGAGCAGCTCGAGGGGGCGCGAAGTTGCTGAACCGTTGCAAATAAATCAACGCCCAGTGGCAAGTGCACCAACTTGGGGTTGCTCGGCGAGCCGGCGATAGAAAGCTCGAGGCTACAAGTGTAGTTGTATGGATGAGGTACACTTCACCACGCCGCCTGCGATTAAATCGGCAGCATGATCGCCCCTGACGTTCCACTTAAAGATCCCAGAGAACTGTCCGAACGAGCGAAGCCACCGCTTGCAACCCGTACTCCTCAAACAGTTTCCTATGGCCAATGAAGGAACTCGATCCCGACGGCTTCGATACGTCGAACCCCACTCCAGCAGGGAGGCGAATGCTGCCATGTCTCCTTCGCGACGGATACCTTGTTGTCGATGTTTTCGACGCGTTCTGCTTCGTCAAGACACAGTCAGAAAAGCGCGGCGGAGCGGTCACGGATCTCATCGACTAGCGAACCGTGTACACCTTCAACAACCCAACGATGCTTTCGCAGCATTTCGAAGCAACTTGACGGACTCGTCGCGCCCCGAGCAACGTTGTATCCGCCCCGAAGCCGATGAATCGAATCCAGATCTCTAGCGGGCGCTTCCAAGCGATTTCGATCCGTTCGGCAAGCCAGCTTTTTTCGGAACCCGAACTCCCCACAATCACCGTCCTCGTTACGTCGATGCGCACGGATGGATTCTCAACTCAGTCTAATCAACGTCGCTTGATTCTGGCGATCGTCCCCACTCCAGTATGAACCGCTCGCGCTGAACGACACTCGACGCACACACTCTTCGTGTCGAGAAACCAAAGTATATCTATCTACGAGAAGGGCGAAAGCGACACAGCATTGCAACGATCCGCCCGCATACTTTCTTGTGCGCACTGTGATTTCGCCAGAGCCTAGGCTCTTTCTCACAAGCCGATCTTCCGTCATTCGGCAAAATGTAGCGCACAAAAAAATGCCGACCCGAAAGGGTCGGCGAAAAGGCCTCTGGACTATCGCGGGGCATAGACCAGAACCTGAGAGAGCGTCCAGTGCGAATAAAGCCGTCACCTTACCCTAGACCCGCCTCTGAATGTATCCGAAATCGATTTCAGACGCCGCGCAACCACGAGTGAAACGGAACTGAAAGAATGCGCCAATTTCAGTCGAGCGCCGACGGATAAAGGTGCACACACTTACCGTTGAAGGGGCGATCCAATGTCCGGCGGTTTCGCGAGCCGCTACCATGGTTTAAAACGGCGGGGTGGTAGCTCAAAACTGTGTCATGATCCCAGCGAATACCCCAAACTGACTATGCCCATAGTCTGGGTTGCTGTTCGATGCGATGTTTGAGGCCTGGTCGTAATCGTTGTTTCCATAAGGACCACTACTCAGACCGATGTTTGAGGTCGCGCCATTGTGGAGATAGCCAGTCTCCGCATACAGAAATGTCCGCTTTGAAAGGAGATAGGTGCTCCCCAGCGTATAGAGTGTCGCATTTCCATTGCCGTGGTTCGCGTGCGAGTGATAGATAGCAGCGGTAAGCCCCGTTTCGACGTTGACTCGCCAGAAGGCTCCAAGCCACTCGTGATCTACCCGAGAGGGAGCGGAGACACCGGCGGGCTGCGAGGAGTCAGCGACGCCGACGCTTGCGTTCGTGGCATTTGGCGCACTCAGATGCTGATATCCAGCATAAAGCTGCACCGCCCCAAACACGTATCGTCCCGCCGCTAGAACGGAGCGCGAGTGCGCATACACGTCGTTGAATGAACCATTCGGGCCCCGTATTTCGTCATAGATGACACGCAGATGCGCATCTCCGTAGTGGTAAATCGCTTCGAGGCCATCCGAACGTCCCTGCCCGGTCGATGTAGTCGCCTTGTTCCAGCTCGTGTTGTTAGTGAGGTCATACTGCCCCTTGAGCGTAAGCCCCGCCCACGCCGGAGTCTCATAGGCAAGGCCGTTTGACGCCATCGCCCAATTTCGGGCACGCACCAGCGTAACTACCGAGTACCGCTGCATTGCCTGTGGATCGACGGCCCAGCTGTCTTGCGAGAGTTCGCTGGCGCCGAGGTTGCCAAGCGTGAATGTGCCGTAGCGCACATTTTCGAGGCTCACTGTCGCGCGTCGACCAAATAGGCTGCCTTCCGACGCCCCTGTCATAGTATCGATCTGGCCTTCCAGCCGAAAGAGCAGTTTGCTTTCGCCACCAAGGTCCTCGGATCCAAGTAATCCAAACCAAGAACATCCCCAGTCGCCGCTCTGGGCACTGACCAGACCGCCCGTAGGCAAACCGCCTTCATACTGAATTCCATTGTCAATGCGCCCGTACAACGTAATACTCGTTTGCGCATGCGCGACCGATGTGCACCCTAACAGGCATAGCCCATACAATTGCTTTCTCATTCGTGTTCCATATGTAGCGCGGAAGCTACGACTTGATGCTCCGCAAAATCGCTGGGAGCGAATAGTTGCTCTGGGCCTGCTTCACACGGCGCCGATAAACGTGCTTGCTAATCTGAGGGCCATTCAAGATTTCGGTCTTTCTAAACCGAACCAGCTCTCAAAATTCCCAACTGCAGGACGGTTTGCGATACTTCGAGCTGCATTAAGGGTATTCTTTTGACGGGTCAGTTCTTCGACCCGCTCAGATCGATATTGAGCGACTTGCCGGTTTTTCACGTCCGATTCTCCGCGCTAACCAAGCGGGCACCATTGATTTCAGGGATTCGTTTTTGTCGATGAAGTGGTGCTTCAGCGCCATGAGAGCGTGTCCGCAAACGAGGAACGCCAGCAGGTACGAAAGATAGATGTGGATTTGCTTGAAGATTGGGACAAGCGCGGGAGTCTTGGCCATCAAAGGCGGCAAGGAGAACAGGTGTGCAACCGGGATCGGATATCCAGCTGCAGAGCTCCATAGCCATCCTGCAACTGGGAGCGCCAACATACAGATGTAAAGCACGAGATGACCTAACTTCCCCGCCTGACGCTCGAAGTTGTGAAGGTCTTTCGTCGTCTCGGGCGGCCGGTGCGTCAACCGCCACGCGATTCGTGCGGCGAGCAGGAAAATTGTTAGCGTCGCGATGGACTTGTGCAGCATGATACTGTCAGCCTGAATCTTCTGCGGGACGCTCAACGTGCTCGAGTAATAGCCGACACCCCAGGCGACTATGATGACAATTGCCATTGTCCAGTGCAGGATTTTTGCTAATGCGGTGTATTGCTTCGGTTCCATGCGCTCCTCCATCCATGTTTTCATCTCGCCAAGGAACGTCCGTCTCTCGATTTGAGATGGTGACCCTCGACTCGCCGTGCTCTTGCTAGGACGTTCAGACGATGCAGTTATTGGCCGGGAGTCGACGCCGGAACTGCGCTCTTCGACTGAGCGGCGGCCTTTCGCTCAGCGTTTGTCATATTTTCTGGATACTGAGCTGGCGACGCCTGCGGGCCGAATCCGTTCTTTTCCAGTCGTTTGAGCTCTGCATTCCGGGCAGCTCGTGCCTGACGTCTAGTCTCCTTGCGTTCGACTTTAGCTTTTGCTTTCTGTTGCACTTTGGTCATCGGAGCAGAGACGGGTTGCACCTGCGAAGCGGTAGCAGCCACACCGCTGGAAGCAGCGCCCTGAGCCATCGCGGCCGACAGAAGCATGACAAATGCCGCCGTTGCAACCGCAAGCATAACTAATCGTTTCATTCTTTCTCCTGGTTCTTGGTGCGTTAGCACCTTTTATTTGATTAAGGAATGCATTTTGTTCTCTGAGTTCCGAGGCCGTCCACGGTGGCTTCGATGACGTCACCAGGGCGAAGGTACCGTGAGTAGTGGGTTCCGATTCCAGCAGGCGTACCTGTGCAGACGAGGTCCCCCGGCTCGAGACCGACCAGCGAGGACAAGTACGCCAACTGCTCCCCGATACCGAAAATCATGTCAGTTGCGCTTCCCTCTTGCATTGACTCCCCATTCAGGCTCAGATGCAGTCTGAAGGCGCTGGGGTCTTCGACGTTCCACGCGGGCATCAAGACAGGGCCTGCCGGCAACCACCCGGGCCGGCTTTTGGATTGAATCCAGTCCGTACCCATCTGAGGCATATCCGCTCGGAAGATCCGCTCGCGCAGCGTGATGTCGTTCACAACGCAGTATCCTGCGATGCCTTCGAGCGCCTCAATCGAACTAACATCTTTCAGGCGGCGACCGATGACGACACCGACCTCGACCTCCCAATCGAGCGACGTCAACCCTTGAGAGATGCGCAACGAGTCGTGGGGACCGGAAATGCAAGAAGTACCCTTCATGCAAATGTATGGTTCTCCAGTGCGCCGCCGCTCTTCAATCGACTTGAGCGTAGCGTTTCGATGCTCCTCTACTTCTTGAGCGTCGAGGTGACTTGCGGAGTCAACTGCTGCCTCGAGCAATTGCGCACGATAGTTGCCAATCGTGCAGTAGACCTGAGACGGGGCGACAGGAGCGTGAATCGTCAGATGCGCCAGTGGAACACCTACTGTTGCAATCAATTCGCGCGTCGCTGACTCCGACGCGATTTCCCTCAGCTGCCGTGCGTTGACGTCCCAAGATTCCATCAGCGCGCGCATCGAATGAACGCCGTTTAACCCGCGCGACGCCCAGTGTGCCAGCGCCAGCGCTCGCTCCTCCATCACTATCACCGGAAATGGTTGAGAGCCAGCACTGGACACGTTAGCAAATGCGTATCTCATCAGCGTACCTTCCTCCAATGAACCCTCGTCTGCGAGGGAACGCCATCGAGCCGATCCTTCCGGCCCTTACTTTGCCCTCGTCCCTATTGCCGATACGCCCCGCTGGATCGCGACATCACTCTGCAAAGCACCGTTGTTCTTGCGGCGCCGCGGTGCAGTTTCGATCAGGAAGCAGCTGACGATCGCGCCCACCGCCAAGCTATATAAAGCAAAATCTAGCGTCTTGGCGATACCAAAGTGCTGTGCGACAAACCCAGCGATGACCGGCGCAACGCCACCACCGAAAGTCTCACCAACGCCGGACACGAAACCAATCGTGGATGCAATCAGGCCTAGGGGCGCCGCCTCAGTAGCAACTGGGCCGCTGAACAGACTGAGTAGTCCCATCGCAAACAGCGCTACGCCAAACAGAAGGACAAACAACAACCACGGGTTTGCGCCAACGCGAGAGAAAAAGAAGAGGATGATGGCAGCGCAGACGAAACCAAAAATCGCTGTCGGACGTCGTCCGACATAGTCAGAGAGGCCAGCGAGCGCGAAGCAGCCAACGAAGCCGCCAAATCCGACCGCGGAGGCAACAAGACCCATGCTACGAGAATCAAGGCGAATCACCGTTACCAGGTACGTCGGAACCATGGCCCCGATAACGAAGATGCCGCCCATCGCGCAGAGAATTGCGATTGTCGCCACGGTGACGTTACGGCTGGAAAACAGGTCTAGCCATCGAAGGGGGGCTTCATGGCGTAGCGCTTCGGTAACGCTCGCAGGCACCCGGTCGTGTATACAGCGATAAATTAAGAATGCAACAATGAAGCCCGGAATGGACGAGAGCATGAAAACCCAGTGCCAGTTAGGAACCCACTCCAGCAACTGCGTCGCTACGATTGGAGCGAAGCCGAGTCCCATCAACGGAATCATGCTGATCTGTAGACCTTGATTCAGGCCGCGACGAGCGGGGTGGGAAGCGTCGCTGTTCGCTGCAATACTCGCCGGCGAGAACGTGCCTTCAGCAATACCCATGACACCACGAAGAACGAGCAAGCTAATGAACCCAGTTGCAAGCCCCGAGACGCACGAAAGTGCAGAAAATGCGACCATCGTGGTAATCAGAATTTTCTTTCGACCAACCCGGTCGGCCAGCGGCCCCATGAGAATTGACCAAAGCCCCCACGTCACTCCGATGACCCCAATCAGGCTTCCCAGCTCTGAGTAGCTAAGGTTGAGGTCGTGCATCATGTGCGGGAACAGAGGCGCCATCAACCACCTGTCGAACCCCACAAGTCCGAACCCTATTCCTAACAGCACGAGCGTGACGCGTTCGTTTCGCACGTCATGTTCATGGGTTTCCATCGCTATGTCTCCTAGTTAACAACAGTCGCTCCGATTGACCGCGCGGTCGCCGCGAGTGACGAATTCCATTCTCTGCAGGGATTATGCTAACGTTAGCGCAACTTTTGTAGCAGTGTAGGGGCCGTGAACGCGCGCGTCAATGCAGAAGTTGTCCTCAGTGAGAAATTCCGTGCCTGCTGAAAATGTGCTATCGTTTGCTTGGTGCGGATCATGCTCACTGACGGTGCGCGCATCGCAGTGATGCACGGGCGACTGGGCGCACGGGAAGATCGGAGGAAAGGTGAAACGCTATGCTACGTTCGTCTTTCATACCGCTCGAGCGCGACACGGGAAGGCGATGCAGAATGCTGCATCCCTTTGAAGAGCGGCGACCTCGGCGGCAATTCTTTCGAAACTGCAAGCCTTGTTACGGCGCGTGGCCAATTTTGGCTCGCTGCCTGCCTTAAAGATGAACTCGGCGCTTGCCGCAGCTTCACGATGCAAGCGGAAACATCATCCAGAAGAATCATCCGCTCAACACTATGGTCACTATCAAAGACATCGCCGCGCGTCTTCAAGTTTCCCCTTCAACTGTTGGCCGTGCGTTGGCGGACGACCCGCGCATCAGTGCATCGACCAAACAGAAGGTTACGCAAGTCGCAGACGAGCTTGGCTACGTAGGAAATCTCGCTGCTCGCATGATGCGAGGCGTTTCGAGCAACCTTGTAGGCTTCGTCCTACCAGACATCCGTAATAGCTTTTACGCCACAATCGCTCACGCGCTGTCAAAATGCCTCCAGGAAGCCGGCTACCAACTGGCGCTGTCAGAAACTGGAGACGACAAGATGGCCGAGTTGCGGAGCGTTCGCGAATTGGCGAGCTCCAACGTCGCGGGCATCATCATTGTTCCGACCGCGCGGCCCCACCGCGATACCATCCGGCTGCTCAGAATGCGGCCGCACGTTCAACTTCTCCGCGGCGACAATGCTATCGGCGAGGAGTGGTTTGGAATCGATGATACGCAGGCCCTGTACGATGCCACCGATTACCTTGTGCAACAGGGTCACCGGAGAATTGGATATATCGGCGTGACGGACGTGCTACCGACAGGCTCTGCGCGTTTGAAGGGATTCCTGCGGGCTCTCCCCCTCGAGACGAAGGACCGAGACGAGCTGGTCGAATTGGGCTCCCCGGCTCAAGTTGGTTTTGGCCGCGAAGCCGTGCGGCGGCTTCTATCTCGTAAAGTACGGCCCACGGCAATCGTCGCAGCTTCGGTTCAGATGACGCAGGGAATCTTGGAAGAACTCTTAGAGCAACGCATACGTGTACCCGAAGAACTGTCTGTCATAGGTTTCGGTGACGATGTCGGCTTCGGTTGGTGGGGACCAGGACTTACGACCATTGGTCTACCGGTTTCCGAGCTGGCAACAGCGTGCGGGCTGTGGTTCGTCCACAAGCTGCGTCACAGCGCTGAACAAGGTTCGTATCGTTCTGTCTCCCAGGCGTCGCTGATTGTCCGTGGTAGTACTGCACCGGTAGCTGTCAGCACCCACGGCCAAGGCAAAGCCGTGCGCAGAGGCGTCACCGTCTAGTCGAGCGCTCAGCGCTCGACCTTAGAATTTTTTAGAGCGTGGTTAAATCCCGGCAGTCAATTGCGGGACAATGGCGAAAAGGTCACCAACAAGGCCGTAGTCTGCGACACCGAAAATGGGCGCCTCTTCGTCTTTGTTGATGGCAACAATCACCTTCGAGTCCTTCATACCAGCGAGATGCTGAATGGCCCCTGAGATGCCAACTGCCACGTATAGCTGCGGCGCAACGATCTTTCCGGTTTGGCCTACCTGATAGTCGTTGGGCACGTAGCCCGCGTCGACCGCCGCTCTCGACGCTCCGAGCGCGGCCCCGAGCTTGTCTGCCAGGGGTTCTAGCACATTCGTGTAATTTTCACCGCTTGCCAGGCCACGACCGCCCGACACAATGATTTTTGCGCTGGTGAGTTCCGGGCGGGTTAGTTTCGTCACTTCTCGGCTGACGAACTGAGAGAGTCCAGTGTCTGCGGCAGCTTGGATCTCTGTCAGCTCCGCACTATTGGCGGCGCCCGGGACGGCGTCGAATGCGGTTGTGCGGACCGTGATGACCTTGACTGGGTCGGACGACTGCACGGTCGCAATCGCGTTGCCGGCGTAAATCGGCCGCTCGAAAGTATCTGCGCTAAGTACCGCAGTGACCTCACTGATTTGCGCCACATCGAGTTTCGCGGCGATTCGCGGCGCGATGTTCTTCCCAGATGCCGTCGCCGGCGCCAGGATATGCGAGTAATCTTTCGCTAGCCGGAGGACGGTGGCCTCCACGTTCTCAGCCAAGGCCTGTTCGAGGTACGGCGCGTCGGCAAGTAGAACCTTTGCCACGCCTGCGAGCTTAGCCGCCGCATCCGCCGCCGGCCGCGCCTTATGGCCTGCAACCAGCACGTGCACAGCCCCGCCAATTTCCAGAGCAGCGGCGACTGCATTGAGCGTCGCAGCTTTGATGGACGCGTTGTCGTGTTCAGCAATAACCAGATTTGTCATGTTGTTCCCCTCCTTACAAGACCTTGGCTTCATTCTTCAGCTTGTCGACTAGCGACTTCACGTCCGCCACCTTGATGCCAGCACCCCGCTGTGGCGGCTCGGCAACCTTCAGCGTTTTCAGACGCGGCGAAACGTCCACGCCTAGCTCCGCCGGCTTTGTGGTCGTCAGCGGCTTCTTCTTCGCTTTCATGATGTTCGGCAACGTAACGTAGCGCGGCTCGTTCAATCGAAGTTCGGTCGTCACCACTGCGGGCAGATTGAGCGAAAGCGTCTCTGCGCCACCGTCGACCTCGCGCGCAACCGTGGCTTTGCCTTCGCTGATAGTGATTTTCGACGCGTACGTCGCTTGAGGCAGATTCGCGAGCGCGGCAAGCATCTGCCCCGTCTGGTTCGAGTCGTCGTCGATAGCCTGCTTACCCAGAATGACAAGCTCAGGTTTTTCTTTGTCCGCGAGCGCCTTAAGCAATTTTGCGACTGCAAGAGGCTGCAATTCTTCATTCGACTCAATGAGAACGGCTCGGTCCGCACCCATAGCCAACGCTGTGCGCAGTGTTTCCTGTGCCTGCGCAACGCCTGCCGAGACCGCAATAACCTCGGTTGCCACGCCCGCCTCTTTCAGGCGGACCGCTTCTTCCACAGCGATTTCATCGAACGGGTTCATCGACATCTTCACGTTGCTAATATCGACGCCTGTGTTGTCTGACTTCACGCGCACTTTAACGTTGTAGTCAACCACTCTCTTCACGGGAACAAGAATCTTCACGTTGTCTCCTATCCGGTCCGTTCGGCAACTGCTCGCTCGACGAGAGCACTTGCCACTTGCAAAGCAGTCTTTTGTTGCTCAATAGGTATGAAAGCCTTGGCCGGACTTACGACCAAGTGCACCTGCGGCAACCATCTCTCGCAGCAGCAATGCTGGACGATACTTCGGGTCGCCAAACTCGCCTTGGAGCACAGTCATAATGGCCAAGACCGTGTCGAGACCAATCAAATCAGCGAGGGCCAATGGGCCAATAGGATGGTTCGCACCTCTTTTCATGCCCTCGTCAATGTCAACCGCAGACGCCAGCCCTTCCTGAAGCACCAGAATCGCCTCGTTTATCATCGGAATCAGAATCCGATTTACTACAAAACCAGGCGAATTCATTACTGAAATCGCGTGCTTCCCAAGTCGCTCAGCGAATTCATTTGCCGCTGCGGATGTCGCTTCGTCCGTACGCATTCCACGTATGACCTCAACAAGCGTCATCGCCGGCACAGGATTGAAAAAGTGCATTCCAATGAAACGACTCGACTGCACAACCGCAGCGCCAAGGCTCGTTATCGACACCGAAGACGTGTTGGTCGCGAGCACCGCATCGGGTCGAATGACCGCTTCCAACGACGCCAGTATCTGCTCTTTGACGCGAGCGCTTTCGGTGGCCGCCTCGATTACGCAGTCACAGTCAGAGAAGTCACTGAGGTTTGTGCTGACGGTAATCCGCTCAAGTGCTGCCGTTGCGTCCGACGCCGACATTTTGCCGGCCTGGACCCTTTTCGCGAAGTTACGACCAATCAAGTCTTTCGCGCTATTCAAAGCGTCTTCGCTGACATCGCTCAGTACGACCTCAAGTTCTGCGGCCGCGCAAACCTGGGCAATACCGCAACCCATCTGGCCCGCACCTACAATACCAATCTTCTTCATATTCACATGCTCGAATAGTTGGGGCCGCCACCGCCTTCGGGCGGAACCCACACGATGTTCTGTGTCGGGTCTTTGATGTCACAGGTCTTGCAGTGCAGACAGTTCTGCGCGTTGATCTGCAAGCGGTCGCTATCGTCTTCGTTCTTGACGAACTCATATACACCGGCCGGACAAAATCGCGCTTCCGAACCACCGTAGGTGCGAAGGTTTAAAGAGACCGGTAGCTGAGAGTCCTTCAGAGTTAGGTGAATCGGTTGATTCTCTTCGTGATTCGTGTTCGAGACAAATACAGATGAGAGCCGGTCAAAGGTGAGCTTGCCGTCCGGCTTGGGATATTCAATAGGCTTGCAGCGGTCCGCCGGTAACAGCGTCTCGTGGTCGCGATGCTGGTGATGCAAGGTCCACGGGATGCGGCCGCCTAAGACCTTCTGCTCAAGACCGACCATCAGCGTGCCGAGATAAAGACCCTTGCTCATCCATTGCTTAAAGTTTCGAGCCTTGTACAGTTCTTCGTAGAGCCATGACCTCTTGAAAGCCTCCGGATAGGCAGTCAGAACATCATTCTGTCTGCCTTCCTGTATTGCTTCAAATGCCGCCTCAGCCGCGAGCATGCCGGTCTTGATTGCCGCATGGCTGCCTTTGATGCGTGAGGCGTTGAGAAAGCCCGCATCATCGCCAACAAGCGCTCCACCAAGGAATACAAGCTTCGGAAGCGACATCAAACCGCCCGCTGTAATCGCTCGGGCACCGTACGAAAGACGTTTGCCATCGTCGAGAACCTTGCGAATCTCCGGATGCGTCTTGTATCGGTTAAATTCTTCGAACGGCGAGAGATAGGGGTTCTTGTAGCCCAATCCCAAAACGAAGCCGACCATTACCTGATTCTTCTCGAAGTGGTAAAGGAAGGAACCGCCATACGTGTCGTTGTCTAGCGGCCAACCTGCCGTGTGAACGACGAGGCCAGGCTGATGCTTTGCAGGGTCAATTTCCCACAACTCCTTGATGCCGATTCCATACACCTGTGGGTCGGACTCTTGGTCGAGTTCGAGCTTTTCCTGCAACTGCCGTCCTAGATGGCCGCGCGCGCCTTCGCAGAATAGAGTGTACTTGGCATGAAGTTCCATGCCGGGCTGAAAGTTGCTCGTGGGTTCGCCGTTCTTGTCGACCCCCATATTGCCCGTCGCGACACCCTTCACTGACCCATTGGCGTTCCAGAGTATTTCTGTAGCAGGAAAACCAGGAAAGATTTCGACGCCAAGAGCTTCAGCTTGCTCGGCAAGCCATCGCGTTACGTTCGCCAAGCTGACCACGAAGCTACCGTGGTTTTTGAAGTTTGCAGGAAGCGCCCACGTTGGTACTGCCTTCGCGCCGCTCTCAGAGAGAAAGAGAAAGCGGTCCTCGGCTACAGA
Source organism: Caballeronia arvi (assembly GCF_001544695.2). Classification (GTDB taxonomy): domain Bacteria; phylum Pseudomonadota; class Gammaproteobacteria; order Burkholderiales; family Burkholderiaceae; genus Caballeronia; species Caballeronia arvi. The sequence continues at coordinate 118,530 of NZ_FCOM02000012.1, forward strand.
AACACTGAGCGGGGCGCCTCGGTCTTTCCAATCCGGAATAAGCTCAGTCAGCGCGCGAGGGTCAATCACTGCGCCCGACAGAATATGGGCGCCAATCTCCGAGCCTTTTTCTAATACACAGACGCCGACTTCAACACCATTTTCAAGCGCCAGCTGCTTCAGTCGAATCGCAGCCGACAAGCCAGCTGGCCCGCCACCCACAATCACGACGTCATATTCCATTGACTCTCGTTCTACGTCGCCCTTCATTTCTATCATCTCTTGTTCGATTGGTCCGTTCGCGCCCGAGTGCGTGTGCGGACCGCCGATAGCAACCGGTTCTTCTCGAACGCTGCGTCTCGGTGATTAGTTGTTTAGCCGGCTGGTACGCTGGCCTCTCAACCTGAGAGCTTGTCAGACGACCTTCGCTTCGCGTAGAGCATCGACGTCGTCAGCCGACATGCCAAGCCAACCTTGAAGAACGTCATACGTGTGCTGTCCCAGCGTCGGCGGTGCATTGCGGTACTGGACTGGCGACGCCGACATCTTGATTGGATTCGCAACCATCGAGACGTTACCCCCTTCCGAGTGAGGCATCTCAATGCGCATGCCACGCTCTTGGACATGAGGGTCTCTGAACACTTCTGCCAAGTTGTTGATGAATCCGCAAGGCACGCCTGCGGATTCCATCGCCTCTACCCATTCCGTGGTCGTTCGTTGCCGCGTCGCCGATTCAATCATCGCCACAAGCGCAGCTCGATTCTTAACGCGCCGCGGGTTGGTCAAGAAGTTTTCATCCTTCGCCCACTCCGGCCGGCCAAGAACTTCGCAGCATTTGCGGAACTGACCGTCATTGCCCACGGCGATAATCATGTAGCCGTCCGCAGTCGGGAACTCCTGATAGGGAACGATGTTCGGATGGGAGTTTCCGAGGCGCTGTGGCACAGTGCCGCCCACGAGATAGTTGGAAGCCTGGTTGGCGAGGCTCGCGATTTGGACGTCAAGCAAAGCCAAATCGACGTGCTGACCCTCGCCAGTCCGGTCCCGCCGAGCCAATGCAGCCAGGATACCTACCGTCGCGTAGAGTCCGGTCATGACATCGGTCAGTGCGACGCCCACCTTTATCGGGCCGGCGCCTTCCGCACCGTCTGCACGACCAGTAAGGCTCATCAGGCCGCCCATGCCTTGAATCAGGAAGTCGTAGCCAGCACGGCTTGAGTATGGTCCGTCCTGTCCAAAGCCCGTAATTGAGCAGTAGACGAGGCGTGGATTCGCTTCTTTCAATGCCTCATAGTCCAGCCCGTACTGCCGCAGGCCTCCGACCTTGAAGTTCTCAACGAGCACGTCAGCTTGAGCGGCCATGCGCTTAATCAGTTCCTGCCCTTCGGGTTGGCTGATGTCGACGGTCACCGACTGCTTGTTGCGATTGGCGCACAGATAATACGCAGACTCTGCGGTGGCGTCTCCGTTTGCATCAGGCAACCAGGGAGGTCCCCATGCCCGGGTGTCGTCACCGGTGCGCGGTCGTTCAATCTTGACCACCTCCGCTCCAAGGTCCGCGAGCAATTGGCTGGCCCACGGACCTGCGAGAACCCGTGACAGGTCCAAGACACGGACCCCGTCAAGCGCTCCTTTAGATAGTGTCTTTTCCATGTTCGCTCAGAAGGCCGCAATGCCCGTCATAGCACGACCCAGAATCAAAGCATGGATGTCGTGCGTTCCTTCGTAAGTGTTGACCACCTCGAGGTTCACGAGATGGCGTGCAATACCGAACTCGTCGCTGATGCCGTTGCCGCCAAGCATGTCTCGAGCGACTCGCGCCACATCGAGCGCTTTGCCGCACGAGTTCCGCTTCATGAGCGACGTGATTTCAACTGCAGCAGTACCCTCGTCCTTCATCCGTCCGAGTCGGAGGCATCCAGCAAGTCCGAGGGTGATTTCGGTTTGCATATCAGCGAGCTTCTTCTGCACGAGTTGATTTGCAGCCAGCGGGCGGCCAAATTGCTTGCGGTCGAGGACGTATTGGCGGGCACGATGCCAGCAATCCTCAGCGGCGCCGAGTGCACCCCAGGCGATGCCATAGCGTGCGCTGTTGAGACACGTGAACGGCCCCTTCAATCCTCTCACTTCCGGGAACGCGTTCTCTTCCGGGCAGAAGACTTCGTCCATCACAATCTCGCCGGTGATGGACGCGCGGAGGCCCACTTTGCCGTGAATCGCCGGCGCAGAAAGACCCTTCCAGCCCTTCTCAAGGACGAAGCCACGAATCGCACCTTCATCGTCTTTTGCCCACACGACGAAGACATCAGCGATGGGGCTGTTAGTAATCCACATCTTGCTGCCAGAAAGCGAGTAACCGCCTGGGACCTTCTTCGCGCGAGTAACCATGCTTCCCGGGTCGGAACCATGGTTCGGCTCTGTCAGACCGAAGCAACCAATCCACTCGCCACTCGCAAGCTTCGGAAGGTACTTCTGACGTGTTTCTTCGGAGCCGAACGCGTTAATCGGCACCATCACCAGCGAGGATTGAACGCTCATCATGGACCGATAACCAGAGTCGACGCGTTCCACCTCACGGGCCACCAAACCGTAGCTCACGTAGTTCAGCCCAGCGCCGCCATACTCTTCGGGAATCGTGACACCCAGCAAGCCGAGTTCGCCCATTTCACGAAAGATTTCCGGGTCAGTGAACTCCTGACGGAACGCTTCGAGAACGCGCGGCGCCAGACGTTCCTGACAATATGCATGGGCGGAATCCTGGACCAAACGCTCCTCTTCCGTCAGTTGTTGAGCAAGCAGGAGCGGGTCATCCCATTGAAAAGATGGCGAGGACTTGTGCTGAATAGTCATGTTTGGTTCCCAAGCGGTGGAGGAATGTGTTCAAATCTACGCGTGCGCACGCGATACCACAACCGACTTGTTTTCACTGACATGTTCCTAGAACGCACAGAACATCCCCTCTTGCTCCGGAATAATCATGCGCAGAAAGATTCCATCGACGAACACACTGTCAGCATTTGAGGCTGCCGCTCGACATCAGAGCTATACGAAAGCCGCAGACGAGCTTGCTGTGACCCAAAGTGCCATCTGCAGGCAAATCGCAGCGCTCGAAGAGTTTTTGGGTGTTGAGTTGTTTGTACGAGACAGGCGGGGCGTTCGTCTAACAGAGGCAGGACTGCTCTACAGCCGCAAAATTGCTGCACGACTTGATGACGTGGAGCGAGACACGCTGGAGCTGATGTCAAAACGAGGCCAGGGCGGCACTCTTGAACTCGCAGTCGTGCCCACGTTCGCCACAAAGTGGCTGTTGCCAAGGATGCCTCTCTTCATCAAGCAGCATCCGGACATCACAGTCAATCTCACTTCAAGAGCGCGTCCATTTCTATTCGACGAAACCGAGATGGACGCAGCGATTCATGCCGGCGTGGCGATGTGGCCTGGCACCGAAGGAGCATTTTTGATGCGCGAGAGTCTGATAGCTGTGTGCAGTCCCAAGCTAATCGCTCCCCGTAAGAAGCTGTCTACCCAAGACTGGCATCGCCTTCCCCTTCTGCAACAGAGCACCCGTCCCTACGCATGGAGGAACTGGTTCGAGTCTCGGGGGATGAAGGTAGAAGCGGACATGGCCGGCCCGCGGTATGAGCTCTTCTCAATGCTGGCTGAGGCAGCAGCCCAAGGCATTGGCATAGCGCTAATTCCGCGTCTGCTTATTGAAGAGGAGCTTCGCCATGGCGTCCTCATCGACGCCGCCTCGCACGCTCAATTGAGCGACAGAACCTACTATCTGCTCTGGCCGGAGCACAAGGCTGGCAACCCTGCATTGAACTTCTTTCGCGATTGGATTCAAACGCAAGCCGAGCAGTATCGCGACCTGATGGGGCTTGCCTGATACAGGATAGTCACGCGCTGAAGGAGGCTAGAACACGTCGGTACGCGGGGCTGATGTTGCCGCGCGCCCGGGATTGCGATTGAGTCCATCAACAAAGAAGCTCTGACCCTCTACGGAAGACAACAAGGTTCTTCAGAACTTCACGCGAAGGCCTGCACTGGTAAGAAACTGTTTGTTGGTCGACGAGGGGCCGCCGCTCGAGCCGATGAACGCACCACTGAAAATCGTATTGGACGCACCGGTCACGTGTTGATACTCAGCCATCAGATAGAGCTCCGTGCGCTTCGACAGAGAGTAAACTGTCATCAGGTTGAACTGATTCCATCTCGGCTTCGCCTGCACCAATGCGTTCGTATACTTGCTATCCGTGAATGTGTACGAGGCGGCGACGATTAAAGAGGGCGTTACCAGATAGCGAATGTTCGTTTCGTAGTTATCGAAGGTCAGGTCAGTGGGGCGTCCAGTCGGCGCCGGCGCTTGCGTGCTGCCACGATAGACAGCAGTCGTGTCGTTGTACGACGAGTGACTCCACACAAGGCCGAGGGTCGCCGGTCCGATTTGATATCCTCCGCCTACGCCCCAAACTTGCTGTACTGCAGCGTGAAAGGTCGCGTCGCCTGACGTGGACGAACCGTCGAGCGCACCTGTAGCCCCGTTGCCTGGCTGGTCGATGCGCATATAGGAGGCGCTCAGGGTGACCGGGCCGCCGGTGTACGTTGCTCCCGTACTGTATGCTCGATTCGTGGCAAACCCACCTGCTGTGTTTGAGAAGGCGTAGAGGCCCCCGAATTTCAGCCCCTTGTAGTCCGCGCTCGCAAATTTCACTGCATTGTCAAGTCGGAAGAAGTCACCGAAATTGTCATTGTCCATCGGGTGCATGAATTCCAGCCCACCGACGAAGCTTTGTGCAAGGCTTCTTGGGGCGAGGTAGTCAACAACCGAATCATATTGACGCCCGAACGTAATCGCGCCATAGGGATTTGACAGCCCGACCCACGCTTGACGACCGAATAACCGACCGCCTTGTTGCAGCCCGCCGTTGGTACCGGTGAAGCCGTTCTCGAGCTTGAAGATGGACTGAAGCCCGCCACCGAGGTCTTCCGTTCCCATCAGGCCCCATCGATTCCCGACGATATTCCCTGACGAGGCGAACACCGTACCGTGTCCCCCCCTGTTATTCACATAGGAAATCCCATTGTCAATGAGACCATACAGCGTAACCGAGCTCTGGGCGTAGGCCACGCCAGACAGGCAGCTACACAACACCGGCAGCAGGTACCGCTTCATCAGTTGTCTCCTGTATTTTTGCTGATTTACATTAGGTACTACGAATCTTCAAATTTCCGCTCTGGAAAACTTTGAACCGCAGCGCGGGCTCGAGCGTTGGATGGGCGTTGAGCCGTGCCTTGCATACGGCGCAGTTGGCGTGGGAGCTGTCACAGTGCGTTCGTTCCTTCCTAGCGGCTCCGTGGCCGCTCAAACTCTGTTTTTTTGCGTATGCGAACGTTAGCATTATATGATGAAGTTTAGGCGGATCGTGGCGACGTTGTCAACGCGATTTTTTTGCCAGCACGCCGTGACTACTACGGAAAAGAAGAGCACATTTGGGGAGGCTCCCTACTTGGCGGAGGCGCATTTTTAATGCTAACGTTAGAACGAGTCGCTAACCGGACGGAGATTCCGACCTGTTGGCATCTTTGGCCTTTCCTTTTCTGGAACCTATGAAGAACACCGTTTTCCTGACTGACTACGCGTGGCCGAACGACAGTGTCGAACGCCAGGTCATTGAAAATGCCGGCTTTCGACTCGTCACGGGCCCGGCAGACCCCCTCTCCGCTGGGGAAATCGAAGGCCTTGTCCGCGAACATCAGCCTGATGCAATCATGACTTGCTGGGCCCGGGTATCCAGCGAAGCGATTGCGGCCGGCCCGAACCTGCGCATCGTCGCGCGCCTCGGAGTCGGCCTTGACAATATCGCCGTCGAAACGGCAACGTCCCGCAATGTTGTCGTGACAAACGTCCCGGACTACTGCGTGGAAGAGGTATCCGACCATGCGGTGGGCTTCGCGCTCGCCTGGACGCGCGGTCTGGTTCACTTTGACCGGGAGGTTAAGGCCGGTCGCTGGGGTCCCTCCTCGGCCAAGCTTCGTCGGCTCTCAACGCTGACCTGCGGAATAATCGGTTTCGGGCGCATTGCTCGCATGACAGCTCGCAAACTTGCCGCATTCAAGTGCGGGATAGTCGTGCATGACCCGTATGTGAAAGAACCCGGTGAAGGCATCGAGCTTACGTCGCTCGACGAGCTATTCAGCAGAAGCGACATCGTCATCGTTCATTCGCCACTGACGGATTCGACCCACCATTTAGTGAGTCGCGAAAAGCTCAGCCTGATGAAGCCGGGTGGGCTCCTTATCAACGTAAGCCGAGGAGGCATCGTCGATACCGACGCAGTCGTTCAAGCGCTTCGCTCAGGACATCTGTCGGGTGCTGCCTTGGACGTCCTCGAATCCGAGCCGAGCGTTCCGCCGGAATTGCTCGAGCAGTCTGGTGCAATGCTCACGCCGCACGTTGCCTTCTCCTCAGATGCGTCGCTTATCGAGTTGAGACGCCGCGGGGCGGAAGAGGTCGTTCGAGTCTTGCGCGGTGAAGCGCCACAAAACCCTTGCAACCGAACGACAAAGTGACCTTCCCTTTGCTCGCGACTGACCTAGCAGACTCAAGATGACGCAACTGAACAGCCCAGACACAAAACTGGACGACTTTCTCGTCCGTCACTCGCTTGCCGCTCCTGACGAGCATATCAAGTGGGAACCACTGACTGGTGGCGTTTCCTCCGATATCTGGAGAGCAGAGCTTCCTCGGCGCACGCTTTGCGTGAAACGTGCGCTCTCCACTTTGAAGGTCTCAAGTACCTGGGAGGCGCCAGTTTCACGCAATGCCGACGAGTGGGCCTGGATGCAGTTCGCCGCGATTCACTGCCCCGCGAATGTTCCGACACCGTTGGCGCACGACCCGGAACTGGGAGCGTTTGCCATGTCCTTCCTTGAACCAGACTCTCATCCAGTTTGGAAGAAGCAGTTAATGGAGGGAAGGGTTGACTCAAAAACCGCTGCGGCGGTGGGTCGCTTAATCGGTCATCTTCATGCCGTAAGCGCTCTTGATGCTGACGTGGCAGCCAAGTTTGATACGACGGACAATTTCAAAGCGCTTCGTCTTGACCCCTACTTCGCTGCGGCTGGGGCAAAGCACGAAGACCTCGCTGAACGTCTTCGCATTCTGTCGGACCGCACCGCCAACACACGAATCGCGCTCGTCCACGGTGATGTCAGCCCAAAGAACATCCTGGTTGGACCGAATGGACCTGTGTTACTTGACGCCGAATGTGCATGGTTTGGAGACCCGGCGTTCGACCTCGCATTCTGTTTGAACCACTTGCTGCTTAAATGCCTCTTGGCCAACGGCCAGGGGCAACTGTTGCTAGAGAGTTTCGCAGCGCTCAAAGAAGCATACTTCTCGGAAGTCAACTGGGAACCCCACAGTATTCTAGAAGGACGGGCAGCAGACTTGTTGCCTGCCCTCCTGCTAGCACGGGTCGATGGCCAGTCCCCGGTCGAATACATCAATAACGACGCCCAGCGTCAACACGTCCGTACTGTCGCCTGGACGCTGCTCCAACACCCCCCAACCACGCTGGACGCCGTAGCGCAGGCTTGGCAAGCCGAGTGCGCGATAGGGCGCTGAATCAATTTCCCCGCGACTTAGCACGAGCGCTTGCGCAGCAGTTTCCCGCACTGGCGCTTGTGCGCGGTCGAACTGTCTCCTACGTGGAAAGGAAGTATCCACGCATTCCGCCTTGCAAAAAAGCACATCTTCCAGTTTCACGATGGGGCTGCGCGCCCACACAGCGCTCTAGGAACACCAGGCTTCATATCCGCGTTCGCGCTAACGTTGGCACCTTGTCTACGCCTTTGCTCCGAAAGCAATTGTCCTTTGCTGATTCAATGGCTTAGAAGCCCAGTCTCCCCGTTGACACTCGGTTCCAGTTTTGCCAAAATCTGTGCAAACGTTAGCAAAACATGGAGACGTGATGGAGTCCCGAGAGCTTCAAGAGGCGCTTCCAGACGCCCCTGCCGTGCCAGTCAGAATTACGCGGGTTGTGACCGGCCATAGCGAGGACGGTCGTTCGATATTCGTGCAGGAAGGCCCTCCGCCGCGCTCGGACCCGTATCGCGCGATTCCTGGCATGGTCTCGCGACTGGTATGGGCGACCGAGGCGAACGTCTCCCTTCCGTTCGACGGCACCGACCCGACTCCTTCAGTCAAGAGCATTGTGCCCTCGGTCTCCTCCACCCGCTTTCTCGTGGTTACCTTCCCGCCGGATTCGGTCTTCATGGCGAAAGACTTCGACGTTGAAGCTGCCGTCGCGGAAAACCACGCTATCAGCCCGGGACTTGCAGAGCGCTTCGAGCCGGACGGTATGCATACGACGCCCACAGTTGACTACGGCGTTGTGCTCGACGGAGAAATCTGGCTCGAGCTCGACGACGGCGAAACCCGCCATCTTCGGCAGCACGACGTCATCGTTCAGCACGGTACGCGGCACGCCTGGCGAAACAAGAGTGAGCGCCCGGCGACGCTCTCGTTCGTCCTAATCGGGGTCCGCATTGCGCGCTGACCGCATCATCGCGGGACGGCGATTACACGCAGAAGCCAACACCAACGCGACATTTACATCTTCCGGAATCACCATGCTCAACACTGATACGACGATAACTAACGTCCACGGCCGCCGCGTCTGGGACTCCCGAGGTCGCCCTACTGTCGAAGTCGAGGTCACGCTCGCGGGCGGCGCCAAAGGTCGAGCCATCGCCCCTGCGGGTGCGTCGACGGGCACCGGAGAAGCGCTTGACTTGCGCGACGGAGGCACGGCCTTCGGTGGCCTTGACGTTCAGAAGGCTCTGTCAGGTGTCAATTCGGAAATTGCGAGCGCACTCAAGAGTGTCGACGCAACTGAGCAGGCCAAAATTGACAGTCTCCTCGTGGAGCTTGATGGCACGCCCAACCGCAGTCGCCTTGGCGGGAACGCAATCGTCGCAACGTCGATGGCGGTGTTGCATGCATCAGCAGCTGCATGCGGTCAGCCGCTTTGGCATTATCTGGCGGGTGGTCAGCCGGTTCGCATTCCTCTTCCTGAGATTCAGATTTTTGGGGGCGGCGCTCATGCTGCTCGTCGAGTGGATGTGCAAGATTTCATGCTCATGTGTCCGTCCGCAAGCAGCTTCAGCGAAGCCTTGGAATGGACCGCCGAGGTGTATCGCGCTGCCGGTGAATTGATGAAGAAGGCAGGCAAGCTGCAAGGCGTCGCAGACGAAGGCGGATACTGGCCTGCCTTCGGTTGCAACGAAGACGCCCTGGACACTTTGGTCGGCGCGATTGAACTTGCTGGTCTGAAGCCCGGCGGACAAGTCGGCATTTCCCTCGATATCGCGGCTTCGGAGTTTGGCAGGAACGGGCAGTACACGCTGGCCCTTGACGGCAGAACGCTGGACACCGCTCAAATGATTGAAATGCTCGGCCGTTGGCTCGGCACGTACCCGATTCTCTCGATTGAAGACCCCGTCGCGGAAGACGACGCGTCCGGCTTCAGGCACTTCACCGAGACGTACGGCAAGCTTTGCCAGATCATTGGCGACGACTATCTTGTCACTAATGCCGCGCGAGTCAAGACTGCGGCCTTCCAGCACACACTCAACGCCGTGCTGATCAAGCCCAACCAAGCGGGCACCATCACGGAAACACGCCTCTCGCTGGAAGAAGGAAAACTGGCAGGATTCGGCACCATCGTGTCTGCTCGGTCAGGTGAATCCGAAGATGTGACTATCGCGCACTTGTCCGTTGGCTGGGATGCCGGCCAGCTCAAGGTCGGGTCATTCTCTCGCTCTGAGCGCATGGCCAAATGGAATGAAGTACTTCGAATCGAGGAAAGTCTTGGTCGCGATGCGAAGTTCAGTGGTTGGTCAGCACTGCCTTTTCAGCGTCGCCAAAGCTGAATCAACGCCAACCGTCCAAAATGAAGTAAGCGGCTTGTGCTCCAGCGTAAGTAAGAAAGCACGTCCGAACCCGCACGAATCAATCGCGAACTTTTCTCGCACTACGAAACCGTAAAAGAGGTTTTTTATGCTTCCAGCCGTCGACCTTCGTCCGCCCTTCAACATCACACGCGCCAGCCACATCGTGCTGAATGTCGCAGACCTGGAGAAGAGCAAGCACTTCTATACCAACATTGTCGGGCTGGTGGTCACCTCCGAGACTTCCGACACCGTCTACCTGCGCGGCCTTTCCGAGGCCTGCCACCATAGTCTCGTTCTCGTCCACTCACCTGACGCTGCCTATACGTGTAAGCGTATCGGTTTCCGGGTTTTCCTCGACGAAGACCTCGACGCTGCGTACAAGTTCTTCAAGGATGAAGGCCTCGACGCGGAATGGGTCGACGTAGCCCATCAGGGACGTACGTTGCACGTGTCGGACCCTTTCAATACCAAGCTCGAGTTGTGCGCGACCATGGAAACGCAGCCTCGCCTCTATTTGGACAAGGACAAGTTCAAAGGCGCGCACGCGCAACGCATCGACCACTTCCAGATTTTCTCTCCCAACACCTACGATTCGTGTGCTTTCTATGGCCGTCTCGGGTTCCGTAACTCTGAATATCTCGCGCACGCGGAAAAGCTGCTGGGCGCTTTCATGTATCGAAAGGGTACTTGCCTCGACCTTGCAATCGTTGAGAACAGTGGACCGTGTATGCACCATTTCGCGTACATCGTTCCCGAATCGCACAACATCTTCACGGCCTGCGACATCGCCGGCATTCATGGCTACGGTCAGGAAGTCGAGCGCGGCCCGGGCCGTCACGGCCCCGGCGGGATGCTGTTCGTCTATCTGCGCGACCCGGATGGTCATCGTGTGGAACTGTGCGACGGCCACTATCAGACCATCGATACGGAGATTGAGCCAGTGCGATGGGATGCAGCAACTCTGAGTACAAATGTCCGCTGGGGCTTGCCTGCCGAGAATCGATGGTATTTCGAAGCCACCCGCTTCGAAGGCACACCCCTCGCGGACCCGGCAGTAAAGCCAAATCCGATGACACTCGAGAAGTACGTTCAGAGCCAATTGGCTTAATTCCACACACCTCAGGTTTTAATCATGGCACGAGTAAAGTACCTTCAACGCTCTGACGTTGCCGGCGTCGAAGACGCACTGTTCGACCGGCTCGAGAAAGAACGGAAAGTTCCCACCGCCAACATCTTCAGGGCGATGGCGAATGCACCTCGCATTCTCGACCAGTTTCTCTCTTACGCAAACGCCATTCGCGCATCGTCCATCAGCCCGAAACTGCGTGAGATGGCGATTCTCACGGTCGGACACTGCACGAACTCAGAATACGAAATCGCTCACCACCAATCGCACGGCCTGAAGGCAGGCCTGTCGGAAGAGCAACTGAAGGAAATTCCCGATTTCGAGAATTCGCCGCTCTTCAATAGGCAAGAGCGCGCGGTCATGGCCTTCGCAAAAGAGTCGACCCTCCAGGTCAATGTGAGCGATGCCGCCTTTGCCCGCGTTGCCGAATTCCTCGATGAACAACAACTCGTTGAGCTGACGCTGAACGTCGCCTGGTACAACTCGGGCGTGCGCATCATGGGCGGCCTGAAAATCGAATTGGAGGACAGCTATCGGTGACAAAACCTATACGCTGAACTAGGAGGAGACGTCGGAAAATGCGCCTGAAGTGGGCCGTGCCTCGACGTTTAACAGTCGAACGACAGAACTGCGTCGACGGTCCGACTCTTGAAGACCTAGATGCCAAGAGCCTGGCCGTGACCGTCCGAAAAGATTTATTTTTATAGCAGAGGATAGTATGGAACGAATGATGACGGCGGCGAGGTTGCACGCCCTGCACACCCCGATGACCCTGGACCAGATTCCTGTACCCAAGCCGCGCGCAACTGACGTTCTTGTTCGTGTGAAGGCCTGTGGCATCGTCCCCAACATGGGCAACGTTATCAATAACTGGCCGACCTGGTTCCCCCATCAGCCGCTGCCGAAGTTCCCCGCCGTGTTTGGCCTCGACCCGACGGGCATCGTCGAGGAGATCGGCGAAGCGGTGCTTAACGTCAAACCGGGCGACCGTGTGTACGTCAGCCCGCTGCGCTCGTGCGGGTCGTGCAAGGCTTGCCGTGGCGGCCGCCGCAGCGAGTGCAGCTACTACACGCTGAACGGCTACTTCAGCACCAGCCGCGATGGCCAGCGCATTTTCGACCTCTACCCGTATGGTGGCTTCAGCGAGTACATGACAGCCCCCGAATACGCGCTCGTCAACTTGCCTGACAACATGCCGTTTGAGCAGGCGGCCCGCTTCGGCTATCTCGGCACATCGTACGGCGCCTTGAAGAATGCGAACGCTGGCCCCGGGCAAGTCGGACTTATCGACGGCATTACGGGTACGCTGGGCGTTGCGTCAACCGTCTTGGGCCTTGCCATGGGTCTCTCGCGCATTCTCGGCACCGGGCGCGATGAAGATCTGCTCAAACGAGTAAAAGCGCTTGCTCCGGACCGCATTGAAGTTATGAAGCTTGGCGATGGTTCCACTGGCGAATGGGCGAAGACGATGACCGGTGGCGAAGGTGCCGACTTTGTTATCAGTGCGCTTGGCGCCAGGGCGCCGGCAGCAACGATGCTCGACACGATGAAGGGCGTGCGCCGCGGCGGCCGAGTGGTGAACGTGGGGGGCGTTGCTGAAGACCTGCCCATCGACGTGAAATGGTTGATGGACGAGCAGATTCACATCATCGGTTCGAACTGGTTTACGACCGCCCAAGGACAAGAAATGGCCGACATGGTGAAGACCGGGACGCTGAACCTTTCTTACCTGGAGCATCGTCGGTTCCCGCTCGACAGCGTCAATGAAGCGATCTCCGGCCTGAAGGACCGTGACGGTGGCTTCAGCAACTACATCGTAACTCCTTGATGATCCGTCTTGCGTCAATCTAGACACGGCGCAAACTGACAAGGCCAGCGAAGACGCTGGCCTTTTTTTCATACCGATAAACAGTTATCTCCGAACTTCGCTCGAAGATGGAACAAACCGAGCAACCTGACGAGAAGTTTTAAGGCTTTTTGGCTTGGCCCCGTGGTTGCCGAAAAGGATGCGAACATGATGTGCTGGGTGGGTGCGAATAGATTTATGCACGCGTCGAAGCGAGCATGAACTTGTTTTCGGCTCCTACCGTTGCGGATGCACATCTTAGCCGCCGAGAATTTTGCGTGGCCGCCGCGATGTCGCCGCTGCCGAAACCTCATCGTTCCACCCGCGTGGAGTTGCGGAAGCAAACCCGCCGAACCCACTGCGAGTGACAACGTCCACGGCGCATAGGCTCAAGGCTTAGCGAATTACAGTCCGCCGGCTTCTTCGTATCGACGCGATTCACCATTGACAACACGTCGATGGTTGCTCCTCTAACGTGCGTTTGGCGAAAGCCAGCGCGTCGAAGGTCGCTCCTTTCGCCTGAGCACCTACGCATCGCGTTGCACCCATGTCGCCCTTCGGAACCGAAGAGTGGCACATAAGGCATTTTCGCCGCCCCTTACGGTTCTAATAATCCGAAGCACCGCACATCTTCGTCGTGCGGAATTAACGTTTCAGCAAGGGTTTGCCGCAAAAATCTTTCTCCCGATCGAGGCGGTGGTATGACTTTCGAGTCGCGCGACGGCACCCACCATTGCTCGCGCGCTAACAATGTTTTGCTTTCTAAGTACTTTCCCTTAAAGACAACGTTGATAAAATTACATCGAAGGCTGCTGAAACGAACGGGCGGCTACAAATCACTGAAGGATCATCATCATGAAAGCTCAAGTCAAAGCAGTTGTTGCCACCGTCGTGCTGTCGTTGCCAATCTTCGCGTTCGCTCAATCGTCTCCGACCCGCGCGCAAGTGAAATCGGAACTTGCTCAACTCGAAAAGGCCGGGTACAACCCGATGGGCAGCGACCTGCAATATCCCAGCAACCTCGTGGCTGCAGAGAATCAACTTGCGACGAATGGCGGCAACGGTTCTGCGCAACCGCACACGGGCTACGGCGGCACCGTCAACACCGTCACCCAATCCGGCTCCAACTAATGCGGTCAACGAGCGGCTCCGGTTTCGGCCGCCGCTCGTTTCTGAACCCGCCCACTCGTCACCTAGTCCGTCCACGAGCGTCGCCCGCGACCCCATCGTTCGAACAAACGTTCGCACGATACTCCCTTCATATAGTTCCTTAACTCGATCCAATCCGGCGAACGCATTGACACCACGCGACAAATTGCGCTAACGTTAGCATTAGCGACACATCACATCAGGAGACGGTAAGTGAAAATTCTGCGATACAGCAGTAACGGTGAAGCGCATTACGGCATCGCCCGCGATGGGGGCAAGTTTGAACGTCTTGCAGGGTCACCGCTGGAAAATCTCGAGCCTTCCGGCCATTTCGATGACGAAACGTCAGTCGTGGTGCTCGCCCCTTTCCACCGTCCTCGCGTATTCGGATTGGGCTACAACTACCGCGCACACTCTAAGGAGGTCGGCAAACCGAGTCCAACACTGCCCGTGCTGTTCATGAAGCCCAGCACGACCGTCATCGGCCCGGAGGAACCGATTGTCTATCCGGCCGACGGTGAAAACGTCCACTTCGAAGGCGAACTGGTCGTGATCATCGGAAAGGAAGCTCGCAACGTATCAGAGGCGGATGCTTTGGAATACGTGCTCGGTTACACGTGCGGTAACGACGTGAGCGACCGCGTACTCCAGCGCCGCGAAAGCGAATTCGGTTGTCTGCTCGTTGGCAAAGGTTACGATACGTTCGCTCCGATTGGACCCGTCGTGGAAACAGAGTTGGACCCGGCGAACCTACGCCTGGTCACGCGCGTGAATGGCGAGGTTCGACAAGACGGCAATACGTCCGCCCTGGTGTACGATGTTCCAGCCTTAATCGCGTATCTCAGTAAGTACATGACCTTGCTCCCGGGAGACCACATCATGACCGGAACTCCTGCGGGGGTTGGCCCCATTAAGCCGGGCGACGTAATCGAAGTGGAAATCGAAGGCATTGGCGTGCTGCGCAACCACGTCGTCGCCGCGTAACGCGTCGCCTTCGAGTCTCAAGCCCCGACGCCCTCTATGAAGCACCTCTAGGTGACGTCGGGCGATACTACGACGTTTCGAGCACTTTCTCCATGATGGAGAGCTAAATGGACCGCGAGCAACAGTGTTTCACGGTAGCCCTTCTCGCTGCGTCACTACCCGTCTGCGTGTTTTCGAATCAAGAATTGCCGTCAGCAGACTATCAAGTCATTGCGCCTGACCGACAGGACGAGAGGTCGCTGGTCTCCGAAATAGAAATCGTCGCACGTCAGAACAAGTCGTTTCTTGCTCGACTCCCAAAATTGAGATGGACCTGGTAGTCCGACGATAGTCGCACCGTTCTCTGACTATTTCGCATCTGGAAATCTGGCCGTCTCTCCGCGAAGAGCCATCCACGGCTTACGCCGTCTACGCGAGACTGGGCTTACAGCGTATCATGCACCGTCTGAATCCTTTCCAGTTCTTCTACGTATTGCGCGAGCGTCTCCGGAATATCGGCCCGAAGTCGGTCCACCCACGCACGGACCTTCGTCTCAAGGAAACGTCGGGACTGGTAGAGAACATAGACATTGACGGGTTGCGGAACATAGTCCGCGAGGACTCTCACGAGTCGACCGCTTTTCAACTCCGGGAGCGCAGTGGAGATTGGCAACAGTCCAATTCCGAGGCCATCAGCAACTGCCGGCACCAAAGCTTCAGGCATGTTCACAGAAAAGCCCAAATTATCGATATCAACCGAGTAAATGCTGTCGGGCCCTTGAAACACCCACTGCTCCATTGGGAACACCGGATTTGCTAACTGCACACACATGTGGTTGGCAAGCTCTTTAGGAGTATTAACCATTCCATGCTTGCGGACGTAGTCAGGCGAGGCGCATACAACTCCGCCTAAGCTGCCAAGCTTTACACTTACGAAGCTAGAATCTGGCAGCTCGGGCGCAAAGACGACAGAACAGTCGTAGCGCTCCTCAATCATCTCTGCCAGCGAGCTTGATAAGGTGAGGTCCAGTTGAACCTCCGGGTTTTCGGACTTGTATCTAAGGACCGAAGGAAGGAGCAGATTCTGTCCGAAGCTAGAAAGCGCATGGACTCTCAATCGTCCCGTCAGCAAGGTCGAGGAAGCTGCAGCCTCGGCTTCCGCCTCCTCGATAGACGAAAGAATCTGCCGGCACTGGAGGAAATACTTCTCGCCGGCTTCCGTCAATGCGACGCTGCGCGTCGTTCTGTTTAAGAGACGAACACCTAGGTGAGCCTCAAGCTGTGCGACGGACCGGGACACGACAGATGTCGTGGAATCAAGGCTGCGTGCCGCTGCCGCGTAGCCGCCGGACGTCGCGACCGTCGCGAAGATCCGCATGCAATGAAGAAGGTTCATCGATTGATACCTTGAACGAACTAGCAAGAAGCCACGGATGTGCGGCGCCCTCTGGAAGCACATACCTTCGCGATAGCAATAGGCCTTGGTTCAGACGACAACGTTGGAAGAATTGCAATTCATTTGTTGAGAGATGGTGCCATGCTTAGATTATCAGGCCGACCTGTTTCGCCGGAGCGCTCGTTAGATGGAGCATTTCCGCACTGGAGGGCCCATCTCCTTGACGCTGCGATCCACTTCGCGACTGCCGACTCTACCGGACGCGCGCCGTTGATTATCTTACGAAAGACGTGAAACCCACTCCTCAAACTGTTGGAGGAACGTACGCAGGAGGTCCGCCGCATTCCCTTCCTTCAACTTGCCCGTCTCGTCGAACAAACCAGCAACACCGCTGAGATACACCTCGGGCGTCGGCATCACTGCGACGTTTAGACAAGCAAGGGACTGGCGAAGATGCTGATTTGCGCCGAATCCACCAAGGGCGCCAGGAGAGGTAGAAACCACGGCCGCGGGCATATTGGCCAGGGCCCCTGCACGGAAAGGTCGCGAAAGCACATCGACAGCATTCTTTAAGACGGCAGGCACTGACCGGTTGTACTCGGGCGTTACGAACAGCACTCCGTCGCTTGCGGCAATTTTAGAGCGGACTGTCGTCCATGCGCGAGGCACGGGGTTTTCTCGCTCCAAGTCTTCGTTGTAGAACGGAAGATCTCGAATCTCGACAATCTCCAACGACAGGTTACTCGGCGCATGCGCAATAAGAGCGTGCGCGAGTCTTCGGTTGAGGGATTCCTTTCGCAGACTGCCTACTACGACTGCAACCTCGTAACGCTTTGACATCATTCGCCTCTTACAGAGCAACAAGTGTGAGATTTGAATCCCATACTTCGCGATTTCGATCTAACTCCGAAAACTCGCCGAAGAACGGAAAGAATTGTTGTGGGTGCTACTATGGGCCGACCAAGTTTTGCGCGCCTTCTCCACTGTCCTCGACTGCGGTGCGCTAAATCACGCACGCGCTCTAAGATCCCGCGACGCTCGCGGGATGTTCCGCGTTTCTGACCGCAACTCGGTCGAGCGTCCTGACGAACTCTATCTCACAGTCTAGAAGCGTTCCCTTGGCAATCGCATCCAGTTGAACGTCATACAGTTGCGCAACTTCTTCGACCAGTTGGGGGCTGTCGAGAAGCCACTCGCCGGTCGCATCGGCGTATTGAGCTGTGTGCTCCAAGACGCGCTCCGCATCTCTGAATAGTTCATCGTTAGCCAAGCCCAAACCTTTCTGCCACATGAAAAATGACAAATAGACCATTCGTGCCAACTCGGACAGTTGATGTTTATTCCCTTTTCCATCTCGACACACCGCTAATGCCAAATGGGCGACTAACGAACGTTGTCTCGCCTCTGCGCGAGGCAGGGGAAGCAACAAAGCATCACCGGAAGCAGCACGGGCGCAGTTGTGGTTAGGTTTCGTCTTGCTCGCAAGCATCATAGTCCGGACACATGCGTCCGCGCTCTAATCAAAGATCTGATTACCAACACCATGAGCCGTCAGCGAATGATGGCAGGAAGCGAGAACGTGATGTTACGACGCGATTGATTCCCTAGGTAAGCAGTTGATACAAGTGATGTTTCCGGCATTTTCATTGACTTGTGGAGTGACCGCCGAGAATCCTCTCGAACCGGCCCCTGCGTATAGCCCACACTATCAAAGGAAGTAGAATCGAGCGGAACATGTCGCTGTCGCCGGGCTGACGGGTGCAAGAATAGTACCGAGCCCTTGAACGTATAACAATAGTCGCGATTGCTAACGGACTATCGCTCTTTTTCGAACAATTTCGGTGCCTTAGCGCCTCAATTGATGTCCAAATACGTCGCATACGCTTACGACTTGGCGCTGCCGAACTCGCACGGCGGACGCGTCTTTTACGTCTCGGATACGGTCGACAGGAAAGAAAGCGCCGAAGGTCCTGTCACATTCCTGTTCTACGGCGGCCCGGCACGGGCAGCCTGTTTCTGCTCATGGACTCGATCGGGCCGAAGCGCGTCAGAACGGCAAGCCGGCGCTCACTCCACGAGCCTCCTATGTCCTGGCGGACAAGCCAGACACGCTGCTCGACCGTTCCGACCTCGTCTTCATCGATGCCGAGGAAACGGGCTTGTCCCGGGCGGTAGGCCGCGCCACTAGCAAGGACGTTTGCGGTGTCGACAAGGATCTGGACGCATTCGACCGTTTCATTGAGCGCTATCTGACCGTTACCGGGCGCTTGTATTCTTCGAAGTACCTCTTGGGCGAATCGTACGGCACCGCGCGTGCTGCAATGCTTGCGGATCGGCCCCATCAGGACAACAACGCGCTGAACGGCGCCATCTGATGTCGTCCGTAACGGCGAAGCCTGTATTGCCGAAGATTGGACGGGTGCGATACGAAATTCATTCATTGAACCTTCGCAGTTACTCGCTCGCTTCCGGTCGCGACGCTCCTGGGCGTCCCTGCAGAACCGAAGCCGGAATGCCGGCTTCACGAACAACCAGACTAATCTGATGAATCACCAAAAAAATGACTATGATGGAAACCGGTGCCGCGATCGGCCGCCATCACACCTGCAACGAGGTGACCATGCTCAGCCCTCACGAACTCGCCGCCCTTCTGCTGCTCCGGGACTTGCCCGAGCAGTTTGGACTGGATCAGGCGGAGCTCGATGCTCTCCTGGAACATCAACTCGTCGCAGTGGAAAAACGTCCGACCGGCCAGGAGCGATTTCATCTCACGCGTGACGGCCATTCTGTTATTCAAGCGGTCACACGTCAGAGCTGAACGCGCTTGCCTGCCTCCGAAGATGTTCGACGTGCCGGATGGTCGGAGAAAGACAATGGACGAATTGTGGGTGGCGACCGTGGCGGGTTCGTGCGTGCTGGTAATCGCAACGATGTTTGTCGCGGGCCATTATCGGCGCGAGCGGCGCCGCCGTGAGTTGCTCAGGCAACTTGAACACGACACGCCGGCTGCGCTGGGCTAAGCAGCTTGGAACAGCGCGTGGCTCGCGCTCCTCTGCGGCCGCCTGCCTTCAGGCGCTGCGCTACGCGATCGCGAATCTCCGCCGCCGGCCTGCCGACGACGCTTGCGTAGGTGCTCGCCGAAAAGCGCGGTAGCGCGATGGCCGGCGCGATAAGGCCGAAGCCGCCGGGCAGCGCTACCAGCAGTACGTCGAACAGGCTCGCCTGTTCGACGCGTGATTTGCCGCCGCACAGACAGTCCAGCACCGACGCGCTGAAACCGCGTACGGCGCCAAGGGGACGCGGCCGGGCTGGTGGGTCGACATAGGTCGCGCACCAAACGGCCAGCAGGCGCGGCAACACAGCGACGATGTTCAGACCCGTCGCCACCTCGCCATCCTGCCCAATTCCCGACAACACGTCGGCCCACGCTGGCCGCGACCGCCGCTATAAGAAAGACCTCGGGCCGGACCTGGCGCCGGGCCCTTTGCGCGGCGAGCAGGTCATCGTCGGGCGTCGCGTGGTCAGCAAGCCGCGCCGTCAGCGCGCGATCCAGTGCGCGCATCTGGCCCGCGTCCGGCATCCGGCCCGTGAGCACGTGCAGGATCGCGGCAACGAAGTCGACGGAGTCGATCAGCTGCAGCAGATCGACTCCGCGTACGGCAAGCCGGTCAGGCGAAATCGAAACCGCATCAATCTTGCTCTCGTCGCGTGCGGCGCGAGGCCGGGCGGCGTCCGGCGCCGGTGGGTCGTGATCTGTTCGCATCGGCGATGCCTTCTTACTGATGCGCCGGCTTGGCGATCAGCACCTCGAAGCCGATCGCGAGCATCCCCAACCCCTTCGATACAATTCTCGGGCCATGGCCCGAATGCTCGGTCGCTCGCCTTCCTCTCTGCATTCAACTCGCATGCCCGCTGAGAGCCGTTACCCACTTCATTTTCAAAAGAGCCTCAAAAGAGCCAGAAATCATCAATTGAAATTTGCAACGTAATTCAAACGGACACTCAACTCTCGTTAAAGCTTAGCTACCGAATGAAAAAAACCGGCGAGGCCTCTCCCCGGTGTAAAGGCCTGTCTCACCGAGGATGTTGACAGGACCTGAGAGATCACAACGGTGCAGTCTTAGTACCGCACCAAGACACGATTACCAGTCGAATCTTCGTCGATTGAGCACGGCTTCGGCGGTAAATCGTTCCCAGAGATCGAGGCTGTTGCTCGCCATCCCACAACGCGACAACGCGTTTGGAGCGGCAACGCGGGCTTCAGCCGCGTGAAAGCCACATTAATCGGACTGAGAGGCTTGCGATCCAAAATTGCCAGCGTCGTGCCAGCGACGAACGGCAATCTGATATGGCATGAAGATGCACTGAAGCGCTGGTCTTGATTTCAGTCACCGGCCATCTCTCCGAGCGTGACCGGCTTGATCGGGGGGCGGATGCGGTAATAGCCGACTGTCTCTGGTGCGATGTTGCGCGCGCGCGCGATGATTTCAGTCACCGTGAGCCCGCACATGCGCCCCTGGCACGGCCCCATCCCGCAACGTCCGAAGGATTTAGCCTGATTCGGCCCTAGGCAACCGAGCGAAACGAAGCTGCGCACGTCGCCCGCGGTTACTTCTTCGCAGCGGCAAACTATGGTGTCGTCGGCGGGGATACGGTTCGTGTCGCGCGGGCGGTACAGGCTGTCGAGAAAAGGGCGGATGCGCATCACGTCCGCGAGTCTGCGGCGGTGCAATGAGGCTTCGCGGTCGCGCGTCGACAGGTCGATCGCGCCGAGCTGCTCAGCCACCGCGAGCCCAGCCAGTGCGCCTTCGCGGGCCGCCGCCTGCGCGCCAATAATGCCACCGCCGTCACCCGCGATGAAGATGCCGGGCACGTCGAGTTCGCCCCAGCGATCGGTGACCGGTGCGAAGCACAGTTGCGCCGCGTCCCAATGATGCTGCGCGCGCAACGAAAGGGTGAACTGCATGTTCGGCACGACTCCCTGGTGCAGCAAGAACACGCTTGCGTCAATTCGATGCGCGCGCCCATGGGTCGTGAAGCTGAGCGCGGTGGCGCGCTCGACGCCGTCTTCATCGGTCTTCGCATCAATGCATAGATCGTCGGCGGCTTCGTGGATCGGCACGCCTGCTTCGCGCAGCGTGCGTATCAGTTGCAGGCCCTTGCTGAGCAACGGCCACGCGCGCAGAGCGGACAGCACGTGACGCTTCGCGCGCCAGCGGTCTTCGTGGCGCGTCGTCTCGACGAGCGCGCGGATCGGCACTCCTGCCCGCACATATTGCCAGGCAAGCAAATAGAGCAGCGGCCCGCAGCCGACCAGCACGGGCGGCTCCGCCGGCACTTCGCCCGCGCTCTTCAAGAGGATCTGTGCGGCGCCCGCCGTGAATACGCCCGGTAATGTCCAGCCCGGAATCGGGAACGGGCGTTCCAACGCGCCCGTTGCGAGAATTACGCGCTGTGCCTGAAAGCTGCCGACTTTGCCGTCCTTCAGATAATGTACGCCGCGCTCCCGGGTCACTTGCCACACCGATGCGTTCGCAACGTGACGCGCGCCCGAGCGCATGAACGCGTCGGCAATCGCTGCCCCTGCCGCGTAATCGGGGCCGAGAATGTGCTTGCGGCCGGCGTCAGCATGGCCAATCGCGCGGTAAATCTGACCGCCGACGGCGTCCTGCTCATCAAGCAGCACGACCGAAAGCCCCGCGTTCGCCGCGCGCGCGGCGGCCGTGAGCCCAGCCGGGCCCGCGCCGACGACAACGACATCGACGGGTTCGTAGGGGAGTTCAGCAATGTGTTCAGCGGTCATAAACCTGCTCCGGCGATTGGGCGACGACAGGCGGCAGATTACGCGCGCCATCCTGAGAGCGGACACGCATGCCGTCGCGTACCGCCACCATGCAGCTCTGGCGGCTCGGCACGCCGTCGATTTCCACGAGGCAGTCAAAGCAGGCGCCCATCATGCAATACGGCGCGCGCGGCGAAGCGGAGACAGGCGTCGCACGAAACCGCGAGACACCTGCTGTTAGCAGCGCGGCGGCCACCGAGCGGCCGCCGGGCACGCGCGTCGGCTGATCGTTGAACCAGACGCGGACGGGCGCATCGGCGCCGGGCAAGGTCTTGAATAAGGGTGTGGAAGTCATGACGTGATCAATGAGCTGGGACCGGAAGGGCGTCGGCGGCGGCAAGACCGAAGCGGTCGCCGGAGAATGCGAGCAGTTCGTCCGGTATGGGTGCGCCGGCGATCCACGGTGCGATGCGCGTCGCGTGCGCCGCGGCCAACGTCACGCCGCTATGACAAGTCACGACGAACGCGCCGGGATAGTGCGCTGACTCGTCATAGATCGGAAACCCATCCGGGCTGTAGACGCGCAGCGCGGCCCACGTTCGCACCAGCCGCACGTCCTTCAGGAACGGGAACGTGCGCACACCGCGACGCGCGATGTCAGCGAGCACGCGGGTTGTCGTGAAGTCGTCGAAGCCTACTTCTTCCTTTGAATCACCGAACTGCACGGTGCCTTCATCGGTTTGCCGCACGTTCAGCGTTGGGTAATGTAGAAACGGCGCGACGCGCTCGCTGACGAGCACCTGTCCGCGAATCGGCGCAACCGGAGCGTTTAGTCCGACCTGTGGCGCGAGCGCGCGGTTGCCGAGTCCCGCTGCGAGCACGACCTTACCCGCGCGCCAGGTGCCGCGCGTACCATGCACCGTAAAGCCGCCACGGTCTGGCGCGATGCGCGACACGTCCTCGCCGCTCACGAGCCTAACGCCGCGCCTCTGCATGCCGGCATGCAGCGCGTGCAGTAGCTTCAACGGATTCACATGGCCGTCCATCGGCGTATAGCTCGCACCAACCACCGCAGGCCCGACCGCAGGCAGGCGCTCGCGCACTTCGCGTGCGTCGAGCAACTGATAAGGATAGTCGCCGTCCAGTTCGCGCTGCAGCATCGAAAGGCGCTTCTCGCGTGCTGCCAGCTCATCCTCGGAAAAGCAGAAGTAGAACCCGCCAGGCTGACGAAGGGCGACGTCGATGCCGGTTTCTTCGGCGAGCGCTGTCGCAAGCATCGGCCAGCGGGCCGCGGAATTGCGCGACCAGCGCGCATACGGCGTTAGGTCGTAGCCCTTTCCCTGGATCCACACGAGCCCGAAGTTGCCGCGCGATGCACGGAATCCGCCGTCGTCCTGGTCGAGCACGGTCACGTTCGCGCCTTCGCGCGCAAGCCCGTAAGCGACGGCAGAGCCGACCAGTCCCCCGCCGACTACCAGCACGTCGGGGCTGACGGTAGCTGGGTGTTTCATCGGACATCTCCCATCAGAGTGTGGTTCAACCGGAGCATCCAGTCGAGCAGATCATCAGCAACACCGTGCCGACGACTAGCGCCGCGGATACAACAGCGGCGAGCGGATCGATCGCCTATGCGAATCTTTCCAAGGCCTAGTGATCAATACCGCATCAGGACTGGGAATGGAACGGACGCATCACGTCTATCGTTCGGATAGCTAACTGACACTTTGTCATCAGATGAGCATTCCGTCACACGCGGCGGCCTTATTCGAATTGAAACTGTTCATTTGCGCCGACTTGCTAGTACATCGCTAACAACATGATAAATCTATTGATGAAGCACTTTCGCGGGAAAGAAGACGAAATTCAGCAGTTCGGATGCGTTGTCGGTCGAAAGACAAGTGGTTTTGCATTGGCTTTTTTTGCCGGGGTTCTTAACGCGGTCGAACAGGTCGCGCGACTCGTCTGTGTCCGTCGCGTTCGAGGGATGACGGGAGCGGACGCAACGGAGATCGTCCATATTCTCGCGCAGTACGGTGCGGCGACTGACGCCTTGAGCCGTGCCGAACACGGGTACTTATCGACCGCATATCCAGACGGTGGTCAATCCGACGCGAACGACGGTTTTCATCCTACACCTCGGCGTACAGCTCAGCGAGGCTCACCCTACTCGGTCGAAGCCTCTTTTCACATGCCCTTCGGGTCGGACGACTTTGTGTAATTGATCGCCATCGCTGGAGGAAAAGGAGCCAGCATGGAAGAGTTGACGTCCACGGTGAAGCAAAATGCCGAGAGCGCGCAGCAAGCGCGCTCACTTTCCGCCGACGCATCCGACGTAGCGGAAAAAGGGCAAAGTGGCCGGCCGGGTCGTCGACACAATCGGCGAAATCAGCTAGTGATATAACGGGGAAAATCGAAGGGTTTGCCTTCCAGACCAACATCCTTGCACTGGACGCGGCGGCCGAAGCCGCGCGTGCAGGTAAGCAAGGACGTGGAGGAGACCGCTTTCAATGATCACTTGCGGATCGTAGAGTCCCTTTGGGGCAAGTGGCAGAGCGAGCGTTATTGGGCGTTAACGCGCAGGCTGGCGAGTCTGGAAGTAGTGCTGTGCCAAGCGATCCAGTACTGGACGCCGGCCGGAATGATGCTGTCGTTGAAGTCGTACTTCGGGTTGTGCAGACCCGGTGCGGTCGCGCCGACGTCGGCATTCCCGATCAGCACATACGTGCCGGGACGCTTTTCGAGCATGAAGCCGAAATCTTCCGACGTCATGTTGGCTGGCACGTGGGGGTGCGTACGTTCGTCGCCGAACGTCTTGCGAATGACCGCTTCGCAGAGTTCGGTCTGGGCCCGTGTGTTGATGGTCGCGGGATAGGATTGGAAGAAGATGACCTCGACCTGAGCGCCGTGAGCGGCAGCAAGCCCTTCGCACATCAGTTGGGGGTCGCGTTGCAATTGTCGCTGCAACACGGACGACAGCGTGCGGATCGTTCCACGCAACTCGGCGCTGTTCGGGATGACATTGTCAGTGTCGCCCGCGCGGATCATGCACACGGAGATCACGGCGGGATCGATGGGATCTTTGTGACGCGCCGCGATGGTCTGACAGTGCAGAACCATCGAACAGGCCAGCGGGATAGGATCGACGCCCAGATGCGGCTGCGCGGCGTGCGCGCCCTTGCCAATGATCGTAATCCTGAAGCGTGAGCCTGCGGCCATGATCGGGCCGGTGCGCAAGCCGAAATGTCCGCCTGGCAACCCAGGCCAGTTGTGCATACCGAACACTGCCTCGGTGGGATATTGCTCGAATAGCCCATCGTCGATCATCTTTTGCGCGCCCGCGCCGCCTTCTTCACCCGGCTGAAAGACGAAATGAACGCTGCCCGGTAACTGCGGCATTTCCTTCAGGATGCGCGCGGCACCCAGCAACATCACCGTGTGTCCGTCATGCCCGCACGCATGCATGATTCCGTGCGTGCCGGACGCGTGTGTGAAATCGTTGGCTTCGTGGATAGGCAACGCATCCATGTCCGCACGGAGCACAATGCCCCAATCGGGATCCGCGCCGGCCAGACTCGCGACGACGCCCGTTCCGCCCAGTCCGCGCGTCACCTCATAGCCGAGTTCTTCAAGCTCACGCGCAACGACGCTCGCGGTCCTGTGTTCTTCAAAGCGCAACTCGGGATGGGCGTGAAGGTCGCGTCGCAACTTCGCCCAATGCGGCTGATGCGCGGTCAACCATGTTTCGGAAATATCGGCGGGATCCAATCTCAGCACCCTTCAAAAGCGAACAGCTACAGGTTGTCGACATCACTCTGGCGTGACGTCTCGCGCGAGCGTTCAATTGCAGTACCCGAGGATCGACTTCACCTCCATGTACACTTCCATTTCTTCGATGCCGTACTCGCATCCATTTTCGGATTGCTCGTATCCGCCAAACGGAGCCTGCGGGTCCCACGCCGGGTAGTTCAGATGCAGCTGTCCCGACCATACGCGCGGCGACTGCCCGCATTTGTGCCTTGTCCCTGCCCTGAACGTGCGCGCCGAGCCCATATACGGTGTCATTTGCGATGGTGATCGCTTCTTCGACAGTGTCATAGCCAATAATAGTGAGCACGGGTCCAACGATCTCCTGCTGGGCAATCGACATGTCGGTGCGCACATTCGAGAAGATCGCCGGGCGTGCATAGAAGCCTTGGCTCAATCCGGCCGGCCTCCCTATGCCGCCCACGATTAGCTTCGTGCCATTGTCGACACCCACCTCGATCATCTGCTGCACCCTGTTGAACTGTGCGCGATTTGCTAGCGGTCCGTGACCAGCTCGGCGAGGGCCTCGCCGACGCCCGGCCAAACCTGAAAGCCCGTGCCACTGAAGCCGAATGAATAGAAGAGACCGTCCATATTCGAACTCGGTCCGATCACCGGCTCACCATTGGGCAGATGGCTTCGACGCCGCTTCACGTGCGAAACACGTTCATTGCCGGTGCAGTCCAATGCGCCCGAGAACTTCAATTACCTCATCTGAAGCCTCAACCCATTGAAAGCGCGAGGCAAGGTTCGAAACGGATGCAAATCGACTGCTTCAAAGGAACCCCCGTTGCCTCGTGCCTAAATCCCGTTACCTAGCGCGCGTTTCAGAGCAGCGACACCGCTGCGCGGGCTAGAGAGCACCGGAACGCGCACGCCCTCCAACTGCGGCACGAGCCGTGCCATCGAAACCTGCGCCAGCACGACCACGTCGACCTGCTCTGCTAAGGTCGAGATCGTGCTCTTAAGGATTTCGTCGTGTCGCGCGCTGTCCCCGCTGAGGAGAGCCTCGAAGGCGCCCTCGGCAATCCGCTCGGTCACTTCAACCGTACGACCGAGGTCGCCGGCCTTTTTTTTAACCAGCCGAACGGTGGGCTCGAGCGTACTCGACACAGTCGCGAGCACCCCAATGCGACGACCAATGGAGCTCGCCTCTTCTGCCATCGCTTCATCGATTTTCACGATCGGGGTGCTCACGAAGTTGCGCACCGAGTCAACGGCTTCACCCACCGACGAACAGGCGTTCAGGATGATATCGACGCGCATCGCTTGCGCATTGGCCATGTACGAATGAATCCGACTTGCAACTTCCGGAGTCAGATGGCCGGCTGCGCGAACGTCATTGAGCAGGCTGTCGTCGACGATGTTGATAACACGCGCCTCAGGGATTTGCTCGCTGATTTGCTCCTTGATCGGCTGGACCGTGACCGGTCCAGTATGAACCACGGCAATTGCAGTCATATTGATTCGACTCGTAATATGTGAAGTCATGCATACGATGTGAGGTGCTGGATGCGCGACCTGCGCCCTTGGCAATGCATTCCTCGCAACCGCGGGCGAGCAGCATACCCTTTCAGTTCGCTGCTGTGATCATTCGTAATTGTCTCCCAGGTAGGACTCGCGGATTGACTGGTTGGGCTGGGGGTTCGACTTTCCAACGTGCTGGGGGTGCGGCCTAGAAATCAGCGACCTTGCCCCATGCTGAGTCGCCGAATCGGCTGGGTCGATACGGTATGGGGTCAACAATCGGCTCGGCACCGGTGGCAAGGTCCGCAATTAAGTGCCCTGCTCCGGGGCCGATGCCGAAACCGTGTCCGGAAAAGCCTGCTGCCAGAATCAATCCCGGCATGCCCGGCACTTCGCCAATACCGGGAACGCCGTCCGGCGTGCTGTCGACGAAGCCGGCCCACGCGTGCGTGATCTTTGCCTGGCCAAGTTCGGGCAGCAGTTCGACGGCGCGGCGGTGGGTCTCCTTGATCGTCGGCAGATCGGGCTTCGGATCTAGAATGCGCACCCGCTCCATGGGTGTCGGCGCATCAAGCCGCCACCGCTTCAGCGCTTCGTGGCCACCACGAAGTCCCTCCAGGCCTCCCGGAAGAAGGCTGCGCCAGCGCTTGGCAAACATGGGCACGAATTGTGGGGCGAATCGCATGAACTGTGGCGTCAGGTCTACGCGCGCGCGGCCGCTAATGGCCAGTGCGTAGCGTCCGTCGTTGCGGCGCGTAATGGACACGCCGGAGGTGAACAGAGCATCCGGCAAGCGAGATTCGACAGGGGACACACTGAGAATGGATTGGCGGATTGAGGCTTGGGGAAAGCGGATCCCGAGCTGGCGGCAGAACGAGGAAGCCCAGGCGCCACCAGCGAGCACGGCCGTTCTGGTCTTGATGACCCCGACTTCCGTGACGACACCGCTGACCCGCCCGCCCTCCAGCTCGATGCCGCGGGCCGCGCAGTGCTGGTGGACGCTGCCACCGAGCTTCATGAGCGCAGCTGCCACGGCTGGCGCGGCCTTGCCAGGGTCGGCGGTGCCATCGCTGGGCGAGAAGACGCCGCCTTTCCAGGCGCGGCCGGTCGCCAGACCCCGCTGGGCGGCTTGCCGGCTATCGAGCATGTAGGTTGCCACTCCGGCGGTCTTCGCAAAGTCGCCCCAACTGGACCAACGAGACAGCTCGGCCTCGTCATTACTGAGATACAACAGCCCGCAGCGATGAAAGCCTGTGTCTTCACCGGTTTCGACGGTAAATCGTTCCCAGAGATCAAGGCTTTTGCTCGCCATCGGCAATTCGCGAGCGTCACGGTTCTGCTGCCGGCACCAGCCCCAATTGCGGCTCGACTGCTCGGCACCGATCCTCCCCTTCTCGACCAGGGCGACTGAAACCCCGCGGCGGGCGAGATAGTATGCGGCGAAGACGCCGATGATGCCGCCCCCGATCACGACCACGTCAGCCGCGGCCGGCAACGTGGGCGAAGTTTGAATGTGATTCAGCGGAGGGGACATGTTCAATCGCGCTCGGTTGAAGCCCGGACGCTTTGAACAACGTAGAACTTCGCCACCCGCTCGCTGCTTTCCCACCCGATCGGTGCACCCTGGGGCACGAAAAGCGCGTCGCCGGCGCCTAGCGACAGCACGCTGCCATCAGGCGCCGCGAACCGCACGACGCCGGCCAGGAGATGCATGAACTCGTTCATGCGATGCGGGCGGACAACCCGGTGGTAGGGCGTCGAATCCCACGTGCCCGCGAGATACTCCGCACCGTCGTCGGTGAAGACGTTGTCGCTACGGCATTGCGGGACCGGGCCCAGCAACACCTCCGCTGGTAGTGAAGCGGAGGGCTTGAAGTCAGCGTCGGCGCGCAGGGGGATGAGCCCGCGCTTCGTCGGTTTCTCGCAAGCGGCCGCGCAAAACACGAAACGCACGCGAGATTCGGCCAGGACGCGAAGCGCTGTGCCGCTCCCGATGACAGCACCCGCTCGCGGACCGAGCACTAAAGGGGCTTCTCCGGCCGTTTCCAGCGTGAGTTCTCCTTCCACCACGACGATGGTTTCAATGTGGGGAAAGCTCGCGACGTGGAGCTCGCCAATGAAGCTGGCCCGACCCGCGACCATCGAGTCCGCTCCTTCCCACGCGATTTCGCGCTGTCGCGCAAAGGGGTCGTCCTTGCCGAACGCCGCCCTGCGGAACGAGGTTAAAAGGGGCGCGCCGTCGGCGCGGTGCAGCACGAAGGCTACGGTCATTTTTACGCTCCTGCGCATTGCGCGATTACTTCACTAAAAACCTAGCAGGGAGTACTGGAGGCACCGAATCTCGGGGCCTGGAAGCCGAGGATGGCTTTGATTTCCAGATGCTCCTCGATACCTTCTATTCCGTATTCGCGGCCATTTCCTGACCGCTTGCATCGATGCGGCTTTTAGACGCATTGGAATCTCGATGCAGCGACGCCGCAGGCCCCGCTTCCGTCCCATAGAGCGTTTCAAAGAGCGCGAAGCCCCTTCCCCGGCTGCGGTCGATAAATCTGCCCGCCGTCGCGCCGTCCTTCATCAAAAGCGGTCGGCCAATCACGATCACGTTCACGTTCGTACCCAGCAACCTTGGCACACGCCATCAAATAGAATGCGGCACGCCGGCCGTCACCAAATTCCCGATCATGCAGGGCGTCTTGCGCGGTCGGAGTGCGGCACATCAGTGTGTCGCCTTCAGATGCCCGCACGGTCGCCTCATCGAAGGTGGTGGTGAAGCTCTGGCGCCCCGTTTCCGCAACGCGTACGAAGCGAGCACTCATACGTCCATTGTTTCGACTGTCTGGATTCGGTTGAGCTCCACGATCGAGTGATGGCACAGAATCTCGGCACCGGAGGGCAGTTTTCTGAGCGGTGGCCGCGTCATGTTGCATTTGCCGTCGATGCGCACCGGACAGCGCGCGCGAAAACTGCATAGTTCATCCGCCCCGCTGCTCGTGCCCATCGCCGGCAGCATGGCACCCGCGATTTCGCGGCGCGCATCGAGCCAGCCGGGCCGAAGCGCAGGCACCGAATCGACCAGCAGACCCGTGTACGGGTGATAAGGGGGGGCGGCGAGCACGTCGCGCTGGCCCGCTTCGACGCGCTGCCCTGCATACAGGACGATTACTTCGTCGCATATCGCGCGCACCGTCGAGATGTCGTGGCTGATGAACATGTACGACACGCCCAGCTCTCGGCGCAATTCCGCAAGCAATTCGAGGATCGCCGCGCCGACGACCGTATCGAGCGCCGACGTCACTTCGTCGCAGAGAATCAACGCGGGATCGGCGGCGAGCGCGCGCGCGAGGTTCACGCGCTGCTTCTGCCCGCCCGACAGGCCGCCCGGCTGGCGCTTCGCAATCGAAGCGGGCAGTCTGACCAGATCGAGCAGTTCGAGCATGCGCTTTTGCGCCGCGGCGCCTCGCAGGCCATGATAGAAGCACATCGGACGCGCAAGGATGTCCGCGATCGTGCGGCTCGGATTCAGCGCGGTATCGGCGTTCTGAAACACGATCTGCACACGTCGATATTGATCCAGCGTGCGTTCTGACAGCTTCGCGGGCAGCGGCTTGCCGTCGAGCAGCACCTCGCCGCGCGCCCGGTCGACGAGGCCCGCCACGACGCGCGCCAGCGTCGTCTTCCCCGAGCCCGATTCACCGATCACGCCGAGTGTGCTGCCGCGCGGAATGGTGAGGCTCACGTCGTCGAGCACGCGCACAGCTGGCACGCCGTTGCTATCGACACGTCCATAGCCCGCACTGAGTCCACGGATTTCGAGGAGCGGCGGCACCGCTTCCTGCTTCACCGGCGCGAGCTCCGGCTCCGGACGGCGCGCCGCAGCGAGCAATTGTTGCGTGTAGGCATCAACGGGGGCGTCGAGCACCTGCGCCGTCGCGCCGTTCTCGCGCACGGTGCCGCCATTCAACACGACGATGCGATCCGCCATCTGCGCGACCACCGCGAGATCGTGCGACACGTACACCGCGGTCGTGCCCAGTTCGCGAATCACCTTCTTGAACGCGGCGAGCACTTCGATCTGCGTGGTCACATCGAGCGCGGTGGTCGGTTCGTCGAACACGACCACCGCTGGATCGGTGATTAGCGCCATCGCCGCCATCAGTCGCTGCAACTGCCCGCCTGACACCTGGTGCGGGTAGCGCGCGCCAATCGTCTCCGGCGTGGGCAGTGCAAGCGCGCGAAACAGCGCGATCGCCTTCTCGCGCGCGGCGGTAGGCGTCATCAGCTTGTGCAGCAGCGCAGGCTCGGTGACCTGATCCATGATCGTGCGCGACGGATTGAAACCCGCCGACGCGCTCTGCGCGACATACGCCACCGTGCGCGCCCGCAGCGCGCGCCGTCCGCGCGCGTCGAGCGAGAGCACTTCGACGTCGCCGATTCGCACCGAGCCGCCGGAGATTGAACAACCCGTGCGGGCATGGCCGAGCAGCGACAGCGCGATGGTCGTTTTGCCCGACCCGGACTCGCCGATCAGCGCCAGCACTTCGCCCCTCTTCACCGTGAAATCGACGCCCTTCACGATCTCGACGAACGCATCCGGCGCCGCACCCGCGACCACGCGCAGGCCCTTCACTTCGATCATGTTCATTGCGTCGCTCCTCATCTGCGTGCACCGTGGCGCCGCAGGCTGTCGATCAAGAGGTTCACGCCGACGGTTAACGTCGCGATCGCGACGGATGGCATCAGCACGGCGGGCGCGCCTTCCGCAAGGCCCCCAATGTTTTCTCGCACAAGCGAGCCCCAGTCAGCGTCCGGCGGCTGCACGCCGAGGCCGAGAAAGCTGAGGCCGCTCAGCAGTAAGACGATGAACACGAAGCGCAGGCCGAAGTCCGCGAGCATCGGATGGATCATGTTGGGCAGCACCTCGACACGCGCGATGTAGAAGAGCCCTTCGCCCCGTGCCCGCGCGACCTGCACGTATTCGAGCGTCATCAGGTTGACCGCGAGCGAACGCGAGATGCGAAACGCGCCCGGGATATAGGCGAGCACGGCGACCATGATGAGCATGGGGATCGACGATCCGAACGCGGCGACTATGACGAGCGCGAACACCTTGCTCGGAATCGAGATCAGCGCGTCGAACAGGCGACTCAGGATTTCGTCCGCCCAGCGGCCCGACACGGCCGCGAGCAAGCCGAAGAACGTGCCAATGCAGCTCGCGAGCACGGCAGCCGCGAGCGCGAGGCCCACCGTGTAGCGTGTGCCGTAGAGCACGCGGCTCAGCATATCGCGGCCAAGGTAGTCGGTACCGAGAAGATGCGCCGCACTGAACGAGCCGAATATCTCCGTCGACGTGAGTGCGCCACCCTTGTAAGGCGCGACGAGCGGCCCGATGAACGCGACGACAAGCCAGAACACGACGATTACGAGCCCGATCAGCCCGAGCACTGAGAAGCGACCGGCGAGGCGCCGCAGGGGTCCGCGCTTGGCGCCGGCGCTTGCTTCGGGCGGCGGTTCGTGCAAGGTAGTCAAGGATTCCCCTCCAATTTTGGGCACGGCGTACGGCGTGGTCGTGGCGCGGGATTTGGCGGCTCGGTTCATCGTTGACGCAGCCTCGGGTTGGATACGATTTGACACAGGTCGGCGATCAGCACGAGTGCCAGATACGCCACGCAGAACACCATCACACAGCCCTGCACGAGCGGCATGTCGCGATTGGTGACGGCGTCAACCATCAGGCTCGCAAGTCCCGGATAGTTGAAAATCGATTCGACGATCACAACGCCGCCGAACAAGTACGACAATGAAAGCGCAACCGCATTGGCGATCGGGCCGATCGTGTTGGGCAGCACGTGGCGCAGCACGACGCGCACCGGCGAGGC
Organism: Caballeronia arvi; assembly: GCF_001544695.2. Lineage (GTDB taxonomy): Bacteria > Pseudomonadota > Gammaproteobacteria > Burkholderiales > Burkholderiaceae > Caballeronia > Caballeronia arvi. The sequence goes on from NZ_FCOM02000012.1 coordinate 151,878, forward strand.
GCCCTTCAGGATCGCCATCTCCACATACGACGCGTTGAGCTGATCCAGCACCGCAGCACGCGTCATCCGGGCCATCTGCGCGACGATCACGCAGCAGAGCGTCATCACGGGCATCGCGTAGATGCGCAGAAGGCCACTCAACGACGACACCTCCGACAAGTACGACAGCGCGGGCAGCCAGCGCAGCTTTACGGCGAAAATGAGCACGGCGATCGTCGCGATCAGGAACTCGGGCACGGCGACGGTCGAGAGCGTGAGCACGTTCAGCGCGCGATCGAGCAGCGAGCCCCGGAACATTGCCGACGAAATGCCAATCGCGAGTGCGATCGGCACGGACACGAGCGCGGTCAGCCCGGCGAGCACGAGCGAGTTCGGCAGGCGCGTGGCGATCAGTTCGCTCACCGGCAAATTGTTCGACAGTGATGTGCCGAAGTTGCCGCTCACGGTATGCATGAGCCACTGGAAATACCGCTGCAGCGCGGGCTGGTCGAGGCCAAACTGGTGGCGCAAGGCAGCGACCTGTTCGGGCGTCGCCGCTTGGCCGAGCGCCTGTTGCGCGGCGTCGCCAGGTAACAGGCCGGTGATCGCAAACACGATGGCCGACACCAACAGCAGCGTAAGCAACGCCAGGCCGAGGCGCGCGGCAATGAGTCGTTGCGCGTGGGCTTTCATCAGTAATTGTCTCCTGGTTGGCCGCGCGCGCTCGATGTCGCCGCGCGCGACGGGTGGCTTAGCTTCAACCTTCGAGCCAGACGTTTTCTGCAAATGTGAAGCCCATCAGGCCCGCGAGCGGAATCGAGCCGAGGCCCTTGAGCTTTGTGGTATGAGCGTCGAGCGAGCTGTTGAACTGGGGAATGCCAACGCCACCGGTTTCATGCACCAGCACCTGCATGTCGCCGTAGATCTTCTTGCGCTTCGCGTCGTCCGGCTCGCCACGCGCGGCGACCAACAACTGATCAAACTTCGCACTCTTCCAGTTCGCCTCATTCCACGGCGCGTCCGATTTGAAGAACTGCGTGAAGATCACGTCGGCGCTTGGGCGCGCGTTGATATTGCCGAATCCCAGCGGATGCTTCATCCAGTGGTTCGACCAGTAGCCGTCGGCCGGCACCCGACTCACCTGCAGATTGAGTCCCGCCTGCGGCGCGACCTGCTGGAGCAGTATCGCCATCTCGACCGACCCATCGGCCGCTGGCGACGCGTAGAGCTGCAGCGGCGTGCTGCCAAGCTTCGCCTTCTGGAAGTGGAACTTGGCCTTGTCAGGATCAAACGTGCGCTGCGGCAGGCCGGCGAGGTAGTACTTGTTGGTTGGATCGATCGGCTGGTCGTTGCCGATCGATCCGTAGCCGCGGAAAACAGCGCGGCGAATTTGCTCACGATCTAGCAGGTACGTCATGCCACGCCGGAAATCACTATTGCCGGTAATGCCGCCCTCGTCGCGCATGATCAGGTCAGTGTATGCGCCTGTCTTCGTTTCGAGCACGGTGAAGCCGGCGACGCCCTTGATGCGGCCAGCCGAGTTCGGAGTCACCGCATTGATCAATTGCACATCGCCCGACAGCAGCGCGTTCACCCGCGCCGGTTCGTCGGCAATGCCAATCAGTTCGATCTCGTCCAGATGGGGCATCCCTGGCTTCCAGTACTTCTCGTTCCTCACGCCAACCGTACGGACGCCCGGCGAGAACTCCTTGACCTTGAACGGCCCTGTGCCGACGGCCGTCTTGAACTCCTTCGTGCCGTCCTTGATGATGAGAAAGTGCGACGTCGCGAGAATCACGGGCAGATCGGCGTTTGCGCCTTCGAGCGTGATCGTCACTTCATTCGGACCGGTCGCCTTCACGTCCTTGATCTGGTCGGCGAGCGTCTTCGCCTTCGAGGCGATCGCCGGGTCCTTGTGGCGCATGATCGAATAGACGACGTCGGCGGGCGCGAGCGCCTTGCCGTCGTGAAACTGCACGCCCTTTCTCAGTTTCACCACCCACACGGTCGCATCCTTCGTCTCCACCGATTCGGCGAGCGCCATCTTCGCGCCAAGGTTTGAGTCGAGTTCAGTCAGACCGTTGTAGAACAGGTTACCGCGAACGTAGTCGGTGGCGAGTGCGCCCTTTGCGGGATCAAGCGTGTCGGCGGCGGATGCGGATTGCGTCGCGACGCGGATCTTGCCGCCCTGCTTCGGCGTCTGCTGCGCGAATGCTGCGCCACTCGCGGCGAGCAGGCCCGCACCCGTCATCGACAGCATGCCGCCGACGGCCATCGCGCGCAAGACGTTGCGCCGGGAGATGCCCGTGCTGGTGAGTTCGTCAAGTTGGGTGCCGACGTGGTTTGTGACGTCAGACATTTTTATGTTGTCCATCTGTCTCCTCCGAGTGTGGCTATTAGTAGAAGATATCTTTGATCCGGTAGTACGTACCCACGAGCGGCAGGAACCAGGGCTTGCCGGTGTGGCCCGGAATGGCGGGCCAACCGAACTCGCGCCAGGGATTGGCTGACGCGTTGCCGCTGATCACCTCGGCCATCACCTGGCCCATGTGCGTCGACATCTGCGTGCCGTGGCCGCTATAGCCCATCGAAAAATAGAGGCCATCGTGCTGGCCGGCGCGCGGCAGCCGGTCGGCCGTGATGTCGACCAGACCGCCCCAACAGTAGTCAATGCGTGCATCGGCGAGGGTTGGAAACAGCTGCACCATGTTCTGCTGCAAGATGCGCCCGCTCTTCGCGTCCGACGGCTGCTCCGACGCGGTAAACCGTGCGCGCCCCCCGAATAGCAGACGCGAGTCCGGCGTCACGCGAAAGTAGTTGTGCATCAGGCGGCTCGTCACATACGAACGACGGTTTGGCAAGAGACGCGTGAGACGGTCGGCGGGTAACGGCTCAGTCACGACGATGAACGAACCGACCGGCGCCATGCGCCGTCGATACCAGCCGAACGGCCCGTGACGCGACGGTCCGGTCGCGATCAGCACCTGCTGTGCACGCACCTCGCCGCGCGCTGACACGATGCGATACGCGCTGCGTTCTTTTTCGATCGACGTCACGGCCGCGTTCTCGAAGAGCCGCGCGCCGTTCCTTGCCGCCGCGTTCGCGAGCCCCACCGCAAACTTGCCCATATGCATCTGGCCGCCGTGCTTGTGCAGCAGGCCGCCGAAAAAACTGTCCGACTCGACTTCGCTGCGAATCCGCTCGCGGCCGATCACTTCAACATCGGGATCGACTTCGCGCCGGATCAGCTCGGCGGTCTTTTCCAAATGTTCGAGGTGATGCGGCTTCGAAGCGAGTTTCAGCTTGCCCGAAGCAAGATAGTCGCAATCGATCGTTTCCTGCCGGATCAGACGCTCGACGGTCTCGACGGCCGCTGCATACGCCTGATAGCAGCCGCGCGCACGCTCCGCGCCAAGTTGGGCGTGGAGCGCCACATAGTCTTGCGCAACGCCCGTGTTGCACTGCCCGCCGTTGCGTCCGGAGGCGCCGCCGCCAAGCCGCCCCGCATCGAGCACGGCGACTGCGGCGCCGCGCCTGCCCAATGCGAGCGCCGCCGATAAGCCGGTGAAGCCGCCGCCGATCACGGCGACGTCAACATAACCGTCGACTGGACCCTCGCTCCCGGCCGTGCAGGCGGGAGCGGTGTCGAGCCAGTAGGAATCGAGCTTCATCCGGTGTCCTCGGGCGATGGCGATAATGTGAATTACAGGCCGAGCAGCGTCGCGACGCCGCCGATATCGTCGACTTCGTAATACTCGTAGTAAGGCGTCGACGGCTCATGGCCGCGCTTGACGAACGCCTTGTGCTTGATGCCCATGTCGTGCGCAGTCATCAGGTCGTAGCGCAGGCTCGATGACACATGCAATACGTCCTCCGGGTTGCAGTTCAGCTGGTCGAACATGTACTCGAAACCCTGCATGCGCGGCTTGTACGACTGCGCCTGCTGGGCGGTGAAGACCTTATGGAACGGCGCGCCGAGCTTGTCGACGTTGCTCTGGATTTGGTCATTCGACGCGTTCGACAGAATCACCAGCTTGTACTTTTTTGCGAGGCGCGACAAGCCTTCGGGCACGTCCGGATGCGGACCCCAGGTGGGCACAGCGGTGTAGAACTTCTCAGCTTCCGCCTCATTGAACTCGACGCCCATGCGCTGGCAGGCGCGGCGTACCGAATTGACGACCACGTCGCGATACGGCTTCCAGGCACCGAGCACTTCGTCACGACGATAGCCCGAGAAGAACGCAACGAACTTCTCAAGCTCCTCACCTTGCAGGCAGTCGCCGTATATTTCGCGTGCCATGTCGGCCATGCGGAATTTCGTGAGCGTGCCGTAGCAGTCGAATGTGATGTACTTCGGCTCGAAATCGATCATGGTGATAGTCCTATCATTGTTGCGAACTCGTGGAGTTCAGTGGCGAAACAGGAAGCTCATTCCTGTGGAAGATTTAAACAGCGCAAAAAGCGAAGGTGGCGTCGATTAACTCAGGTCAAGAACAAAAATCGCCGCGTTTTGAACGGCCTTCACAGCACAGTCTGCGGCCGAAACATTCGTCAGGCGCTTAAGATCGCAGGTCGATCAGCACGCTCTTAAAGCGCAGATTCGCCTCGTACGCCTGCCGGCCGAGATCCTTGCCGATCCCCGAGCGCTTGTAGCCGCCCGTCGGGATCATAAAATCGCTAGTTCGTCCGTAGCGATTCACCCAGACTGTGCCCGCTTCGATGCTGCGCACGAAGCGCAGCGCGCGACCGAGATCCGCCGTGTGCACACCTGCCGCCAGGCCGTACTCAGGATGCTGAGCCAGTTCGAGGGCCTCGTCTTCGGCGTCGAAGGTTTGTAGCGTAAGAACCGGGCCGAACACCTCCTCGCGTACCGCTTCGGATTGCTGAGTGACGTTCGAAAGAATCGTGGGCCAGTAGAAAGGCCCACTCTTGCCGCCATCTGCGCGATGGCCGCCGTAGCGCAAAGTCGCCCCGCCCGCTACGGTGCGCTGCACAATCGATTCGATGCGTGACGCCTGCGGCTCGGAAATGATCGGGGAGAGCGTCGTGCCGCGTGCCCAAGTCGCGCCCGGCTTGAGTTCGGCGAAGACCTGCTCGATGCGCTCGCTCAATTCGTCAGCGATCGAACGTTCGACCAGCAGCCGCGAGCCTGCGTTGCACACCTGCCCGGCGTTGCCCGAGATCGCTCCCGCAATGCGGCGCGCGACGGCGTCGAGCCTGGGCGCATCGGCGAACACGACCTGCGGACTCTTGCCGCCCAGTTCCAGCGTCACCGGCTTGGTACCGGTCTCGGCGCAGGCCGCCATGATCGCCGCGCCCGTGCGCGTCGAGCCGGTGAACGTCACCTTGCCGATGCGCGGATGGCGCACGAGCGCATCACCGGTGCGGCCGTCGCCCTGCACGACGTTGAAGATACCCTTCGGCACGCCCGCTGCGAGCGCGAGCTCGGCCAGCCGCAGCACCGAAAATGGCGTCATCTCCGAGGGCTTCAGCACGACCGCATTGCCTGCCGCGAGCGCAGGCGCGATCTTCCACGACGCCATCACCAGCGGAAAATTCCACGGTGCGATCGCCCCGATCACGCCGTACGGCTCGGCGATCGTCATGCCCAGGTGATCGTGATCGGTCGACATCACTTCGCCGCCGAGTTTGTCCGCAAACTCCGCGTAAAAGCGAATGCCTTCGGCCGTGTACGGCACGTCCCAGGCGGCGGCATCGCGGATCGGGCGCGTCGAGCCGATCGCTTCCAGCGGCGCGAGCGTCTCGACATCGGCGGCGACAAGATCCGCGAAGCGGCGCAGGATGCGCGCGCGTTCGCGCGGCGCGATGCGCGGCCAGCCACTCGAGCGCCAGGCGGTCCATGCGTTGTCGACGGCACGGTCAATCAGTGCGCCATCGGCGACGGGCACCGACGCATACACGACGCCATCGGACGGCCGCGCCACGTCGATCCGCTGCGGACCTTCGTCGACATATTCCCCACCGATGAAATGCGCCCCACGCACCACGATCTTGCCGGGATCGAAGCTATTCATTCAGGTATCCTTTTGAGTGCCTTGACGTTGAAGAGATCGTACGCCTGCAGGCTCCAAAAAAGTCATCGACTCAAGGCGTGATTCAGCAGATTTCACGCGTTTTCAACGCCGCGACATGGCGTTTTACATCGATTTCCCGCGCGCTCGGCCGACGTTCTGGACAACGCTGCAGCGCAATGCGAAAGTGGGGGCATGAGTTTTGAGGCCGAGGAGCCCGGCATGTCCGATCGAACCGATAATTGCGACGCAAACTTTGCGCTGTCGTATCGCCCTTTCACCAGCAAGGACCTCGCCGCGGCCTACGCCCTGTCGAGCGAAATCAATTGGCCACATCGCGCGGACGACTGGCGTTTCGTCGCCGACGCAGGCACAGGCTTCGTCGCCGAGGACCCGAGCGGCGTGATCGGCACGGCGCTCTGCTGGAAGTACGGCCGCGACACGGCCTCGCTCGGGATGGTGATCGTCGCGCCGGAGCAGCAGGGACGCGGCATCGGACGCAGGCTGATGGAGCTGCTGTTGGAAGAACTAGGCGATCGCACCACGCTCCTGCACGCGACGCCCGCCGGCAAGCCGCTCTATGAAAAGCTCGGCTTTCGCGAAATCGGCACGCTGCACCAGCATCAGGGCGCCACGTTCCATCCGCCGCTCGTTTCGCTGCCGCCCGGCGAGCGCCTGCGCCCGCTCGGTTCCAGCGATTTGCCGCGCCTGATCGAACTCGCCTCGCGTGCGAGCGGGCTGGACCGGAGCGCGCTCTTGCCGTCCTTGCTCGACGTCGCGGGCGGCATCGCGCTCGACCGCGACGGCGAACTGCTCGGCTTCGCGCTCTACCGGCGCTTCGGTCGTGGCTATGCGATCGGCCCGGTCGTCGCGCCGGATTCCGACGATTCGAGCCGTGCGAAGGCGCTCATCAGCCACTGGCTCGCGCTGAACGCAGGCATGTTCGTTCGTATCGATACGCCCGGCGACAGCGGCCTCTCCGACTGGCTCGAAGGGCTAGGTCTGGCGCGCGTTGACACCGTCGTGAAGATGGCGCGCAACGGCACGCTCAAGGTGGATAGCGAAGTGCGGCAATTCGGCATCATCAACCAGGCGGTCTGCTAATAAGATGACGTTCCTCTACAAAGCCGATCCCGCGCGCGGCGGACAATGGGCGCGGCTCTTCGCGCAGAAGGCGCCGGAACTCGAATTCCACGTGTGGCCCGACGTCGGCGATCCGGCCGCGATCCGTTATCTCGCCGCCTGGCAGCCCCCCGAGGACCCCGCGCGCACGCTGCCGAACTTAGAAGTGGTGTTTTCGGTGGGCGCGGGCATCGACCAGTTCGATTTGTCGGGCGTGCCTGCGCACGTGCCGGTCGTGCGGATGATCGAGCCGGGCATCGTGAAGGGGATGGTCGAGTACGTGACGCAGGCGGTGCTCACGATTCATCGCGATCTCTTCGATTACGGCCTGCAGCAGCAACAGCGGCAGTGGCGCGAGATGCCGGTGCACTCGGCGGCGTCGCGTCGGGTGGGCGTGCTCGGGCTTGGCGTGCTCGGCACGGCCGTGCTGGACCGCCTGCGGCTCTTCGGTTTTCCGTGCGCGGGATGGAGCCGCTCGCCGCGCACGCTCGATGGCATCGAGTGCTTTGCGGGCACCGATTCGCTCGACGCGTTCCTCGCGCGGACCGACGTGCTGATCTGCCTGCTTCCCCTGACCGATGCGACGCGCGGCCTGCTCGACGCGAAGCTCTTCGCGGCCCTGCCGAAGGGCGCGTCGATCGTAAATGTCGGGCGTGGGCCGCAGATGAATCAGGTCGATCTGCTCGCGGCGCTCGAAAGCGGCCAGCTGCAGAACGCGATCCTCGATGTCACCGATCCCGAGCCGCTGCCCGCCACGCATCCGCTGTGGACGCATCCGCGCGTGCGCATCACGCCGCACATCGCGAGCGCGACGCGGCCGGACACTGCTGTCGATGTCGTGCTCGACAATATTCAGCGGCATCGCGCGGGACAGCCGATGATCGGTCAGATCGACCGTACCCGTGGTTATTGAAGCGACTAGTTAGCCTAACTAAACGCGCACAGCACAAAATGCCGCACGCGCATCGAAAAACGCGGCGTTCACGCTATTTGAGCATTTTTTTGGCGGCACGGCGAGGGGCGCTCTCTCAGTATCATGGAACGGTCAACAGTCCATCCCGAGACGAGAACTGCCATGCCGAACCCATCGCTCATCGAAGCCGACCGGAAGCACCTGATCCACCCGGTAGTCAGCTATTGTGCGCACGAAGCGCGTGGCGTCACCGTCCTCGACTCCGCGCACGGGGTTTTCCTACGCGATATCGACGGCAACGAACTGCTCGACGCGTTCTCCGGCCTCTGGTGCGTGAACACGGGCTACGGGCACGAGAGCATCGTCAAGGCCGCGACCGAGCAGATGACGCGCCTGCCCTACGCTACCGGCTACTTCCACTTCGGCTCCGAGCCCGCGATCGAACTGGCGGCGAAGCTGGTCGAGCTGTCGCCCGCTTCGCTGCAACACGTCTACTTCACGCTCGGCGGGTCCGATGCCGTCGATTCAGCGCTGCGCTTCATCACGCACTATTTCAACGCGACGGGCCGGCCGTCGAAGAAGCACCTCATTGCGCTCGAGCGCGGCTATCACGGGTCGTCGTCGGTCGGCGCGGGACTGACGGCGTTGCCAGCGTTCCATCGCAACTTCGACTTGCCGCTTTCGACGCAGCATCACATCGCATCGCCCTACCCGTATCGCAACACGTTCGCCGACGATAACGCGCTGATCGCCGCATCGGTCGCCGCGCTCGAAGCGAAAGTCGCGGCGCTTGGAGCTGAGAACGTCGCCGCGTTCTTCTGCGAGCCGGTTCAGGGCTCGGGCGGCGTGATCGTGCCGCCGAAGGGTTGGCTAAAGGCGATGCGCGAGGCGTGCCACAAGCTCGACATCCTCTTCGTCGTCGACGAAGTCATCACCGGCTTCGGGCGCACCGGCCCGCTCTTCGCGTGCGAAGACGAAGGCGTCGAGCCGGATCTGATGACCGTCGCCAAAGGTCTGACCGCCGGCTACGCGCCGATGGGCGCCGTGCTGATGTCCGATGCGATTTACCAGGGCATCGCCGATGGCGGCGACGCCGCGGCCGCGATCGGCCACGGCCACACGTATTCCGCGCATCCGGTGAGCGCGGCGATCGGCCTCGAAGTGATGCGGCTCTATCACGAAGGCGGGCTGCTCGCGAACGGCATCGCGCGCGGGCCACGCTTTGCACAAGGGCTCGATGCGCTGCTCGCGCATCCGCTGGTCGGCGATGCGCGGCATCGCGGGCTGCTCGGCGCGCTCGAACTCGTGTCGGACAAGCAGAGCAAGCAGGGCTTCGATGCGTCGCTGAAACTGTCCGAGCGCATTGCGGCGGCAGCGTATGAAAACCGCCTTGTATTCCGCGCGTTCAACGACAACATCCTCGGCTTCGCGCCCGCGCTTTGCTACACGGAAAGCGAGTTCGACATGATGTTCGAGCGCCTCGAAAAGACGCTCGACGACGTGCTCGCCCAACCCGATGTGCGTGCCGCGCTGAGCGCACCGGCGAGGCAGGTTGCCAGCACGCGCACACGCGCGAGCGCGTGAAAACATCCATCGACAGTTTCCAGATGCCGAACCGGGACATCCGCGATGCGCACCGACTGCAAGCTCGACCGAATCGATCTGCGGATACTTTCTCATCTGCAACAGAATGGTCGCATCACCAACGTCGAGCTTGCCGACGCAGTCGGCCTGTCTCCGAGTCCCTGCCTGATCCGCGTGAAGCGATTAGAGAAGGCAGGCTACATCGTCGGATACGGCGCGCGGATCCAACTCGAAAAGCTCGGCGACCTGCAGATCGTCTTCACCGAGGTGACGCTCAACGACCATCACCGCGAGGACTTCATCAAGTTCGTCGCGGCAATCAGGGACGTCGACGAGATCGTCGAGTGTCATCTGGTCAGTGGCGGCTACGATTACCTGCTCAAGTTCGTCACGCGCGGTGTGAGCCACTATCAGAGCGTCGTCGAGGGCTTGCTGGAACGCAATATCGGCATCGACAAGTACTTCAGCTATGTGATCATCAAGTCGCCCTTCGTGAAGAACCACTACCCGCTCGAAACGCTCTTTTGGCAGGACCATCACTGAGGGGGCTCGCGTTCGGGCCGCCGCGAGAATTCCCCGGCGGAAATTCACGCGCGGCTCACTGGCGACGCGAGCCGCGCGCATACGGTGCCCGTGCGTTGGCCGGCACTGTAATCAGCGACAGCGAGCGCTTCAGCGCATCGCTGGAACACGCGCAAATCATCCGGGATTCGAAGACAAGCCACGGCGCATTTGGCACCCCGCGCCTTGCTGGCAACAAGCAATCTGGAACAAGCTGACTGGAGACTCTTATGACCCGCAACACGTATCGAATCGCCGTCATTCCCGGAGATGGCATCGGTAAGGAAGTGATGCCTGAAGGGCTGCGTACGCTCGACGCCGTCAGCAAGCGCTTTGGCATTGCACTGGAGTACCAGCACATCGATTGGGCGAGCTGCGATTACTACGCGCGGCACGGCCAGATGATGCCGGACGACTGGAAGGCGCAGCTCGAAGGCGCCGACGCAATTCTTTTCGGCGCGGCGGGCTGGCCCGACACGGTGCCCGATCACGTCTCCCTGTGGGGGTCACTGCTCAAGTTCCGCCGCGAATTCGACCAGTACATCAATCTGCGCCCGGCGCGTCTGTTCGACGGCGTGCCGTCGCCGCTCGCGGGCCGCAAGGCCGGCGACATCGACTTCATGATCGTGCGCGAAAACACCGAGGGCGAATATTCGTCGGTGGGTGGCACGATGTACGAAGGCACCGAGCGCGAACTCGTGATGCAGCAGTCGATCTTCTCGCGCAAGGGTGCCGAGCGCGTGTTGAAGTTCGCGTTCGACCTCGCCATGCGCCGCGAGAAGAAGATCACCGTCGCGACGAAGAGCAATGGCATCTCGATCAGCATGCCGTGGTGGGACGCGCGCGCCGCGGAAGTGGCCGCACTCTATCCGGATGCGAAGTGGGACAAGCAGCACATCGACATCCTGTGCGCGCGCTTCGTGCTGAACCCGGACCGCTTCGACGTGGTCGTCGCGACCAATCTCTTCGGCGACATCCTCTCGGACCTCGGCCCCGCCTGCACCGGCACGATCGGCATCGCGCCTTCGGGGAACCTCAATCCGGAGCGCACGTTCCCGTCGCTGTTCGAACCAGTGCACGGGTCGGCGCCCGACATCTCGGGCAAGCACATAGCCAATCCGATCGCGATGATCTGGTCGGCCGCAATGATGCTCGACTTCCTCGGCAGCGGGCAAGGCAAGGAGCGCGAGGCACACGACGCGATCCTCGCAGCGATCGAAGCGGTGCTCAAGGATGGCCCGCATACCGGCGACCTCGGCGGCAACGCGAACACGACGGAAGTCGGACGCGCCATCGCCGAACGGCTCGCGTGATATAAGGAGTCTCCATCATGGCATCGAAGCTCGAACTCAACGACCTGATTCGCCGCGACAATTTCATCGACGGTAAGTGGGTCGCCGCCGCAAGCGGCAAACGTTTCGGCGTGACGAACCCGGCGACCGGCGAAGTCATCGCCGACGTCGCCGATAGCAGCGAAGCTGACGCGCGCGCCGCCGCCGACGCCGCCGCGCGCGCCTTCCCCGCGTGGCGTGACGCGCTGCCGAGAGACCGCGCGGCGGTGCTGCATCGCTGGCACGACCTGATAATGGAGAACGCCAACGCGCTCGGGCGGCTCATCTCGCTCGAACAGGGCAAGCCGTTCGCAGAAGGCCGCGGCGAGGTGCTGTACGGCGCGTCCTATGTGAAGTGGTTCGCGGACGAAGCTACGCGCATCTACGGCGACATCATTCCGCAGCAGCAGCGCGGCAAGCGGATGACGGCGGTGAAGGAGCCCGTCGGCATCGTCGCGGCGATCACGCCGTGGAATTTTCCGCTCGCGATGATCGCGCGCAAAATTGCGCCCGCGCTGGCTGCGGGCTGCACGGTCGTCGGCAAGCCTGCCGAGGACACGCCGCTCACCGCGCTCGCGCTCGTGCTGCTCGCGCAGGAAGCCGGCGTGCCGCCAGGCGTGCTGAACCTGATCACGGCATCGCGCGAGAACGCGGTGCCCGCAGTTGCCGCGTGGCTACACGACAGCCGCGTGCGCAAGATCACGTTCACCGGCTCGACGCCGGTGGGCAAGTATCTGGCACGCGAATCGGCGGAGACGCTCAAGAAACTCTCGCTGGAACTCGGTGGCAACGCGCCGTTCATCGTCTTCGACGACGCCGATCTCGACGCCGCCGTCACGGGTCTGCTCGCTTCGAAGTTCCGCAACGGCGGGCAGACGTGCGTGAGCCCCAACCGCGTGTACGTGCAGTCGGGCGTGTACGAAAAGTTCGGCGACATGCTCGCCAAGCGCGTTGCGGCGCTGAAGGTGGCGCCCGCCACCGATCCCGACGCGCAGATCGGCCCGATGATCAACGCACGCGCAATCGACAAGATCGCGCGTCATGTCGACGATGCCGTCGCGCAGGGCGCGCGCATTCTCGCGGGCGGCAAGCGGCTGGATGCACTGGGCCCGAACTACTACGCACCGACCGTGCTCCTCGACGCCACGCCCCAGATGCAATTGAGCTGCGAGGAAACCTTCGGCCCGATCGTGCCGCTCTTCCGTTTCGATGACGAAGCCGAAGCGATCCGCTCCGCCAACGACACGCCATTCGGCCTCGCGTCCTACTTCTATAGCCAGGACATTCGCCGCATCGACCGAGTGTCGCGCGGCCTGGAAGCGGGCATCGTCGGCATCAACGAAGGCGCGCTCGCGAGCGAAGCCGCGCCTTTCGGTGGGGTGAAGGAATCGGGCTACGGCCGCGAAGGATCGAAGTACGGCCTCGATGACTACCTGTCGATCAGATATCTCTGCCAGGGCTGCCTCGAATGAGCATCGACGCCTATCCGATCGAAGTCGCGTTCCCCGACATCTCCGCGCACGAAGCGAGCAATTCGGGAGAAGCATTGCGAGAAAAAAGAGGGCGCCGTGCAGATCGATACACGGCGCCCTGAAGACGCCCGTCTATAACGTAGACGAGCCCCGAGAGAAAGTTGTTCTTGCCCAGTCTCGAATTTTGCCGAAGTTCATGGACCGGCGTCTCCCCGCTCAAGCGTAAAGTGGCGGAACTCCGGCAGTCTGTCTGCCACCGTCAACAAAGTAACTACTGCGCTTCAGGACGCTTTTCAATCGCCCGTCGAATACACACAACCTTCGGCTGCGTCATTTCCTCGTAGGCAAACCGAACGCCCTCTCTCCCGAGGCTTCCATACTTGAACCCGCCAAAAGGCATCGCATCGAAACGATAGTCTGACGAGTCATTGATCATGACTCCGCCGGCTTCAAGCGCGTCTGCCGCCTTCAGTGCGACCTCCAGATCCGCGGTGAAGATGCCCGAGTGGAGACTGTACTCGGGGGTGTTCGCCAGAGCGAGGGCTTCGTCCAGCGATTCGATCCGCTGCAGTACGACGACGGGGCCGAATACCTCCTGCCTCCACAGATCGCAGCCAAAATCCACATCTTCAAGAACGGTCGGTGCGTACACTGCGCCGTCGAGTATGTTGCCGGACAATAACTTGGCTCCGAGACGAATGGCATCGTTCACGACGCGCGCAGTCTGCTTTGCAGCTTGAGCCGTGATCATGGGTCCAATATCCGTATCCGGCAACGCGGGATCGCCGACCTTCAGACTCTGTGTGAGCGCAACGAAGCGCCCCTTGAACCTCTCATAGATATCCGAATGAATTAGGATCCGCTGCGTGCCAATGCAATTCTGGCCAGCCGCCCAGTAGGCACCCGAGACGCAGCACTCCACGGCGTCCTCTAGATCGCAATCGCTCATCACGATGACCGGAGCGTTGCCGCCCAGATCCATGGCAAGCTTTTTCAGTCCTGCGGCCCGGGCGATCTTCTCGCCAGTAACAAACCCGCCTGTGAACGACACCATACGCACGTCACGTGCGGAGACCAGCGCCTCCCCAAGGGCGGCTCCGCCGTTCGCGACGACGACAATGTTGGGTGGCAGACCCGCAGCGACCAGATAATCGGCGAGCCTGATTGCCGATAGCGGTGCGAGCTCGGAAGGTTTCAGGACCACCGAATTACCGCCGGCAATCGCCGGTCCGAGCTTGTGCGCCACCAGATTGAGCGGATCGTTGGAGGGGGTGATCGCGACAATCACGCCAAGCGGCTCGCGGGAAAACCATCCCTGGCGCTTCTCCGATCCGGCGTAGGCATCGAAAGGAACAACTTCGCCGCCGTTCCTGCGCGCTTCGTCTGCAGACAGTTTCAGCGTGTTGACGCAGCGAAGCACCTCCTTTTGCGCCTGCCTGAGGGTTTTGCCAGCCTCAGAGACAATCAGTGCAGCAAACGCTTCCTTGTCCCGGTCCACGAGCGACGCGCAGTTTTCAAGAATGCGCGCCCGCTCATATCGCGAGAGATTCCGGCACACACGCGCGCCGTCCCTTGCGGCCTGAATCAGCATCTGCGCACTTTCAGGCGGAATATCCGCGATCTTGCCAATCTCCGCCCCGTCAAACGGATTCGTGACTGCGATGAAACCGGACGCTACACCATCTTGAAACGTGGGAACGTTCATTTGCTTGCCTCCACTGCGGACTTCTTCCGGTGAATGCTTACAATATCTGAGAGCAAAGCGTAAGCGGTTTCGGTTCGACCAGCGCCCGGTCCGCGCACCGTCACGTCACCCAGGACCCTGGTCTTGAAGGTCACGGCATTGATTGCACCGGCAACGCTAGCCAGCGAATTCTCAATCGGCAGAAGTTTCGGCTCTACGCTTGCGCACACCGTGCCGTCCGGCGCTTTCGATGCACTGCCAATCAATTTCCAGCGGGCATTCGACGCGACTGCATCCTGCACGGCTTGAACCGTCAAGCCGCTGATGCCCTTGCACGTCACGTCGCGCGGCTTGAGCTTGGCTCCGAGCAGCTGGTTAGCCAGGATCGTCACCTTGAGGCGCACATCGTGCCCCTCGATGTCAGCTGTCGGATCAGCTTCGGCATAGCCAAGTCGCTGCGCTTTCTCCACCGCTTCTTCGAAGCTAAGACCCATTTCCATGCTGGAGATGACGAGGTTGGATGTGCCGTTCAAGATGCCCTCGAACCCTACAAGATCGGAACCGGCGAGCGATTCTCTCGCCAATCGAATGGCGGGCGTGCCGCTCATCACCGAGCCTTCGAACTCGAAGAAGACGCCTTTCAGTTCCGCTGCATGTGTCAACGCGTCCGCGTTGAACGCCACGGGTCCCTTGTTGGTGGTGACGACGCTGATGCCCTTGTTCAACGCGTTCCAGCAGTACGACGATGCAGGTTCGCCGTCCACCGGATTCGTGAACGTCGCCTCCGCCACGATGTCGGCGCCACTGTGCTGGATGACCTCTTCGGTTTCTGGAAGAGCCTTGCCGCCAGGAAGATTTTCGAGGGCGCCCTTGACACTCGGCAGCGCGCACAAGTCGTTCAGGTCGAGACCGCGCGGGCAAATCGCGGATCCGAGATACAAATCACTGACGCCAACAAATTTCAATTGAAACCCCAACTCGCGCAACCATCCGGCGTTGTTTTCTGCTGCGAGCTGAACGAGCGCCCGATTGACGCCGCCAAAACCAATTAGAGCAACCTTGTATTCGATCACTACATCACCCTCACTTTTCTGAACGGATGACGGTGATGGTAATCAGCGGCCACGTCATTTCCAATCGGCAAATTTGATCGAAATATCGAGCAAATGGCTCGTTGCGCTTTCCGAATTGCTCGAATGGAGCTAACACGATTGCAGGCGCTAACCGCTGCACTTTGCTCGCGTAAGAACGAACGACGTGACAGTGTTGAGGACCTCTGGCAACGCCGATATTTCTTCCCAGAGTTTGTGAACACGGTCTGGGGTCGTGGCCTCAATGTGCAGCACGACATCCAGCTCACCACTCATAACATCGCACGCGACGACCTCTCGCACGGAGCGGACGTAGCGCAACACGTCGATTCCTCGCATCCGGTCTTTCCGATAGATGAACATCAGGGCCCTGATCGATCCCGACTCGAGCGCCGCAACGCCGGACTTGATCGTGTACCCGTGGATGAATTTGTCGCGCTCCAGTCTTTCGATCCGAAGCCGGACCGCGTTGCGCGATAGATTGACCGACCGCGCGATCTCGTTATGAGACAGTCGCGCGTCCTCCGTGAGCTGCGCGAGTATCGTCTCGTCGACCTTGTCGAGCACCCGTTTCATTGCTTCTCCTCGAATCACTGTTGACGCGCCAAACCTGCTTGCCACCCCTTTTCCCCGCGTCACCGCACCGCCATCTGCTTGGTTGGCGCCCCTGCGGAGCGCAATGCTAGATGTGGCCAGCCGAGGCCAAGTCTGAGTTCGTTACGGTCAAATGAAGCCCTCGACCTGTGCCCCTAATGAACGGCAGGCGACTGAGGCGATGGATGAGCGGTTCGGTGAGCGGGAACCTAGCGCTGAATGTGCGATAGCGCATCCAGCTCCTGCCCGCAATGCAGCGAGAGAATGTCCAATCGACCTAGAATACTTTGATGGACGATGCCAAAGCGTTCGCCTGGGGCCGCAACGCGGCCGATGCGGCTGCGGAATCCTCGACCAACGCCGCGTCCATCTGCACCATTGCGTCGAGTTGCGTAACGGCACCATTGACCTCCTGGACCCGCGAGTCCGCTCGACGATGCACGAGCAATGTCCGAGACGACGATTGAACACAATGTTTGCGCCGATCTGGCCCGACGCCTCCTCGTCTCTCCATTGTGCCTACCGCATCGGGACACAATCTCACCGCCGCGCGACGCGATTTGCGTCGCGATACCCGATTGCTCGTGGGCCTCGCCGGGCGCTGCATCTAGTGCCATCGGCGCGTTCCACTGCCCGGCCAACGCTGTCATGGCCCCAGCGAAATCCACTGCGTTGTCGGTGAACAGCTCGCGCAGCCGCTCAAAGCACCCGTCCAAACTCTCGGCGCGCGCCGCTTCAGCCGGGTGAACCCTTTCTGCTGACGCCGATAAGTCTGGCCGCCGTTTCGTCGGCCCTCATCGATGACAGTCGGTCGGATACCGGTGAGCACCAGATTCTCCGCGCAAACACCGGCAGGCTCACCGCCGACAATCTCGAGACGGGGCTCAGTTATTGTCCCCCGGGTTGACTGGTGACGATCGCCATGCCTGCTTCGACGGCGCTCGTGCATGCGCGCAGCCGTTTGCCATCGTGCGTCCGGACCCACCAATCCAGGCATGCACCCCTCAGGTCACAAGCCTGCGCGGTTCTCCCCACTGAACTCCAACTGGTGCACGTGCCGTCAGGAGAACAGGCTCGCAGTCAGCAGCGTATCGCCAATCAGCGCTTCGACCGGTTGCTCGTCTGTAGTCGGCCCTATCCGCTAACGGTCCGTTTCACCTAGCCGCTCGAATCGCCCGTTCATGCCACCGCTCCTGTACCACCGTTGTGCGCATGCGGATCCTCGACGCGATGCGTCAGCACATGGCGCAGAAACTCTCGGGTACGCGCTTCGCGTGGAGAGGCGAGCACCTCCTTGGCACTGCCCTCCTCGATGATGAGGCCAGCATGCAGGAAGCACACACGGTCGGCCACTTCGCGGGCGAAGCCCATTTCGTGGGTGACGACCAGCATCGTCATACCTTCGCGAGCTAGCGTGCGCATGACGCTGAGCACTTCGCCCACGAGTTCCGGGTCGAGCGCCGAAGTCGGCTCGTCGAAGAGGATCGCCTTTGGCTTCATCGCAAGCGACCGAGCAATCGCGACCCGCTGCTGCTGGCCGCCCGAGAGTTGGTGCGGATAGGCGTCTATTTTCTCGCCGAGGCCAACCTTGTGGAGCAGATCGATCGCCTCGCGCCGCGCTTGCAGGACTGAGTCATGCTTGACATGCACCGGCCCCTCCATCACGTTTTCTACCGCAGTGCGGTGCGGGAACAGGTTAAACCGCTGGAAAACCATACCGACCTGGGTGCGAAGCTGATTGATATGACGCGAGCGCTGCTCAACGATTTGATCCAGTAGTCTTATCTCGCCAGAATCATATGACTCAAGCGCATTGATGCATCGAAGAAGCGTCGACTTGCCGGAGCCCGACGCTCCGATCAGACACACGACCTCTCCTTGATTCACCTTCAACGTAATGCCCCTGAGCACCGGCACGCTGCCAAAGCTTTTGTGCACGTCCTTGATTTCGATCATTGCAACCTCACTTCACCTTGTGTTTTCCGAAGCGCCGTTCCAGCGCCTTCGTCAATTTCATCAACGGAAGGCTCATTGCGAGATATGCGATCGCCACGAGCGTATAGACCGTCATGTTCTGAAAGGTCGCTGCAGCAATCAGGAATCCTTGGCGCGTAATCTCAGAGACGGTGATCGTCGATGCCAGAGACGAATCCTTGAGCATCGATACAAGCGTATTGCTGTAGGGCGGCAGTGCGACCTTGATCGCCTGCGGAAGAATCACCCGGGTCATGGTCTTGATGCGCCCCATACCTATGGACTGCGCGGCTTCATATTGACCTGGATCCACCGACTCGATGCCTGACCGGATAATCTCGGCGACGTACGTCGAATAACCAAACGCCAGACCAACGATGCTTGCTTGCAATGCACTCATCTGGAGGTGAATCGAAGGCAATACAAAGTAGATGTAGAACAGCAACACGATCATCGGAAGACCACGAACCACGTTGATCAACGTGGTGGCCGCACACCTGACCGGCGCATGCCGCGACATCTTCAATAGCGCCCAAACGAGACCAAGCGCGGTACTGAGGATCAGGCAGCTAACCGTGATGAAGACCGTCATCCCGGCCCCTTGAAGCAATATCGGGACAAACTCGACTATGTCGCTCCAACGCATGATTTGCCTTTCTATTAATCGTTACACTGCATGACCGGCGCCACCCTGCATCGTAGCTGTCGAGAACCGATACCCTCGCAAGCTATACTTAGGTATTGCGGCGAACCGGCCGTCTCCATTTTCCGCCGACCATGCTCACGAACATCTGTCGCGCCGGTTCGTGGATGCCGCACGAGCGATCCGAAAACGCGAGCCGCTAAACATTCGCGCGAAACCGATCGGTAGTCCGCGTGTCACTGCACGAAATTCCATTTCTTGAGGATCTTGTCCAGTGTCCCGTCCGCCTTTATCTTGGCGAGCCCGTCGTTTATTTTCAAAAGTAACACAGCGTTACCTTTCTTGACCCCGAACGCAATCGGCACCCTGCGAAGCGGCATGAAACCATCGACGACACGACAGCCCTGCAGTGTCCCGGCCGCTTCCTGCGCCTTCCATACCGGATAATCGTTGAACGCTGCTGTGATGCGCCCTAAGGCAACGTCGCGGGCCATATCCGCCGCGGTGTTGTACATCTTGACTTCCTTGAAGATGCCGAGCTTGACGAGTTCCTCAGATGTTTCCTCGCCGGCACCCGCTCCGACAATCATTCCCTTCAAATCCTGAATCGTCCGATAGCTGGCTTTATCCGAGGCGTTGATGATGATCCCCTTTCCGAACTCTGCCACCGGCTGAGAGAAATCGACCACCTCCTGGCGCTTCGGCGTCGGCGTCATTCCCGCCACGATGAGATCTATCTTGTCGGAAACGACCGATTGGATCAGCGCAGGAAAAGGGATGACGTCGAACGACACGTCGAAACCCTCACGCTTTCCGATTTCACGGATCGCATCCGGCATGACGCCGGCGATTTCATGTGTCTTCAGATCCAAGAACGCGTTGGGAACGCTGGAGGGCGTCGTTCCGGCGGAAACCTGCACCGGAGCAGCGTATGAGGGACCGGCTCCGAAAGCCATTGAAAGTGCAACGGCAGCCGTAACGAAAATGCGTTGAATAAAACTGCCATGCGTGCCGGAAGCAGTCTGCGATGTAATGTGAGACATGATGGATCCTCAACGAATGTTCTTCAAACAAGCGCGGCAAGAGCTTGCGCAGGACGGTCGGTTGCCCTCCGACCGCGATGGAGAGCAACTCGCAAAAGCGTTCACTCCATATCAAATGCTCCAAACATGATTCTGTTCGAGGCGGCAGAATTCGCCGCTCGACTGCGACCTACAACATGGCCTGACTGATAAGCCCGTAAAGCCTGCACACAGGATCGGGCGCGCCACTGTACGCTCCGGCGGACGCATTCCGAACCATCTTTGAGCAGGTGTCCACTCGCTTCAGTCCCTGATCGCTGAGCCAGTCTGTCAAACTCGTTCCTGAAGGGACGTCGATACGAATGAATTCGCCTTCTTGTCGGGTCAGCCAATGGCCGATCAGAGCCCTTGCACGCGCGTCGCCGCGCGACCGAAGTGCGACCACGGGGCCGATCACGTGCCCCCGGCCAAAGCGCCGCAGCACGGAAAATCCGACGGTCTCGCTGTCGCGTTCAAGCACGACGCTTTCCCCGCGCTTTAGTAACCCCGACAGAAGCGCATCACGCTCAAGGCCGGAAGCGCGCGAAGCCAGTTCAATGATGTAAGGAAAGTCTTCAGGTGTCCCGGTGCGCAGGCGTTCACCCTCAAGCAGCGGTGGCGGCATTACTTCGTCGACGTTCCCCTGGTACTGTTCCAACGATCCACACACGTTGAACCCAAGCTTTTCGTAGAGCGGCCGGCCGGCCGGCGTCGCATGGAGGAATGTGATACGTGGCCCCAACTCTTCGAGGACGGCCTCCATTAGCTTGCGTCCGATACCCTGTCCTTGATGCGCAGATGACACAATGACGTGACCGACAGCGGCTCGGTCCGATCCGAATTTCCAGCAGAATGCAGTGCCAATGACGACACCACTTTCTTCAGCGACGAACGCTATTGCAGTGTCAGCGGAAAATTCCCAGTCTTCCGGCCTGTATGGCCAGCCAAGCGCCGTAGAAAGAGCGTGAGCCCCTTGTATATCGGCCGGAGCGAACTTTCGATACTGAAGATTCGTCGGTGACGAAAGAACGTTCGCAACGGATTCCTGTTTCATTAAGCGACCCCTCCACACGTTACTGTTCCGCAACTGAGCGCAGCGACGGTGCAAACTTGTTTCGCCACCCCGTGCCGAGTCGGCGCCGACCTTCCGACATCTATGTGGTCCACGCAGCTGCCAAGTTCATGCAACGAACTATAGGTAAGAATGTTTTTGCCGTGCTTAATAGCCAATAAATCTGTCGTTAAAGATCTGTTAACGCCGGAGGCCCACGGCGTGCGACTGTTCGCTGCACTCAGTGCGTCTCGGTTGCGTGCCGCACCCGGAAGAAGACTTGAATTCCACACCGCCCGCCGCGGAACTCCCTTTATCGCGTTGACATTCGATATTGCTTAACGGTCGATTTAACGGCCATTAAGCACAAGTTCTCAGTGAACTCCTATAGTGACTTCTCCGCATGCGCGATGTCGGAACCGAATACCGATCGCGCGACGAATCGCCAGGAGCCATAGATGAATTTGGAGTCGTTGAACACACCCGCTGCATTAATCGATGTTGTGCGCATGAACCACAACATCGAACGGATGCAACAACGCATGGATGCGCTCGGCGTGAGTTTCCGCCCGCACGTTAAAACAACCAAATGCCAGCAGGTGGTTAGGGCGCAAATGGACGCCGGCGCACGCGGTATCACCGTGTCCACCCTCAAGGAAGCCGAACAGTTCTTCGCAAGCGGCATCCATGACATCGTCTACGCTGTGGGCATGGCCCCGACAAAACTCCCGCAGGCCCTGGCGCTGCGTCGCCAAGGCTGCGACCTGAAGATCGTCGCCGACAGTGTCGCCAGCGCTGAGGCCATCGTCGCTTTCGGCCGGGAAGAAGGAGAACCCTTCGAAGTTTGGATCGAGATCGACGTGGACGGCCATCGCTCAGGCATCGCACCTGAGGACGACACGCTCCTCACTGTCGCAAACACTCTCGTTAGCGGCGGCATGCATCTCGGCGGTGTGTTGGCCCATGCCGGTTCCAGCTACGACTACGATACACATGACGAACTGGTCCGCATCGCAGAACAGGAACGTTCGGGCTGCGTGCGCGCCGCTGAGCGCCTTCGGGCAGCGGGCCTGCAGTGTGACGTCGTGAGTATCGGATCGACGCCGACGGCGCTGGCCGCCCGGCATCTGGAAGGGGTGACGGAAGTTCGGGCAGGCGTCTACGTTATGTTCGATCTCGTCATGCATAACGTGGGCGTCAACGACACGTCCGAGATTGCACTGAGCGTGTTGACTACTGTGATCGGCCACCAGAGCGAGAAAGGGTGGGCCATTGTCGATGCGGGATGGATGGCAATGAGCCGCGACCGCGGTACCGAGCGCCAGAAACGCGATTTTGGATACGGTCTCGTCTGCCTCGAAAACGGAGAGGTGCTGGGCGAATATCTGATGAGCGGCGCGAACCAGGAACACGGCATAGTGTCCCGGTTCGGCACGCCGGATCGCGAGATCGAGCAGCGCTTTCCAATCGGGACGCGCCTGCGCATCCTGCCCAACCATGCGTGTGCCACTGGGGCGCAACATCCGGCTTATCAGGCGGTCAGTCGCGACGGTAGTGTTGAAATCTGGCCACGCTTCTACGGGTGGTAAACGAGCTCGTATCGCCGGACGCGGCGCGCTTTAACGAGACAGTCGGACATGAAGCATGTCAAGGTCTGTTTTCGATCCATTTATAGCTCCGGAAATTGGAATACCCAAATGACGTTCCTCTATAAATCCGAGGCTCGCCGCGGTGAGGTATGGCGCACGCGTCTGAGGAAGGAATTCCCGAACCTGGAATTCCGCGTTTGGCCGTACGTGGGAGATCCGTTGAAGGTCAAATACCTCGCTTGCTGGGTACCGCCTGCTGATCTTGGCGAAAAGTTCCCAAAGCTCGAATTGGTATTTTCGGTCGGCGCAGGAGTGGATCAGATTGACGCTAGCGCACTTCCATCGGGCGTGAAACTTTTGCGCATGACTGAACCAGGATTGGCCGCAGGCATGAATGAGTACGGCACGTTGGCGGTGCTGGCAGCGCACCGTAACCTGCCCGCTTACCTCGTTCTGCAGCGCACTCGAGCTTGGGAGCAATTGCCTGCCGTTGCAGCGAAGGACCGAAGCGTCGGGGTGATGGGGCTGGGCGTGCTCGGCACAGGTTTGCTCAACAGTCTGAAGCCCTTCGGCTTCAGACTACACGGCTGGAGCCGTTCTCCGAGGGCCATCGATGGCGTAATAACGTTTGCCGGGCCGGATGAACTGGCTCAATTCCTAGCTCGCATCGACATTCTCGTTTGCCTCCTCCCGCTGACTGACGAGACGCGCGGCATATTGAGTTCGAAGACCTTCAACGCCTTACCAGACGGCGCGTGTCTAATCAACGTTGGCCGTGGAGGTCACTTGATCGAGAGAGACCTTCTTGACGCATTAGCATCAGATAAGCTTCGTTGCGCCATCCTCGACGTAGCGAATACTGAACCGTTGCCTGAGGATCACCCGTTTTGGACTCACCCGAAAGTTGTTCTAACGCCGCACGTCGCCAGCGTTACCGACGCCGAAGGCGGCGCTGAATTCGTGGTGGCCAACCTTCGAAGGCACTTGGCCAACGAAACGTTGACTGGCGTAGTGGACGTGTCGCGCGGTTATTGACCTCGTCCTTGGCCAGTGGCAACGACAATTGAACGATGAAATCTGAAATGCTTAGAGTTGAAGAGGTGTACGACACGCCGGAATTTGCGAGCGCCGCCGATGTGATCGTGATCGGGGCCGGAATCGTCGGGACATCCACCGCCTATGAATTGGCCCGACGCGGCGTTTCTGTCGCGTTGGTGGACAAAGGCATTGTCGGTGGCGAGCAATCGGGGCGCAACTGGGGCTGGGTCCGCCGACAGAACCGCGACATGTTTGAACTGCCACTTGCCATGCGCAGCCTTCGTCGTTGGAGCGAGTTGCGCGATGAAATCCGGATTGACCTAGGCTTTCGCCGCGACGGAATTCTTTATGCCAGCAACGACGCAAAAAAGTCGCCCAGTGGGACGCGTGGTGCAAGCAGGCGCGCGAGATCGGGTTTGTCAGTCATATGCTTAGCGCGGCCGAGATGAGCAGGCGTGCTCCCAGTAGCGGTCCACGGTACGCCGGTGGCGTATGGTCGCCCGACGACGGCTACGCCGAGCCTTCGCGCGCGGCACCCGCTCTAGCTAAGGGGGCGATGCGCCGCGGCGCGCTGCTCTATCAAAACTGCGCCGCACGCGGCCTGGAACTCAGTGCAGGTCGTGTCAGCGGTGTGTGGACTGAGCACGGTCTGATCAAGGCGAGCACAGTGGTATGCGCGGGTGGTGCCTGGAGCTCACGTTTTTGCAGGCGTCATGGAGTCGACCTTCCTGCAGTGAACGTGGTTGGCACCGCTATGCGTACGTCTGTCGCAGCAAATGTGATCAACGGTTGCTTCAGCGGTCCGGGTTTCGCATTGCGTCGTCGGCTTGACGGCGCATATACGCTAGCTGTTCCGGGTTTCGGTCGGATCGACTTGGCGCCGCTTGGCCTTAAGAACGCAATAAGGTATTACCGCAATTACCGAAACGACATTGGCAAAAAGCTTAAGTACCGTCTTTCAAACCCGTGGTTCGAAGGTCCCGAGGCATCGGCGAGTTGGCAATTTGTCGATGTTTCGCCGTTCGAACGCTGTCGCGTGCTGGACCCGACTCCCGACCCGGAATTCGTGAACGTTGCCCTGGATAACGTTAAGCGCGCTATCCCGGGGTTCTCCGACATGCGGGTGGTGCATGCCTGGGCCGGTGCAATCGACACGACGCCCGACCTCATTCCCGTTATCTCCGATGTTGCAGACCTTCCTGGCTTTTACCTCGCGACCGGGTTCAGTGGTCATGGCTTCGCATTGGGCTCAGCGGCGGGAGAGCTTGTCGCCGATATGGTGACGGGAGCCAAACCCATGACGGATATCTCGCCTTACCGTTTGGACCGTTTCTCAGATGGCACTTCCTTGAAGGTCCCGGAGATGATGTGACGAGCTCTTGTAACGCCGCAATACAGTACGTTTTAACACGAATGTATCGGTCAGCAACAGGCGATGACGGCCTCCAGCGTCGCGCCGAACTCTTCGTTTTTCAAGGCAATAAACAGGAGCGTCGTTATGCGGTACATCTCGACTCGGGGCGGCAGCGTCGACCGGCGGTTTTCCGAAGTGTTGATGGAAGGGCTGGCACCGGACGGTGGCCTATATGTACCCGCCACCTACCCCAAAGTCGATGACACAACGCTGAGGCACTGGCGCAGCCTGTCGTATGCCGAGCTAGCCCTCCAGATTGTCTCGCTGTATATCGACGACATCCCAGCGCACGAGCTACGTGCCATCATCGCCAGCACCTACACCCCCGAAGTCTTCGGCTCGGCGCAGATTGTTCCCTTGCAAAGACTTGACGAATCGACTGCTTTGCTAAACCTGTCCAATGGCCCTACCTTTGCCTTCAAGGACATAGCTATGCAGTTCCTGGGCAACCTCTTCGAAGCTGAGCTGGGGCGCCGCGGCGCGCGGCTCAATATCCTCGGCGCCACGTCGGGCGATACCGGCAGCGCAGCCGAATATGCCATGCGGGGCAAGCAGAACGTCCAGGTGTTCATGTTGAGTCCCCGCGGTCGCATGAGTCCGTTTCAGCAGGCCCAGATGTTCAGCCTGCAGGACAAGAACATTCACAATCTTGTTGTCGAAGGCAGCTTTGACACGTGCCAGGATATCGTCAAGGCAGTTTCAGCCGACCTCGCGTTCAAGCGGCAATACGACATCGGTACGGTCAATTCCATCAACTGGGCGCGCTTGCTGGCGCAGGTCGTCTATTATTTCTCGGGTTATTTCCAGGCGACGAACGACAATAGCGAGCGCGTCTCGTTTTGTGTGCCGTCCGGCAATTTCGGCAACATATGCGCCGGCCACGTCGCCCGCATGATGGGGTTGCCAATCGAAAAGCTGGTTTTGGCGACCAACGAAAACGATGTGCTTGACGAGTTTTTCAAGACCGGCCGATATCGTGTGCGCAGCAGCAGGGAGACGATGGTCACTTCGAGCCCATCGATGGACATCTCGAAGGCATCGAATTTCGAGCGCTTCATCTTCGACTTACTAGGCCGGGATGCACACCGCGTCGGGGACTTATTTGACTTGGAGCTTTCCCAGCGCGGCCAATTCTGTCTCACAGAGCAGGAAACTGCCTGCATTGCCCGCTATGGCTTTGTGTCGGGCAAGAGTACGCACTTGGATCGCCTGCAGACGATTTCGCATACCTGGCAACGCCATCGCACGATGATAGACCCGCACACTGCCGATGGCGTCAAGGTTGCGCGGGAACACCTCCGCTCGGGCATCCCCACCATCGTGCTTGAGACTGCACTGCCGTTGAAGTTTCAGGACATCATCCGCGAGGCAATCGGTCAGGAAGCGCCGCGGCCGGTGCCAGTGACCAGCATGGAGCAACGCCCCAGGCGGTGTGAGCTAATCGCACCGTCGGCTGATGAGGTGAAGGCATACATGGAGCGGCATTGCAGCCGCTGACCCCGTCGAGAGAGTTTTCCATGGGTGCTACCCATGTGGTCCGCAGTGCTCAGGACGGCAGCCTTGAGGTTCTGTTTATCGCGCCTGGTGGCCCTGCACTTCCCGCGCGATTCGGCATTGCTCCACCCGCATGATCCAGGGCACTACTTTCGCTTGCTGCGCCATCACCCCGGCGCTAGTCGTCTGTTCTGAATGCACAGGGTACGGGCGCTCCGGCACACCTGCTTCTGCCCCGTGCCGCTTTATTCTGGCTTAACCAAGATCACTTCGAATGCGGAGACATCTACCATGACGCAACGTTACGAATTGCACGATCTGATTCGCACCGACAATTTCATCGACGGTAAGTGGGTCCCCGCCGCGAGCGGCAAGCGCTTCGCCGTGACTGATCCGGCGACGGGCGACGTCATCGCTCAGGTCGCCGACAGCGGCCCCACCGATGCTCGCGCCGCCACTGATGCCGCCGCGCGCGCCTTCCCCGTGTGGCGCGATACCTTGCCGAAGGACCGCGCCGACGTGCTGCATCGCTGGCATGCACTCATCCTTGGGCACGCGGATACGCTCGGGCGTCTGATCTCGCTGGAACAGGGGAAGCCTTTCGCGGAAGGGCGTGGCGAGGTCATGTACGGCGCTTCATACGTCGCGTGGTTCGCGAATGAAGCAACGCGTATCTACGGCGACATCATTCCGCAGCAGCAGCGCGGCAAGAGTATGAGCGCGGTGAAGGAGCCAGTGGGGATCGTCGCGGCAATTACGCCGTGGAATTTTCCGCTAGCGATGATCGCGCGCAAGATCGCGCCGGCGCTCGCCGCCGGCTGCACAGTGGTCGGTAAGCCAGCCGAGGACACCCCGCTCACCGCATTTGCGTTAATCCTCCTTGCGCATGAAGCAGGCGTTCCGGCAGGCGCGCTAAACCTCATTAGCGCGTCGCGAGACAACGCACCAGCGTCAGTCAAGGACTGGTTGGACGATAGCCGCGTGCGCAAGATTACCTTCACCGGTTCGACGCCGGTAGGCAAGTATCTAGCGCGCGAATCTGCGGGGACGTTGAAAAAGCTTTCGCTCGAGCTTGGCGGCAATGCGCCGTTCATCGTGTTCGACGACGCAGATCTCGACGCGGCCGTCTCGGGCCTTATGGCATCAAAGTTTCGCAACGGCGGGCAGACGTGCGTGTCCCCGAATCGCGTGTACGTTCAAGCGTCAGTCTACGATCAGTTCGCCGATCTGCTGGCAAAGCGCGTCGCCGCGTTAAAGGTCGCGCCCGCGACGGATCCCGACGCCCAAATCGGCCCGATGATCAATGCACGCGCAGTCGAAAAAATCGAGCGCCATGTATTTGACGCGATCGAGCGCGGTGCACAGGTGCTCACGGGTGGCAACCGCCTGACGGAACGGGGCCCGAACTATTACGCGCCGACTGTGCTCGCCGGCGCCACGCCCGATATGCACCTGAGCTGCGAGGAAACTTTCGGACCCGTCGTGCCGCTGTTCCGTTTCGACGACGAAGAGCAAGCGATCCGCGCCGCAAACGACACGCCGTTCGGGCTCGCGACATATTTCTATAGTCAGGATTTGCGGCGCATCGACCGTGTGTCGCGTCTGCTCGAAGCGGGTCTGGTTGGCATCAACGAAGGCGCGCTCTCGAGCGAAGCGGCGCCGTTCGGCGGCGTGAAGGAATCGGGCTACGGACGGGAAGGCTCGAAGTATGGCCTCGACGATTATCTCTCGATCAAGTATCGCTGTCAGGGCAATCTCGCATGAGCTCGTATTCGACACGCGGAGCAAGCCGCTGACCAAAGGGGCCCACGGACATGACCGTCGCGGGCCCCCACGACGACGAGTCTTTCGTGAAAAAGAATACCCGAGTTACGTGTGACGGACGAAAGGGCGTAGACCTTGGTCACATGTTCGCGGCTTTCGCAGCTCCTTGCGCCCCTTGTTCAAGGACGGATATGCTGCCTCGTAATTCCACGTACCGCAGGCAAACTCCCCGACGGCGGAGCGATAATCGGTGTGATTGCGACACACCGCGTCGGCGTGCGGAGCAGTTCCGCCGCAGCCACTCGGCTCCAGATGCGGTGCCACCGCAACTGGTACGATGACTGCATTGCCCGCGCGGCTACCGTGATAGCACATGAGGATGAACAATACAGGATTTCAAACGTTCCACGAGAATTCCGCTTTATGCCCGATGATCGCGCTGTGTCCCGGCTGCAGGGTGAAGGTGCGTTCTTTCTGGATCAAAGTGACCGTGCCTTCGGCAGGGATAACGAACTTGTCTGCCGGAAGCGATTGCACCTCTTCCCTTTTCGCCGTCAAGCGCAATGGCTGCCAATGGTCACGGGGAGCATGGCGTCGAATCTAGCACGCGGCGATTGGAAAGGAAACGGTCCGCGGCATCTGAGCCGATAGGTAGAATCCGATCCGTCTGGGCCGCAATTTTTGAAGGTCGATGAACGGCCGCGTTTTGGCAGATATGGGCGCTGCCAGATCGGTTTTGAGCATGGCTTGTATTCGCACGGCAATGATGAAAGACTGAAGCCGCACGTGCGGCCAGCCGGCTAAATGCGATGTGGAAAGTGCCGACGGATCACAGGCCGAGCAGAGTGGCGATATCGCCGATCGTCTCGACTTCGTAGTAGTTGTAGTAAGGCGTGCCCGGCTCGTGGCCGCGATTGACGAATGCCTTATGCTTGATGCCCAAGTCGTGCGCTGTCATGAGGTCATAGCGCAGACTCGACGAAACATGCAGGACGTCCTTAGGTTCGCAGTCCAGCTGGTCGAACATGTACTCGAAGCCCTGCATGCGCGGCTTGTACGACTGAGCCTGCTCTGCGGTGAACACGTGATGAAACGGCGCGCCCAGCTTTTCGACATTGCTCTGGATGTGCTCGTCCGGCGCGTTCGTAAGTATGACGAGCTTGTATTTTTTCGCGAGGCGCGAAAGGCCTTCCGGCACGTCCGGGTGCGGCCCCCATGTCGGCTCGGCGAGGTAGAACTTTTCGGCTTCCGCTTCGCTAAACTTGACGTTCATGCGCTTGCATGCGCGGCGCGCCGCGTTGATCAGTACCTCGCGGAACGGCTTCCAGGCGCCGAGCGCTTCGTCGCGCCGGTAAGCCGTAAAGAAGTTGACGAGTTGCTCAAGTTCGGCGCCCCGCAGGCGATTTCCGTAAAGCGCGCGAGTCATCTCTCCGATGCGGAAATTCGTCAGCGTGCCATAGCAGTCGAACGTGATGTACTTGGGCTCGAAGTCAATCATGGTTTCAGTCCTCTCATGTTGTAAGCTCGCGTGGAGTCCGCCAGGAAAGCATCGGATTCCGATTTATTCTATACGTACTACATAAGATATAACTCAAGCGGGGCGAGCGTTAGGATAAGGGGGCTCTAGCGTTACGCGGTACCGAAGTAATGCTGCGCCAAAGCGACCCAATACCGGACGCCGACCGGAATGATGTCGTCGTTGAAATCGTATTTCGGATGATGCAAAGCCGGTGCGGACATTCCCGCAGGAGCATTGCCGATCAACACATAAGCGCCGGGCCGCTCCTCCAGCATGAAACCGAAGTCTTCGGATGTCATGTTCGATGGCACGTCGCAGCAAAGGCGTTCGTCGCCGAACATCTCACGAATGACCCTTTCGCAGAGTGCTGTCTCGGCCTCTGCGTTAATCGTCGCGGGGTAGTATTGAAAAAAAGTCACCTCGACTTGCGCGCCATAAGCGAAGGCTAGCCCTTCGCACATCAGTTGGATGTCGCGCTGCAACTTCTGGTGCAAAGCCGACGACAGCGTGCGAATCGTCCCCCGCAACTCGGCGCTGTCTGGAATGACATTGTCTGTATTGCCCGCGTGGAACATGCAGACGGAAACGACAGCGGGATCCACGGGATCCTTGTGCCGCGCCGTGATGGTCTGACACTGGAGAACCATCGAACACGCCAGAGGGATAGGATCAAGGCCGAGATGCGGCTGCGCTGCATGCGCACCCTTACCTCTCACGGTGATCCTGAATCTGGAGCCGGCAGCCATTATCGGGCCGGTCCGCAAACCGAAGTGTCCCGCAGGCAAACCGGGCCAGTTGTGCATGCCAAATACCGCTTCCGTGGGACATTGCTCGAATAACCCGTCATCGATCATCTTCCGCGCGCCCGCGCCCCCCTCCTCTCCGGGCTGAAACACGAAATGAACCGTGCCGGGCAATTGCGGCAGTTCCTTCAGGATACGCGCGGCGCCCAGCAACATCACGGTATGACCGTCGTGCCCGCAGGCATGCATGATTCCTTCGGAGCCTGATGCGTAAGCGAAGTCATTGGCTTCCTGGATCGGCAACGCATCCAGATCTGCCCGAAGTACGATTCCCCGGTCCGGGTCGGCCCCGAGTAAGCTCGCGACGACTCCTGTGCCCGCCAGGCCGCGCAACACCGCATAGCCGAGCTCTTCAAGCTCACGTGCGACGACGTCTGCCGTCCTACGTTCTTCAAATCGCAACTCGGGATGGGCGTGCAGGTCGCGTCGCAACTTCGCCCAATGCGAATGATGCGCTTTCAACGAAGTCTCAGCGATTGCGGAGGTATCCAATCTCAGCACCTTTACAAAAGGAAATAGCAGCGAACTTGCAGCGTTACCGCGTAAGGCGTAGCGGCTGTTTCAATCGTAGAACCCGAGGACCGACTTAACCTCCATGTACTCTTCCATTCCTTCGATCCCGTACTCTCGGCCATTGCCGGACTGCTTGTACCCACCGAATGGAGCTTGCGGATCCCATGCCGGATAGTTCAGATGCACCTGCCCCGACCGGATGCGCGCGGCTACCGCACGCATGAGTGCCTTGTCCGCACCTTGAACATGTGCGCCGAGCCCATAAACTGTGTCGTTCGCGATCGTGATTGCTTCCTCGAGCGAGCCGTAAGGAAGGATGGCAAGGACCGGACCGAAAATCTCCTCCTGGGCGATCGTCATATCGGTGCGAACGTCGGAAAAGATGGTCGGCCGAGCATAGAAGCCCCTGCTGAAACCCGCAGGCCTTCCAGGTCCACCAGCGATCAGTTTGGCACGTTCGTCGATGCCCGCTTCGATCATTTCCTGGACCCTGTCAAACTGTGCGCGATTGGCCACTGGCCCATGCGTCGTCGCATCGACAAACGGATCACCAACGGTCATCTGTTCCGTTGCTGCGACGGCCAAGTCTTCGACACGGTCCAGAACGCTGTGCGGTACGATCAGACGCGTCGGCGCGCTGCATGACTGGCCCATATTCCGGAACGCGGCCGCAACGCCCAGCGAGACGGCACGCGGCAGATCAGCATCGGGTAACACAACGTTTGGCGACTTGCCGCCAAGCTCCTGCGCCACGCGCTTCACTGTCGGAGCAGCTGCTTGCGCAACCAGCGCGCCAGCACGCGTCGACCCTGTGATTGAAACCATATCGACTTGCTGGTGGGACGCGAGCAACGTCCCGACTTCCGCGCCAGTGCCGCTCACCAGGTTGAAGACGCCCGCCGGAACGCCCGCATCCGCGATCACTTCTGCAAACAGCAAGGCGCTTAGCGGGGAAAGCTCGCTGGGTTTCAGGACCACCGTGCAACCTGCTGCGAGGGCCGGGCCGACCTTCGCCGTGATTTGATAGATGGGCCAATTCCACGGCGTGATCAGCGCGCACACGCCGATCGGTTCGCGTACGATCGCGGTCGTCCCGCGCTGAGTCCGGAAGGGGTAGCTAGCCAGATTGTCGCACGCGACCCGGATATGTTCGGCCGCGAGCGGCACGTGTGCAGAGCGAGCATAGCTGATCGGCGCGCCCATTTCCGTTGCCAGCGCCGTGGCAATCAGTTCGGCGCGTTCCAGCATCAAGGTATGGACGCGGCCGAGCAACGCAGCACGCTCTTGCGGCGAACTGGTTGACCAACCTGCGAAGGCCTTGCGTGCGGCGCGTACTGCTCGGTTGGCGTCGCGTTCATCTCCAAGCGCGATCTCGCAGACCGCGTCTTCAGTGGACGGGGAGACAACGGCGATTCGGTCGGTACCCTCGGGCGCTGCCCATTCGCCATCGATAAACAATTGATCCAACCTTCCCGCTTGCACCAGGTGACGTACAGGTGAAGTCATTGCAGCGTGTCCTTGAGTCGGTACCATGCGCCCACGAACGGCAGAAACCACGGCCTGCCGAAGTGACCGGGGATAGCAGGCCAGTTGAAGTCTTTCCACGGGTTGAGATCGGCGCGTCCGTCCATGATCTCCGCCATCAGCGTGCCCATAAGCGTGGCCATGTGCGTCCCGTGGCCACTATATCCCATCGAGTAATAGACACCGTCGCGCTGACCCGCGCGCGGCAAGCGGTTGGCCGTCATGTCGACCATGCCGCCCCAGCAGTAATCGATGCGCACGTTGGCCAATTCGGGAAACACGGTGGCCATCTGCTGTCGCAAAATCTGTCCACTCTGTTCGTCGGAACGGGGATTCGACGTCGCGAATCGCGCACGACCGCCAAATAGCATCCGATTGTCCGGAGTGACACGAAAGAAGTTGACGAAGTTTTTGGTGTCGGTGGCCATGCGGCGCGTTGGCAGCAACCGGTCGAGCAGTTCCAGCGGCAAAGGCTCGGTGACGATGATGAAAGCTCCAACCGGGACGATCCTGCGTCGAATCCAGCCGAACGGACCCACCTGCGAGATGCCACTCGCCAGTAGCACTTGCGGCGTGCGGATCTCTCCACGCGATGTTCTCACCACATATGCGCCCCGGGATTCCCTCTGTAACCCCAGGACCGGCGCATGCTCCAGAACGTGCGCTCCGCGCGCTTGTGCAGCGTTCGCGAGACCGCGAACATAGCGACCGACGTGCATCCCTGCACTCTTCTTAAAGATCAACCCGCCGTGATAACGGTCCGAGCCGATCTCGTCACGAAGCTCGGCCTTCGTCACAAGGCACGTATCAGGGTCAACGCTCGCGGCGAGCAATGCTTGACTTCGCGCGAGCTTATCGAAGTGCTCCGGCTTCGCCGCGAGCTTGAGTTTCCCCCTGCGAACAAAATCGCAGTCAATCGACTCTTCTCTGACGAGCCGCTCGACCGTGTCGACGCCCGCGTCGAACGCGAGATATAGCCGGTTGGCCAATTCCGTGCCGATCCGCTGGGACAGCGAAGCGTAATCCTGTGCGAAACCGTTGTTGCACATGCCGCCATTGCGGCCGGACGCCGCCTGCCCCACGGTTCCCGCTTCGCAAACAATGACGCGCGCGCCTTTTTTGGTTAGCGCCAATGCGGCGGCCGAACCTGTGATCCCGCCGCCAACCACAACCACGTCGCAACTTCCGCCTTGCATGTCAGGTGAGCTGCTAACGAATGGCTGGGTCGTATCCAGCCAGTAAGAACTGAATTGCATTACAAACTCCAAAGCTGGCGGACTGGTGCTGAAAATCAGCAAGCTTTCACTGCACAGATCCGGTTAATCGCACTGGGCGATGAGGTTCGGGATCAACAATGGTCCGCACGCCTGCCACCGGCACAACGCCGCGATCCAGTACATCTATCGAAAATCGCGGCGGGCCGATCTTGCCAGCCAATCGCCATTGGCAGAGGAGCATGAGCAGCGGGTATTTCAGTCGCGGTGAGCGCTCGATACCGAAGATTCGTTGTTGCGGAGTGAACGTTAGAGACGCATTCCTGTTTCATTGAGAGATCCTACGCAAATGTCGTCTTTCGGTAACTCGGCGAAACCGCGTCAGTGATGATTTGAGCATGAAGTTGGCGCCATCGATAGTCAGACTGACTACACCAATGCCACCGCTTCCACCTCAATCTTCAGACCGAAGTGCAGCGCAGGAACCGGGACCACGGCGCGAGCGGGTCTCGCATCTCCAGCCCAACGGGCATAGATCGCATTGAAACTCGCCCAGTGCCCGACATCGACGATATAGACACGGACCTGGGCCAGTTTTGTGAGGTCGCTGCCTGCAGCGGCAAGCGCCGAAGCCAGATTTGCCAACACCTGCTCGGCTTGGGCCTCGAACGGGCTGTCCGTCAGTTTTCGTCCGCTCGCGTCGATCGGCAACTGACCGGACACAAAGATCAGCCCATTTGCAATCGAAACGTGACTATAGTGACCGCCCGGCGTCGCCAGTCCAGCGGGATTTACCGTCAGAAGGTACTGCCCGCT
Organism: Caballeronia arvi; assembly: GCF_001544695.2. Classification (GTDB taxonomy): domain Bacteria; phylum Pseudomonadota; class Gammaproteobacteria; order Burkholderiales; family Burkholderiaceae; genus Caballeronia; species Caballeronia arvi. The sequence continues at coordinate 186,658 of NZ_FCOM02000012.1, forward strand.
GCGTTCATACTGATCCATAAAGTGCACCCTAGGTAGAAGGAAACGCACCGCCTGCCGCCCAACTTGAGCCGCACTATCGGCTATGCGGACGCTGACTGCCCTCGGCAGAGTGGATCGGCAACGTCGATCGGCCCACCGCTGGTGTCTCCACGCGACCCACTATAGGAAAAAATATCTTTGTCGTGTTTAATATTTGATGAACTCATCGTTAAGGAGGTTTTAATGCTTCAGTTGGAAGACATGCAACTGCTTCGGGCGCTCGGCGTGTCACAATCGCTAGCGGCAGCCGCGAGGCTATTGGACCTAACACCGCCCGCGGCCACGGTACGACTTCAGCGCATCGAGGAACGTCTGGGCTTGCGCCTTGCGACGCGCGCGGCCAGAGGCATTTCCCTCACTGACGAATGCCAGCGCCTTGTTCAGGAAGCGATCGAGATTCTGGAGCGGATTGAGTCCATTCCCTCACGTCTGTCCGGTGATTCGAGTGGTGTGAGCGGCCATTTGCGCGTCGTGGCACCGTTCGGGTTCGGTCGCGAATACGTCGCGCCGCTAGTTCGAGACCTGCATCGCTCACACCCCAATCTCGCGATTTCACTCATTTTGGTAGAAAGTCCGCTCGCAGCGGCCTCTGGTGCAGACGCAGTCATTTCCATTGGCCACATAAAGGGATCCTCTTGGGTGGGACATTTTCTGGCCCCGAACGAACGCTTCCTTTGCGCGAGCCCCCAGCTTGCGCGTCGCCTGTCGGAGCTTAAGCATCCATCCGAACTCGCCCGGTACGAGTACCTCACCTTACGAGAGAACGACGAAGACTTGACTCGTCTCCGCTTCACTGAACATGATGCTGCTGGCAAGCGATTAAGCAAAGCCGTAACGGTTCGGTTGCACAGCACGTTGTCCTCGAATGACGGCACTGTGGTCAGAGACTGGGCTGTTGACGGGCTCGGAGTTGTCGAGCGATCTGAGTGGGATTGCGCGCGGCTGATCGCGAAGGCGAAATTGGTGCGCGTGTTGCCGACGTGGCACCTGGAACCCGCACCGGTAATGGCCCTGACTCCCACGCGTCAAGGTCTAACCATCCGTCAGCGTGTGTTTCTGGAGGCAGCGAAGCGAGCTTTTAACCCGGTGCCCTGGCGAATTTGACTTGGTCTCTCGGTTGATATCCAAAGGATCAGCCGCTTGGAAGTCTTGCCGAGTCGTTTTACTGTCAGCACCGAAGGCGAACACCACCAAACGCAAACCGTGGACGACCGTGAATTTCGGGTCTCAGGAGACAGTTTAGATTGCACCCCTCGCCCTCCACAAAGGGCGACGGTCTTCGGCACGTGATGGCCGCGAAATTCCTCGAGCAACCGAGCAACTGGACCTCCCTGTTTTGATTCTGCGTCCGCGATAGTATCGCGACAGTGCCCTCTTTCGTCCACGCACGAGGATCAGATGTCCTTACCGCGATCGATGATCACGACGTTTGATTTGCCTGACGCACGTCTCGAACACATCCAGCGACTGTGTCAGTGCTTTACTCTCCATATGCCCGTATCCGAGCAGAAACCCACTAGCGTCCGATTCGAGCGTAGAGAAATCGCAAACGTCATTGAACAGGACGCCGTGAGATCGCAATGCGGCTCGCAGGTCCCGATCAAACGTACCATTCCGGCCTGAGATGACCACATGCAGGCCACCCTCGTCGCCCCCCAGATTGACCACGTCCGCATACGGCGTCAGCCGTTCGCGAATGACGTTCCGCATCGCCGCATAATGTCGCCGCACCCTACGCAGATGCCGATCGAGTTCGCCGGACAGGAGCAACGTCTCGACTATCTTCTGCACCGGCCACGACACGTGCGTACGCTCACGTTCGATGAGAGTAACCAGCGCGGCCGCTGCGATCGGCGGTGCGACGATGAAGCCAAGGCGAAGTGAAGGACTGACCGCCTTCGCGAACGTATTCAGTAGCAGCGCACTCTCCGGCGCATAGTTGAAGATCGGCGGATGGTTCGTGCCTGCATAGTGAAACTCGCAATCGTATTCGTTTTCGAGAATGAGCATTCCGCGCGTGCGCGCGAGGTCGACCAGCGCCCTTCGTCTGGACCCCGAGAGACGCCCGCCCATCGGATACTGATGCGTCGGCGTTACATGAACGAGGACGGGCGCGGCGTCGTTTTCGACAATTCGGTCGACCACGACCCCTTCTGCGTCAACCGGCACATAGCGCAACGTTGCGCCGGAGCGCTGGAACGCCAATTTCGCCCCGGCGTAACCCGGATCTTCCAGCGCGCACAGGTCGCCCCCGTGCAACAGTGCCTGCGCGACCAGATAAAGCGCATGACCCGTCCCGTGCGTAATCACCACCTGCTCCGGTCCGACATCGACGGATCGGTGTTCGTACAACCAGTCCGCGATCGCGCGTCTCAGTCCTGGCTCCCCACGAGGATCGCCATAGCCGTGCGGGGGCAAATTCCGCCCCGCTTCGCGGCATGCGGCGCGCCAAACACCGAGCGGCAAAGTCCAGGCGCTGGCCTGTCCAGGCCGCCAATCCAAAGCCGCTGTGTCCGGCCGTCCAGGCGCGCCGAGTGCGCCGTCAGACATCCGCTGCAACAGCAATGGACTCCAGCTCGGCCCAATCGCGACGTCTCGGACTATGGGTACGCTGGCGACGACAAAGGTACCGTGCCGCCCACGCCCTTCAAGGATACCCTCGGCGATCAGCTCGTCGTAAGCGTCAACTACACAGTTGCGCGCCACCGCCAGTTGTATAGCAAGGTCGCGGCTTGGCGGTAGCCGACTGCCGGCAGGCAGCACCTTGCTAACGATCTTCTCGCGCAGTTGCCGTGCGATCTGCCGGAATATCGGCGCACCTGTGACGGCGTCGAGTTCGAGTGCGACCAGCGCGGGCAGCGGCTGCCTGGATGAACGGTACCCAACCATAAACACCTTGAACTGCTTCGACTTTGGTTCTTCAAAATTCCGCATAATCCGCCAGAATTGACGGACCAACGATACCACGGGATCGCTATGCGAATACGCATCATCACCGACGACTTCACTAGCGCGCTGGACGGGGCGGCCTGCTTTGCGGAGCGTGGCTGGGAGACAGCCGTCCTTATCGATCCCGACAGCGCCGCTACCGCCGAGGTCGTTAGCCTCGACGCGGATTCCCGCGAATACCCGCCTACGCTCGACCACGACGCTGTGGCCAACGCCGCGAACGCATGGCGCGACGCAAATGTACTCACGCTGCAGTTCGATTCGACGCTGCGTGGCCGCGTCGCGCGTGACTGCATGACAGCGCTTGCTGCTTCCGGCCGGCGCAAGCTGCTGATCGCTCCGGCGTTTCCGTCGGCCGGGCGTAGCGTCGAAGAGGGACGCGTACTGCTTGACGGAGTGCCGGTCCACGAAACAGCGTTCGGATGTGATCCCACGCTGCCGGTACGCGAGTCGAGCGTCCCAGCGCTGTTTGTCGCGCATGGCATTGAGGTGAAGATTGCACACGACGCGGCCCAGGCCCGCGCGCTGCTGGACGTGCACGACGCCGTGGTTGTCGATGCGCAGACCGAAGCCGAACTGAATGCGATCGCCGCAACCTTTGCCGGGGAGCGCGAACTGATTCTGGCCGGCTCGACCGGACTGCTGCGCGCGCTCGCCCGCGTGCTCCCCCGCCCGCAACGTGCGCCGGACAATCGTGGCGGTGACCGCGATCACACAGCCGCGCCCGCGCTGCCGGCTCGCCGCCCCTGGCTCGTCGTGGGAAGCTTGAATCCACAATCGAGACGGCAACTCGCCGTCGCTCGAGCGGAATGCCAAATAGACGTTCTGGCCACCGATGAAGCGCGTTTGCCTACCAGCACCGCCATGCACGCCGCGCTCCGCAATCTGGTGTCGCAGATTGTGAATCTCGTTAACAGCGGCACGTGCGACGGGCTCGTTGTGACCGGTGGTGAAACCGCCCGGCGCATCATCGACGCGCTACCAACAGTGTCACTGCGCGTGTGCCGCGAAGTCATGCCGGGTGTGCCACTGGCCGAGGTCAAAACCGCCACGGGTGCATTTCCTATGATCACGAAGGCCGGCGGCTTCGGCGACGACGAAGCTTTGGCGACCTGCATCGACATATTGACCGGGGCAAAACCATGAAGCAGAAACTGATAGCCGTCACGATGGGTGACGCCGCAGGCATTGGACCGGAAATCGTCGTCAAGACGTTTGCCAATACCGCGTTCATCGCCGAGCACCCGTCCTTCGCGATCGGAGACGCGGGCGTGTTGCGACGGCAGGCCGCCGCGCTCCGCTTGGGACTGGATATACGGGAGTTCAGCTCTGTGGCTGAGATCGCGCCGCGCCCGGGTCTGCTTGACGTCCTGCGGGTGCCTGGAGCGAACGTATTGCCCCCCGACTTGCCGGTTGGCGCAGTGAGTGCTGCTGCGGGCAGGGCCGCATTCGACGCGATCCGTACCGCAATCGATCTTGCAGTCCGGGGCGAAATCACCGGCATCTGCACGGCGCCGATTCACAAGGAAGCGCTTGCCGCCGCGCACGTGCCTTATCCAGGTCATACCGAAATGCTCGCGGACCTCTCCGGCACTCGCGACTACGCGATGATGCTCGTCAACCCGACGCTGCGTACGATCCTCGTCACGGTTCATTGCTCGATGCTCGAGGCGATCGCAAAGCTGTCCGTCGAGAGCGAACTGCGCATCATCCGGCTCGCTTATCGCGCGATGCGTGACCTAGGCATCGAAAGTCCCCGCGTGGCCGTGGCCGGGCTGAATCCACACGCGAGTGAAGGAGGTCTCTTCGGCCGCGAGGATCTCGACATCATTGCACCTGCGGTCCAACTCGCACGGAACGAAGGCATAGACGCGAGTGGCCCGTGGCCTGGCGACACCGTGTTCATGAACGCCCGGCGAGGCCGCTTCGATATCGTGGTGGCGCAGTATCACGACCAAGGCCTAATACCGGTCAAGCTCGCCGGGGTCGAGGACGGCGTGAACATCACCGTCGGCCTGCCTTTCGTGCGCACGAGCCCCGACCATGGCACCGCCTTTGATATTGCAGGAAAGGGTATTGCCGATCCAGCGAGTCTCCAGGTTGCCCTCCAAACCGCGCACCAGTTCGTCCGCTCGCGCGTGAACCATCCATTTATTACCGGAGCCTGATGTGTCCCACTTCATCCTTATGTTGACCGAAAATGACGCGACCGTCGCTGACGCGCTTGCAAGCTACGAGAACCTGCGTGACAGTCCCGTCCGCTATGTCGGCTTCAAGGACGTCGGCTTACCCATCTCAGCCTTGAAGCAGCTTGCGCAGCGTATACGTGCCGATGGCCGCAAGGTCATGCTGGAAGTCGTGGCAACAAACCGCGAGGCGGAACTGGAATCGGTCAGGGCCGCGCTTGAGATCGGCGTTGACTATCTACTCGGAGGCCGCCATGCTCAAGACGCGTTGCCGCTGCTGCGCGGCTCGACGCTCCAATATTTTCCATTCGTGGGCCGCACCGTTGGCCATCCGACAGTGCTTGAAGGGACGATGAATGAAATCGTCGAGGACGCGCGCCGCATCGCGTCAATGCCGGGTGTGCACGGAATTGACCTCCTTGCATATCGCTTTGCCGGCGAGGCCGATCCGGCTGAACTGACGAAGCGTGTTGTCGAGGCAGTCAGCGTACCCGTGATCGCCGCGGGCAGCATCGATCGCGAAACGCGTGTGAAGGCAATGATCAATGCGAACACCTGGGGCTTCACTGTCGGCAGTGCGCTGTTTCAAGAAGCCTTCGTCGACCGACGTCTGTCCGCCCAGATCGATACGATATTCAAAATTGAAGGCGTTTCTGCATGATGCGCGATGAGGCCGCGAGCTATGCGCCTTTACGGACAATCTGACTTACCGTCATCTGGCGGGCCGCGACGCCGACGGTCACTGCGATAGCCAAGCGGGCATTCGCGCGCGCGTCGGCGTTGCCGCCTCGTGCATAAGCGATAGTCCCCGATATGAATCGTAGTCCTACACGCGAGTCTGACGATACGACGATTTTTCTATTCGTCCTTTTTTTGATCGCCATCGCTTCATTTCACAACGCAGGAACTGCCGCGAATGCCCACAAAAACGTGAGACTTGCTCTATGTGCCAATCAATTCGGCGTAGTTGCATAGCCACTCCTGCTTCCGCTTCAGGCCGCTTTCTTTCATTAAACCGCATTTAACCCTTGCTTGTTGGACGGTTAATCACTTGGAGCGGCTCGCGCCGCATAATTGCATGCACGAACCATCATCCGATCAATCCATAGGAGCAAAAGTGACCGTAGCATTCGTATTGCACCGTGCCGAAGACCCGCCTTCTTCGACCTCCTTCCGCAGGGGAGCGTTCGGCAAGAACGATCCATTCGCGCAACATCGGGAGATCGCCTGGGAAGGACCGGAGTCGATTGCCGCGGGTCGCATCAGTTTCATCGGCGAGCTCGACGTAGCTAGCTTTCCCCACATCGAAACCATCGTCGTCATAGAAGGCGCGCTTACGCTAGACGCGCCAGGGATGGCGCCGCTTGTGCTAAATGCGCAAGAGGGCGCGGTGATTGGCCGCGGTACTGCCCTTCGCGTTAGGGCCGCATCGCGCACGCTTTTCGTGTTCTGCGCCGCCGCTTGCAAGGGGCCGACGAAGAGCGGCCTCGTCCCGTTGCGCGCCGACGCCGACTTCAAGCCGTCCGCATCGCTACCGGCGGACGTGCTGCTCGGCCCGGCTCCCGAATGTCGCAGCGACAGCGTCTTTACCGATGACGGCGCAGAGTATCGTGCGGGTACGTGGGATTCGACGCCCTACCACCGGATTATTCGCCCTCATCGCTTGAACGAGTTTATGTATCTTCTGGCGGGCAGCGTGAGGTTCGCCGCGCCTGACGGCAGCGTGCTGTCGCTCGGCGCCGGCGACGCACTCTTCGTGCCCCAGGGTGCGCCGATCGGATGGGAAAGCAGTGATCGCGTCGCGAAGTTTTACGTTACGCAAACCGTCCAGGCTCCAAACGAACGAGATTGATCATGTCCCCTCCGCTGCGTCACATTCAGACATCACCCACGCTGCCTGCCGTCGCCGACGTGGTCGTGATTGGAGGCGGCATCATCGGCGTCTTTGCCGCCTACTATCTAGCCCAGCGCGGCGTTTCGGTCGCCCTGGTAGAGAAGGGAAGGATCGGTGCCGAGCAGTCGAGCCGCAATTGGGGCTGGTGCCGGCAGCAAAACCGGGATGCCCGCGAATTGCCGATAGCTAGCAAAAGCCTTGATCTTTGGGAACGATTTGCCATTGAGTCCGGCGAAGACACGGGCTTTCGCCGCTGCGGGCTGTTGTATCTGAGCAATGACGACGCCGAGTTGTCCCGTTGGTCGAGTTGGGGCGATTTTGCAAAGACCGCAGGAGTGACAACCTACACGCTCGATAGCCGGCAAGCTGCCGAACGAGGGCGCGCGACTGGCCGGTCTTGGAAAGGCGGTGTCTTCTCGCCCAGCGACGGCACCGCCGATCCCGGGAAGGCGGCGCCAGCCGTGGCAACTGCACTCATGAAGCTCGGGGGCAACGTCACTCAACACTGCGCGGCTCGTGGCATCGAGCTGGAGGGCGGGCGCGTCTGCGGCGTCGTCACGGAAGCCGGGGTCATCAAGACCAGGACGGTTGTACTCGCAGGTGGCGCGTGGGCGTCCGCATTCTGCCGCCAGCTCGGGATCCGCTTTCCCCAAGCCTCGATCCGCCAATCCATTCTCAGTGTGTCCCCTGTCGAATCTCGCTTGCCGGATGCTCTGTTCACCTCCGGCGTGTCCATTACGCGCCGGAACGACGGGCGCTACGCACTGGCCATCAGCGGGCGCGCGCGAGTAGACGTGACGCCACAGTTCCTGCGTTTCGCCCCGTATTTCGTGCCAATGTTCGCCAAGCGCTGGCGCAGCCTGCTTCCTGGCGGCCTGGAAGGCGTTCGTGGTGGTCATGAGACACTCAAGCGCTGGCGGCTCGATGCGCCGACACCGATGGAGCGAATGCGCATCTTGGATCCGAAGCCTGATCTGCCTACCGTCAAGGAAACGCACCGGCGCGCCGTCGAACTGCTGCCGGAACTTCGCGAAGCTCGGATCACACACGCCTGGGCTGGCTTCGTGGACAGCACGCCCGACGGCGTTCCGGGTATTGGCGAAGTGCCGGGCGTGCCCGGATTGATCTTGGCTGCGGGCTTTTCCGGACACGGTTTTGGCATCGGGCCCGGCGCTGGGCACTTGATCGCAGATCTCGCTACCGGCGCGGAGCCGATCGTGGACCCTATGCCGTATCGGCCCGGCCGATTCGTCCACGCCGCATGGGGCAAGGTCGCTGACTTTTAGAGAGCACCCGGACGCTACCATGAATGCGGCGCCCTCCGGCCAAGAAGGTCCGCGCCAAGACTTTTGAATGTATGTTGCTCGCCCGTCCGATTGGACACGATGGGGAGTGTTCGCAGCATCGTTCAATCGGACATCTCGGAGGGCATATGGCTGCGGGCATCACATCACTACGTTTTCAAGTCGAAAGGCTGGTCGGTTCAACGCGCGACGATACGATGCGCGTGCGCTTCATTGAACGCGCGCGCATCGGTAGCACACGCCGTTTGTGCCTTCGGATCGACTGGCCACAAGGCTCATTGCCACTATTTTTCTTTCTCCATGCTGATGGCACATGGCATCTGTTCCCGCCGGAACAGAGCCGTCCGGAGATGGGCGTCATCCACAAGGCCACTTAATGTCAGTGACCTGCACGAGTTTTAGTCCGACCGCAGTTAGATTTCGAGCTTAAACACTGCTGAGTTGTTTCAGGCGCTCATGCGCTCGTGGAAGCGCCCGCTGGACTCTCGATGTAGACGTTCCCCACGGGCTTGCCGGCCGGACGAAAGACAGCGATACATTTCCTGAGCCGTCTAAGTTTCGGAAGCCAGTTGGCACCTACGACCTGTCGCGGTGCCTCTAAATTGAAGCAGGGTAGCGCGCAGGGGGCACGCTTCTCCGCTGACCCACTTCGCTATCAGCATGGGAGAAGCACCTTCCGGTGCGCCTGATTGGACGCCGGCGCGGTTGCACGTGTTGCACATGGCATCGGTTTGTCGAACCGGCTCAAGAACCCTGCTATTAAGATAACTCCCCGTCTCTTAATAGTTCGATTTCGTACAACAACTTGACGCTTCGCAGCGGGGCGCCCTGCTCGCCTTGTTGACCAGCCTTTGTTGCCTGCGTTGGGGCCGAATTACTGTTGATCTTAAGGTTTGTTCGATCTTAAGGTTTGTTCGACGCCTGCCCATGTCCGCCTGCCCGCAAGCGCAAGACAGCGTATGGGGGCAGGCGTTGGACAAACCTGAAGGGAGGAAACCGCGGAGTGCTCCGCTGCAATAGGAGTTTTCGGGTCTATGGCGATTGATAGTCCAGGAGAACCTGCGGAGCTACGGGATGCGCGGTCCAGCGGTGTGCTGAGTGAACGCTAATGATGTGCCGACGGGGTGCAGTCGTGCAATCGTGACGTCGGATCGAAGGTGTGAGGGAATGCGGGGAGCGAGAGGCGCGACCGTCCGCTCGTGGGCCGCGTTGCCGCAAAGCCGACGATGGGGTTGCTCGTCCTGGAACAGCTGCGTTCATGTCTCGCCCCGACGCGTGGGTGGTGCGCGAATCGGTGCGGTGCACGCAAGGATTTCGATGACGATCATCGGTGCGCCGCAGTGCCGGCAGATGAAGGCGGGTCGCGTTTCGATGACGGTTTCGTGGGGTGATGGGTCGACTCCGGGCGTGACGTGCAGCAGTTCACGCACCTTCGCGAGACTGACGCGGCGCACCGGGTTGGCAAGCAATCCGTAGTGACGGATACGATGGAAGCCGCTGGGCAACACATGGAGCAGGAAGCGGCGCATGAACTCGCCGGTTTCGAGAGTCATGGTCTTGTAGCGAGTGCGTCCCGTTGCACGGTAGTCCTTCCAGCGGAAGGTGACGCCGTGTTCATCGAATGCGAGCAGGCGCTGGTTGGAGATAGCCACGCGGTGCGTATAACGCGATAGATACGCCAGCACCGCTTCGGGTCCAGCAAAGGGGCGCTTTGCGTAGACGACCCATTCGCAGGCACGCAGCGGCGCAAGCCAGGCGTCAAAGACAGCTGGGTCGGCCAGTTCAGCGTACTGGCTGAAGAACTGCAGGTGGCCATGCCGGTGTGCGTCCGTGAGCGCTTCGAGGAAGCGCCTCCGGAACAGGCGCGAGAGCACACGCACCGGCAGGAAGAAGCCGGGCCGGCAGGCGATCCACCGCTGACCATCGGGCGACAACCCACCGCCGGGGACGATACCGTGCACGTGCGGATGATGCGTGAGCGCCGAGCCCCAGGTATGCAGCACGAGCGTGGCGCCGATGTTGGCACCCAGATGCCTCGGATCAGCGGCGATGGTGCGTAGCGTCTCGGCGGCGATATCGAACAGCAGCCCGTAGATGATGGCCTTGTTGTACCAGGCGATGGCGCTGATGGGCGCAGGCAGCGTGAAAACGACGTGGTAGTACTCCACCGGCAGCAGGTCGGCCTGACGCGCGTCGAGCCAGCGGCGCGCGGCGCTCGCCTGGCACTTTGTGCAATGGCGGTTACGACATGAGTTGAAGGCGACTTCGATCTTTGCGCAACCTGAACAGCGCAGCACATGCCCGCCCAGCGCCGCAGTGCGGCACTGTTCGATGGCCGACATGACCTTCAACTGCCCCAGGCTGAGCGACACCGTGCGTCGCCATACCGGACCTTGGGCGCGGAAGATGTCCGCGACTTCGAGCATGAGCTACTAAACTGCGCCGCGTTACTTGGAAGGCAGACGCTCCAGCGGACTGATGACTTGGCGCAGCAGGTCGGTGGCGACCTGCACGTAAAGCGCGGTGGTCTCGAGCTGCTTGTGGCCAAGAAGCACCTGGATTACGCGAATATCCACCTTCTCTTCGAGCAGGTGCGTCGCGAAACTGTGTCTCAGGGTGTGCGGAGTTACGCGCTTGTCGATCTGCGCGGCCTCGGCGGCGGCGTGAACGGCACGGTTCAGTTGCCGCGTGTTGAGCGGATCGACGGGATCCATCCCGGGAAACAGCCAGCCGCCATCGAGCATGCTGCCTTGGGCACGGGCAACGCGCCACCAGACTCGCAGGCGTTCGAGCAGAACCGGCGAGAGCATCGCATAGCGGTCGCGACGACCCTTGCCCTGCTCGATGCGCAGCGTCATGCGCTGGCTGTCGATATCGCTGACCTTGAGTGCCACCACTTCGCTCGCGCGCAATCCGGCGCCGTAGGCGACTGACAGTGCGGTCTGGTGCTTCAGGTTGCCGGCTGCTGCGATCAGCCGCCGCTGGGCAGCGACAATTGTTTTGGCCGGTCGTTGACGATCGTTTTGGCCGGTGGTGAGGAGTCGAAGGCGGCGCAGCCGCCGTAGACGATGAGCCACCGGCGGCGCCAGGTCGACGGGCTTTAGGATGGGCTGATCGAAGCTTGAAGAAGAAGCGGTCAGCTCATGTCTGGAACCCGCATTACCGACCAACAGGTTCATCTCTATATGAACAAGCGCAAACAGCACTCTCAGGAAGTCGCGGCCGCCAAGACCGGTATCAGCGTGCGTACGGCGCGCCGCATCGAACGTGACGCCACCTTGCCTTCTCAGAAACCACGGCAAACATGGCGGACCCGAGCTGATCCCTTCGTCGACGTATGGGAGAGCGAAGTCGTACCGCTGCTGCGCAACGCGCCCCACCTGATGGGCATCACGATCCTGCGCAAGCTGCAGGACGATCACCCGGATTGCTATCCCGATAGCATGCGCCGCACGCTGGAGCGGCGTATTCGCCAGTGGCGGGCGCTTGAAGGGCCTACGCAGGAGGTGTTCTTCCCCCAGGAGCATCAGCCCGGTGTGCGCGGACTGTCAGACTTCACCGATATGAGCAAGCTTTGCGTGACGATCGGCGGTGCCCCATTCGGTCATCGGCTGTATCACTTCGTACTGGCGTTCTCGCGCTGGGAATACGCGAACGTTGTTGAGGGTGGCGAGAGTTTCGAGGCCCTCGCATCGGGATTGCAGAACGCGCTGTGGCAGGCCGGCGGCTGCCCGCGCGAACATCGCTCTGACAGCCTGTCGGCTGCCTTCAAGAATCTGACAGAGCAGGAGGACTTCACGAAACGTTACTCAGCGCTGCTCGACCATTACGGCATGGAGGGCACGCGCAACAATCGAGGCCTGGGTCACGAGAACGGCAGCGTGGAGTCATCGCATCGGTATCTGAAGGAAGCGGTCGACCAGGCCTTGATGCTTCGCGGTCATCGCGACTTCGCTGACCGGGCCGCCTACGATGAATTTATCCGTGAGGTGGTGATGCGCCGAAACCGGCGCAACGCTGCGGCGTTTCGTATTGAGCGCGCACAGTTGCAGGATTTGCCCGTACGTCGCGCTACTGACTTCGTCGAGGAAGAAGCACTCGTGACCCGCTGCAGCACATTCACCGTGCGCGGCATCCTGTACAGCGCACCGTCGCGCCTGATCGGCCATAGGCTAAAGGTGCGGATCTATGGGGGACTGTCCAAATTTTTGTGTGCAAGGCGGATGAAGCTTCCAGTCAGGACACTCATCGTGATCCTAGAAGCTGGGC
>NZ_FCOM02000129.1 GCF_001544695.2 Caballeronia arvi
AACGCCGCGGTCGGATCGTCGAAGAACATCACACCGAAACGCGAGAACAGGATGTCGAACGCGCCCTCGGGCAGCTCGGCGCTGCTGGCGTCGGCCACCTGGTAAAGGACCGGCGTATCCTGTGGCGCAAGCGCGCGCGCCCGGCCGATCAGTGGTTCGGATATGTCCACGCCCAGCACCTGGCCCCCCGCGCCGACGCGGGCGGCCAGAGCCAGACTCGACGCGCCCGCGCCGCAGCCGACGTCCAGCACGCGCTCGCCCGCCGCGGGCGCAACGGCTTCGATCGCGGCGTCACCGAACACCGCCACCATGGCGTCGAGGCGGGCCTGGTTGGCGACCCAGCGCTCCCCGCTTTGACCATTCCAGTCGGCAACGATTTGAAAAGCCCGCCATCTTGTTCGACAGGCCCGCGACCAGCATAGCCTTTCCTTGCAACAACGCCCGAATACCGCTCACGGCGACCGGACGAGGCTTCATGGTGAGGAGGCGCAGCAAGGCCGATGTGGTTGCGCCGGCTGCCTCATCGAAGCCCGTCTTGCAGGCAAGAAGCGATATCTCTCGATTGAAGTGTCTCAGCAAACCGTCCATGTGGTTGGGCAAACGGGCATCGTTCGACATACCTACGATGTCGTCAACAACTTGGCCGACGGAAAAACGAGTTCGAGCCATGTCGCGGTGCTTCTTTGCTGGATCAAGTCGGGACAAGACTGGCGCTTGTTAGCACGAAGCGGTACGACGCTTTCGGCGTAGCCAGCCAACACATAACGTTGGCAGCGCTCTGCTTGCCACCGCCAGTGCGCTCTGCATGTCAATCATGGACACACCAGCCGTGGTGGGCGTGCACGCCGAAAGCGTGGGGCTGCAAGTCACGCTGATCCACCCGCGATGTCGGCTCAGTATGGTGCACACCCCTGAGCCAATTTCGTAATTCGTACTGCGAACGGTCATTCTGTCGCCGTGACAGCGCGTACACGATGAATTTTTATCCAATGGTCAAAGGGAAAATGCCATGTCGACGTTAGCCTCCGAAAACCTGCAGCAACTCTTTCCTTCTGCCGCCGACATCCCTGAGGACGCACGCTTGGCTGCGCCGATTCATCAGCGCGTTTCGCTGGTTGACGGCGAGCTGAGATCCTGGGAAGGCGCTTGCAAGACGGTGCTCTCCCCGGTGTGCGTGCGGCAGCCGTCTGGCGAGCCGGAGCAGGTTCCGATTGGAAGCTATCCGGTGATGGGCGCAGCCGAAAGCGACGCCGCGCTCGACGCTGCCGTGCGCGCCTATGACCACGGCCGCGGCGAATGGCCGACGATGACAGTCCGCCAGCGCATCGCTTGCATGCAGGATTTCATCCGGCGGATGGTCGCCGAGCGCTCACAGATCGTGAACCTGATCATGTGGGAGATCGGCAAGAGTCTCGCCGATTCGACGAAGGAGTTCGATCGCACCGTTAGCTACATGCAGGACACGATCGAAGCGCTCAAGGAGCAGGACAACAGCAATTCGCGCTTCACCATTGCGGAAGGCACGATTGGGCAGATCAGGCGCACGCCGCTTGGAGTTGTGCTGTGCATGGGGCCGTACAACTACCCGCTCAACGAAACCTTCGCCACGCTGATTCCCGCGCTACTGATGGGCAACACGGTGGTATTCAAGCCGCCACAGTACGGCACGTTGCTTTTCAATCCGCTGCTCGAAGCGTTCCGCGATGCGTTCCCGAAGGGCGTCATCAATACGATTTACGCGCCGGGGGCGGTGGTCGTGCCGCACATGCTTGCATCGGGCAAGATCAACGTTCTCGCGCTCATCGGGTCGAGCAAGGTCGCGGACCATCTCAAGAAGCAGCATCCGAAATCGCACCGCCTGCGCGCCATCCTAGGCCTCAATGCGAAGAACGCCGCGATCATTCTGCCCGATGCCGACATTGATCTCGCGGTAAAGGAATGCCTGCTCGGCGCGCTGTCGTTCAACGGGCAACGCTGCACGGCGCTCAAGATGCTGATGGTGCATCGCTCGATCGTCGATACGTTCCTCGAACGCTTCACCGAGCAACTCGCCAAGCTGAAGGTCGGCATGCCGTGGGAGAAGGGCGTGTCGACACGCCGCTGCCGGGCATGCACCGCACCGCCTATATGACGGCAGCGCTCGACGACGCCAAGGAAAAGGGCGCGCAAGTGATCAACGAGGGCGGCGGTGATTTCTGCAAGACGCTCTTTTATCCGGCAGTCGTCTATCCGGTGAAGGAAGGCATGATGCTTTATCGCGAAGAACAGTTCGGCCCGATCATCCCTGTCACGCCGTTCGACGATATTGAGACCGCCTTGGAATACGTGATCACGTCCGAGCACGGGCAGCAGGTCAGTATCTTCGGTACCGATCCCGCGCAGATCGGCGCGCTCGTCGATCCACTCGTCAACCAGGTGTGCCGCGTCAATTTGAATTGCCAGTGTCAGCGCGGGCCGGACGTCTTTCCGTTCGCCGGCCGCAAGGACTCGGCGGAGGGCACGCTCTCGGTCGCCGACGCGTTGCGCGCGTTCTCGATTCGCTCGATGGTCGCCGCCAAGCAGACCGATGAAAGTCGTGTGCTGCTCGACGCGATCGTCACGGAGCGAAAATCGAAGTTCGTGAACACTGGGTTCATTTTCTAAAGAGGCGAGGACCCCTCGTATGAGGATCGAGTCCGGAGTTCATAACGATGAAGCTCCTGACTTAATCACAAGGTCCCCACCCGTTATCGACGCCGGGAGTTCCCATTCCCTCGTCGAGCGACCGATCCTCACAGAGGATTGCTCCAAAGAAGCTTGGCGACTCTGTTCTCATCGAGTCGGCCGCGCTCTTACTAACGTAACGATTCCAGCCGTATATAAGGCCGCTGGACATGGCGACTTTCCCAGGAGTCACGCAAATGCGCCGCAATCGAAATGCCAAAATTGTCGCGACCCTCGGTCCCGCAAGCACGAGCCGCGAGACCATCGAGGCGCTTTTTCGCGCCGGAGCCGATGTCTTCAGGCTGAACTTCAGCCACGGCACGCACGAAGACCATCAGCGCCGCCTGGAAATCATCCGGTCGATCGAACGGGATGCAGGCAGACCAATCGGTGTGCTCCTCGACCTGCAAGGGCCGAAGTTGCGCATCGGCACGTTCGCAAACGGACCGATTCGCCTCGAGAAAGGCGCTGCGTTCCGGCTAGACCTCGACGCCGGCACGCCCGGCGACACGGATCGCGTGGCGCTGCCGCACCCGGAAATCTTCGCGGCGCTCAGGCCGCAGACAAACCTCTTGCTCGACGACGGCCGCGTGCAGCTTCGCGTCGAACGCTGCGGCCCCGACTTCGCGGAAACGTCGGTCGTGGTCGGCGGCCCATTGTCGGAGCGTAAGGGCGTCAACGTGCCTGACGTCGTGCTGCCACTTTCCGCGATGACCGATAAGGATCGCCGCGATCTCGAATTCGGCCTGACGCTCGGCATCGACTGGCTTGCGTTGTCCTTTGTGCAGCGCGTCGAAGATATTCGAGAGGTTCGAAAGATCGTCGGCGAGCGCGTG
Source organism: Caballeronia arvi (assembly GCF_001544695.2). GTDB lineage: Bacteria > Pseudomonadota > Gammaproteobacteria > Burkholderiales > Burkholderiaceae > Caballeronia > Caballeronia arvi. The sequence continues at coordinate 3,540 of NZ_FCOM02000129.1, forward strand.
GGCATCGTGGCCAAGCTGGAAAAACCGGCGGCCATCTGCAGCCTTGATGCGATTGTCGACGAGGCAGATGCCGTGATGATTGCGCGCGGCGACCTCGGCGTGGAAATGCCTGCAGAGCAGGTGCCGGCGATTCAGAAGCGTATTGTGCGCGCCTGTCGAAAAGCCGGTAAGCCGGTGTTCGTTGCGACGCAGATGCTTGAGTCGATGGTCGCCGCGCCCGTACCGACTCGAGCAGAAGCGTCAGACGTCGCCACCGCCGTGTACGACGGCGCAGACGCGGTGATGCTATCTGCCGAATCGGCAAGCGGGAAATATCCCGTCGAAGCCGTGCGGATGATGGACCTGATCATCTCGCAGACCGAGCACGACCCGTACTACCGCGAAGTGATCGCGGCGTCCCATGCCACACCGCGCGCGACGCCGTCGGATGCGATCGGCTATGCGATGCGGCACGTAACGGGTCTGCTCGATGCCGTCGCCACCGTCGCGTACACCAGCTCCGGGTACTCAGCCCTCTGCATGGCGCGCGAACGGCCCTGCGCGCCGATCGTTGGCATGACCCCGCAGACGGGAACCGCTCGCCGTCTGGCGTTGGTCTGGGGCGTCCATTCCGTCGTGTGCAAGGAGTTGATCGACGCGGCGGAAGTGAGTGAGCTGGCATGCGAGACGGTACGTGCCGAAGGATTTGGTGGAGCAGGTCAAACCGTCGTCTGGCATGCCGTTCGGCACGCCCGGAACTACTAATCTTCTGCGCATTGCGCAAATTCAGTGAGGCAAGGGCACGGATCGACATCCAAGGCTCTATGTGCGCTTGGCGGTACCTTGCGGGTCTTTGGCATGGTCGCGGCGATCCTTTGGTCCAAAGAAGGTAGGAGAGGTAGGTAGCGTGAATCAACTCAAATAACAAATGTCTGTTGCCATAGCCCGATCTGCAAGCCACAAGCGCTAGATGAGCGACAATTTGCCCATCGACGGTCCCAGTGCGGTATCGAGCGTGTTGCCCGTCGCCGTCGCGAATTTGGGACCGAGCACTCTATAGGCGGCGGTGAAGCCGCCCGAACTCATGACGTGCAGTTCGGCCGCTTGCACGCTCGTGGAAGCAAGGGTGCAGGGAAGCAGCGCGGCGATACAGAATTTGCGGAGAATGGATTTCATCGGTTCGCGAGAGATGAGGTAGATCGATCAGACTGCCTGAACTGCTGCCGGACGGCGCCGGTAGAGCGCGAGCGTCGCACCGAGCGCGCAAACCGCCGCGAAGCTCATCCAGTAGCCCGGCGCGGCTTTATCGCCCGTCATGTGGATGAGCGCAGTCGAAATGGCGGGCGTGAATCCGCCGAATACCGCCGTGGCAAGACTGTATGCCAGCGAGAAACCTGCGACGCGCACCTCGACCGGCATCACTTCCGTCAGGGCGACGACCATCGCTCCGTTGTACATGCCGTACATGAACGACAGCCACAGCAGCACGAGCAGCATATTGATGAAACTGGGCGCATGCGCGAGCATCGACAGCGCGGGATAGGCGGTGGCGATCGCGAGAATCGTCATCGAGAGCAGCAGCGGACGGCGTCCGATGCGATCCGACAGCGCCCCGCCGATCGGCAGCCAGATGAAGTTCGACACGCCCACGCACAGCGTGACGAGGAGGCTGTCGGCCGTGCTCAGATGCAGAACCGTCTTGCCGAAGGTCGGCGCATACACGGCGATCAGATAGAAGCTGGTGGTGGTCATGGCGACCAGCATCACGCCTGCGATCACGACGTTCCAGTTTTGCACGAGCGTGCGAAAGACTTCGGCCATCGTCGGGCGATGCTGACGCTTCTTGAACTCCTGCGTTTCCTCGAGATTACGCCGCAGAATGAAGATGAACGGCACGATCATGCAGCCGACGAAAAACGGCACGCGCCAGCCCCACGCGGCGATGGCTGCCGTGTCGAGCCATTGATTGAGCGCGAAGCCGAGCGCCGCGGCAACGACGATGGCGACCTGCTGGCTCGCGGATTGCCAGCTCGTGAAGAAGCCCTTCTTGCCGGGCGTCGCCATTTCCGCGAGATACACCGACACGCCACCGAGTTCCGCGCCCGCCGAGAAGCCCTGCAACAGACGGCCGAGCAGCACGAGGGCCGGAGCGAAGAGGCCGATGGTCGCGTAGCCCGGCACGAATGCGATCAGGATGGTGCCGCTCGCCATGATCGAGAGCGTCACGATGAGACCCTTACGGCGGCCGACATCGTCGATATAGGCGCCCAGGATGACCGCGCCGAGCGGCCGCATCAGGAAGCCCGCGCCGAAGACGGCGAAGGTCATCATCAGCGAAGCGAATTCACTGGTCGCAGGAAAAAAGACGGCGGCGATCTGGGTCGCGTAGAAGCCGAACAGGAAGAAGTCGAACTGCTCCAGGAAGTTGCCAGCCGTGACGCGCAGCACGGCGGCACTCTTCGACTGTCGGGGGGAAGCGGTATGAGCGGAGGGGTGCATCGAATGTCTCCAGATAGGGATGCACGGCATCCCGACGTATCGTTGTGTACCTGATAGTCGCCGGAAATTGGACAAACGAGAATTGCGACTTTTGGAAGGATTGATGTTCTTTGAACATCAATCCTTCATCACGGGGTATCAAGCCACGAAGCGGCACTGCGAGGCAGGCGTGCGCGTATCCATGTTGCGACCGCGGTTGAGGTGGTCGTCGATTTCCGCCGCGCAGCCCAGCATGCGGGGATAAAGGAAAATCGTGAACGCCGCCGTTTCGAGATCGGACTCGGTCAGGTCCCCGCGCCGCAAGGGCTGCCAGAGCATCTTCAACAACAGCGCGGCGATGATCGCATCGACATTGACGCAGTAGACGTTCCGGGACACACCGGCGTCGAAAAGTGCCTGCACGAGTTCGCGATAGTACGCATGGAACACGTTGTACTCGCCGCGCTTCTCACACAAATCGGCGATAAACACCTCGCGCGGATCATGGTTGACCGGCCTGTCCTTGAATACCGGATGATTCACGCCCGGAAGCTTTGCGATGTCGAGGCTGCCCGCGTTCTTCTGTCGTGCCTTGTACTGCGCATACTGTTCAACCGATCGCTCGGCGAGCGCGCGCAGGTCGATGCCGTGGTCCGGGTCTGATGGATCGCTCAAGGCGGTTTCCTTGAAGGCATCGATCAGAAAAGCGATGCCCTCATACCCATTACCGCCGTGCGTGAAGCCCGTATGCGAGAGAAAGCCGATGAGTGCCTTGTTGAGCTGCACGCGCTCGGGCGATTCCGGTCCATCCGCGGACACTGCGCCTTTTGCGCCCTGTGCCGATATCGCGCCGGGACCGTTGGTGAGCAGGAGGCCTGCAAGAGTCTTGAAGGTGAACAGGTCCTCAGGGTCCGGCTTTAGATTGAGAAGGGCGGCAAAGCAGAGTTCGGTTACGCTCCGTTCGTTCAGCACTTCAGCAGAGGAGAAGCCGCTGAAGCCGTCCGGGCCGTGGCGCGACGCGTCAGCCGACGCCCCGATCAGCGTTCCGATCAGCATGCTCCACCAGGGCAGGCTTTCGGCGGTAATCCGCGAGATGCGCTTGCGCATGAGCGGGCCCCACGCCAGCGTTGTCGTGATCGCGGCCAGTACCGCATCTGCGCTCGGGTGAGCGGGCCGTGAGGTGAGCCAGCGAACGAA
>NZ_FCOM02000130.1 GCF_001544695.2 Caballeronia arvi
CCGAAACGGCGGTTCCTTCGCGGCTAGCATTTCGCTCTCGTTGTGTTGATGCGGCTGACGAGGAACGGGCATCTCAATGCAGCAAGCTGACACGCTTGCGCGCCTGCTCGGGATGAATCACGCCGACATCTCGCGCATCTACGCCGCTAGGGTGTCTGTCTTTTCAGCGATCCGTTCCATGCCTTCCTGGCCGCTGCCATCAAGGCCAGCAAAGCCCGTCACCTGAGCGGCAACCCATTGAGAGGCGCCGTTCAGCGCACCGATGCGCGCTCTTCAAAAACGCTAACCGGGCGAAATAGTCTTTGACTATGAAAACGGCCAAGCCTGTTAATGCGTTGAACTGATATGACTTTCCCTGTCAATCGCGATCGGTTCTCGGTTTTTGGTTCATCTGAATTTCCTGAGGGCGACGTAGCAGTCGTCTCGACGGTTGGTCACACTGATGTTCACCGTTCACGGACGCGCAATTCGTCGATCGAGCGCCATTTCGTCTCCGGACACCGAAGCCCGCCGGACGCTAGGCGGGCCAATTTTAGCGGTAACGCTACTCGCGTTGCGGCGCCGCCTCGGACCACTGGTCGCGAGCCACGAACGGAGAATCGGTGTCGCTGCCTCCAGCACGCAGCGCGCTCCGCGCTGCCTGAGCCAGTTTTTCGTAATGTACTCGGAAGCGATTCAAGTCTTTCTCCTCAAGTTCTTCAAGATCGAGCAGGGCGTTGTGAGCGCCTTCGATTGCTCGTATGAGTTCGTCGAGTTTGATTTGCATCGCGGCCGTGTCACGGTTTTGCGTGTTCTGGATCAAGAAAACCATCAGGAAGGTAACGATCGTGGTCGACGTGTTGATCACAAGTTGCCAGGTGTCGCTGTAGTGGAAGAACGGACCGGTGATCGCCCAGGCGAAAACAAGGCAAACGGCAACTACAAACGTGGCCGGTCTGCCGGTCATCGTAGAAAGGTAGCTTGAAAATTTGGAGAACCATTTGCTGCTCATCACAACCTCCACGAAGTTAATCCATTCCTGCGGTGTCGCCATCGGCGAACAACAAAGCGACCGGAGGCGACCGTCGAAGTCACGTATGGCCGAAAGACCCGGCATCGGAGCGGCCATTGCTGGGCATCGCACTCGGTGGCAGTCGATTTCCTATCGCCTGTGCAAAGGTCATGCCGGTTTGCCAAGGTTTTCGTGGTTTTCGGACAAGGGACGGGTCAACGAACTCCCGTATATACTGTTTGTACAGTTTTTTAATTAGCATGCGACCATGGCACCACACCAGGCCACCAAGAAAAAGGAAGCGGCATCGGAGCCTGCCGCCGAGGGGCGACTGACTAAAAAGAAAGCTCGGAAGAAGCGCACGGGCCGTGTTGAGTTGGTTTCCGTCAGCGTGGCCTCGCAGGGCAAAGAACCCCTCAAGAAGGAAAAGGTCGTGCGCGATACCTTCACGATGCCGCGATCAGACTATGGAAAGATCGCGACGCTGAAACAGCGATGTCTTGAGGAGGGTGTACTGGTGAATAAGAGCGAGCTTCTGCGAGCGGGCCTCCTTCTCTTGGAGGCTGCTTCTCCGGAACACTTGCGGGATGCGGTATCGGCGGTCGAAAAAATCAAGACGGGTCGGCCGCCAAAATCCGGCTAGGTTGGTCTGGCCAACGTTCATTCAAAAACTTGCCGAAGCGTTGTCATCAGGACTCCGACGTCGGTTTTGGGACCCATTTCCATGGCAGACAAACACACATCCAGCCAGTTCGATTCTGATCTCCATCGCATCGTCTCCAAGGTGCTCGAGATGGGCGGGCTGGTCGAATCACAATTGATCCATGCGATGGAGGCCCTCATTCGCTTCGACTTGCCGCTGGCCAACAAAGTCATTGCGGAGGAGCGTCGGCTCAATGCGATGGAAGTGGAAATTGACGCTGACTGCGGCAACGTCATTGCACGACGACAGCCGACCGCGTCAGACCTGCGTTTGCTCATGGCGAGCTCGAAGGCGGTCACCAATCTGGAGCGCGCGGGCGACGAAGCACGCAAGATCGCGAAGCGCACCCGACGCATCGCGGGTGACGAGGCGGGCAAGTTAATCAATACAGCGGGAATCGAATTATCCGGTCGGATGGCTGCGGCCATCCTCCATCAATCGCTCGATGCCTTCGCTCGGCTCGATATCGCTGGTGCGGCGCAGATCGTGCGTGAGGACGAGGCGATCGACGAGCAATACCGCTCATTCGTGCGCAAGCTGGCAGCCTTCATGGCGGAAAATCCTCGCGTCATTTCGTCGGCGCTCGACTATCTCTCCATTGCATCGGCCATCGAACGCATTGGGGATCACGCAACGAACCTGGCAGAGCTCGTCATTTATGTCGCCAGGGGCACCGATGTGCGGCATCTTCCAAAAGAACAATTTGAGCGCGAAGCGCTGGGTAATTGAGAACCGAACATTGGCGACATCGGTTACAGCGGCAAACTCGGCTGTTCCACTTGCCGCATCGCTGGGCGCACAGGAAACCTTACTGCTCCGCGGATCGCTACATATCAGAAGTCATCCGGGCTGCTCGGCCGGGGAGAAATCCGATGCATCGTACGTATCAGTATCAGGGATTCAGCATCGAGGTTGATGTTGAGACCAACGTCAATCAACAGACGGCAGTTGGCCTTGACGCTTGCGTCGGGTACGTCGCTATGGTCAGAATCCTTCGCCCTGACTTGCCCGTGGCTGTATTTTCGGCCTTGCGATTCGGCGATATGCGCGGTCGTTTGTTTTCCACCGAGGTTGATGCCCTTAAGGGTGGTTTCGGCGCAGGCCAGCGACTCGTTGATGATCTCTGCGGTGGCCGCGAGCAAGGGTAGCGCCCGCTTTGCTCGGCGCATGCACTCGTGACCTGCCTATTGACGGGGTGGTTTGATGAGAATGACTCAAAGATCGGTGTATGCGCCGATTTTTGTGGAAGCTGACCTTTCCGGTGGTCAATTAATACGAACGGACGCGCGTTATCTGCCGGTTCTTTCTCCGAGGGGTCGCATGTCGTTGGGAGACCGCGATTCTCCTGAGTGCGGCCAATCAACGCGCCCTCCGGTGCGGTTCGACCTACACACCCAGAACCTTGCCAACGGTCTCATTGAACTCGTCGGTCGCGCTTTCGATGGCCTCGTCGGCCGCATCGTCCAGATTGTCCACATTTGCATCCAGAACTTCCTGCAGCGTCAGATACGCTGAAATGATGCTGTCCCGTTGGTCATCTGCGATCCGCGCATACACGGCTTCACCCAAGGCTTCCATGAAGTCGCCCCGGCTCCCCCCACTATGCCATCTGGGTTGTCTTCCAGGTCGTCCTTGAACTGTTCTATATCTGCCATGTGCTCCCTCCACAAGTTTAAGTGCAGCGTTGCATATCACGCAGGCATCGCTTTCCAAGCTGACCCGCCTCGCGGCACATCGCACGCCATCGTTGATGGATGACCGTTTGGCGACACAACTACCAGAGGCACCGTCATGCCATTTTGCAACAATTTTGGTGTCTTTGTCCGCCGCACGATCATGCGCGTTCGCGTAAAGCTAATGCGCGCTTTCGATGTCATTAGGAATCCTCGATGTATGACGCGTGGCCGCGATCTCAATGCAACTAGCGGCTTCATTCCTTCCTCGACCGGATACACGACGGCGGGTAGAAGAGCGTCTTGCAGAATACGCCGCCGTCTTCGTTGACAACACGCGCGCCCTTGGCCTTCGCGTCGTCGATGGCATCGGTCGTATAGGGCGTGCGATGAACGGATTCGCCGTCGGCGTCATGAGTGCGCTTGATATTGGTATCAAAAACGCTATCAAACACGACAGAAAATGAATTAGACGGGCATTAATAGCGTCCCTATAGTTTCTCTGCCGACACACGAGGCACAAGGCGTCCAAGAGTAACTATCGGAGATTGAAGAGATGAATGCACGACTGAATGAAATGTTGGCGCAAGCCTTCGCAGAATCAACGAAAGTCTATCAAGAGCGCGGCTTTCAGCGGCGCGTGGGTTTCGGCAAGAAGCCCGCGCTGGTCAACGTCGATCTCGCGAATGCTTGGACGCGACCGGGCAATCCGTTCACGTGCGAGCACATCGACGACCAGATCATCCCCGGCGTCCAGCGTCTGCTTGCCGCGTGCCGCGCGAATGGTCATCCGGTCATCCATGTGACGACCTGCTATCAGGTCACCGACCGCAAGAACCCTAATACCGACATGGGCCTATGGCACAACAAGATTCCGGTGGATGTGGTCGCGCAGTCCGATGAGAACCTTTGGGCGATCGACTCGCGCATCGCGCCGATCGAAGGCGAGCAGGTGCTCATCAAGAAGCGCGCGAGCTCGTTTCATGGCACTTATCTCGCGGGGTTTCTGCGCGCCGCGGGCGTCGACACGATTCTCGTGACCGGCGTGACGGCCTCGGCTTGCGTACGTACGACGCTGTGCGACGGTCTTGCTGAAGGCTTCCGTACGATCGCGGTGCGTGAGTGCATCGGCGACCGGGTGCCGGGTGCGGTCGAATGGAATCTCTTCGATATCGACGCCAAGTTCGCGGACGTCGAATCGATCGATCGCTGTGTCGACTATCTGCAATCCTTAAAGGGCTGAGTGCCGCGCGGGCAGCTGGCGGCCCGCGATACTGCACTTGTAATTTAGAAGGGCACGATATTCGCATGCCGCGACAGAATTGAGTAGAGGCGGCATCTTTTCATCAGAGATAGCGTGCCCTGCGGCGCCAGAGCGGTGATCGGTTCGACACTTTAAGCGACACATGTCTTGGAGAGCGCGATGAACGAAAGTACATTACCGGCGCGGTGTTGACGGACGAAGACGCGCCGTCCGCGAGTGTGAATGCGATCTACCGTCGCATCACGTGGCGGCTGATTCCGTTCCTATTCGTGTGCTACGTGGCGGCGTATCTGGACCGGATTAACATCGGCTTCGCGCAGATCCAGATGCGCAACGATCTCGGCTTCAGCGATGCGGTATATGGGCTCGGCGCGGGCATCTTCTTTGCCGGATATTTCCTATTCGAAGTGCCAAGCAATCTGATCCTCGAGCGCATCGGCGCGCGCAAGACGCTCATCCGGATCATGCTGCTCTGGGGCCTGACTTCGGCGGGCATGATGTTCGTGAAGTCGCCGACCACGTTCTACATCATGCGTTTCATGCTTGGGGTCTTCGAGGCTGGCTTCTTTCCGGGCATGATTTTCTACCTCACTTGCTGGTATCCGGCCGAGCGTCGTGGACGCGTGAAGTCGATCGTGTGAAGGTCATCGAAGCCGTGGTCGATGGGCGGCTGATGACCTGGCGTGCTGCCGAGCGCTTCGGCATGAGCCGGCGGCAAGTCGAGCGCCTAGCCAGTCGCTATCGCGCCGAGGGCGCGGCGGGCCTGGTCTCGAAGCGTCGCGGCAAGCCCAGCAATCACCAGTTGCCCGAGGACACGATCTGCCGCGCGTTGGCCCTGATCCACGAACGCTATGCCGACTTCGGCCCGACGCTCGCCGGCGAGAAACTGCGCGAGTGTCATGGGCTGACGCTATCGAAGGAAACCGTGCGGCATCTGATGAGCGAGGCCGGCTTGTGGATTCCTCGCCGGCAGCGCCCGCCCAAGGTCTACCAGCCGCGCGCACGCCGCTCCTGTCTGGGCGAGTTGATCCAGATCGACGGCTGCGAGCACCGCTGGTTCGAAGCGCGCGCCCCGCAATGCACGCTGCTGGTGTACGTGGACGATGCAACCAGTCGGCTAATGTTGCTGCATTTCACGGCGACCGAGTCGACCTTCAGCTACTTCGAGGCCACACGCGCGTATCTGCAGCGTTATGGCAAGCCGATGGCGTTCTACAGCGACCGCGCCAGCGTGTTTCGCAGCGTGGCGGCGCATAAGACGGGCCGCAGCGTGACGCATTTTGGGCGGGCGATGTACGCGCTCAATATCGACACGCTGTGCGCCAATTCGAGCCCGGCCAAGGGCCGTGTGGAGCGCGCGCATCTGACTTTGCAGGATCGGCTGGTCAAGGAGTTGCGCCTGCGCGGCATCAGCACGATAAGCGAGGCCAATGCCTATGCGCCCTGCTTCATGGCCGACTATAACGTGCGCTTTGCCAAGCCGGCGCGACGTGCGTTCGATGCTCACCGGCCGCTGCGGGAGGATGAGAATCTGGACGAGGTGCTGACTTGGCGCGAGCAGCGGCGCGTCACCAAAACGCTGACCGTGCAATACGATCGCGTGCTGTATCTACTCGACGACATTGACGAGAACCGCGCGCTGATTCACCGCTATATCGAGGTCTGGGAATATCCCGATGGACGCGTGGAGCTTCGAGCAGCCGGACGCCTGTTGCCCTACAGGGAATACGATCGACTCACGGAGGTCGACCAAGGGGCGATTGTCGAGCATAAGCGCTTGAGTCACGCGCTGGAACTCGCGCAGCAGATGCAGTTGCAGCGCGATAACCGGCGCGCCTCGGGCTCGCCTTCGCGGACGAACCGGGGCATCGAAGTGCGTGCGCCAGAGCGGCTGCCGGGAACCAAGAACCAGCGCGAGTTCACGCGTGACGATCTCGAACAGATGATCGGACAGTTGCGCCAACAGCACGACGCCGCAGCGCACGAATCCGGTACGAAGACAGGCGATCGGTCGGGCAAAGCTTGGGGAATGCTCACCCGCGCCCTGCTCGTTCAACGCTTGTGCTTCAACGCTATGTGAGAACTAAAACCAAGAACAGGTACGACATCTGTATGTAGCCGCCCCTACGACATTTCTATCTGGCCGTGACACAAAAGAAGCAAACAAGCATGTGCGTGCAGCGGCGATCCACGCGCGAGGGGTGACGGCTTGTGCATCTATGGCCTTGCCTCAATGAGAGAAACGGCAAGGTCAAAATATCGGGGTTACAAAAAGCCCGCCGGTAGTAGCGGGCTAAGAGGGTTGCAACTTTACCTACGCCCACTACAGCCAGCGGGCGCACTTTCAGATTAGTCCCGTTTCGTTGTCTGCAAGTTGCACAGAGGACAAAGAAAAGGCCCGCCGATATGAGCGGGCCTAATGTCTTACCTTTGCCATGCGCCCACCCACTTTCCTCAGGGCGCACGAGTAGCTTAATAACCGTCCCGCCCTGCGTAAGTCCCTGAATTCCCTTAGTTGCGCCTTCAG
>NZ_FCOM02000204.1 GCF_001544695.2 Caballeronia arvi
ATTGCATCGCTCAGTGCGGCGTCCGGAAACGCGTAAGCGCGCCAGTCGAGCGAGTTGACGCTCACGCCGAGCGTTTGAAAATGCATCCGCAAATCCGCCTCCTGCATTGGCGTGACGGGATGTCGGCTCATCGCCGGATGACGGTCGATGCGATACGTCTGCGCGCCGCCCGCGGTGGCGAACAGGTTACCGAACGCGCAATAGCGTCCGAGGTTCGGCTGCCCGCCGACGATCGGCACAAGTGCATTGCCGAAGTGCCGGCGCAGACTGTCGATGGCCACGCCGATATTGCCCACCTCCGGCGCGCTGTCGAAAGTGGAACACACCTTATAATGCATCACGCGCACGCCGAGCGCCGCGAACAGCGCGCCGATGCGCTCGAGTTCCGCGCGCATCGCGGGCGGTGCGAGCGCACGCGCGGCACCCGCAATGCCGATGGCGTCCAGCGGGCCGAGCGTGGCGAAACGCGCGGGCGTCGGCGCTTCAACGAACAGCATCGCCCGCAGGCCGGCGCAGGCGAGATGCGCGAGCGTGTCGGTGGCGCCGGTGAAGTCATCGCCATAGAAGCCGTAAGGCGCGGCCGTCATGCGCGGGCACCGAAGAAGTCAAGCGCCGCCGCAAGTTCCGGCGCGTGCTTCGCGTACTCATGCAGCGGCGTGCCAGAACGCGCTGCGTCCCACGCCTGCCGCACGCTCGCGACGCCCGCCGCGACGCCGCCCGGATGACCGAGCATGCCGCCCCCCGACATGAAAAGCAGGTCGTCGCTCTGTATCGCATCGAAGGTGAGGGGCGCGGTGCCGGCCCATTGTCCGGAGGAGAACGCGGGCAGCACGGCGTCGCTCAGACCGGGCGCAAGCGGTGCGGCGCAGGCGCGCGCCGATGCGATCACCTCGTCGTCGGTCTGTGCGAACTTTCCCGCGAGGCCATGCACGTGCATATGATCGACGCCCGCAAGCCGCCACAAGGTCTGATACGCTCCGAAAGACATGCCGAGCGCAGGATCGCGCGACATCATGCCGTAACCGTTGCGATGCGCGTGCAGTACGAGCGGCGTCGCGCGCCGCAGCGTCTCGATGCCCGAGAAGCCGCACCAGTTGACGCTCGCCATCACGCACGAGCCGCCCTCGCGCTCGACGACTTCGGCGTGACGGCGCATGGCATCGACTTCGTCGGTGATGTTGAAGGCGATCATCACGTTCCTGCCGCTTCGCTCGCGATAGGCGCGCACTTCCGCCATCACCGCGCGCACGCGGTCCTGTATGGGCGCGTGCAGCGGATTGACGCTGATCTCATCGTCCTTGATGAAATCGACGCCCGCTTCGCACAGGCTGCGCACGAGTTTAGCGGTCTCCTGCGCGGTGAGTCCCACGTTCGGCTTGATGATGGTGCCGATCATGGGCCCGCGCTGGACGCCAGTGAGCTTGCGCGTGCCGGCGACGCCGTGCGGCGGCGTCGGAAACGACCGGCGGTAGGACGCGGGCACGCGCACGTCGAGCAGGCGCAGGCCGGTCGTCTCGCCGAGATCGTAGAGATTGCCCGCGACGGTCGCGGCGAGCGTCGGCAGGTTCGCGCCGATGTTGGCCGCCGGAAACGACAGCGTCACGCGCGCGCGCCGGTACGGCCCGCCGATACGCTGCCGTTCGAGCCACGCGCTGCGCAGCGAAGGCGTGGCGACGCTCTCGTCCTCCGTCACGGCCACGATCGTCGCGCGGCTTCGGGCCCGCAACGCGTCGCTCTCGCCGGCGACGCGCACGAACGTGCCGCTGGACTGCTCGCCCGCCATGATGTCCGCGACTTTGGCCAGATCGAGCGGCGTTTC
>NZ_FCOM02000158.1 GCF_001544695.2 Caballeronia arvi
TTTCGACAGTGCGTCCGTACATCATGCGCGCGACGATTGGCGAAAGCGTGTAGCGCAACACGTCTCCGATGACCGGAATGGCGGCGGGTGCGCTGATCGCAACGTCTGCTCGTAGAGTTGGATAGAAGTAGCCGGAGATCAGCGTGAGCCCGCGGATCTCCGTGTGCGGGTCAAGCGCCATGGCCGACGCAACCAGACAGCCGAACGAGTGGCCCACAATCACCGCACCGGAAAGCCCCATCTTTTTAAGTGCAAGCTGGATCGTGCGTGCCTGTGCATGCGGTGTCCAAAGGCGGTCGCGGGGCCGCTCGCTGTACCCGAATCCGGGACGGTCGAAAGCGATGACGCGGTGCCGCTTCGTAAGACGACCGAAAAGCCCGCTCGCGAGGAAATCCTGCGCCGTGACCAGATTTCCGTGCAAAAGCACTACGACCGGCCCCTCGCCCTCATCGAAGTAGTGCAGACGCACGCCATCCGCCTCGATGAATTGACCGAGAGGTGGACAGTCGCGCTCCGCACGCCGCGCCCGCATCGCCGTCCAGGCCGCCACGCCGATTGATGCAGCGACCGCGCCGCCAATCAAAGCGTACCGTGGAAGCAGTGATCGGTTCCGTTCATCCTTCATGGTGTCCCCATAGAGTTCGATGCTGAGGTTGAGCAGTGGGTTCGACTCCATGTCTCGCCCACCGCTAAGCGGCCGATTTGTAGCTTGCAAGCCCTCCCCGTTCCCGTGGCCAGTTCGGAACAGCGCAACGCTGCCTTCCAACCGTTCCATGTGACCGAGTCACAGCACATGCGCAACCTGTCTCGCACTGAACTCCGATCCACGAAGCCAAAGAACGATCAAGGCACGGCGCAAGGCCAGCAGCAAAGGAATCAACAGAAGCTTGCATCAGGCGGTCTGCGTTAGTCGTAATTGATGCGCGATAAGCGTAGATGCAGACGCGCGTGCAGCAACGCGCGTCTGCGTTTCTCAATTATCGAGCTTTCACACCTGAGCCGCTGGTTGCAACAATCACTGCAGGCCCTTTTTGGCAGCGAGGTCCTGCGCCATCTTCAAATGTTCTTGGATCGTCGGCAGCGCCTTCTGTGCGGCCTTTTTGAGATCGGCGTTCTGACCTTCTTGCGCCTCCTTTCGGAATGCCGCCACCGCCTTCTGATGCCCTTCAACTCCGACCTTCTGGATGTACATCCTGTCGAACTCCCGACCCTTGAGCGGCTTGAGCCCATCGATGACCGACGTGTCAGAGTTATCCTTCGGCACTTCGACGCCGTGCGGCGCCGCCATCTTCAACTGCATGGTCAACTTCGTGTGATCGACCATCATGTGATGGGCAAAGCTTTTGACGTCCTTGTCCTGCGACTGTTTGGTCGCAAGCTTGGCTGTGTCGATCTCCGTCGAGCTCGATTCCGTCGCGGCCTGAACGAAAGCCTTGTCGACCGCGGGTAATTCGTTAGCCTGGGTCGTGCTCGCTGCCTGCGTCTGTGCGAAAACGATGAGGGGCGCACCGCTCATCAGCGCAGCGCTGAATACGGTGACTAAAGCCGAGGTTGCATTCATGATGATCTCCGTGATAAATGAGCCAATTGCGCCGGTTCTTTAGCAATTGCGATACCGTGCCGGGCTTCCGCGGCTTACCCTACCGCCGAGCCTTCGACGCGCCGTCCGATTTCGCGAGCGGTTCGTCGGGCTCCTGGTCGTGCGCCGGAAAGGCTGTGCCCACGGCCCTCTCGCCGTCTTGTAAATCGAGATGGGGCATTTCTAGCCCTGCAATCCTATCGATTATTGCCGGTCAGCATCCTAAGTACCCGCTGATTCTCGTCCTTCATCGGTCGAACTGGCTTGTCATAAGCAGGCTATCCGGCAATTAGCTTCTCAAAACGGCCGCCGTCACCCACCTTTCACGCTCACTTGGATGCACAACACTGCCATAGCGCATAGATGTCCGCCGTCTTGGGGCGTCTCGTGACCGCGCCACACGCGCCCGGCGGACGCGTGGCACTTCGCTTCGCGCTGAACCCCCGTCGCTGAATGCGCCATCGTCTCGTACAAGCAGTCGCGCCACAGCTGAACGATTTCAATTACTTGTTCGGTTAAGGAAGTCCATCGTGCCATCGGCGTCTCCATAAAAGACGATCAAGCGCGAGCTCCGCCACGCTTTTTGGTTTGCCGGTGCGATCGCCAAAAAGTCCGGGAGTTGCGCGTCCGCCCGGACCGTCAAACCGGAGCGCCGCCCTTAGGCGGAGCTTCCGCCGTTCGCCCATCCGCGGGCCGCCACTTTTTCATCGCATTGCAAATATAACGCCCGCATCACGGGCCGCTCGTAGTCGATGACCCCGATCGCCGTAACGAGCTCGAGCTCCAGGCGGCCGGCTTCAGTCTCGAGTATCCAACGGTTCCCATGCGCGAGCTGTGCTGCGATCCACGAAAGCTGCGCGGTTTCTAACCAACTGGCGGACTTTTCGTGAGCCGCCAACCATCGCCGTATCGCTTGCTCGCGGTACTGAATGCCAGGCCACGCACCCGACCTGTGGTAATTGGTCATCATTCCCCAAGTCAGCCAACAAAGTAGTTGGACTCGGTCTCGGTGCTCGAGCGGAGGAAACAGGTTGAACATCGGTCATCTCGCGCTAGGACACGCACTGCCCTCTCACAGCGCATTTCGCGGGTTATCTCGTTCGAAGCGCCGACGCCGCTACAGGCTCAGCCGTTTTCGTGCCAGCACTATCGGACCAGACGATGCGTCGGCGCAAATTCGTGCACCGCATTTTGAAGCCTATTTCCAAATTAAGAAAATCGAATCCTATCGCTTGGTCGGCGCTGCTAGACTTGGCGCAAAGACAGTCGAATGTTCCGACGATAACTGGGTCGCCTGATCGTAGCCGGTATGGGTACACTAAGAGCTAAGCATCAAGCCCGCGCGGGTCGCCGGTGAGCGTATCGGAAAACTATCATGCGAACTCAATCCATCTTGAAAGGGCGGTTCACCGTTATTCCGGAGTTTGAATTGGCGGCGCCAGGCAGCTACGTTACGATCGTTCGGGTTACCGAGCAGGCCGATGGCGGAATGAAGACTTCGATACGCAGAGGAACGCGCCTGTTCGCCTCTGCGGCCGACGCACTGGACGACGCGGCCCATCAAGCGCGACGTATCGCGGCCGCACTGACTTAGCTGCCAGACTCGTACCGGTCATCTAAAGTGGTTTCTTGCGCGCCTCAATTCGATGGGCGTTTCCCTTCTCCATGCGGGTCAAATTGCCACCAGTTCGCAATGCCGATTTAATCGGTCAT
>NZ_FCOM02000089.1 GCF_001544695.2 Caballeronia arvi
CAGCAGTTCAGCCGGTGGTCATCGGGTGGGGGAAATTGAAGTGCCCA
This sequence comes from Caballeronia arvi, assembly GCF_001544695.2. GTDB lineage: Bacteria > Pseudomonadota > Gammaproteobacteria > Burkholderiales > Burkholderiaceae > Caballeronia > Caballeronia arvi. Next base: position 48 of record NZ_FCOM02000089.1, read on the forward strand.
TCCCTGGGGGAGTTTGGGTGCCCGCCAGGGAAATGCGCAGTTTGACGGGTGCGGCAGATCGGCTCCATCTAAGCCAACCCGCCGTCAGTCACGCGCTGCGTCGGCTACGGGAAATTTTCGACGACCCACTTTTTGTCAGGGCCTCCGCCGAGATGATCCCGACCACTGCTGCGATGCGACTCCATGGTCCAATCGATCACGCATTGGCTGTCATCTTTGACGCGTTGAAAAGCCATTCGTCGTTTGAACCCGCACTCGCGACTCGCACATTTAGATTGGCGATGTCCGATATGGTCGAGCAGCATCTACTGCCGTTGTTGATGGAGGAACTGGCACACATCGCGCCAAGATTGAACGTCGAGGTCCGTCAACTGTCTATGCCGGACCTCAACGCCGCCATGAAAAGCGGAGAAGTCGACATTGCTCTGGGATACCTGCCGGGTCTGAGTGATGAATGTGTTTCGCAAGCCCTCTTCGACGACGAATTCATCTGCCTCGTTCGCAAGGAGCATCCATTGTCGGTTGACGAATTGACCGTTGATGACATGAACGGTCTGCGCTACGTTCATGCAGAAACCAGAAATTCCACCGGACACAATCTGGCGGAAAATGCACTGCAGAATGCCGGTGTGCGACGCAATATAGCCCTAACCCTACCGCATTTCACGGTTGCGACGGGTGTCGTCGCTCGAACAGATCTTGCCTTGATCGTCCCGAAAGCCGTTGCCATTGGAATGAACAGGAACGAGGCCTTCAGACTGTTGCCATTGCCGGTCTCGATGCCGAAAATTGCGGTTGGCGTCCATACGCATAGTCGCTTTGCTTCAGACCCAGGCATCGCATGGATGGCAGCTCTCGTGCAAAGATTGCTCACGGCTGATGAGCGATGAGGAGCAACGTAGCAAGAGATGCCCCTATGTCGGCAATAGCTCTTGGATCACCTCCGCGACGAGGCCGCGAAACCACATGCTTCCCGGTTCTCGGTCGTAGAATTCGTGCCAGTGCATTGTGACAGGGGCGGTTCCCAGGCGGGCAGGCGTTTCAAACATCTGGAAATCCTCATTGCGATTGAACGCCAGCGCGAGCCGCCTTGGCAGCACGACATACAGGTCGCTCATCGAAAGCACGCCGGGAAGTGCCGCAAAATGTGCTAGCTCGAGTACCACTTCACGGCCGATTCCCTTGCTTCTCAACGTTTCGTCCAAGTTGAAATGACTGTGCTCTATGGAGCGCACCCGAACGTGTCCCCCGGCGGAAAACTGCTGCACTGACAGCACCTTCGACCGCGGTAGTCCAGCGCGCTTCCGGGTCAGACACACGTAGCTTTCCTCGAACAGCACCTGATGCGACGTGCTGCTCATGAGAGACGGAAGGTTCCCAATCGCGCAGTCCAGTCGATTCGTCCTGAGCGCGTCCTCAACGATGTCTACTGACATCGGGACGACGGACAGTTTCAACCGTGGTGCCTCAGCCATCATGCGGCCCCAAATTCGAGGAATGTAGTCCATCTCGCCTGCGTCCGAGACGAGAATGCGAAACGTTCTCGAGCTGGTTGCGGCATCGAACTCGACGGTCGTGCGTAAGGCCTCGCGTACGGCGTCAAGTGCCTGGTCGACGACAGGCTGCAACGCGAGCGCCCTAAAAGTCGGCTCCATGCCTGACCGACCGCGCACAAACAAGGGATCGTTGAAGATAGCCCTTAGGCGCCCCAGGGAATAGCTCACCGCTGGCTGCGAAAGCTTTAGGCGCTCTCCCGCGCGGGTGAGACTTCGATCCCTGAGTACCGCCTGAAAAACGCGGAACAAGTTCAGGTCAACGTCCTCAATCTCGATCATCGGCATCCGCCCCACTGATAGTCGAACCATTTTAGATCAATTTGCCCTATAGAAATTCCAGTACGAGAATGGCGCACATGCTCTTTCCAAAAGGTGCGTCCCATGTGTCAATCCAACGAAGCTCTTCCCGTGCGCGAACTTGTCGCGGCCGACCGGTTCTTACCGTCCCTCTATACCGACCAATCGATCTTTGATGCCGAAGTGGATCGGATCTTCCATAGGACGTGGGTGTGGGTCGCTCATGAAAGTGAGATTCCGAACGCGGGCGATTTCCGGACAACCATGATTGGTCGCCAGCCAGTCATCGTCGTGCGCGACAAGAGCAACCAGATCAACGTCTTCCAAAACCGGTGTCGACATCGCGGGGCCACCGTATGCGAGAAGCACGAAGGTAACGCCAAAGCGTTCACGTGCCCTTACCATAGCTGGAGCTATGGCCTTGACGGGAAGCTCCGAGCGCTGCCGTTTGCCGACGGATACGAGGACGTGGTGGACAAATCCGAGCTGCCTCTTTTCGCCTTGAAGGTTGGCGTCTATCAGGGCCTCATCTTTGCAACGTTCAATCATGACATTGAGCCCCTCGACGATTTCCTGGGCGGAGCCAAACCCTGGATTGATCTTTTCATGAAACAAGGAGCCGGGTTTCCGCTACGCGTCAATGGGGAACACCGATTCGTGTTCAATGGAAACTGGAAGATCCAACTGGAGAACACAACCGACACCTACCACTTTCCGGTGGTGCACTCCTCGTGGCTCAAGTCCGTTGACAAAGAGACAGCGGACACGATCACTAGTTTTATGACGAACGAAAGCGGCGCGGTGGTGCGGTCTCTTGGTAATGGCCACGGCTTGTGCGTGCTCATGCCGGAGCTCGTTGACCTTGATGTCGACAACGGCGACCCGCTTCAAGAGCGCTTCACAGAGCTTGCGCAGTCGATTGAAGATGAATGCACACCCGAACAGGTGCGCAGGATCATTCGATCCATGATGGGCGTCGGATTTAACTTGAACCTCTTCCCGAACCTCGCGCTCTCGATGTCGTTTTTCCGTGTCCTTCAGCCGGTCGCGGTCGACAAGACAGAGATTCGGCATATCGCACTCGCGCTAGACGGCGGTCCGGAGGCAGTCAATCGCGAACGGCTTCGCATGCATGAGCATTTCCAAGGCCCGTTTGGCTTCGGTACTCCAGATGACGCTGAGGCGTGGGAACGTGTGCAACGCGGCTCCGCAGCTGGTCCTGATATTCCGATCCTTCTAAACCGCGGGCTCAACCGTGAATCCGTCGAGTCGAATGGCGAGCGAGTTGCGCACGCGACCGACGAAACCGCGATGCGCGCGGCCTATGCACACTGGCTGAAAGTGATGGAGGAGTAGTGAACTTCAAGACGATGGAATCATCGGTGGTCGACGCGGCGATAGCACTTATCTGGTCTGAGGCAGCCTTGCTCGATGCGAAGAAGTACGATCAGTGGCTAGATCTGTGGACCGACAAAGGGCTCTACATTGTTCCTACCGATCCGGAGGGCGACAACTTTGAGTCGCGATTGAACTACGTATTCGACGACGGCGCGATGCGACGAAAGCGGGCACAGCGAATGACCGGTGGCTACTCGGTATCCGCCGTTGATTCTGCAACCACTGTCAGAACGGTTTCGCGATTTTTGACGACCAGCCAGAATTCCACCGTCGTCGAAATCTCCTCCGCGCAGATTCTGATCGCGCACAAGAGAAAGACCGACCTAATTTTCGCGGCGAATCTGGAGCATCGCATTGTGTTTGATGACGGCGGGCCACGGATAGACCGCAAGGTCGTCAGACTTATCAACGGCAAGGAACCGATTAACGCAATCGGCTTTCTGTTATAAGCGCGCGCCTCCATGCGGCGGCGGCCGGCCGGCCTGAGGCAACCGACCCTCGAAAGCGTGTCGAATCTCTGCAGCAACATCTAATTCGGCATATCGAAAGCGATGATGCAGTCTTCTTGGGGATGCACGAGACCGTGCATGGAAAAATGGCTAATGTTGAGCAAACCCGACTTGTAGTTGTCGACAGCATCATTAACGAGGCTGATCAGATCCGGCTGTTTCGCGTTCGAAGCGTAGGAGACGATGTTCTCGAGAAGTACGAGCCGGGTGCTCACGTGGACGTGGTCACTCCCTCCGGCTTCACACGCCAGTATTCACTCTGTGGTGATCCTGCGTGCGAAGATTCATATCTCTTCGCCGTAAAACGTGAAGTGGGATCCCGTGGCGGGTCGTCGTCCCTTCATGAATTCTTGAGCGTCGGATCCGAGCTACGAATCGGGCGTCCTCGCAACATCTTCCGGCTTCACGATGCCGCAGAATTCCACCTTTTGATTGCTGCGGGGATCGGAATCACGCCGCTTTTGAGCATGGCCTACCGTTTGGCATCAGTTAATTCACCGTTCGTTATCCATTACTTTGTCAGGTCTCTGGACCAAGCTGCCTTTGCTAAAGTCCTCTCAAGCCCGCCCTTCTGGGGCCATGTGGTCTTTCACGTCGGCGTCTCCCGCGACGCCGTAGCGAAGGAATTGGACGACGCTTTTTCATCGATTGCGGCGGGTACCCATGTCTACACCTGTGGGCCGAACGGCTTTATGGACAAAGTTGTTGCGGCGGGCGAACGACGCTTGCCGCCTGACTCGATCCATCTGGAGCGCTTCCAGGCTTCGCCGACGAACACGTCGGAAGAGCGGTCGGACGCGGGCTTCACTGTGAAGATCGCCAGTAGCGGCCAAACGGTTAGGGTGGCCGAAGGAACGACGATCGTGCGGGCGCTGTCGGAAATCGGCGTAGAGATCGAAACGTCGTGCGAAGAAGGTATCTGCGGCACCTGCATTGTCGGTGTGTTAGGCGGGGACATCGAGCATCGAGATCAGTGCCTTTCCAAAACCGAAAAGGCTAGGAACGACGCGATCTGTTGCTGCGTGTCACGAGCAAGCTCAGCGGAGATCGTTCTCGACCTGTAGTTGTGTTGCCTTGCTAGTCTCTACGTTTGTACTTTCAATCCTAGCGGGCACCCCTGGCCTGGGTCTCCCTCAAGGAGGTCTCCAGATCGTCGGCCGAAAAAGATACGATGAAACAGTCTGCGTCTTTGTTGTGTTAATCGAATCGTCTTTAAGAGCGCCGGCTTACCGATGAATCCAGTTCGCGAGGTCTGCATGGCGAAGTCAAAAGGCGCGCAGGTCCCTGCTTGCTCGTTATGCGGTCCCGCCGCATCTTTTGAGCTAACTGAGCCGCTCGCAGAATCTGAGCGCCCTAAAGTGAGATAGGATGAGAAATGAAGGATATCAACGACCGCAGCATCACAGAGGCCGTCCTCGCGTCAATGTCGGAGACGTCAAACGCGAGGCTCAAAGCCGTAATGACAAGTCTCGTATCGCATCTTCACGACTTTGCGAGGGAGATACAACTTTCCGAGGAGGAATGGTTTGCTGCGATCGAGTTTCTGACGTCGGTAGGTCAAATTTCCGACGATCGTCGACAGGAATTCGTGTTGTTGTCAGATACCCTCGGACTCTCCATGCTGGTGACCTCGCAGAACAACCACAAGCCAGCTGGCTGTACGGAACCTACCCTTTTGGGCCCATTCTACGTCGCAGAGCCGCCTACATTCCATAATGGCGCCGACATCGCAAACGGTGCTCTCGGCACTCCCTGCTTTGTATCGGGCACCGTATCAGGTCCGAACGGGCAGCGTATTTCCGAGGCGCTCATTGACGTCTGGCAGTCGGATGAAGATGGCTTCTACGATGTACAACGCCCCGCGCCCGACGGGCTGATTGTTCCGCAGGCGCGCGGCCGGCTCGAAACGTTAGCAGACGGAAGCTTTCACTTCAAATCGATACTTGCGGAAGCCTATCCAATCCCTCACGACGGGCCAGTAGGTAAAATGTTGGCCGCGCTGGGACGTCACCCGTGGCGACCGGCGCACCTCCATTTCTGGATCAGAGCTGAAGGCTTTGATCCGTTGATCACGCACATTTTCCGGGCGGGGGATAAGTACATTGACTCCGACGCGGTCTTCGGAGTGCGCTCCTCCTTGATAGTTGACTGGAAGCATCATGATCCTGGTGTTACGCCTGATGGCTCGGTCTCACAAACCTCTTTCTATACCGTCGCCTATGATTTTGTATTGAGCGAATCAGACAAAGCGACTGAATCGTTATCCGCGTCGGTCTCGGCAGCCGGCTGAACGCAATGCCATGCGCTCATTTTAGATTGTTATAGCGTGGCCAACTTTTTTGAAACGTCTGCCTCGTTCGAATCGCGCCAACTCGAGCGGTTCGCGCGGGGCGCGCAATTGAGAGCCGCTGTTCGACCAAGAGGGTCCTCACGCTTCAGCTCAAATTGTTTTTTGAAATTTGGCAGTGGCCGCCACCGGGCCGACGTGCGAATTGGCCGCCCGCTGAAGGTCCCGAGCTTTGCCGCGGCCCGGCACCAAGGCAGGTAGCGAGCCTACTTACAACACTGCGTCAGACATGTTCGCAACGCGACTGTCGAGCCCGTTGTTGACATCGTTGTTCTTCCCTTCGCTACTGTTCCACGCCGCGCCATGAGGGAACCGGTTGAACGAATCCGCGTTTCGGTCGTGCAAGCCCAACTCCGTCGCTAATGTCGGATTGGGTGACCCTCAGCCGCCAGTCTGCCTCATCTAGCCAGAACGGCCCATTCCGATGGCCCCACCGCCACTGGCGGCAGAGTTAGTGCCGATCGAGCACCCGCCATCTCGGTGCAGGCTCATCAAGGCGCTTTCCTGTCAGTGGGATGCTTCGGGAACCCGCGGGAATCGTCCACTGGCTCCGATCGAGGAGTGCTCACTCGACCGCGCCGAAACTAGAACGTGTGTCGAACGCCAACCGCAAAGGTGTTGCCGGTGGGGCGAGCGCTCAGCTTGTCGTAAGTGTAAATTGCGTAGATGTCTGTGCGCTTCGAGAGAAAGTGGTCGTAACCGAGCGACGCCGTATTGCGAAAGCCGTTGGTCGCAGGGGTCGGTCCCGACCGTTGCGTCCGCGCCCACTCAGCAAGCAGGAAATCGGCCGGGGTGAAAGGGATCGAGAAACCCGCCTCGTACGTGTGGCTGCCTGTAGGCGTACTCACGTCACTAGTCATCGCCCACGCGCCATAAAGCGTCACGACCTTGAAGTCGTATGCTGCGCCCGCGAGGTAGGCGTACTGCGCGCCGACCGGCCCCGCTGCGGTGTACCGTACACGCTGGCCAGAGAGCACAGCCGTAAGGCCGTGACCTTGATAGTTCAGGTGAACGCCGAGGTTACCGACGCCGGGCGAACCCGCAACGCCACCGAGACCATAGATCACTGTTGCGCCGAAACCTTTAAAGTCTGGCGACGTGTACTTAGCAGTGTTATTCCACACCGTATCGCCGATGATCGTGCCGCCATAGTTGGTCACGAACGTCTGAAGGACGAGCGGAGAAAAAACCGTCGACGAACTGAACGGATTGATGAGGGATTCGGCCGTATACGTCGGATTTCTGTGGCGCCCGAACGTCAATTGACCGAAGTCGCCTTGAAAGCCCACGTACGCATTGCGTGAAAAGAACGGGTCCGTCGCATTGCGGCCCTGCGCGCCGTTTTGAGGCTGGAAGAAGCTCTCAAGGGCGAAGATGGCGCTAACGCCGCCGCCCAGATCTTCTTTGCCGCGCATTCCCCAGAATGAAGTGGTCAATCCGCCGCTGCCCATGAGTACCGTGGATTGAGGCGTGTCACTGCGTTTGACACTGCCGATATAGGTGCCGACGATCCCATACAATTGGACTTGGGAACCACTATCTGCGCGCGCGCCGGCAGAAGTCAATGCGAGGCCCGAGCTTAGCATCGCTGCTACGCCAAGTGTGCCAGCAACGTTCCGTATCGAAGCGCGGGCCATGACCCGTTGTGCCTTTTTCATTTCGGTTGTCTCCATTCATCTTTTTCTATGCGATCTCCACCGGCATCCCGATCAGGACTACGAACGGACCGTCCTGCAGCGTTGTCGCTTTCTGCGAACCTGTCGCGCTGAAATCAGAGGTGTTGCGAGCCAGGAGGCTCCTTCCCTTGAGTCAATATCAGGGAAGGAGCTACAAGGGATGCGAGCGGTTACGGGGAAATCTCTTCGAGCGCGCGATTCGTCGTTTCCACCATTCTGGAGGCGACGATGAAGCCCACTGCGCTGACCACGGCAAACAGGATGAATACAGCAGCGATGCCTTTCCCGGTCAATACGACGCCGACAATCGCTGGCGCGGCAGCAGAAGCGGCCCGCAGCCACGACGTCGCGAGACCAGTACCGATAGCGCGCATCCGGGTCGGGTAGATTTCAGGGGTGTAGAGGTACAGCAGAACCGTTGTGGTTGCCATCGCAGCGTAGGCTGACGACCCCAGGAACATCACTGACCACGCACTGCCAGCGCCATGGAGGCCCAAGGCGGCGAGCAGGAGCCCGCTGATGATGAAGCAAGCCATTGCCCAGCGGCGACGCCCCACTCGATCAATCAGCAACGCGCAAGCAAGCACGCCACACGTACTCAAGACGTTCGAGATCGACGCCATGTGAAGCGATTCTTGCAGCGGCAGGTGGTAGACCGTCTTGTAGAGGCTGGGCAACCAGTTGTTGATGCCGTTTGCGACGAAGTAAGAGGTCGCCCAGAGCAACCACACGACAATGGTGCGGCCCCGGTAGAACGGCGAAAAGAGTTCCTTCCACGATCCCTTCTGCTTCGACTGGACGCCGTTCAGAAGGCCCACCACGCGCTCGTCGATCTCGGCTTTCTGCGTCTGTGTGTCGAGGTTGCGTTTCGTGGTGCTCGCCTCCAGCCGCTCGATGATGCGTTCGGCCTTGTCGAAACGTCCACGTAAAATGAGCCAGCGCGGCGATTCGGGAAGACGTGCGATTAGGATCGCGACGATGATGCCGGGAATCCCCCCGATGAGGAACATATATTCCCAACCGAAGCGCGGGACGATGAACGCACCGAGCTGCGCTGCCGCAAGGAGACCCAGCGGGAAAATGAGTTCGTACAGAATAAAGAAACGTCCTCGGCCGTGCGCTTGCGACAGCTCGTTGATGTACGTGGCCGCTACTGGCACTTCTCCCCCGACGCCGATGCCTTGCAGAAAGCGCATCAAAAACAGCATATGGAAGCTGCCCGTGAAGGCACATACCACGCTCATGGCTGACATCACGCCAACCGTCACCGTCGCACTCGGCACGCGACCGATGCGCTCAGCAAGCCAGCCGAACACCAACGCGCCTACGACTTGCCCGAGATAGCCTGCGGCGATCAGCACGCCGATCTGACCGGGAGAAAGATGCCAAAGACCCACCAGCACCGGCAGGACAAAAGCAAGCGAAAGTGCATCGAATGCGTCAAAGAGGGTCGCGCTGCCCATGACGATCCGTGCCTTGGTGTGCCACTTGCAAAACGGCACGTTCTCAATGCGGAACAGCAGATTAGCAGCGCGCAGCTGCTCGCTCGTGGTGCGCGTTGCGCTCTCGGATTGACCAACGCCGACGCCATAAGCGGTCAAAGGGGTGTTCATGCTGTCTCCTGAAAAGCTGCATTTTATGGGCCCTCGGACGTCTTCTTTTTTTGAAGCACCGATCGCGTTTCTGTCTTGTTGGGTCGCGATGTCGGAGCTTGTTTGGTCGTTTCCCGATCCTGTTATGGACGACGCGCGAAACAAGCGTTCGTGCGTCGCCGTGACGGCTTAATGCGAATAGCGAAGCGAGGGCAGCGCTTCGCTATCGTCATAACGGCTATGAATGCGCCGCTTCCGCGTCAGTCGACGAGGCCTGCCGAACGCAGTGCATCGGCGATTTCAACGTCCGCGCCTTCCGCGAGCGGCAGCAGCGGCGAGCGCACCGTCGCGTGCTCGAGAATGCCGCGGGCCACGAGACCGTGCTTGAGTGCCACAGTGCCTTCCATGTGCGAGCCACGGTGGTACACGTTGCGCGTCACCGGCAGCAGACGATCATGGATCGCGCGCGCGGCCTGGTAGTCTTTCGCCTTGCCTGCTTTGATCAGCTCGATGAGCGGCTCGGGAGCCAAGCCGCCGTAACCGACGAGTGCGCCGTCAACGTCGAACATCGTGTGCAGCAGGTACTCGTCGTGGCAGGTCAGGATTTGCAATTCCGGACGTTCGCGACGGATGATGGGGATTTCAACATCCCAGCGACGCATGTTGCGCACGCCGTTTTTCATCGCGAACACGCCCGGCTGTGCGGCGATTTCCAACTGCGTTTCGAGGTTGTACGTCGCCTTGGTGGCATCCGGGTACTGGAACAGGATCAGCGGCAGGCCGCTGCCTTCGTGGATGGCGCGGTAGCGGTCTTGCGGCGCGCCTTTCTGGTAGCCGAAACGCAGCCAGCCGTGCGACGGATACACCAGACCAGCCGATGCGCCGGCCTCGACCGCGCGCTTCGCTTCGTCAACCGCGACTTGCGTGCCTTCGAGCGTGATACCGGCGATGACCGGAATCTTGCCGTCGACGGACTTCACGAAGCTTTCGATGACTTGAGCCTGTTCTTTCTGCGTCATGAACGTGCCTTCGCCAGCGTGGCCGAGCACCGTCAGACCTTTAACGCCTTCGATGCTGCCGAGCCAGGAGCCCAGTCGTTGAATTGCTGCGTGGTCCACCGCGCCGTCGCGGGTGAAAGGGGTAACCGGTGCCGGGACCAGACCGCGAAGATCGATAGCTTTCATGACGTCTCCAAATGTGAGCTTTTCGGCTCCTCTTTCCGTAGAGGAGAGCCCGCTGTTCGTTTCGCGTCAAGCTGGAACAACGGTGCATGCGTTGCAGTGTAGGGATGGACGGCCCATGCGAGAACCGCCTAGCCACACATTTCAGCTATACTGATTCGACATATCTCATTGGGGCTCGATGGTGGACTACGCGGCTTGGAAACTATTTATCGACGCGGCAGAACTTGGCAGCTTGAGCAAGGCGGCCGTGGCGTACGGAACTAGCCAGCCGCATATCAGCCGCCAGATTGTTGAACTGGAGCAGTACTGCGGCGGTCGCCTGTTTCAACGGACGGGGCGCGGGGTCGTGCTGACCGAACTGGGGGCCCGGATTACCCCGCGCGTCAGGACGTGGCTAGCCAGCACGGAACAGTTATCCAACGACATTCGTAGTTCGGCCGGAGAGCCGATCGGCGTGGTCCGACTCGGGATCTTGCCCTCCACCGCTCATCCGCTGGTCAGCACGCTCTACCATCGTCTGCGAGAACGTTATCCCCTAGTGCAATTACAGGTGCGCGAGGGTCAGGGGGCTTTGTTGGATACGTGGTTGGAAAACGGCAGTGTTGACCTCGCCATCCTTTTTCGAAATAGCCCGACACCGAAAGACGGTGACGAGTATCTGGTTGAGGCGGCGACCTACCTGGTCGGCGCGCAAGGGGACCCTTTGACCGAGCACCCCACGATTGCTTTTTCCCAGCTCGACGGGATTCCCCTCGTCTTTTTCTGCCGCCCCAATAACTGGCGCGACCGGCTCGAACAAATTGCCGGTGAACATCAGGTCTCCCTGAATTTCGCGGCAGAAGCCGACTCGTTGAGTCTGCAGGGCCACATGGTGGCCGATGGCGGCATCTATGGGTTGCTCGGACCTTACGCGATTGCCAATCTTGAAAAGGAATGCCGGTTGCAGGCGTCAATGGTGGTTGAGCCGTCCGTGCCGCGCTTCATTGCGCTGGCCATGTCACCCCACGGCGAACTGACGCTTGCGTGCCGCACGGTCATGCAACTCACCAAAGAAATCGCACGGTCGCGTAACCTCTCCTCAGACCTTCGTCTGGGCGTGTCCACTGCCTTCCTGCGGTCCATTTGAGAGCTATCACAGACGCAGAATTGTGCATTTAGCAATGTATTGTTGTTCGAATGCGGGTAAATACCTAGATTTAGGCGCATATACTTTGAGGCTTCCAGCAGCATTTCAGATGGCTCGACGCCCAAAGTAGGTATGTGATGAAACAGATTTTCGTGACGGCTGCACTCGCCTTGCTCGCCTCTTCTCCCACTGCTTCGTTCGCTCAAACCGATGCGCCACTTACGCGCGCACAATTACGCGCCGAACTCGCCAATCTCGAACAAGCCGGCTACAACCCGCTGTCTGTTGATGTGGACTATCCGGGCAGGCTACAAAAAGCTGAAGCGCGATTGCAGGCTGAGCGAGTCTCATCGCAGCGCCAGGCCGCGATTCAACCCGGCACACAGCAACACTAATTTTTACCGTTCTCTGGCCGAAGCGCCGGCATGCATCGTGTCGGCTGGCCGAATTCGGCCCGCGGCAGAACGAGGGACGAGGATCTCTCGCAGGGGGTGATACCCACTGATGGAGCGACGCTTTCCGGAGACAAACTGCCGTTCGAACGTCACGATGGTGAAAGGCGCGAGCGTCCCTTGCTGGCCGATTGCCGAAGATGAAGACAGGGTCGCTGGATGCCCGATGCGCCGCCTCGGCCATTGCGTGGGAATCCATCCGCTTCACGGCACGTTTCCGAACTTCAGGCGTATGGTCTGAGCGCCGTTCTTGCCCATGATGCTCACAACATCGTTGAGCCGCCATTCTTTGAGCGCGGCGGCGGGCAGCGTCACATTGACGAACGTATCGAATGTATCAGCGATGCGCCGTTTGCGGTACAGAGCGAAGAGCGCGCACGCCGTGGTTTCCGCGTCGGGCGCGTTCTCGCCGGACGGATCGCTCGTCGATTTGACGAATTGCCCAACGATATCCAGCACCCCTGTTGCGGCGCGTGCGCACATGTGCGTTGTGCACCTGCACGTCGCGTGCGCCGGATGCGGCGATCCGTTTCCGCGCGCGCCCTCGCAAGGTGCGCTTCGATCGAATCCTAAAGACGACGCTCAAAATTGCGCGCGGGAAACTTGAGCCGTGCGACGGTGCCAGGAAATGAGATTAGGTTATCTGAACGCGCTGGAGACTGCCGATCGTATGCAACCGGCTGAACTGGAAGCAAAGACAACCCGCTTGCAGGACAAGATCGCGCGCTTGCGAGAGCAGATGCGCAGCCTCGACCAGATAAAGGAGCGACGCGAGACAGAACCTGATGGACAACTCTCGGTGACCGATCCCGACGCGCGTTCCACATGCCGACGCGCATTAAAGGATCGGGAATGGCGGGCTACAACGTACAAGTGGCCGTTGACGCCAGACAGTACCTCATCGTAGGTCACAAGGTTACAAACTCTGGAAGTGACCTCGCGCAGCTCAGTCCTATTGCGAAAGCTGCGCGCGATACGATGGGCAGGCAAGTCTGCGGGCAGTCGCTGATCGTGGCTGTTATAGCAGGCTTCAGATCAACGAGTGCGCAGACGCGCGAATTGCGGTCATGCTGCCGAACCCCACGACTTCAGGCGCGAAACATCATGGCAGATTCATCGGCACATTCACCAATGCGCGCGTCCGGTTGCCTCTGAGACGACTAAAATTAAGCATGCATGGGACGCCGCGCCCATCCTCTGTCTGTCAGCGTCCCTCATTCTCGCGGACGGTCTCTCGTGCGCAGAATTCCAGGTAAGTATATGAATACTTGAACCGCTTCGGCCAGTTTCAGGGAGGCAGTTGGGAACGTTCACGGGCCACGATATCGGCACCATCGAAGGTTCATATCAGCTGCCGCATTCGCATGCTTGGCAACTACTCTAAGGGCGCGGCCTCAGCCGACGAGGACAACGCCCCGCCCAGACCGACGCCAACGAAGCCCGCCAAGGGCGCGACGGGAGGGAAAGGCGACCACGGCTGCGGAGGCGTCCGGCGTCCGGCGTCCGGCGTCCGGCGTCCGGCGTCCGAAATAGAGTAACGAAGGCCCAGAACGAGGCCGATAAAGTGATGCAGATGGTCTATAGGGTCACGCCTGGAGACGCTGTTTCAAAAACTCAAGCACCTGATCGCGGACTTTGAGGGTCGGCTCTCCCTCTTTGTCAATCAAATTCTGCGTGAGTACGCTATGAGGCGATGGCACATGCTTGGCCACGAATGGCGCGACATCCTTATTCGCCACCTCGTCCGGCAGCACGATGCCTTCAAAATGCTCGCCCAATGCGTTCTGGTAAGCAGTAAACCTGGCAGCAGTACACAGCGGGTCGTCACGGAAACGCAACCCAACTACTTTCAGGCCTTCCCGATCCAGTCTGGAACGCACCTGGCTCAATTCTTCAGGCGAAATTTCCAAACCACCTGGGTCGTTGAGCGGCAAGGCCGGCTGCGCCAACACGGGCGCAATCAGCGCTGAGTCAAGCATCATCGTCAACGCGAAATTTCCCGTGAAGCACATGCCGACCGCACCAACGCCCGGCCCGCCGCATTCTGCGTGCGCGTGTCTAGCCAACGCGCGTACCCAGTGCGTCACCTTGCTTGAGCGCCCGGATTGCATAGCGCTGAACTCGGCGCTAATGCAGAGGCGTTGCAGTACCGCTGCCCCTTCGTCGGCGTCAACCACCGCCCCATCGCGGCCAAACAATGAGGGCATATATACGCGGAACCCTGCATCCCTGACCCAACGGGCAAAACGGGCGACAGGGGGACTAATGCCCGGCACTTCCGGCATTACAATAACCGCAGGTCCTGCACCCGCCAGATACACTTTCTTGCTGTCACCCTCAAACTCAAACTGCCAGGTTGAAAAATCGTCCAAGGGATCATCGACACTGACATCGCGCGTATTCATGCACAACTCCTTTATGCCGATTGCGCGCCCGAGCTTGCGCGCTTCGAACTCTTACCTAACGGGCTGCAATTAATATAGTGCAGGCGTGTTCGAAAAGGGTAAATATCGGTTAAGTGGCGTCCATGGACACGTCGTCACTTGGCACAAAATTGCGAATTGCTGGCACAATCGGCCACGGCGGGCCATAGCCACTGGACTTCATCCATTCGCTCACGGCGATCAACGTCGGCGAGGAACTATTTATCGACTACAGTCTCGTCATTTATGGCGAAATCACCCTGCGGTCGGGCATTCGACGGCGGCTATGGGAGTGGTTCAGTCATCCGCGCCCGTGTTTCGGGGACTCGGCATGTCGCGCTGGCACCAGCGCGGGATCAAGCCGCGCGCGCCCGAGCGAATCTTCGGTAAGACGGACCACTACGTTTCCAGCTTGGCAAAACGACCATATCGGCGGTCATTGGTTGACACGATTCTTCGTGTGCATGCAGCTTACGCTGCACGAACGACGTTGCCGAGCGGTTGACTGATACTAAGCTTGTGCTATTTCAACAGCATCTCAGGCAACGCCATCGAACGTGAGCCGCCAATGTGCGGCCCTGTTGACTCTTTCCCCCGCAAAGCCGGTGACAACGTTAATTTGCTTTCTGCAAACTCTTGAATTTACGCGCTTTCGGTATGCGCCGATGCGTCGGGTCCGCGAAGTGACAACTTTGATTTGGTCTACGGTCGCGCCCGCGTCGGTGATTTGTGGGCCAGTCGGATCGCAGAGGTCACTTGGATCGCATCTCGATCGAATGTGATCAATAACACCTCGTCGGGTAGTGTCGTGCTTGGGTGCGACTCGATGAACGGCTACACCGACCGATGGGATACGGGTATCGGCATCACGCCGCTTTCATCGGGAGAAGTCTTTGGGCGGATATTTCCAAACGAGTCGCGGATGGGCAAGCTGGCAAAAAAACCGGCGCGACGTTTCCAGGCGGCTGTTGGTTAGCGCATCACGCACGCGGCCTCCTAGGGGCAGGGCAACCCTTCAACGCCGCCCTTTTTTGCCGTCTCGACGCGCACAGCGTTGTCTCCGCGCACTACATTCTGAGTAGCACGGCTGAACGCGGATGTTTGCACCACGAACTGAGCAGTAGAAGAAATTCTAACGCCGCAAAGATAGCGCCTCCATGCTTACAATGTAGATGCAGTGCCGCAGGTCACGACTACCGGTTTGCGCAGTTTTCCGTAGGCGCGGTTGACCGGTGTTCTTTGCGTTTCTCCTCCAGTTTTACTACTTTCACCTGAGGAAAAGAAATGACATCCACGAACATCTTCCTTGCCGCGGCGATTTCCATCGGCGCGATCATCGCGACCGTGCCCGTTGTTGGTGCGCAAGAGACAGCCGTAGCGACTTCCTCGAAATCATCCGCCAAAGCAGCAAATCGGCAACTCGCGAAGCAGGTTCAGACCACGCTGTACAAGCAAAAAGGTTTGGAATCGGCCGATATTCACGCTGTCGCTCGCAGCGGCAAGGTTACGCTGGTCGGGATGGCGCCCGATCAGAAGCAGATAGATCTCGCGGGGAAAATAGCCGAAGGCGTACCCGGCGTGTCGTCGGTTACCAACAATCTGACGGTGGAAGAAGCCGGCCATTGAAATCGGCTTCAACGTGGCCAATTTGTCGCACGCACGTTACCGCTCCGTGAACGACGCGGGCTGTTGGGCTTGCTTGTGGTTCGACAGCCGCCGTCGACGGAATTGGCAATTTGTCGTGTTGCATCCGCCGGCTGCAGCCGCAAGGTAAGGACGCCGTTCCACGGAGTGTCAATGCCTCTCGCTGGATTCGACGAGCTGATTTCGAAACGCGTAAAGGAAGACATTCGCCCTGTTTGGCACGTAGCGCCTGCTCGGCATCCCGCCTAGACCGACAAATCCTACATCGCCGCATCCTCCAAATCGATCTGCACCAGCGCGGTGTCGGCTTATTGCCCGAACACATTCCAATACGTCAACGACGCAAGTCCAAGACCTTGCACAGCAACGCTCCGCTTCGACACCGGTCGTGGTGACGTAGGCATCCACGCGCTTGCGGATCAACGCTCCGTCGACGATCAGCGGCCATCGTCGCACTGCGCCCAATCGGATACTGGCATGGCTGTCCAGATCGGCGGCCCTCAACGGTCGTCCGTGTTTCTTGAGATAGCCCTGTGCGGCGCAAACGAGGCGAGCATTCGAAGTGACTTCTTCCCACCAGTTCGGAGTCCCCCAGCGGCGCGATCCGCAAGGCTGCGTCGAGCCCCTGTCCGACGATACCAATCTGATGATCGGAATATCGAAGTCGATGCGAAGCTCTGGATTGGCTTTGAGCAAACTCGCAAGCATGGGCGGTGCGACCGATTGTCTGAACCCGCTTGGCGCTGTCATACGAAGCAGTCCTGACGTCTTTTCCGGCAACGGCCTAAGCTCGACGCGCGCACCGGACTCCGCATCCGCCATTGACTTGGCAAAGCGGACGAACGCTTCACCTTCGGCTGTCAGTGTGAGCGATCGAGTCAAGCCACACGCCGCGATCT
Organism: Caballeronia arvi; assembly: GCF_001544695.2. Lineage (GTDB taxonomy): Bacteria > Pseudomonadota > Gammaproteobacteria > Burkholderiales > Burkholderiaceae > Caballeronia > Caballeronia arvi. The sequence goes on from NZ_FCOM02000089.1 coordinate 17,151, forward strand.
TCTTTCAGGTTCACCGACGCGACTGAGCCAGATTAAGGATGTCAGCTTCGCCCGCTGCCAGTGAGCAAGTATTCTGCATTTTCTCTTGGCATTCTCGTAGATAACAATAAATCTGTCACCGTTTGGAGAGTGAACCAAGCCGTGTGAGGTCAATTCACGCCGCTCGGCGCGCACTCGTCGAATTTGCAATTGCAGAGGTCATGGTCAACTCGGCGAGTTTCTCAACCGAAAGTTCGTCGTTGAGGACAGCGACTCTGACCTGTGCCAGACAGTGCACCCCCTCGTCCGTCCATCGCATTTGCTGCTTCTGCGCCATGCGATGGCTGACCACCAGATTCACCGCGGACTCGGCAATGCTGCTACTGATCGGTAGTCCCTTGCGATAACGCATGCCATAGTTCACGAGCGTACCGGCGTTGTTCTCGATGTAGAAGTACAAGCGACGCAGGTTCCAGTACAACCTCGAGTATTCGTAGCCTTCCTTCGCCAACAGCGTGGCATCCAGGGCCCTAACGCGAGACACCGATTGCCTGCCCTTTCCGTGCCAAACCAGCCACTTCGCGTGATCGATCTCTGTCTCGATAGCGATTCGCTCGTGAGGCTCCACCGTCTGGCTTCCAAACACCGAGTTCTTGGCAGTCTTGAACTTCATCGCGATGTGAAACCAGTCCAGGATCCTTCCCCTGGCGAGCTGGCTGCCGTCCACAGCCTTGCCGAATTCGCCAGCGTCATCGCTGATCACGGTGACTCGTTCGTCCGGAGCCACGCCGCTTGCAAGAAGAATTGGTCCAGCCGCGCGGGCGCCGTTGGCACCAGCTTATGCACGTACGCGTAGAGACGCGGGGGCCCGATCAGCGAGAGTTGCACGCCCCGCAACGATGTTGACATGTCGATCCCGCGGCAGGTTCTGCGACCAAGGCGATTTAAGCTCCGCAAGGTCGCGCGCGGCCTTGCGACTCTTGGGACTGCTGCTGAAGCTCAGCCACGCCGAGTCGACGCTCACGCAGCCGACGGTGGTCGATTCGCGAACCTGTTCTCCGCTGACCGGCTTTGGTCCAGACGCGATATCGCAGTTGATCTGCGCGTCCAACGCGCTGCCGACGGCGAGTACTCGACGGCGGTTACTACCGAAAGAAATCCCTTTGTCCAATGGAAGGATCTCTCGAAGCAGCTCAGTGGCCTGACGGTACGGTAGATGAGCAGCCCACTTGGCCTGCAGGTACTCCAATTCCGGCGTCACACGCTGGTGAACGGCCTTGCACAGCGGGCTGAAAGAGCGGCGCGGTTGCCCTTGCTCTGCCGCACAGCCGCACGCCCACAGCCTCGGACTCGGCACGTCGACCTTGCCAAACACGGTTCGCAGCACGATCGATCGGGCGTCCTTGTGGGCCAGCATCGAGCCGCACCGGTGACAAGCCATGCGGCTCTGCATCCATTCCCCAGTCTGCTCCGGCACAAGAAACGCCTGAACCTCGGCGAGCAAGGCACGACCTTCGGCAAGTGTGAGCCCCAGGTCGGCGAGGCTGCGGTCTTTTCGTTCCACCATGGCAACAACCCTCGCATCAGTCGCACGCGCTTCCCCGCCCTCTACGCGGGCCTCAATGATCAGTCGCATAGCACCTCCGATCGGTTGGCAACGTCGCCAGCGTAGTTGAAACGGCCAGCGCGCCGGGCGGGCTCACTAAATACTTTTCGTCGGAACTTCGCAGGTTTCAAGCGCCGAATCCGGTCGAGTACACGTCGTCACGGCTTCCATGACGGTGGTCAAGTCGACGGAAAGGCCTCCCACGGTTTGGTTCACTCTCACCAACGCGAGGTGACCTTGAAGCCCGCCCTGCCCCCTTCGATCCCAGTCGCACTCCAGCCGACGCCGCTGGAAAGGCTCGTGATTCCGTCCGAGATGGATGGCAGCGTGGGGCTGAACCGCGCGTTCACAGGACGCGGACAGATCGCCGCCGAGAACGACCTCGATGCGATTCGGGCGTGGCTGTCGCGTTTCGTCGACACCAAGACCACCTTCGAGAACTATCGAAAAGAAGCCGAGCGGCTCGTACTCTGGTCCGTCGTCATGCTCGGCAAGCCGCTGTCCTCACTCACGCACGAGGACTGCCTGCGCTATCAGCGGTTTCTGGCCGATCCGCGGATCACATATGGCGGATCAACAAGTCGACTTGCGCCTCGTGCGCGATAATCTCGGGCACGCGTCGCTCACGACGACCAGCCTCTACCTGCACATCGATGATGACCGACGCCACCGAGAGACCGACGAAAAGCATCGGATAGCTGATTGCGTTGTTTCGCGTCCTTCCACTGGTCGCGGATGTTGGCGGAGCTTTCGAATGCGATGAAAAGCAAAGACGATTAGTTGCTTTGCGTTGAAAGGGACCTCTGTCTCCGGT
>NZ_FCOM02000133.1 GCF_001544695.2 Caballeronia arvi
CGGGCACATGATCCATTACGACGATGGCGACCGCATCGGCGACGCCATTGAGGCGATGGCATCGGAATGAGCGCTTACAATCCCCGGCGAGTTTCAAGAAGACATGGGCGTTGACAGAATGTGATGTGCTGCGACAAACGTGGATGCATTGATGGGGTATTTCGCATTTTCCCGGGCGGAAAGACCGCGTGCTGTGCTTTACGGAACATTGCCTTCCGACAGTCGGAGGCTGTCGAGTAATCGAAGCTTCGGCGGTCCCGGTTTGATCGCCGCGGTGGCATACGAACTGCTCTTCACCGTCACAGTGAGAAAGCCGAATCACTGAAATTCTTCGCCGGGTTCCATCCGTGCCCGGTAGCGGGGACGCCGAGATTAGGTTCTTTGACCGACTCACCGGCGGGCAAGCCGCTTTTTTCGGGATGTCGCATGCGTGTTCATCACCTCAACTGCATATCGAGTTGTCCGCTGGGCGGGAAGCTCTTCGACGGCCGCACGCCAAGTCTTCTCCGTCGCGGCGAACTCACGTGCCATTGTCTGCTGGTCGAATCCGACGAGGGACTCGTGCTGATCGATACGGGCTTTGGATTGCGCGATGTCGCCGATCCGCGCGGTCGCCTGTCGGCATTCTTTCTAGTGATGCTCAAGCCCGAATTTCGCGAAGAGATGACCGCGATACGTCAGATCGAGAGGCTGGGCTTCTCCGCCGAAGACGTGCGGCACATCGTGCTTAGCCATCTGGATTTCGATCACGCGGGCGGCCTCGATGACTTTCCGCACGCGAAGGTGCATATGCTTCGCGTTGAGCGCGACTACGCAGTCCGGCAGCGAACGTGGCTCGATCGACAACGCTTCCGGCCGCAACAGTGGTCGACACAGCAAAACTGGGAATTCCACGACACTACCGGCGGTGACCGATGGCGTGAATTTGAATGCGTGAAGCCTCTAACGCAGTCGATGGACGATATCGCGTTGGTGCCGCTCGGCGGCCACACTTTCGGTCATGCCGGCATCGCGGTGCGCAAGGATAGCGGCTGGCTGATGTTGGCAGCAGACGCGTATTTCTTCCACACGGAAATGGATGTCGAACGCCCACGCTGTACGCCAGGACTGGCTTTATACCAATGGATGATGGACAAGGATCGCGTGGCGCGTCGATGGAACCAGGCGAGGCTTCGCGGGCTTTGTGCCGGCGACAACTTGTCCGAACGAGTGGACGTGTTCTGCAGTCATGACCCGATCGAATTCGAGCGTATTGCGGGACGCTCGGCGGGCGTTCCCGCCGAGGCATTCAAGCAGCGAGCGCGCTCCCGGGTATAAGTGGGCCGGTGGATGAGCCTGCCCGCAGTTTCAACCAGATCGGTCGCCGCTTTCTCCGCCGGGGCGCGCGATGTCGGATAGGCCGTCGCCCATGCCCGGTTCGCTCGCCAGTTGGCGTTGCGCCATGACCCAGAAGTCGCCAGAGCGGCCTTCTGGACCGCCAGCTTCTTCCCAAAGGCGATAAGCGAGTGCACGGATCTGCTCTTCTGTGGGCGGGGTGTCCATTCTCTCCTCCTTTGAAAGCCTTGTTGCAGGTCTGGGCTCTTACGTGGGACGGACAGATATTAACGCGAAGCAAGCATTCCCACGACTATGCCATGGGTGCGGACATCGTGTTGGCCTTCGAGGAATTTTCATGCGCGAGGTCGTCGGTCAGGCAACCGATGAACATGGGCGGTGCCGGGCATATCGAAGCCGATAGTGAGACATGCGAACTACATCGGCCCGGCGTGGACAGGCGCCGCCCCGAAGCTCGGCGGCGCCGGCCGGCGTTACGCCTCGTTGGCCGTTCCAGCGCCCAGATCGGCCCCGGTCGTCGACGCGGCCGATGGATCCGAGGCCGTGCGCGATGCCATCGCCTGCAGCACCTGGACGTCCTGTTCGGTCACGGTCGCCGTCCCGTCACCGCCGTCGACGGCGGGTTGCGGATCTTCGACGAACTTCCAGTCGCCGCCCTCGTTCCATGGCCCGCGCACATCATTGCCGCTCGACATGTTGAAGTAGACGCTCGTGAACTCCGGCTCGCCTGGCAGCTTGCCTTGCGGGAAGTTCGGCTGGATCGAGTGAAGCGCCTTTTCGAAGGATTTCTGATGGGCGATCTCGCGCGTCATGAGGAAGCCGAGCGCTCCCTTGATGCCCGCATCGTCAGTCACGTTGATGAGACGTTCGTAGACGATCTTCGCGCGCGCCTCCACCGCAATGTTGGATCGCAGGTCGGCCGTCGGCTCGCCTATGGTGTCGATATAGGCAGCGCTCCACGGCACACCTGCGAGTTGGTGAGCGCCGGGCCGCCGCCATAGAGCAGGGCGGTGGTGTGCGAATCATTGCCGCCGCCGGTGAGCGATCGATACAACTCGGCTTCCGACTCCACCGCTTCCGCGAGTTGGCCCTTCGCGCCCTCGTTCAGCATCGCGACGATCGAGCCGATTACTTCGAGATGGCTGATTTCTTCGGTCGCGATGTCGAACAACAGGTCTTTGCGGCCCGGATCGTCTTCGCCGACGGCTTGTGTGAAGTATCGGCACGCGGCGGCCAATTCGCCCTACGGGCCACCGAACTGCTCGAGCAGCAGATTGGCAAGCCCGGGGTTGGGCGCGCTCACGCGAACGGTGTATTGCAGACGCTTGTTATGCACGAACATTTGGGCGACTCCTTTTGGGCGCACGAAACCCTTCACGGACTCGGCGCGAATCACAAGGGTTGAACGGTTTTGCTCGCAACGACCAAGAGGACATCGAAAGCGTCGCTTACGGTCATGCTGCTGCGAGCCTCGGCGCGAAGAAAGCGCGCCGGCGTCTCGCGGGGAAGCCGCGTCGTGATATGAACGGCCGCTGTGCGGATCGAATCCGCGACATCGGCCTGAATGCGACAGCAACGCGTATGCCATGCGAGGCGGCTGTTTCCGGCGGGGGGCATCTTTGATGCTCCATGCGTGGCGCATGGATCACCGGAGACAGCCATGAACGCCAAATCGCTGATGGGCCGGGCCTTCGCAAGGCCCGCGCGGACATTCAAACGTTTCGGCGCTGATCGCGCCGCGCCGATGGCCGCGAGCATTGCGTTTTATTCCGCGTTCTCGCTCGCGCCGACGCTCGTTATGGTGATCGCCGTCGCCGGGCTCGTGTTCGGCTCGCAGGCCGCTCGCGGACAGCTTTTTCATCAGATCAACGGCATGCTCGGAAAGGATGCGGCCGCGAGCGTGCAGGCGATCGTAGAGCATGCCCACCGCAGCGGCGGAAGCGGCCTTGCCGCGGCGATGTCGTTCGTACTGCTGGCCGTAGGCGCGTCGGCGACGTTCTCGTCGTTGAACACGGCGCTGTCGATCATCTGGCCGAAGCGCGGCAAGGAAGCATCGGGCGTCGCAACGCTCGTCAAGGTGCGGCTGATTTCGTTCGGCCTTGTCATGGGCGTTGCGTTTCTGCTGATCGTGTCGCTCGTGCTGGACACAGCCGTGCAGGCAGCGGGCAAATGGGTATTCGGAGATTCGCCGCTCGTCGTCATCGGCGATGTCGTGCAGTTCGTTCTCGGTCTCGTGATTCTGTCGTGCGCGTTTGCCGCGCTGTTGAAGTATCTTCCGGACGGTCACGTGCCGTGGCGCGATGCGCTCGTGGGCGGGCCATTTCCGCGGTGCTGTTTTCCGTGGGAAAGAAGCTCTTTGCGTTGTATCTGACGCACGCCGGGACCGCGAGCGCGTTCGGCGCGGCCGGCTCGCTTGCCGTGTTGCTGATGTGGCTGTATTTCGCCGCCGCTGTCATGCTGCTCGGCGCGGAAGCCGCTGCGACGCGAGGCGAAGCGCGCGGGCAAGCGTCTGGAGAGGAGCGTGGGCCTCGTAACGCGCAGGCGCGCGCGCCAGCGAACACACGTGCGCCGGTCACGCCGGGTGCTCACACGTGAACGTGTCCGCGGCTACGGTGCTGTCCGATAAGCACGTGCGGTCCGGCGCACGCCGGTGTTCGCGAAGATGCTCGATGCGGTGAAGGCGAATCCGAGCCGCTTTGCGATTGCAGCGGCGGGTGCCAGCCTCTTTATTCTGACGAAGAGCGCGCGCCACGGTCATGCGGTGAGACGGTTCTGATCGCCTTTCCGGCGCGGGCAGCCGGATCGAATGGATGTCCTGACGTGGTGCCATGCAACGTATTCGTCCAGGTCAGATGCGTTCGCCGCATAGCCGGCACGGAGGAGGCACACCGACTGCGTGTCTGTGTCTATCGGAACACGGATACACGCCATGGAATTCGATTCTCGGATAAAGGACTTACGTAATGGCAGCGAGTGGTGGCACTCGCTTTCAAAGGACGATCAGATGGCGTGGCTCGCCAGAGTTCACAGTGTGGGTCCCAAAGATGCGTGGGACGCGTTCAAGCATTCCCTGGTGCTTACCACGTCGTGATGGCGTCGTCGTTCCCTGACATAGGCACGCGCGTTCATCATCTCAATTGCATTTCTAGCTGTCCGCTCGGCGGCAAGCTCTTCGACGGACGCACCGCCAGCTTGCTGCGACGCGGTGAGCTGTCGCGCCATTGCCTGCTCATCGAAACAAATGACGGCCTCGTGCTGGCCGACACGGGCTTCGGTCTGCGCGATGTCGCCGATCCGCGCAGTCGCCTGAGGGCGTTCTTCCTGTTGATGTTGAAGCCCGAGTTCCGCGTGGAGATGACGGCGGCGCGGCAGATCGAGCGGCTCGGATTTTCGACGGCTGACGTGCGTCACATTCTGCTGAGCCATCTCGACTTCGATCATGCCGGCGGTCTCGATGACTTTCCGCAGGCGCACGTCCACATGCTGCAAACCGAGCGGGACTACGCGCTGCGGCAGAAGACCTGGCTGGACCGCCAGCGCTTACGGCCGCAGCAGTGGTCGACGCAGGTCAACTGGCTCGTGCATCACTGCGGCGGCGACCACTGGTACGGATTTGAATGCGTGCGTCCCCTCACGCGCTGCGCTGACGAGATCGCGCTTGTTCCCTTGTGCGGCCACACGTTCGGTCATGCGGGTATCGCCGTTCGGGCGAATGAGGGTTGGCTTCTGCTGGCGGCGGACGCGTACTTCTATCACACGGAAATGGATCCCGCGCGACCTCGCTGCACGCCCGGCCTTGCGTTTTATCAGTGGATGATGGAAGGACGGCGCAGCGCGGCGGCGCAATCAGGCGCGACTCCGGGCGCTGTGCAGTGAAGACTCTGCGCGCGACGTGCGGGTCTTCTGCAGTCACGACCCGGTCGAGTTCGAGCGCATGGCGGGACGCTCGCCGGGCATTCCCGCCGAAGCCCTGCTGTCGCGACCCGCATGAATGTGCGCGCCGTTGCGCCCAGGCTTCTCTCCCTGGTTTGTATCCGGCTTACTGGCTGGCGCCCGAAGGCGCATCGCTCGCCGCCGTCGCGGGGAAACTCCCGGCGGCCGGCGCGGATGTGACCGACGCGGGCGCGGCAGCCGATGTGTCGCCGGCCGCGCTGCTCGCGCCGGTGTGACCGCGGTTGCAGCCAGCGACGAGGCAAATCCCTGCCGACATTGCGGCGATCAGCAAGGCTTTCAACGTGATGGACGACTTCATGGTGCGCTCCTTGTTTTGCTCGTTGTTGTGCTCTTTGTGGCGTTCCGGTCGATGAGAAGTGGCAAGCAAGCTCGACGCAACCGGGATGCTCCGGCTCAGTCCGGCGACTTGTTGCGGTCGCGCCCGCTTTGCGTGCCCGGTGGTGTGCCCGGCTTGTCGTCGGGCCGGGCATCGGGCGCGCGGTATTCATTCAGTCCACGTGGCGCGGGTTCAGCCGGATTCGCCGGAATGTTCTCCGTGTGACCGGGCACCGGCTGTTGCTCGATGTGATCCGGCTGCGCCGACGACGAGGGCTTCGGCTTGGGATCGGGCTCGGCCTTCGTGTCGGTGCCGGTCTTGCCGGTGGTGCGATGGGTCGTTGCGCCGGTTTCATCGAGAAGATCATCGCGGTCATCGCTTTTGCAGTCGGCCGAGGGGTCGGGCGGTGTCGACATCAGGAAGAAGTGCCCAGGCACGGCGGACGTACCTTGAACATCGAATGTGTTGGTCATGGCGATTCGAGCGTGGAATGAGTCGTGCGTGAAATCCAGCAAACGCTGTTCCGAGGTTCAGCGCGCGTTGTAGGTCCCCGACTTGCTGAGCGAGTGAAAACGCGTGCAAACACGTGCAAACGCG
>NZ_FCOM02000043.1 GCF_001544695.2 Caballeronia arvi
CCGATGATAGTGCGGATTCCCGTGTGAAAGTAGGTAATCGTCAGGCTCCTCATGCAGCAAAACAAAAACCCCACCCCACAAAGGTGGGGTTTTTGCGTTGGGCGTGCGATTTGCTCGAGCGCCCAACGCGCTCCTTCCATCACCATTTCATCCTTTCCCCCACGCGTCTCCGGCCAACACAACCTGCGAAAATACTGTATAAATATACAGTAAAAGTCATAGGCCACCGCATGCTCAAGCCATGACAGGCCCTTGCATTCGCGCTGGACGGGGAAACTCATGGGTGCAGCACTTTCACTGCTCGATATCGGGCTGACATCGCATCTGCAGCGTCAGGTTTGGCAGGGCAGTCCGATCAATGATCCTGACTCGAACATCATCTCGAGCGGCTATCGGATGCTTGATCTCGCCTTGCCCGGCGCAGGCTGGATGCCCGGCTCAGTCACCGAACTGCTGATCGAGGAGAGCGGCGTAGGCGAAATCAGACTATTCGCTCGCACGCTTCGGGAACTGACGGCGAGCAAAGGCCGCTCGGTCATCTTCATCGCACCACCGTGGAAGCCCAATCTGGCTGGGCTTCGGGCGATGAACATCGCGGTGGAAAAACTGGTCTGGGTCAAGGCGCCCGAGGATCAGGTGCTCTGGGCTGCGGAACAATCATTGAAACAGGACGGGATCGGCGCCGTGTTGATCTGGCTGCCGCAAGTGCGTCCCGAATCCCTGCGAAGGCTGCAAGTCGCGGCTCAGGAAGCGCAGTCGCTGGCGTTTCTCTTTCGCCCGCTCAAAGCGGCGAAGCAATCATCCGCCGCGCCATTGCGCATGGTCTGCAAGCCAATACTTCCCGCTGACGCGCAGACAATGAACCGCCGCGAATGGATGCAGGCCGTCATGCTCGAAATCGACATCATCAAGCGGCGTGGTCCTTTGCTGGAAAAGCCGCTGCGGTTGAACTTGCCACTGCAGTTGCCCGCGCTGCCCGAACACATTCGCCGCGCGCACGTCGGCAGGAAAGCACGAGAGGTCAAACATGTTGTGGATAGCGGTGACATTGCCGCTTTTATCGCTCGAAGCCGTCAGGCCGCCTTCGATGCCCTCAGCGCAGGCGAGCTCGACATCGCCTGGAGCGAACTCGACGGCGAATGACGACATTGATCAGCCATGCTTCGCGCTTGCCGATCACGCTCGCATCCTGATGCCCGATCTCGTCGCGTTTCGACTTGGCGTGCGGCCCGGCAGCACGCGCGCGCATGCGTTCGCGCTGGCACCGCAGTTGACGCTGCTGGCCGTCGACATTCGCGCAGAGCAGAACGCACTCGAAGCCGTTGCGCTGGCGCTGCTCGCGTTCACGCCCAAGGTCGTGCTTGCTCATGCGAATACCGTGCTGCTCGAAGTCGGCGCGAGCATGCGGCTTTTCGGGGGACTGCGCGCGTTGCTGTCCAGGGTGACATCGACGGTGAAAGGATGCGGTTTCACCTCGCGCATGGGCTGCGCGCCGACGGCATGGGGCTCGTGGTTGCTGGCGCACGCACGCACGCGCCGTGTTGCGCGTCGCGTGCGTATCGTGAAAGAGACGACGCTCTTACACGCGCTCGATGCGCTGCCCGTATCGCTCGTCCCGTCGGCGCACTCGCACGGCAACGTGTTCGAGCAGATCGGTTGCGCGACGCTTGCCGATTTGCGTCGTTTGCCGCGCAAGGGCGTCGCGCGACGGTTCGGGCAAGGCGTCCTGCAATGGCTTGCGCAAGCGTACGGGCAGGCGCCCGATCCGCGCGAGGCGTTCTGCGCGCCGGCGTCGTTCGAAGCGCGGCTCGAATTGCAGGCGCGCGTGGAAAGCGCCGACGCGCTGCTGTTCGCCGCTCGTCGGCTCGTGCTGCAACTCGCCGGCTGGCTCGCCGCGCATCATGCGGCGGTCAGCGAATTTTCGCTGCTGCTCGAGCACGAACTGGCTGCTCGTCACGCGCCGAAAACGTCGACATTCAAAGTCGCGTGGGCCGTGCCGACGCGCGAAGCCGAACACATTCTCTGGTTACTGCGCGAGAAGCTGAATCAGACGACGCTCGCTGCTCCCGTGATCGAAATGAAGCTTCTCGCCGACAAGGTCAGCGAGCATGCGCCGCCGCCCGACACCCTGTTTCCGTTGCCCGGTTCCGACAGCGACTCGATGGCGCAACTGCTCGAACGCCTGAGCGCGCGACTCGGTGCGGAGAATGTCGTGCAACTGGTCGCGCGGGACGATCACAGGCCCGAGGCAGCGATGACGGTCGAAGCCTGCAAGCCTGCGCGTGAAACGAAGCCCAAGCGCGGGAAAAAGGGCGGGAAAAAAACGCCGACAACAGTTAAAACACAAGCCGAACGCGAGCCGGAACCGGAAGAAGCGCAAGCCGAACCCGGCGAACCGCTCGAACTGCCGGATCTCGCGGTGCCTCAGCAACCGCGTCCGGCGTGGATACTCGAAACGCCGCAAAAGCTCATGCTGCGCAACGAGCGGCCGTTCTATCGTCGTCCGTTGAAGCTGATCAGCCGCACCGAGCGCATCGAGGCGGGATGGTGGGACGGCAACGGTGTGCAGCGCGATTACTACGTCGCCGCCGACGATCGCGGCCGCATGTTCTGGCTCTATCGCGAACGTCTCAGCGGTTACTGGTTCCTGCACGGTTTTTTCGGGTGATGCGCGATGGATGATCTGAGCGACATCATCGGACTGGATGATGACAATACGTTTCCCGGCTCGATGTCGGCGTCGGCGCTGTTGCCCGGCTACGCCGAGCTGCATTGCCTGAGCAACTTCTCGTTTCTGCGCGGTGCGTCGCATGCGCAGGAACTGGCCGCGGCCGCGCTCGAGCACGGCTATACCGCGCTCGCGATCACGGACGAGTGCTCGCTCGCGGGTGTCGTGCGCGCGCATGCCGCGATCAAGGATATCGAAGCGAAGGCGCAAGCCGCGGCCGAAGAAGCGCGGAAGGCCGGCGAGCCGCCGCCGAAGAAGCAGAACCTGAAGCTGATCGTCGGCAGCGAATTGCATCTCACCGATGCCAACGGCGAGCCGTTCTGCACGCTCGTCGCGCTTGCGATGAATCGTGCGGGCTACGGCAATTTGTCGGAGCTGATTTCGCTCGCGCGCTCGCGTTCGCCCAAAGGCACGTACAGAATCGGTCCGGAAGATTTCACCGATCCCGCCGCTTCATCGGATACCGCGGACCTGCGTGGCGATATCGCGCATCTGAAGCATTTGCCCGATTGCCTGCTGATCCTCGTGCCGCAGCGCTCCGCAACGCTCGCCGACACGCTCGATCGCGCGCACTGGCTGGCCGGTTTCGCCGCGGGCCGCGCGTGGCTCGCGCTGGAGCTATGGCAGGACGGCAGCGACGACGAACGTCTCGCCTCATCGCGCGTGATCGCCGAAGCGAGCGGATTGCCGCTCGTCGCGGCAAGCGGCGCGCTGATGCACGCGCGCTCGCGCAAGCCTTTGCAGGACACGCTGACCGCGATTCGCCTGAATCGGCCGCTCGCCGAATGTGGCTATGCGCTCGAAGCGAACGCGGAGCGGCATCTGCGCACGCGGTTGCGCATCGGCGCGCTGTATCCGAAAGAGGCGATCAGGGAAACGCTGAGAGTGGCCGCCCGTTGCACCTTCAAACTCGGCGAGCTCAAGTACGAATATCCCGAGGAACTGGTGCCGCCCGGCGAAACGCCCGCGAGCTACTTGCGCAAACAGGTGATCGCGGGCGCGCTCAAGCGCTGGCCGAACGGCATGGACGCCGAGACCATCGGTCTCATCGAAAAGGAACTGGCGCTCGTCGCGCATCTGGAATACGAGAAGTACTTTCTGACGGTCTACGACATCGTCGCGTTTGCGCGCAGTCAAGGGATTTTGTGTCAGGGCCGCGGCTCGGCGGCGAATTCGATCATCTGCTATTGCCTTTTCATCACCGAGCTCGATCCGGTTCGTATGGACTTGCTGATCGAACGCTTCATTTCCCAGGCGCGTAACGAGCCACCCGATATCGACGTCGATTTCGAGCATCAGCGGCGCGAGGAAGTCATCCAGTACATCTATCGGAAGTACGGACGGCATCGCGCGTCGCTGGCGGCGTCGGTCATCACGTATCACACGCGCAGCGCGCTGAAGGATGTCGGCCGCGCGCTCGGACTGGATGCGTCGCTGATCGAGCGTATCGGCAAGTCGCAGCAGTGGTGGGACGGGCCGTCGGCGGTGGCGGGCTATCTCAGGGAAGCGGGCTTCAGCGACGATTCGCACGTCACGAAGCATCTCATCCGCCTGACGCGCGAGTTGCGCGGCTTTCCGCGGCATCTGTCGCAGCACGTCGGCGGTTTCGTCATCGCGCGGGAGCGCTTGTCGAGACTCGTGCCGATCGAAAACGCCGCGATGAAAGACCGCTGCGTGATCCAGTGGGACAAGGACGATATCGATCAGCTGAAGCTTCTGAAAGTGGATGTACTCGCGCTCGGCATGCTCTCGGCGATCCGGCGCGCGCTCGAATTCGTCGCGCTGCGGCGCGGCGTGCCGGGCTTCAGCATCCAGCACATTCGCCGCGAGGATGCAGCGGTCTATGAGATGTGCTGTCGCGCGGACACCATCGGCGTGTTTCAGATCGAATCGCGCGCGCAGCAGAGCATGCTGCCGCGCTTGCGGCCGCAAAAGTATTACGACCTCGTGATCGAAGTGGCGATCGTGCGGCCCGGCCCGATTCAGGGCGGCATGGTGCATCCGTATCTGCGTCGCAAGCAGGGCCTGGAAGACGAGGACTATCCGAAAGAGGAATTGCGGCCGGTGCTTGGCCGCACGCTCGGCGTGCCGATCTTTCAGGAGCAGGTGATGAAGCTTGCGATGGTCGCGGCGGGCTACACGGCGGAACAGGCCGATCAGTTGCGCCGCGCGATGGCCGCCTGGCGTCGCGGCAGCTATCTGGAGGCGTATCAGGCCGATCTGATGAAGAAGATGCTCGCTCGCGGTTACGAGCACGATTTCGCCGCGCGCGTGTGCAAGCAGATCGAGGGATTCGGCGAATACGGCTTTCCGGAGAGTCATTCGGCGAGCTTCGCGCTGCTCGTCTATTTCAGCGCGTGGATCAAGCGTTACGAACCGGCGGCATTTCTGGCCGGCCTCTTGAACAGCCAGCCGCTCGGTTTCTATTCGCCGTCGCAACTCGTGCAGGACGCGCGGCGTCATGGTGTGGCGGTGTTCGCGCCCGATGTTTCCCTGAGCGACTGGGAATCGGTGCTGGAAGCGCGCGCGGGCAACGGCGAGCGCATCGCGTTCGATGACGGCAAGGAGCGTCGGCGTCAACAGTTCTATGGCGTGCCGCTGCCGGATCACGTGTTCCGGAAGACCGTGCGGCGCGCGGCGCGCAGACTCAAAAAGCGCGTCGTGCTGGACGGACGTCGATACGGTGCGAGCGGGCCGGGTGTGCGCATCGGCCTGAGTCTCATCAAGGGTCTGCAGCAAGCCGCCGCCGAGCGGATCATGGCCGCGCGCGCGCAAGCGCCATTCACCGATGTCGACGATCTCACGCGCCGCGCTGCCTTGTCGCGCCGCGATCTCGAAGCGCTTGCGGCGGGCAATGCGCTCGCGAGCATTGCGGGACATCGGCGTCAGGCGTGGTGGGCGGTCACGGCGCAGCAGCGCGCGCCGGAATTGCTGCGCGATGCGCCGATGAGCGAAGCGCCGCTTCTGCTGCCGGAAGCATCGGAAGGCCGCGAAATCGTCGATGACTACGCGAGTCTCGGGCTCACGCTCAATCGTCATCCGCTCGCGCTGCTGCGTGCAAAGCTGGCGCGCATGCGCTTCAAGACCGCCGAGGAACTCGCTCACCACAAGAACGGACGCTTCGTGCGGGCATGCGGCATTGTGACGGTGCGGCAACGGCCGGGCACGGCGAACGGCACGATCTTCGTCTCGATCGAAGACGAAACCGGTGCGATCAATGTGATCGTCTGGCCCGGACTCGTCGAGAAGCAGCGCAAGGTGCTGCTAGGGGCGTCGCTGCTCGGCGTGCACGGCGTCTGGCAAATGGAAGGCGAGGTGCGGCATCTGGTAGCGCAGCGGCTCGAAGACCATAGCGCACTGCTTGGCCGACTTGCCGCGTCGAGCCGCGATTTTCACTGATCCGGCATGTTCGGATAGTTCGCGAGCAACCCCGCGATGGCGATGTCGAACGGCGTGCGCCGGCCGATGCCGAGCGCTTCCAGCCGGCCGGAATCGAGATGACAGTCGCGCGGGCGCGGCGTCGCGTCCGTCGGCGTGCGCTGCGCGACGAGCTTCGCGTCCACCTTCAGCACGCGCGCGATGCGTTCGGCGATATCGAATTTCGTCATCGGCTCGTCGCCGGACCATTGGGTGATGCCCGAAATCGTCGCGCCTTTCGCGTGTTGTTCGAGCATGCCGCGGATCACCACGGCAACATCGGGCGTGAAAGTCGGATAGCGCGTCGCCCAGGCGTCCATCGACGCGGGCGGGTTCGCCGGATCGGCGGACTCGACGATCGCGGGCGTGAGACTCGTCACCGCCGATTCGTTCCAGTCGGCAAACGGCCCGTAAAGCAACGGCAGGCGCAACACGCAGGATGCCGGGTCGCTTGCGAGCAGCGCGCGCTCGCCGTCCAGCTTGCTTCGGCCGTACGCGTTGAGCGGCGCGGTCGTGTCGTCGGGGAAATAGGGTGGGGCGGCGCCGTCGAACACGTAGTCGGTCGAAATCGACAGCACCCACGCGCCGAGCGAACGCGCTTCGGCCGAGATCACGCTTAATGCATCGACGTTCAACGCGCGCGCGCGCGCCGGATCGTTCTCGCACATATCCGGACGCCGCTCCGCCGCCGTGACGACGATCGCATCGGGTGCGAACTCGCGAAGAAAGGTGCGCACCGCTTCATAGTCCAGCAAATCGAGCTTGACGCTCCGGGCGTCGGCGCGGCTGCGGGCCGTGTGCACAATGCGCCAGTCCTTCGCGCTGGGCGCGCTCGCCAGTTCGCCAGCGATGGCGCGTCCCAGAAGTCCCGACGCGCCGATGAGTGCGACGGTAAAACGGTCTCCCGGCCTCATGCCGACGCGACGCCGACGACCGTATAACCCGCCTCGTCGATGGCTTCCTTCAGCGCATCGTTAGGTTGCGTCGACTCGACGGCGACCCTGCCTCGCTCCAGATCGACGCGAACCTGCGCCTGCGCATCGATTTCCTGAATCGCGCGCGTCACAGCCGCGACGCAGTGCTGGCAACTCATGCCTTGAACTTCGAATTCCGTCATTGCAATTTCCTCATGAAGATTTCGATCAACGACATCGTATACCTTGCCATCATGGGAAGGTGTAGAGTCGAAATGACATTTTTTCGGAGCAGGACATGAACATCGGTGAAGCGGCTCGCGCTTCGGGCGTCACGGCGAAGATGATTCGCTACTACGAGAGCGTTGGATTGCTCAATCCGGTCGGTCGGACTTCGGCGGGATACCGCGTTTATGGCGATCAGGAAGTGCACGCGCTGCGCTTCGTGCGGCAGGCGCGCCGGCTCGGCTTTCTCGTCGAGGATATCCGTAAGTTGCTGGCGCTTTGGCAGGATCGGTCGCGGGCGAGCGCCGAGGTCAAGTCGATTGCGCTGGAGCATGTCGCGGAACTGGACCGCCGCATTGCCGAGTTGACGGAAATGCGCGACACGCTGTCGCATCTGGCGAAGCACTGCCACGGCGATGCTCGGCCGGATTGTCCTATTTTGGATAAGCTCGCTCAGTGATGCCCTAAACTGGTGCATCAGCAGACGCAATCCGGCGCTCAAAGCGGCTAATAGTCCGAAAAAACAGCGACTTGAAGCAAATACTCTGCCTGCACCATTCCGAAAACGAATGCACACTATTCAAGCATTTCACTACCACACCGCGAATCTTCTACTCTATAATCCGGGTATTCCCTAACGGGTAATCCCTGACCCGAACCGCCAGGGATCTTTTAAAGACCTTGGAGCACATCATGTTTGCATTCATCATCGAAAAACTGAGCATCTGGTTTGAAGTCGCCGAGCAGCGCCGCCGCGAAGCGTACCTTGCGCAATCGACGGACATCGTCCAGCTCGAACAGCGCATCCGTTCGCTCGAAACCAACGGTTACAACGCGTAAGCGTTTCGTTCCAGGCGCCGAGCGCGCCGGACGTAAAAGTTGAAAAGCCCCGCAATGCGGGGCTTTTGCTTTTCTGCTACAACGCGAGTTTGCTTGTCAGTGCTTGGGCGGATGCTGCTCCAGCCATTGCTTCATGAATGCGATTTCCTTGTTCTGCGCGGCGATGACGTCCTTCGCAAGCTTGCGCAGCTTCGCGTCCTTGCCATACTTCAGCTCGACCTTCGCCATTTCCACCGCGCCCTGATGATGCGGAATCATGTGCGCGACGAAATCCCGGTCGGCGTCGCCCGTGTATTCGATGCCGGACATGCCCGACATCATCTTCTGATCGGCGGCCTGGAATGCCGCAGTGGACGAGACGTCCGTCGGCTTCGGCGCGTGCTGTTCCATGTTCATGCCGGGCATCGCGTCGCTGGCCGGCGCAGCGGTCTGCGCGATCGCGCTTGCGCTACAGAGGGCCGTGATGATGGCAAGCGCGATTCTTGTTGATTTCATCGTATCTCCTGTGAAAGGACGGATTGCATCGCTCGTTCTGAGCCAAAACGCCTAGCCTAAAGCTTGCCATCGGGGTAAGGTAAAGCGGTTTCGTCTACATAAAAGATCACAAGATGTCAGGCCACATCAACGACTCGACGAATACCCGCTGCCGCGCCTCCGTTGCACGAACGGCACGTGTTTCCATCGCGCTCGCGCTGGCTTTGTCCGGCTCGCAACCGGCGCTGGCCAAGCCGGGCGGTGAGCCGCTCGTGCTCGATACGCAAACCGGCATTCACAGTGGCGTGAGCGGAACCGTCCTCCAGAGCGGACCGCTCGGCGGTCCCGGCATGGTGCCGATGGCTACGCTGCCCGGGCTGCCGCAACAGGGAGAGCCGCCCATCGTGGTATCGCCTTATGTCGAGTATCCCGGCGGGCAGAACGTCGTGCCCGTACAGCCCGGAGCCCCGGGGCGCCCGCGAGTCCCGCGCGCGCCTTATCCCTGATGCTCAAGTCTGAATGACGCGTTGCCGTCTTCGCCGAGCGCATCGACGAGATACGGCAGCGATGCTTTCAGCGCCTTCTGCAGCGTATACGGCGGATTGAAGACGAACATTCCGCTGCCGAACAGGCCGAAGCCGTCCGTCGGCGGGTTCTTCACGGTCAGGGACGCGTGCAGCCAATTGCCCGGCTGGATGGCTTTCATTTGATCCGCAAAGCGCTGAGACTCCATGCGCGTGACGATCGGATACCACACCGCATAGGTTCCCGTCGCGAAACGCTTGAGGCTTTCCTCGACACACGTGAGCGTGCGTGCATAGTCACGCTTGTCCTCATACGACGGGTCGATCAGCACGAGCGCCCGGCGTGGCGGCGGCGGAAGGATCGCCTTGATGCCGTCGAAACCGTCGCCGTCGTAGATCATCGCGCGGCGGCCGGCGTCGCGAAAATTGTGGCGCAGCACGTCGATCTCCGTGCTGTGCAGCTCGAAGAGGCGCATGCGATCCTGCTCGCGCATCGTGCGCCAGGCGAGATACGGTGAGCCGGGATAGAAACGCAGGCCGCCATCGGGGTTCAACGCCTTCACTTCATCGACATAATCCGCGAGCAGCGGCGGCAGGTCGTCTCGTTCCCATAGCCTGCCGATGCCCGTCTCGAACTCCGCGTTCTTGGTCGCGAAACCCTCTGTGAGCGAGTAGACGCCGGCGCCGGCGTGCGTGTCGATATACCAATACGATTTGTCCTTCAGGCCGAGATGGCGAAGCATCTGAATGACGACCGCGTGTTTCAGCACATCGGCGTGATTGCCCGCATGAAAGGCGTGACGATAACTGAGCATGAGGAGAGGCCCGCGCAGGGCATGAAAAGCTGGAAATAAAGCGTGCAGGGAAGGGTGTCTATTCTAGCCGACGCCATGCGATGCGATTTCACGGCGCCAACCTCTGCTGCGGCGCACCGTGTCTAATGCACAATAGCCGCTCCCGGGCAATCGTGAACAGTCGGCCGAATGGCCTAGGCCTTCCGATGCCCGGCGAGACGTGTCCTATGCCGAACGGCCAGCTTGATGGCCGTGCCGATGAATGTTGTCATTCACCCGATGTCCCACCAGATAGAGGAGGTTCGCATGTCATCAAACGGTAAGCTCGACGGCAAGACCGCGGTCGTCACGGGCGCGGCGAGCGGCATCGGCCGCGCGATCGCGTTGACGCTCGCGGATGCCGGCGCCGCGGTCGCCATCGCCGACCTGAATCAGGCGGGCGCGAACGCGGTTGCCGAGGAAATTCGCGGCAAGGGTGGCAAGGCCATCGGCATCGCGATGGACGTGACCAACGAAGACGCGGTGAATCAGGGCATCGATCGCGTCGCCGCGGAGCTCGGCTCGGTGGATATCCTCGTGTCGAACGCGGGCATCCAGATCGTCAATCCCATCGAAAACTACGCCTACGCCGACTGGAAGAAGATGATGGCCATCCATGTCGACGGCGCGTTCCTCACCACGAAAGCCGCGCTCAAGCACATGTACAAGGACGATCGCGGCGGCGTCGTGATCTACATGGGCTCGGTGCACTCGCACGAGGCATCGCCGCTCAAATCGGCCTATGTGACCGCGAAGCATGGCCTTCTCGGCCTCGCCCGCGTGCTCGCGAAAGAGGGCGCGAAACACAACGTGCGTTCGCACGTCGTCTGTCCGGGATTCGTGCGCACGCCGCTCGTCGACAAGCAGATTCCCGAGCAGGCGAAAGAACTGAAGATCAGCGAGGAGGAAGTCGTCAAGCGCGTGATGCTGGGCGGCACGGTGGACGGCGTCTTCACGACCGTAGACGATGTCGCGCAGACCGTGCTTTTCCTGTCCGCGTTCGAGACTGCCGCGCTGACGGGGCAATCGTTCGTCGTGAGTCACGGCTGGTTCATGCAGTAAAGAGAGCGAGGACGCATGGCTGAAAACGACAATATTGAAGCGCTGCAAAGCGAACGGGCGCAAGGTCGCATCCACTTGCCGCCCTACGAGACGATCGCGCTGATGCTCCAGGGCGGCGGCGCGCTCGGCGCCTATCAGGCGGGCGTTTATCAAGGGCTGCACGAGGCGGGCATCCATCCGAACTGGATCGCCGGCATCTCGATCGGCGCACTCAACACGGCGATCATTGCGGGCAATGCGCCGGAGCATCGCGTGACGCGTCTGCTGGAATTCTGGGAGACGATCTGCCAGCCCGCGTTTGGCTTTCCGCTGCCGGCGTTCATCGAGCGCGCGCTGTTCGATTCCGCCGATGACATCCGCAAGGCGTTCACCGCGATGCAGGCAGTCGGCGCGCTCGTCGAAGGGCAGAAGGGTTTTTTTGTCCCGCGTTTTCCGCCGCCTTCGCCGATTTCGTCGAGCTCACCCCAAACCGCGAGCTATTACGATACGACGCCGCTCAAGGCGACACTCGAGCGTCTCTGTGACTTCGATCGCATCAATTCCGGCGAGACACGCGTGTCGGTCGGCGCCGTGAATGTCGCGACGGGCAATTTCGCCTATTTCGACAACATGCATATGACCTTGCGCGCCGAGCATTTCATGGCGTCGGGCGCGCTGCCGCCGGGTTTCGCCGCGGTCGAGATCGACGGTCAGTTCTATTGGGACGGCGGCCTTATGTCGAATACGCCGCTCTACGAGATCGCGCAGGCGACGCCACGCCGCGACACGCTCGCCTTCCAGGTCGATCTGTGGAGCGCGCGCGGGCCGGTGCCGGACAGTATCGTCGACGTGATGGGGCGGGTGAAGGACGTCCAGTTTTCGAGCCGCACGCGCCTCGTCACGGACCAGATGCAGCGCGCGCAACGCTACCGGAACGTCTTGCAGCACGTGCTCGACCTCGTGCCCGAAGACGTTCGCAAGAGCGACGAATGGTGCCGGCTCGCGGCCGATCTCGCGTGCTCGAAGCGTTACAACATCATTCACCTGATCTATCGCCACAAGGAATACGAGGGCCACTACAAGGATTACCAGTTCGGCTTCTCGACGATGCGCGAGCACTGGGAAAGCGGCCTGACCGACATTCGCCGCACGCTCGCGCATCGCGACTGGCTCGACATGCCCAACGGCGAATCGCGTTTCGTAACCCACGACATCCACCGCGGCGAGTGAAGGGCGTTTCGGGCGGGAATGTGTGTCAGTTTGTATAATCCGGACGCATCGCGGCGGCTTTGGACGCTCATCCTGCCGCCGCGCATAACGACAATTCCCCTGCCTGATGAAATCGATCGCAGTCTGCTTCATTTGTCTTGGCAACATCTGCCGCTCGCCGAGCGCGGAAGCGGTGATGCGCGAACTCGTCACGCGCGCGAAGCTCGCCGATCGCATCGTGATCGATTCCGCCGGAACGGGCGACTGGCACATCGGCGAGCCGCCCGACGAACGCGCCCAGAAGGCGGCGAAAAAGCGCGGTTACGATTTGTCGAGCCTTCGTGGACGGCAGGTCGCCGCCGACGATTTCGCGCGTTTCGATCTGTTCATCGTGATGGATGACGCGAACGCCACCGCGCTGACGGCGGTCTGCCCGCCGGAGCATCGCGACAAGATTCGTCTACTGATGGAATTCGCCACGCGCGACGATGGCCGCGTCGTCGTCGATCCCTATTTCGGCGGCGATGAGGGCTTCGAAAAGGTGCTCGATCAGTGCGAGGACGCCTGCGAAGGCTTGCTGAAGGCCCTGCGAGCGCAGCTGACCGCCTGAGCGATGGCTGATGAGAGTTGTCCGCGTCCCGTCCCTGCGGGCATGAAAAAACTCAATTAAAAAGCTACTTATCGCGCCCGGATACTTGACTAAAACTGTGGGATATTTATACTTGACGAAAATCATCGAGTATTAGCGGTAGCCCCCAATTATGAGACTCACCACGAAAGGCCGTTTCGCCGTCACGGCGATGATCGACCTGGCGTTGCGCCAGGAGCAGGGCCCGGTGACGCTGGCCGGCATCAGTCAGCGCCAGCGCATCTCGCTTTCCTACCTCGAACAGCTCTTCGGCAAGCTGCGGCGGCATGAGATCGTCGAATCGGTCCGCGGACCGGGCGGCGGCTACAACCTCGCGCGCCGCGCGGAGAACGTCACGGTGGCCGATATCATCATCGCGGTCGACGAGCCGATCGACGCCACGCAATGCGGCGGCAAGGGCACGTGCGAAGGCACCAAGCAGCACGACGGCCATTGCATGACGCACGAGCTCTGGGCGACGCTCAACCAGAAGATGGTCGAGTATCTCGACTCCGTGTCGTTGAAAGATCTGGTCGATCAGCAGCGCGCACGCGAAGGTTCGTCGGCGGTGCTGCGCGACCGCCGCACCGAGTCGGCCGGCGTCGAAACCGCGCGCGTGGTGCCCAAGGGACCGAATTCCATTTTCAACCTGGCCGGATGACACATAAGCCGTGCCGGCACGTGCCGTGCGCGGAGAACAACGAGCGTCCCAGCCAAGAGCTTTGACTGATTTCCCCGGAGCGACTGATGAACAACGATATTCCCCACCTGCCCATTTACATGGACTACAGCGCGACGACCCCCGTCGATCCGCGCGTGGTGGACAAGATGATCCCGTATCTTCGCGAGCAGTTCGGCAATCCGGCTTCGCGCAGCCACCAGTACGGCTGGGATGCGGAGCGTGCAGTCGAGGAAGCGCGCGAGAACGTCGCGGCGCTGGTCAACTGCGATCCGCGCGAGATCATCTGGACCTCGGGTGCGACGGAATCGGACAACCTCGCCATCAAGGGCGCGGCGCACTTCTACAAGAGCAAGGGCAAGCACATCATCACGGTGAAGACCGAGCACAAGGCCGTGCTCGACACCACGCGTGAGCTGGAGCGCGAAGGCTACGAAGTCACGTATCTCGACGTGAAGGACGACGGCCTCATCGATCTGGAAAAGTTCAAGGCGGCGATCCGCCCGGACACGATCCTCGTCTCCGTGATGAGCGTGAACAACGAGATCGGTGTGATCCAGGACATCGAGGCGATCGGCGAGATCACGCGCGAGAAGGGCATCATTTTTCACGTCGATGCGGCGCAGGCCACCGGCAAGATCACGATCGACCTGCAAAAGCTGAAGGTCGACCTGATGTCGTTCTCGGCGCACAAGACGTATGGCCCGAAGGGTATCGGCGCGTTGTACGTGCGCCGCAAGCCGCGCGTGCGTATCGAAGCGCAGATGCACGGCGGCGGTCACGAGCGCGGCATGCGTTCGGGCACGCTCGCGACGCATCAGATCGTCGGCATGGGCGAGGCGTTCCGCATTGCGCGTGAAGAAATGGCCACCGAAAACGAGCGCATCCGCATGCTGCGCGATCGCTTGCTGAAGGGCTTGCAGGACATCGAAGAGGTGTACGTCAATGGCGACATGGAACGCCGTGTGCCGCACAACCTCAATATCAGCTTCAATTTCGTCGAAGGCGAGTCGCTGATCATGGCGGTGAAGGATGTCGCGGTGTCGTCGGGTTCGGCGTGCACGTCGGCTTCTCTCGAG
Source organism: Caballeronia arvi (assembly GCF_001544695.2). Classification (GTDB taxonomy): domain Bacteria; phylum Pseudomonadota; class Gammaproteobacteria; order Burkholderiales; family Burkholderiaceae; genus Caballeronia; species Caballeronia arvi. Next base: position 14,592 of record NZ_FCOM02000043.1, read on the forward strand.
CCGTCGTATGTGCTGCGCGCGCTCGGCCGTAACGACGAACTGGCGCACAGCTCGATCCGCTTCACGGTCGGCCGCTTCACCACCGAGCAGGACGTCGACTATGTGATCAACCTGCTGAAGAGCAAGATCGCGAAACTGCGCGATCTGTCGCCGCTCTGGGAAATGCACAAGGACGGCATCGACATTTCGACCATCCAGTGGGCCGCGCACTGAGCGGAACATGAGCGCACCCGAAGGGCGCACGCGACACCGAATAAAGGAGAGTTTGAATCATGGCTTATAGCGACAAGGTTCTGGACCACTACGAAAACCCGCGTAACGTCGGCTCGTTCTCGAAAGACGACGACACCGTCGGCACCGGCATGGTCGGCGCGCCCGCATGCGGCGACGTGATGAAACTGCAGATCCGCGTCGGCGCGGATGGCGTGATCGAGGACGCGAAGTTCAAGACTTACGGCTGCGGCTCCGCGATCGCATCGAGCTCGCTCGTCACCGAATGGGTGAAGGGCAAGACGCTGGATCAGGCGCTGACGATCAAGAACACGCAGATCGCCGAGGAACTGGCGCTGCCGCCGGTGAAGATCCACTGCTCGATCCTCGCGGAAGACGCGATCAAGGCCGCAGTGGCGGATTACAAGCAGCGTCATGGCACTGCCGCGCCGGAAGCGTCGGCAACCGAAGCCAAGCAGGCTGCAGCGTAATGTGGACGAGGGCGCCGGGCACGGCGCCCCGACGAAGTGAAGCGCGAAGAGAAGCGAAGACTATGGCAATCACGTTGACGGATAAAGCGGCACAGCACGTGCAAAAGTATCTGACGCGGCGCGGCAAGGGCGTCGGCCTGCGGCTGGGCGTGCGCACGACGGGCTGTTCGGGTCTGGCCTACAAGCTCGAATATGTCGACGAGCTCGCGCCTGAAGACACCGTGTTCGAGACGGCGGGCGTGAAGATCATCATCGATCCGAAGAGTCTTCCGTATCTCGACGGCACCGAACTGGACTTCGCCCGTGAAGGCCTGAACGAGGGCTTCAAGTTCAACAATCCGAACGCGAAGGACGAGTGCGGCTGCGGCGAATCGTTCCGCGTATGACGTGGAAAGCGCCGGCGGTATCGGCAAAAGAGGCGGCGCGTGCCGCCTTTTTCATTCGCGCACACTGAAACCATAGACTTAGCATGGCCTCGCTCACCGACAGTCACTTCGATCTCTTCCATCTGCCGCCGACCTTCGCCGTCGATCAGCAGAAACTCGACGACGCCTATCGCACCGTGCAGGGGCAAGTGCATCCGGACCGCTTCGCCGCGGCCGGCGATGCCCAGAAGCGTCTCGCGATGCAATGGGCGACGCACGCGAACGAGGCGTATCAGACGCTGCGCGATCCGCTCAAGCGCGCGCGCTACATGCTGAAGCAGCGCGGCGTCGATGTCGACGCGGAAAACAACACTGCGATGGAACCGGCCTTTCTCATGCAGCAGATGGAATGGCGCGAAAATATCGAAGATGCGGCGGGCGCGAAGAACATCGGCGCGCTCGAGGCATTGCTCGACGAACTGCGTGACGAAGAGCGCGTGCGCTTCACGAAGCTCGAGGCGCTCATCGACAGCAAGTCGGATCAGGCGGCGAGCGAGGCGGTGCGTCAGTTGATGTTCATCGAACGCGTGGCGACGGAGATCGGCGCGCAGATCGAGCGGCTCGAACACGCTTAAAGACGCGTCGGCTGCGATAACCCCATAAGACCAACGATGGCTTTACTGCAAATCTCAGAACCCGGCATGGCGCCGGCGCCGCACCAAAGGCGCGTGGCGGTCGGCATCGATCTCGGCACGACGAATTCGCTCGTCGCGGCCGTGCGCAACAGCGTGCCCGAAGCGCTGCCCGACGAAGACGGCCACGTGCTGCTGCCGTCGGTCGTGCGCTATCTGGAGAAGGGCGGACGGCGCATCGGCCGGACCGCGAAGGAAGAAGCGGTCGTCGATCCGCGCAACACGATCGTTTCGGTGAAGCGCTTCATGGGCCGTGGCAAGAGCGAAGTCGAGGGCGCGGAGAACGCGCCGTACGATTTCATCGATGCGCCCGGCATGGTGCAGATCCGCACCATCGACGGCGTAAAGAGTCCCGTCGAAGTGTCCGCGGAGATTCTCGCGACGCTGCGTTATCGCGCGGAAGACACCCTCGGCGAGGATCTCGTCGGCGCGGTGATTACAGTGCCCGCCTATTTCGACGAAGCGCAACGTCAGGCGACGAAGGACGCGGCGAAGCTCGCCGGTCTGAACGTGCTGCGGCTCCTGAACGAACCGACCGCGGCGGCGATCGCCTACGGCCTCGATAACGGCGCCGAAGGTCTGTACGCCGTCTACGATCTGGGCGGCGGCACCTTCGATCTGTCGATCCTGAAGCTCACGAAGGGCGTCTTCGAAGTGCTCGCGGCGGGCGGCGATTCCGCGCTCGGCGGCGACGATTTCGATCACGCGCTGTATCGCCATGTCGTGGAGCAGGCGGGCGTCAAGATCGACACGCCGGAAGACGTGCGTCTGATGCTCGATCGCGTGCGCACGGCGAAGGAAGCGCTGTCCTCCGCGCCCGAAACGCGCGTGCAGGCCACGCTCACGACGGGCGTCGAAATCGATGTTGCCGTGACCGAAGCGCAATTCGCCGCGCTGACCGAAGCGCTCGTCACGCGCACGCTCACGCCGACGAAGAAGGCGCTGCGTGACGCGAAGGTTGCGCCCAAAGATATCAAGGGCGTCGTGCTGGTGGGCGGCGCGACTCGCATGCCGGTGATTCGCCGCGCGGTCGAGGGCTTTTTCGGCCAGCCGCCGCTCGTCAATCTCGATCCGGATCAGGTTGTCGCGCTCGGCGCGGCGGTTCAGGCCGATCTGCTCGCGGGCAACCGTCGCGGAGAAGGCGACGACTGGCTGCTGCTCGACGTGATTCCGCTGTCGCTCGGCGTCGAGACGATGGGCGGCCTCACCGAGAAGATCATCCCGCGCAATGCCACGATTCCGACGGCGCGCGCGCAGGATTTCACGACGTTCAAGGACGGCCAGACCGCGATGGCGATTCACATCGTCCAGGGCGAGCGCGAGCTGGTCTCCGACTGCCGTTCGCTCGCGCGCTTCGAGCTGCGCGGCATTCCGCCGATGGCGGCGGGCGCGGCGCGCATCCGTGTGACCTATCAGGTCGACGCGGACGGGCTGCTTTCCGTGTTCGCGCGCGAGCAGATCTCGGGCGTCGAGGCGTCGGTGGTCGTCAAGCCGTCGTACGGACTCGCGGACGACGAAGTCGCGCGCATGCTCGAAGAAAGCTTCAAGACGGCGGAAACCGACATGCGCGCGCGCATTGCGCGAGGCGCAGGTGGAAGCGGAGCGCGTCTCATCGAGGCGACGCATGCCGCGCTCGAAACCGATGGCGAACTGCTCGACGACGACGAGCGCGCGCAGATCCAGACGCTCGTGGCCGAACTCGCGGCGATCGCGAACGGCGATTCGGTCGAAAAGATCGAAGACGCCACCAAGACGCTCGCCACCGGCACCGATGAATTCGCGGCGCGCCGCATGAACAAGAGCATTCGCCGCGCCCTTGCGGGCCGCAAGCTCGACGACGTCTAAATCACCTCATTCGAGAATCACGAAAACATGCCTCAAATCGTTGTGCTGCCTCACGTGGAGTTGTGCCCGGACGGTGCGGTGATCGACGCCGACCTCGGGAAGAGCATCTGCGACAACCTGCTGGACCACGGCATCGAGATCGAGCACGCCTGCGAGAAATCGTGCGCGTGCACGACGTGTCACGTCATCATCCGGGAAGGCTTCAACGCGCTCGAGCCGTCCGAAGAGGACGAGGACGATCTGCTCGACAGAGCGTGGGGTCTCGAACCGACATCGCGGTTATCATGTCAGGCAATGGTGCCTGCCGACGAGGATCTGGTGGTCGAGATCCCGCGGTACTCCATCAATCACGCCAAAGAAAATCACTGACAGGAGGCTCGCCCATGAAGTGGACGGATACTCAAGATATCGCGATGGCACTCACCGACGCGCATCAGGATATCGATCCCCAATATGTGCGTTTCACTGACCTGCATCGCTGGATCACGGAACTGGACGGCTTCGATGACGATCCGGAAAAGTCCAACGAGAAGATTCTCGAGGCGATCCAGGCGGCCTGGATCGAGGACGCGGACTATTGATCCGTCGATCGCGGATTTTCAGCGCCTGCTCAGAAACGGCGGCTTCGCAAGAAGCCGCCGTTTTGCTTTTGGCGCGCCTCCGTCGTCTCCAGAACGCCTGCGTTCTTCTGACACTTCCAATTTGACGAAACTTGACGCCCTGAGCGTTGTTGTCGAAGTGTCCCGCACTTAGAATCGCGACCGCTGCAACTTGGCAAGAAAGTGCCAGGCATTCATTCGTTGCGCGATAGCCGACCCGGCTCCGCAACACAATTTTGCATTGCAAATCAATCTCGCGTTCGCGATCGGGCGACGTGAGGCCGAGTCGCGCGCAGACGGCCTTCGGGCGATCACTTGAGGAGAAATTCATGGGGAAACCCGGCCTGTCCCGGCGCGGCTTTCTGAAAGCGGGCGCGCTCGCTGGCGTTTCGGTGTTCGTCGCGCCGCTCGGCAGCCGTGCGTTCGCCGCGTTGTTCGAAGAGAAGATTCTGACGCCCGTTCAATGGGATGCGAAGAACGGCGACGCGCGATTCCGCATCGACGGCATCGCGAAAGTGACGGGCGCAAAGGTGTTCGCGCGCGACATCCGCGCATCCGACATGCCGCATTGGCCGAAGGAGCAGTCGCACGCGCTGATCCTGCGTACGACGCTCGCGGACCGCATCTACGAAGGCTTCGATCTGTCCGTGCTCGATGCGGCCGGCCTCGCGCCGGATCGCATCGTCACCGCCGATGTCCTCGCGCGCGACCAACTCGCGTTCCCGGCCTTCTACGGCGACGACATGCTGCTGCCCACGGGCAAGACGCCCGCGTATCTCGGGCAGGCCGTCGCGATGCTGATCTACCACGACTTCGCGCGTTTTCGCTTTGCGAAGGAAAAGCTCCAGTTCCGCGATGGCGTGATCCGCTACGGCGCGACGACCGGACCGCTCGAGCGCGATCCGTGGGCTGCGTTCCGCTTCGTGCGCGTCGGCGGCAAGACGCCTTATGACGACGACACGTTCTCGAGTCTCAAGGACACGCCGCTCTTCCCGCACATGATGAAAAAGCGCGAGCCGGTCTGGGCCGATGCTGACGAGCACGGCAAGCTCGACGCGCAGGGCGCGTTTCACGCACAGCAGATCGCGGATGCGCTCGAACGGCCATCGGAAGACTGGCTCGTCGTCGATCGCCGCTATCGCACGCAATCCGTCGATACGGCCGCGCTCGAGCCGGACAACGCGAACTGCTGGTACGACGCGGCGACGCAATCGCTGCACATGGTCGTCCCGACGCAGGGACCGAGCGAAGTGACGCAGAGCGTCATCGAGATGACGTCGAAGTCGCATTTCCCGGTGAAGAAGCTGTTCCTGCATCCGTGCTACACGGTCGGCTACGGCTCGAAGGACCACTACAACATGCCGTACTACGGCCTCGTCGCGGCGATGTACGGCGACGGCCGCCCGGTGCGGCTCGCCAACGACCGCTTCGAGCAGTTTCAGACGTCGATCAAGCGTCACGCGTTCGACATGCGCTATCGCATGGCGATCGACAAGAAGAGCGGCCTGATTCGTGCGTTCAAGGGCGATTTCGAGGCGAACGGCGGCGGCCGCTGCAACTTCTCGCCCTCGGTCGCGATGGTCGGCGCCACCGCGGCGCAATCGATCTATTACATTCCGCAGAGCGATCTGACTGCGGTCGCGACGGCCTCGCGCGCGGTCGACGCCGGCTCTGCGCGCGGCTACGGCACGCTGCAAAGCATGGCCGCCACCGAAATGATGATCGACGATATCGCGGAGCAGCTCGACATCGATCCGATCGAACTTCGGCTGAAGAACGTGTTCCGCACCGGCATGAAGAACACGCAAGGCGCGATTCCCGCCGGCGTGCTGCGCGCCGAGGAAGTGCTGAAGAAGGCGCAGATTCATCCGTTGTGGACGGAGCGTGCGAAGCGCAAGGCCGAGTACGAGGCCGCGCATCCTGGCAAGCGTCATGGCGTGGGTTTCTCGTGCACGCAAAAGGATTTCGGCACGGGCGCGGAGAGCGCGTTCGCCAGGGTCGAATTCGGCGCGGACGGCCGCATCTCGCTGTTCCATTCGGGCGCGGAAATCGGTACGGGTTCATCGACGTCGCAGGCGCTCGCGGTCGCGAAGTGGCTGGGCAAGCCAGCCGTCGACGTCCACATGGCGATCACCGACTGGTCCGATCTGCCGGTCGTATCGAGCGGCGATCCGTACATCATGTCGCAGGCGGAGCAGGATCGTCTGAGCGCGAATCCGCGCTGGTCGCCGGCCTACGCATCGCCCGCCAGCGCGACGAACTCGGCTTACTACTACACGCACGCCACGCGTGAAGCGGCGCGCGTCGTATTCCGCCAGGGCCTCTGGCCGGCCGCGATGGCGATCTGGGGGCAGGGCATCGGCGGTGGTCAGGCCACGTCGTTCGTCGTGCGCATCGAGGATGCGCGCTGGATCGACGGCACGCTCTCCGCCGGCGGCATGGCGCCGCTGCCCTTCGAACAGCTCGCGAAAAAGGCGCACGAGCTCGGCCTCGTCACCGGTGCGACGGTGCACACGTTCAACCGCTGGCAGTGGAGCGAGGCGCTGTTCGATATCGCCGGCAGCGCGGAGCGTCTGCCGATCGACGGTCTTTCGGTACGACTGGACGCAGGCAAGAACGGAAAGGTCACGTCGAACGGCTACACGGTGCTCGATCGCAAAAAGGTGTTCATCGCGCCGGTGAGCCGCAACAATGCGGCCGTCACGTACTACAGCGCGCTGGGCACGCTCGTCGAACTCGCCATCGACGAAGCGAGCGGCAAGGTCGAACTGCTTTCGCATCACTCGATCTTCGAGTGCGGCAATCAGCTCTCGCCCGCGCTCGTGTCGGGTCAGGTGCAGGGCGGCATCGCGATGGGCATCGGTCACGCGCTGCATGAGTATCTGCCGCTCTACGAAGACGGCCCGGGCAACGGAACGTGGAACTTCAACCGCTATCACCTGCCGCTCGCGAGCGACGTCGCGGTGTGGGCGCAGACCAGCGAAGTCCTGCCGCCGCTCACCGAAACCGATCCGCCGAAGGGCATCGCCGAAGTGGTGATGATTCCCGTCGTCGGGGCCATCGTCAACGCGATCGCGCATGCGATCGGCCATCGCTTCACCGATCTGCCGGTGACGCCGAAAAACATTCAGGAGGTGCTCGCATGACGGCCACCCAATCCGCCGCGGGCATCGAATCGCGCGCGCTCTCGATGACGATCAACGGCGCGAAGATCGGGCCGATGCAGGTGCCCGCCGGTCTGCCGATGATCGATTTTCTGCACGAATATCTCGGGCTCACCGGCTCGCGTCTCGGCTGCGGGCAGGGCATCTGCCACGCGTGCGTCGTGATCGTCGACAAACCCGACGGCACGAGCGAGGAAGTGCGCACGTGCATCAACGGCGCGCATGTCTTCGACGGCAAGACCGTACGCACCGTCGAAGGCCATGCGAAGCGCAACGAGCAGGGCGAGGTCGTCGAAATGTCACCGGTGCAGCAGAAGTTTCTGGAGCACTTCAGCTTCCAGTGTGGCTATTGCACGCCGGGTTTCGTCAACGCGACGACGGTGCTGATCGAAAAGCTGAAGCGCGATCCGATCACGAAGGACCGGATCGAGGCGACGATCATGGACGCGCTCAACGAGCACATCTGCCGCTGCACGGGCTATGTGCGCTACTACGAAGCGGTGAAGGATCTCGTGCTCGCCACGCCCGGACTCGTGAAGGACGCGGCATGACGAGATCGATCCTGAAGCACTTCCTTGCGCCGCTCGCCGCCGTGTCCTTCGCGCTTGCCGGTTGCGGCGGGCACAACGACGCCGCGACATCGCCGAAGAACTCGCCCGAACAGATCACGCGCGGCCGTTACCTCGCCCAGGCCGCCGATTGCGCCGCGTGCCATACCGCGCAAAACGGGGCGCCGTTCGCGGGCGGCGTGAAGCTCGAATCGCAGTTCGGCACGTTCTATGGCACCAACATCACGCCTGATCCGAAACACGGCATCGGCACGTGGAGCGCCGATGATTTGTACGGCGCGCTGCACGATGGCGTGGCGCCGAAGCACAAGCTGTATCCGGCGATGCCCTATACCTCGTACCGGCAGATGTCGCGCGAGGACAGCGACGCGATCTACGCCTATCTGATGGCGCAAAAGCCCGCGCCGGCGCCGAACGTCGCAGCCGATCTGAAGTTTCCGTACAACGTGCGCTTCGCCGTGCGTTTCTGGGACATGCTGTTCCTGAAAGACGCGCTGCCGGATGCATCGTCGGGACAATCCGCCGACTGGACGCGCGGGCGCTATCTCGCCAACGCTCTGGGTCATTGCGCGGAATGCCATACACCGCGCGGCGCGTTCGGCCAGATGCAGGACGCGAAGACCTTGCAGGGCGGCGAACTCGGCCGTATCGGCGCGCCGGACATCACGCCCGCCGCGCTGGCCGCGCGCGGCTGGACGGGCGCGGACCTGCAGGCGTTTTTCGCTACGGGCTTCGCGAAACAGGGCTCCGCGTTCGGCGAGATGCATCCCGTGGTCTATCTGAGCACGCAGCATCTGAGCGAAAACGACTCGCGCGCGCTCGCGACGTATCTGCTCGGCGACGCGCCGCCCAAACCCGCGCCGCTCGTCGCCGCAAAGGTCGACGATCCCACGCAACTCGCGGCGGGCCGCAGTCTTTACCTCGATTCCTGCGCCGGCTGTCATGGCTTCGATGGTCAGGGCAAGCCGCACGTCGCGGTCGCGATGGACGGTAACTCGACCTTGCGCCAGGCGGATCCGCGCAACCTGATCGTGTCGATGCTCGACGGCATCGAGGCGCAGCGGTTCCCGGGTCTCGAGAACATGCAGCACATGCCGGGCTTCGCGGGCACCTACACCGACGAACAGATCGCGCAGCTTGCGAACTATCTGCGCGCGACGTGGGGCGGTCAGCCCGCCGACATAAGCGCCGACAAGGTGAAGTCGCTGCGCTAAAACGATCGAGGCCACGCAATTGCGTGGCCTCGTCGCTTTCAAAGCAGCAAATGGATCAGACCCGTGCGCCGCTTTCCGCCAGTTGACGTTGCAGCGTCGGCCACATCTTCGCGACCGCTTCCTCGCCCGCAAGAATCGATGCGTTGCGCTGACTGAAGTCGCTGCTGCTCATCGCGGCGAGATTCGGGCGGATCACCGCGTTCGCGTACTTGTCGAGCTCGTAGGCCTTGATCGTCTGACCCATGATCGTGAAGGTCTGCATCAGCACATCGAAGGAGCTGGACGTGAGCCCGCTTTCCGGACGCGCGGAGATATCGACCGCGATCACGAAGTCGGCGCCCATCTTGTGCGCGAATGCCGCCGGCACCGGACTCACGAGACCACCGTCGACATATTCGCGGCCGCCGATCTTCACCGGCTCGAAGATCGACGGCACACTGCACGACGCGCGCACCGCGACGCCCGTGTTGCCGCGCTGAAAGAGAATCGGCTGGCCGCTTTTCAGATCGGTGGCGACGATGCCGAGCGGTTTCGCCATCTTCTCGATCGGACGGTTGTCGAGCGTCTTGTTCAGGTAGTTTTGAAGCGCCACGCCCTGCAGAATCCCGCGCGCGCGAAAGGGCATCGCCCAGTCGCTGATCGATGCTTCATCCATCGTCAAAGCCAGCTTGTTGATCGCGATGCCGTTCATCCCCGACGCGTACAGCGCCGCGATGACCGAGCCCGCGCTCGTGCCCGCGACGAGATCGACCTGCACGTTGCGCGCCTCCAGCGCCTTGATCACGCCGATATGCGCGAAGCCACGCGCGGCGCCGCCGCCGAGCGCGAGCCCGATGCGCGGCGGACGCTGCGGTTCGGTCTTCGGCGGCGCGGCCGGCGTGCCTGATGCGGTGTCGCCCGAGATGCCCCCGCGCGTGGTGGTGCAGGCGGCGAGAACGGACGATGCGGCCGCGAGCGAAAACGCGCGGCGCGAAAGACGGGGTGACGATGAACTCAAGATGTGCTCCGGCGATGCAGCGGACCCGGTCGGCCTGTCCGTGCGGGCTTTGCAGGCGGGCGTCCCGGGAGATCGGGAAAAGCGCGCACATCATAAAACAAAAGGCGACCCGGCCGACACAAAGCGGGCGGCGAGTATAATTTCGTCTCATTTTGAGCGGATTTCGAGCGCGATTCGAGCAAGACAGCGCGCGCCGCCCTCCATCGAGCAAACAGCAATGACCACCCAAGTCCGTACACGCTTCGCACCGAGCCCGACCGGCTTCATCCATCTCGGCAATATCCGCTCCGCGCTTTATCCGTGGGCGTTCGCGCGCAAGATGAAGGGCACTTTCGTGCTGCGCATCGAAGATACTGATCTCGAGCGCTCCACCGATGCATCGGTCGATGCGATCCTCGAAGGCATGGCGTGGCTCGGCCTCGATTTCGACGAGGGCCCGTTCTATCAGATGCAGCGCATGGACCGTTATCGCGAGGTCGTCGCGCAGATGATGGAGAAGGGTCTCGCCTATCACTGCTACATGTCGACGGAAGAACTGGACGCATTGCGCGAGCGTCAGCGCGCCGCGGGCGAGAAGCCGCGCTACGACGGCACGTGGCGCCCGGAGCCGGGCAAGGTGCTGCCGCCGATTCCGGAAGGCGTTGCGCCCGTCGTGCGCTTTCGCAATCCGCTGACGGGCGCGGTCGCGTGGGACGACGCGGTGAAAGGGCACATCGAAATTTCGAACGAAGAACTCGACGATCTCGTGATCGCCCGCCCCGACGGCACGCCGACTTATAACTTCTGCGTGGTCGTCGACGATCTCGACATGAAGATCACACACGTCATTCGCGGCGACGATCACGTGAACAACACGCCGCGTCAGATCAACATCCTGCGCGCGCTGGGCGGCGAGGTGCCGGTCTACGCGCACTTGCCGACCGTGCTGAACGAGCAGGGCGAGAAGATGAGCAAGCGTCACGGCGCGATGAGCGTGACGGGTTATCGCGACAACGGCTTTCTGCCCGAAGCGGTGGTGAACTATCTCGCGCGGCTCGGCTGGTCGCACGGCGACGCGGAGATTTTCTCGCGCGAGCAGTTCGTCGAATGGTTCGATCTCGAGCATCTCGGCAAGTCGCCGGCGCAGTACGACCACGACAAGCTCAACTGGCTGAACGCGCATTACATCAAGGAAGCGGACAACGAACGGCTCGCGGAACTGACGAAGCCGTTCCTCGCGCAGGCGGGCATCGACGCCGCAGCGATCGATGGCGGCGCGCCGCTCGATCAGGTGATCGGGCTGCTGAAGGATCGCGCATCGACGGTGAAGGAAATCGCCGATAACGCCGCGATGTTCTATCGCGAGCCCGTCATTGCTCCGGACGCCTTTACCCAGCATGTCACCGATGCGGTGCGTCCGGCCATCGCGGACTTGCGTGCGGCGCTTGCAAGCGTGGAGTGGACCAAGGAGGCCATCTCGGCGGCGCTCAAGTCTACGCTCGCCGCGCACAAGCTCAAGATGCCGCAACTCGCGATGCCAGTGCGCCTGTTGGTCGCGGGCACGACTCATACGCCGTCGATCGACGCGGTGCTGATGCTGTTCGGCCGTGATACCGTGTTGCGGCGCCTGGAGAAGGCCGCGGGCTGATCTCGCCCAAACGGATGACTCGCCGGATCGCCATCGAAAGCGTCGGCGCGTCATCCATTGCGCGCGATCGCGAGAACCGAGGCAAGAAAATTTCGCTTCAGTCGTCAGACAGTATTTACAACTTCAAAAACGCCCTATACAATCTCGTTTCTGTTCTGCAAGGGGGTATAGCTCAGCTGGGAGAGCGCTTGCATGGCATGCAAGAGGTCAGCGGTTCGATCCCGCTTACCTCCACCAAAGAACAGATGAAGTAGCGCAAAGTTGTTCTCCGGAAAACTCGGAAGGCGCAGAAAATACTTCACAAGTAGCGCGAAGTTGTATAGAATTTTGGTCTTCGTTGATCGGCGGCAAGTAAGTGAGCAGATCTTCGAATTCGTAGTAAAGACAGATACACAAGTTTCTGTCCCCTTCGTCTAGAGGCCTAGGACATCACCCTTTCACGGTGAGTACAGGGGTTCGAATCCCCTAGGGGACGCCAGAACATCGGCGGCTGCTAGAAAAGCGCTGCAAAGCTCGCGGGTGACACCGCGAACCGATGGAAAGAAGTGGAGCGGTAGTTCAGTTGGTTAGAATACCGGCCTGTCACGCCGGGGGTCGCGGGTTCGAGCCCCGTCCGCTCCGCCAACACTTGCAACTGGAATTGCGAGCAGGAACACTCCGGCTACTGAGAGCCGGTTTTTTTTCGCCGCGGCCGGGTTGCAGGTTGGATAGAAGTTGAAGTCCCCTTCGTCTAGAGGCCTAGGACATCACCCTTTCACGGTGAGTACAGGGGTTCGAATCCCCTAGGGGACGCCAGAATATCGGCGGCTGCTAGTAAAAGCGCTGCAAGTTCGCAAACGGCACTGCGAACCGATGGAAAGAAGTGGAGCGGTAGTTCAGTTGGTTAGAATACCGGCCTGTCACGCCGGGGGTCGCGGGTTCGAGTCCCGTCCGCTCCGCCAATATGTTGTGAAAAATCCAGCCTCCCGGCTGGATTTTTTTTGTCCCGCCCATTTTCGGCTCATTTCCCGATCGCCGGATTACACATTCCATCCACACCCTGACGTCATAAGGCCATTGCCAGCCTGCGCGCGCTGCCTTAGTGTTTAGGCACTTGTTCTCGTGCCCGTGCGATGCTCGACCCGACCGAAGATCTCTCGCTCTATCAACTGCGCCAGGCGATCATGGCGGACTTCGCCTTCGCCGAAGCGCTCACGCACGACAACATGGTCGGTTACTACCGGCGTCACAATCTCGTCTGGCGCGGCGATCTCTTTCTCTGTAGCTGGCGCGAATCCGAAAATTTCATCCTCGAGGCCGACGGCACGCCGATCGGCGTAATGCGTGTCACCGAGGAAGACAATTCGCTGCATATCCGCGACGTGCAGATCGCGCAAGGATTCCGCGGGCGCGGGGCGGGCACATTCCTGCTCAATACAGCGCATCGCTGGGCGAGGGCGCGCGGGCTGGCCGAATGTCAGCTGCGCGTGTTCGTCGATAACCCGGCGGCGCGTCTCTACATGCGTCTCGGCTACCGACCGGCGGGGCCGCGTCTCGCGCAGCTCGGCGCGATCCGTCATATGGTCCGGCGCGTCTGAGCGAAGCGCATCGCGTGCGTGCTATGCGCCGTCGACATCGCGCCCATCGCGGTTGTCGCCGCTATCGCGTGCAAAAAATGCGCGCGGGCTTTCGCCGAACGCGCGGCGAAACATCGCGGAGAAGGCGCTTTGGCTCTGGTATCCCAGTTCGCGCGCCACTTGCGCGAGCGGACGGCCCTGGCTCAGCAAGGGAATGGCGCGCGCCAGCACTGCTTGCTGGCGCCATTGCGAAAAACTCACACCCAGTTCACGCCGAAAGAGCCGCGCGATAGTGCGCGTGCTCGCGCCGGCTTCCGAGGACCATCGCTCCAAATCGGAATGTGACGGATCGGCGAGCACGGCGTTGCACAACGCGCGCAGGCGCTTCTCATTGGGCATCGGTACGGATAAAGGCAGTGGTTGCGATCGGATGATTTCATCGAGCGCGAGCGTGCCGAGCAGCCGTTCGCGTTGACGGGAGATCGATTCTTCGTCGAGCGCGGCGATCACCTCGCGCAAGAGCGGCGACACCTCGACGACCCGGCACGCGCCAAGGCCCGCCGGCACGACGCTCGCATCGACGTAAAGTGTGCGGAGATAGGCGTCCTCGACGATCACGACCTCATGCGTGACATTGGGCGGCACCCAGATCGCGCGCGAGGGCGGCACCATCCAGGTCGAATCGACGGTCGCGACGCGCAGCACACCGCGTGACGTATAGGCGACCTGCGCCCACGGATGCGTATGCAGCGCGATCCGCACGCCGTACGGCACCGGCCGCGAGCGCACGCGAATCGGGTGATCGAGCGTCGGCGAATGTTCGACGGGAATATCGAGATGCTCGACTTCCTCGCTCGACGATCTCGATTCGACAAACGTAGCCATGTTCATTCGGGTCGATGGGTTTGATGCGTCACCACGCGCCGATGGTAGCCGAAAGCGCGAGCCCTGGCGCGCGACGACATGGCGCTGCGATTTTTGCGCAGCGCATAATGCCGTTCATCACCTTCGAGCGACTGGAGCGCCTTTTTCGATGCAATACGTCTTTGTCTACGGCACGCTGCGAGCGGGCGAGGCCAACGATATCCGCCATGCGGCCGAGCGGCACGCCATCGCTGCGCCCGTCTGGATCGGCGCTGCGCATGTCCGGGGGCGGCTCTTCGACTTCGGTACTTATCCGGGACTCGTGATCGACGACGAGGGTGCGCCGATCCGCGGCGACGTCTATCGGATCGAAGACGCGCTCGTGCCCGTCCTCGATGAGATCGAAGACGTGTATCCGGGCGTGGAAGGGTTATTCCGCGCGCATCGTCTGCATATCGAGGTGGAGATCGAGGGGCAGAAAGATCGGATCGACTGCCTGATTTATCCGGTTGCGGCGGCGGCCGTTTCCGGTTTGCCGCGCATCGAGAGCGGCGACTGGGTGACGCATCGCGCAGCGCGTGTGTGAAGTCGAGTACGTCATCGCCTAAAAAACGCTCGCGCCGCCCTGGAGTCGATGCGTCGACTCCAGGGCGGCGTGAATGACCCCGTGCCTGAGCACGTACAGCAGTAACAGCGAATGTCGGGGTGAATGTCGGGCTTATTGGCTCGAACCGGACATCGGCTTGCTCTGCTGCTTCTTGTGATGCATCGATTTGTGCGAAGGCGCCTGCGTGCGCATGCTTTGCGCGTTGTCCTGCTGCGTTTGGAGGGTTTGCGCGCGCGATTCGATGTCTGCGATCTTGGCGGGATCGGTGCTCATCGTCACGCCCTGATCGCTCTGGGCGTAGGCGCCCGACGCGACCGCGCTGAGGGACAAAAGAACAGCCAGGGACACTTTCTTCATTGTTACCTCCTAATAGTAGTTGAACCCGGGAATCGCCCGTCCGATCCGGTGGAACGACGCATGCAGCCTGAGCAAGAATCGCTCCCGCTGTTGCGCGAGCCGTCACCGCAAATGCTGCGCGTGACGATCAGACACTCTCAATCATAAGCCCGGAATCGGGCAGCGGTGTGTCGTGCGTTCAATTGAAACCAGTTATTCGTGATCATGCGCAATGCTTTGGGTTACTTCAGAGTGCTTAGCATTGCGCTTGTTCGACCGAGGCTGGTTCAATAGAGATGCAGCCAGCGATACACATCGAAGCGCGCAAGTCCGACGAGTTCGTGCATCGCTAGCTCGCTGTTTGCAAAGCCTCGTCTGCGCGGCAAGAGTGTGACGCGGTTGTGGCGCACGTCCGACACGTAGGGCACGGGCGCATAACCGAATGCTTCGAAAGCGCGCAGCGAGCGCCGCATGTGGTACGCGGATGTGACGACGATCAAACGGTTGTCATGTGAAGGGCCCACAATATCGGCCACGTTACGGGCATTTTGGTATGTATTGAGGCTCCGGTTCTCGCGCACGAGATCGCCCGCAGCGACGCCCAGCGCGAGCACGTAAGGTGCGTAATTGTCGGCTTCGGCCTGCCCGTGATCCTGCGGATCGCCGCCGCTCAGGATCACCTTGCAGGATGCGCCGGTTTCACGGCACTGCCGATAGAGCGTCGCCGCGGCGGCGATGCGCGGCATCGCATCGGACTTCGGAACGAGTCCCGAGGCATGGCGCGCGGTGCCGGCGCCCATCAGCACGATCGTCGTCTGCGGCGCGAACGTCGGCATGTCCGTATGACGATAGCCGCGCTGGGCGAGATCGAGCAGAGGGTTCGTCAGCCAGCCCGCGCCGATAGCCCATGCGAGCGCCACAAAGACGATGGCAATTTGTGCGCGGCGTGTCCGCCACAGCGCAAATAGTGCAAAAAAAAGCAGCAATAAAGTGAATGAAACCAATTTGATTGGGGTAACGTATTGGTTTTAGGACAATTCGTTCCGTCATCGCGTGCTTCGGAACGCATCGGCGGGGTGTCGCAGCAAAGCGCGTGATCAGCGCGCTGTCAACGGGGGCTTGTAATAGAAAGCAGCACCTAACGCAAGCGGCGGCCAAACATTCGACTGCAAGCCATGAGTTCGCCTCGCAGACGAAATTCGGCGCGTCGCGTTTAGTCGACGTCGCGGACCGTCTTGCGACCGTCACGAGCGTCGTCATGGCTGCACAGGAAGAAAGAACGAGATGACCACGTATTCCAACGAAGTTGTACTCGAAGCACTTCGCCGAGCGCAGTATCGTCAGGTTCCCTGGGCGAAACGCCCCAATGTCTTCGATCTCTTGCGCGCGCTCGGACTGCTCGAGCTCGCCCGGCAGCGCACCGTGGCGCCCGCGCCCGGATTCCATGCACCGGTCGATATCGCGGTGGTCACCGAACGCGGCAAGCAGGAATTCTCGCGGCTTTCCCGCGACGAGCGCTCCACCGACTGGGACTTGCGCCGCGCTGAGCGCTATACCTTCGGCGGTCAGGAAGCGGTTCTGGAGGCGCGAGTCTGACACTGCCGGTTCCCGGTTGATGGTCGACGTTCAAGTCGAGGGAGCATCGTCGTCGGACGAAAGATGCCGACAGACGGCCTACATAGGTGGAAATCAAAAAAAAGCCCGTATCGCGAAGGACACGGGCAGACCGGATCTCACTGTTGCCATGCTGTGCTCATGGCATAGGGTGTGACTGACGTGCGCCGGAGTGGTTCCGCGCAATGTGCGCAATCGTGCCAGCGCGCTCAATGATGCCGGGAACGCGCGTCGCGCTCCGAATCCGGACGTGCGCGCACGTTGCTCGCGATGTCGCCGCGCAGATCACCGCGCG
This sequence comes from Caballeronia arvi, assembly GCF_001544695.2. Taxonomy (GTDB): domain Bacteria; phylum Pseudomonadota; class Gammaproteobacteria; order Burkholderiales; family Burkholderiaceae; genus Caballeronia; species Caballeronia arvi. Next base: position 31,637 of record NZ_FCOM02000043.1, read on the forward strand.
GAGCAGGCGGCGCCGCATCACGATTGCGGCCGACATTCTGCGATGCGGCCATCGACGCCTTCGTACTCACATGGAAATCGGATGCCGGAGGCGGCGGCTGGGCCTGGCTCATCGCCGCGGTGCTCGTGAGCGCGACAAAGGCGCCATTGACGAGCAGTGTCGATGCCTTCATGGCGAAATCCTCGAAGCCTTCGTGAGGCTTGTTCGATCAACACCACGCTAAGCTTCGATCCGCAGAAGCGCTGTAAGGAATAGTAAAGAGTTGTTTCGTCCGGGACGTGCCGCGCTTCGCCGTGTTAGGCGAAATCAGGGCCATCGAATTCGGAAGGGGGCGAGGATCGCGCAGGCTGCAACTCGCGCGAGAGGTGAAATGCCGAACGAAACCGGCGATCGCCGGTTTCGGTGCAAGCGAACTCGCTCAGGCCATCTTGGCCGGCGCGCGCCACGATTCCGGATTGGTCCAGAACGCGCCACGCAAGCGGTCGCGGCTCGGCGGCGCCGGCGGCTTCGCAGCGCTCGATCCGATCCGACCGCGCAGCGACACCTCCCGGCCGTTGCCGGAAAGGCGCTTCACGATCTCGGCCAGCGTGCCATCCGCCTGCCATTCATCGAAGCGGCGGCGGCAGGTCGGTGGCGACGGATATCGCCCGGGCAGCTTCGACCAGCCTTCGCCCGTCGACAATACCCACAAGACCGCATTGACCACGGCTCGCGCCTCGACGCGCGGACGCCCGCGCCGTTCGCTACGCGCCGGTTCGGCACAGAACAATGCCTCAACTAGCGCCCACTCGTTATCTCTCAAATCGTCGAACAGCACCATATCTCACCTCAGCGAAGCTAACCCCGGTGCGCTGCCCCGCGCCGCGCACTCTGGTCGGAATCCGTTGAACGAATACCAGGGAAGGTCGGAGCGGTAGCGGCGGACGATGTTCGATGTAACCGCGTTGACTCCGACTTCTGTGCGCAAGGAAATGCGAGAACCGTGCCATGCATGTCGCGAAATCCGGGAAACCCGCATGGCAGTAGGCTGACGCGATGCCAGCATGGCCCGTATCAGACCCGAAACAGACTGATTAAGAAATCGGGACAATCACCAATCAAGTGCAATAGGCCCATCTGACGTGCGTTTGCGCAATCTGCTGCACTGCAGCGAAACGTACGTTCGCGCGTCAAGTCCGATCAATGCTCGTTACAATGTTCATCAAACAAAGTCGTTGATGAGATATCGGAATGAATGCGCCCTTTAACGTGACGTTGCGACAATTGCGCGTCTTCATCGAAGTATCGAGGCTGCGCAGTTTCAGCCGCGCGGGCGACGAGATCGGTCTCACGCAGTCGGCGGTCAGCCGTTGCGTGCGCGAGCTCGAAGGAGAAATCGGTCTCAAACTGATCGACCGGACGACCCGTGAGGTCCAACTGACCGACGTGGGCGCGAATCTCGTCGGCACCGTATCGCGCCTTCTGGCCGCCCTCGACGAAGCGCTGCGCGAAGTGCGCGATCTCAGCCAGCAGCGGCGCGGGCGCGTGATCGTTGCGGCATGCCCGACCGTCGCGTGCCGGCTGATGCCGCGCGTCATCGCGTCCTGTCTGCAGCAGTTCCCGCTGATTACCCTGAGCCTGCGCGACGACGTGCAGTCGGACGTCTTGCGCAAGGTGAAATCCGGCGAAGTCGATTTCGGTGTGGTGATCGGTCCGTTTTCGTCGGATGAATTGCACGGCGAGCCGGTGATGACCGATTCCTTCTGCCTCGTCGCGCGGCGCGATCATCCGCTCGGGCGCAAGTCCGCCGTGCCGTGGGAAGCGCTCGCCGGCGAGCGCCTCGTGATGCTCGATCATGCGTCGGGCAGCCGGCCGATCATCGACGCCGTCATGCAGAAGCACGGCGTCGAAGCCCAGGTGGTTCAGGAACTCGGACATTCGGCGACGGTGTTCGGGCTCGTCGAGGCGGGCGTCGGCGTGAGCGTGTTGCCGTGGCTCGCGCTGCCGCTTCCGGCGGACTCGTCGCTCGTCGCTCTGCCGATCGAGCCGCGCTCGGAGCGCACCGTCGAACTCGTGCGGCGGCGAGATCGCTCGCTGTCGCCCGCGGCGGAATCGGTGTGGTCCCTGATCGCATCGCTGCCGAGGCGTGCGGAAGACCTCGGATGAGGCGGTTTCGCGTCTCGAAAAGACGCCACGCGCGTTAGACTTCTTTTTTTAAGACAAGTCGACGGGGCGGGCGATGAGTGAATCGGAAGGAGCGGTGGTCAGCGAACTGCATCAACTTGCGGGCGCGCATGGATTCGGCGCGCCCAATGCGCGTGACGCCGTGCGTGCGTTGCGGCCGTCGCAGATCCGCGAGGTGGCGAACGCGGGCTTCGGCGTCGCCGACGTGCTGCCGTTCTGGTTCGGGGAATCGGATCGCGTGACGCCGCCGTTCATCCGCGATGCCGCGAGCCGCGCACTCGCCGACGGCGCCACCTTCTACACGCACAACCTCGGCATTGCGCCGCTGCGCGAATCGCTCAGTCGCTACGTGAGCGCGCTGCACGGCGCGACGACGCGCGAGCACATCGCCGTGACCAGCGCCGGCGTGAACGCGCTGATGCTGGCGGCGCAACTCGTCGTCGGCGCGGGAGACCGCGTCGTCGCGGTGACGCCGCTCTGGCCGAACCTCGTCGAGATCCCGAAGATTCTGGGCGCGAGCGTCGACACGGTCGCGCTGATCTATGGCCCGGGCGGCTGGACACTCGATCTCGAGCGCCTGCTTGCCGCGCTCACGCCGGGCACGCGCATGCTGATGATCAACTCGCCGAACAACCCGACCGGCTGGACGATGACGCGCGAGCAGCAGCGCATCGTGCTGGAGCATTGTCGGCGTCACGGCATCTGGATCGTCGCGGATGAAGTCTACGAGCGCCTTTATTACGACGATGGCGCGCCCGGCCAGGCGGCGCCGTCGTTTCTCGATCTTGCCGGGCGTGACGAGCGCGTGATCGCGGTGAATTCGTTCTCGAAGGCGTGGCTGATGACCGGCTGGCGGCTCGGCTGGCTCGTCGCGCCGACGCAACTGATGGACGATCTTGGCAAGCTCGTCGAATACAACACTTCGTGCGCGCCGTCGTTCGTGCAGCAGGCGGGCGTCGTCGCGGTCGAAGAGGGCGAGCGCTTCACGCAGGCGCTCGTCGCCGATCTGCGCGCGAGCCGCGATCATCTGGTGAAAGCCTTGCAGTCGATCGAGGGCGTCGACGTGCGCACGCCCGACGGCGCGATGTATCTGTTTTTTGCGCTGCCGGGCGCGCAAAACAGTCTCGAGCTGTGCAAATCGCTCGTGCGCGAAGCCGGCCTCGGGCTCGCGCCGGGCAGCGCGTTCGGTCCGGAGGGTGAAGGCTTCGTGCGCTGGTGCTATGCGTGCGATCCCGCGCGGCTGGATGTGGGCGTCGAGCGTCTGCAGCGCTTCCTGGCGACCCGCGGTATCGTCTGAGTAGCAGGAAGGGCGTCGAGTGAGCCGGGCGCGGATGAATCGATCACCTTTACGCACCGGTTGTTTTTGCGTAATATGGCGCTCAGTCACGCGCTTTCGCCTATGAAAGCGCCACCTCGTCCGGCTGGGATGGCCCGGCGTTCGCTCACCGATCGCCCGATACCGCCTCTCCCCGGTGCGTGCTCCCAATCAATATGACCGATTACAATCGGGCGAGCGCGTCTTGAAACTCCGCGTCCAGCTTTATCGTTCGCACCATTTTGGTAGCGTTCGGTCCTGCGCAAGCTCGATTTGAATTGAATCATTGACCATACAGGGTTGACTCAAGCTGCATGAATACCCAAGAGGCGAAGATCGTCCTCGAGACTGCTTTGATTTGCGCGCAGGAACCGCTGAGGCTGAATGAATTGCGCAAGCTGTTCGCCGACGACATTTCGGCGGATACCGTTCGCGTGCTGCTCGAAGCGCTCAAGGCCGACTGGTCGGGCCGCGGCGTGGAACTGGTGGCGCTCGCTTCGGGCTGGCGCTTTCAGAGCAAGCCCGCGATGCGGACCTATCTCGACCGGCTGCACCCGGAGAAGCCGCCCAAGTATTCGCGGGCCGTGCTCGAAACGCTCGCGATCATTGCGTATCGGCAGCCGGTGACGCGAGGCGATATCGAAGAGATCCGCGGCGTGACGGTGAACACGCAGGTCGTGAAGCAACTGGAAGACCGTGGCTGGATCGAGGTGATCGGTCATCGCGACGTGCCGGGCCGCCCGGCGCTCTACGCGACGACCAAGCAGTTTCTCGACGACCTCGGCCTGACCGCGCTCGACGAGCTGCCCGCGCTGGACAATCCGTCGGCGCAACTGGAAGCATCGCTGCTCGCGCAGCATTCGATCGAATTTCCCGACAGCGTAGCGGGCGACGCGCAGCCGGCAAGCCAGCCGCAAGAAGCGTTGGTCGACGGGGAACGCGATGCCGCCGCGCCGGTCAACGCGGTTGAAGCGGCAGCATCGATCGAAGCCGGAGCGTCCGGCAGCGATGAGCGCGCGGCGAGTGTTGCCATCGGGCAAGAAGAGACAGAAGAACAGCAGGAAAGACTCGGAACGGAACATGCGGATGCGCAGGATGAGCGCGCCGCATTGCCGGCCGGGATTCACGCGCAGCCGTCGGGCGTCGCGCAAGATGCGCATGAAGCTCACGAGGCTCGCGAAGGGCATGAAGCGTTCGCCGCGCCCCTGCCAATGCCGCGTGAAGAGCAAGAAGACACGAGTCCATCGAACGACGACGAACTGGACGACGACTCCGAAGAACCGAAGGCGCGCCGCGCCTGATTCAGTTTGCATGGCCCCTGATTTTGCAATCCGGCTCTCCATAAAGATCATTTCGAGACGACGAGCCGGTGCAATCAGCGGATTTTTAGACGCGCCCGCGACGGGCGCGCGATTCGACATTTGAGGTTGTTTTGACACACTCCCACGACAGCGATTCGCCTGAATCCGCGCGCCCCGTGCACGCCGCGGACGCACCTGAGTCGGCCGACGCCGGCGAACGCACGCGTACCGACCGCACCGAGGAGGGCGGCGAGGGCGATGACCGTCCGCGTCGCGGACTGCGCCGCGGGCCGCGCAGCCTGATCGCACGGCGGCGCGCTGTCGCGAAGACCAAGGGCGCCGAGGGCGCGCCGGAGACGCCGGGCGCAGTAAACGAGACGCCGCCCGATGGCGTCGTCGCCGCGCAGGTGCGTACGCCGCGCAAGGATCCGAACGGCAAGCCGCGCAAGAGCGAAGGGGCGAATCCGCGTGGCCGCAAGAATGCGCGCGCCGAAGCCGCCGAAGTCAGCGCGGATATCGCCGGCGAAGCGGTTGCGCAGGCACCCGCGTCCGCACCGCGCGAGGGCGGTCAGCGTAAGAGCCCGCCGCAGCAAAAGCGCGGCAAGCAGCGCAACGACGCGGGACCCGCGACGGTCGAGAGCGCGGCCGCTGCCGCCGTCGACGACGTGTTCGCCTACGTGACCTCGCCGGCCTTCGACGCCGACAACGGTTCGGGCGTGCGCGCACCGATGCTGCGTCGCGGCCGCAACGCGCCTCAGCAAAAGCGCGTGCTGGAACCGGACGAAGACGCGCCGAAGCTGCACAAGGTGCTCGCCGATGCGGGCATGGGCTCGCGCCGCGACATGGAAGAACTGATCATCGCCGGCCGCGTGTCGGTGAATGGCGAGCCCGCGCACATCGGCCAGCGCATCATGCCGACCGATCAGGTGCGCATCAACGGCAAGCCGCTCAAGCGCAAGCTCGCGAGCAAGCCGCCGCGCATCCTGCTGTATCACAAGCCGACGGGCGAGATCGTCAGCCACGCCGACCCGGAAGGCCGTCCTTCCGTGTTCGACAAGCTGCCGTCGATGAAAACGGCCAAGTGGCTCGCGGTCGGTCGTCTCGACTTCAACACTGAAGGCCTGCTGCTGCTCACGACGTCCGGCGATCTGGCGAACCGCTTCATGCATCCGCGCTACAGCGTCGAGCGTGAGTACGCGGTGCGCGTGGTCGGCCAGTTGTCGGAAGCGATGAAGCAGAAGCTGCTGAAGGGCGTCGAGCTCGACGACGGCCCCGCGAATTTCCTGCGTATTCAGGACGGCGGCGGCGAGGGCACGAATCACTGGTATCACGTCGCGCTGGCGGAAGGCCGCAATCGCGAAGTGCGCCGCATGTTCGAAGCGGCGGGCCTCATGGTGAGCCGCCTGATCCGTACGCGCCACGGTCCGATCGCACTGCCGCGCGGGCTGAAGCGCGGCCGCTGGGAAGAGCTCGAGGATAATCAGGTGCGCAGCCTGTTGGCGTCGGTCGGGCTGAAGGTGCCGACGGCCGAGAAGGGCGGACGCAGCTCTGCGCCGCGCGTGCAACCCGATCCGATGCAGACGTCGATGGGCTTCATCACGCGTGAGCCGGTGCTGAGTTCGCATTCGCGCATGACGCAGCAGCAGACGCCGGGACGCGGCGGTCGGCGCGGTCAGCCGGGCGGTGCTACTTCCGGCGGCTTTGGGCTTGGCGGCATGGGCGGTTTCGGCGGTAACGCGGGCGCGGGCAATGCCGGCGGCATGGGCCGTCGCGGCGGCCGTGAACCGAACGGCAACCGCATCGGCAATGAGCCGAATGGGAATCGTGCGACTGGCGCCCGTCCGGGTCCGCGCGGCGCACGCCCGCAAGGCGCACCGCAGGGCATGGGCGGCGCGGGCAAGCGCGCGAGTGGCGGCAACGCGCAGCGCGGCAATCGGCAAGGCGGTGGTGCGCAGCAAGGCGCAGGACAAGGCAAGGCCGGCGGCGCCGGCCGCGGCGCGCGCAATCGCTCGCGCGGCCGCTGAGCGCGCAAATCATAAAGAAGTGCAAAGTAGGCGCCGTACAGCGGATTCGGGCGATGTGCGGTGCTTCAGTTGCGGTTTGACGGCGCGAAATGCTGCGCTTCAGTTTTCAGGATCACGGAAGCGGAATCGGCGCGAAACGGGCCTCAACAGGGCCGAAAGCGCGCTTTACGTTTGCGTTTATCCTGAAAAATGGCTAAAATCATGAAGTCGCTGGGTACGTAGTTTTTTCGCTGCCCGGGTGCGACCTCGGTTGAAGAAGATGGGCGTTGCGCCCATTTTTTTTTGGCTTTTCGGTTCGGCATCTCGGGAGCAGGGGTGCGCGCCCGCATGAAGGCGCTCGCCCGCAGGTGTTTCGGCGTGGAGCGCGCGAACACCTTGGAGTTACTGTGCAACTGACGGAATTGATAGAAACCACGGTCTCGGGCCTGGGCTACGAGCTTGTCGATCTCGAGCGTTCGGGAGGCGGCATGCTGCGTGTGTATATCGACCAGCCGGCCGGTATCGCCATCGAAGACTGCGAGAAGGTCACGCGTCAGCTCCAATACTTGCTCGAAGTCGAGAACATCGACTACGACCGGCTCGAGGTTTCGTCGCCGGGGCTCGACCGTCCGCTCAAGAAGCTCGCGGATTTCGAGCGCTTCGCGGGAAGCGAAGTGGCCATTACATTGAAAAAGCCGCTGGACGGACGCAAATCGTTCCGCGGCATCCTGCACGCCCCCGAAGGCGACAAGATCGGATTGGAATTTGAAGGGAAGGACGGCGCCGCCATGCTGGATTTCACGCTCGCGGACCTCGACAAGGCACGTCTCGTCCCCAAGGTTGACTTTAGGAGCCGCAAACAATGAGTCGCGAAGTACTGATGCTGGCGGATGCGCTGGCACGCGAAAAGAACGTCAACAAGGACGTCGTGTACGCAGCCCTGGAAGCTGCGCTTGCTTCCGCCACGAAGAAGCTCTTCGAGGAAGACGTGGATATCCGCGTCGCGATCGACCGTGAGAGCGGCGAGCATGAAACCTTCCGCCGCTGGCGCGTGGTGCCGGACGAGGCCGGCCTGCAGGAACCCGATCAGGAAATCCTGCTGTTCGAAGCGAAAGAGCAAAAGCCGGACGTGGAGATCGACGAGTACATCGAAGAGCCGATTCCGTCGATTGAATTCGGCCGTATCGGCGCGCAGGCGGCCAAGCAGGTCATCCTGCAGAAGGTGCGTGACGCCGAGCGCGAGCAGATCCTGAACGACTTCCTCGAGCGCGGCGAAAAGATCATGACCGGCTCGGTGAAGCGCCTCGACAAGGGCAACTTCATCGTCGAATCGGGGCGCGTGGAAGCGCTGCTGCGCCGCGACCAGCTGATTCCGAAGGAAAACCTGCGCGTGGGCGACCGCGTGCGCGCGTACATCGCGAAGGTCGACCGCACCGCGCGCGGCCCGCAGATCGAGCTGTCGCGCACCGCGCCCGAATTCCTGATGAAGCTGTTCGAGCTCGAAGTGCCGGAAATCGAACAAGGCCTGCTGGAGATCAAGGCAGCCGCGCGCGATCCCGGCGTGCGTGCGAAAATCGGGGTGATCGCCTACGACAAGCGCATCGACCCGATCGGCACTTGCGTCGGCATCCGCGGTTCGCGCGTGCAGGCCGTGCGCAACGAGCTCGGTGGCGAGAACGTCGACATCGTGCTATGGTCGGAAGATCCCGCGCAGTTCGTGATCGGCGCCCTCGCGCCGGCAGCCGTCCAGTCGATCGTCGTCGATGAAGAAAAGCACGCGATGGACGTCGTCGTGGACGAGAACGAACTCGCGGTCGCCATCGGCCGCGCCGGCCAGAACGTCAGGCTCGCCAGCGAGCTCACGGGCTGGCAAATCAATATCATGACGCCGGACGAATCGGCGTTGAAACAGAACGAAGAGCGTGGCAAGTTGCGCGAGCTGTTCATGGCGCGTCTGGACGTGGACGAGGAAGTCGCCGACATCCTGATCGACGAAGGCTTCACGAGCCTCGAAGAAATCGCCTACGTGCCGCTCAACGAAATGCTCGAAATCGAAGCCTTCGACGAAGACACCGTGCACGAGCTGCGCAATCGCTCGCGTGACGCGCTGCTCACGATGGCCATCGCCAACGAAGAGAAGGTCGAAGGCGTCGCGCTCGATTTGAAGAGTCTCGACGGCATGGACAGCGAGCTGCTGGCCAAGCTCGCAGAGCACCAGATTCAGACCCGCGATGACCTCGCGGAGCTGGCTGTAGATGAACTGGTCGAAATGACCGGTATGGAAGAGGATGCCGCTAAGGCGTTGATCATGAAAGCACGTGAACACTGGTTCCAGTGAGAAATGACCATGGCGCACTGAAATTTGGCGGCCTGTCTGGCCGCGTGACCCCGATCTAACCGCAAGGGTATGTCCTTGCATCAAGAGGAATGAATGGCGAGTAACAACGTAGCCCAATTTGCCGCGGAACTCAAAATGCCTGCGGGCGTCCTGCTCGAGCAGTTGCAGGCGGCTGGCGTCCAGAAAGCGAGCGCGAACGACGACCTGTCCGAGACGGACAAGGCGCGTCTGCTCGATCATTTGCGCAAGTCGCACGGTTCCTCCGACGCCGACAAGCGCAAGATCACTTTGACCCGCCGGCATACGTCGGAAATCAAACAATCCGACGCAACGGGTAAAGCTCGCACCATTCAGGTCGAGGTGCGCAAAAAGCGTGTTTTCGTGAAGCGTGACGAAACCGGCGTCGAGCAGCCCGAAGCGGCCGCGTCGAATCATGTCGAAGAGCCGGAAGTCGACGAGGCCGAACTCCAGCGCCGCGAGGAAGAAGCGCGCCACGCTGCCGAGCAGCTCGAGCGTGAAGAGCGCGAGCTGAAGGAGCGTCAGGCGAAGCTCGAGCTCGAGGAAGCCGAGCGCCGCGCCCGCGAGGAAGCGGCGGAAGCCGAGCGTCGCAAGCAGGAAGAAGAGGCGGCGCGCCGTGCAGCGGCCGCGGCTCAGGCAGCGGAAATCTCGCGTGCGGCGCAGGCCGCGCGTCAGGAGACACGCGCCCAGCCGGCGGCGGAAGCGAAGCCGGTGGACAAGCAGGCTGACAAGCAAGCGGACAAGCAAGCCGAGGAAGCGCAACGCCTGGCCGCCGAGAAGGCCGCGGAAGAAAAGGCCGCGAGCGAGCGTGCCGCGCAGCGCGAAGCCGCCAAGAAGGCGGAAGAAGTCGCGAAGGCCGCGGCCGAGAAGGCGCGTCTGGAACAGGAAGCCATCGCGAAGCGCCGTGCAGCGGCCGAAGCCGAAGCGCGCGCGATCCGCGAAATGATGAACACGCCGCGCAAGGCGCAGGTGAAGGCGCCGGAACCGGCACCCGCCGCGAAGCCGGCGGAAGCGGCGAAGGCCGCCGAAGCGAAGGGTACGCTGCACAAGCCCGCGAAGCCGGAAGGCGCGCAGGCTGCACGTCCCGCTGCCGCGAAGAAGCCGGCAGCTGGCGGCACAGCCGCGCCGTCGACGACTGCACCCGCAGGCGCAGGCGACAAGAAAAAGGCTGGCGGCAAGGGCGGCTGGTCGCAGGACGACGCATCGAAGCGCCGCGGCATCAAGACGCGCGGCGACTCGAGCGGCGGCGTCGATCGCGGCTGGCGCGGCGGTCCGAAGGGACGCGGCAAGCATCAGGAACAGACGTCGTTCCAGGCGCCGACCGAGCCGATCATCCGCGAAATCCACGTGCCGGAAACCATTTCGGTGGCGGACCTCGCGCACAAGATGTCGGTGAAGGCTTCGGAAGTCATCAAGGTGATGATGAAGCTCGGCCAGATGGTCACGATCAATCAGGTGCTGGACCAGGAAACGGCGATGATCGTCGTCGAAGAACTGGGCCATCGCGCGGTCGCGGCGAAGCTGGACGATCCGGAAGCGTTGTTGATCGAAGGCGAAGCGACGGAAGACACGGCCGAGAAGCTGCCGCGTCCGCCGGTCGTTACGGTGATGGGTCACGTCGACCACGGCAAGACCTCGCTGCTCGACTACATTCGTCGCGCGAAAGTGGCGGCGGGCGAAGCGGGCGGCATCACGCAGCATATCGGCGCTTACCACGTCGAAACGCCGCGTGGCGTCATCACCTTCCTCGACACGCCGGGTCACGAAGCCTTTACGGCGATGCGTGCGCGCGGTGCGAAGGCAACCGACATCGTCATTCTGGTCGTTGCAGCCGATGACGGCGTGATGCCGCAGACGAAGGAAGCGATCGCTCACGCGAAGGCGGGCGGCGTGCCGATCGTCGTCGCGATCAACAAGATCGACAAGCCGGACGCCAATCCCGACCGCGTGAAGCAGGAACTCGTCGCGGAAGGCGTGGTGCCGGAAGAGTACGGCGGCGATTCGCCGTTCCTCGAAGTGTCGGCGAAAACCGGCAAGGGCATCGACGATCTGCTGGAAAACGTGTCGCTGCAGGCCGAAGTGATGGAACTGACCGCGCCGGTCGAAGCGGCTGCGAAGGGTCTCGTCATCGAAGCCAAGCTCGACAAGGGCAAGGGCCCGGTCGCGACCATTCTGGTGCAGTCGGGCACGCTGAACCGCGGCGATGTCGTGCTGGCGGGCAGCGCTTATGGCCGCGTGCGCGCCATGCTGGACGAAACCGGCAAGTCGACCAAGTCGGCAGGTCCGTCGATCCCGGTGGAAATCCAGGGTCTGTCGGAAGTGCCGGCCGCGGGCGAGGAAGTCATCGTGCTCCCGGACGAGCGCAAGGCGCGCGAAATCGCGCTGTTCCGTCAGGGCAAGTTCCGCGACGTCAAGCTCGCGAAGCAGCAGGCCGCGAAGCTCGAAAACATGCTCGAGCAGATGGGCGAAGGCGAAGTGCAGAACCTGCCGCTCATCGTCAAGGCGGACGTGCAGGGCTCGCAGGAAGCGCTGGTTCAGTCGCTGCAAAAGCTCTCGACGAACGAAGTGCGCGTGCAGATCGTGCACAGCGCGGTCGGCGCGATCAGCGAATCGGACGTCAATCTGGCGACGGCGTCGAAGGCGGTCATCATCGGCTTCAACACGCGTGCGGATGCTCAGGCGCGCAAGGTGGCCGAGTCGAACGGCATCGACATCCGCTACTACAACATCATCTATGACGCAGTGGATGAGGTGAAGGCGGCGATGTCCGGCATGCTGGCGCCGGAGAAGCGCGAGACGGTGACGGGCATGGTCGAGGTGCGCCAGGTGATCCGCGTGCCGAAGGTCGGCCTGATCGCGGGTTGTATGGTCACGGACGGTTTCGTCAAGCGCTCCTCGTCGGTGCGCGTGATCCGCAACAACGTCGTGATCCATACCGGCGAACTCGATTCGCTCAAGCGCTTCAAGGACGACGTCAAGGAAGTGCGTCAGGGCTTCGAGTGCGGTATGTCGATCAAGAACTTCAGCGACATCGTCGAAGGCGATCAGTTCGAAGTCTTCGAAGTGACGGAAGTGGCGCGCACGCTGTAATGCGCTAGCCGCTGATAAAGGGGCGGGGTGAGCCTGGCGGCTTGCTCCGCCCTTTTCATTTGAAGCGGCGGCGGCTAAGAAAACGGAACGACATCATGGCAAAAAGAAAGACATCCCCGAATCGCAACGTGCAGATTGCGGATCAGATCCAGCGCGATCTCTCGGAGCTGATGCGCGAGGTGAAGGACCCGCGCATCGGGCTCGTGACGATTCAGAGCGTCGAGCTCACGCCCGACTATGCGCACGCGAAGGTCTACTTCACGACGCTCACGGGCGATCCGAAGCAGACGCAGGAAGGGTTGAATCACGCGGCGGGTCATCTGCACAATCTGCTGTTCAAGCGGCTGCACATTCACACGGTCCCGACGCTGCATTTCCACTACGACCAGACGATCGAGAAGGCCGTCGAAATGTCGCGCCTGATCGACGAAGCCAATGCGACGCGCGCCAAAGATGACGAAGAAGGCGCATAAGTGAAAGGCGGTCCGAAGATTCCACGTCGCGCGCTCGATGGCGTGTTGCTGCTCGACAAGCCGCTGGGCTGGTCGAGCAACGATGCCTTGATCAAGGCGAAGCGGCTCTATCTGGCGAAGAAGGCGGGCCACACCGGCACGCTCGATCCGCTCGCGACGGGCCTTTTGCCGTTGTGTTTCGGCGAGGCGACCAAGTTCTCGCAAGATTTGCTCGAGGCCGACAAGACGTATGAAGCGACGATGCGACTCGGCATCCGCACGACGACCGGCGATGCCGAAGGCGAGGCGCTCGACACGCGCGACGTGACGTGCGATGAAGCCGCGGTTGCCGATGCGATGACGAAGTTTCTCGGCAATATCGTTCAAATCCCGCCGATGTACTCCGCCCTGAAACGCGACGGCAAGCCGCTCTACGAGTACGCGCGCGCCGGACAGACGGTGGAACGCGAAGGGCGGCCGGTGACGATTCACGCCTTGCAGTTGATCGCGTGCGCGTTGCCGCTCGTGACGTTTCGCGTGACGTGCAGCAAGGGCACGTATGTGCGCACGCTTGCGGAAGATATCGGCGAAGCGCTCGGATGCGGCGCGCATTTGACTGCGCTGCGCCGTACGGGCGTCGGCGCCTTGACGCTCGAGCACGCGGTCACGCTCGACGAACTGGCGAGCCTGAGCGACAGCGAACGCGACGCGCGTCTGCAACCGGTCGACGCGCTTCTGTCGACATTTCCTGCCGTAGAGCTAAACGACGAAGCGACCCAACGCTTTCTGCACGGCCAGCGTTTGCGGCTCGCGGATGTCGTGAAAACGCGTCTCGAAGACGGTCGCGTGCGCGTTTATGCGCAGGAAGGCGGCCGGTTGCTGGGCGTCGCGAAAGCAGGCGAGGGTGTGCTCGCGCCGGAACGCCTGATTGTCACAGCCCAATGAGAAAGGCCCGGACTGAAATCCGGGCCTTCGTCATCATCGAGCGGCAGAGATCAATGCGCCGCCGATGCCGCCGCCGCTGAATCGCCGCCTGAACGCTCGGGCCGCGTGATCCAGATCAGCGCGATCAGCGCGACGAAAATCCCCGCCGAGATATAGAACATATCGTTCACGCCGAGCTGCGCGGCCTGCTGCGTGGCCATGCTGTTGAAGAAGCCTCGAGCCTGCTCCTGCGAAAAGCCGAGCGCGCCCATCTGCTGCATCGAATTCGCAAACACAGGGTTGTACGCATTCGCGCCTTCGATCAATTGCGCGTGATGCACGATCGAACGATGCTCCCAAGCCGTCGAGAAAATCGACGTGCCGATGCCGCCGCACATGATCCGCACGAAGTTCGACAGCCCCGACGCCGCAGGAATGCGATGCCCCGGCAAGCCCGACAGCGTGATCGACACGAGCGGAATGAAGAAGCCCGCCATGCCGATGCCCTGAATCAGCGTCGGCACCGTGAGCGCCCATGTATCGACGCCAGTCGTATAGCGCGAGCGCATCCAGAAGCACAGCGCGAACACTAGGAACGCGGCCGTCGCGATATAGCGCGGATCGGTGCGCGGCAGGAACTTGCCGGTGATCGGCGAAAGCAGGATCGCGAAGAGGCCGACTGGCGCCATCACGAGACCGGCGTTCGTCGCCGTATAGCCGATATCGGTCTGCAGCCACAGCGGCAGCAGCACGAGATTGCCGAAGTACAGCCCGTAGCCGATCGACAGCGCGATCGTCCCGCCCGTGAAATTGCGCAGCTCGAAGAGCGATAGATCGACGACCGGATGCTCCGCCGTCAGCTCCCACACGATGAAGAACGCGAACGAGATCACCGCGATCAGCGCGAGCACGACGATCGTCGTCGAGTTGAACCAGTCGAGGTCCTTGCCCTTGTCGAGCATGATCTGCAGCGAACCGACCCAGATCACCAGCAGCCCGAGACCGACGGTGTCGATCGGCGCCTTGCGGATCGCCGAGTCGCGGTCGCGGAAAATCGCGAACGTGGCGATCGCCGCCGCGAAGCCCACCGGGATGTTCACGTAGAAGATCCACGGCCACGAAATGTTGTCGGAGATCCAGCCGCCCAAAACCGGACCGGCGACGGGCGCGATCAGCGTGGTCATCGACCACATCGATAACGCCATCGGCGCTTTTTCGCGCGGGTAGCTCGCGAGCAGCAGCGTCTGCGACAGCGGAATCATCGGGCCGGCGACCGCGCCCTGAAACACGCGCGCGGCGAGCAGGAAGGGCAGCGTCGGCGCGAGACCGCAGAGCCACGACGCGATCACGAACAGGATGATCGAGCCGAGAAACAGCCTCACCTGACCGACGCGCTGCGTGAGCCAGCCGGTGAGCGGCACCGAGATCGCGTTGGCCACCGCGAACGACGTGATGACCCACGTGCCCTGATCGGACGACACGCCGAGATCGCCCGAGATCGACGGAATCGAGACGTTCGCGATCGACGTGTCGAGCACGTTCATGAACACCGCGAGCGACACGGCGATCGTCCCGATGACGAGTTTGCCGCCCGAAAGCGGCGGATGAACGACGTTTTGCGCTGACATGGGCGAATCCGCTTACATCAGCTTGGCGGCCGATGCGGACTTCGCCGTCTTGCCGCGCGCGGCAGCCGACGACGACGTGCCTTGCGCCGCCGTACCCGCGCCCGCGTTCTGCTGAATGATGCGCGCGATTTCCTGATCGGCCTGCGCACCGTAGTTGTCGAACACGTTGGTCTGGTAGACCGTGTTCTGCGCGTTGCCGAGCTGGCCGCCTTGCTCGTTTTTGATCGTCACGTCGACGTTCATCGAAAGCCCGATGCGCAGCGGATGCTGCTCCAGTTCCTTCGGATCGAGCTCGATCCGCACCGGCAGGCGCTGCACGACCTTGATCCAGTTGCCCGTCGCGTTCTGCGCGGGCAAGAGCGAGAACGCGGAGCCCGTGCCGGCCGAGAAGCCGATCACCTTGCCGTGGAACACGACGCCCGAGCCGTAGAGGTCGGCCGTGAGCTCGACCGGCTGCCCGATGCGCATGTGCTTCAACTGCACTTCCTTGAAGTTCGCGTCGACCCACACGGCGTTGAGCGGCACGATCGCCATCAGCGGATTGCCCGGCGACACGCGCTGGCCGACCTGCACCGAGCGCTTCGCGACATAGCCCGTCACCGGCGCCGGCAGCGTGTTGCGCGCATAGTTGATGTACGAGTCACGCACTTTCGCGGCGGCGGCGAGCACGTTCGGATGATCGGCGATCGTCGTGTTGGCGGTGAGCGAGCGGTTCGAGGCGAGCTCCTGCTCGGCGGCGTCGAGCGCGGCCTGCGCGCTGCGCACAGCGTCGCGCGCATGCGAGATTTCTTCCTGCGACACAGCGCCCGTCTGCGCGACCTGCATGCGGCGCTTCAGATCGTCCTGCGCGCGCGACAAGTCCGAGCGGCGCAGCGCGATCTGCGCTTCGTACTGGTTGTTGTTGACGAAGAACGTGCGGACCTGGCGCACGGCCTGCGCGAGATTTGCCTCGGCGGAGTCGAGCGCGACCTTCGAATCGGCCGGATCGAGCACGACGAGCGGATCACCGATCTTCACCGTCTGCGTGTCGTCCGCGTTCACGGAAATCACCGTGCCGACGACCTGCGGCGTGATCTGCACGACGTTGCCATTCACGTAGGCGTCGTCGGTGGATTCGTGAAAGCGCGCGACGAGGAAGTAGTACAGCCCGTACGCGACGGCGGCGATGATGATGACGAGCACGATCAGCGTCATCAGCCGGCGGCGTTTACCGTTGCTCTGCTTCGGCGCGGGCGCGGCGGCTGCGGTTTGTTGAGGGTCGCTCATGAAAGACTCCGAATATTCCGTATTGGTCTTGATGCGTGTTCTTGTGTGGGGCTCACTGCGACGGCGTCGGATTCGACGCCTGGCTTTGTCCGCTGCCGTCGATCGCGAGATTCGCGTTCGTTGCGTCGAAGCCACCGCCCAGCGATTTGATCAGCGCGATCTGCAGATCGGTGCGCTTGAGACGCAGATTCGTCACGGTCTGCTCGTTGGCGAGACGGTTTTCGTCGGCGTTGAGCACCTGCAACTGCGGCGAGAGGCCGGCCTTGTAGCGAATCACTGCGAGCTGGTAGGCGCTTGTCGCCGCCGTGAGTGCGCGCTGGGCGTCGGCCGTCTGCTTGTCGAGCGAGCGGATCGCCGAAATGTTGGTCGCGACGTCACTCAGCGCGCTGATGAGCGTCTGGTTGTAGTTCGCGACATCGCCCTCGAAATCGGCGTAACGGCCCTTCAACTGCGCGCGCAACGCGCCGGCATCGAAGATCGGCAGATGCACCGCCGGCCCGATCTGCATCTGCCGGCTGCTCGCCTGCAGGAAGCGGCTCCAGCCGAACGCGTCGAAGCCGAAGGCCGCGGCGAGGTTGATGTCCGGGAAGAACTCGGCCTTTGCTTCCTTGATGTTGTGCGTCGCGGCCTCGACCTGCCAGCGCGCGGCGACGATATCCGGGCGGCGCGCGACGAGGTCGGCGGGAACATTGTCGGGCAGCGTGACGTTGACCTTCGGATCGATCACGGGTTTGCCGATCTGCATGCCGCGGTCCGGGCCTTTGCCGAGCAGCGCCGCGAGCTGATAGCGGACGGTTTCGATCTGGCCGTCGAGCTCCGACAGGTTCGTCTGGCTCGTCGCAACGTTGCCTGCCGCCGTCTGGCGCTCGACGTTGGTGTCGAGGCCGGCAGTGACGCGCCCGTCCGTGATGCGTCCCACGTCCTGCCGGTTCGCGATCTCGCGCGCGGCGACATCGCGCAGCGCGTAGAGCAGCGCGAGCTGGTTATAGGTGCGCGCCACCGATGCCGCGAGCGTTACGCGCGCCTGCTGCATATCGGCCTCGGCAGCCTTTTGCTGCGATACCGCCATGTTCAGGCGCGAACGGTTCTTGCCCCAGAGATCGAGCTCCCACGACGCACTCACGAGCGCGTTGTTCTCGCTGTACCAGGTGCCGCCGTAGGGCGGCGGGAAGAGGGCGTTGGCGGAGTACAACTCGCGCGTCCACGAATACGAACCGGTGACCTTGGGATAAAGCGCCGAGCGCGAGCTTTCGATATACGACGACGCCTTCGCGATGCGCGCCTGCGCCTGCGCGATGCTCGGACTGTCCGCGAGCGCTTCGTCGATCAGTTGCGGCAGTTGCGGGTCGCCGAACTGCTTCGCCCAGTCGAGCGTCGGCCATTGGCCGCCTTGCGCGGGCACGCTTTGCGTAGCCTCGAAATTGTCCGGCGACGTGATCTGCTTGTCGCTCGAAATGCCCGAATAGTTCGCGCAGCCCGCCATCGCGAAAACCGCGATGACCGCGGCCACGGCGCTTTTCGCACGGCTCGGCGAGCGTTGCACGGACAGGGAGAGGTATTTCATATCTCGTCTCTCGAGATGAGAATTAAAAGTGGACGTTGCAATGATTTTGTAGGCTTTGGGCCGGCAATTTGCTTGACGTCGCAATCACGTACCCGGCTTATCGTTGGCGCTAACCAGCGACGCCACCGACGGGTCGCATGAGTTCGCGAGAATCCGTCTCATCATACTTTTCAGGAAGCCCACTTCCTCGGGCGTGAAGCCCGTCAGCAGGTGATCGAGCACGCGCGCGAAAATGGCGGGAATCCTTTCGGCAGTCGCCTGGCCGTCGTCGGTGAGCTCGAGGCGCACGACGCGCCGGTCTTCCTCGCTGCGCACGCGCGAGAGCAGTCCGCGCTTTTCCAGCCGGTCGATCAGGCGCGTGACCGCGCTCGCGTCGATGCCGTATTCGCGGGCGATATCGGCAGCCGTCCAGCACTTGCCAACGGCCAGCATGAATACGATGCTGGCCTGCGTGCCCGTGATGCCCAGCTCGGACGACGTGTGTTGCGTGACCATGTTCCACATGGTCGAGCGTACCCGGCCGATCAGATAGCCGACGCTTTCGGCCAATACGTAATCGCCGATCGCCGTGGATTTCGGGGCGTCGCTCATTGAAATAACGGTGCGGATGCAATAGTTGACTAGGCAGCATTATAGGCGCAGCGTATCTGATGCGGCAATAGTTTTTCTGAATATGCTTAACAATCCGCGGGTGTCTGCCTGCGCGTCAGGCGCGCTTCAAGCTGGCCCGATTTACGGGTTGAGTCCTATTGCAAGGGAACGTCATCCGTGCGTGCTATAATTTACGGTTCTCACCGCGCCGGGCCCGTTTTTGTCATGCTTGCATGATGGTTTTGAGGGGGCTTGCCGAGCCATGGAGTCTCAGACGAGACTCGCTCCGACGGCGCACAACCAAGACATCTTTCTATGACTCGCGCCCTCCGCAATATCGCCATCATTGCCCACGTCGACCACGGCAAGACCACGCTCGTCGACCAGTTGCTCCGCCAGTCGGGCACGTTCCGGGAAAACCAACAGGTCGCCGAGCGGGTCATGGACTCGAACGACATCGAAAAGGAACGCGGCATCACGATCCTGGCGAAGAACTGCGCCGTCGAATACGAAGGCACGCACATCAATATCGTCGATACGCCGGGACACGCGGACTTCGGCGGTGAAGTGGAGCGTGTGCTGTCGATGGTCGATTCCGTGCTGCTGCTCGTCGACGCCGTCGAAGGCCCGATGCCGCAAACCCGCTTCGTCACGAAGAAAGCGCTCGCGCTCGGTCTCAAGCCGATCGTCGTGATCAACAAGGTGGACCGTCCGGGCGCACGCATCGACTGGGTGATCAACCAGACGTTCGATCTCTTCGACAAGCTCGGCGCCACCGAAGAGCAGCTCGACTTCCCGATCGTGTACGCGTCGGGTCTGAACGGTTATGCCGGTCTCGATCCGGAAGTGCGTGAAGGCACGATGCGTCCGCTCTTCGAAGCCATTCTGGAACACGTGCCGGTGCGTCCGGCCGATCCGGACGGTCCGCTGCAATTGCAGATCACGTCGCTCGACTACAACTCGTACGTCGGCCGTATCGGCGTGGGCCGTGTCGCGCGTGGCCGCATTCGCCCCGGCATGCAGGTCGCGGTGCGTTCGGGTCCGGACGGCGCGATCCTGAATCGCAAAATCAATCAAGTGCTGTCGTTCCACGGTCTGGAACGCGTGCAAGTGGAAGAAGCGCAGGCCGGCGATATCGTGCTGATCAACGGCATCGAGGAAATCGGTATCGGCGTGACCATCTGCTCGCCGGACAATCCCGAAGCGCTGCCGATGATCACCGTCGACGAACCCACGCTCACGATGAACTTCCTCGTGAACTCGTCGCCGCTCGCGGGCAAGGAAGGCAAGTTCGTGACGAGCCGCCAGATTCGCGATCGTCTGACGAAGGAACTGAATCACAACGTCGCGCTGCGCGTGAAAGATACCGGCGACGAGACCACGTTCGAAGTGTCGGGCCGTGGCGAATTGCACCTGACGATTCTCGTCGAGAACATGCGCCGTGAAGGCTATGAGCTGGCCGTCTCGCGTCCGCGCGTCGTGCTGCAGGAAATCGACGGCGTGAAGTGCGAGCCGTACGAAAACCTGACCGTCGATATCGAAGATCAGCATCAGGGCGGCGTGATGGAAGAGCTGGGCCGCCGCAAGGGCGAAATGCTCGACATGTCCTCCGACAGCCGTGGTCGCACGCGCCTCGAATACAAGATTTCGGCGCGCGGTCTGATCGGCTTTCAGGGCGAATTCCTGACGCTCACGCGCGGCACGGGCCTGATGAGCCACACGTTCGACTCCTATGCGCCGGTGAAGGAAGGGTCGATCGGCGAGCGCCGCAACGGCGTGCTGATTTCGCAGGACGACGGCGCGGCCGTCGCCTATGCGCTGTGGAAGCTGCAGGATCGCGGCCGCATGTTCGTGACGCCGGGCGACGCGCTCTATGAAGGCATGATCATCGGCATTCACAGCCGCGACAACGACCTCGTCGTGAACCCGATCAAGGGCAAGCAGCTGACCAACGTGCGCGCCTCGGGCACCGACGAAGCCGTGCGTCTCGTGCCGCCGGTCCAGCTTTCGCTGGAGTACGCGGTCGAGTTCATCGACGACGACGAACTCGTCGAAGTCACGCCGCAGTCGATCCGCCTGCGCAAGCGTCATCTGAAAGAGCACGAGCGTCGCCGCGCAAGCCGCGAAGCGAACGCCGAATAAGCTGCGCATCGGCCGACAAAAGCCGCCTTCGGGCGGCTTTTTCATGAGCGCAGCCACCCCTTGCTTATCCCGAAATTGCCCGCAAATGCCCGATGCAGAAGGGGCGCGGGCAACACGCACATGCGACCTTCGGTCATATGACAATTGGTTCTGTGCTATGCTTCCAAGATTAGCTGTCGCTTTTTAGGTCCTTCCAAGCAGACTTGATTCGCGCAATCCGCTAAACGGTCAGGCCGTGGCGCGGAAGGTTTCGTAACCCGCACTTCCTCGAGAAACTCGAAGAAAGGTGAGCGTAAAAATGATGAAGCAATTCCAGTCGAACTCCTATCTGTTCGGCGGTAATGCTCCGTACGTTGAAGAGTTGTACGAGCAATATCTCGATAATCCTGCGTCAGTGCCCGAGACCTGGCGCGCCTACTTCGACGCGTTGCAGAACGTGCCCGCTTCAGACGGCACGGCTCACAACGACGTGGCCCACGGCCCCATCGTCGAATCCTTCGCCCAGCGCGCGAAGGCGAATGCCTTCATTCCGCGCGAAAGCACCGGTGACCTCACCACCGCGCGCAAGCAAGTCCACGTTCAATCCCTCATCGGCGCGTATCGCTTCATGGGCACGCAATGGGCCAACCTCGACCCGTTGAAGCGCCGCGAGCGTCCCGCCATCCCCGAGCTCGAACCCGGTTTCTACGACTTCACCGAAGCCGACATGGACCAGGTGTTCAACTCGACGAACCTGTACTTCGGCTTCGAGCAGGCGTCGCTGCGCGACATCGTCAAGGCGCTGCGCGACACTTACTGCGGCACGATCGGCGCTGAATTCATGTACATCAGCGATCCGGAGCAGAAGCGCTGGTGGCAGGAGAAGCTCGAGTCGATCCGCTCGACGCCGGCTTTCTCGAACGACAAGAAAAAGCACATCCTCAAACGCCTGACGGCCTCCGAAGGCCTCGAGCGCTTCCTGCACACGAAATACGTCGGCCAGAAGCGCTTTTCGCTGGAAGGTGGCGAGAGCTTCATCGCGTCGATGGACGAAGTCGTCCGTCACGGCGGCAAGAACGGCGTGCAGGAAATCGTCATCGGCATGGCGCACCGCGGCCGTCTGAACGTGCTGGTCAACACGCTCGGCAAGATGCCGGCGGACCTCTTCGCCGAATTCGAAGGCAAGCACGTCGATGACCTGCCGGCCGGCGACGTCAAGTATCACAAGGGCTTCTCGTCGGACGTGTCGACGGAAGGCGGCCCGGTTCACCTGTCGCTCGCGTTCAACCCGTCGCACCTCGAAATCGTGAATCCGGTGGTCGAAGGCTCGGCCAAGGCGCGCATGGACCGCCGCGGCGACGAGGAAGGCCTGCAGGTGCTGCCGGTGCAGGTTCACGGCGACGCGGCTTTCGCGGGCCAGGGCGTCGTGATGGAAACGCTGAACCTCGCGCAGACGCGCGGCTACGGCACGCACGGCACGTTGCACATCGTCATCAACAACCAGATCGGTTTCACGACGTCGGACCCGCGCGACGCGCGCTCGACGCTGTACTGCTCGGACGTCGTCAAGATGATCGAGGCGCCGGTGCTGCACGTGAACGGTGACGATCCCGAAGCGGTCGTGCTCGCGACGCAGCTCGCGATTGACTTCCGCATGAAGTTCCACAAGGACGTGGTCGTCGACATCATCTGCTTCCGCAAGCTCGGCCACAACGAGCAGGACACCCCGGCGGTCACGCAGCCGCTGATGTACAAGACCATCGCGAAGCATCCCGGTACGCGCGCCGTGTACGCCGAAAAGCTGGTGCAGCAGGGCGTGATCACGGCCGAAGACGCGGACAACTTCGTCAAGGAATACCGTCAGGCGATGGACGAAGGCCATCACACGGTCGATCCGGTGCTCTCGAACTACAAGAGCAAGTACGCGGTCGACTGGGTGCCGTTCCTGAACCGCAAGTGGACCGACGCGGCCGACACCGCCGTGCCGCTCGCGGAACTGAAGCGTCTGGCCGAGCGCATCACGACGATTCCGGAAAACTTCAAGGTTCACCCGCTCGTCGAGCGCGTGATCAACGACCGCCGCGCGATGGGTCTCGGCGAAGCCAAGCTCGACTGGGGCATGGGCGAGCATCTCGCGTTCGCGTCGCTGGTGGCGTCGGGTTATGCAGTGCGTCTGACCGGTCAGGATTCGGGCCGCGGCACGTTCACGCATCGCCACGCCGTGCTGCACGATCAGAACCGCGAGCGCTGGAACGACGGCACGTACATTCCGCTGCAGAACATCGCGGAAGGGCAGGCTAAGTTTACGGTCATTGACTCCGTGCTTTCCGAAGAAGCGGTGCTCGGTTTCGAGTATGGCTATTCGACCGCCGAGCCGAACACGTTCGTCGCGTGGGAAGCGCAGTTCGGCGACTTCGTGAACGGCGCGCAGGTCGTGATCGACCAGTTCATCTCGTCGGGCGAAGTGAAGTGGGGCCGCGTTTCCGGCCTCACGATGATGCTGCCGCACGGCTATGAAGGCCAGGGTCCGGAGCACTCGTCGGCGCGTATCGAGCGTTTCCTGCAACTGTGCGCGGACCACAACATGCAAGTGGTTCAGCCGACGACGCCGGCGCAGATCTTCCATCTGCTGCGCCGTCAGATGATCCGCCTGTTCCGCAAGCCGCTGATCATCGCCACGCCGAAGTCGCTGCTGCGTCACAAGGAAGCCGTGTCGGATCTGTCGGACCTGGCGAAGGGCTCGTTCCAGCCGGTCATCGGCGAAGTCGATGAAGCGATCGAAGCGAAGAAGGTCAAGCGCGTGATCGCATGCTCGGGCCGCGTGTACTACGACCTCGTCGCGCATCGCCGCGAAGCGAAGAGCAACGATGTCGCCATCGTGCGTATCGAGCAGCTGTATCCGTTCGCGCACAAGCAGTTCGACGCGGAGCTCAAGAAGTACGAGAACGCGACCGAAGTCGTGTGGGTGCAGGACGAGCCGCAGAACCAGGGCGCCTGGTTCTACGTCGAGCACCATCTGCGCGAAGGCATGCGCGAGGGCATGAAGCTGGCCTATAGCGGCCGTCCGGCTTCGGCGTCGCCTGCGGTCGGCTACTACGCGAAGCACTACGAGCAGCAGAAGGCGCTCGTGGAAGGCGCGTTCGGCCGCCTGAAGGGCGCGCAGACCATCGCGAAGTAATTCGGCTTGATCGGGACGGGAGCGTCGAAGCGCTTCCCGTCCCGAGGCTCGTACACACACAGACACGCATCAGGACAATACTGAAATGGCTATCGTAGAAGTCAAGGTTCCCCAGCTCTCCGAGTCGGTCTCGGAAGCGACCATGCTGCAATGGAAGAAGAAGCCGGGCGAGGCTGTCGCCCAGGACGAAATCCTCATCGAGATCGAAACCGACAAGGTCGTGCTCGAAGTGCCCGCGCCGTCCGCCGGCGTGCTGGCGCAAGTGATCAAGCACGATGGCGATATCGTCACGGCCGACGAACTCATCGCGAAGATCGACACCGAAGCGAAAGCCGGTGAAGCGCCTGCGGCCGTCGCCGCTGCAGGCGACGCCGAAGTGAAGCCGGCTCCGCAAGCCGAACCGGTTGCTGCCACGGCGGCTCCGGCTGCTGCGCAGGCATCGGCGGGCGCGACCGGTGGTGCAGCATCGCCTGCCGCGACGAAGATTCTGGCCGAGAAGGGCGTTTCGGCGGATCAGGTGTCGGGTTCGGGCCGCGACGGCCGCATCACGAAGGGCGACGCACTCGCTGCTTCGGCATCGGCCCCGGCTCCGGCTGCTGCGAAGGCTGCCGCGCCGGCTGCGCCCGCGCGCGCCGCGAAGCCGTCGCTGCCGTCGGTTGCCGCACCGGCATCGGCGGATCAATGGCTGAAGGACCGTCCGGAACAGCGCGTGCCGATGTCGCGTCTGCGCGCGCGTATCGCCGAGCGTCTGCTCGAATCGCAGCAAACCAACGCCATCCTGACGACGTTCAACGAAGTCAACATGGCGCCGGTCATGGACCTGCGCAACAAGTACAAGGACCGCTTCGAGAAGGAACACGGCGTGAAGCTCGGCTTCATGTCGTTCTTCGTGAAGGCCGCTGTGCACGCGCTGAAGAAGTTCCCGCTCGTGAACGCATCGATCGACGGTAACGACATCGTCTATCACGGCTATTTCGACATCGGTATCGCTGTCGGTTCGCCGCGCGGTCTGGTCGTGCCGATCCTGCGCAACGCGGATCAGATGAGCCTCGCCGACATCGAGAAGAAGATCGCCGAATTCGGCCAGAAGGCGAAGGACGGCAAGCTGTCGATCGAAGAAATGACCGGCGGCACGTTCTCGATCTCGAACGGCGGCGTGTTCGGCTCCATGCTGTCGACGCCGATCATCAACCCGCCGCAGTCCGCGATTCTCGGCGTGCACGCGACGAAGGAACGCGCGGTCGTCGAAAACGGCCAGATCGTGATCCGCCCGATGAACTACCTCGCGCTCTCGTACGACCACCGCATCATCGACGGCCGCGAAGCCGTGCTGTCGCTGGTCGCGATGAAGGACGCGCTGGAAGATCCGGCCCGTCTGCTGCTGGACCTGTAAGAAAAGCAATTCGCCTCGATGCGCGCGATAGGCTCGCGCGCATCGCACGAGGCTGCTCCGCATGAGCGGAGATAGACCAAAGGAAAGTCATGTCCAAGGAATTTGATGTCGTCGTGATCGGCGCGGGCCCTGGCGGCTATATCGCGGCGATTCGCGCAGCGCAGCTCGGCAAGTCGGTTGCGTGTATCGAGAAGTGGAAGAACCCGGCGGGCACATTGAAGCTCGGCGGCACGTGCCTGAACGTGGGCTGCATTCCGTCGAAGGCGCTGCTGGCGTCGTCGGAAGAATTCGAGAATGCGTCGAAGCATCTGGAAGATCACGGCATCAGCGTGTCGGACGTGAAGCTCGATGTGTCGAAGATGCTCGCGCGCAAGGACGGCATCGTCGAGAAGATGACGAAGGGCATCGAGTTCCTGTTCCGCAAGAACAAGATCACGTGGCTCAAGGGCCACGGCAAGTTCGCCGGCAAGAGCGGCACCGGCGTGCAGATCGAAGTGTCGGGCGAAGGCCAAGATGGTGAAACTCGGGAAGTCGTCACCGCGAAGAACGTGATCATCGCGACGGGTTCGAAGGCGCGTCATCTGCCGGGCATTCCGGTCGACAACAAGCTGATCGCCGACAACGAAGGCGCGTTGTCGTTCGATTCCGTGCCGAAGAAGCTCGCTGTCATCGGCGCGGGCGTGATCGGTCTGGAGCTCGGCTCGGTGTGGCGTCGTCTGGGCGCTGAAGTGACCGTGCTCGAAGCGCTGCCGCAATTCCTCGGCGCAGCGGACGACTCGCTCGCGAAGGAAGCCGCGAAGCAGTTCAAGAAGCAAGGTCTCGACATTCATCTCGGCGTGAAGATCGGCGAAGTGAAGACGTCGGACAACGGCGTGTCGATCGCTTACACCGACAACGCGGGCAACGCGCAAACGCTGGAAGCGGACCGCCTGATCGTGTCGATCGGCCGCGTGCCGAACACCGATAACCTCGGTCTCGAAGCGATCGGCCTGAAGGCGAACGAGCGCGGTTTCATCGACGTCGACGATCATTGCGCGACGAGCGTGCCGAACGTGTATGCGATCGGCGACGTGGTCCGTGGCCCGATGCTCGCGCACAAGGCGGAAGACGAAGGCGTGGCGGTGGCGGAGATCATCGACGGTCAGAAGCCGCATATCGACTACAACTGCGTGCCGTGGGTCATCTACACGGAACCGGAAATCGCGTGGGTCGGCAAGACCGAGCAGCAGCTCAAGGCCGAAGGCCGCGAGATCAAGACCGGCCAGTTCCCGATGATGGCCAATGGCCGCGCATTGGGTATCGGCAAGGCGGAAGGCTTCGTCAAGATGATCGCCGACGCGAAAACCGACGAAATCCTCGGCGTGCATGTGATCGCGGCGGACGCGTCGGACCTGATCGCGGAAGCGGTCGTCGCGATGGAGTTCAAGGCGGCGTCGGAGGATATCGGCCGCATTTGCCATCCGCATCCGTCGCTGTCGGAAGTGATGCGTGAAGCGGCGCTCGCCGTCGACAAGCGTGCGTTGAACATGTAAGACGGCTCGGCTTCGAGTTAAAGCATCGCAACGAAGGCGAGCGGATCACACCGCTCGCCTTCGTCACTTCGAACGGCAGAAGATGAACGTCACCGAATACTACGAAAACGAGCTGCGCACGCGGGGTTATCAGTCGGACGAGGCGCAGCTCGCGGCGGTCGCGCGCCTGCAGCGCTGCTACGAGGAATGGGTCGCGTACAAGTCGCGCCGTTCGAACGCGCTCAAGAAGTTTCTCGTGCGTCCGGAGCTGCCGCGCGGTGTCTACATGTGGGGCGGCGTCGGGCGCGGCAAGAGCTTCCTGATGGACAGCTTCTATGCGATCGTGCCCGTGCAGCGCAAGACGCGCCTGCATTTCCACGAGTTCATGCGCGAAGTGCATCGCGAGCTGGAAGAGCTGAAAGGTCAGGCCGATCCGCTCGATGAACTCGCCAAGCGTATCGCCAAACGCTTCCGGCTGATCTGCTTCGACGAGTTCCACGTCTCCGATATCGCCGATGCGATGATTCTGTATCGCCTGCTCGACCGGCTGTTCAAGAACGGCGTGCAGTTCGTGATGACGTCCAATTACCAGCCCGACACGTTGTATCCGGAAGGGCTGCATCGCGACCGATTGCTGCCGGCAATCGAACTCATCAAGCAGCATCTCGATGTGCTCAACGTCGATGCCGGCACCGATTACCGCAAGCGCACGCTGTCGCAAGTGAAGGCGTATCACACGCCGCTCGGCGCGTCGGCCAACGAAGCCTTGCGCGCGGATTTCGCGAAGCTCGCGGCCGTGCCCGACGAAAGCCCGATCTTGCATATCGAAAAGCGCGAGATCAAGGCGTTGCGCAAGGCCGACGGCGTCGTATGGTTCGATTTCGCCACGCTATGCGGCGGCCCGCGCTCGCAAAACGACTACCTCGAACTGGCGAACCGCTTTCACGCGGTGATTCTGTCGGACGTGCCGCAGATGACGCCGCGCATGGCGTCCGAAGCGCGCCGCTTCACGTGGCTCATCGACGTGTTCTACGACCACAAGGTGAAGCTCCTGATGTCGGCGGCCGTGCCCGCGGAAGAGCTGTACGTCGAAGGCCCGATGGCCAACGAGTTTGCACGCACTGTTTCGCGTATCGTCGAAATGCAGTCGAAGGAATATCTGGAGGCGCCGCGACGCGTTACGGATGTTTCGCTGACCTAATACGAGAATCAAAAATATGCCGTTAGCCAAACGGCATAAGCCTTTTAGGGGAATTTAGAGATTCGGACCACTCTTATTTGCTGGCTTTGGGGTACTCGGTATCGTCGATACCAGTTATCAGTCAGCAAATTGGAGAAATTACCGTGAAGCCCTACCGCGACATGTCCGATGAAGAATGGCAGATGGTCGCACCGCTGCTTCCCGAACTGCGTCCGCGTTCTGAATTGCGAGGCCGTCCGCTCGCCAACACCCGCGCCGTGCTGAACGGTGTGCTCTGGGTGATGTACAGCGGCGCATCGTGGTCCACGCTGCCGCGCAAATATCCGTCGTATCAGACGTGTCATCGGCGTTTCAAGGCGTGGCACGAGTCGGGCGTGTTGCTGCGGGTCATGACGCAGTTGTTCGGGCCGGCTGGCGAGTCGCTCTATGCGTTGATGACCTCGCGCATGCGCGTGCCGGCGGAACTGCAACTCGAAAACGTGGAAGTAGCCGCAAGCATTGAAACCGAAGAGACGCGTCAGCGTCGCGCCGCATAATCTCGTAGAAGCCGAGACGAGATGAACAAAGCCGGTCGAAGACATGGATCTTCGACCGGCTTTGTCGTTTCTGAAACCGCTCCTGAATCCTATTGCTCGCGCACCCAGGTCTGCGAGCGCCCCAGCAGCGACACGCCGATATACCCGCGCACGACGAGCTTCTGCCCGCCGTCCTCGAGCGTCATCTTGCACTTGTAGAGCCTGCCGCTCTCCGGATCGAGAATCTGGCCGCCTTGCCACGTATCGCCGTCGCGGCGCATACCGCTGATGATCGTCATGTTCCTGAGCAACTGATCCTTGCGCTCGCCGGTGCAAGCCGTGCAGCGCCGATCCGGCTGATCCAGCCTGCCGATGCCGCGCACGATCTTGCCCGACAACTCACCGCTGCCGTTGTCGGTGATTTCGATGATCGCTTTCGGCTGGCCGGAGGCATCGTCGATGGTTTGCCAGGTGCCCGCGGGCGTCGCTTGCGCGAAGGCGCTCGCCGACGCGATCGCCAGCAGCGCGCCGATCGCCAGGCGCTGGCCGATGAAACCGGTCATCTGCATCTCCTTGTTATTCGATTGGACGTGCGAAAGCTTACGGGAAAGGGCCCGCATTCGACCGAGAGGAAAGCTTCTAGCGCAGACCTGCTTCGAGCGTGGCGAAGGTGCGCTCGTCGGTGCGATCGAAATGCAGCGGCGTGACCGACACGCGGCCGGACGCAACCACCGCCGTTTCGCTATCGGGCGAATCCGGGCGCGGGCCGCGCTGAAAGCGCAGCCAGTGATAGTCGATGCCGCGCGGATCGACCAGCGGCAGGACATCGATGCCTTCCACGAGTCCCACGCCTTGCCGCGTCACGGTGAGCGGACCGGCGGCGGACGCGTCGCAATCGGGGAAATTGACGTTCAGGCAAGTGGGTGCGTCGTGGGAAATCGACAGCAACTGGCGGATCACGCCTGGCGCCAGCGTGCGTGCGGTATCCCAGCGCACGCTTTCGCGGTCGATGAAGGCCTGGCTGAGCGCGATCGACGGCAAGCCGAGCAGCAGGCCTGTCATCGCAGCGCCGACGGTGCCGGAGAACATCGTCTCCACGCCGAGATTCGCGCCGCGGTTGATGCCCGACAGCACGAGCGTGGGCGGCGCGTCCTTCATGATGTGGCGTGCGGCCATCACGACGCAGTCGCCGGGTGTGCCTTGCACGCCGTAGCGCCGCTCGCCCTGACGCGATACGCGCAGCGGCGAATGCAGGCTGATGGAATGCGACGTGCCGCTTTGATCGTGCTCGGGGGCGATCACCCAGACTTCATGCGCGAGTTCGGCAGCGACCGCTTCGAGCACGGCGAGACCGGGCGCATCGATGCCGTCGTCGTTGGTGATGAGCACGCGCTGCACGATGGGTGAGAGGGCGGACATCGCGAATCACTCCTTGGTCGATGATTGAAAAGATCGACCAATTATTACAGAGTTCGCGTGGCGCTATCCGGATCGGATGTGAACGCTTACTTCACGCCCAGGCCGCGCAACAGTGCGTTGCCATCCGCGGTGAGACGCACTTTCGGCGTGCCGGCTTCCTGCGACACGATCTCGACATACCCGTATTCCTTCAGCGACGCGACGTCGGGTGTGGCCGCCATCACGTCGATGGGTGCGTGCATCAGCAGAAGCAGGGTGGCGATTTCGTGGTGGCTCAAGAGCTTTTTGATGGCTCGCACGGGAGCAGAAGCCGGACGGCGGAAGTTCATGAACGAAGTCCTCAGGTTTACATGACGATGCGCGGCGCGGCGGGCGTCGTGCCCCTGCGCTGACCTTGATGTCGATGGAGTGCGGGCAGGTTATCGGCCGACTCTTAGGCGAAACTTAAAACGCGCGGCGCAGCGTGCGGCGAGTTGTTACATGAGGTGTCACGTACTCAGCAGGCGTTTCACTGCGAGTCGATCAGAAGCGATAGTCGGGGTTCTTCGGGTCGAAAGTCAGGTCGTCGAAAGACTTGATCTCGATGCGCTCGAACACGACGCTTTCGAAGATATTGCCGTCGTTGTCGTACGACTCCAGCGTGCGGAACACGGGCCGTTCGAGGTCGAGCCCGAGCACTTCCTTTTTCGCGTAGAACCCGGACTGGCCATCGGGCGTTTCGTAGGTGAGCGCGACCACGCGCAGCCCGTCGATCGTTTTAACTTCGATATTCGTCGGTTTCGTGATGCCGGCTTCGGCGAACTTGTGCCCCTCGTCGATGAAGCGCTGTGTGATCGAGACGATGCCGAGTTCGCGGATCGAATGATTCGACTGCGCGCGGGCGAGCGGGCCGTTCACGGAGGTCCACATCGGCACGATGCTCAGGAAGCCGCCGAGATGACCGTAGAGTTCGTCAGGGCGCACGGAATCGTCGTAGATGATTTCCTGGCCCGCGTGCGCGCCATCGGGCAGCCACTTCGCGTAGATGCGCAACGGCTCGTGCGTGACGCGCACGAGCATGTGATCGGCGCGCTTCGGCCATTTGCCCTTGATGCGCTCGCGCCGGCGCATCGTGAACTCGCAGGAAGCGAAATCGCGCAAGCCTTCCTTCAGGTAGCGCGGCAGCGTGCGCGCATCGAGCGAGCGGAAGAGGGCGACGAGCTGCGCATCGTCGAGTTGCGCGAGCGCGCCGCTCGTAGCGGCCTGCGAGAGCCATTGCGCCTGCTGCTCGACGCCGAGTTCGCCGACGCGCGCCGGCTCCTGCGGGGGCTGCGCAATCGCTGACGCATGCGTGAACAGCAAACAGAGCCACAACAGGCCCGCACAGGCGAGCCGCAATCGCGCACGCGGCATGAGCGTCTCCGAACGTCGATTCTTATTGCGTACCGGCTTTGCGCAGCTCATTGGCGCAGTTCACGTCTGAGCACCTTGCCGATCGTCGTGAGCGGCAGCGCGTCGCGAAACTCGACGTAGGCCGGCACCTTGTAGCCGGTCAGGTGTAAACGGGCGAACTTCAGCAGTTCTTCCGCCGTCAGCGTGTCATCCCGCCGCACGACGAACGCCTTCACGCGCTCGCCGGTGACGGCATCGGGCACGCCGACGGCCGCCACCGCGCGCACCTTCGGATGCGCGGCGAGCACGTCTTCGATTTCGTTCGGATACACGTTGAAGCCCGACACG
Source organism: Caballeronia arvi (assembly GCF_001544695.2). Lineage (GTDB taxonomy): Bacteria > Pseudomonadota > Gammaproteobacteria > Burkholderiales > Burkholderiaceae > Caballeronia > Caballeronia arvi. Next base: position 63,347 of record NZ_FCOM02000043.1, read on the forward strand.
ATCATCATGTCCTTCTTGCGGTCGATGAGCCGGATGATGCCGCGCGCATCCATCACGCCGATGTCGCCGGTCGCGAGCCAGCCATTCGCGTCGATGACGTTCGCCGTGTCTTCGGGACGGTTCCAGTAGCCCTTCATCACTTGCGGGCCCTGCACGCAGAGTTCGCCCGGTTCGTCGACGTTCGCCCAGGCGCCGTCTTCGCGGCGCATGCGCACGAGCGTCGATGGCACCGGCACGCCGATGGTGCCGTCGAACGCGCTTTCGCCATGCGCATCGAGCGGCGTCGCGGCGACGAGCGGCGAACATTCGGTGAGCCCGTAGCCTTCGACCAGCGTGCGGCCCGTCAGCGCCCTGAAGCGTTCGGCCACGACGCGCTGCGTCGCCATGCCGCCCGCCATCGCGAGCTTGAGCGCGGAGAAGTCGCGCTGGCGGAAGGCGTCGTTGTCCATGAGCGCGCTGTAGAGCGTGTTGAGCGCGGTGATCGCCGTGAAGTTTTCGTGACGCAGCGCGCGCACGAGCGCACGGATGTCGCGCGGATTGACGATCAGCACGTTGCGCGCGCCGATCGCGAGAAAAGCGAGCGCGTTCACGGTGAGCGAATAGATGTGATACAGCGGCAACGGCGTGACGATGATCTCTTCACCATCGACGAGCTGCCCGCCCGCCCATTCGAGCGCCTGCAACAGATTCGCGATGACGTTCCGATGCGTGAGCATCGCGCCCTTCGCGACGCCGGTCGTGCCGCCGGTGTACTGAATGAACGCGATATCGCCGTGGCCGATTCTCACCGGCTCGGATTTCTGCCGCGCGCCGCGCGCGAGCGCTTGCGGCAGACGCACCGCATCGGGCAGCGCGTAGGCGGGTATCTGTTTCTTCACATGACGCAGGATCAGATCGATCACGCGGCCTTTCACGTTGAGCCCGTTGCCGAGCAGATCGCCGAGCCCGGTCACGACGATGTTGCGCACGCGCGAGCCCGGCCGCGCGTCCTGCACGGTCTTCGCGAAGTTCTCGAACACAACGACGGTCTGCGCGCCGCTGTCCTTCAGTTGATGACTGAGCTCGCGCACGGTGTAAAGCGGATTCACGTTGACGACGATCGCGCCCGCGATCAGCGTGCCGAAGAGCGTGACGGGATAGACGAGCGTATTGGGCATCATCAGCGCGACGCGGTCGCCGGGCTTCACGCCGACGCTCTGAAGATACGATGCGAACGCATGCGCCTTCCGGCCGAGCGTCGCGAAGGTCAGCTCGGAGCCGAGACTCACGAACGCGACGCGATCGGCGAAGCGTCCGACGCACTCGTCGAAGAAATGCGCGAGCGATCGATAGCGCGACGGGTCGATCTCGCGCGCGATATCGGGCGGATACGACGCGTACCAGATGCCGTCCGTCGCGTGCGGCTTCGAAACCCCGCCCGGCGCTGCCTCTCCCGGTCTCATGTGGTGTCTCCGTGGCTTATTTTTTTTCGCCAAGGCTTCCTGCTTACCGCTCCAGTATCGCGACGACGCCCTGGCCGCCCGCCGCGCAAATCGAGATCAGTCCGCGCAGCGGCTTGCCGTCGCTGCGTTCGGGCGCTTGCGCGAGCATCTTCGCCAGCGTGCCGACGATGCGCCCGCCCGTCGCCGCGAACGGATGGCCCGTCGCGAGCGAGCCGCCGTTCACGTTCAGCCGCGCGCGATCGACGAAGCCGAGCGGCGCGTCGAGGCCGAGCGCGGTGCGGCAGTATTCGTCGTCTTCCCATGCAGCGAGCGTACACAGCACTTGCGCCGCGAACGCTTCGTGAATCTCGTAGAAATCGAAGTCCTGCAACGCGAGGCCGGCGCGCGCGAGCATCGACGGCACCGCGTAGGCGGGCGCCATCAGCAGGCCTTCGCGCTTGTCGAAGAAATCGACGGCCGCGGTCGCGGAAAATGTGAGGAACGCCTGCACCGGCAGGCCGCGCCCGGCGGCCCATTCTTCCGACGCGAGCAGCACGGCCGACGCGCCATCGGTGAGTGGCGTCGAGTTGCCCGCGGTGAGCGTGCCCGCGTCGCGATCGAAGACGGGTGTCAGCGCCGAAAGCTGGTCGAGCGAGACATCGGGGCGAAGATTGTTGTCGCGCGCGAGCGCTTTGTACGGCGTCATCAGATCGTTGAAGAAGCCGCGCCCGTACGCCGCCGCGAGCTTGCGATGACTCTCCTGCGCGAGCGCGTCCTGCGCCTCGCGCGAGACCTTCCAGCGTTTGGCCATCAGCTCGCAGTGCTCGCCCATCGAAAGGCCCGTGCGCGGCTCCGCGTTGCGCGGCAGGAGCGGCCGGAAGAACATGCCGGGCCGCAGCTTCGCGAAGGCGCCCAGGCGCTGTCCCGCCGAACGTCCGCGATTCGCTTCGAGCAGAATCTTGCGCATGCGCTCGTTCACGGCGATGGGCGCATCCGATGCCGTATCGACACCGCCCGCGATGCCCACGTCGATCTGCCCGAGCGCGATCTTGTTCGCGACGAGAATCGTCGTTTCGAGGCCGGTGCCGCAGGCCTGCTGCACGTCGTAGGCGGGCGTTTCTTTTGCGAGCGTGGTCGAGAGCGCGGCTTCGCGCGTCAGATTGAAGTCGCGCGAATGCTTGACGACCGCGCCCGCCGCCACTTCGCCGAGACGCAGGCCGTGCAGGTCGAAGCGATCGACGAGCCCTTGCAGCGTGAAGCTCAGCATGTCCTGATTCGACGCGCTCGCGTACGCCGTGTTCGAGCGCGCGAACGGAATGCGGTTGCTGCCGATGACAGCTACTCGCCGAACCTCGCGACGCACGTCGCTCATGGCAGCTCCCATTCGAAATGACCGCGCAGATGCGGCCGGTCGCCCGCGAGATCGCGCACTTCGAAAGCGCGCGCGGTAGGCGAGGGCGCGGCGGTCCACAGCGTCGCATCGCCGGGAATATAGAGCGGCAATTTGAAATCGCCGTGCGCGCGCCCGGATGCGAGTGCCTTGACCGGATGTAATGCGGCGAGCGTGCGCGCGAGCGTCCACATGCCGTGCGCGATCGCGCGCGAAAAGCCGAACGCCTTCGCGCTCAGCATGTACAGATGGATCGGATTGAAATCGCCCGATGCCTTCGCGTAGTCGCGTCCGAGTTGCGGCGGAAGCTGCCAGCGCGCTTCGCGCGCGAGAAGCGGCGCGTGCGCAGAGGCGTCGGCCGGTTCCGTCGAAACCGCTGCGCTTTCGCTGCGCGCGCCGCGTTTCAGATAGACGCTGTCGCCGTCCCACACCGCCTCGCCGCGCCGATAGATACGCGTATGCAGCGTGAACGCCTGGCCCTTCTGATGCGGCATCAGCGGCCCGCATTCCACTTCGATGCGCAGGTTCTGGCCCGCCGTGAGCGGACGCCGCATCCGCACGGTGTTGGAAAGATGCACGACGCCGAGCGCGGACCACGGAAACGATGGGTCCGTGAGCATCATCAGATGCAGCGGAAACGCGAGCACGTGCGGAAACGTAAGCGGCACGCCGTGCTCCGGAATGAATCCGCACACGCGCGCATAGCGGCCGACCTGCTCGGCATCGAGCCTGACATCGGGACGCACGAGCCGGATCGCGGGCAGCTCCGATGCGCGCGCGCGCCTGAACAGCGCAGGCAGCGCGCGGCCGTAGAGCTTCGCGGGCGGCGGCAAGGTATCGATGACGACGGTGCGGGCGCGTTGCATCGTGGGAGCGTGCATCGGCATTGTTCTCCTTATGTCCTCTTTACGCTCCGATCAGGCTTTGCCCGCACACGCGCACGACATTGCCGGTGATGCCCGCGCTGCCCGGGCTCGCGAGCCACGCGACGGTTTCGGCGACATCGACGGGCAGGCCGCCTTGCCCCATCGAATTGAGTCGTCTGCCGGCCTCGCGCACGCCGAAGGGCATGCGCGCGGTCATGTGCGTTTCGATGAAGCCGGGCGCGACCGCGTTGATCGTGACGCCGCGCTCGCGTAGCAATGGCGCCAGCGCGCGCACGCGGCCGATCACGCCGGCCTTCGAGGTCGCGTAGTTGGTCTGTCCGCGATTGCCCGCAATGCCGCCGATCGACGATATCGCGACGATGCGCCCGTCATCGCGCAGAACGTTCTGCCCGAGCAGGACTTCGTCGATGCGTTCCTGCGCGAGCAGATTGATGTCGATCACGCTGTCCCACATCTCGTCGGTCATGCGGGCGATGGTCTTGTCGCGCGTGATGCCCGCGTTGTGCACGACGATGTCGATGCCGCCCGACGCGACGAGCGCCGCGGCGATCGCGGCGGGCGCTTCCGGCGCGGCGATATCCGCGACGAGCGCCGCATGCGCGCCGCCCGAAGGCGACGCGTCTTCGATCGAGAGCATGGTCTGATCGAGCGCATCGCGGGCGGTGTCGACGTCGAGCCCGGTGACGATCGCGCCGTGCTCCGCCAGCGTCGCCGCAATCGCCGCGCCGATGCCGCGCGCCGCGCCCGTCACGAGCGCGCGTTTGCCGGCGAGCGGCTTCGTCCAGCTTTGCGGGTCGGCGGAAGGCCCGTCGATCGTGACGACTTGCCCCGACACATACGCCGAGCGCGGCGACAGAAAGAAGCGCAGCGCGGATTCGAAACTCGCGTCATCGGCGACGCGCAGCAGATTCGACGTGATGCCGTTGCGCGCTTCCTTGCCGAGCGAGCGGACCATGCCTTCGAGCGCGTGCTGCGCGGTGGCGGCCGCGACGTTCGCAACGCTCGCGCAAGACGCGCCCGGATGTCCGAGCACGACGATGCGCCCGTTCATCGCGAGCGAGCGCAGCGCGTCGTGAAAGAACGCGTAGAGCGCATGCAACTGGCTGCTTTGCGTAATGCCGGTCGCATCGAAGATCAGCGCTTCGACGCGGTCGTTGGCGAGCGAATCGCGCGCGCGCGGCTCGAAGCGGCCGCTCATCGCGCCGTGGCGCGCGGCGACGGGCAGCCAGCCCGATGCGCTTTCGTGCGCGACGCTCGTCATGCCGATGGCGGACAGCACGGCCATCAGGTCATCGAAGCGCGCCGGCGACGGTCCCGCGCCAATGGCCGCGATGCCGCCGAATTCGGCGCGATCCGCGCGATGGCGGCGCAAAGTTTCGGGACGCGGCAGGCCGAGCGAGCGCGCGATGCTCGTGCCGAAGGGCGAATTGACGAAGTCGAGATAGCGGTCTTTCATCGATTGGCAATCGGTCGTCGGGCGCGCATGGCGTTGTCTCGGGCCTCGTTGCTTCAGGCGATGGCTTCGGGCGATGGCCGCTCGAGCGCCGCGCTGCGCTTTTGCAATGCTTCGAGGATACCGAAGTCTGCGGAAAAATCATCGACTTTCACGGCTTCGCGCGCATGCGCGGCCCATTCGGTCAGGAGCGCCCGCTCATTTTCATCGATGAGACCGCGCCCGGCGGCGCTCTGTGCCCACGCGTCGATGTCTTGGGGGCTTTGCGGCAGCGGATCGGTCTGGCCCGCTTTGACGGCGCTGCGCAGACGCGCCTCCAGTGCCGCGACGGCGGGCGTGAGCGCGAGCAGCTTTTCGCCGCGCGCGATTGGATCGGTTTCGATTGCCGAAACGTGCGAGCCCGCGAGGAGGCGCTCGCGCGCATTACCGGGCGTTTGCATCAGCATCGCGATATCGTTGCCGAGCGCGTCGGCGCTGGGTGCATGCGGCAGTCCGAACGGGAACGCGACGGCGCGCAGGAAAGCCGCCGCCGCGCGGTTCGGATAGTTCGCGAGCAGGCCATCGAACGCGGCGCGCGCCTGATACAGCGTGTCCTCGGCGCCCCAGCGCACGAGCGGCAGATCGCTTTCAGGACGGCCGTCGTCCTCGAAGCGCTTCAACGTCGCCGAGAGCAGATACAACTGCGAGAGGATATCGCCGAGGCGCGCCGAGAGCCGTTCGCGCCGCTTCAGTTCGCCGCCGAGCGTGAGCATCGTGACATCGGCGAACAGGGCGAACGCGCTCGACAGACGCGTGGCGGCGCGGTAGTAAGGCGCAAGGCGCGCATCGGCGTGCGCGGGTTTGCGCATGAGCGCGCCGCCGCCGCACGCGTACACGAAACAGCGCATCGCGTTCGATGCCAGAAAGCCTGCGTGGCCGAAGAACGCGGCGTCGAAGGCGCGCAGATCGTCGTCGCGCGTCGCAGCCATTTCCTTCAGCACGTACGGATGACAGCGAATCGCGCCCTGTCCGAAGATGATGAGGCAGCGCGTCAGGATGTTCGCGCCTTCGACGGTGATCGAGATCGGCATCTGCTGATACGCGCGCGCCAGAAAGTTCGACGGCCCCATGCAGATCGCCTTGCCCGCGACGACGTCCATGCCGTCGTTGATCACCTTGCGCGCGCGTTCCGTGATGTGATACTTCGCGATCGCCGATATCACCGATGGCTTCTCGCCCAGATCGACGGCCTGCGCGGACAGCCGCCGCGCCGCGTCCATCACGTACAGGTTGCCGCCCATGCGCCCGAGCGCTTCCTGGATGCCCTCGAAGCGCCCGATCGACGTGCGGAACTGGCGGCGCGCGGCGGCATACGCGCCCGTGCCGCGCACGGCGAGCTTCGCCATGCCGACGTTCGATGAAGGCAGCGAGATCGCGCGCCCGGCGGCGAGGCATTCCATCAGCATGCGCCAGCCGTTGCCAACTTGTGCGCGTCCGCCGATGACCCAGTCCATCGGGATGAATACGTCCTTTCCCCAGTTCGGTCCATTCTGGAACACCGCGTTGAGCGGCCAATGCCTTCGTCCGATATGCACGCCGGGATGGCCGGTCGGGATGAGCGCGCAGGTGATGCCGGGTGCGTCGGCGTCGCCGAGCAGATGATCGGGGTCGAGCGCGCGGAAGGCGAGGCCGAGCACGGTCGCGATCGGACCGAGCGTGATATAGCGCTTCTCCCACGTGACGCGAAAGCCCAGCGTCTCGCGGCCTTCGTGCTCGCCGCGGCACACGATGCCGACATCGGGAATCGCGGCGGCATCCGATCCGGCGTACGGGCTCGTCAGCGCGAAGCAGGGAATGTCGTCGCCGCGCGCGAGCCGCGGCAGATAGTGGTCCTTCTGTTCCTCGGTGCCGTAATGCAGCAGCAGTTCGGCGGGACCGAGCGAATTCGGCACCATCACCGAAACGGCCGCCGCCGACGAGTGCGTCGCGAGCTTCATGATGACCTGCGAATGCGCATACGCGGAGAACGCCTTTCCGCCGTATCGCTTCGGGATGATCATGCCGAGAAAGCCGTGTTCCTTGATGTAGGCCCACGCTTCTGGCGACAGGTCTTGCCAGATCGCGGTCGTGTCCCAGTCGTTGGAGAGCTCGCACAGGCGCGCGCATTCATCGTCGATGAAGGTCTGTTCTTCTTGCGTCAACGTCGGTGCGCCGTGCGCGAGCAGCCAGTCCCAATGCGGACGGCCGGAGAAGAGATCCGCGTCCCACCAGACGGTGCCGGCTTCGATGGCGTCACGCTCCGTCGACGACATCTGCGGCAGCATCGTGCGGAACGCGACGAACACGCGCCGGCTGATGAGCGCGCGGCGCAGCGGCGTGACGGCGAGCACCAGAGCCGGCAGCACGAAGACGATCGCGAGCAGCGTGACGCCGACCGCGCCCGTCACCCCGATGAGCGGCCCCACGGCCACCCAGATTGCGAGCGCCGCGAACCACGCCGCGGCGGGCGCTTGCAGAAACGTCAGCACGCTGCCGAGCAGCAGGAAAGCGACGGCGTAGAGAGCAGACATCACGGATCTCCGAGGTTATCCGCGTTCAAGCACGCATCATGCCACGGAGTTTCTTCGGACGACGTCTTTGCGAGCGGATGCTCGGCGCTGACGACGAAATTAGAGGCGTTACTCGGAAGCGGCCCGGATTAGGACGGATCTACTTTGGTGCCCAATATTCGGGAGTTATCCTTATGGCTTGACTTCTGAACGATATTCATTAGCGATTAGTTCGAGTTACTAAACAAGCTAAATCGAGAATGATTTTGACGCCCCGCGTTCGCGGGGCATCGAAGGGTGCTGCGGAACGTCTTTGCCGGATCGGCCGCAGCGAGTCACAACACCGGGGCTTCTTGTTGTGACCACCTGCCACGTGCGTGGTGGCCAAGGGAGCATATTTCAGCGTGGACAAGAACGATCAATTAGTCAGGCTAAATATCGGCGCGGCACCGGATGAGATCAACATTCTGGATTGGGTCTTCATGACGGGAGACTTGCTCTACCTGCTGGTCTGTTCCAGCGGGGAAGTGCGTTACCTGCACGTTCCGCTGGATATGGAGATGTTGAGGAGCGTCCGTGAATCGACGGTGCGGAAGGAGAACGGCGGCCTGTACAGAGACATCAGAGGTGAACCGACCTTGCTCGCCACCTATCTGGCGCTGTTCTTTCTGGACCGGGACGTATCTGTTCCGGCGATTAGACGCGAACTCGGCCTGTCCGACATGACGATGAACTGGTTGCTCGACGTCCGGCAATACGCGGACGGCGTAATCGAGCGCAGCGAGCTTCTGAAGTTGATTCGTCTGCTGACGTTCGAGGGTGATGGGCAGATCTAGCCCTGGCGGAAGATATGGCGGCGCTGAACCGGCTGACCCGCTTCGTGCGCGGGCGTCCGTTCGTCTCGTACGTCTCTCCCGCCGACTGGAAAAGCGAACGCAGAAAACAAAAACCCCACGACGATGCGTGGGGTTTTTGCATGCGATGCGCTCAAGCGAGCGTCTCACGAAAGAGGGACCTTGGTGCCCAGGAGAGGACTCGAACCTCCACGGTGTTGCCACCGCTAGGACCTGAACCTAGTGCGTCTACCAATTCCGCCACCTGGGC
>NZ_FCOM02000134.1 GCF_001544695.2 Caballeronia arvi
CATCGCAAGACCGTCAAACTTCACTACCGTCTTGCGTCGCTGCGTTGTCTGCAGCAGAGAAACGAGATTATGAAGAATCTTTTTCTCCTTGTCAACAGTATTTTTCGCTTTCGCTTCCAAATCTGCCGACTTCGGAGACCGCCCGTTTCGCTCGGCGGCCCTCGTCTTGCGACGAGGGGCTGAATAGTAGGCCAAGCAGAAGCGAATGACAAGGTAATGAAGCAAACTTTTTTCGTGCTGCCTCACTGCGCCGGTTTAGCAGTTCCGGCGACGAACTCCATCGGCACCGCGGCGGCCATTGCCGCGTAGCCCGCGTCGCTCGGATGGATGTGATCGCCGCTGTCATATCGTCGCTGAAGCGCAGTCGGACGCGCGGGATCGCGCAACGCCTGATCGAAGTCGATCACGCCGTCGAACGCCCGGCTCGCGCGAATCGATCCGTTGACCGCCGTGCGAATGGCCTCGCGCTCGGGCGGCAGCGAAGCCGGCGTCAGCGTCGCGCCGTAGATCTTGATGCCGCGCTGATGCGCCTGCGCGATCAACCGCTGATATCCGCGCACCAGCGCGTCCGCGTTGACTTCGGTATGCGGCGCGTCGCAATCCAGGCCGGCGTGCGGGGGCATCGCCATGAAATTAATGTCGTTGATGCCGATCAGCACGATCACCGAACGCACACCTGGCTGGCGCAGCGCGTCGCGCTCGAAGCGTGTCGCGAGCGCCTCGCCGTAACAAGGGGAATTGCTCAGCAGGCGATTTCCGCTGATGCCCGCATTCACCACGCCAATCTGCCCGCCACTCTTACGCGCGACGTCCTTCGCGAGCGCATCGGGCCAGCGACGGTTGGCGTTGAGCGAGGAGCGCATGCCATCGGTGATCGAATCGCCGATGGCGACCACCGCATGCGCCGACGGATTCTCCACCGCGACGTTGGTCAGCCACGCATATTGGTTGAAACGTGCGCGGAACGGACCGGCGGACGCATCGTCGGTGTGATCGCCGGGCGTCGAGATGTAGTTCACCTGACTCGACACGCGATGCCAGGCCACGAGCTTCTGATTCTTCCCCATGAACATGCTGACGACCACCGGCTGGCGCGCGTCGACGTTGAAACTGACAGCGTCGCTCGTAGCCTGCGCGCCAGGCGCAACCGTCACGCTCCTGCGGCCGCCGAACGACACGGATCGCGCGCTGCCGGAGCGAATCGCGGCGCTGCTGCCGCCGACCGCGCAGGCGACGCTCATCGACTCGACGACGAGCGGATCCGTTCCATATAGGTTGCTGATCCGCAGACGCATGCGCTTGCCGTCCAGTTGCGGATAGATCAACTGGCGGACAGTACGGCCCGCGACGTCCGGTGCACGATATAGCGGAGGCAGGTTTGCGAGTTGCGGAATCGCCTGAAGCGCGGTGCCCCAGGCGCTGATCCAGTGTTCGTTGGCGGGCGGCGCTTCGGCGGTTTCGGCGGCAAACGCGTGCGGCGCGACATTGACCTGTGCGACAAGCGCAGTCGCGCAGATCGCGGCGAAAACTCGGAGTTTCATTCGGCGATGTCGTTCGGAAAAGGATCGATTGTGCCTGAAGTGTCACCAGCGCCACGTCGCGAGCCGCCCAGAAAATGAACGCGGCCCGACGACGCGCCCGAAATGGCCTCACAATGCAGCCAGTCCATTTCCCGCTGGCCGCGACAGCTCGCGCGTCAGGCATCAAATCAGGCATCAATATAGATATGCAATCGAAAAACACCGCACCGCTACAACTGACCTGGGACGAAGACGGCGAAAGCCGCTCCGCCCGCTGGCGATCGGAGAGCGGCAATCCGCCACCGAAGCGCGTCGTCATCGGACACGATCAGATGACGGCCGATCACGCCTATCGGCTCGCTTGCGAAGGCACGGCGATCCTCTGGCGCGGCGACTTCCAGAACGCTCGCCAGTTGTTGCAGGCAATGGCGCGCCGCATCGACAACAAGCCGCGCAAGACGAAAAAGCCGGCGGTGGAAACGTCGCCCATCGACGCGTTCAATCTCCACCGTCTCGCGCAGTCCCAGCGCGGACGCACGCTCGCGATGCTCGTGCTGCCGCTCGACGACCAATACGCCATTCCCCTGCGCCGCGCGCCGAACGTGCGGCAAGCGTGCGAAGAGGCGTACGGGCCGCCATCGGATGAGGAGTCGGTTGTGTCCTTGCGCGAGGTGCTGGGGCTGATCGGCGCGCACGAGTGGCGCAAGAAGGGCGTCGATATCGGCGCGGTCGGCGGGAAGATCCATCCCTACTACGGCGTATTCTCGCCGGTTCGGGGCGAATACGTCGATCTCGTCGCCAATCAGCCGCTGCCTGCGCGCGATCTGGCGTTCGATATCGGCACCGGAACCGGCGTGCTCGCCGCCGTGCTCGCGCGGCGCGGCGTCGAGCGGATCGTCGCCACCGATGTCGACGCGCGCGCGCTCGCCTGCGCGCGGGAAAATATCGAACAGCTTGCGCTCGGTCGTCAGGTAAAGATCGTCGAAGCGGATATGTTTCCCGAAGGCCGCGCGCCCCTGATCGTCTGTAATCCGCCCTGGCTGCCGGCGCGGCCCAGCGCGGCGATCGAGCACGCGATCTACGATCCCGAAAGCCGCATGCTGCGCGGCTTCCTCGACGGTCTCGCCGCACATCTGACGCCGGGTGGCGAAGGCTGGCTCATCCTGTCGGACTTTGCGGAGCATCTGGGCCTGCGCACGCGCGCTCAGTTGCAGGAATGGATCGACAAAGCCAGCCTGAAGGTGGATGGACGAATCGACGTCAAGCCGCGTCATTCGAAAGCGATCGACAAAGCCGATCCGCTGCACGCGGCGCGGTCGAAGGAAGTGACTTCGCTGTGGCGGCTCGTCGCCGCGTAAGTCTCGTCACCCGCGCCCGTCGAGCCACGCGAGCGCGCCCTCACCTGCAACGAGGCCACTCGCGAAACAGGCGGTCAGCAGATAGCCGCCCGTCGGCGCTTCCCAGTCGAGCATTTCGCCCGCGCAGAACACACCGGGAAGCGCGTCGAGCATCGAGCGCGCGTCGAGCGCCTCGAATTCGACGCCGCCCGCGCTGCTGATCACTTCCGCGATCGGCCGCGGGCGCAGCAAGCGCAACGGCAGCGCCTTGATACGGGCGGCGAGCGTGTCGAGGTCGGCGAATTCATCTTTGCTCAGGCACTCCCGCAACAGGCCCGCTTTCACGCCCGTGATATGCAAGCGGCTTTGCAGATGGCTCGAAATCGATCGCGCCCCGCGCGGATGCAGCACTTCGTCGCGCACGCGCTCGGCGGAGATCTGCGGCGCGAGATCGAGTTCGATGATCACGCCCGCGCCGTCGCTCTCGGCAATCCGGTCGCGGATCTGCGCCGACAAAGCGTAGATCAGACTGCCCTCGATACCGTGCGCGGTGATCAGACACTCGCCGATGCGCCAGTCCAGCGCATCGTCGGCGCGCGGCATACCGATCGCGACTGATTTGAGCGGCTCGCCTGCGAACCGGCTCTGGAAATGCTCGCTCCAATCGGCATCGAAACCGCAATTCGACGGCACGAACGGCCGCACGGCGACGCCGCGCGCCGCGAGCGTTGACATCGCGGCGCCGTCCGAACCGAGCTGCGGCCAGCTTGCGCCGCCGAGCGCGAGCACGATCGCGTCGTGCCGAACCTGTTTTTCGCCCGATGGCGTCGCGAAACGCGATATCGACGCGCCCTCGTCCGCCCAGCCCAGCCAGCGATGCCGCATATGAAACGTCACACCCGACGCGCGCAGCCGATGCAGCCACGCGCGCAGCATCGGCGCGGCTTTCATGTCGGTTGGAAAGACGCGTCCCGAACTGCCGACAAAGGTCTCCACGCCCAGTTGATGCACCCAGTCGCGCAATGCGCCTGCGTCGAAGCGCGCGAGCAGCGGCGCGATGTTCGCGCTGCGGGCGCCATAGCGTGTCAGAAAGGCGTCGGCGGGCTCGGAGTGCGTCAGATTCATGCCGCCCTTTCCCGCCATCAGGAATTTGCGTCCAACGGAAGGCATCGCGTCGAACACGTCGACACGCGCGCCGCCCGCAGCGAGCGCTTCCGCTGCCATGAGCCCGGCCGGTCCTCCGCCCACGACCGCGACATTCACCGATTCGACGTTTTCAACTGACGACATGCCCGATTACCAGAAACAGAACGGAGCGACATTGTCGCATCGCGCGCCGCTGCACCGGTCGCGGCCGACGCGTGCGACTGCTGAAACGCATTGCGGACGCGTCGTAAGTCATTAAATAACAAAAATGAATTTGGTCAGACGCGCTCCGGCCCGTACGATCCCGCGATTCGTTGCCTCAACAACTTTTTACCAATCGCCCGATCATGTCCGTTTCTCTTGCGCCTGAACGCGCTTCCGCCCCGGCCGCTGCCAGCGATTTGCGGCCCGTCATCAAAAGCGCCGCCGATGTATCCGGCCTCGTCAACCGCGGCGCGGCAATCGGCAGCGATGCGCGCGTCGTCGTCGCCATTGCGCTCGGCGGCATTTTTCTCGATGCCTACGACCTCGGCGCGCTCGCGTTCGGCATGAAGGACATCGCCCGCGAATTCTCGCTGACGCCGACCGGCTCCGGCTTCGTCGCGTCGGCGATCACGTTCGGCGCGATCATCGGCGCGTTTCTCGGCGGCTATCTCACCGACAAGATCGGCCGTTACCGCGTCTTCATGGCCGACATGTTCTTTTTCGTCATCGCTGCGCTCGCGTGCGCGCTCGCGCCCAACGCGTGGGTGCTCGGCGGTGCGCGTTTCGTGATGGGGCTCGGCGTCGGCATCGACTTGCCCGTCGCGATGGCGTTCCTCGCGGAGTTCTCGCGCCTGCAAGGGCGCGGCAATAAAGCGTCGCGCGTCGCGATGTGGTGTCCGGTCTGGTACGCGGCGATCAGCGTGTCGTATCTGCTGGTGCTCGGCTTGTACGCGGTCCTGCCCGAGCACAACGCGGGCTGGCTCTGGCGATTGATTCTCGGCTTTGGCGCGGTTCCCGCGATCGCGATCATCGTGATTCGCAGCCGCTATATGAGCGAATCGCCCGTCTGGGCAGCGAATCAGGGCGATCTCAAGGGCGCGGCCGCGATCCTCAAGCGCTCCTACGGCATCGATGCCCGTGTCGACGAAACCGCCATCGCTCCGCCCAAGGCGCGCCGCGCGACATGGAGCAACTACGGCGCGCTGCTGCGCGGCGTCTATCTGCGCCGCACCGTGCTCGCGACTGTCATCGCGATCGCGTCGTCGTTCGCGTATAACGCCGTCGCGTTCGGGCTGCCGGTCATTATTTCCAGCTTTCTCGCGCAGTCGATGCTGACCACGATTCTCGCGTCGCTCGCGCTGAACCTGTGCTTCGCGTTCGCGGGCGGGCTGTTCTCCGTGCGCACCGTGCCAAAGTACGGCGCGTGGAAGCTGTCGGTCGTCGGCTATGCGTTTCAACTGGCCGCGCTCATCGGGCTCGCGATCGTCGGCAAACCGTCGACGGGCGCGGAAGTCGTCATCGCGATCGCGTTCCTCGCCGCGTTCCTGCTGGGACAAGGCGTCGGTCCGGGTTCGCACAGCATGACGTTCGCGTCGCTGAGCTATCCGACGTCGCTGCGCGGCGTCGGCGTGGGCTTCAATCAAACGCTGATGCGCGCCAGCTCGACGGTTTCGCTGTTCCTGTTCCCGGTGTTGTCGGCGGCGCTCGGCACGAAAGTGTTCTGGATCATCGCCGTCGCGCCGCTCGCGGGACTCGTCGCCCTCTTCGCTGTGCGCTGGGAGCCGTCCGGCTACGACGTCGACGCGGAGGACTTCGCCGCGCAACAGCCGCGCTGAGCGCTTCCTCTTCCTTCTGATTACCGCCCTCGGAGCGGCGGCGAGCGATCGCCGCCGCTTTTTCTCGTTTACCGTCGTCCGGCACGTCTTCCTCCTCTGCACTAGATTGAGATAGCGCGCGCAACTCGCGCGATCCGTCTCCGCGCGTCATGCGGAATTACCCGAGTACATCTCGAAAAATTATTCGCCGACCGTCCGGTCGGTTTATAATCGCCGGACAGCGACTATCCAAAGAGCGAGTGCCGCCATGTACACCCAATCCCTCGACCTCCCGAGCCCCACGCCTGCAGCCGAGGCGTCCCCATCCGCGGTATCTCCCGAG
>NZ_FCOM02000346.1 GCF_001544695.2 Caballeronia arvi
GTTCACGATGCCCGCGAAATCCGCGCGATGGGACAGCAAGCCGGCATCGACATCTTCGGCGCGAACGGCCTCGGCGTCGCCGATTCGTGGAATCGGGTGAGAATCGGCGGAGCCCTCGGCGGCGACAATCCGGACGATTCCCTGCGCGCGGGCTCGATCGCGATCTTCTCTAATTCCGGCGGCTTCAGCACGACGATCGCGCAGTACTTGCGCATGAGCGGCTGGGGCACCTCGACGGTCATTTCGAGCGGCAAGGACGTCTATATCCACTACGCCGCGCCGGAATTCGCCTTCGCGCTCGCCAACGATGCGCGTAGCAAGGCGGCAGTGCTTTACTGCGAACCGGGCGGCTACTACGAGGCCGATGCAGACTTCAGCAAGCCGGTCGTCGCGTGTGTAGTGGGACGTTGGAAGAGCCGCCTGACGCGCGCGGTCGGCCACGCGGGTGCGATGGCGGGTGGCTCCGACGACGCGCAAGCCAAGGAACGCTGGTTCATGGAGAAGTTCGGCGTGGACCGGCTCTT
>NZ_FCOM02000033.1 GCF_001544695.2 Caballeronia arvi
CTGATAGTCGCCGGAAATTCGACAAACGGGAATTGCGAGTTTTGGAAGGATTGATGTTCTTTGAACATCAATCCTTCCTTATCTGCCAATGTAGACACGGGCTGGCTTTCGGCATTTCCCTGCGTCCTAAGCCTTTCTTAAGCTTGAAACCTTTATCTTTGGCCGTTTTCAGTACAGCGAGACAAGGATGGAACGAGCAAGCAACGCGTACGCCAAGGTTCCCGAGATCACCCTGGTGTTCTGGGCTATCAAGATCGCCGCGACGACCCTTGGCGAAACGGGTGGAGACGCGGTATCCATGTCCATGGACCTCGGCTATCTGGTCAGCAGCTTTATCTTCGGAGCGGTATTTATCGTCGCGGTGCTCGCGCAGATCAAGGCGCAGCGTTTCAATGCGCCGCTCTACTGGACCACGATCATAGCGACAACGACCGTTGGCACGACCCTCGCCGATTTCGCGGATCGTTCTCTCGGCATTGGGTATGCCGGTGGCAGCGCCGTCTTGCTCGCGCTGTTGCTTGTCTCGCTCGTCGTTTGGCGTTGCGTGATGGGCTCGGTGTCCGTCGCTGCGATACGTTCTCCGAAGGCCGAGATGTTCTACTGGGTCACGATCCTGTTTTCGCAGACGCTCGGAACCGCGCTGGGTGACTGGGTCGCTGACACCGTTGGATTGGGGTACTCAGGCGCCGCGGGCATCTTCGGTGGATTGTTGTTGTTGCTGACGATCGCGCATTACGCAACCCGCGTCTCGCGCACGCTGCTTTTCTGGTGTGCGTTCATCCTGACGCGACCGCTTGGCGCGGTGGTTGGCGATTTCCTCGATAAACCCATTGCGCATGGCGGTCTGGCGATGAGCCGCTACGGCGCGTCGATCGGGCTTTTCATGTTCATAGTCGTGTGCATGTTCATGTTCAAGCAACGGCCCGCGCGTGCGCCGCATTAGACTTCGCAAGCCTCCCTCCGCCGCGCTTGCCTGATGCAGGCCGGCGGACTCACGCCCACCAATCAGAGCTTCGTATAAATCGAACTTCCCAGCGTCAAAGTCGCTCCGCTGCCCGCCGATGCAAAGCGAATCTCATAGAGATCGCGACCAAAATTGCCGGGAATCTTGACCGACATTCCGACACGGTCATCAGCGAGCGGCACGAAGAGCTGATAGCGAAGATCGGTGTTGCCGTACAGGACATAACCCGGCAGTTCGGACAGGGTAGTGAGGAAGGCCGGCTCGTTGCCGAGGATGACGATCGGCACGGCCGTCGGCGAATCGTTCGTCAGGGTCCACTGCGTGCCCAGGCGCTGCTGCCACGCGTTGTCGAGCGCCGCAAGCGGGGCTAGCTGCTGACCGATCGGCAGCGTCAGATAGGCATAACCCGCGCCCGGCACGACGCGCTTCATCAGATAGCGGTAGCTGAATGCATTGCCGTTTTCGTCCGTTCCGGATGCGACCGTGAAACGATACGACGCGGTATCGGTGCCGTTCCACCACCAGCCATCGCTACGATATTGGTAAGCGCCTAGCTGCTTCCACGCACGCGAAGGCCCATCCCACTGATTGAGTTGTAGGCTGCCGTCCGGATTGGCAATCGCCTGAAGCGGCGAATCGGAATTGCCATAGATTCCGCCCGCCGTGGCGATGCCCGGACCGGACGCGGCGGGCGGCGCGGTCGTACTGACCTTTGCGGGCAACGATGCGATGGTGCCGTCTTCCTTCAGCGCGGACAGCACGAGGCTTTCCGCAAGTTTGCGGGCGTCGTAGCCTGAGTTGCCGGTCACCATCAATGCCAGTTGCGCCTTCGGCACGACGAAGAATTCGCTCGTGTAGAACGCGGTCCCGCCATCCTTTTCCCATCCGAGGACGCCCGCTGCCTGCAGTGCGGGCTGCTGGACCGAATCCCAGCCGAGACCCCAACGCCATTCGGGTGACGGGTTGATCAGCAGGCCCGTCGACTGGTCCGTGCCCATCTGCGCGATGCCTTCGGCGGACACCACACGCTTCCCATCGAACACGCCACCACCGAGGAACATCTGCGCGAGATTCATCATGTCGGCGGGCGTCGAACTCAGGCCGCCGGTCGCGTAGGCATTGACGAATTCCTGATACTGCTTGCCCTGCGCAAACGGATACGAGAAGGAACCATCGGTGGGCACGGCCGTGAGATAACTGGAGTTCGTCATCTTCAGCGGCGCGAGAATGTTCTCCTGAACGAAGCTCGCAAAACTCTGCCCGGTCCTCGCGAGGACGATCTGCTCGACCATCGTGAAGCCGTCGTTGCAATACACGGCGAGTTCGCCGGGAAGATGCTTCAGATGCGTATTCGCCAGTTCGGACTGGGTATCGGCCGCGTAACCGGGAACCGGCGCGAAGGTGAAAAGATTGCGCGAATTGGTGCCGGGCAGTCCCGACGAATGCGACAGCAGATGACGCGTGGTGATCTTCGCGAACTCGGGTGAAAGCATCGTGAACGTCGGCAGATACTGGACGATCGGCGTATCGAGCGTGATCAGGCCGCGATCCTGGAGAATCGTGGCGGCGAGCGCCGGAAAAAGCTTGCTGACCGAGCCGATATTGAAGCGCGTCTGAGTCGTCGCCTTAGTCTGGTTCGGCACCGACGATACGCCGAATGCCTGCTGCCAGAAGACGTTGTTGCCCTTGAGCATGGCCACGGAAATCGCCGCCACGGGTTGCGCCGGGTCGTCGATCGCCTGCTGGATCGCCTGTTGCCCCATGGCGACCGTTTGCGGATACAACTGTGAACCGGAGTCATCGCTGCCGCACCCCGGCAGCAGTGTCGCAAGCATCCCGGCGCCGGCAAGACCGAGGAACTGACGACGGCCCGCGCTGGACGGGGTCGGGCTGAAGGGCAATGCGTTACTGGCATGGCGGGATCGGGGCACGACGTCTCTCCTTATTGTTTTTCGCAGGGCGTACTCTGTGCGGCTCGAACCTTTTGCGCTGGATTATAGGCATGAAAATCATGCCGGGACGCTTTCGTTAGATTAAAAATAGATGTCAGCCGATCAGGTGCCGACTGGGTCGGCGGATTCGCGCCCCTTGGTCGGGCGACTCGCTGCCCCCGGATTGGCGGCACACGCTGCCTTCCCGAGCTCGCGCAGCAATGGCGGAACGGTGCCGAGTTCCGCGATCGTCAGTTGCGCCCATCCGTCGCCGATGAGCAGAATCGGACGCCGCCGCAGCGCTGCCAGCGATGCACCGAGTTCATGCAGGCAATTCAAAAGATAGTTAGTCTAGCTAAACAATGATGAAGTAACGCAATGACATCTCGACTAGTGGACCGCCCGTCAGTTACCCATTTCCCAGATACCCCGGAAGCCCTATCGCCGATTTGCTCTTCGCAAGTTTCACGGCTTTCTTGACGAGCGAATCGAACTCCGCGTCGCTTTTAGGCAGCGGAAAGGCGTGACGGAAAAAGTCCGCCCATCGGAATTCCTCGAGCGGAACGGAAGTTTTCTCATATCCTCCCGCGTCGCGCACCGACGCGGACAGGCTGCGGAATTCGTCGTCTTCAAGATCCCAGATGTGTTCACGCATTTCGGGAAAGGGCACACGCTGACCGAGGGCGGTGTAGGGGTAAGTCCAGCGATGGTTTTCCAGCGTGAGCCAGAATTCGGCCACCGAGAGCGTCGAGAGGTCTTTGACGAGCACGACCGGGACGCGCTTGACATGCGCCCGCCAAAGCGCGGTGGCGACATGATGATGGTCGATTGCATAGGGCGTGGCGCCCGGGCCGTACACGATTGGAACCGGCTTTTCCGCGATTGCCATCTCCAGGTCATGGCCCTCGAGCTTTGCGTAAGCTTTGGTTTTGTTGCGGATTTCGCGCAGGCCATGCGTCAGCTGGGTAGGACGCAGCTGGTCGATTTTTATGGTTTTCATTTTGCCCTCCAATCCATCTTCCTCGACCAGGTCCGGAGCAAGGCTCGCGCCAGGACTGCGCACGCGGCATGGCGCATTCGTCGACGACCGTCGCTGCGCCGCCACACGCCAGGAAATTCGATCAGAACACGATCATCGATGCACGACGTACCGCCAGAGCGCCATGCACTCGGCATCGGCGATCTGATAGCGGGGCATCGACTTGCGCAGCAGGACGCTCGCCGGATCGATGCCGTCTTTGACCGCACGGCAGAAGGCCGTCGCGTCGTAGTGACTGATCGGTCCTCCCCGGCGGCTGGTCGCGCCGAGCAGGGCGTCGTGCGTCAGCGGCGGCGCAAAGGCGGGCGCCTTCGACGTGCCCACGTGGCAGTTGACGCATCGCGTCGTCCCCGCAGGCAACGGGCGATCGTCGTCGCGCAGATGCGCGGCCATCGGATGCTGTCCGTTGAAGAGCGCACACCCCAGATCGTTCGCATCGCACGCGGTCTCCGCGCGCGCAAGAGGCGTCATCGCGACAAGCACAAGGCCGATAGCGACAGCCCGCATTGCGGAGTGGCGTCGGGCCATTTCAATGTACGAGCAGTACGCGCGAGACGCTCGGCACGCCGTTCGAGTTCAGGGCGAACAGCATGTAATAGCCAGGGATCACGACACCGGGATCGGACGGAATGCGCAAGTGATATTCGCCTGCGGTGCCCACGGTGAACGACAGCGGCACGCGGCGCTGCTCGTTGTTCAGCGAATGCGTGACCGACGAGGAACGCATCAGCGCGAATGCGCGCATGTTCCTGCTGGCCGTCACGACGATCGTCGTGCCGAGTTGCGCTTCGGAGGGAACGGACGAGAGACTCGGCCGGGACGCGGCGGACCCGTCCGCATTGAGCAGATAGGGCGGTGTCAATATCTCCACATCGGTGTGATTGGTCGCGCATCCCCCGCACAAGCCGCCGCCGCCGCTCAGCACGCGTCCGTCGTTGAGGAGCAGCGCGACGCTGTGATAGGTGCGCGGCACGGCCTGACGGACGAGCGGGGAAAACGAATTGTTCGACGGGTCCCACAGCTCCGGGGTGAGAATCGCGTTGTCGTCCGAGAAAGGCGCAGCAAACGTCTGTCCGCCGACCACGACGACCTGCCCGTTCGGCAGCACGACGCTGTTGCTGAACGCGCGCTGGTAGCTCATCGGCGCGATGGTTTGCGTCTTCGCGGTCCCCTTGCTGATGTCGATGAGCGTCGCATGGGACGTGGCCTGCGACTGGTCGTAGCTCGGCGCGCCCCCGACCGTGAGAATCTTGCCGATGTCGTACATGACTGCGTTGCCGTTCATCGCATCGCTGTCGCTTCCCCGGTTGCCGGCTGCGGTGACGCTGCCGTTGCCTGCCGTGTCGAACCAGTGCATGGCCCGGCTTGGTCCCGCGTGAAACACCCGTCCATTGCTCACCGCGAACAGCCATGCGTGATTGTCGGAGCGAAACACGCCCGCATTGTCGTTCGTGAGGATGTAATCGTCGACGATAGCCCCGTTGGTCTGCCAGCCCGAACCCGGGGTCCAGGTTTCACCGGTCTTTCCCCCGAGCCCTCCGCTCCAGGAGCCGCCCACCAGGAACACATTGCCGTTGCTCAGTGTCAGGCTTCCCTGATAGCCGCGCGGAATGTGCATCTGATCGCCGGCGGTCCATCTGTTCGTCGAGGGCGAATAAATGCTGGTCCGACTCGAGCTCAATCCGCCGGTCACGAAAATCCGGCCATCGGGGAGATTGGCGATGCCTGGGCAGAACATGTCGTGCCCGGTATTGGTCACGATCACCTGCGTGCTATTGCCAGTCGCCGGATTGAAGATCGCGGTGTACGTCCGGCCCGGCGGGTTACCGCTATTGGTGAAGTCGAGCGCGCTGTCAGCTGCCCAGACCAGCACGTTTCCATTGGGAAGATTGGCGGCGTGCAGCGGGACGAGCGGTAGCGTGACGGGCGCCGACCACTTCGAAGGCAATGTAGGCTTCTGCGGTGGCAGGCCGCTCACTTGCCACGTCTGGGTCGCGCTTCCGTTGCACACCTGCTGCGTCAACTGGACACCCTGCGAGGTCGTGCTCGACGCGGTCACGCACAGGCCGCTATGTCCCGCGACGATCGCGTAGCCCGTGCCTTGCGGCATCAGCGAGAAGGCCTGATTCAAGCCGCCATTGCAGGTCCACTGGATGATGGGTCCGCCCGGGTCCGGGCTTTGACCCGACACGTCCATGCACAGGTCGCTGTTCAGATTGATGAGGTTGTACCGGGCACCGGTCGCAATCGGGAGCCATTGCTGATTTGCGCCGCCCCAGCAGGGCCAGGAAATCACGGGCGCTCCCGGCGTCAGGGATTGGCCGCTGACGTCCGCGCACATGCTGGTGCCGGTCAGTGTGATGGGAGCGGAGGTTTGCGCCTGGACAGCGGGCGATACGCCTGCAAGAGCCAGCGGCAACGCGATCAGGAGCAAGAAGCGCACGCATCGGACGAGCAAGCTGGAAACGTGTCGATTCGAACGAATTCCTGGCATGGTTGCTCCCGTACATTGAGTCGGGTTATGCACGTCCAAGCGCGCCGAGCACATCGCAGACGTCGTCGACGCGAGGAAGGTCGGCGCTTCGCCAGCGCAACATCGCGTTGGCATCGAAACAATAGATCTGCGTGGAATGGTCTGCGATGTCGCCCAGGGGCAACGTGCTGCCCGACAGCGCCACGCGCATCCGGTCCACATCGGCAAGTGCCGGTGTCGCCGCATTCCACGCGGGACCGGCATGAAAACGCGCGAGCCAGGCGCGCAATGCCGAGGGTGAATCCGAAAGCGGATCGATTCCAACCGACAACAATTGCACGGGATGACCGCTACGGATTCCCGGAATGCGTTCCTGAACCGCGCTGAAAAGCGCGCCTTGCAGCGGACATACCGTGCCGCAACCGGTGTAGACCGTCTGCAATGCGGTGATCCCCTGGCGCAGCGAGTCGTTAAGCAGGCGCTTTCTGCCGGTCTGGTCGACGAGCCAGATATCGTCGAGGCGAATCGGCGGCGTGACGAGTCCCAGCCCGCCATGCTGCGCGAACGATAAGGGGGACACTGCGCCAAGCGCGAGCGCGGCCATGTCGCGAAGCAAGGTGCGGCGAGTTGGTGAGGGAGCAAACGGACGCATGCGGGATTTCACGCAGTCGGGCACTTTCATGATCCCTGTTCCGAGCTGTCAGGGTGTGACTCGCACTTCGAAAGCATCCAGTCGGGCGGGGCGAGAAGCGTGTCGAAGCCACTTGGTCTTGCGTATTGCAATACCATCGGATGGAAGATTAGCAGCCCAAATCCGGAGATAAAGGTTTTGCGCAGGAAATGGATAGATAAATATGTGCCCTTGGACACATTCGGTTTCAGAGCCTGAACGGCGGGTCATCAAGGCGGAATTGTCTCGTCGAAAGTTGCGGCTTTCGAGCCAATCAACCTTTCGATGCTTTATCGGATATCGTTCTCGCCGAAAGTCGCCGGTAATACGAGCCGAAGCCAATCGTATTATTCCTGACTGGCGTTCCTGACGTGCTCGTCTAGGATTAAGGCTGCTACCGCGCACGACGATTGCTGAATTGCGGCATCGTCGATGTTCGATACCGCGTTGCCTGTTCCGGCCCTCCGGAGAAGGAGACTGCAATGAATGCGCGTTTTTCCGCTTATTCCGCAGCACTCGGCGCCGTGCTGGTCGCGGCAATCATCGGCGCGTGCAGCGGCGGTGACTCCAGTGGCGATTCGACATCGGCAGCCGCAAGCAGGACGCCGTCGAGCGTATCGAATGCAGCGGCCTCCGCCAACCCGATGGATGTCGTCACCTGGCACAACGACATCGCCCGCACCGGCCAGCAACTGGCGGAAACGATCCTCACGCCCGCGAACGTCCGTTCGAGCACCTTCGGCAAGCTCGGGTTCTTTTCCGTCGATGGCCTCGTCGACGCCGAGCCGCTGTTTCTCGCGAACGTGTCGATCGCGGGCGGCACGCACAACGTGCTCTACGTCGCGACCGAAAACGCCAGCGTCTACGCATTCGACGCCGACAACGGCACCGTGCTCTGGAAAGTCTCGACTCTCGGCAGTGGCGAGAGTCCGAGCGACGACCACGGCTGCACCCAGATCACGCCGAAGATCGGCATCACGGCGACGCCGGTCATCGACCGTTCGCGCGGGCCGAATGGCGCGATGTATGTCGTCGGCATGTCGAAGGATGGCGCGGGCGGCTATCACCAGCGCATTCACGCGCTCGACGTCACCACGGGCGCCGAACTCTTCAACGGGCCCACGGAAATCCGCGCGACCTATCCGGGCAACGGCGCGGGCAGCCAGAACGGCACGCTCACGTTCGATCCGGGCCAGTACGCCGAGCGCGCGTCGCTGCTTTTGCTCAGAGGCTCCGTCTATACCGCTTGGACCTCGCATTGCGATTTCATGCCGTACACCGGCTGGGTGATCGGCTACGACGCCAATACGCTGCAGCAATCGAGCGTGCTGAACGTGACGCCGAACGGCCAGATGGGTTCGATCTGGATGAGCGGCGCGGGACCGGCGTCGGACGGCGAGGCGATCTTTTTGCTCGATGCCAACGGCACCTTCGACGTAACGCAAAACGAACACGAGATGCCGATCCACGGGGACCACGGCAATGGCTTTCTGAGGATCAACCTGGCGCCGCTGCGGGTGCAGGATTATTTCCAGCCGTCGAACACGGTGCAGGAATCGAATCAGGATGAAGATCTCGGCTCGGGCGGCGCGATGGTACTGCCCGATTTCACCGACGCGAACGGCATCGTGCGTCATCTCGCGATCGGCGCAGGCAAGAACGGGGTCATCTATGTCGTGAACCGCTTCTCGCTGGGCAAGTTCGATTCGAACGGGGATCACATCTATCAGGAACTGGTCGGCCGGATACGCGGACCGATGTTCGGTTCGCCCGCCTATTTCAACAACACGGTGTATTTCGGCGCGGTCGGCGACAGCATCAAGGCGTTCACGATTTCGAACGCCGCGCTCTCGGGAACGCCGACGAGCCAGACGCGGGAATCGTTCGGCTTCCCGGGGGCGACGCCCGGCATTTCCGCCAACGGCACGACGAACGGCATCTTGTGGGCGGCGGAGAACGGCGCGGTCGGCGTGCTGCGCGCCTACGACGCGACCAATCTCGACTTCGAGCTCTACAGCAGCAACGATGCCGGCGCACGAGACCAGTTCGGCCAGGGCAACAAGTTCATCACGCCGATGATCGCGAACGGCAAGGTGTATGTGGGCACGAGGACCGGCGTCGCCGTGTTCGGATTGCTGTCGAACTAGCGCTCGTCGATCCGCGACTCGACGCCATCGTCCATGCGGATCGCGAACGGGCGCTCAAGACCGCGAATCAGGCAGACGCTTTACTGCGAAGCACCGACGGCATGAACCGCCACACGAGCAGAACGAACGCGAGCGCGACGGGCATCCAGTTAAGCCGTGTCGGCACGCGATCGCGAAGGGCGTAACGTTCGTCCGTCATCGCCGCGATCAGGTCTCGCGGCGTGCGCAAGCGTCGATACGCGAAGCCGATTTGCCCGGCCACCGACGACAGATACTGCCCGCGCAATTCCGACAACTCTTCGTGACTTTCGATGGCCCCGCCCGCACGCGATTGAGCGGGCACCTGAATCACTTCATCGGCGCGCCAATAGCCGATGCGCCTGCCGTTGCGGTCGGTCTTCGGAATGGGCGCGGGCTGATCGCCGCCGACGCCGATGAGCCACCCCTTCACCTCGCCGCGCGGAATATCGCGCACGCGCCGATCGTCGGGCAAAACGGGCGGCGCTTCCTGTCCGTCCGTCAGAAACAGCACGCTCGCGCCCTGACCGACGCTTGTCGCCGTGCGCACGGCGGCAAAGACACCGCCTTCGGCGACGCGGCTCCAGTTGGTCCAGCGCATGCTGCCGTCGATACCATCCAGCGACGCGAGCAGCGCATCGAAGTTCGCGCAGACTTCGATGGGCGGTACGAGCAGCAACGTATTCTGCCCCGTGAAAATGCTCCAACCGATCTTCGATCCGCACGGCAGGCGCCCCAGCGCTTCGCGCATGGCCGCGCGCGCGAAGTCGAGCCGGCTGACCGGCGCGGCGCCTCCATCGATATCCGCGGCATCTTCGACATCCATGCTCTGCGTGATATCGAATGTGACGATGGTCCTGAACACATCGCGCTGGAACATCACGTCCGGCATCCAGACCGCGGCGGCGAGCAAGGGCACGGCGGCGACGATCGCCCAGTTTCTCCGGCGCAACAGCGCGAGCACGGCCGACGCGGCGCTCATGGCAGATCGTCGCTCTGTGCGCCGCGCAGCTTCACGCTGGAGCGCTTCTTCACATCGGCATCCTCCTGATCGCCGGGCGATTCGGGCGCGAGCCACAGCGCGCGTTCGAGGTTGTAGCGCGCGTCCCAGTCGCCGGGCGCGAGCCGCAGCGTCGCGCGGTAACGCTCCTTGGCCTGTTCGAGCGATGGCAGCGAGCGGATCGGACCTGCGGCATCGGGGCCGGCCGCCTCGCGCAGTTGCATGTTCGCGAGATCGAACAGCGCGGCGGCGCGTAGCGTCTGATCGTCGTCTTGCGCGATGAGCGCATCGAAGAGACGTTGCGCATCGTTCGCGCGTCCCGCCTTCGAAAGCGCGACCGCGCGCGCGAGCCGCACTTCGGGCGCTTTCTCCGGCGCGTTCGGATTGCCGGCGCTCACTGCGCTCACCGCGTTCGCAACGGCTTGCGCGTGTCGGAGCGTCGCCCAGTCGTAGCATGCGATCGCGGCGAATACGCATGTCGCGGCGCCGAATGCGATGTGGATGGCGCGGCGCTTCATCGCCAGCTCCGCACCTGAACGAGCCGCAGCGCGAGCAGCGCCGTGCAGGCCGTCAACGCGACGGCGAAGCAGGCCGTGCTGTCATCCTGCCGCGGCAGGCGTTCCTCGAACGCAACGAGCGAGCGATGCTGCCTGTCGATGTCCGACATCGCGGCGGCCATCGCCGCTGCGTCCTCCGTCTGATAGAGCCGGTACGGCGTTGCGAGCCCCTGAAAGTAGCGATGCAGTTCCGCTTCCTCGGATGGGTCGTCGGCGGATGTGGGCTTCGTTAGGTCGGGGCTGTACACGCCGCTTCGCAGATACACGAAGTACAGCGCGATGCGATTGCGCGCCAGTCCGCTGCCGATGGCGGCGCGCGCGTCGGCATCGAGACGGGCGCCGCCATCCGAGACCAGCACGATGGTTCTGCGGCCCGCAAGATCATGACCGTCGAATTGGCGGATCGCGGCGATGAGACCACGGTCGAGCCGCGTGTCCGGTGTGCCGCGGCCGATCGCGGTGCCCGAAAGCGCCGCTTCGATGATGCGATGATTCGCGGTGAACGGCACGGCGAGAATCGGGCTGATGCCGAACATCATGAACGCGAAGCGGTCGTCGGGCCTTCCGGCGACGAAGCGTTCGAGCGAATGGCGCGCCACCGCGTTCTTCGACTGGCCGCCTGGCTCGACGACGGGCGTCTTCGACATCACGGCGTCCATGCTTGCGCTGCGGTCCATCAGAATGAGGATTTCCGATGCCGTGCCCGTGCGCATCACGCGCACATTCGAGCGCCCCGGACCCGCGAGCCCGACGACGATGGCCAGCATCGCCAGCAGCGCGCACACGCGCCGGGCGTATTCGATCGCCGTGCCGAGACTGTCGCGGGGCAGCCAGCCGACGAACGAATAGGCGAAAGTCTCCGACGGCCTCGGCAGCAAAGGCAGGAACGCGAGCGGCAGCATGAGAAGCAGCCAGGGCCGGAGGAAATCGAACGACATGGCGGTCACTGCCTTCTCTTTTCGGCGCGATACAGCGCCCGCGCGAACGCGCGCAAAGGGAACGGCGCCGGGGCAGCATCGCGGCCGAAGAAGCGCTGCTGCGAGCCGGCATAGAACGCTTCGAGCTGCGTCCTGAGCGTTTCGAGCCACGGCACGCGGACAAACAGCGCGTTCAGCGAGCGGGCATGCACGACCTGACCGGCGGTTTCGTCGAGCGCGCGGTGCAGGCAGACCCAGGCCTGATCGTCGGCGTCGATATCGACCGCGCCGCGTTTGCGGATCGATTCCCACGCGCGGGCGAAGGGCAGCCGCCGCGCGTCCTCGCGCCTGCGCCATGACCACCATGCGATCCAGCCGAGCAGCGTGGCGAACGTGAGTGCGAGCGTCGCGAACATTCGATGCCGCGTTTCGATGGGCGGCTGCGGCACGACGATGCGGTCCGGCCTCAGCGGCTGAAGATCGCCCGCGCGGAACGACGCACGCGGCGTCAGCGAGCCGATGCTGATGGGCCATGCGGCGACCCGCAGCGTCGCGCCCGCCGTGGACGTCAGTTCGAATGCGGGCACTTCGGCTTGCGTCAGCGATTGCGCCGCATTGACGATCTGATAGTCGATGACCATCCACGCGCGACCCTGCGCATCCTTCTCGATGCGCGGCTGCCGGCGTTCGAGCCATACGCCGACGCGGCCCGTCGAGGGCAGCGCAACGTCGCGCATGTCGTGACCATCGACGGAAAGGAGCACGCGTTGCGTCAGCATGTCGCCCAGCACATGGCCGAATGCGCGCGGTTGCTGCACGACGGCGTCGACGGACCGTTCGGCTTCGGCGCGGCATGTGCCGTTCAGCGCGAACGCCATCAGCACGATGATGCAGCCGCGCTTCATACAGCGGTTTCCAGAAAATGGCGCGAAAGCGCTTCCGCATCGAACGCGCCTTCGACAAAGAAGGGAAACGCGCCGTGTCGGCCGAAAGCCTTCTTCAGTTCGACGCGGCGCGCGGCGACATTCGCGCGCCACTGTTCGATCACGCGTGGACGCAGCCAGAGCGTGCGCTTGCCGCCGGTTTCCATGTCGCGCACCGGCAGAAACTTGCCGGCATCGGGCGGCTCGATCTCGGCGGTGTCCCAGATCACGATCGGCACGACGCGCGCGCTGACGAGGTGGTGCAGGGCGGCGTCGAGCCGGGCGAGCGGCCAGTGGAAATCGGAGACGAGGAAGACGAGACCGTGACGGCCCGCGAGACCGTCGAGCGTGCGCACGAGGGCGCTGTCGTCGTGCGTCCTGTGCGGAGATGGAGCGACCCGGCGCAACGCCGCCGCCATGTCGTCGCCGACTGCGCGGCCGTGCCGGGGCGGCACGAACAGATCGTCGCGCACGCGATGATCGAACGCGAGCATGCCGACCTGATCGCCCGTCCGGAACGCGCTGTAGCCCAGCGCTTCGACGAAGTCGGCAGCGAGATCGAGTTTCGTGCGCTTCGTGCCGAAGTGCATCGATGGCGAGACGTCCGCCACCACGTGCAGCGGAACGGCGACGCGCTGCAGATGCAGCCGCACGAGCCATTGCTGCGGCACCGAACGCTGGCTCGCGCGCAGATCGAGGCGGCGCGGATCGGGATGATCGAACAGGCGCGCGTGCATGGCGAACTCCTGTCCCGCGCCGAAGCTCGATCCCGGATGCGAGCCGGGCCGGAAGCCCTTTGCGCGCCCCGGCAGCCGGTAGTGGAATTCGACCGGATCTTTCATGCGTCAGGGCACCGCGATCTTCTGCACGATCATCGCCGTCAATGTCTCCGCGAGCGCCTGACGCCGCATTTCGTAGACCGGCGTGAAGAACACGCGATGCCCCAGCGCGGGCAGCAGCACGGCGTGCACGTCCTCGGGGAGCGCGTGCAGCCGTCCGTCGAGCCAGGCGTGGGCGCGCACCGCGCGGACCAGCGCGCTCATGCCGCGCGGACTCGCGCCCGCGAGAATCAGCCGGTCCATGTCGACGCCATCGATCTCGATGCCGAAGCGCTGCGGCGTTTCGGTCGCCTGCCAGATATCGAGCACGTATTGCTCGATGCTCGCGCTCAGGCTCACGCAGCGCTGGATCGCCGCGCCGATATGGTTCAGCCGCGCCGCATCGATCACAGCGGCGGGCACGCTTTCGAGCAGCGCATCGACGTCATGGAAGACGGGATCGAAAACGAGCGCGCGGCGTATGTCCGGCGTCGCGGGCGTCGGCATGTTGAGCTCGAAAAGAAAACGGTCGCGGGCGGCGGAGGCCAGCTCGAACGTCTCGTCCTTCTCGACCTTGTTGCGGTCGGCGAAGACCGTCAGATGCGGGAACCGATAGTCGCGGCCGAATGCCGACACGGAGCGCTCGGCCATCGCGCGCAGCATGAGCGACTGGACCTGCGGGCGCGAACGGTTGATCTCGTTGAAGAAGAAGGTCGTCAGATGCGCGCCGTGACGCAGCAGCGGGCCGGGATCGATGCGCGGTTTGCCGTCGGCATCGACGAAGGTGTGATAGATCAGATCGCCGGGCATGAGGTCGATCGTGCCTTCGATGCGTTCGAAAGCGCCGCCCGCCGCGCGCGCGAACGCACGCAGCAGCGTCGTCTTGCCGACGCCCACGCCGCCCTCGAGCAGCACGTGTCCCCGCGCATACAGCGCCACGTTGATCAGATGGATCGTGTCCTTCTGGCCCACGACGGCGTTCGCGACCGCGTCTTCCATTTTCAGCGCGTCGGCGCGCCAGTCCTGCAATTCGCTTTCCGTTGCCATGATTATCGTGACGATGCGTTCGCCAATGAACGCCATCGTGCGAGGAAAGCACGAGCCGTGCCGTCAGGATTTGGCCAGGAGGAGAGCGGGGAAGCGGGGCAGTGTGTCATCGCGCGAGACAACCTGTGGCAGGACTCGCGCGTCATGGGCCAGCCGGAAACGCGTTCTATACGATGCTGTCCAGCGCTTTTGTGAACCGGGCCACCGCACCGTCGACATCGTGCAGCTTATCCAGCCCGAACAATCCGATACGGAAGGTCTTGAAATCGTCAGGCTCGTCGCATTGCAGAGGAACGCCAGCCGCGATCTGCACGCCGGCATCGGCGAACTTCTTGCCGGACCGTATGCCGTCGTCGTCCGTGTAGCAGACCACGACGCCGGGCGCCTCGAAACCTTCGGCCGCCACGCTTTTGAAACCCTTGTCAGCAAGAAGCGAGCGAATGCGCTTGCCGAGTTCGAGCTGTTCCGCTCTCACCTTGTCGAGGCCGTAAGCCTCGGTTTCCTTGATGACGTCACGCAGCTTCGCAAGACTGTCCGTGGGCATCGTGGCGTGATACGCGAAGCCATTGTTTTCGTAGGCTTCCATGATTTGCAGCCACTTGCGAAGGTCGCAGGCAAAACTGGTGCTGGTCGTTGCGTCGATTCGTTCGCGGGCGAGGGCGCCGAGCATGACGAGTGCACAGCAGGGCGGCGCGCTCCATCCCTTTTGCGGCGCGCTGATCAGCACGTCGATGCCGCTCGCCTGCATGTCGACCCAGACCGTGCCGGACGCGATGCAATCCAGTACGAACATTCCGCCGACGGCATGAACCGCGTCGGCCACCGCGCGCAAATAGTCATCAGGCAGCATCATGCCGGATGCGGTTTCGACATGCGGCGCGAAGACCAGATCCGGCCTGTTCTTCATGATCGCGGCGACGACTTCTTCGACCGGAGGCGGTGCGTATCCGGCCTGCCTGCCTTGTTCGACCGGGCGCGCCTTCAACACCGTCGACTCGGAAGGAATGCCGCCCATGTCGAAAATCTGCGACCAGCGGAAACTGAACCAGCCATTGCGGATGACGAGACATTTCTTGTTCGTCGCGAACTGGCGCGCGACGGCTTCCATGCCGAACGTCCCGCTGCCGGGGACGACAACGACGGACTTCGCGTTGTAGACCTTCTTCAGGCCATCGGAAATGTCGCGCATGACGCCCTGAAAGCGCTGCGACATATGATTGATCGATCGGTCGGTGTACACGACCGAATATTCGAGCAGTCCCTCGCGGTCGACATCGGGAAGTAATCCAGGCACGCTCGCCTCCGGTAACAGACGGAAAAAGCCGATTGTAGTCAGGTTTGACGAAAGCCGTCTGGGATGCAACTGGTCTGCTCATTGGCGGCGACATCGAGCGCGGATTTCGCCTCGTCGATTCGCAGTCCGTCCGGCAAGGTCACGCCATTTTTGGCCGCGGTGACTTCGGCAAGTATCGATATCGCAATCTCCGGCGGCGTCCGGCTGCCGATATAGATGCCGACCGGTCCGCGCAACCGGGCAAGTTCTTCCTTGCTCAGATCGAAATGGGTCTCCAGCCGTTCGCGTCGCGCCGTGTTGTTCCTGCGCGAGCCGAGCGCGCCGACGTAGAACGCAGGCGTTCGCAGCGCCTCCATCAACGCGAGGTCGTCGAGCTTCGGATCGTGCGTCAGTGCGATCACGGCGCAGCGATCATCGAGTTTCATGTCGAGCACGGTATCGTCCGGCATGGTCCGCACGAGCGTCGTGCCGGGCACCTGCCACGTGTCGCTGTATTCCTCGCGCGGGTCGCAGACGGTGACCTTGTAGTCCAGTCCCAGCGCGATTTCGCAGAGATAGCGCGAAAGCTGGCCGGCGCCGATCACGAGCATCCGATGGCGCGGGCCGTGAACGGTCAGCAGCCGGCGTCCGTCGAAAGCCACGCCCTCAGCCGAAGACCCCGGCACGAGTCGCACTTCGCCGCTCTCCATATCCAGCGAGCGCCTGACGACCTCGCCGGCCATCACCCGCCGGCACAGATCGTCGATCCTGCTGTCGCGCGTGAGCGGTTCGAGAACCAGCTCGATCGTGCCGCCGCATGGCAATCCGAAACGATGCGCCTCCTCGGCCGAGATCCCGTACTTCACGGCTTCCGGGCGCGTCTGCCGGATGCCGAGTCGCCGCACGCGATCGATCAGATCGTCCTCGATGCAGCCGCCGGACACCGACCCTGCGACCGAGCCATCCTCGCCTATCGCCAGCATGGCGCCTTCAGGCCGTGGCGATGAACCCCACGTCCTGACGACGGTGACGAGCAGCACGCGACGCCCGCCTTGAATCCAGCGGGCGCTGGCCTTGAGCACATCGAGATCGATGCTATCCATGAAGATCGTTGTTCCCTGAATCCGCCGCTCGCGACCGGCGAACGCGAATCCGTGCTTCGAAAGAACGCGCTAGTGCCGCGACAGCGCCGAGCGCGAGGACATCTCCCGCGCCACTTCCGGCGTGATGGTCCGGTTGAGCATGAAGCAGGCGACACCGGCCGCCAGCAACGGCAACGCACCGAGAAAGAAGATCGTTCCGATCGGCGTTCCGATGGCGATCAGCACCCCGGCGAGTAGCGGGCCGATGATCGCGCCGATACGCGCCACCGCGAAGGAGGCGCCGGTCGCGGTCGAGCGGATGAAGGTCGGATAGATCATGCTCGAGATGGCGTTGAGGCCGATATTGCCGCCCAGCACCAGCACACCCGAAGCGAGCGACATCGCCATCGTGAGACCGGCGCCCGTACCGACGGCCAGCCCGAGGGCCGCGACGGGAATCGCGCCGAAGATCATCGTTAGCGTCATCACCTGCACGCCCTTCTTGTCGATCAGCCAGCCGAAGAAGCAGCTGAAGCCGGCACCGAGCTGAAACAACGCCTGGCTGCGGGCCGCGTTGGCGAAGCCGATTTCATCGGTCAGCAAGGTCGTCATCCACTGCGACAGGAAGAAGTGAGTGACGAAGGAGAGACCGAGCCCCAGCCACAGAAAGGCGGTCATGGCCGAACGGCCTTCGGTGAAGAGGTGCTTCACCGGCACGCCCGTGCGCACCTGCTCCTGGATGGTGAAGCGCGTGTCGTCCGCGAATTGCGCGCTGGGTTTCAGCTTGCGGGAATAGACCAGGATTCGGTTGCTGGCGGGATTGCGCAGCGCCAGATAGCGGATGGATTCCGGCAGGCCGATGAACAGGATGACGCCCACCACCACGGCGCCGGCCCCGCCCAGATAGAAGACCGAGCGCCAGCCATAGGCCGGAATCATCTCGGCCGCGAGCAGGCCGCCGCCGGACGAACCCGCCGTGTAGCCGAGATAGAGCAGGGTGATGATCAGCCCTCGATTCGCCGAGCGGGCATAGTCCGTGATGAGCGAGACCGCCATCGGCATGCCGCCGCCGATGCCGAGCGCGGCGCAGAAACGCATGATCGACAGTTCGACCAGATTGTGGGCGAACGGCACGGCGAAGGTGAAGCCACCGAACACCACGGTCGCCAGCAGGATGGCGCGCCGCCGCCCGATGCGGTCGGCCAGCATGGCGAAGAGGACCGAACCCGCCATCCAGCCGACGATGCTGATGTTGAACACGGGCGTCATCAGCGCCCGGTTGATGCCCAGTTCCTTGATGATGCCGGGAGCGGCGTAATTCAATGCCTGATTGTCGAAACCGTCCGCCAGCATGACGAGGGCGCACAGGACGAACAGGGTCACGGTGAACCAGCTCCGCTCCTGCGTCTCGACGACTTGGGCGATATCGACGGTATTTCCTTGGGTCATGGCGGTCTCCGAATGTCTTTGCTCTGGCAGCCTGGGCTGCATCCGACGGCGTGTCGCGTGCCGGACGCCCGGCCATGCGCGCGATGTCATGGCCGGAGTCGGCATGTCGTGGGACGACTCGCGGGTCGGGTGCGATTGCCGAAGGCGCTTACTCGCCGTGACTGCCCGACGCGTCGCGCACCGGGGTTTCCGGCTTCACGCCGCCGCGCCGGTTGGCCCACGTGCGCTCCCCCGTCTCGCGCCAGCCGCCGGATGTGGCCGCCTCCGCGTATTCGTCCCAGCGCTTGTCCCAGTCGCCCAGGTGATAGCCGTGCCACGGTGGCTGCGGCGTGAGGCTGGGGAGCTCCAGCTCTTCCCAGATCTTGCGTGCGGCCGTCATGTAGGGCTCTGTCGGCAGCGCCAGTGGCGGCATGGCGTGCTTCAGCGTCGCGTCGATCAGGAGCGTGCTTTCGAGCGGCGCGCGGCCCGACTTCGGCCCGTGGCCGCTGGTGCGATAGGGCGTCACATGCAGGTCATGCGTGAAGTCGGCCCGATAGGCCAACGACCAGAAGATCGCGTCGGCGTTTTCCGGGTTGATGTCCTCGGACACCGCGATGACGAGCTTGCCGCACTGCGCCTGGAGCGTCGCGGCCCCCTGCAGGCCGCGCCAGACCTCCGCCTGCTGCGTGCCGCGCGCGAACTGTAGAAAGATCACCTTGCGCAGATTGGTCAGCGGCTCGTGCATCACTACCCGCTTGATGCCGCGCACGCCCATCACCTTGCTCAGATGCTCGAGGTACAAGGGCTCGTAGGCCACCTTCTTCAGCACCGAGCTTTCGCTGGGCGTCACCTGGCTGATGATCGAAACGAAGACGGGCTTCTTCTTCATCGTGATCGCGGTGACGTGCATCGACATGTTGTAGTCTTCGAGCGCGATGTGGCCGTGGCTTTCGCCGAACGGGCCTTCGGGCTCGAGCGCATCGGTGTCGATCAGGCCTTCGATCACGATTTCGGCATCGGCGGGCACGACGAGATCGATGGTCTTGCAGCGCACCACCTCGACCGGCGCGCGCATCAGCCCGCCGGCGACGGCCATCTCGTCCTGATCGATCTGGAGCTTTTGCGGCCCGGTGAACAGCACGGCCGGCGCGCAGCCCAGCACGATGGCGCAGGGCATCTGCTGACCCTTGGCGCGATACTTCTCCCAATGGAGATAGCCCCCGGCTCCCGACAGCCGGCTCGCCATACGCACACCCAGGCGGTTCTCCGACTTCAGGGCGGCGCGGTACGTGCCCATGTTCTGCACGCCGTTCTCGGGGTCTTTGGTCACGCAGAGCGTCGCGGTCAGATAGGGCGCCGCATCGAAACCGGGCGTGGAGACCGGCACCGGCAGCCGCGACAGGCCCTTTTCCTTCAGCGCATCGCCGCTGATCACCACTTCCTGACAGGGCGCGCGCTCGACCATCACCGGCGGGACCGGCTCGGCGATCGCACCCGTCCAGGCCTTTCCGATCTGCTCGACCGGCAGTCCCAGGCCGGTGGCGTAGATTTCCGGCGATGCCGCCAGCCCGCCGATCAGCACCGGAATGTCATAGGCGTGACCGTCGCCGTCGACCACGTTGGTGAACAGAAACGCACGGCGCTGATCTTCGTGCAGACCGCCCTGAAACTGCCAGCGCGCGAGCGGATGCAGCTCCGTGTCCTTGTTGATCGGCCGCTCGATGCGCGTCAGCAAGCCCCTGGCCTCCAGGCGCGCGATGTGTTCCTGCAGGTCGCGCGGGGCGCCATCGGCGGTGGCGCTTGGCGAAATTTCGCGAGGCGATGTCATTCTTGCTCCTTCGTGTGAGATCCGGCGAGCGGGATCATCACGGTGATTGTTCGATTTCGTTGCGATGTGACCGGGCGTGCCGCTCAGACGCCGCCCATGCACAGGTATTTGAGTTCGAGGTATTCCTCGATGCCGTATTTCGAGCCTTCGCGGCCCAGACCGGACTGCTTGACGCCGCCGAACGGCGCGACCTCGTTCGAGATCAGACCGGTGTTGATGCCGACCATCCCGTATTCGAGCGCCTCCGAGACGCGCCAGATCCGGCCGATATCGCGGCTGTAGAAGTAGGCCGCCAGCCCGAACTCGGTGGCGTTCGCCGCGTCGACGGCTTCGCGCTCGTCACGAAAGCGAAAGAGCGGGGCGACCGGCCCGAAGGTTTCCTCGGTCGCGAAGCGCATCGATGCCGTGACGCCCTCCACCACGGTCGGCTCGAAGAAGAGCTTGCCGGCTGCGTGACGCTTGCCGCCGGTGATCACGCGCGCGCCGTGCGCCACCGCGTCCGCGATATGCGCTTCGACTTTCCCGACGGCGGCCTCGTTGATGAGCGGGCCTTGCGTGACGCCGCTCTCGAAACCGTTGCCGACCTTGATCCGGCCGACCGCGGCCGCGAATTTATCGGCGAAGGCGTCGTACACACCGTCTTGCACATAGAAGCGGTTCGTGCAGACGCAGGTTTGCCCGGCGTTCCGATACTTCGAGGCGAGCGCGCCTTCGACCGCGGCGTCGAGGTCGGCGTCATCGAAGACGATGAACGGCGCGTTGCCGCCGAGTTCGAGCGAAAGCTTCTTGACCGTCGGCGCGCACTGGCTCATCAACAAGCGGCCGACCGGCGTCGAGCCCGTGAACGAGAGCTTGCGCACGATCGGATTGGCGGTCATCTCCGCGCCGATTTCGCGCGGATCGCCGACGACCACGCTGAACACGCCCGCCGGCACGCCCGCGCGATGCGCGAGTTCGGCCAGCGCGAGCGCCGAGAGCGGCGTGGCTTCGGCCGGCTTCACGATCATCGCGCAGCCGGCGGCGAGCGCGGGCGCAACCTTGCGAGTGATCATCGCGGCCGGGAAATTCCACGGCGTGATCGCGGCGCAGACTCCGATCGGTTCCTTCGTGACCAGCATCCGCTTGTCGGTGGCGGGCGATGCGAGCACGTCGCCATCGACCCGTTTGGCCTGCTCGGCAAACCATTCGATGAACGATGCCGCATAGCCGATCTCGCCTTTCGCTTCCGCGACCGGCTTGCCTTGCTCGGCCGACATGATGATCGCGAGGTCGTCGGTGTTCGCGACCATCAGCGCGTGCCAGCGCTTCAGGACCGAGGCACGCTGCGCGCCGGTGAGCGCGCGCCAGCCGCGCTGCGCACGCTCGCCGGCTTCGATCGCGCGGCGCGTCTCGACGCCGGTCATCAGCGGGACGTCGGCGATTGTCTCGCCGGTGGCGGGATCGTCGACGGCGAACGTGCGGGCGTCGTCGGCAGCGCACCATGCGCCGTCGACATAGGCGAGCGTGCGCAACAGGCTCGGGTCGGCGAGCCGGGAAAGCGGATTGGATTCGGTCATGGTCATCGCAAGAGGGCTGCTGCCGCCGGATGCGGCGGGCGTGTGACGTTGATGAAAGCGGGGCGGCTGTTCTAGCGCTCTTCCTGCTGCTCTTTCCAGCGCTTGACCACGCCGGTTTCGATGTCGAACAGATCGAGCATGCGGCCGATCGTGTGATTCACGATGTCGTCGATCGTCTTCGGCTTCGAGTAGAAAGCCGGGACGATCGGCGCGATGACCGCGCCCATGTCGGAGAGCTGGACGAGCGTGCGCAGGTGGCCGCCATGCAGCGGCGTCTCACGCACGCCGAGCACGAGGCGCCTGCGCTCTTTCAGGACGACGTCGGCCGCGCGGCTGACCAGCGAACTCGTGATGCCCGTGGCGATCTCGCTCATGGAGCGCACCGAGCACGGCACGATCAGCATGCCCTTCGTCTTGAACGAGCCCGAGGAAATGGCGGCGCCGATATCGCCCGCCGAATACCACTTCGACGCACGCGCACGCAGATCGGCGGCGCGGATGTCGGTTTCGTAGGTCATCGTCAGCTCGGCGGCCTTGCTGATCACGAGATGCGTCTCGACGCCCGCCTCGGCGAGCAGTTCGAGCGCGCGAATCCCGTAGATCACGCCGGACGCGCCCGTGATGCCGACGATGATCCGTTCCGGAGTGCTGTTATTGGTTGCCACGATCGTCCTCGAAGGTGCGCGCCGGGGAATTCGGCTCGACGCCGCTGCGACCGCGCGCCTGGTACGACGCATCGCGCTGCATCCATTCGCCGCGCGTCGCCTGCTCGGCATTGCGGTCCCATTCCTCGGTCCAGTCGCCGAGCGAGTAGCCGTACCACGGCGACTCCGGCTTGAGCGTGGGCAAGCCGAGGCGTTCCCAGAGCAGCTTCGCGTTCTCCATGTATTCCTTCTTCGGCAGTGCGAGCGGCGGCATCGGCGTCTTCATGGTCGCGTCGATCAGCATCGCCGAATCGAGGCCGGTCGCGTGGTCCGAGCGCGGACCGTGGCCCGGTTCGCGGTACGGAATCATCTTCACGTCCTCGACGGGATTGCAGCGATAACCCATCGCCCAGAACACGGCGTCGGCGTTGTCCGGATCGATGTCGTCGTCGACGGCGATCACGAACTTGCCGATCGCGGCCTGCAGCGACATCGTGCCGTACAGCGCGCGCCATACTTCCGTGCGCTTCGAGCCGCGCTCGAACTGCAGGAATACGAAGCGGCGCAGGTTCGTGAGCGGTTCGTGCAGCGACACCTTCTTGATGCCGCGAATGCCGAGATGGTCGCGCAGGTGGCGCAGGAACATCGGTTCGTAAGCGAGCCGCTTGATGACGCTCGATTCGGACGGCGTGACCTGCGAGATGATCGACGTCAGCACCGCGTCCTTGCGTCGCGTGATCGCGGTCACTTCGATCACGAGGTTGAAATCCTCGAGCGCGACGTAGCCGTGGCTTTCGCCGAACGGGCCTTCCGGTTCGAGATACTGCGGATCGACATAACCTTCCACGACGACTTCCGCTTCGGCGGGCACCAGCAGATCGACGGTGCGGCCCTTGACGACGCGGATCGGCGCACCGGCAAGGCCGCCCGCGACACCGAGTTCATCGACGTTCGGACGCAGCTTCTGCGGGCCCTGAAACGCGACGACGGGCGGCGCGCCGAGCACGATCGCGACCGGCATCTTCTCGCCCTTCTCGGCGTATTTGCGCCAATGGTCGAGACCGCCCGCGCGCAGATTGACGAGCATCATCATGCCGAGGCGCGTCGCCGATTTCAGATGGCCGCGATACGTGCCCATGTTCTGCACGCCGGTTTCCGGATCGCGCGAGATCACGCCGGTCATCGTCATGTAAGGCGCGGCGTCGAAGCCTGGCGTCGAGATCGGCAGCGGCAGCGATTCTAGGCCGTTGCCCGGACCTTCGAGGTCCTTGCCTTCGATCACGATGTCGTGCACCGGGCCGCTTTCGACGACGACCGGCGGCACCGGATGGTCGATCGCGCGGTTCCACGCGTCACCAATATCGTCGAGCGACGGCACGTTCATGCCGATCCGGTAAATCTCCGGATTCGCCGCGATCCCGCCGACGATCACCGGAATGTCGTACTTGCGTCCCTTGCTGTCGACGATGTTCGTGAAGAGAAACGCCTTGCGTTCCGCTTCCGGAATGCCGCCGCGAAACTGCCATCGCACGAGCGGATGCATTTCGGTGTCTTTATTGACCGGCTCGTCGATCCGATACAGCAGGCCCGCCGCGTCGAGCCGCGCGATGTGTTCGTGCAGGTCCGCGTAACCCGTGGTCGCGGAGGCCGTGGAAGTGGTGTCTTGATCAGCCATGACTGGAAGTCCCGTGAAGCGCCGCATTGCGCGGCGCCTTTGTTGCTTGAGATGAAATGTGTGGCGTGACGGGTCGTCGTCGACGCTTTAGCGACGCATCGACGTCATCGCGTTCGCGAGCGATGCGCCGGCCACTTCGCTTGCGAGCGAGAAATCGGGAATCGTGATTTCACGGAAGTACGTCTTCAACGTGGCGATGGCGATGCGGTCGCGCGTGCAGATCGACGCGACCATTGCGTCGGCGCGTGCGCTCAAAGTGTCGCCCGGCACGACTTCCGCGACGATGCCCCATTCGCGCGCATTCGCGGCATCGATGGTCTCGGTCAGATAGACCAGATGCGCGGACGCCTTCGGCGGCACCTTGTGGCGCAGCACGGACAGCACGAGCGTGGGCGGCAGGTTCTTTTGCAGCTCGGGCAGGCTGAAGCGCGCGTTATCCGATGCGATGGCCATGTCGCACGCGGTGACGAGCGCACAACCGAAGCCTTCCGCATCGCCTTGCACTTCGGCGATGAGCGGCACTTCGCTTTCGTGCATCGCGCGGTAGACGTCGAGAATCGGATCGGCGACGTTGCGGCGGAACTGCGCGGAGCTCGGCGGCGTGGCGGGCGGCGCGCCGACCGCGCGGCCACGGCAGAACGCCGGGCCCGACGCGCGGAGGCGAATGATCTTCACCTCAGGGTCGCGGCCGGCCTTGCGGATTTCGGCGGCGAGCGCGCACATCGCGTCGAGCGTCAGCGTGTTGCCGAGGTCCGGCTGGTTCAGGGTGATCCGGTATTCGGATTCGTGGAGTGCTGCGTTGAATTCGGTCGTCATGGCGTAGGGATGCAGTCAATGAAAACAGGGAATCGACACTTCTGATGAGCGGGCGCACGCGCCGGTCAGCGAGCGTAGGCGCCGGCCTCCTTGAGCTTCTGGAATACGCGTTGCGGCACGAGCGGGGCTTCGGTGAACTCGACGCCGTATTCCGAGAGCGCGTCCTCGATCGCCGCGACGATCGCCGCCGCGGCCGGAATCGTGCCGCCTTCGCCCGCGCCTTTGACGCCGAGCGGGTTCAGCGGCGACGGCGTTTCGAGATGCACGATGTCGACGTTCGGTACGTCGGTTGCCATCGGCAGCAGGTATTCGCCGAAGTTCGTCGTGGTCGGCTGTGCGTTCTCGTCGTACTGCATCCATTCGAGCGTCGCGTTGCCGATGCCATGCGCGACCGAGCCGATCACCTGGCCATCGACGATCAATGGATTGATGAGCTTGCCGGAGTCGTGCGCCATCACATAGTTGAGGATC
Organism: Caballeronia arvi; assembly: GCF_001544695.2. Taxonomy (GTDB): domain Bacteria; phylum Pseudomonadota; class Gammaproteobacteria; order Burkholderiales; family Burkholderiaceae; genus Caballeronia; species Caballeronia arvi. Next base: position 25,278 of record NZ_FCOM02000033.1, read on the forward strand.
GTGATGTGACCGGTTTCGCGATCCACTTCGAGTTCGACGACAGCGGTGCCGTTGCAATACGTCGATTGCGCGGGCGAGAAGTATTTCGTCTCCTCGAGGCCCGCGGTGAGGCCCTTCGGCATCGTGAAACCGGGCATGCCCTGCGAGATCTTCGCGAGCTGGCCATAGCTCATGCGCTGTTCGATTCCCGCGCGGCGCGCGACATGACCTTCGACGAGCAGCAGTTCTTCGGGCTCGCACTTCCACAGGTGGGCGGCGAGCGTGAGCATCTTTTCGCCGACGGCCTGCGCGGCAATGTAGACCGAGTTGCCGGCATTCACCGTCACGCGGCTCGCGAACGTGCCGACGCCCATCGAGATGCCGCCCGTGTCGCCGGTAATGACGTCGATGGTTTCGAGCGGCACGTTCAGCTGTTCGGCGCAGATCTGCGCGAAGGTCGTCTTGTGGCCCTGGCCTTGCGGCGACGCGCCCGTAATCACGACGATGCGGCCGTTCGCCTGCACGCGCACCGTCGCGCCTTCGAACGGTCCCATGCCGGTGCCTTCGACGAAGCTCGCCATGCCGATGCCGACGAAGCGCCCCTGGCGGCGCGCCTCGGCCTTGCGCGCAGGGAAGCCCGCGTAATTCGCGCGTTCGAGCGCCGCCTTCTGAGTCGCCGGATAGTCGCCGCTGTCGTAGCGCAGCGGACTGCCGTCGCGATAGATGAAGCCCGCGTCATACGGCATCTGCTCCGGCTGGATCAGATTGCGCCAGCGCAGCTCTGCGCGATCCATGCCGAGCGTGCGCGCGGCCTTGTCGAGAATCCGCTCCATCGCGAACACCGCTTGCGGGCGGCCCGCGCCGCGCACCGGCGAGGTCGCGCACTTGTTCGTGTAGACGACGTCGAGCTTTGCGCCCATCGCCGGGATCACGTAAGGGCCGGGCGTCGTCGTGATCGAGATGTACGGCGTGATGATGCCCCACGGCAGGAACGCGCCGTTGTCGTGCACCATCTCGAGCTTCACGCCGCGAATCTTGCCGTCGTTTTCGAGCGCGATGCGCACGGTCCACCACTGGTCGCGCTCCTGCGTGACCGCGAGAAAGTGCTCGCGCCGGTCTTCGATCCATTTGACGGGACGCTTGAGCGCGACCGCCGCGATCGCGACGAGCGCCTCTTCCGGATAGAACGGCAGCTTCGGACCGAAGCCGCCGCCGACGTCGTTCATCAGCACGCGCAGCTTCTCGGCATCCCATTCGAGCAGCTCGACGAGATTCTTCTTCTCGTGATGCGGCGCCTGTCCCGACGACCAGACGGTCAGCTCGCCGTTGGTCGCGTGATATTCGGCGAGATAGCCGCGCGTTTCCATCGGATGGGCGGAGCCGCGGTTCTGCCAGTACGTTTCCTCGACCACATGCGGCGCATCGGTGAAGGCCGCGTCGATATCGCCGAAACCCATTTCGATATGCGCGACGACGTTGTCTTTCGCCTCGGTGTGGCAAAGCGGCGACTCGGGGCGCAGTCCGTCGCGGCAATCGGCGACGGCGGGCAGCGTGTCGTACTCGACTTCGATCAGACCGCACGCGTCTTCGGCGATATATCGGTTGTCCGCGACGACGAACGCCACCGCTTCGCCCGCGAACGTGACTTCGGTCGACGCGAGCAGTTCCTGCGTGCGCTCGAAACGGATCGCCGGGTTGGGCAGCATCGAAGGCGCGCGGCCGCGTGCGCGGCCGCTCAGGTCCGCGTGCGTGTAGACGGCATGTACGCCCTTGAGCTCGCGTGCAGCCGTGCAGTCGATCGAGACGATTTTCGCGTGCGCATGCGGGCTGCGCAGCACGGCGGCCTGCAGCATGTTCGGCAGATGCACGTCGTCCACGTAGGAGCCCTGGCCTTGCAGCAGCTTTTTGTCCTCGGTGCGCATGACGCGCTTGCCGATGTAACGCTGGTCGGTGGGCGCGCCTTTCAGATCATCGATTTCCATCGTGTCACTCCGTCGCGTAGGTCGCGGGTGCGGCGGCGCGCTGATCGCGGATGCGCTGCGCGGCGAGCAAGGCCGCGGCCACGATCGGCTGATAGCCCGTGCAGCGGCACAGATTGCCCGTGATCGCTTCGCGGATTTCGGCTTCGGTCGGCGAATCCGTTTCGTTCAGCAATTCGGTCAGTGTCATCAGCATGCCGGGCGTGCAGAAGCCGCATTGCAGCGCGTGCTTTTCGGTGAAGGCTTTTTGCAGCTCGTTGAGCGTGCCGTCCGCGTGGGCGAGCCCTTCGACGGTGGTGAGCGTCCGGCCGTTCACCTGGGCGGCGAGCGTGAGGCAGGCGCGCGCGGTGCGGCCTTCGATCAGCACGGTGCATGCGCCGCACACGCCGTGCTCGCAGCCGTAGTGCGTGCCGGTGAGTTCGAGGTCGTGACGCAGGAAGTCACCGAGCATGCGGCGCGATTCGACTTCGCGCTCGTAAGCGGTGCCGTTGACGACGACTCTGACGGTACGAGTCTCCATGTCTCTCTCCTTAGTCACTCTACGTTGTGTCTTGCGACGCGCGAGAACGCCCGTTTCAGCGCTCTTTCGGTCAGGACGCCGGCGAGATGCTGGCGGTAGTCGGTGCTCACGTGCGCGTCGGTCATCACGTCGAGCGCACGGGCGGCGTCGCTTGCGATGCGCAGCGCGCTGTCGTCCATCGGACGGCCGCGCAGGGCGGTTTCGACGTCGTGCATCCGCACGGGTCCGGGCGCGACGCCGCAGATCGTCAGCGAAAGGCGGTCGATGTTCCCTCGCGCATCGGCGGTGCAGAGCGCCGCGACGCCGACGATGGCGTAATCGCCGTGGCGCCGCGCGAACTCTTCGAAGGCATAGCCGTGGCCTTCGGGCCAGATGTCGAGCGAGATGCCGGCGAGCAGTTCGCCTTCTTCGAGCGCGGGCGTCATGTACATCAGCGCCCAGTCGGACATCGGCAGTTCGCGATGCGTCACCGCGCCGTCTTCGTAACGCGCGATCGTCAGCACGCCGTCGAGCGCCGCGGTGAAGCAGGGCTGTTCCGACGACGGATCGAGCTGGCACAGGCTGCCGCCGAGCGTGCCGCGATTGCGGATCTGCTTGTGGCTCACGAGCTGATACGCCTCGCGGATCAGCGGCGCGCGCTTCGTGACGAGCGGCGACAGTTCGATGTCGCGCTGCCGCGCCATCGCGCCGATGTGAAGGCGACCGTCCCGCTCCTCGATGCGCGTCAGTGCATCGACACCGTTCAGGTCGATCAGGTGACTCGTCATCAGATAGCGGAAGTTCATCATCGGCATCAGCGACTGGCCGCCGGCGAGCACGCGCGCATCCTCGAGCGTGCCGAGCAAGCGCGCGGCTTCGTCGACGGTGGTCGGCGCGTGATACTGGAATTCACTGGGTTTCATGGCTGCTCCACGGGTGCGACGGCCGCCTCGTCAATGCTGTTGCCCGGGTCTGAAAATCCGGGCGAAGAAGTTTCGGATCGACTGCCACATCGCCTTGCGCATCAGCGCGCCGGCATCGAGCGGCGCGACCGGCGCGGGAGCGGGCCGCACGCGGCGCGGCTCGGCGGGCGGCGCCGGCGCGGCGGTCTCGGCGGCGTCCTGCGGTGCGGCAGCGGCGGCGCCGTTCGGGACATCGCCGCCGACGAGCGTGTGTGTCACCGGCTCGGCGTGCGCCGCGTCGGCCTCGATGAGCGCCGTCAGATTCTTCGCGAACTGGTTGAGCAACTGCTGCGAAAGCGCTTCGATCATCCCCGCGCCGCGACCGTACTGCGCGACCGTGCCCGACAGGTTCACTTCAGAGACGACGTCGACTTTCGTCTTGGCGCCGGCTTCGGTGACGGCCGCGTTGATCTGCGCGTCGGCGCCGCCGCGGCCTTTGGTATCGGTGCCGCTCGCCGAGACGACGACCGTGCGGTTGGCGTCGTTCTGATCGGCGATCTTGAATTTGCCTGCGAACTTCAGCGTGAGCGGACCGAGCTTGACGGTGAAGCCGCCCTTGTAGCTGCCGTCGGGCTGCTGTTCCTTGAGTTCCGCGCCCGGAAAACACGGCGCGGACCGCTCGATGTCAGTCATCGTTTTCCAGACGTCGGCGGGTTGCGCATCGACGGTGAACGACGAACGGATGGTGATTGCCATACTGCCTCCTCGGAGCGATCGGCCCGTGCGGGCGTGCTCCACTTATCTGGTTGATTCTGCGCCGCGCGGGCTCGGGTCTTACTGCGCGATTCCTGTCAGGAACGCGTCGAACACGGGCGTAAAGGTCTCGCGCATGTCGAATGCGCCGAAATGCGCCGCGCCCGGAATCGAGACGAAGCGGCCGTCCGGCAGCGCATCGGCGATTTTTTGCGACACCGCCGGAGGAATGCTCGCGTCGGCGTCGCCCGCGACGACGAGCGCCGGCTTGGGCACGTCGCGCAATTCGGCCAGATTGTCGAGCCGGGAAATCGCTTCCCAGTTTGCGCTCCAACTGAACCAGTCGTCGGCGGCGAGGCGCGCGCGGCATTTCGCGACGAGATCGGGGCGCGGCGTGTCCGTCGTGAACCAGCGCCCGATGGTTTCGTCGATGACTTCCGACATCGCGCCCTGGCGGTTCGTGTCGCCGCGCGCACGAATACGCGGCCGCACGTCGTCGGGGAAGCCGCCGGCCGTCGCGCACAAGATCATCGCGCCGACGAGCTCCGGAAACTGGATGGCGACGCGCTGGGCGACCATTCCGCCCATCGACACACCAATCAGTGCGGCACCGGCGACGCCTTCCTTGTGCAGCACGGCGGCGACGTCGGCGGCATGGTCGGCGAGCGAGATCGTCGATGTGACCGCGCTCGAATCGCCGTGACCGCGCATGTCGATGGCGATGACGTCGTACGACTTGGTCCAGGACTCGGAATATTCGTCCCACCAGCTCCGGTCGACGCCGATCGGATGAAGCAGCACCAGCGGCCGGCCCGTCCCGCGGCGCGAGTAGGCGATACGGCCGGCTTGAATTTCGCAGTAACTTGACTGAGACATGACGTATGCGGGAAAAGCAGGATAGGCACGCGCGCCCGACGATCGAACGCGCGAATCAGCAACGGCTCGCACTGCTCATGCGGCTTTGGCCTTGAGCTCCAGAATGACCGCCTTGGCGCGGCGCAGCGCTTCCGCCGCCACAGGAATGCCCGCGTACACGCCCGCCTGCAGCAGGACTTCGGCGATCTCTTCTTCGGTCACGCCGTTGTTCACTGCACCGCGTGTATGCACTTCGAACTCGTGCCAGCGGCCGAGCGAGGCGAGCATGGCGAGGTTCAGCATGCTGCGTGTCGAGCGCGTCAGGCCGGGACGGCTCCAGACGTTGCCCCAGCAGAAATCCTCGGTGAACTCGAGAAATACGGCGTCGAACAAGTGAGGCTCGGCGTTGCGCTGCGTGTGCGCCGTGCCGAGCACTTCCTTGCGGATCGTTGCCCCGATAGCCCTGCGTTCAGATGACGTGATGTCTTGCATGAAAACCTCATTGGTGCAGTGGTTTGGACGGTTGTACGATTGTATAATCACAGACAGTATGAACACGCGTCGAAGTCGTGTCAATATGATTGTATTACGGGTCATGAAAAAGAGAGAGGGAATTCGAATGTCAGAAACGCAAACGGCGGTCAAGGACGGCATGGGTACGAACAGGCAAGTAGTGCGACCGGCGGCCACGTTGCGGCAGCAGGTCATCGAAGGGCTGCGCTCTTGTATTAGCGATCTGACCTTCAAGCCGGGCGACCGGCTCATCGAACGCGAGCTTTGCGAGATGCTGGGCGTGAGCCGGACGCTGATTCGCGAAGCGCTGAGCCAACTGGTCGCGGAAGGGCTGGTGCAGATCATTCCGCACAAGGGGCCGATCGTCGCCGTCATCACGAAGAACGAGGCGAAGGGACTGTATGAAGTGCGCGCGGCGCTCGAGGCGCTGGCCGGGCATCAGTTCACCGAGCGGGCGTCGAACGATCAGCGTGTCGCGCTGATGCAGGCGCTGAAGGATCTCGCCGCGATCCGGGATATGACCGCCGACGGTTCGATCCTTCTGTTCCTGAAGCAGAAAGCCAAGTTTTACGACGTGATTCTCGAAGGCGCCGGCAATCCGGTGCTGACGGAGATGCTGCGTCTCGTGCATACGCGGGTCATGATGCTGCGCGCCACGACGCTCTCGCAGGAAGGACGCCTCAAGGAAAGCTATAGCGAGATCTCGGCGATCGTCGACGCGGTCATGCGCAACGACGCCGATCAGGCCGCCGCTGCCTGCAAGCGGCATGTGCAGCAAGCCGAACGGCTCGCCGTCGAAGTCCTCGCGGACATCAACTGACGGAGCCTCCCGTCGTCCTGACGTGCGAGCGACTAGCGCCGCACGTCAGGACGAATTCTCCGCTCGCCTCAGCGCTCGACAGCTCTCGTCGGCTTTCGCTTTCTCCCGCCTTTCTTCCCCTTTGCGTGGCCCTTCGGTCAGGCAGCGGTACGTTTATCAATCCGACAATACTCCGTATTGCAATATCATTGTATTACGGCATATACTCCCGGCATTGAATCGGCGTGTGCCGACAAGACTGAGTGCGTCCGGTCGTTTAAAACGATAGAAGACCAGGAGACAGCAGGCATGGACACTTCGCAGGAGGTAGGCGAGCGCGTGGCGGCATCGGCCGCGGCGCCGAAGTTCCGGTTATCGCGCTATCAGTGGCTGACGCTGATTTCCGCGTTCCTCGGCTGGATGTTCGATTCGATGGACCTGAACCTCTTCACGCTCGTGCTCGTGCCGAGCGTGAGCCAGTTGATGCACACCACGGATGCGGCGCAGATCAGCAAGATCGGCAGCTACATCATCGCGGGCAAGCTGCTGACGTGGGGTATCGGCGGCGTGCTGTTCGGTGTGGCCGCCGACCGGCTCGGCCGCTCGCGCGTCATGACATGGACGATCCTGATCTATGCCACCTTCACGCTGCTGAGCGCGTTCTCGCAGACCTGGACGCAGCTGGCGGCGGCGCAGGCGATGGCCGGCTTCGGCATCGGCGGCGAATGGGCGGCCGGTGCCGCGCTCGTCGCCGAGTCGTGGCCCGAGCGGCATCGCGCCCGCGCGATGCAGATCATGCAGATGGCCTTCGCGTTCGGATTTCTCGCCGCGGCGCTCGACAATCTGCTGCTCGGCAGCCTCGGCTGGCGCTGGGTGCTCGGCATGGGCGCCGCGCCCGCGCTCGTCACGATTCTCATACGGTTCTTCGTTCCGGAGCCGCAGCGCTGGGTAAAAGTGCGGGCAAGCGTCGACGCCGAGCCGGCCATGCAGACCTTCGCCGCGATCTTCGCGCCGGGGTTGCGCCGCAAGACGATCGTCGGCGTGCTCGTCGCGTCGGCGGCCATGCTGGGCTGCTGGGGCGGACTCACCTTCCTGCCGAGCTGGGTTCATCAGTTGTCGGTGCTGGCGTCGGATCACCGCGATGTCGGCTCGACGGTGAGCTACGCGTTCATCCTCATGATGATCGGCGCAACCCTCGGCTATCTGACGCTCATCTGGATGCTCGACGCGCTCGGCCGGCGGATGTCGTACTTCATCTTCTCGCTCGGCTCGCTCGCCATTTCGCTCGTGCTCTTCATGACGGCGCACGACATCGCCCGCGTGCTGTGGCTGATGCCCTTGTACGGATACTTCGTTATCGGCGCATTCGGCACCTTCGCCGCCTATTTGCCCGAGCTTTTTCCGACACGGGTGCGGGCGACCGGCCAGGGTTTCTGCTGGAACATGGCGCGTGCGCTGACGAGCATCGGCCCGATTGCCGGCAATGTCGTCGTCGCGAAGTTCGGCTCGTTCCCTGCGGCGTCGGCGGCGGTCTCGCTCCTGTTCATCGTCGGGATGGTGTCGATCTGGCTCGGTCCCGAAACCAGAGGCGTTCCGCTCGATGACTGAGTGAACGACGTTGCGCGACGAACGCTGCCGACGCGCGGTCAGCGCGCGCGCCCGCAGAGATCCGCTTAAACCAGAATGGAACAGACCTTGAGTTCAGATATGTCGAATCCAGGCGCCTCAAGCCAGAACGCGGTCTCCGCACGCGTCTTCGATGTCGGCATCAACGAGCGCTTGCCGATTTCGCAACTGGCCGTGCTCGGCTTGCAGAACGTCTTCGGCATGACGGGAATGTTCGTATTTCCCGGCATTCTCGGCCGCGCATTCCATCTGCCCGATGCGCAGATCGCGTATCTCTACGGCATGACGTTCATGGCGTGCGGGATCATCACGATCCTTCAGTCGGTGTTCCTGCTGCGACTGCCGATTGCGCAAGGCCCTTATGCGGGCAGCTTCGGCGCACTGTTGACAGTCGGCCATATGCAGGCCGGCGGGCTCGGCACCGCGTTCGGCTCGTTCTTCGCCGCTTCGCTGATCTGGTGCCTGCTTACGGTCCCGATCCGCGGGCGTAGCGTGGCCGGACTGTTCGCGCGTCATCTGCGCGTGCCGATCATCTCCGGGATGATCGTGATGCTGATCATGGTGCAGATCGCGAGCGTCGCGCTGCCGTCGTGGATCGGCAACCGCGCGAGCCCCGGCTTTCCGGGCGTGAATCTTTTCGCGGGCGGGGTCGCGGTGTGCGGCATCGTGTTCGCGATGCTGTGGGGCGGCCGCTGGATTCGCCGCGTCTCTATCCTGCTCGGCCTGGCGCTCGGCACGCTCGCCTATACGCTGTTCCAGCCGATTTCGTTCGACGCCGTGGCCGCCGCGCCGCTCGTCGTCTTGCCGCGCGTTTTTCCGTTTGGTTTCGGCGTGCGTGCCGACTTCGTCGCGGTGTTTCTGCTCGTGCTGATTCCGGCCGGAATGGGATCGATGGCGCTTTATCAGACGGTCGCGGACTGGGGAAACGAAACGCTGACGCCGGGCCGAATGTCCGAGGGGCTTTTCGGTGTCGCGCTCGGCTCGGTCGTCGCGGCGACGTGGGGCGGTTTCAGCACGATCGCCTATCCCGACAATATCGGCATACTGCGCGCGACGCGCGTCGGCTCGCGTTTCGTGACCCTGATGGCAGGCATCTTACTGATCGTGCTCGGCGGCTGCGTCAAGTTCGACATGTTGCTTGTCGTGGTGCCGATTCCCGTGATCTCGGCTGCCGCGACGCTGCTGTTCGGCGTCGTCTTCATGCACGGCGTGCATATTCTGGCGCAGGTCGAGTGGGACGACCGCCGGCTGATCGCGACGGGACTCTCTTTCCTGATCGGCCTGGGCGGACTCTTCGTCTCTCCGGACGTCATGCACGCCATGCCGCTGATGCTGCAACTCGTGCTTCAGCAACCGGTCATCTCGGGCGGCCTAACGCTCGTCGTGCTGCACGCGTTGCTGTGCTCTGCGCGACGGCCATCGGCAACGCCATCCACTGCGGCCACGCATACGCAGCACTGAGCAGGAAGGGCGTGCGCGGTTCGCGCAATGTATGCATCGATTAGTATGCCGAATCTGTTTCTGATGGATGGTCGACGACACGAGGAGTGCGATGACACCGCACATCCTCGTAGCACAAATTGAACGATGTCAAATGGAGGAGATATGGTTAGAAGTGGGATGAGACGGTCGCTGACTGCACTGACGTTGGTGGGGCTTTCGAGCGGCGCCGCGTACGGACAAAACAACGTCACGTTATATGGCTCGCTGGATGGCGGTCTGCGCAATCTCGTGAACGGCACCAAGGCAGGCGGTGCGGCGCTGACGATGGCATCGAACGGCGTCTACAAATCGAATCGCTGGGGCTTTCTCGGCACCGAGGACCTGGGCGGCGGATACTACGTTCGCTTCAATCTGGAGGCAGGCTACGTTCTGTCGACCGGCGCAAACAGCAGTACGACCAATCAGATCTTCCAGCGCAATTCGACGATCGGTATCGGCGGGCCGTTCGGACGGGTCGACATCGGCCATCAGTTCACGCTGCAGCACCGATTGATCAAGGAGTTCGAGCCGTTCGATCTCGACTACCTCCAGGTGACCGAGGCCGCAGCGATATCGGGGGGCACCAGCGGACGAGACGACAACGCCATGTACTACCACGGCGACTTCGGTCCCTGGACGGCTCGCGCGGATTACGCGCCGGGCGGCGTGCCGGGCAGTCTCGCCAGCGGCTCGATGATCGCGGGCGGTTTCAACTACCACACGCAGCGTTTCAATTTCGGCGCCGGCTATACACGCCGGTCGACGCCGGTGCCGTCCACGTCCAGCGCGTATTTCGGCAACGATCAATACACCGCGGGCGGCGGCGTGACGTTCGGTCCCGTCGAAGTGATGGGCGGCTATTCACTCGTGATGCAAGCCGTTCCATCGACGATGGCGGGAAAGACGCGCAATCAGTACATGTGGGGCGGCGTGCGCTATCACGCGACGCCGTTCTTCAACGTGACGGCCGCGTACTACGACAACAAGAACACGACCAACGGCGTGAGCGGCAGAAAGGACGTCTCGATTCTTGGCGTCACTTATGCGCTGTCGAAACGCACCTTGCTTTATGCGGATATCGACTACACGCATTTCACGGGAGGCTATGTGACCAATGCAACGCTGAATCCGTCCGGGCATGAGAAACAGACGGGCGTCTCGTTCGGTATGAATCACTGGTTCTGAGCGCGGCCGTGCCTTCGAGCCGCCTGCGGGATACGCTGCATTTCTCCGTAGTCGCGCTCGATACAGCCTTGCGTGAGCAGCGGCGATCATCTTGACCAAAAGATCTGCGCGGTGCGATCAATGCGGTAACAGCTAAAATCGGGGTTTTGCCCTGGAATACGCGCATGTCTTTTGCCTCGCTCGGCCTGATCGATCCATTGCTGCGCAATGTGCAGGACCTCAATTACCAGACACCGACGCCGGTACAGGCCAAGGCGATTCCTGCTGTGCTCAGTGGCAAGGACGTCATGGCTGCGGCACAGACCGGCACGGGAAAGACTGCGGGTTTTGCACTGCCGCTGTTGCAGCGGCTGGTGCAGCATGGTCCGGCGGTATCCAGCAACCGCGCGCGTGTTCTGGTTCTAGTGCCGACGCGTGAACTGGCTGAACAAGTGCTGCAAAGCTTTATCGACTACGGCAAAGGCCTCGATCTGCGATTTCTGGCCGCGTACGGCGGGGTGAGCATCAACCCGCAGATGATGAAGTTGCGCAAAGGCGTGGATGTGCTCGTCGCCACGCCTGGCCGTTTGCTGGATCTCAATCGCCAGAACGCAGTGCAGTTCGATCAGGTAGAAACGCTGGTGCTGGATGAAGCCGACCGCATGCTGGATCTGGGCTTTGCACGCGAACTCAACGCCGTGTTTGCTGCCTTGCCCGCTCAGCGCCAGACCTTGCTGTTCTCTGCCACGTTCACTGATGATATCCGCGCCATGGCGGCGAGCATTCTGCGCGACCCGGTCAATATCAGCGTCAGTCCGCCCAATGCCACGGCCAGCAAGATCAGGCAGTGGGTCGTGCCGGTGGACAAAAGGAACAAGCCCGAGCTCTTCATGCACCTTGTGGATGAGAACGACTGGCAGCACGCGCTGGTGTTCGTCAAAACCCGCAATGGCGTGGATTATCTGGCGGGCATCCTGGATGCAGCAGGCTATTCGGTCGACACCATCCACGGCGACAGACCGCAACCCACGCGCCTGCGTGCGCTGGAGCGCTTCAAGACGGGTGAAGTAGATATGCTGGTCGCCACCGATGTGGCTGCGCGCGGACTGGATATCGACGACCTGCCTCTGGTGATCAACGTCGATCTGCCGATCGTGGCGCAAGACTATGTGCATCGTATTGGCCGCACCGGCCGTGCGGGCGCCAGCGGCGTGGCGGTGTCCCTCGTGTGTGCCGATGAAGCGCCGCAACTGGCCGCGATCGAAGCGCTCATCCGGCAAACGCTGCCTCGTGAAGAAGTGCCGGGTTTCGAAGCCGAACACCGAGTGCCGCAGACCAGCGCGACAGGGCAGATCATCAAGAAACCCAAAAAACCCAAGAAGCCCAAAGTGCCGCAAGTTGCACCGGGCGCCATGCAGGCGCTCAGTAAAAAACCGCGTCAGCAAACTGGCGAAAGCAAACGCAAGCCTGCGGCGCCGGGCGCGGTAGCCGCAGGGAAAGACACAAGCTTGTCCGCCAATCCATTCAGCGTGCAAAAGCGACGCAACAAGCCCGCCAGCAAGTCAGTTGCAGGTTCACGTGAGCCGACTGGCAAGGACGCTGGTGGCCGCGGTAAACGCCAACCCTGATGATTTGTGTGGCTGCTTTCGCTGAGCGCTTCGCTTTCACTCAGTCATCGAACTCGCCAGCCTCCAGAGCATCAGCGAAATCCGTGAGCCAGGTGGCGAAGTGATCGGTCTCGTAGATCGCCTTCTTGCCGTTGGTGATTCGCGTGACGGAGATCTGCCGCGTGGCGCCGGTTCCGTTGTTCTCCGGAACAACCACATTGTCAGTAATCTGGAAATCACGAAGTTCGAGGCCCCGATCCGCAAGGACGGCTTTGACGTCTTCCTGTTCGTCCCAGGAAAACTGGGAAAAGTCATGGGCTGTCATGCGGTCTCCTCGCGAGGATGAGGGTAAGGTTTCTTCTCTTGCGGAAACGAACGATCGCTTTGAAATGTTCTCGACGTTGGGCGAAGCCATAAGGAATGCATTGCTGCCGGCGCGGTTCCTCCATTGTGATCTGAACCGCATTCGCGATCAAAGCGCGTGACACGCTGCACGGTCCGAATCTAGGCACTTTCCCTATGTTACGATCCTAACATCCATGCTTTAAACTGAGATCAACCTATCAATAATTGTCGTGCGTCCCACAAGACGCCGGCTATACCGATCTCATGCTGGAAACCGCATCGAAGTCCATCGTCGCATGGCCTGGAAAGGCTCAGGTCCACGCGCAGGCCCGCAATCCCGGCGTGCCGTTCGATCTGTCGTGGCTCGACGGCCTGCGCGTGAACCAGTCGGCGGTGGCGCGCCGCGCATCGACGCTCGGCACGCGTCGCGCCGTGAAGAAAGACGCGCAGGCGGCGTGGCTGCTCAAAGCGATCACCTGCATCGACCTCACGACCCTCAGCGGCGACGACACGCACGGCCGCGTCGAGCGCCTGTGCGCGAAAGCCCGCCGTCCGCTGCGTGACGATCTGCTCGACGCGCTCGGCATGGCGCACGCTTCGATCAAAACGGGCGCGGTGTGCGTCTATCACCGCTATGTGAAAACGGCCGTGGGCGCGCTCGAAGGCAGCGGCATTCCGGTCGCGGCCGTATCGACGGGCTTTCCGGCGGGCCTCAATCCGCATGATCTCAAGTTGCGCGAAATCGAGGCGTCGGTACGGGATGGCGCCTCCGAGATCGATATCGTCGTCACGCGCGAGCATGTGCTGACGGGCAACTGGCAGGCGCTCTACGACGAGATGCGCGATTTCCGCGCGGCATGCGGCGATGCGCACGTCAAGGCGATTCTCGCGACCGGCGATATCCACACGCTTTCGAACGTCGCGAAGGCGTCGATGATCTGCATGATGGCCGGCGCCGATTTCATCAAGACGTCGACGGGCAAGGAAAGCGTCAACGCAACGCTCGACGTGTCGCTCGTCATGGTGCGCATGATTCGCGAATATCTCGCGCGCACCGGCGTCGCGATCGGTTTCAAGCCCGCGGGCGGCGTGTCCACCGCGAAGTCGGTGCTCGAGTATCAGATCCTCATGAAGGAAGAGCTCGGGCGCGAATGGCTCGAACAAGACCTTTTCCGCATCGGCGCATCGAGCCTGCTCGCGGATATCGAACGCCAGCTCGAACATCACGTGAGCGGACGCTATTCGGCGTTCAATCGCCATCCCGTCGCCTGATTCATCAGACTCCCACATTCAAAGCCTCATGAGCGTTGCCGAATACTTCTCTTCGATGGAATACGGACCCGCACCGGAAGACGATCGCGCCGCGCGCGCATGGCTCGATCAGCATGACGGGCGCTTCGGTCACTTCATCAACGGCGTATGGCGCGACAGCGACGCCGCCGCCCGCTTCGACTCGCGCGAACCCGCGACCGGCCGCGTGCTCGCTTCGATCGCACAAGGCGATAACGCCGATGTCGACGCCGCCGTGCAAGCCGCGCATGCCGCGCTCGAAGGCTGGCAGGCGATCGGCGGGGCGGGGCGCGCACGGCATCTGTATGCGCTCTCGCGCATGGTGCAGCGGCATGGCCGCCTCTTCGCCGTGCTCGAATCGCTGGACAACGGCAAGCCGATTCGCGAGTCGCGCGATATCGATATCCCGCTTGTAGCAAGGCACTTTCTGCATCATGCGGGCTGGGCGCAGTTGCAGGACAAGGAGTTCGCGGACTGGGCGCCGCTCGGCGTGATCGGCCAGATCGTGCCGTGGAATTTTCCGCTGCTGATGCTCGCGTGGAAGATCGCGCCCGCGCTCGCGCTCGGCAATACGGTCGTGCTCAAGCCCGCCGAATTCACGCCGCTGACCGCGCTTTTGTTCGCGGAGCTGGCGCATCGCGCGGGCTTGCCGAAGGGCGTGCTCAACGTCGTGACCGGCGATGGGCGCGCGGGCGCGGCGCTCGTCGAGCATGAGGGCGTCGCGAAGATCGCATTCACGGGCTCGACCGAAGTGGGCCGGCAGATTCGCGCGACCACGGCGGGCAAGGGCAAATCTCTGACGCTCGAACTCGGCGGCAAATCGCCCTTCATCGTCTTCGACGATGCCGATCTCGACAGCGCCGTGGAAGGCGTCGTCGATGCAATCTGGTTCAATCAGGGCCAAGTGTGCTGCGCGGGCTCGCGGCTGCTCGTGCAGGAAGGCATCGAGGCGCGCTTCGTCGAGAAGCTCAGGCGCCGCATGGATACGCTGCGCGTCGGAACATCGCTCGACAAAGGTATCGATATGAGCGCGGTCGTCGACGACGTGCAGCTCGAACGCATCCGCGCGCTGGTCGATAAGGGCGAACGCGAAGGCTGCGAAATCTATCAGTCGCCGCGGACCGCGTTGCCCGATGGCGGTGCGTTCTTCCCGCCGACGCTCGTCACGAACGTCGCGCCCGCATCGACGCTCGCGCAGGAAGAGATTTTCGGCCCGGTGCTCGTGACGATGAGCTTCCGCACGCCGGAAGAAGCCGTCGCGCTCGCGAACAACACGCGCTACGGCCTCGCCGCGAGCGTGTGGAGCGAGAACATCAGCCGCGCGCTCGACGTCGCGCCGCGCCTGCAATGCGGCGTCGTGTGGATCAACGCGACCAATCTCTTCGATGCAGCTGTCGGCTTCGGCGGCTATCGCGAATCGGGCTTCGGCCGCGAAGGCGGACGCGAGGGCATCTACGAATACCTGAAGCCGCGCGCATGGGTAAAGCTCCCGGTTCGCGGCGAGACGAAGCCGCTGCAGGCGCAGCCCGATTCGCTCGTCGATGCCGGCAAGGTCAGCGCGCTCGATCGCACGGCGAAGCTCTTTATCGGCGGCAAGCAGGCGCGGCCCGACAGCGGTTATTCGCGGCTCGTGCTTTCTCCCGCCGGCGAGATCGTCGGCGAAGTGGGCGAGGGCAATCGCAAGGACATACGCAATGCGGTGGCGGCCGCGCGGGGCATGACGAAGTGGTCGTCGGCGAGCGCGCACAACCGCGCGCAAGTGCTGTACTACCTCGCCGAAAACCTGAGCGCCCGCGCCGACGAATTCGCGAAGCAGCTCGTGACGCGCGCGGGCGCGAGCGAGCGCGATGCGAAGCGCGAAGTGGACGCATCGATCGCACGCTTCTTCACGTATGCCGCATGGACCGACAAGTACGACGGCGCCGTGCATGCGCCGCCGCTGCATGGCGTCGCGCTCGCGATGCACGAGCCGCTCGGCGTGATCGGCATCGTCTGTCCGGATGAAGCGCCGCTGCTCGGATTCGTGTCGCTCGTGGCGCCCGCGCTCGCGCTCGGCAATCGCGTGGTCGTGGTGCCGAGCGAGACGTGTCCGCTGATGGCGACGGATTTCTATCAGGTGGTCGAGACCTCGGATGTGCCGGGCGGCGCGCTGAACATCGTCACCGGCGATGCGCGTTCGCTCGCGCAGACGCTCGCGCAGCACGACGACGTCGATGCGCTCTGGTGCTTCCACGGCGCGTCGCTGTCGGCGATGGCCGAGCGGGAATCGGTCGGCAACCTGAAGCGCACGTTCGTCGATCAGGGCCGCGTGTTCGACTGGCACGATGCCGCGAGCGAAGGCTTGCCGTTTCTTCGCCAGGCGGTGCAGGTGAAGAATATCTGGGTGCCGTACGGAGACTGATCAACGAATCGTTTGAGCGTAGATCTCGACAGGAGACACGCTCGTGCATGGAGGAGACGCTGTGCTGAAGAACATCGATCCGCTCTTGAACGCCGATATCCTGTACGCGCTCGCCGCGATGGGACACGGCGACGAAGTGGTGATCTGCGACGCTCATTTCCCCGCGGATTCCATCGCGCGGCAAACGGTGCTGGGCAAAGTGCTGCGCATCGACGGCGCCAGCGCGCCGCATGCGGTGCGCGCGGTGCTGTCGCTGCTGCCGCTCGATACGTTCGTCGACGACCCCGCCGGCCGCATGGAGATCGTCGGCGATGCAAGCACCTTGCCGGCGGTGCAGCGCGAAGCGCAACGCGAAGTGGACGACGCGCAAGGCCGCGCATTGCCGTTCGCGCCGGTCGAGCGCTTCGCATTCTATGAGCGCGCGAAGAAGGCTTACTGCGTGATCGCCACGGGCGAAGCGCGCGGCTACGGCTGCTTCATCTTCAAGAAGGGCGTGCTACTCGCATCGGATGCGCCGGAAGGAGGCGCGCGATGAAAAGCGTCGTCATTCTTGGCATCTATGTGACGGATCTCGCGTTTCGCGCGGCGCGCATGCCGCTGCTCGGCGAAACGGTGCCGGGCTCCGCGTTCAAGATGGGACCGGGCGGCAAGGGCTCGAATCAGGCCGTGGCCGCCGCGCGCGCGGGCGCGGACGTGATCTTCTGCACGCGCATCGGCGCGGACGCGTTCGGCGAGATCGCGCAGGCGACGTGGGCCGCCGAAGGCATCACATCGCGCGCGACCGTGATGAACGAGGTCGCCACGGGCGCCGCGCATATCTACGTCGATGAAAACACGGGCAGCAACGCGATCATCGTCGCGGCGGGGGCGGCGGGCGCGCTCGTGCCCGAAGACGTCGATGCCATCGAGAAGGACATCGCGCGCGCGGGCGTCTTCGTCACGCAATTGGAGCAGCCGATTCCGGCCGCGCGGCGCGGACTCGAACTCGCGCGCAAGCATGGCGTGACGACGGTCTTCAATCCCGCGCCCGCGATGCCCCTCACCGACGAAATCTATCCGCTGTGCGACTACATCACGCCGAACGAAACGGAAGCGCAGGCGCTCACCGGCATCGAGATCCGCTCGGTGGACGATGCGCGCCGCGCCGCGAACGTGCTGCTCGACAAAGGAGCGCGCGCGGTCATCGTCACGCTGGGCGAAGCGGGCGCGCTGCTGCATACGGCGAATGAATCGACGCTCGTGCCGGCGTTCGACTGCGGCCGCGTCGTGGAAACGGCAGGCGCGGGCGATGGCTTCACCGGCGGCTTCGCGGCGGCGCTCGCACGCGGCGAAAGCCCGCTCGATGCGGTGCGCTTCGGCTGCGCGCTCGCGAGCCTGTCGGTGACGCGTCCGGGCACTGCGCCGTCGATGCCGCGTCTTCACGAGATCAACGCGGTGCTCGAACAAAGGAGCGTTACGCAATGAACGCGTCGAAGTGGCTCGCCGACCGCCAGTTCAACTTTCTGATCGGCGTGAACGTGCTCGTCGTGATCGTCGCGACGTGGATGTCGCGCGGCCAGTTCCTCGACATCGACAACCTTCAGTCGATGGGCGGCCAGTTGCCCGAGCTCGGCCTGCTCGCGCTCGGCATCATGCTGTCGATGGTGTCGGGCAATGGCGGGATCGATCTGTCGGGCGTCGGGCTCGCGAACCTGTCCGGCATGGTCGCGGCGATGCTGCTGCCGCACATGGTCTCCGCCGATGATTCCCCCGCGCTCTACACGGGCGTGTTCGTGTGCATCGTGGTGGCGATGGGCGCGATCGGCGGCTTGCTCAACGGCGTCGTGATCGCGAAGCTGAGGCTCACGCCGATTCTCTGCACGCTCGGCACGCAACTGCTCTTCACCGGCATCGCGGTCGTGCTGAGCAACGGCGCGTCGGTGCGCGTCGAGTATGTGGACCCGCTCTCGAACATCGGCAACGGCACCTTCCTGCAAGTGCCCATCTCTTTCTGGATCTTCGTCGCCGCCGTGCTGCTGCTCGGCTGGGTACTGAAGCGCACGCCGTTCGGCCTGCGTCTCTATCTGATGGGCACGAACCCGAAGGCCGCATTCTATGCGGGCATCCCGCGCGCGCGCATGCTGATTCTCACCTATGGCATGTGCGGCGTGCTCGCGTCGCTCGCAGGTCTCATCAGCGCGACGCATACGTCGAGCGCGAAGTGGGACTACGGCAATTCGTATCTGCTGATCGCGATCCTGATCGCGGTGATGGGCGGCGTGAATCCCGCGGGCGGTTATGGACGCATCGTCTGCGTGTTTCTCGCCGCAACGGTGTTGCAGTTCCTGTCGAGCCTGTTCAATCTGCTCGGCGTGTCGCAGTTTTTCGGCGATTGCGCGTGGGGCTTTCTGCTGCTCGCATCGCTCGCCTTCGCGGGCGGCGAACGCGTGCGCGCGATCTTCGGCATTGGCGGGGCGACACCCAAAAGCAGTGTGCCGCCGCCGCCCGCATCGACCGGACGTTGATATTCGCGTGTGATTGTTCAAAGAGACCAGACGAAACATAAAGGAGACAACGCAATGAAGCTCAGCAAACTCGGCACCGCGCTCACGGCGGTCGCACTCGCAGCGGGCGCGATCGCGGCCGCGCAGGCCGCCACCAACGAAACCATCGTGACGGTCGTGAAGGTGACTGGCATCAACTGGTTCAATCGCATGGACGAGGGCGTGAAGGAGTTCGGCAAGGAGAACCCGAACGTCAATGCGTATCAGACCGGACCGGGCCGCGCCGACGCCGCGCAGCAACTGAAGATCATCGAAGACCTGATCGCCAAGAAAGTCACGGCGATCGCCGTCGTGCCCTACGATCCGCCGACGCTCGAACCCGCGCTCAAGAAGGCGATGGATCGCGGCATCAAGGTCGTCACGCATGAAGCGGACAACGCGAAGAACACGATGGTCGACATCGAAGCCTTCGACAACACCGCGTACGGCGCGGGCCTGAACGAGCGGCTCGCGAAGTGCATGAACGATCAGGGCAAGTGGGCGGTGCTCGTCGGCTCGCTCGGCTCGCGCTCGCAGGTTCAATGGGCCGATGGCGGCATCGGCAACGCGAAGGCGAAGTACCCGAAGATGGACCTCGTCGAGCCGAAGCTCGAAACCAATAACGATGGCGAGCGCGCGTATCAGGTCGCCAAGGAAGTGCTGCGCAAGCATCCGGATCTGACGGGCTTCCAGGGCTCGTCGTCGCTCGATGTGATCGGCATCGGCCGCGCCGTGGAAGAGGCGGGCAAGGTCGGCAAGATCTGCGTCTACGGCACGGGCCTGCCGACGGAAGCCGGCAAGTTCCTCGAAAGCGGTGCGATCAACGGCATCGCGTTCTGGGATCCGAAGCTCGCGGGTCTCGCGATGAACAAGGTCGCGCAGATGCTCGTCGACGGCAAGGAAGTGCAGAACGGCGCGGACCTCGGCATCACCGGCTATAACAAGGTGACGGTTACGAAGGGTCCGGGCAAGGGCGTGATCGTGCGCGGCACCGGCTGGGTCGATGTCGACAAGACGAACTACAAGCAATACAACTTCTGATGTGACGTGCGCGGCGCGCTTCTTCCCAAAGTGCGCCGCGTGCCCTGGAAAGATATGACCACAACGACACCGCTTCTCGAAGTCGTCAATATCCACAAGCGCTTCACCGGCGTCTATGCGCTGCGTGGCGTGAGTCTCGCGTTCGAGCGCGGACAGATCTATCACCTGCTCGGCGAGAACGGCTGCGGCAAGAGCACGCTCATCAAGATCATTTCAGGCGCGCAACCGCCCGACGAGGGCGAGCTCGTGATCGAAGGCGCGCGTCACAAGAAGCTCTCGCCGCTCGAATCGCTTTCGGCGGGCATCGAGACGGTTTATCAGGACTTGTCGCTGCTGCCGAACATGAGCGTCGCGGAGAACGTGGCGCTCACAGCCGAGCTTGCCGAGCATGCGGGCAAGCTCGCGCGCACCTTCGACCGACGTGCGCTCGCGGCGACCGCGGCCCGCGCGCTCGAAGCCGTGGGTCTGCCGGGCGATGCGGATTTCCAGAAGACGCTCATCGAGCAACTGCCGCTCGCGACGCGTCAGCTGGTGGCGATCGCGCGCGCGATTGCGAGCGAAGCGAAGTTCGTCATCATGGACGAACCGACGACGTCGCTCACGCAGAAGGAAGTCGATAACCTCATCGCCGTGCTCGCACGCTTGCGGGCGGACGGCGTCGCGGTGCTGTTCGTGAGTCACAAGCTCGACGAGTGCTACGCGATCGGCGGCGAAGTGATCGTCCTGCGCGACGGCCAGAAGATGGCGCAAGGTCCGATCGAAAACTACACGAAGGCGCAAATCAGCGAACTGATGACGGGCAAGCATCTCTCGACCGAACGCTATCGCGCGCAAGGCGAAGAAGGCGCGTCGCAGGTCGTGCTCGACGTTCATGGCCTCGGCCGCAAAGGGCAATTCACCGACGTATCGTTCAGGCTGCACAAAGGCGAGATTCTCGGCGTAACCGGTCTGCTCGATTCGGGCCGCAACGAGCTCGCGCGCGCATTGGCAGGCGTCGCGCCTGCCGACACGGGCGCCGTGACGCTCGACGGCATGCGCGTGCGGCTGCAATCGCCGGGCGACGCGAAGGCGCAGCGCATCGGCTATGTGCCGGAAGACCGCCTGAACGAAGGCCTGTTTCTCGACAAGCCGATCCGCGACAACGTCGTTACTGCGATGATCGCGGGCCTGCGCGACCGCTTCGGCCAGATCGACCGCAAACGCGCGCAAGCACTCGCGGAACGCACCGTGAAGGACTTGCAGATCGCGACACCCGATGTCGACAAGCCGGTGCAATCGCTTTCGGGCGGCAACCAGCAGCGCGTGCTGATCGGCCGCTGGCTCGCGATCGAGCCGCGCGTGCTGATCCTGCATGGCCCGACGGTCGGCGTCGACGTGGGGTCGAAGGACATCATTTACCGCATCATGCAGCGGCTGTCGAAGGAGGGCATCGGCATCATCCTGATCAGCGATGACCTGCCCGAGTTGCTGCAGAACTGCGACCGCATTTTGATGATGAAGAAAGGCCGCGTCGCGAATGAATATCGCGCGGACACGCTGAACGAGGCCGACCTTTATCACGCGCTACTTTCAGAGGCAGCATGAGCATGAGCGAATCCATCCGCCGCACGGGAAGCGAGACGATGCCGCAGCGCGTGGCCGACGTCGCGCCGCGTGTGCGCAAGGGCAATCTGTACGCGCGGCTGATGCGCAATCCCGAGTGGTTCACGGCCGGGTTGATCGTGGTGACGTGCCTGGTCGTGGGCAGCCTCAACCCGCGCTTCTTCCAGTTCGCCACGCTGTTCGACCTGCTGCATTCCGCGACGACGGTGTCGCTTTTCGCGCTCGGCACGCTCGTCGTGCTGGCCTCGGGCGGCATCGACGTATCGTTCACGGCCATCGCCGCATTGACGATGTACTCGATCACCAAGGCCGTATTCGCATGGTGGCCTGAGTGCCCGTTCGCGCTGATCCTGCTTGCGGGCGCGATCGGCGGCGTGATGCTCGGTGTGATCAACGGCATGCTCGTGCACCGGCTGAAGGCGCCGTCGCTGATCGTCACGATCGGCACGCAGTATTTGTTTCGCGGCTTGCTGCTGACCTTCGTCGGCACGCAGTTCTTCATGAACATTCCGCACAGCATGGATACGTTCGGACGCTTGCCGCTGTTTTTCTATCACACGTCCGATGGTTTGCGTGCCGTGTTGCCGGTGTCCGTGCTCGCGCTCGTGATCGCGGCGGTGGTCACGTGGTGGCTCCTGAATCGCACGATGATGGGCCGCGGCGTGTATGCGATGGGCGGCTCGCTCGCGATCGCAGAACGTCTCGGCTACAACCTGCGCGCGATTCATCTGTTCGTGTTCGGTTATACCGGCCTGCTCGCCGGCGTCGCGGGCATTCTGCACGTGTCGACGAACCGGCTCGCGAATCCGTTCGATCTCGTCGGCACGGAACTCGACGTGATCGCTGCGGTGATTCTCGGCGGCGCGCGCATTACCGGCGGCACCGGAACGGTGGCCGGGACACTGCTGGGCGTCGTTCTGGTGACCCTCATCAACAGCGTGCTGATTCTCATCGGTGTGCCGAGCACCTGGCAGAAGGTGATCATCGGTGCGTTCATTCTCGTCGCAGGGACGCTGTTCGCGTTGGGACGGCGTCAGTAACGGCTTTCGAAAGCGCGATAAGAAAGGCTCGTTCGATTTCCGAACGAGCCTTTCTGTTCTTGTTCGAAATGATTCAAGCGCGTTTGCGTACCGTTTGCCCTTCTTCCGTGATCACCGAATCGAATTCGGAAAGCTGCGAGAAACGCACGGCCTTCACCTTGCCGAACTTGCTCGCATCGACGACGAGGTGCCTTTCCACCGCGCTTGCCATCGCGGCCTGCTTGATCGGGACTTCATGAAAGTTCCAGCAGGTGACGCCGCGCATTTCATCGACGCCGCCCGCCGACATGAACGCCTTGTTGATACCCATGCGCCGCAAGATTTCGACGCTGTCGTCGCTCGCGAACGATTCGGACGAAGGCACGTACACGCCGCCGAGCAAAATCATCCGCACATTGGGCTTGTGCCGCAGAATCTCCGCGACATTGAGCGAGTAACACACGACAGTCAGATGCATCTCCGCCGGAATTTGCCGGGCGAGCGTGGTCAATGTCGTGCCGCAGTCGATGAAGACGGTTTCGTTATCGACGAGCAAGCGCGCCGCATGAGTCGACGCGATCGCCTTCGCCTGCGCGAAATGATCCTTCTCTTCCTCGATCGTATAGCCCGCGTTGGGCACGTCGGCGGCGCTGACGATATAGCCGCCGAGATAGGTGAACTGGCCGGGATGCGCGGCGATATCGCGGCGCACCGTCATTTCCGACACGCCCAGCAATGCAGCCGCATCCCGCAGCCGCATCACATTCTGTTTTTCAAGCGCGCCGGAAAGGGCACGCAGGCGTTCGTTCTTGGCCATCGGAAGAGCGCGTTGAGTGATGTTATGTTTTGCTCGTGAATTGAGATAATTATAACAACGAAAGCGCTGTTTTCGACCCGTACACGCGACACGACCCGACGCTTCACGACGGCCAAGGCACAACTTGCCCGTGACGGCGTCTATTGGCGCGGCGGGACCATCGTTGGCGGGACGACCCAAGCTGCCGTCGGCGCCATGTAATAGGGCGGCGCGTTTCGTCGCATCAGCGTGCCGGTGACCGAAAGCGTCACGCCGGTCGGAAGCGGCGGTCCGATGATCAGCACCCGGGGGACCAGAACCCGGCCCTGCGCGTCCTGAGAAAAACGCTTGTCGATCACGCATAGCGGCGGGTCCATCGCCAGCATCCAGACAGGTTGTCGGGCGCCGCCGTCCGTTTCCATGACGTCCTGCACGGGTGTGCCGCGAAGCGTCATGGTCGTTCCGACCGGGAAGCAGACGGGTCCGGCAGCCCAGGCCGCGCTGGCCCACGTCAACGACAGCACGCAGAGAAGGCGATTCTTCACGGGACAACTCTCCTGTTCCATTGGCGCGCCCGGCCGGACATTCAGTCACGGTCGTGGAAATCACCGCCCGCCGCGAGACGCCGTTCCAGCATGTCGATATCGTCGCGCAGCAACCGGATCACCGCGGCTGCGCTCGGCTCTCGCAACTGCCTCTCGTTTTCCATCTGCACCGAATGCAAGGCCATGTCGGCGATCTGCTCCGAGACCTGTTCGAGCGTACGCGGGCCGGAGGGCGAATACCACCACGCGCTCCAGTTGCACATGCCGATGATCGAGAACGCGGCGACCTTCGCGTCCAGTGCGCGAAAGTGTCCCTGTTCGATGCCGAATTCGATCGCGTGCTGAAACTGTTCCAGCACCGCGCGCCGCGCCTGCTCCGCGAACTCGCGTTGCTTCGGCGGCAGATTGCCTTCGTTTCTCTCGACGACCCGAAACTGCAACGGATGCGTGAGGATCAACTGCGCATGACGCAGCACGAGATGCCGCAGCATGCCGGCCGCATGCTTCATGTGCCCGGGCACCGCTTCCGACGCCAGTTGTCCCGCCGCGCGCGTGACCGTCTCCGTGAGGACTTCGAGAATCGCTTCCTTGCTCTTGAAGTAGTAGTAGAGCGCGGGCCGGCTCACGCCGATCGCGTCGGAGATGTCGTTGAAGCTCGTGCCGTCGAAGCCACGCTCGATGAAAAGCCGCGTCGCCACTTCTAGGATGTTTTCGCGCAAGGCGTCGCTCTTGGTCTGGGTTCGGGTCATATCGCGTTTTCGACGACTGCGTCAGAAAAATCAACACGATACCGCAAACCGGCGTTGCGCCGTGAACTGGCGGCACGGTTCATCTGAGCTATCGCGCCGCCGCTTAGTCGACGCATCCGTAAAAACGATAATAAAAAATCTACTACATCGTCAAATTATTCGACTAAGATGTAAAAAAAGGAGATGACCCGATGAATCGATCTGAGCAAACGCGCACCGGCCACGGAAGCGCGACCGCAGGATTTCTCAACACGGACTGGAATCCGCGCGAACTGCCAGCCGGCGTCAGTACCCGTAACGTCGTGCTGCGCACGCAGGACGGCGCCGCGACGAGCGGTTCGCTGTATTCGCCCGGGGCGACGGATACCGTCGTGTGCATCATGCATCCGCGCGAGTTCATGGCCTGCCATTACCTGATTCCGGATATCGCCGGCGCGGGCTATGCGGCGTGGACGCAAGCGCCGCGTTCGGTGGGCAACGACATGCGCCTCGAACACGAATTCGCGCTCTACGACGTGGCGGCCGGCATGCGCTTTCTGCGCGAAGCCGGTTTCAAACGAATCGTGCTGCTCGGAAACTCGGGCGGCAGCGGCCTCTACGCGCTCTATGCGCAGCAATCGAATCTCGCACCGGAAAAGCGCATCGAGCGCACGCCGGGCGGACGTCCGACGAAACTCGCGTCGCTCGACATGCCGATGATCGATGGCGTGATCTTCGTGGCGCCGCATCCGGGGCAGGGCGCGCTGTTACAGGGATGCATCGATCCATCGGTGACGGACGAGAACGATGCGCTGAGCGTCGACGATGCGCTCGATCCGTTCGCACCGTCCAACGGTTTCAACGCGCCGCCGCATTCGTCGCGCTACGACGCGGCTTTCGTCGCGCGCTATCGCGCGGCGCAAACTGCGCGTGTGGCGCGGCTCGACGCCATCGCACGCAATCTGATCGCCGAACGTCTCGACGCCCGCGCGCGCGTCAAGTCAGCGGGCGATGCAGCCGATTCCCGCTCGCGCCGTGTCGCCGCGCACACGCCGCTGATGACCATCTGGCGCACCGACGCCGATCCGCGCTGCTTCGATCTTTCGCTCGATCCGTCCGATCGCCGATACGGCTCGCTGTGGGGCGCGGACCCGTTCGCGTCGAACTACGGCTCGGTCGGCTTCGCCCGATGCTGCTCGCCGGAAGCCTGGCTATCGACGTGGTCGGGCGTGTCCTCGAACGCGCTGCTTTCGAAGACCGCGCCCGCGATCACGCAGCCGTCGCTCGTCGTGGAATACACCGGCGATCAGGCGTGCTTCCCGACCGTCATCGCGAACATTTACGCGAGCCTCGGCTCATCGGCGAAAACGCATCGTCGCGTGCGCGGCGATCACCACGGCCGCGCGCTCGCCGAGGGCGAAGAGGCGGGCCGCTATGTCGCCGGGCGCATCGTGCGCGACTGGCTGCGCGAGACCTTTCCTCAATGAGATCCGCTTGATCAAACCCGGAGTAACGACATGAACATGAACGACACGCCCGCCGTCGATCTGGCCTTGCGCCTGCGCGGCGTGGACCACACCGCGCGGCCGACCTGGCGGCTGAAGGAGACCGTCGAGTTTTATCGCGACGTGCTCGGCCTGCCTCTGATTCATACGATTTCCGCGCGCGGCTGGGGCCCCGCCACGCATCCGGATTTCCTTCACTTCTTTTTCGATAGCGGCAACGGCAGCACGATCGCGTTCTTTCATTACCTCGGAAGCCGGGAGCCGGAGACGTTGAGCGGAAGATCGACGCATCCGCCGCGTCCCGACGATCACGTATTCGACGCGACGCACACGGCCTGGCTCGTCGACACGCAAGACGAACTGCAGGCGTGGAAGTCGCGGCTGGAGGCGCGCGGCGTGGACGTGTCGGTGGAGACGGCGCACGAGGTGATCGAGTCGATCTACTTTCGCGATCCGAACGGCTATTTCATCGAAATCACGCGCAAGCTGCGCTCGCTCGCGCCGCTGGATGCACGCGACGCCGCCGCGACGCTCGAAGCGGCGATCGAACTGCAGACGTATTCGCGCGGCGCGACATGTATCGATGAAATCTGGGCGCACAAGGCGGCGCGCTTCGGTGAACGTCTTGAGACGGACGGAAAGCGGCTGCAGATCTTCGTGCTGAACGTGCCGGAGTTCTCGACGCTGATCGATGCCGCGCGCAAGCTCGAAACCTGTCGCGTCGAGGATAAGGGCGATTACACGGTGATCAGCGCCGCGGAGCCGGTTTCGTTCGAACGCCGCGCGCTGGGCATGAAGCCCGCGGTCTGGTACGGGCTCTTCACCGGTGGACTGAACGGACGCATCGAGTGCTACGACCGCGATGTCGTGCGCATCGCGCCGCGCGATTGAAACGGCACGTGGACATGCAGGAGACACCATACATGAGAGGCATCTTTCATCCGATCGACGGCGTGATCTATTGTCCGCCCGAGCTTGCGCAACGCTATCTCGCATCGGGCGCATGGACCGACACGACACTCGGCGACGCGCTGCGCGCCACCGCCGCGCGCGTGCCCGAGCGGCCCGCTTATATTTCCGACGAAGCCACCATCACCTTCGCGGAACTCGACGCGCGCAGCGAGCGGCTCGGCGCGGCGCTGCTCGAAACCGGTCTCGTGCCGGGCGATCGCGCGCTCTTCCAGATGGGCACGACCGTCGACACGGCCGTCGCGCTGATGGGCGCCTACAAGGCGGGCGTCGTGCCGGTGTGCGCGGTGCCGCAGTATCGCGAAGTCGAAATCGGCCAGCTCGCGGCGCAGTCCGAGCCGCGCGGCTACTTCGTGCAGGCGGATTTCTCGGCGTTCGATCTCGTCGGCTTCGCGCGGCAGATGTTCGGCCGGATCGCATCGCTCGAACATCTGATCGTCGCACGCGGCGCAGGCGGCGAGGGACATCGCACGATCGACGCGCTCATCGAGTCGATGCCGCTGGCGCGTGCGCGGGCCATGCTGGCCGACATCCGCATCGGCAGCGAAGACGTGCTGAGCTTCCAGCTTTCGGGCGGCACGACCGGCGTGCCGAAGATCATCCCACGCTTTCATGCGGAGTACATCGGCCACGCGCTCGACTGGATGCGGCATATCGGCATGAGCGAGGCGAGCCGCATGATCTGGTCGCTGCCGCTCCTGCACAACGCGGGTCAACTGTATGCGCTCGTCTCGACGGTCGCCGCGGGCACGACGACCGTGCTGATGCCGCGCGTGGATATCGCGCGGATGCTGGAACTCATCGAGACGCATCGCGTGACGCACGGGCTTTCCATCGGCCCTGTCGCGCCGCAGATGATCGCGTATCAGGAGATCGCGCGGCACGATCTGTCGTCGCTGCAACTGTTCGGCACGATGAGCCGCGCCGATTCGCTCGAAGCGCATCTCGGCGTGCCGTGCTTCAACCTGTACGGCACGACCGAAGGCCTGTTGCTCGGCGCGGGACCGGCGCATGACGTCCAGTTGCGGCACTTCACACAAGGGCTGTCGGGCAGTGCGGCCGATGAAATCCGCGTGCTCGTGCCGGGCACCGACGAACCCGTGCCGGACGGCGAGGCGGGCGAACTGTGCTTTCGCGGGCCATCGAGTCTGCGCGGCTATTTTCGTGCGCCCGAGGCGAGCGCGCAGACGCTGACGTCCGATGGTTTCGTGCGCACCGGCGACATGGTGACGCAAAGGCTCATCGACGGCGTGCGTTGTTACGCGTTCGAAGGCCGGCTGCGCGACAACATCAATCGCGGCGGCGAGAAGATCGGCTGCGAGGAAGTCGAGGCATACGTGAGCCATCATCCGGCGGTCGCCGATGCGAAGCTCGTCGCCATGCCCGATGCGCTGTATGGCGAGAAGGCCTGCGTCTATCTCATCCTGCGCGCGGACCATGCCGCGCCGACAGTGCGGCAGCTTGCCGATTTCCTCATCGGTCAGGGGCTTGCGAAGTTCAAGTGTCCGGAGCGCATCGAGATCGTCGACGAGTTTCCGGTGACGCGCGTCGGCAAGGTCGACAAGGCGGCCTTGCGCCACGACGTCGCCACGCGTCTCGCGCACGAGCACGCCGCGCGCGCCGATGCGCCGGGCATCGCGAAGGAGGGCGCATGATCAGCACCGAACATCCCCACGCAGGAGAAACGCAATGATGCAGGCCCTGTCCCGAACGTATCGAATCGGCCAGATCGTACCGAGCTCGAACACGACCATGGAAACCGAAATCCCCGCGATGCTGCGCGCGCGGGAAGCGATTCTGCCCGAGCGCTTCACGTTCCATTCGAGCCGCATGCGCATGCATCGCGTCGTCAAGGAAGAACTGGAGGCGATGAATCGCGAAGGCCTGCGCTGCGCGGCGGAACTCGCCGATGCGCGCGTCGACGTGATGAGCACCGCGTGTCTCGTCGCGATCATGGCGATGGGGCCGGGCTATCACAGGCAGGTCGAGGAAGACTTGCGGCGCATCGCGCGTGAGAACCACTGCGAGGCGCCCGTGATGACATCCGCGGGTGCGCTCGTCGCTGGTTTGAAGGCGATGGGCGCGCGCAGGATCGCGCTCATGGCGCCGTACATGAAGCCGCTGACGGCGGCTGTGGTCGCGTATATCGAGGAAGAGGGCATCGAAGTGCTGGACGCGCTGTCGTTCGAGATTCCGGACAACCTCGAAGTCGGCCGCCGCGATCCGCTGCAATTGCTCGACGACGTGAAGCGACTCCATATCGCCAATGCGGACGCGGTCGTGTTGTCCGCGTGCGTGCAGATGCCGTCGCTCGCCGCGATCCAGATCGCGCAGGACAGGCTCGGCGTGCCGGTGACGTCGACGGCCGTCTGCACCACGCGGCAGATGCTCGATCATCTCGGCCTCGCGCCGGTCGTGCCGGATGCAGGCGCACTGCTGGGCGAGTCTGTTCGACACATTACGGAATGCTAAAGGACAACATCATGAAGATCGCGGTGATCGGCGGCGGCCCCGCCGGACTGTATTTCTCGATGCTGATGAAGCAGCGTCATCCCGGCGACGAGATCGTCGTTCACGAACGCAACGAGGCGGGCGCGACCTATGGCTGGGGCGTGGTGTTCTCCGATGTCGCGCTGAGCTTTCTCAAGGAAGCGGATGAAGCGTTCTTCCGCAAGTTCACTGCGCATCACGAGCGCTGCGACTATATGGAAGTCGTGCATCGCGGCGTGCCGGTGCGGCTCTCGAACAACCATTTCTCGCGCACATCGCGCATCGATTTGCTGAACGTCTTGCGCCAGGCTTGCCGCGACACGGGCGTCGACGTGCGCTACAACAGTTGCGTGAACGATCCGGCCGCTCTGCAAGATTACGACGTCGTCGTCGCCGCCGACGGCGTGAACAGCGAAGTGCGTGCGCGTCTCGCCGAGCACTTCCAGCCGAGCTTCGACGAGCGGCGCAACAAGTTCGCGTGGTACGGCACGACGCGTCTGTTTCATCCGGTGTCGCTGATCTTCCGCGAGACGCCGCAGGGCGTATTCATCGCGCATGCATATCAGTACAGCAAGACGCATTCGACGTTTCTCGTCGAAGTCGATCCGCAGACGTGGCAGCGTTGCGGTCTGGATCACGCGACCGAAGACGAAAGCCGCGCTTTCTGCGAAAACGTCTTCGCCGACGACCTGCGCGGCGAACCGCTGCTGACCAATCGGTCGCAATGGTTCCAGGCGAAAGTCGTGAGCAATGCGCGCTGGTCGCACGGCAACGTGGTGCTGCTCGGCGATGCGCTGCGCAGCGTGCATTTCTCGCTCGGCTCGGGCACGCGCATGGCGATGCAGGATGCCATCGCGCTGTGCGAGGCATTGTCGATTCATCGCGATGACGTTCCCGTTGCCTTCGCCGCCTTTGAAGCGAGCCGGAAAGAAGCATCGAACCGCTTTCAGGACGCGGCGCGCAAGAGTCTCGACTGGTACGAATCCGTCGATAAGCGCATGAATCTCGATCCCGTCAGCTTCGCGTACGACTATATGCGGCGCACCGGGCGCGTCAGTCATGAAGACCTGCGCGAGCGCGATCCCGCGTTCATCGAACAAGTCGAGGCCGTCGCCGGCAACAAGGCGCAAAGCGCGCACGCGTAAGCGTCACATCGAGGAGAGTTCATGGAAGCTTTCGAATCGCGGCGCGAGCCGCTTGACGTGCGCGACATCATCGACCATGCGCGCGTGTCGTGCTATCAGGTGATGATCGGCGTGCTCTGCTTTTTCATCGTCGCGCTGGATGGCTTCGACATCGCCATCATCGGCTTTATCGCGCCGCATGTGCGCAGCGACTGGAATCTGTCGGTGATATCGCTCGGGCCGCTGTTCAGCGCGGGTCTGCTCGGCCTCATGATGGGCGCCTTCCTGAGCGGTCCGCTCGCCGATCGCATCGGGCGGCGCGGCGTGCTGATTCTGTCGGTCGTATGGTTCGGTGCGGCGTGCCTCGCATCGGCGGCCGCGCCGGACATCGTGTGGCTGGTCGCGCTGCGGTTCCTGACCGGGTTCGGACTCGGCGGCGCGATGCCGAACGCCATCACGCTCACATCGGAATTCAGTCCCGAGCGGCGGCGCGGCACCTTGCTGACCTTGATGTTCTGCGGCTTCTCGCTGGGCTCCGCGCTCGGCGGCGTGGTCACGGCGTATCTCGTCGCGGCATTCGGCTGGCGCGGCGTGCTGGTCATCGGCGGACTGCTCCCGTTGATGCTGGTGCCGGTACTGTGGTTCGCGTTGCCCGAATCCGTACGCTTCCTCGCGCTCGGCAAAGGGAACGACGCGCGCATCGCGGCCATCCTGAAACGCGTTGCGCCGGATCGCGCGGCAGCCGACCGGCGTTATCTCACATCCGACGAACGCGCCAGCGATTCGCCGGTCGCGCGGCTCTTCGACCCGGACTACCGGCGTGGGACGCTTCTCCTGTGGCTCGCATTCTTCATGAGTCTGTTGCTGCTGTACATGCTGATCAACTGGCTGCCGTTTCTCGGGGCGCGAGCGGGGCTGTCGCTCAAGCAGGCATCGGTCTTTGCGGGCTTGCTGCAAGGCGGCGGCGTGCTCGGCGCGATCGTGCTGGGCATCCTGATCGACCGGTTCGATGCATACCGGGTCGTGAGCGCGGCCTATCTCGTCGGCGCCGCGGCGGTCGCATCGCTCGCGGTCGCGGACTCCGCCTTGTGGCTCGCCGCGGGCATTTTCGTGACAGGGTTTTGCGTGAGCGGTTCGCAGGTTTGCGCGAATGTCATTGCGTCAGGGTTCTATCCGACATCGAGCCGGGCGACGGGCGTGGCGTGGGCGCTCGGGGTCGGGCGGATCGGCGCGATCGTCGGATCTTTCGGCGGGGCCCTGATGTTGTCCGCGGGGTGGTCCAACGCGGCGCTCTATCTCATCCTGGCGCTGCCCGCGACGCTTTCCGCCGCGGGCATCGTCTTCGCAGGCATCTGCCGCGCGCGGACAGCGGCGGTTTCGCCCGATGCGGACGTTGCAATGGAACTGAACGGTGCCGAGGCGGGATCGTAGTTGGTCGGCACGTCACGGTGTCGATGAGGACATCAGCGCTCTCATCGTCGGTCGGGATTCCTCATGCTGGTACGCGTCTGGATCGTTTGGACGCTTCAACAGTCTTCGCACGAGCAGGAAATGCCACCAGGAGAAGGGCGGCGCCGGCCAGCAGAACGATCCCCAGCCCGATGAGTCCGTATTCGGCATTGCCCGTCTGAGTCTTCATCCAGCCGACGAAGGCAGGACTGACAAAACCGCCGGTTCCGCCGAGGCTCGTGATCATCGCAATGCCTCCGGCCGCGGACGAACGCGGCAGAAACGTCTGCGGGATCGTCCAGAACACGACGAAGCTGCCATAAGAAGCGGAGGCAGCGAGCGCGAGCAGGCCGACGCCGAGCGGCACGTTGTGACCCGCGAGCGGCAATAGGGCGAACGCAAGCGCCGTGACCGCCGCGCTTCCGGCAACATGCCAGCGCCGCTCCATGGTCCGGTCCGAGTGCGAGCCCACGACATACGTCCCAAGCGCGGCCGCCACGAATACGAGCGCTGAAAGCAGGCCGACATCCAGCAGGTTCGTCACGCCCAGATCGCGAATCACGGTCGGCGCCCAGAAGCCGATGGCGTTGAACGGCATCATCACGGCGAAGTAGACGAGCGCCGCGAGATAGACACGCGGATTGGCGAGCGCGCCGCGCAGACCCTCGAGATGCCCCGTGTGCTTCGTCTTTTCCTCGGCGAGCAGATCGGCCTTGACGAGCGCTTTCTCGGCATCGGAGAGCCAGGGCACGTCGGCGGGCGCATCGCCGAGCGCGAAGTACACGATGAAACCGAGCATCACCGCCGGAATCCCTTCGAGCAGAAAGAGCCATTGCCAGCCGGGGAGGCCAGCCACCCCCGCGAGTCGCGTCATGATGAAGCCCGATATCGGCCCGCCTACGATGCCCGCGACGGCCGTCGCCATCATGAAGAACGCGGTGACCCGGGCTCGCCGCGCGCCCGGAAACCAGCACGAGAGATAGAAGATGATGCCCGGAAAGAAGCCCGCTTCCGTCACGCCGAGCAGAAAGCGCATGACGTAGAACTGCGTGGGCGTGCGCACGAACATCATGAGGCTGGACATCACGCCCCACGCGAGCATGATGCGCAACAGCGTGCGGCGCGCGCCGATGCGCTGCATCCAGAGATTGCTCGGCACCTCGAAAAGCACATAGCCGATGAAAAAGAGTCCCGCGCCCAGGCCGTAAGTCGCCTCGGAAAAGCCGAGATCGTGCATGAACTGCAGTTTCGCGAAGCTGATGTTGACGCGGTCGACATAGCTCACGACATAGCAAAGAAACAAGAGCGGAATGAGCCGGAAGAAGATCTTGCGGTACGTGCGCTCGACTTCGCCAGGAGAAAGCTCGCTCGCGGCTGACGTGTCGGTGGAGGAAAGGTCGTGCATGGTCGGATCGTCTCGCGGAAATGGGCCGGAATCGATGAGGGCACGGTAATGTCCGCGCCCGCGGAAGCAGCGAGGCGTGGCCTCACTATCCATCCATGACGGCGCTTGCGCAACGCTCGTCTTCACTCACGGGTTCGGCGCGCGCATGCGCTCGCTGCGCGGGCCGGGCAAGCGCATCGCCGGCGCGCACGCCCTGGCCGTGCGGCAGCACGAAGAGCGGATTGATGTCGAGTTCTTTCAGGCAGCCTTCCAGATCGAGCGCCATGTTCGACAGCGCGACGATCGTATCGGCGAGCGCGTCGATGTCGGCGGCGGGCTTGCCGCGCGCGCCTTTCAGGATCGCATAGGCGCGCAGTTCGCGGAGCATCGCGTGGGCTTCGTCGCGCGTGACGGGCGCGAGGCGAAACGCGACGTCCTTCAGCACCTCCGCATAGATGCCGCCGAGACCGCACATCACGGCCGGCCCGAATGACGGATCGTTTTCTATGCCGACGATGATCTCTACCGCGTCGCGAATCTCTTCCTGCAGCAGAACGCCCTCGATGCGCGCACCGGGCACGTGATGACGCGCGTTGACGAGAATCGCGTCATAGGCCTCGACGAGCATGGCTTCGTCTTGAATGCCGACGCGCACGGCGCCCGCTTCGGTCTTGTGAGGAATGTCGGGCGACTGCACCTTGACGACGAGCGGAAAGCCGATCGAACGGGCGGCAGCGAGCGCTTCATCGCGGTCACGTGCGAGCGCGCTCTTCGGGGCGTCGATGCCATACGCGCGCAGCAGGGCTTGCGCGGCGTGCTCGGTCAGATCGCCTTCGGCTTGCGAGAGCAGGGCGCTCGCCTGTGGCGCGGAACGCGGCGCACGACGCAGCGCGTGCCGCGACGCGCCGTGCTCGCGCTTCGCTTGCGCATACGTGGACAGCGCCGCGAGGGCACGGGCGCAGCGCACGGGTGTCGGAAAGAGCGGCACGCCGGCGGCCTCGAGCACGCGGTAGGCGTCGCCCGCCATATCGCGCCGCGCGTTCCAGGCGACGATCAGCGGTTTGGCCGTCGCGCCATAGACGCGTGCGATCGCCCGGGCCATCGCGTGTGCGACCTCGCCGCTCGCGGCCGCCGCCATGATCGCGATCGAATCGATGTTCGGATCGTCCGCGATGCTTTGCAGCGTATCGGCGAAAATGCGCGGATCGGCGAGAATGCCCGCCGTCAGATCGATCGGATTGTTGAGCGAGGCGAACGCGGGCACACGCGGCTGAAGATGATCGAGCGTCTCGCGCGTGAGCGACGGCAGCGACATGCCGTTCTGCACGCACACGTCCGTGGCGAGAATGCCCGCGCCGCCCGACAGCGTCACGACGGCGACGCGTCCGCCGCGCGGCAGCCGTTGCATGCCGAAGGCCTTTGCATAGTCACCGAGATCGGCCACGTCGCTCACTTCGATCACGCCGGCCTGACGGAACGCCGTGCGGTAAAGCGCCGACGCGCCGCCGAGGTTCGCCGTGTGCGAGGCGGCGGCTTTCGCGCCGTCGCTCGTGTTGCCAACTTTCCACGCGAGGATCGGCTTGCCGGCGTCGAGCGCGCGACGGGCCACGCCCACGAGACGGCGCGCATCCTTGAGCCCTTCGATATACGCGGCGATCAGCGAAGTCTGCGGGTCGTCGATACACGCGTCGACCAGATCGAGCAGGCTGACGTCGGCTTCATTGCCGGTCGTGATGAAGTGGCGCAGGCCGATGCCGAGCTCATCGGCCATCAGGAGCAGCGCGCAGCCGAAGCCGCCGCTTTGCGAGATCAGCGAAAGATTGCCGCCGCGGTACGACACGCCGAAGGGGGCGCCGAAGCCCGCGTAGACTTGGGCGCTGGTGCTGACCATGCCCTGGCAGTTGGGGCCGATCACGCGCATGCCGAAGCGCTTTGCGATCTGCGTGCATTCCTGCTGGAGCGCCGCGCCCGCTTCGCCCGCTTCGGCGAAGCCCGAGCTGTAGACGATCGCATAGGGAACGCCGCGCTCGCCGCATTCGCGCAACATCTCCGGCACGCGCTTCGCCGCGACGAGAATCAGCGCGAGATCGGGCGTGTCCGGCAGTGCAGCGATGCTCGGGCTGCATGCGACGCCGTCGATCTCCGCGTACTTCGGATTGACGGGAAAGAGCGCGCCGCGATATCCGTGCTGCATGAGAAAGCGCATCGGCTGGCCGCTGATCGAGCGGGCGTCGTTCGATGCGCCGATGATCGCAATCGAGCGCGGATTCACGAGACGTTCGATCGAGAGTGTCGGGTTGTCGGTCATGATGACTCTCCTCACGCGGCGCAGGCGGCTTCGCTGCCGGCGCGCTTTTCGAGCTGCGATGCGGCGCGCTTCAGCGTGATCTTCGCGATGTTCAACTGGTGAATCTGCGTCGTGCCTTCATAGATGCGAAACGCGCGCACGTCGCGATAGAAGCGTTCCACCGCATTGCCCGACAGATAGCCCAGGCCGCCCAGCATCTGCACCGCGCGGTCCGCGACGCGGCCGCACATCTCGGAAGCGAACATCTTGCACATCGAGGCTTCCATCGTGACGTCCTCGCCGGCGTCGCGCTTGCGGGCGGCGGTGAGAATCATCGAACGGGCCGCGAAGATGTCCGTCTGCGATTCGGCGATGAGCGCCTGAATCAGCTGGAATTCGGCGATGGGTTTGCCGAACTGCTCGCGCGTCATCGTGTACGCGACGGCTTCTTCCAGCATGCGCATGGCCGGTCCCGTGCAGAGCGCCGCGAGATGGATGCGCTGCTTGTTGAGCACCTTCATTGCGGTCCGAAAACCTTCACCCTCCACGCCGCCGATGAGATTCGCGGCCGGCACGCGGCAGTCGCGCAGAATCACGTCGCCGACCGGCGAACCGGACTGCCCCATCTTGTCGTAAGGCGCGCTCGTCGATAGACCGGGCATCGAACGTTCGACGATGAACGCCGAAATGCCCGCCGCGCCGGGCTTCGACGGGTCCGTGCGCGCCAGCACGGTGAAGACGTCCGCGATCGGCGCGTTGGTGATGAAGCACTTGCTGCCGTTCAGAACGTAGTGGTCGCCGTCGCGACGCGCGCTCGTGGCGAGCGCGGTGGCATCCGAGCCTGCGTTCGGCTCGGTGAGCGCGAACGCGCCCGTCAGTTCGCCGGACGCGAGGCGCGGCAGATAGCGACGCTTCTGATCCGGCGTGCCATCGGCGACGAGCGCTTCAGAGCCGATGCCCGTGTTCGTGCCGACGCGCGCCCGGAATGCGACCGATGCCTGCGAAAGCATCATCGCGCCGCGCACGAGTTGTTCGGTCGTGAGGCCCGCGCCGTCGAATTCGCGCGGAATGCTCCAGCCGAAATAGCCGAGCTCGCGCATCCGCGCGACGAGATCGGGCGGCACTTCGTTCATGTTTTCGACTTCGTTTTCGCGCGGTGTCGCCTCGTCGCGCACGAAACGTTCTACGTCCGCGAGCCATGCGTCGAAAGTCGGATTGTTCTGCGTCATGTGTGTCTCCGCCAAGTGGATCGATGTGTGGGGACACTATTGAGCACAGCGCGCGGCAAAAGCGCGGTTGTTCGACTATGCTGAACAGAGTTTGAATATGCGGAACATTTCCGCGCAAAATGGCGAAATGATTGAGGAGAAACCCGTATATGTCCCGCCGCGACTCGCATACCGTTCCGCCGACCAGCGATTACGCCGATTCGAAAGTGCGCTATGAACCGGACGATTTCGAAGGCGATCGCCAGTTCGCGACGACGCTCGCGCGCGGGCTCGACATCCTGCAATGCTTCACGCCGCGCGAATCGCAGCTCGGCAATGCGGAATTGGCCGCCCGCACGGGCATGACCAAGGCCACGATTTCGCGCTTCACCTACACGCTGACGCGGCTCGGCTATCTGCGCGTGAATCGCCTCAACAACAAGTTTCAGCTCGGCTCGGCGGTGCTTTCGCTCGGCTATCCGCTGCTCGCGAGTCTCACGGTTCGGCAGATCGCGCGGCCATCGATGCGCGAGCTCGCCGATCAGGTGCGCGGCTCCGTGTCGCTCGGCATGCGCGACCGGCTGAATGTCGTGTATCTGGAAAGCAGCCGCAGCGCGACGCCGCTCGGCTTGCCCGCGGACATTGGTCTGAGCTATCCGATCGTGCGCACGGCGATGGGGCGCGCGCTGCTCGCGGCCATGCCGCTCGAGCGGCGCGAGGCGGTGTGCAACGAGATTTCCGTCAAGACGCCCGACGACTGGACGACTTTCCGCGAACGCGTGATGGCGAGCATCGAATCGTTCCATCAGCGCGGGTTCTGTGCATCGTACGGCGACTTGCGCCGCGAAGTGCATGCCGTCGCAGTGCCGATGAAGCCTGCCGCTGACGGCGAAATACTCGTCTTCAATTGCGGCGTGCCGTCGTATTTGCTGAAAGAAGGGCAGCTGGAGGGCGATATCGGGCCGCGCCTGGTGTCGATGGTTCGCGCGCTCGAAGGCGCGATGGGCATTTTCTAGCTAATCGAAACCCGGGTGCCAGGCCTGGAGATTCAGGCAATCGGTCAGTATAACGAAATTACTTCGCCGTACTTTGTACCGAAATCAAAGGCGGTCGGTCACGGCATGAAGCGCGACGATGGCGGACTTCGCCGTTTCTGAAACCGCATTGTCAGCTGCCGGTTTTGAACGCGTCCATAACCAAAAGTACCGGTTTCTTCCAAGAAAATATCGTTGGTGAGCGCGTTGGCAGTTCGATATTGTCTCAGACGTGATGCCTCGCTTCCTGCGTCCGGCCGGTTCGGCGCCAGGACGATGCGGACCGCACTGTTCGGTCGGCCTCACCAACTTATATCAATGGAGACTGCATGACTGATTTTCTGTCCGCGAGCGAGTATCACAGAATCGCTCATGACCTGACGCTGCCGACCTCTGCCATCATCGATGGCAAGCCCTGCAAGGCGTTGTCCGGCGAGACGTTCACGACCACCAATCCGGCGACGGGCGAGCGCCTCGCGGACGTGCCGGCCTGTTCGAAGGCAGATGTCGATCTGGCCGTCGCAAGCGCACGCACCGCATTCAACGATGGCCGCTGGTCGAAGCTGCATCCCGCCGAACGCAAGCAGGCCATTCTCCGTCTCGCGGCGCTCGTCGAGAAGAACGCGCTCGAACTCGCGGTGATGGAAAGTCTCGACGCCGGCAAGACCATCTTCGACTGTCAGACCGTCGACGTTCCCGAGACCGTCAATGTGCTCCGCTGGCACGCCGAGGCAATCGACAAGATTTACGATCAGGTCTCGCCCGCATCGGACAATCACATTTCGATGATCGTGCGTGAACCGGTCGGTGTCGTCGGTCTGGTCCTGCCGTGGAATTTTCCGCTGCTGATGCTCGCATGGAAGATCGGCCCGTCTCTCGCTGCGGGTTGCTCGCTCGTCGTGAAGCCGGCCGTCGAAACCTCGCTTACCACCATGCGAGTCGCCGAACTCGCGCTCGAGGCGGGGATTCCCGCTGGCGTGTTCAATGTCGTGACCGGCAGCGGCCGTTCGGTGGGCGAGTCGATTGGCCGCCATCCCGACATCGACATGGTGTCGTTCACCGGTTCGACCGCCACGGGACGGCGCTTCCTTGCCTACTCGTCGGAAAGCAATCTCAAGGAAGTCGTGCTCGAGATGGGCGGGAAAAACCCTTGCATCGTGATGCCCGATGCAACGAACCTCGACGCCGTGGCCGCGCACATCGTCAACGGCGCGCTCTGGAACATGGGCGAGAACTGCTCGGCGATCGCGAGGCTGATCGTGCATCGTGACATCAAGGCGACGCTGCTCGAGCGGATCGTGAAGCTGGCCGCGGAATGGCGCGTGGGCGACCCGCTCGATCCCGTCAACCGGGTCGGACCGCTGGTTTCGAAGCAGCATTTCGAGAAGGTTCAGTCCTATCTGTCCGGCGAGATCAACGTGCTTTTCGGTGGCGAGACGAGCGCGGGGCGCTATGTCCATCCGACCATCGTCGATGTCGAAAGCAACGACGCAAAGCTTGCGCGCGAGGAAATCTTCGGGCCGATCCTGACGGTGATCACGGTGGACAGCCTCAACGAAGCAATCGACATCGCGAACGACACCGAATACGGCCTCTGTGCTTCCGTTTTCATCGGCAATGGCAAGCGGGCATTGCGCGCCGCGCGTGCGATCCGGGCAGGCACCGTGACCGTGAACTCCTTCGGTGAGGGCGACATCACCACCCCGTTCGGCGGCTATAAGCAATCGGGTTTTGGCGGGCGTGATAACTCGCTGCATGCACACGATCAGTACACGCAACTGAAGACGCTCTGGCTCGATCTGAGCGACGACGAAGCGGAAGAAGGTTGAGCGCGGTTCGTTTTCAAGCGCGTTACGTGTCGCAAACGGTCTAGCCGACAGACGCGTGTCTGACCTCAAATAGCAATACGGGACGAAGCCGTTCCATCCCATCCTGGATACGCGATGCGGCCGAAAAGGACGCATCGCGATTCGCAGGCGACGACTGTCGTCAGTACATAACCCTGTCGCCCGCAGATCAAATGAAATAGAGCCATCGCCTCGCACGAAACACATCGCGCGGGGGAAAGGGCCTTGCCTGGAGACCATTCGGCGCTGCAGCACGGGCGCGCAAGCCGAGCATCCACCGGATGCCAGCTGAATGAAAATTTGGAGGAGCTGTATGTCATTGCAGAACAAGACTTTGAGCGCATTCGGCGAAAAGATCGAAACGGAAACATCGGTCGCGTTCAAACGACGTTTCATGATGAGGATGATTTTCGTCCTTACCGGCGGCATGTTTCTCGACGGATACATCCTCGGGATCGTCGGCCCGGTGAGCGCGAGGCTGACCGCCGAGCTCGGCGTTTCGACGTTCTGGGAAGGCCTGATTGCCGCCGGCGCATTGTTCGGCATCTTGTTCGGCTCTCCGGTGGGCGGCTGGGCCGCCGACAAGTACGGTCGCAAACCGCTCTTCATGGCGGATATGGGTCTGTTCCTGATTTCTTCCGCCATGCAGTTCTTTGTCAGCTCGCCATTGCAGTTATTGATCGTGCGCCTTTTGATGGGCATCGCGATCGGCGCGGAATACTCCGTTGGCTGGCCACTCATGTCGGAGTTTGCACCTTCACGGCTGCGTGGACGACTCATGGGTTTGACCCAGGTCGCGTGGTACACGGGATTCATGGTCGCCTTTGCTGTCGGATTCGCACTGAATGAATCCACTCACCTGGGCTGGCGCTTCATCCTCGGTACGAGCTCATTCATCGCGGCGGTCCTGTTTGTTGCCCGCTTTGGTTTGCCGGAGTCGCCGCGGTGGCTGTGGAATCAGAAGCGCGTCAGCGAGGCTCGCGCGATTGCCCGGCGTTACATGGAAAGTCCCGCGGACGTAGCGGACGTCGAGCGCGAATGCAGCAGCGTGCACGGTGCGAAGCTCGGAATGCTCTTCTCGCCGAAACACTGGCGGGCCACGCTGTTCATGTCGATGTTCTGGTTCTGCGCCGTTACGCCGTACTTCGCGATCGGCACTTTCGCGGACAGCGTGCTTCAGAAGTACGGCCTCGGCGGCGGGCTTTCGGGTGGGATCGGTCTCTCCGCGGTTGCTCTGGCTGGTGTCGTGGTAACCGTTCTCCTGATCGACAAGCTCGGCCGGCGCACGCTGACCGTTCCGCCGCAGTGGCTGTGCACCGTGGTCCTCGCGATCATCGGTTTATGGACCGGGGCACCGCCGATGGCCGTGCTGGTCTTGTTCCTCGTCTTCTCGTTTTTCAACGCAGGGTACAACACGCTGACCGGCATCTACCCGGGAGAGGTTTTCCCGACTGAGGTGCGCTGCATCGGAACGGGCTTTGCGGCTGCCGTCAGCCGGGTCGGAGCGGGTCTCGGCACGTTCCTTCTTCCCTGGTCGATGACGCATATCGGCGCCTCCGGGACCATGCTGATCGCCGCCGGCGTCGCCGGTCTGGGGGCCGCATTGTCGCAATGGCTTGCGCCCGAGACCAAAGGCAAGAGCCTCTCGGAGACGGCCGCTGGTTTCGCCCATTAGATGACCAGGTTGAACATTCATTGGAGAGAGGCGCATGCAACACGAACACAGTATCGATACGAAGGGCCCGTTTTTTTCCGGGCGCAACCAGGAAACTGACCAGGGTCACATGACTCCGGAAACCGCTCGCAAGTGGCCTTGGGCGGAGGCCGGCAGGCACTACGACTGGATGGACCGCCACCTGCCGTTTGAACATGACGCGAGCCTGAACGGCATCTGAGCGCGGCGCGGATGGCGACGGCACCCACGACGTCGTCATCCCTTTCATAACGAAAAGTAGCGCTACGTCCCGAAAAAATATCGTTGGTGGCGCAGATTTCATTTGGTTATTGTTGTACCCAAGATATCTCTCGAGACAACCACACAGCTTCTCGGGAAAAAATAGACCTCGACGAGCCGATTCTGGAGACAAGGCTTGCCGTGGGAGACACCTTAAAAACAGTAGAAGAGCACGAAATGTTTTCTCGACTGAAGTTTGCGATCGAACGCAACTCGATCGAACTGGTGGGGCGGATCGCCCGGCCGCTCAACATGCTTCCAGCAATCCCGAGACACGCGATCCATTCAGGCGGCCGTGTTTTGCCGCGCGGACCACGCATTCTCGCTTGCAGCCCGCATCTCGTGCCCGTTTGCGAATTCGCGGTCAAGATGCGCTGCTGATTCTGCTTACCTGCGTGCGTAAATCAAATAAGCAGATTCCGCACGTTGAAATCCTTGAGATGCTGACGGGATTTAAAACAGGCTTTTGATTTTTAGAGATTCAGTCCGGTGTAGAAGCCGCTCGTCTGTAAGTCGGATCATGCGACTGATGGCGTGCATAAGGTGCTCTCGCACCGGCCCGAATCGACGTTGTGCGGAACGGAATCAACCCTTGGAATCGAGAATGCAAAAGGTCACTTCAACGCCAGCGGATGATTCCGCGTGTGGCTGGTATCACCTTAGCGCCCCCCGCCAACCCAGGCCGCCGCATGAAGGGAAAAAGAATGCGCGCTGGACGGTCATCGGTGCCGGGTACACCGGGCTCGCCGCCGCCCGACAACTCGCGCTGAATTTTCCTGACCAGGAGATCGTCCTTGTCGAAGCGCAAGAAGTCGGCTTTGGTACGGCCGGGCGAAATGCGGGCTTCGCGATCGATCTGCCGCACGACATCGGTGCCGACGATTATATCGGCGACATCGAGACGGCGAGGGCGACACTCCAGCTGAATCTTCTGGGCCAGTCGATTCTTCGCAATATCGTTGAAGAGCACGGTATCGACTGCGCGATGCGCGCCTCGGGCAAGTATCAGGCTGCAGTGGAAAGCCGCGGGATCGAAGTTCTCGATGCGTACCGCCGCGGTCTCGACAAGCTCGGTCAGCAATACGAAATGATCGAAGGAAGAGACCTGCCTGGGCACATCGGGACGAGCTTCTACAAACGCGCCCTCTACACGCCGGGAACGATCCTGGTGCAGCCATCCGCGCTTGTCAAAGGCCTCGCCGACAGTCTGCCGGCCAACGTGACGCTGTATGAACGCACGCCGATCACTGAGGTGGAATATGGCAAGAAGGTCGTGCTGGGCCATGCGCGAGGACAGATCGTCACGGACAAACTCATCCTGGCCAACAATGCGTTCGGCATGAGGTTCGGTTTCCT
This sequence comes from Caballeronia arvi, assembly GCF_001544695.2. Taxonomy (GTDB): domain Bacteria; phylum Pseudomonadota; class Gammaproteobacteria; order Burkholderiales; family Burkholderiaceae; genus Caballeronia; species Caballeronia arvi. The sequence continues at coordinate 68,332 of NZ_FCOM02000033.1, forward strand.
CAGACGTTCGATGCTGCCCGTTTTCCTGTACGCGAGCCTGACCAGACCTTTGACTCCGCAAGAGCAGGAGGCGCTGGGCGGCAAGTCATTCTGGGGCGTCATTCCGGCGGACCCGTTCGGAAGCACGGTTCGGCGTACGCATGACAACCGGATCCTGATTCGCAACAGCTTCAGCTTCAATCCCGATGGGCGTCCGAAGACGCAGTATCTCGCGCGGATGGCAAAAAGGCATAAGCTGTCCTTTCAGCGAAGGTTTCCGATGCTGCCCGATGTCGATTTCGACTACACGTGGAGCGGATCGCTGGCGCTTTCGCAAAACCACGAAGGGTTCTTTGGTCAGCTGGGTCCCAACGTGTATGGCGCGCTGTGCTGTAACGGTCTCGGCATCACGCGCGGGACGGTGACGGGCACGCTGCTGGCCGACTGGATCGCAGGCAAGAGCAATCGCCTTGTCGAGCATCTGTTGAAGTCTCCCGGACCTAAAACGGCTCCGCCCGAACCGTTCCTCTCGTTGGGGGTGAACGCAACCTTATGGTGGGGGCAGCAAATGGCCGGTCTCGAGAGTTGAGCGCAGTTCCTGCATCCACGAGTAACGAAGCGATTTATAACCTGTTCACCTTTTTATAGCCGAGGCTATAGCATGAAATTCGAAGGCATTTACACCCCCGCGATCACACCGTTGTCGAGCGATGGCAGCATCGACAAGAAAGGCTTTGCCGAAGTCCTCGAGTACCTGATCGGCGCGAAGGTGCATGGCGTCATCATTGGCGGGTCCACCGGCGAATACTATTCGCATACACCTCAGGAGCGATTCGAGCTTGCATCGCTTGCCAAGGAGATCATCGGCACACGTATTCCGCTCATCGTCGGAACCGGCGCGATTCGCACGGAAGATTCGGTAGAGTATGCAAAGGCGGCGAAGTCGATCGGCGCAGATGCGATCCTCGTCAGTTCGCCTCCTTACGCTTTGCCCACCGAGGAAGAGAACGCTATCCATGCGCTTGCGGTCGATCAGGCAGCGGGTCTCCCGGCGATGCTCTATAACTATCCCGGACGCACGAATGCGCTGATGGGACGGAAGTTCTTCGAAACTGTCGTTTCGAAATCGAAGAACTTCGTCGCGATCAAGGAAAGCTCGGGCAGCACAGGCCAGTTGCACATGCTCGCGCGACACTTTCCGAGTATCAATCTCTCTTGCGGCTGGGACGATCAGGCGCTCGAATTCTTTGCATGGGGCGCGCGCAGCTGGGTATGTGCAGGATCGAACTTTCTGCCTGAAGAACATATCGCGCTGTATGAGGCGTGCGTGGTCGAGAAGGATTTCGACAAGGGCCGTCGAATCATGTCCGCGATGATGCCGTTGATGGATTTCCTCGAGGACGCCGGCAAGTTCGTTCAATCGATCAAGCAAGGTTGCGAGTTCGCCGGACTGCGCACCGGCGGCTTGCGCACACCGTTGCAGCCGCTCGACGATGAGCAAAAGCAGGCGTTGAAGCAGATCATCGTTGCGCTCAAGGCGGAAGTGAAATCGGTCACAGGCGCGTGATTCGTCGATTGAAGTAAGAAGGACTCTGCGCCACTGCCGCCATCGAACAGCACGCGCGCAGAGTCATTCACGAGTTATCCGGCTCGTCGCTTTTGCAGATACCAGCCGATCAACGCGAGCACGACAGAAGATCCCAGTGTAAGGACGACCTCCTGACGATGATCCGGAGCGTTCACCATGACGACGAACGCGCCGACAATCAGAAGAACCACGATCATCGAGAGATACGGGTGACCCCACATGCGAACCTGGAGAGAGCCCTCGCGGACCAGCCGGGTCCGAAGCCGAAGCTGACTGAGCGCAATGATGAAGTAGACCAGCAGCGCAATGGCTCCCGTCGTCGCTAGCAGCGTATCGAACACATACTTGGGTGCGACATAGTTTGCAGCACATCCGGCGAAGGCCACCAGGGTAGAGGCCAGCACCGCATTCGCGGGCACGCCGGAACTCGTGGTCGATGTCACGAACGCCGGTGCTTGCCCACGCGTGCCGAGTGAAAACAGCATTCGCGATGCCGTGTACAGCGCGCTATTCAGGCAACTCGCGACAGCGACGAGAATGAGCGTGTCGATGATCAGCTTCGCATGAGGCACATGGAAGACTTCGAGCACCGCCTGATAGCATCCGATGCTCGTCAGAGCGGGATCGTTCCACGGTACGACCGAGATGATGATGGCGATCGAGCCGATGTAAAAGAGCGAAATTCTCCACACGACTGATGTGATCGCATGAGCGATTTCCTTCGCCGGCTTTTCGGATTCGGCATCCTGTACGGAGACGGTGAATGGAAATCACTCGAAACGATTCGGCTGTTTCCAGAGATCGTCTATACGAGGCCGCCAGACTCGGGCTTGGCATTGGGCTCGGCTGGGACTTCATTGTGAAGCCTGCCATTCGAACGGGTGAGCTGGCTGCAATCCCGGAGATGGCATTGGTCAGCGGCCGCCATGACCATCTCGTTCATCCGCGAGGCAAGTCGCTCACCGGGGACGAGTCTACATTTCGCGACTGGCTGGTCGGCAGCGTATGACGCCTGGTGTTCCACGATCAACAGCCGAAAGGGCGTTTCACATTACGGAATTAACCTCGAATTCCCGCAGTGTCATCTTTTCATCGCCTGAAAGCGTGTTTTGCATTGCAAAAATTGCCATGTAACCCATTGAACATTAAGCATAAATTCTGTCTTATGTCTTATATAAGAGTTGCGCCGGGCAGCGTTACTATTAAGTCATGCGGTTCGCTTCGACAAACGTAGCGCCCCGAGTCATTCACGAAACGCGCTTTGCACTTAGGAGAGACACATGAGCCAATATCAAGACGACATCAAGGCAGTGGCTGGTTTGAAGGAGCAACAAGGCAGCGCCTGGAATGCCATCAATCCCGAATCTGCCGCACGCATGCGCGCCCAGAACAAGTTCAAAACGGGCCTGGACATCGCCCGGTACACGGCGAAGATCATGCGCGCCGACATGGCCGCCTACGACGCCGACCCGTCCAAGTACACCCAGTCGCTTGGCTGCTGGCACGGCTTCATCGGCCAGCAGAAGATGATCTCCATCAAGAAGCACTTCAACAGCACCGAGCGCCGCTACCTTTATCTGTCCGGCTGGATGGTGGCCGCGCTGCGCTCCGAGTTCGGCCCGCTGCCGGACCAGTCGATGCACGAAAAAACCTCCGTCAGCGCGCTGATCCGCGAGCTGTACACCTTCCTGCGTCAAGCCGACGCCCGTGAGCTGGGCGGCCTGTTCCGCCAGCTGGATGCGGCCGAAGGCTCCGCGAAGGCGGCCATCCAGGAAAAAATCGACAACCACGTCACGCACGTCGTGCCTATCATCGCCGACATCGACGCGGGTTTCGGCAACGCCGAAGCAACCTACTTGCTGGCCAAGCAGTTCATCGAAGCGGGCGCATGCTGCATTCAGATCGAAAACCAGGTGTCCGATGAAAAGCAGTGCGGCCATCAGGATGGCAAGGTCACCGTGCCTCACGAAGACTTCCTGGCCAAGGTCCGCGCCATTCGCTACGCCTTCCTGGAACTGGGCGTGGACGACGGCATCATCGTGTGCCGTACCGACTCGCTGGGCGCCGGTTTGACCAAGCAGATCGCCGTGACCAGCACGCCAGGCGACCTGGGCGATCAATACAACTCGTTCCTCGATTGCGAAGAATTGTCGGCCGACGAACTGGGCAATGGCGACGTCATCATCAAGCGCGACGGCAAGTTGCTGCGTCCCAAGCGTCTGCCTAGCAACCTGTTCCAGTTCCGCGCCGGCACGGGCGAAGCTCGCTGCGTTCTGGATTGCGTCACCGCGCTGCAAAACGGCGCCGACCTGCTGTGGATCGAGACCGAAAAGCCGCATATCGCGCAGATCGGCGGCATGGTCAGCGAGATTCGCAAAGTCATCCCGAACGCGAAGCTGGTGTACAACAACAGCCCGTCGTTCAACTGGACGCTGAATTTCCGTCAGCAGGCGTATGACGCGATGAAGGCCGAAGGCAAGGACGTGTCGGCCTACGAGCGCGCCCAGCTGATGAGCGCGGAATACGATCAGACCGAGCTGGCGACACTCGCCGACGAGAAGATCCGGACCTTCCAGGCCGACTCTTCGCGCGAAGCGGGCATCTTCCACCACTTGATTACGCTGCCGACCTACCACACCGCCGCGCTGTCTACCGACAACCTGGCAAAGGAATACTTCGGCGATCAAGGCATGCTCGGTTATGTGGCTGGCGTGCAGCGCAAGGAGATCCGTCAGGGCATCGCCTGCGTCAAGCACCAGAACATGTCGGGCTCGGACATCGGCGACGACCACAAGGAATATTTCAGCGGTGAAGCAGCCCTGAAAGCGGCGGGCAAAGACAACACCATGAATCAGTTCTGATAGCTGTAGCTGCTCAAGCAAAACGCCAACCGTACAGGTTGGCGTTTTCTTATATTGCGAATCGTTGTTCGTGCCATCTGTTTTACTTATCGGCATTTTCATTCGGACATACGGTCCGCGACGTTTCGGTTGCTCGCAGCGAGCCTTCAAAGGTCTTGTCGCGACTCGCATTGCGGCGTTGCGGCGACCTGGCTTTCGACCCGAAAGCTTTCTGCCGGGATTCGATGATCTGGTTAACCCCGTCTACGCATTGCGCGCTGCGCTTTCTAACCTCGCGACAGTCTGATCGTCGAATAAGGCGCAACCGAGGAGATGCAACATGGACGGCAATGTCAATGCAGGCAGCAAGCAATTCGATCGGCTTACGGCGGGAAGGGCAGCGGCCGAGCCGCCGTTTGCATCGATCCTTCGCGCCGGTGTGGCGGGCGGACTGGCAGGCGCGATCATCATCTGGATTTATGAGGCGTTGATCTGGGTGGGCGTGCAGCACCTCATGCCGCTCGCCGGCATTCCCCGGAATGCGACCGGGCTCGTTTTCGGCAAGGCCTTTCAAGAATCGATTGGTATCTGGGCGTACGTCATCGGTACTGCCATTCATTTCGTCTTCGCCATTGGCTGGGGCGTACTGTTCGCCGCGATCTGGCCGTACTTCCGCCGGCGCGGTTATGAGGCGACATTCGTGGCCCTGTTCTACGCGATCTTCGCCTGGATCGTGATGCACGTCGCGATCGCGATTGCATCCGACAATCATCCGAACTACCTGGATCCGGTTGTGATCATCGGCGGCTTCATGTCGCATTTTTGCTTCACCGTTCCGCTTGCGCTCGTCGTAAAACGAATGCTCGCTCCGGCTGCGGCCAGAACGTCCGTCTGACTGGCCCTACGCGTGCGGTTCATTCTTTGAAGCACAGCCAACGGCTGGCATGAGCGCGACTGCGGGCCCGGCATAACGCGCCCGCGGCCGCAGCATGTTTCCTTCCATGATCTGCTCGATCGAATGCGCCATCCAGCCGACGCTTCGGGCAGTCGAAACCAGGGCAAAGGCCGCTTCTTCGGTAAGCTGCCAATGATCGACTAATGCGGCAAGCGCGACACCGATCGCGGGCAGCTTGCCGGTCATTCGCTGCACGCAGTCGATCAGCTCGCGCACCGCATCGGGCGCATCGGTCAGGTTTCCTGAATAAAAAGATCGGTATTACGAGAAGGCACCGGCCACGCAGGATAAGCACGGTCGCTTTTTTCCGGCCGAAACCTACGCAAATTAAACAAGGGTTTACCGCAACGCATTCCCGCTTGACGCGATCCGCTCCGCGCCCGATACTTTGTCCGTACAAAGTGATGTTTAAGACAGGAGGCGGGACACATGCATTCGGACAGAGTAGGCAAGCAGCGCTATCGGGCCAGCTACGGTCGTTATCTCGAGGACTTCACCGTCGGCGATATCTACGAGCATCGCCCCGGCCGCACGATCACGGACGCGGACAACATCCAGTTCTCGCTGCTGACGATGAACTTTCATCCGATGCATTGCGACGCGCATCACGCGTCGAAGAGCGAGTTCGGCAAGCTTCTCGTGAGCAGCGGCCTGACAGTGGCAATTGTGCTCGGCATGTCGGTGAACGACGTGAGCGGCAAGGCCATCGCCAATCTCGGCTGGAAGGAAATCCGCCTGACGGGCCCCGTTTTTGCGGGCGATACGCTCTATGCGGAATCGGAAGTGCTCGAAGTGCGCGAATCGAAATCGCGCCCAACGCAGGGCATCGTCACGGTTCATACGCGCGCGTTCAATCAGGACGGCAAGCCCGTCATGGACTTCATCCGTACCGCGCTGATCGCCAAGCGCGGCCACGGCACCGCCGAAGACTGAAACGCAGCGCGCCGGCCGATTCGCGCCGGCTGCGCACCGCGCATCGCAGCCGAGGCCGCCATTCGACGAGCGGCCGCGATGCGATTCACCGTCACAGTACAGGAGACAACTGTGAGCCATTACGTAAGCTCGGGCGCCCGGCTGGACCGGCTGCCCATGTCGCGCTTTCACTGGAAGATGCTCGGTCTCATCAGCGCGGGCGCGTGCCTCGACGCATTCGACGTCTATCTCGCGGGCGGCGTGTCCGCCGCGATGCTCAAGAGCGGCTTCTCGACGCTGCAACTCAATGCGCTGTTCGTCTCGTCGGGCTTCTTCGGCATGGTGATCGGCGCGGGCCTGTCGGGCTATCTCGGCGATCGTTTCGGACGCCGCTCGTCGTATCAGTTCAATCTGGCGCTCTTCGGTCTGATGTCGTTCGTCGCCGCGTTCGCGCCGAACATCCAGTGGCTCATCGGCGCGCGCTTCATCATGGGCATCGGCCTCGGCGCGGAACTGGTGGTCGCGGCCGGCACGCTGTGCGAGTTCATCCCGCCTGCCTGGCGCGGACGATGGATCTCGCTGCTCGCGCTCATCGTCAACTCGGGGCTCGTGATCGCGACGAGCGTCGGCTACGTGGTGATTCCGCATCTGGGCTGGCGCTGGATGTTCGGCATCGCGGGCATCGGCGCGTTGATCGTGTGGGCGCTGCGCCATAGCATGCCGGAGTCGCCGCGCTGGCTTGAAGCGGTCGGGCGTATCGAAGAAGCCGAAGCGACGGTGAGCGCGATCGAAGCCGAAGTCGCGCGCCAGAAGGGACCGCTGCCCGAATGTGCGCGCACGCAGAATCTCGAAGTGCCGCGTGTGCCGCTGTCCGCGCTGTTCCGGCGCGGCATGATCGGCCGCACGCTGACTGCCGCGCTGACGGCGGTCGCGGTCAACGCCGCGGTGTACGGCTTCGTCGCATGGTTGCCGACCTTCTTCGTGCGTGAAGGGCGCGATGTCGTGACCTCGCTCGGCTTCACGACGCTGATGTCGTTCGGCGCTCCGTTCGGCGCGCTGCTCGGCTATGTCACCGCCGACCGTCTGGGCCGCGCGAAGGGCATCGTGTTCTACAGCATCGCCACGATCGTGCTCGGCTTCGTCTATCCGCAGATGACGGCCAATGCGGCCATTGCCATCGTGGGCTTCACGCTCGTTAGCTGCATCTTCGGCATCGTCACGCTGGGCCTCTTCGGCTATGTGCCTGAGCTCTTCCCGACAGCCCTGCGCCTGCGCGGCACGGGCGTGGCGGGCGTGTGCGGACGCGTCGCGTCGATGCTGACGTCGTATATCGCCGTGATCCTGTTCGCGCAGTTCGGCCTGTTCGGCGTGCTCGGCATGGTCGCGGGCATCCTGCTGCTGCTCGTGATCGCCGTGCTGAGCCTCGGCGCGGACGCGAACCAGTACTCACTCGAAGAAGCCTCGCCCGATGAAGACACGACGGCGAACGATCTCTCGTTCAACCAACAGGGAGCCGCACGATGAATGCGCGTCATGATATCCAGCAACGAGCGCACACCGTCTCGCAACGACTGGCCGCGTTCACGACGCATCTGCAATTGAGCGACGTGCCACAGAGCGTGCGCGAACGTGCGAAGCATCTGATCCTCGACAGCATCGGCCTCGCTTATGCGACGCTGAAGCTGCCTTACGCGACCTCCACGCTCGCCGCGATGCAGGAACTCGGCACGGGCGAAGCGACGGTCATCGGCCACGCGCAAAAGCTCGCACTGCGCGATGCGATGCTGCTCAACGGCCTTCTGATTCACAGCCTCGACTTCGACGACACGCATGCACGCGGCGTAATCCACTCGACGGCGAGCGCATTGCCGGTGGCGTTCAATCTCGCGGAGCGCGAAAACGCAAGCGGCGCGGATCTTCTCACGGCCTATCTCTGCGCGATGGAAGTGTCGACGCGCGTCGGCTCCGCTGCGAAAAGCGGCTTCCACAACGCGGGTTTTCATCCGACAGGCCTCGTCGGCGCGTTCGGATGCTCGCTGGGCGCCGCGCGGCTTCTCGGCTTGTCGGTCGAGGAGGCGCAGCATGCGCAAGGCATCGTGTTGTCGATGGCTTCGGGCAATCTCGAATTCCTGCAGGACGGCGCATGGACCAAGCGTCTGCATCCGGGCTGGGCCGCGGTGGCGGGCACGACGGCGGCGACGCTGGCGAAGCATGGCTACATCGGTCCGGGCGCGACCTATGAAGGCCGTTTCGGTCTCTACGCGCTCTACATGAAGACGCCGCTCGAATCCGGCGATATCGACATCGCCACGGCGGGCCTCGGCGAGACATGGGAAATCGACGGCGTCGCGCTCAAGCCGATTCCTGCTTGCCACTTCACGCATGCATCGTCGGATGCGGCGGTCGCGCTGCATCGCGCACATGGTTTGCAGGCGAGCGATATCGAGCGCGTGATCGTGCGCGTGCCCGGCCCGACGATCCCGATCGTCTGCGAACCCGTCGCGCCGAAGCAAAAGCCGTCGAACAGCTACGACGCGCAGTTCAGCATCCCGTACATCGTTGCGACCGGACTCATGCGCGGCCGCTTCACGCTCGACGATCTCGAAGCCGATGCGCTCGCAAACGAAGCCGTGCGCGCCGTGGCCGCCCGCGTCACGCACGAGGCGGACCCGGACTCGACCTTCCCGCGCCACTACACGGGCGAGGTGATCGTTCATACGCGCGACGGCCGCACGCTCACGCATCGCGAGTCGATCAACCGCGGCTCGTCGGACCGGCCGCTCACGAACGACGACATCGTCGCGAAGTTCTTCGACAACGCGCAGCGCAACGTCTCGCGCCATGACGCCGAGCGCATCTGCGAAGCCGTGCTGTCGCTCGACACGCAACCGGCGCGCGCGCTGGCAAAAGCGCTCGCGTAAGCAGCCCACCCGACTACAGGAGACAGAATGGCCACCATCGACGCCGATCAACAGCAGGACATGAGCGATTACGAAGAGAACGAGACGCTGATTCTCGACATGCTCGACCGCTTCCTCAAGACGGAAGTGAAACCCTACGTGCACGAACTCGACGCGAAGGACGAATACCCGCATGCGATCGTCGAGAAGATGAAGGACATGGGTTTGTTCGGTTGCCTGATCTCGACCGAATACGGCGGTCTGGGCCTCACGACGGCGACCTACGCGAAGATCGTCGATCGCATTTCGGCGGTGTGGATGTCGGTGAGCGGCATCATCAACTCGCATCTCATCATGGCGATGACGATCCAGCGCAACGGCACCGAAGCGCAGAAGCGGGCATATCTGCCGCGCATGGCGACGGGCGAATTGCGCGGTGGCATCGCATTGACGGAGCCGGATTGCGGCACGGACCTTCAGGCGATCCGCACCGTCGCGCGCCGTGAAGGTGACGAGTATGTCGTGAATGGCAGCAAGACCTGGATCACGAACAGCAAGTACGGGAATACTCTCGCGCTGCTCGTCAAGACCGATCCGCAGGCGCAGCCGCGTCACAAGGGCATGAGCCTGCTGATCGTCGAGAAGGGACCGGGCTTCGAAGTGAGCCGTCAGTTGCAGAAGCTCGGCTACAAGGGCATCGATACGTGCGAGCTCACGTTCAGCAATTTCCGCGTGCCGGTGTCGAGCGTGATCGGCGCGCAGGAAGGGCTCGGGCTCAAGCAGATCCTGAGCGGTCTGGAACTCGGCCGCATCAACGTCGCGGCGCGCGGCGTTGGCGTCGCTCAGGCCGCGCTCGATGAGGCGGTCGCGTATTCGCAGCAGCGCAAGACCTTCGGCAAGCCGATCTGCGAGCATCAGGCGATCGCGCTCAAGCTCGGCGAAATGGCGACACGCGTGGAAGCGGCACGCCTCCTGACCGACTCGGCCGCGCGCGCATACGACAAAGGCCTGCGCTGTGACATGGAAGCGGGCATGGCGAAGTATTTCGCGACCGAAGCGGCCGTCGAGAACAGCATGGAAGCGATGCGCATTCATGGCGCGTATGGCTATTCGAAGGAATACAACGTCGAGCGGCTGTATCGCGATGCGCCGCTTCTGACCATCGGCGAGGGCACCAACGAGATGCAACGCCTGATCATCGCCAAGATGCTGATTGCGAGGAACCCTGCATGAGCCTGCCTCTTTCCGGCGTACGCATCGTCGCCATCGAACAATACGGCGCGGGTCCGTTCGCGACCCAGCATCTCGCCGATCTCGGCGCTGAAGTCATCAAGATCGAGAACTTCCGCGAGGGCGGCGATGTCGGCCGCAACGTGGGCCCGCATTTCTTCGGCGAGGGCGACAGTCACTTCTTCGAGGCGTTCAACCGCAACAAGTGCAGCCTGACGCTGGACCTGAAGAAGCCCGAAGCGCGCGACGTGCTGCTCGATCTCGTGAAGACGAGCGATGCGGTCTTCAACAATCTGCGCGGCGATCTCCCCGTGAAACTGGGCCTCACGTACGATCAGTTGAAGGACGCGAATCCGGCCATCGTGTGCGCGCACCTGTCCGCATACGGACGCACGGGCAGCCGCGCCTCGTGGCCCGGCTACGACTATCTGATGCAGGCGGAAGCGGGCTATCTCTCGGTGACCGGCGAGCCGGACAGCCCGCCTGCGCGCTTCGGCCTTTCGATCATCGATCTGATGACCGGCACCACGGCCGCGATGGCGCTGCTCGCGGGCCTCGTGCAGGCGCGCACGACGGGCGTGGGCCGCGACATGGACACGAGCCTTTTCGATGTCGCGCTGCATAACCTCGCGTATGTCGGCACGTGGTATCTGAATGGCGGCACGGTGACCGGACGCGACCGTCGATCGGCGCATCCGTCGCTCACGCCCAGCCAGTTGTACAAGACGAAGGATGGCTGGATCTTCCTGATGTGCAACAAGGAGAAGTTCTGGGGCGTGCTGGCCGAGATACTCGATAAACCATCGTGGATCACCGACGAGCGCTTCTGCAATTTCAAGGCGCGGCTCGCGAATCGCGATCTGGTCGAGCAGGAACTGGATGCGGCGCTCTCGCGCGCGACGACCGCCGAATGGCTCGAACGTCTGGGCGGCCGCGTGCCCGCCGCGCCGGTCTACGACATCGAACAGGCGCTCGATAACCCGTTCGTGGCGGAGCGTCAGGGCGTGACGGAGGCGGAGCATCCGCGCTTCGGCAAGGTACGCAACGTGGCCGCGCCGGTGCGCGTGAACGAGTCCCTGCCGGCGCGCGCGGCGCCCGAGCTCGGGCAGGACGACGCGAGGCTTCTGGCCGAACTCGGTTACGATGCTGATCGGATCGCCCATTTGCGCGAAAGCGGCGCGGTGCAATGATGATGCTTGCACCGGATGATGTCGCGCGAAAGGCGGGTCCGTCCGTCAATCCTTCATCACGCGTGCAAAAGATGGTCAACGTGCTCGGTCAGCAGCCGCGCTATCTGCAACTCGCGCAGACGCTCATCAACGAAATCCAGAGCGGGCGCTTTCCGGTGGGCTCCACCATTCCCACCGAATTCGAGCTTTGCGAGCAGTTCGGCGCGAGCCGCTCGACCGTGCGCGAGGCGGTCAAGCAGCTCGTGCAGCTCGGCATGGTGGTGCGGCAGGCCGGCATCGGCACGACCGTCAAGGCGCTGAATTCGGAAGGCAGCTATCGCCAGGTCATGCAGCAGTTGAGCGATCTGCATCGTTATTCCGCCGATACCGCGCTTCAGGTTCTCAGGAAAGAGACCATCGAGGTGAGCGATGCCTCGCTCTGCGCCATGTTGCAGGCCAAACCCGGCGAAACGTGGCTGCGCCTGGAAGGTATCCGGCGCTCGCCCGAGAGCGTCGATCCGATCTGTCATACCGAGGTCTATATCCAGCCTGCGTTCCGTTCGCTGACGGGCATCGAGGACGATCCGCATACGCCCATCTTCACGATGATCGAGCGCCAGTTCGGCGAGCAGATCGCGCGGGTGCAGCAGGAAATTCGCGCGGTGGCCTTGCCCGCGAACATCGCGCGTCTGGTGAACGCCAAGGCGCGCTCGCCCGCGCTGTGGCTGTCGCGCCGATATTTCAACAAGCGGGGCGAGATCGTCGAAGCGGCGGTCAGCATTCATCCCGCCGACCGCTTCAGCTATTCGGAGACGTTTCAGCGCGGCTGGAGCGGCACCTGACGCTTTCGAGGAATTCCGCATGATTGCACGCAGTTATCTGTTCGTTCCGGGCGATCGTCCGGAGCGCTTCGGCAAGGCATTGGCGACAGAGGCGCATCGCGTCGTGATCGATCTGGAAGATGCCGTTGCCATCGATGCAAAAGCGCAGGCGCGCGGGCAGGTCGCCGAATGGCTGCAGTCGCGGCAGTTCGATGAGGCGCGCGAGCGCGTCGTGATACGCGTGAACGCGCATGGCACGCCGTGGCATGAAGAAGATGTGTCGATGGTCCGCGCGGCGAACGTGCGCGCGTTGATGGTTCCGAAGGCCGAGGACGCGGCGCAGCTCATGGACATCGCAGAGCGCTGTGCCGAGGGCGTCGAACTGGTTGCGCTGGTGGAGAGCGTCGCGGGCGTGGTGCGCATGCGTGAGATCGCGCAGTGCGAGCGCGTGGCGCGGCTCGCGTTCGGCTCGTTCGATTTCGGCGTCGATGCGGGCATCGATGGCACCGGGCGCGAACTGGACTATGTGCGTTCGCAGTTCGTGATCGAGTCGCGCTTTGCGGGCTTGCCGCCGCCGATCGACGGCGTGACGCTCGCCACCGGCGACATCGACGCGATCGACGCCGATGTGCTCGATGCACGCCGCTTCGGTTTCGGCGGCAAGCTGTGCATCCATCCGAAGCAGGTGCAGGCGGTGAACGACGGGTTCGCACCGAGCGCGGCCGAGCGCGAATGGGCGGCACGCGTTCTGGCCGCGCTGGAAGCGAACCCTCGCGGCGCCATTTCGGTGGATGGAAAACTGGTCGACAAGCCGATTGTCGATCGTGCCCGAAGAATTCAGGCCGCCTGAAGCGGACATTGGGAGACGATGGGAATGAAGGTTCTGGTGCCGGTGAAGCGCGTGGTCGACTACAACGTGAAGGTCCGTGTGAAGTCGGATAACACGGAGGTCGAACTCGCCAACGTGAAGATGTCGATGAATCCGTTCGACGAGATCGCCGTGGAAGAGGCGGTCCGGTTGAGGGAAGCGGGTGTTGCTACCGAAGTGATCGCCGTGTCGTGTGGCGTGACGCAATGTCAGGAGACGTTGCGCACGGCACTGGCGATTGGCGCGGATCGGGCAGTGCTGGTGGAGACGGATGCGGAGTTGCAGCCGCTCGCCGTGGCGAAACTGCTCAAAGCATTGGTCGATCAGGAAAAGCCCGAGCTCGTGATTCTCGGCAAGCAGGCCATCGATGACGATTCGAATCAGACCGGTCAGATGCTTGCCGCCCTGGCGGGTTTACCGCAGGCGACGTTCGCATCGAAGGTTGTGGTTGCAGATGGCAAGGCCACGGTATCGCGTGAAGTCGATGGCGGCGCGGAAACGCTGTCGCTGACGCTTCCTGCTGTTGTCACAACGGACCTGCGCCTTAACGAGCCGCGCTACGTGACGCTGCCGAACATCATGAAGGCGAAGAAGAAGCCGCTGACGACGGTGAAGCCCGCGGACCTCGGCGTCGATGTCACGCCGCGTCTGAAGACGTTGAAAGTCACCGAGCCGCCGAAGCGCAGTGCGGGCGTCATGGTGCCGGACGTGAAGACGCTGGTCGAGAAACTGAAGACCGAAGCGAAGGTGATCTGACCATGACGATCCTCGTAATTGCAGAACACGATAACGCGTCGATCAAGGCAGCGACGCTGAACACGATTGCGGCGGCTGCGAAGATCGGCGGCGATATTCATGTGCTGATCGCGGGTGCGAACGCTCAAGGCGCGGCGGACGCGGCGGCGAAGATCGCGGGCGTGGCGAAAGTGCTGCTCGCCGATGCGCCCCAACTCGCCGATGGCCTTGCGGAAAACGTCGAAGCGACGGTGCTGAACATCGCGAAAGATTATTCGCACATTCTGGCTCCGGCGACGGCTTACGGTAAGAACATCGCGCCGCGCATAGCAGCGCATCTCGATGTCGCGCAGATCAGCGATATCACCGCAGTGGATAGCACCGATACGTTCGAGCGTCCGATCTACGCGGGCAACGCAATCGCTATCGTGCAGTCGATCGATCCGATCAAGGTCATCACCGTGCGCTCGACGGGTTTCGATCCCGTCGCAGCAGAAGGCGGCAGCGCAGCGGTTGAAAAAATCAAAGCCGCCGCCGATGCAGGAATCTCGCAGTTCGTGAGCCGCGAAGTCACGAAGCTCGATCGTCCGGAACTGACGAGCGCGAAGATCATCGTGTCGGGTGGCCGCGGTCTGGGTAGCGGCGAGAACTACACGAAGACGCTGGAGCCGCTGGCCGACAAGTTGGGCGCGGCGCTAGGCGCATCGCGCGCGGCCGTCGATGCCGGCTACGTGCCGAACGATTTTCAAGTCGGGCAGACCGGCAAGATCGTCGCGCCGCAGTTGTATGTTGCCGTCGGCATCTCGGGCGCGATTCAGCATCTGGCCGGTATGAAAGACAGCAAGGTCATCGTCGCGATCAACAAGGATTCCGAAGCACCGATCTTCAGCGTGGCCGATTACGGTCTCGTCGGGGATCTGTTCACGGTCGTGCCGGAACTCGTGAGCGCATTGTGACGACGGAACGCGTGCCGCTGCATAAGCGGCAAATCACGCTGCAAGGCTTCAAACGCGCGGATGGTCTTTACGACATCGAAGGCCGTCTGCTCGACACGAAGTCGTACGATCGCGCGTCGCATGGCGTCGTAGTCAAGGCGGGCGATCCGGTGCACGAGATGATGTTGCGTATCACGATCGGCATCGACTTCGTGATACGGAGCGCGCATGCCGAGTCGCTCACCGTGCCATACGTCGGTCATTGCGACACGATCACGCCCGAGTATCGCAAGTTGCAAGGCATGACGCTCGCGCCGGGTTTCATGCGCGAGATCAGGAGCATGTTCGGCGGCGTTCAAGGGTGCACGCATCTGACCGAACTGATCGGCGCGGTGGCGACTGCTGCTTTCCAGACCATGAGCGAGGAAATCAACGCGAGCGGCACCGCACGCCCGTTCCAGCTCGACGGCTGCCACGCGCTTCGCACCGACGGTTCGCTCGTGCAGTTATTTCATCCGAAATGGTACGAGGCGCCGCAGCGCACCTGATGCAAAGGCCAATCCAATCACCGGTGCGAGCGTGCAGCGCAGGTGGCGTTACGCGTCGGGTGCGACATCTGTAAATAGCCAGAACACGATCAGCGCCGCGCTCTCGCCGAGAAACACGACAACTTCGCGCAGACCGCTGCGATCGAAACCATTGTCAGCACCTTCAACGACATGGGCGTGGCGGTCTATGAGCAGACGCCGGATGCCGAGACGCTCCTCCTGAACGACGCCACGCCGGCTGCCATGTCGGACGATCAGACTGACGAGGAAGCGGAAGTCACCCTCGCGGTGCGCCTTCGCTGCAGCGCGCTTCGTTGGTACCTTGCGCTGAGTTGCCAGCGCAGGCGGCTCCTCGTGTTGAACGGATGCGCGACCCCCGCGCAGCAGGGGTGAGCAAGCGTGACACCGAATCCGGGATCTCGGCTTCAGAGCGCGGCGTATCGAGCCAGTCAACCGGCAAGCCAAGGCGCTCCGTGAAACGGCTTGCTTCGACATCGTCCATGCGTTTCTTGCCACGTAGCCGATGAGCCATGTTGGACCCGCTCAATCACCTATCTTCCTGTCCTGAGCTTCGATCATCCTGTCCGGGACGGTCTGCTGCAGACTCTCGACGTCAGTCCGAAGCTTCCAGCGATCAACTACGTCGCGATGTACAAGGCCAACCGAGGAAGCGAACTCGTGTCCTCGTTCGTTCAGATGGCTCAGACGTGCTGCGACTTCTCCAACAAACTTTCGACCATCCCGGTGCGGGTGCATGAAAACTGATGCGGTTCTCACGCGCGCCATCCGTGGCTGACCGCGACCGTTGTCGGAAACGGCGGCCACCGCTAGCCATGAATCTTTAAAAGGGTTTACCTCTAGGTGGAACTGCCAGGGCATAGGATTGCCCTATGTGCGGCAAATAAAACTCGTATTTCCGCCATATCGCGCTTTCCAATAGAGTCCATTCAATGCAAAAACGGTTGTGCGATGCGCGCAGCAGAGACCTCGGTGGGCGAACCCGGCGGGGCTGCGAGAGTGGCAACCGGTCTTGTAGTTCTCGCACCACCGCAGCGAATGACGTCGCGCTCAAGGGTCAACAACATGAAGAAGTTATCGCCGGCTTTGAGTGAGTCCGGAGGCTCATATTTGCGCGGCCGGCAAACTCATGTCTAACGAGCCGACACGGTAGCAACGTCAAGCCGGTTGGTTGCGCCAGCGAATACAAAAATAAGAACTGAATCAAATCAAGCGGTCGAGCAACAGTGCTTGCTCTGAGATGCGTCGGTCGGCTGATCCGTTCGAAACAGGTGGGCCGTCTAATTAGAATTTCAGGAGACACAGATGCAAAATGATCTAGGGCATTTCAGAATAGAAAGTGATTCGTCCCCGCCTTCCACCTCGACGTCCGTCCGAGTAAAAGGAATTATCGGCGCCTGCTCAGGCAACCTCGTCGAATGGTTCGACTTCTTCATCTATGCGTACACGTCGATTTATTTCGCCGCGGCGTTCTTCCCATCTGGCAATCAGGTGAGTCAGCTTCTAGCGACTGCAGGTGTATTCGCCGTGGGATTTTTCATGAGGCCACTTGGAGGGTGGATATTCGGATGGATCGCGGACACCAGGGGTCGAAAGGTGTCGATGATCATCTCCGTCTTCATGATGTGTGCGGGCTCGCTACTGATTGCGCTGTTGCCGACCTACCAGACGATCGGGATTGCCGCACCGGTGCTCCTGGTAGTCGCCCGTCTGATTCAGGGCTTGTCCGTGGGTGCAGAGTATGGGACTGGAGCAACATATCTCAGTGAAGCATCCGTGACCGGCCGCCGTGGCTTCTTCGGCTCGTTTCAGTACTTCACGATCATCTCTGGGCAACTACTTGCGTTACTCACGGTTGCCATTCTCCAGCATACCCTATCACTTGTTGAGTTGAAGGAGTGGGGATGGCGCATCCCGTTTTTCATGGGTGCGGCAAGCTCGATCGTGGTCGTCTATCTCCGGCGCTCGATGGTGGAGACTGCGTCAAGGCAGGACATGAAGCGTAAGGAAGCAGGGTCCATCTCGAGCTTGCTGCAGCACAAACGCGCCGTACTTCTCGTTCTTGCATTTACCGGTGGCGGGTCGCTGTATTTCTATACCTTCACAACCTACATGCAGAAGTTCCTGGTTGTTTCGGCCGGTATGTCGCCACAGGTGGTCAGCTTTGTCATGACTGCCTCGCTCATCTGCTTCATGCTTAGCCAGCCAATTCTCGGCTTAGTTGCGGACAAGATTGGAGTCAAAACGCACATGCTGCTGTTCTCCGGGCTGGCGACGTTGTTGGTTGTGCCGATCCTGTTCGCGCTGAAGACGGTCACGAGCCCATACATGGCCTTCGCGCTTGTTGCAGCGGGCCTGTTGATCGCATCGTTCTACACGCCGATTTCGGGCTTGGTAAAAGCCGACCTTTTTCCGCCCACCGTGCGTGCACTCGGTGTTGGCCTCCCATATGCGCTGGCGAATGCGACTTTCGGAGGAACGGCGGAGTATGTGGCCCTTTCCTTGCGCTCGGCGAACGTTGAATCGACGTTTTTCTACTACGTCGCGGTGCTCACGGGAATAACCTTCGTGGCATCTCTCCTAATGCCTGATCTTGGCAAGCACGGCTATCTGGATGGAAGCGGAGAGATCGAGGCGAATACTGGATTGAGAAAACAAGGCTAGCGACTGCGAAGCCATCTTAGGCGGATGAAAGTTGATCGCCTCGAATTTGAGCAGGCGACGTTAAAAGGGAGACGATCTTGAGGATTTTGATACCAGTCAAGCGCGTGGTCGACTACAACGTGAAGGTCCGCGTGAAGTCGGATAACACGGGAGTCGATATCGCCAACGTGAAGATGTCGATGAACCCGTTCGACGAGATCGCCGTGGAAGAGGCGGTCCGGTTGAGGGAAGCGGGTGTTGCTACCGAAGTGATCGCCGTGTCGTGCGGCGTGACGCAATGTCAGGAGACGTTGCGCACGGCGTTGGCTATTGGCGCGGATCGCGCTGTGCTGGTGGAAACGGACGCAGAGTTGCAACCGCTCGCCGTGGCCAAACTGCTCAAAGCATTGGTCGATCAGGAAAAGCCTGAGCTCGTGATTCTCGGCAAGCAGGCGATCGACGACGATTCGAATCAGACCGGGCAGATGCTCGCTGCACTGGCGGGTTTGCCGCAAGCGACGTTCGCATCGAAGGTCGTGATCGCCGATGGTAAAGCGACGGTATCGCGTGAAGTCGATGGCGGCGCGGAGACGCTGTCGCTGAAGCTACCCGCAGTCGTGACGACGGACCTGCGTCTGAACGAGCCGCGCTATGTGACGCTGCCCAACATCATGAAGGCGAAGAAGAAGCCGCTGACGACGGTGAAGCCTGCGGACTTGGGCGTCGATGTCACGCCGCGTCTGAAGACGCTGAAGGTTACCGAGCCGCCCAAGCGCAGTGCGGGCGTCATGGTGCCGGACGTGAAGACGCTGGTCGAGAAACTGAAGAACGAAGCGAAGGTGATCTGACCATGACGAGTCTCATCATTGCAGAACACGATAACGCCTCGATCAAGGCAGCGACGCTGAATACGGTTGCGGCGGCTGCGAAGATTGGCGGCGATGTTCACGTGCTTGTTGCAGGTTCGAACGCGCAAGGCGCGGCGAATGCTGCGGCGAAGATCGCGGGCGTGGCGAAAGTGCTGCTCGCCGATGCGCCCCAACTCGCCGATGGCCTCGCGGAAAACATCGAAGGCACGGTGCTGAACATCGCGAAGGATTACTCGCACATTCTGGC
>NZ_FCOM02000139.1 GCF_001544695.2 Caballeronia arvi
GCAGCTTTCGGTTTGCGTGGCATACATGCTCCTTTTCGCACATGTTATGCCTTGAACACGAAATTTATGACAGGCTCATCGAGCGTTTCGCGATCACGATCACCGAGCCCGCAATGGCACCGACCGCCGCCGCGGTAATGCCATCGACGAACGCTTTCACGGCGGGCAGCCTTCCATACTTCTTGAAGTACGGCGCCGGGAGCACGGTGAATAGATAGCAGGGCAGGAACGTGCCGAGCGCGGCGACGCACGCACCGGGAAAGCCCGCGACAAGATAGCCGATGAATCCAACGGTTATGACCACCGGTCCGGGTGTGATCATCGCCACGGCGACCGCATCGACGAACTGCTTTTCGTTCAGCCAGTGGTGCTCGGTGACCACACCGCCATAGAGAAAAGGAACGATCGCGAGTCCCGACCCGAAGACGAACGCACCCGCCTTCGCGAAGAACAGGCCAATCTGGCTGAGCAATGACAAGTCGAGGCCGCTCAGCGCACCGCATAGCGCAGGTGCCTGAGCCGAAACCAATGCGTTCAGTCCGCCTTTTCGGAGCCATGCAGGCGGCGACCGGCGGAACATGTTCAAAAGGCCACCCGCAATGAACAACCAGGCAATTTCGGACTCGGTCATAACGGTCACGACGATGAGCACCAGAAAGATGGCCCACAAGGTCTTGTCAGCGCCGAGTGTCTTGCTGGTCAGCTTGTACGCGCTCATTGCGATGATGCCGACGACCGCTGCACCGACGCCGTAGAAGACTGCCTGCATCCACGGCAGGCCCCCGAAATGCACGTACGCCCATCCGAGCGCCACGACCATGAGAAAGGAAGGCAGCACGAACGCAATGCCGACCGCCGTCGCGCCGATGACGCGGTAATGCACATAGCCAAGATAGATCGACAGTTGTGCGGCCAGCGGTCCTGGCATCATCTGCGCGAGCGCGAGGCCTTCACGATAGTCGTCGTCACTGATCCATCCGCGCCTGTCGACCAAATCCCGGTGCATGTAACCGACGAGCGCAACCGGTCCGCCGAAACCAAACGTGCCGAGTTTCAGCATGTAGAGCAGCAGTTGAGCGAGCGAATAGGAAGGCGGGGCGGTCGCAGTCGCGCTCATGATCGACTTCCTTGGTCCGCGCTTCTCGCGACCGCTGCAAAATGCGTATACATGGAATCGAGGACGCGGCTCATCTCGTCCAACAATGCGTCGTCGTCAGCGGCACGTTCACGAGCGCCCGCCATAATGGCCTCAAAGCCGATCGCCTCGGGCACCGGAGCGCCCCCTACATCGAGGGCGTGGACCATCGTGGCGAGGCGCAGCAGAGCCGGATCGCCCTCAAGCTCAAAGCTCGCCATCAAGACCTCGAACGTGACGCGTTCGCCTACATGCGTGAAGGCCGCGCCATCGAAGTCAAATCCGAGCGCATTGGGCGGACAAGCATCAGGCGATGTAAGCCAGATGAACCGGCTGTCGGGATCGATGAAGCGGCGGATGAGCCAAGCGCTCGCCACCCGATCGACCCAGATGCGCTGCCGTGTCGCCCACGTGCGCCCCTGATAGTCCTTGAGCGCGAGTCTTCGGATCGCGCGCTCAGCCGGGTGCGGCTCGCCGGGAGACATCACAGTATCGACGTGCGCCACGAAATCCTGCCAGGCCGCTTCGGCGCGGGTTGCAGCCTCGCCAGGGAAAAAGTCGATCGCAACGATGCTTTCGTAGTCCTTTCGCAGACGCCGCATCAGGCGCCGGAGTTCCGTTTCTGCCTGTCCGAAAACGGTCTTACGCGCTTCACTGAGCGCGCCGATCAGGGCGTCATAGTCGTTGGATCGGTCAAACAGGTCGCGAAATTCGGCTTCTTGCTCGAGGTCCAGACTGGGCGCTCGCAGCAGATGCGCGGTGCCGCCGCTCTCACCGATCGCAGTCGCCAACTCGCGCAGCGCCGTTTCCCCGTCAGCCGTGAACGGGAGCAAATAAATACCGTCGCGCAGGACTGCGCAACCCCTGGCCTTCAACGCCCGCCAGAAGCGCATGCGCGCGGTCGCGTTTTCGGTGGGCAGCGTCAGTACGAATAGAGACCAAGTAGAGAGCGTGTTCATGTAAAGAATGCTACTTCTATGTCTCGAGCGCTACAAGTTAACTTTGAGCTCTATCTCGTCTGCGCAGAATTCGGCCTTCGAACCAGTTATTGTCGGGCGTTACCATCCTTGGTAACATACCCCCCTACCCTATATTCGAGCCCGACATGCATACAGTCACAGACAAGGCGAAATTGATGGCCCGCGTTCGCCGAATCAAAGGACAGGCTGAGGCGCTCGAGCGAGCGTTAGAGAATGACCTCGCTTGCGCTGACGTACTGATGCTCGTGGCCTCCATGCGCGGCGCTGTGAACGGCCTCACGGCCGAGGTGATGGAAGACCATATTCGCCATCACATCGTGGATCCCGACCAGGAGAGTTCCAGTCAAGCGCGCGGCGCAGCCGAGCTTATCGAGGTCTTACGGACCTACATCAAATAAGAGAGAGTAATTCCGTGGTTTCAATCACCGCTTTGCTGCAGCAGGGCACAACGAACTTTTGGCTGTTCATCCCGAGCGCCATTATCCTGGGCGCGCTCCATGGTCTCGAGCCAGGTCATTCGAAGACCATGATGGCAGCATTTATCATTGCCATTCGTGGCACTGTGTTGCAGGCAGTATTGCTCGGCCTCTGCGCGACGCTTTCGCACACGGCTGTCGTCTGGGTCATTGCGATTGGCGGACAGTACTTCGGTCGCAACTGGAGCAGCGAGGCGTCCGAGCCGTATCTCCAGCTTGCATCGGCCGCGCTGATTTTCAGCATCGCGATATGGATGGTCTGGCGGACATGGCGTGAGCAACGCGCCGAACATCGTCACGATCATCACGGTGACGACGTTCAGCACATCAATACCGGCCACGGGGTTGTTGCGCTCCAGATCTTTGAAGATGGCGTTCCACAACGATTCCGTGTGCGTTTCGAGGGAAAAGCCGCAGCGCCGGAAGGCGAGACGGTTTGCATTGAAACAACGCGGCCGGACGGCACAAAGCACGCGTTCGTGACGCTGAACAAGGGCACGTATTTTGAATCCGCTCAAGAGATCCCCGAGCCGCACGAATTCAAGGCCCGGCTGTCAATCGGTCATTCAAACCATTGGCATGACTTTGAAGTCGCGTTCAGCGAACACGGTCACGGCCACAGCCATATGAACCTTGGCGACGAGGACGATGCACACGCTCGGGCCCATGCCAATGACATTCGCCGTCGCTTCCAAGGCCGCACCGTCACGACCGGCCAGATTATGATGTTTGGCCTGACCGGTGGACTCATCCCTTGCCCGGCTGCGATCACTGTTCTCCTGCTGTGCATTCAACTGAAGCAACTCTCGCTTGGTTTCCTGCTCGTTATGTGCTTCAGCATCGGCCTTGCGGCGACGATGGTATCGGCCGGTGTCCTGGCGGCGCTGAGCATTCGGCATGTCGAGAAGCGCTGGTCGGGCTTTGCGGATTTCGCCCGACGCGCGCCCTATTTCTCGGCGGTGCTGATTATCTGCGTTGGGTTCTACATGGCCTGGTCGGGCTGGCATGCCTTGCCGCAATTAGCTAACACCGCTTGAGAAGCAATGGTGCCTCAATCAGTGCGCGGTCGTGCTCTCCGTCAATGCCAGCGCTTTTGACACGTACCGTCTGTTGCTGCCGCTCGTGCCCAGAAAGGGTGCGATCGTGAGACATATTACGGCAGAGACGCTCGTTGCCGGGAGTGCTCTTCAAGTAGTCACTCGACCCGTCGCCGACACCAAGCAGCGCTCTGAATGGAGGTCAGCAAGCTATGCCAATAAGAAATGAAAGGGTCACGAAAACTGCGCCTCCGTACAATCGCGCGCTCCGAAGGGACACCCTGATCAAGTTCGTGGCAGTGCTCGCAATTCTGGCTCTTCTGGCTGCGTGGAGTCTCACAAAACTCAGAAGCAAACCCGATGAGGCCATGCGTGTCGTCGCGAAACACGACATCGGCACGATCATGCTGGCTCTCGACATGTACCGTCGCGACAACGGCCGTTATCCGACGCAAGCACAAGGCTTGCGCGCACTTATTGAAAAACCCGTTAGCGACCCTAAACCCACCAATTGGAAAGATGACGGTTATCTCAAGCGCTTGCCCGACGACCCGTGGGGCAGCTTGTATCAGTACCTCAATCCCGGGGTCCGCGGAACGATCGACGTATTTAGCTACGGACCAGACGCCCGACAAGGCGGTGAAGGCAACGATGCCGACATAGGCTCGTGGGACTAAGCGACACTATGCAACGGCCCGCTCACCTCGATGTCAAGGCTCGGTGTGTTTCGCCATCTAGGCGGCTCGCCATAACTCCTCGAGCCGGTCTTGATTGATCGCCATGCTAGTCTGCTCTACTAGAATCCCGTTGCTTGGCCGGTCTCACGCTCCTCGTACGGCAACTCAGATGCTTACGTCGTCGGTTGGATGGTAGACAGCAAGCGCTTGATTTATATGCATTTTAATGTAGTCCGGCTGACGAGCCGACCTTTCTCAAGGTCTGGCAGGACGACGCGGCGTTTATGAAGCAGCAACCCGGCTTCATCTCGACGCAGCTCCATTCGCCCACTCGGAGAAAATCCGACATACATGAACTACGCTGTCTGGGAATCCACCGCCCATTTTCGAGCGGCGTTCTCTCAACCAGAGTTCAAGGCGAGCCTGGCGGCCTATCCCTCCTCAGCGATCGCTTCGCCACACCTTTTCCGGAAGGTTGCAATGCCGGGCATTTGGGCCAGTTATGGGCTGACGCCCTGCTGGACGCAATGTCGTAACGCGCCCTTTCACGCGAGTTGGATACACATTCCGCGCGAGGGGATGCGACGAGAGCAATAGGTAGGTGACGGTCAGCTTTACGGTGCGGAGCCGCCGTTTGACTGTCCTTCCATGCCTTGCAACCAATGACCGCACATGGCCGGCGGACTAAACCGCTCGCGCGGTAGGGGCTACGGTCCGACGCTGGTGGTCAGTGAGAGGCCGGTCACCCGGCTTTATGT
>NZ_FCOM02000140.1 GCF_001544695.2 Caballeronia arvi
CCGGGCGGGTAGTTTTCATCGAATCAATACTGGTGTGAGATAAAAAACACCATGCGCGTTTCTTCGAGATCTTGCCTTGCGCGACGTCGCCGGCCCGATCCATGCCGCCAATCTTTCAATGCTTCATGGCACGCGTCGGACATCTCGACCGATCCATGCGCGGATACTCGCGAGCGAAAACGTGCACGTGGAAACCGTGGATTTTACGAGCCGTGAGGACCGCGCTTTCCAATGCGGTCTCCATCTGCATGTTGATCGCTGCGGCCGCGACACTGCCGTCGATGACGAGGATGACACCGACGTACGCAAACATCGCGAGCGTCAGCCACTTGAGCACCCGGGCATAACGCGCATAGGGAATGCACCATTGCAGCGCGAGCGACGCGCCGCCCGATGCGAGCGTGAGCCATGCGACTGAACCGCCGCAGAACACGCGTAGCGCGATGCCCATCGCAAGAACATCGACAGCGATATTGAACGTATTGGCGAGCAGAAACCGCCCAACGCCAAAGTAGAAGAACAGCGGCGAATAATGTTCGCGCATGTTCACCGTCAGTCCGCGGCCAGTAATCGCAGCAACTCGACTCGCGATCAACTGCAGCGCGACGGTCAACGGATAAGTGAGGACACACACCCACAGCATGTCGAACCCATACCATGCGCCGGCGAGTGAATACGTCGCGAGGCCGCTCGGGTCGTTGTCCGACGCGGTCGTAACGAGCCCCGGGCCAACGTCGGCCGCCCACGAACGGGCCGCCCGGGTGCTGCCCCGCATCCTGCTATCGGGCTTGTTGTGAAGAAAGCGCATCGGGCAAGTCAGCGACTGATTAGCCGATACTGCGCACGAAACGTTCCTCTCTCGCACGTTCAACCGGAATTCCGCATCCTGCGCCTCGGAGTACGCGTTGATGCTCGCGCTCTATATTGCCGCGCTACAACCGTCTTCGAGCGCACCGCATTCTGGACATCCGATAGTCATCGTTTGCTTGACTGATGTTGATCTGGTTTGAGCGAGTGGCGCTGCAAGATCTAATGCTTTCCAATCGTCGCGTGGGAATCGTCGCTTTCGTACGATTCACTATAAGCGCTTGCGCCTGTTTGGCTGGCAATCGGCGATCCAAGCACGCTGTTTGCTCCGCGATTTGAAGCGATCAAAGGTTCGTGCAACGGGTCGTCAGTCATAGGGTACGCGTGCATTGAGCCGCCGCGGCCATTTGAAATGTTGCGGGCCTAGAATGAGGGGAGGGGCGATGCGAACCGAGCGGTATCGGTTGCTTAGCGGTTTTCCCGCATGACCCGCAGTAAAGGAGGTGCAGATGTCGCTCGAGGTCAAAGTAGGACCGCCGCAGCTTGCCATCCACCAAGGCCATGCTGTTCTCTTGACCGAACCGGATGGTCAGATCGTCGGGAGAACAAAAAAAGGTTTATATTTCTTCGATACTCGCGTGATCAGCAGCTGGACCGTTTACGCGAACGGTGAGCCGTGGGATCTTCTCAACGGCGGAACGACGGCCGCTTTCGCTGCGCGCATTTTTCTGACGAACCGTGCACTATCGACCGAGGCTGGCGAGGTCTTGCCGCATACACTCGGGCTCACGCTCAGTCGTGAGATCGGCGGCGGCTTGCACGAAGATATCGACCTTAATAACTACAGTAACTCAAAGGTAAGCTTCAACCTCGAGATAGCGATACGCAGTGACTTTGCCGATATTTTTGAGGTGAAGTCGGGAGACTTCGTCCGGCGCGGCCGCATCACGACGACATGGTCTGAATCCCAGCGGCGTCTTACCACCGCGTATCGCAACGAGGGTTTCGTTCGCACGATTGAAGTAACGGTCGATAACAACGATACCGCGGCCGCCTACTCGAATGGCCGTATCTCCTTCGACATTACGATAGAGCACGCCGCACGCTGGCACTGCTGCCTTCGATACGATCTCTCGGACGGCTGCGAACGCTTCTCGGCACCGAGCATTTGCTGCGGTGACGACGACGATGCTTCAGAAAATAGCGCGCGGCTTAAACGGTGGCAAGGCACTGTGCTCAAACTGGATAGCAGCAATGACACGGTCCGCCGCCTGTTTCGCCAGGCCACTGATGATCTGTCCGCGCTTCGCCTGCGGGTGCTAGTCCCTACCCCCGGCGCTGATGTCGCACATGTAGTGCCGGCCGCGGGACTGCCATGGTTCGTTGCCTTGTTCGGACGCGACAGCTTGATCGCTTCGCTGCAGACGTCATTGGTCTATCCGGCTTTTGCGCACGGAACGCTGGAAGTACTGGGTGCGCGTCAGGCAACTGAGTGGGATGACTATCGTGACGCGGAGCCCGGCAAGATCATGCATGAACTGCGCCTTGGCGAGCTGGCTTATCTCGGCCGAATTCCCCACACACCATATTACGGGACGGCGGACGCAACGCCGCTCTACCTCATTACGCTGCATACGGCGTGGTGCTGCACGGGAGACCTTGCGCTGCTGAGACGGCACCTGCCAACCGCCGAACGCTGTCTCAGCTGGATCGACAAGTATGGCGATCAGGACGGCGATGGTTTCCAGGAATACGCTACGCGCTCGCCGGCCGGCCTCGAGAATCAGAGCTGGAAGGATGCGGGCGAAGCTATCGTCTATCCGGACGGAAAACCGGTTCAAGCCCCGAAAGCCACATGCGAACTGCAAGGCTACGTTTATGATGCGTGGCTGCGAATGGCGAAGATCTATGATGTGCTGGGCGACAAGGCCCGTTCGAGCACCTTGCGAGAAAAGGCTGCCGATCTCTTCGTACGATTCAACGCCGATTTTTGGGATGAAGAAACTGGTTTCTACGCGCTCGCACTCGATGGCGACAAGAAAAAGGTGCTGAGCGTTGCTTCCAATCCAGGCCACTGCTTGTGGTCCGGGATCGTGCCCCCGGATCGCGCAGGTCGGGTCGTCGCGCGGCTCATGCAGGAGGACATGTGGAGCGGTTGGGGCATACGAACGCTTTCGGCCGACCATCCGACTTACAATCCCTACTCCTACCAGAATGGCGCAGTGTGGCCGCACGACAATGGCCTCATCGCCGAAGGCTTCAAACGTTACGGCTATGCGACGCAAGCCGGCGAGATCGCACACGATGTATATGAGGCCGGACGCTTTTTCGCGCTCAATCAACTACCCGAACTCTATGCAGGTCTTCGCCGCAACGGATCGAACTTTCCCGTCCAATACCTCGGCGCGAATGTTCCCCAGGCCTGGGCGGCGGGATCAGTCTTCTCACTTCTGTATGCCATGCTTGGCTTTCAACCGGATGCGCCGAACAAGACGCTGTTCGTCGATCCGGACCTGCCGCCTTGGCTGAGCGACATTAAGCTCAAGGATTTGCATCTCGGCGAGCAAATATTCGATATCCGCTTTCGGCGAGCAGACGATAAGACTTATTTTGAGGTGTTGAAAGGTAACCGTGACGCGGTCGCTCGTCGCGACATCCGAGTTTGGCGAGAGCTGCTAACACGGCCCGAGAACGGTGCTGCCCCTGGTTCAAAGACACACTCGTCGACCTCTTGAAAGCAGCGGTAGCTTCGGGAAACGTCCTAATTGGCGTCTCAGTCACGATCTGTCACGATCACAGTGTTTCCGGGTCATCTATCGCCATCAAATCGTGCTCGCTTCGACCACATCGTGCTGGATTTCACGCGTCACTCCGTTTGGCCGGACCGACTCACGAGGAGCGAGACATGAAAGTCCCTATTACCGAAGAGCAAATACGCGCATTGGCCTATCGCCTCTGGGAAGAAGCAGGTTGCCCAGAAGGGGGAGACGAGCAATTCTGGCATCAAGCGCGCAAACAACTCGAAACTTCGTCTGACGCCTCGCAGACCGCGGACGAAACAGACGACAAAGGTACCACGGACTTGCCACGGACAAGCAGCGATGAACGAACTTGAGCTGGCGATGATTGCGGCACATCGCCGGCGCGATATCGAAACTCAAAAGGCATTAACTGGCGATCGCCACGTTCTTTGAGGGGAGCGAAGCGATTCGTTGCCAGTCTCGAACGGTTTTGTATGCAGGTCCGGGAGGTCGCGGGGGAAGCATCATGAACATCAACACCGACGCAATTGATGACGTCGCCCTGGCACTTTTGTACCTAACGCTGCATGACCGATACCGCGCGTGGAAGAGTTTCGACTGGGACGTGCTGAACCGACTCTACGAACGGGGTTTCATCGAAGACCCGGTCAACAAAACGAAGTCCGTTATCTTTACCGAAGAAGGGCTGCGCGAGTCCGAGCGGCTCTTTAGTCAACATTTCGTTATTCCAGAAAGACCAGGAAATTGATTCAACAAACTTCTAACTCACGACAGTAGCGCGTCATTTGTGGATGCTCTCTCTGAGCGACGCGACGTCACGAGAAGTGACGGGCGCGGCTTCATTTCCCCACATGCTGCGCACGAAGGTCAACACGTGCGCGATTTCCTCGCTGGTGAGCTTCGGTCCGAACGCGGGCATCTTCTCCGGTTGCGGCCCGCCCTCAGTATGGGGTGCCCTGCCCCCCTCCACCACGAGGCGCACAAGCGAAGTGACTTCGGGCGCGAGCACGGTCGGGTTGCCCGCCAGCCGGGGATATTTGTTAGGTTTGCCCATTCCCTCGACGCCGTGGCACTTCGCGCAGAACGACAGGAAGATGCCGGCACCTGGCCGCTCCATCGCGCCTGTGCGTAATGCTTGCACGCTCATGCGCGCAACACTAGACCGAGGCGCGTACGCGGAGGCAGGCTTCTGAGCGGGCAGATCCTTCAAATACCGCGCAATCGCCGCCAGGTCGCCGTCAGTCATGTATTGCGTGCTGTCCTCGACGACCTGCACCATGCTGCCAAAGGGAACGAGTCCTCCGCCGTGACCGTGCTTCAAGAAAGCGGCGATGTCCTCCGCACGAATGCGGCCCAGCCCCGAGCCAACATCAGTGGTCAGATTCGGGGC
>NZ_FCOM02000121.1 GCF_001544695.2 Caballeronia arvi
ACAACATTCGAGCGAATCTACGTACAAACAAGGGCCACAACCGTGTATCTCCAGATAAAAACATTCTCGGGATACTGATCCTTATCTGGAGCACCAGATAAGGATCATTGCAGGAGAAAGTATTACGAGGTCCATGTGAGCACGCCGACTCCGGACACCCAGAAACTGCTGGAAATGATCGGCGAGCTCTACAGCATCGAAGCCGGCATTCGCGGCAAGCCTCCCGATGAGCGGTTGCGTGTGCGGCAGGAGAAGAGCAAGCCTCTGCTCGCCACGTTCCAATCGACGATCAGGGCCAAGCTGGCGACGCTGTCGAAGAAGTCTGCGCTCACGGGCGCGATCAACTACTCCCTGAACCACTGGGTGGCGCTTACGTTCTATTGCGAGGAAGGGCACGCCGAGATCAGCAACGTGCTCGCAGAAAATGCCCTGCGCTGCGTAGCGTTGGGCAGGCGAAATTATATGTTCGTCGGCTCCGACAGCGGCGGTGAGCGAGCGGCAGCGATGTACAGCCTGATCGGAACATGCAAGCTCAATGACATCAACCCGCGAGCCTACCTCGAATACGTGCTCACTCATATTGCGGACCACAAGGTCAACCGCATCGACGAACTGCTTCCCTGGAACGTGGCCGACAAACTGAAGCCGGCCGCTCCGCCCACGCCCACCGCTTGACCGGGTAAATCCAGATAGATCGTGTCCACGATCATGGAACGATCTTCACGTGATCTACCCGGACCTCCCCACGCTCTCACATCATGCCCCACGCGCGCGCGAATCGGGGACCGGCCCTGCCGAGCCGCTTACAACTTTTGTTGTCGTTCAGGCTGCGATGTGGGCAATTTCGGCAACGCCTCTGCAACGATTCGGCCTGGCCCTTGCGTCCTCCCGGCAAAATAGCTACCTCTCAATAGATGGCCTGCTTGTCCCAACTTAGCTGCAACGCTCCAATCGACTCGTGACAGCACGCCACCCTCTTTGAGGCCGACCATGGACAAAGAAGGACCCGCTGCTCAGAGAATTGCTGCCGCTCGAATGACCGCACCTCGAGAATAGCGAATGTCGGCAAGTGGCCGACAGCACTCGTTAGGTCTTTGATGCACGCCTCGCTGCGCGTGGGGCAATTCGACACCGGTCGAACACCGGCAGAAGCTCATTCGCGCTCGGAAACACGGCTATTGAGATAACTCCCATTCTATCTACAGCTTCGTTTGCGTCGCAAAATCGAGGTAGCCAAAACGGCTCCGACTGCCTCCCGCCCTGCGCGAGCAAACCGGGTTTTGGATTAGCGTGTGGTAATCCATCACCGTCGGCCCACTACCGAACATCTGGAAGACCGCTGCGCGCGTCGACGAGCGGTTGCAAGCTAGTGGCAGAGAGCCACTCGGACCCGCAGGCGCGCATCGCCTGCAGCTAACGGATGTCTCTGCTAAGGAATCTCGTTCCCCGTGTGGGCAGGCTTGGCCACATTGCCCTGCCAGACTCGGCATGTCGTCTTTTGCACCGTGGCACGTCGACGACCGCCTCCCACTCGGCGACGCTCGACGCATTTAAGCAAAAGAAACGGGCCCGCATGCCGATATACACGAGGTAAAGTCCGAACGGCTGTCTCGGGCAAGACAACAGATCACGCAATCCAAGCTACGGAGAAATCGAGTCGTGCTGAAAGAACCAGTACCGGTCAACGTATTCGAAGTTGGTCAGCAACTCCACACGGTCAAGCAGGAGTTGATCAAGCGTCGCGCTGAGGCCGTCGGAGGCTTGAGCGTCGTGGACGAACGAAAGGTCGCCTCGGCATTCTATAAGTTCGTGCAGGTGAACATGGGCTTTTCGCAAGCAACGACGGCCCAATATGTCCGCGTCTACGAGCGGTTCGCTTGTTCGAAGCACCGTTCGAAAGTAGAAGAGCTCTTTACAGCCGGCGAGCTCGCAATGCTTGCGTCCCTTTCAGACGACGAACTCGATGACGTGGTGTCTGCCAAAGAGGCAGACCCAAATATGACCCGCATGCAGCTTAAGCAGTTCCTGGAAGCGTGGAAGGCGGCTTAATCTTCTGCTCGATTCCAAACAGACTCCTGACACGCTAAGCCATTACGCGAACCTGCAATCGGCACGAATGCCTGAGCAAGTGCTGACGCCGCAGTGAACCGGGCTCCGGTCGCAATTGAAGATCGACGCTGGTGCGTTGATCTGTCTGCGACCGAGCTGCCCTTTTTCGCTCTCTTCCGTACAAAATAAGAAGAAGCGATAGGAAGAGCTTGAGAAGGGCGTACCCCGAGAGTCCGATGAAAACGGCGCCGACAAGCGTGAACGCAAGGGCAATGAACCGTTCCGTCATCGAGACTTTCATAGCCGCCGTCCCTAGCTTGGATTCCAGTACCAAGCTTAGTACCAAATCATCGACCACTAGAAAATTTCCGTCGCTCCTTCGAGCGCGCGAACCTTCCAAGCGCGCCCAATATCGCCCTCCAGTTGGACTTCAGCTACGACGGCGCGGTCGCAATTGAAGACGAGTATCTCATCGTCGGCAACCGGCTTCGTCGGCACTGCGGCCGCATGCACCCCTCGGCGGGGCAAGTCGCGATAGATGCAGAACCTGCGCCGGTGGAACGATTCGCAGCTCGCCAGCCCTCAGAATTTTGCGGATGCGCTGCCCGTCGGGCGAGACCCGCTCGTCCCTTGTCGGCCTTCGCGGGCGTTCGATGAACCAAAGTTGGACATCAGCACTTACGGTGGCGCAATCGGACCCGCGAACAGCCCCCCATCAAAGAACGTATCGTCGAGTTCCATGATGGAGTCGTCTCCCATCAGGATGACAACGTATTCGTTGATCGCATTGCCAGGCACCTCGGAGATTTCTGCGATTGTTTGTTGAGGCGATCGCTCGTCAGCGAAACGCAACCAGTAGTAGCCCGGCATCGTCGGCCGTTGGTGTATCCATTCCATATGAAGCATTCGCCTCATTGATTAAGGAGACTGTTGCTACTACATTAGCGCTTCCGCCGTAGAACGCCAATCGGTGATGATGACTGTCGCTGCGGCGGTGGTCGGCAGGTCCTTGATAGCTCGCGCTGTCAGTATTTGCCCCGTCGCGAACGTTGTCCCCCTATGCCGAATCGCCATTCACTTGGACTTGTTGGACGAAGACGTAACATTTTTTGATACTCATAACTCCATCGATTTCCGTGTTCGTGCTCTCCGATGAACCGTTCGAAACGACGACACGACCCGCGCCAGCCGCGGCCCGAAGCATGATCTCACGGAATCTCTTTGCCAGTTCGGGTTCGACTCGCGGTACTGTCATCGCCAGACCGCTGCGCACCTAATCGATAGAGTGCTGCAATCCATGGCAGTGGAGCAATCGTGGAGGGCTTCTCTTTTCGACCGCGCTTTCCGAAATTTGGTAACGATCGCCCTCTTGAACGATTCGGTTATGCCTCGTTCCACACTGCGAGCTCAGTGGCGCAGATCGGCAGGATCTCGTCAAGGAATCGCCAAAGACTCGTTTTAAGCCGGTTTGTCGCTAGAGGCATGCGTCGTGACTTTTGCGATCACGCCAACGATGGAGAGGTTGGGCGCAAATAGCGCAGTAGCATGTCCACATGCATATCCGAAATCGCCTGCTGCAGGCGGTGCTCGCCGTAATTTCGGCCTGTGAACGCCTTAATCGTGAAGCGGTTGGATACGACGTGGTACCCCATCCCTACCAACGTGACATAGAAGTCGAGCGGGTCAATGCCGCGCCGAAACTCTCCAGTCGCGATACCGCGTTCCAGCGTCGCACGTAGAAGGTCGATGACAGGAAAAATCGTCTCGCGCAATTGGCTCGAACGCTCGAGGTACCGCCCTTCATGCAGGTTCTCGTTGTTGATACGACACAGCCATTGAGGGTTCTCTTGCATGTATTTCCAGATGGAACGCGCGAGCTCGCGTATCGCCTCGGCGGGTTGCAGACTCGCTAGATCGAGACTCGCCTCTCGCGCCGCGAACTCTGCATACATGGCTTCGAGCACGGCGACGTACAGTCCCTCTTTGCTCTCGAAGTAGTAGTAGATCATGCGCTCGTTCGTTTCCGCGGCGGCGGCAATCGCGTCGACCCTCGCACCCGCTAGCCCGAACTTTGTGAACTGATCACTCGCCGCGTCGAGGATACGCCGTCGCGTACCTTCGGGATCTCGCTTCACTCGGTGCTCGTTCATAGGACGGCTCCCTCGAATTAGACGACGACAGTTAATTAATAGCTGCAGTTAGCCGACCGTCATCCGCACATTCACCAATGTGTGCGCGTCCGGTTGCCCTGAGACCACCAGATTTAAGCATGCATGGGACGCCGCGCCCATAATTCTGGCATGTAGCCGGCATCGTAGTCGTAGTAACCGTGCACATGACCAGATGTGCGCAGGTGAGGTTGATAGTCTTCCCGTCCCCCTCGGCGCACGTCGTGACGATCCAGCGCTGCCGTGACGGCGACCAACTGGCTATCGTGACCTTCATCCCATAGCGGATGTGTCTGTCGACGCCGTATTCACGCGCGGTGTCGACGAGATAGTCCTGAATCAAAGCGCCGTCCGCGAGCACCTTGACATCGAGCCACAGGCGAAATCCGTAGCCGTAAGCCAACATGTCAGAATCCGAGCGGATGCCGGGATAACCGAAAAGACCGCACGTGCCGCCCGTTCTTTGCCGGCGCTCCAGGATCGTCCAGGTCTTGGCCGGGCACTCGGTCGTCAGCGTTCAAGCCATGCCGATGCCTGAAACGCCGGCACCGATGATCAACACGTCGACCTCATCCCTGTGCGGCAACTCCGGCATATGTTTCCTCCCCGCTCAAAATTGCCGCCTAGCGAACCTCCGCAAAGTCGGCCTTCCGAGGGTGGTCTATTCCGACGACCGCGCGCGGCATCGCCTAGGGATTATGGTGTTGCGCTCACAGCGGGTACAGCGCCGCACGGTCACAGGTGCCCGAACATGCCGGCTAGGTATTCGTCGTATGTCGCCCTTTGCTCGACCGACAACGCTCAGCGCTTGTAATGCGCGATGGCAACTGGCGCGATCCGGCGATGCGTCAAGCCCCCGCGCCGCCGTTTCGGGCCCCGCGCCGGCAGCGAACGAACCGGCTCGCCGTTGACCATCGACTGTATGTGCACGCGCCGGCCTAATTAGGCGTCTGCGCTCCGCGCCAGACTTGACATTGCTGTCTCACAACCTCATGCAACGACTCATGCGCACGGTACACGCGGCGTATCCACGCGGCATCGCTTAGTCCAGAGGTAACAGCGCGCTTGATGATTTGGAGACCTTCTTCTGCACCCAGGACTTGGGCGTGATGTGAGATCGCGTCTAGCGTAGCGACAATCTCATCTCGAATTTGACTGCGATGGCCAGTCTCCGGATTCACGCACGTTCCGTCCAGGCCGACGCGACAAGCCATGAATCGATTCGTCCGGTAGACCTCGTAATCGCGCTCGCTAAGGCGCACGGGCTTGTCGATCAGCAGATAGCGTGAAAGCACCTGGATGTAAGCCGCGATTGCGGCGGCCCATTCAACTCGTAGCGGCGTATCCATGACACGAACTTCGACCGTGCCAAAACCCGGGCTTGGGCGAATGTCCCAGTAGAAGTCTTTCAGACTTTTGACGAGTCCCGTGTTCGTCATGCGATCAAAGTACTCTTCGAATTCCGACCATCTCGTTACGAAAGGTGCGTGTCCGGCCAATGGGAATGGTGCGACCGAATTGAGCCGGGCGCACTGAAACTGCGTGTCGCTGCCTTGTACAAAAGGGGAAGACGCCGCCAAGGCGATGAAATGTGGAACATAACGCGAGAGCGAATGCAGCAGAACGAGCGCCGAGTCAGCGTCGGGGCAACCTACATGCACGTGCTGACCAAAGATCGTGAATTGCTGGTATAGCGCCCCGTACAACCCCATGAGGTACTCGGAGCGTTCGCGTCCATCGGAGCGCTGATCGAACCAGTTTTGAAAGAAATTTGTCCCACCTCCGCAGACTCCCACGTTGAGAAAGTCAGCGGCCCGCACTAACGTGTCGCGAAGAACCTTCAGCTCCCCGGTTGCCTGATCGAAGCTCCTGCAAATCCCCGTGGACAACTCGATCATTCCCTCCGTTGTCTCCGGGTTGATCGCGCCGGCAAAGTTATCCGCTTTTACTCGACTCAGCAGCTCCGTTGTCGCTTTCGTCAGGTTGTAGTCGTGCGTATTGACGACTTGAACCTCAAGTTCTACTCCGATCGTAAAGGAATCTGACGACGCAAATGGCTGCAGCATGAGATGTCCCGTTGCATGGAGAAGAAGACGAGGAATTGCGCAGTCATTCTACGCATCCCGGCCTGCAGAGTCTCTCCCTCGGGCGCAGCATGCCAAGTAAGTATATGAATACATGGACTCCTTCGGTCAGGTCCGCGTAGGTAGTGGGGCATTTTCACGGACCGCGACACGTCGGCGCTAAAAGGGTGCCTCAGCCAACGAGCACAATGCACCCGCCCAGACCGACGCCGACGAAGCCCCGGGGGGAGCGTGAAAGGCGCGAAGGGGAAAGGCAATTACGGGCGCGCAGGCGTCTGGCGGCCGACATGATGCGACGTAGGCTCAGACCAAGGCCAAGACGAGGCCGATAGGGAAATGCAGGAGGCCTGGACGGAGGCTAGCGAGAAGGAGTAGGACGCCGCAAACGATGCGAACGTAGCGAAGCTAGCGCCAACGGAAGAAGGTCGCGGCTCAGAACGAGGCAAACAAGGGGCCGTAAGCCAAGGTCCAAGTTGCGACGAAACTGTAGCAGGGGTTCGAAATTGTGCCACTGGCCGATCGTCGCAACTGTCATTCGTTGGGCGATCGGAACCCTTGCCCGATGACAAGCTTCACGATTGCCACGCGAGTCCAGCGCGGCAATCGCAAATTCCTCATTGACTCGCGTTATTCGCTTCGGCCCCGGTGGCTTGGCCAGGCGTTTCAACCGGCGCAACGCTCTCCACTGCGACCGGAGACTTGCGGGCCGGACTGGCACTCGTCGAACGACCTCGCTTCGTCGGCGCAGTTTTGGCGGCCTGCTTACCTACCGTACTCTTCTTCGCTGCGGTCGCCTTCTTAACGGCTGTCGCCTTCTTTGCTGCCGTTCCCTTCTTAGCTGTCGTTCCCTTCTTAGTAGCTGTCACGTTCTCGGCGGCCACTGCTTTCTTGGCCACTGTTCCCTTTTTCGCCGCGGTTCCCTTTTTCGCCGCGGCTCCCTTTTTAGCAACCGTGGTCTTCGTCGACGCCGCTTTCTTCGCGGCCGGCTTTGCCGTCTTCGTCTTCGCTACCGCCTTCGATCCAGTCTTCGCAGTTACACCCTTCTTCGCGACCGCTTTCGATTCAGCGGCGCTCGCACCTCCCGCGTTGCCTTTTTCGATCAGAAAGGCGCTACGATCTTTCGCGCTGGCAATCCAACTGGGTGCGCGACCGAATCCACTCCACGTCAGTCCCGACATCGGATCACGGTAGAGGGCAGGCTGCGGTCCTTTGCGAGCGGCGGTCCTGCGCTTCACCGACACCTTCGTGCGAGCAGTCGAGTCACCTCCACCCGCCGCGAGGAACGCGGTGCGATCGCGTGCATTGACGATCCACGCCGGCGCCCTTCCTCGACCGCTCCAGGTCGCACCGGTGTTCGGGTCGACGTACTTCGCTGAGTCCACTTTTCTCACAGCTTTCGCTTTGGTCTTACCTGATGCCTTGCCAAAGAATCCGGAGACGTCATCAATCGAAATCTGATGACGTGCCATCAAGTCGTGAATTTGCTTGAGCACGCCGCTCGCCGCCTTCGCTTTTAAAACTTGCGCCTGCGTTTCCAACTTTTTGATTCGCGCTTGAATCGCTTCTAGCGTTGCCATTTCATTCTCCTATTCCAAAAACTATCCGCACTATGCCACGGTTGCGCGCCGCATAGATAGCGGCGTGCGCACAATCACGAGCTAAGAGACTGCAATAGCGCTTCGTTGATTCAGTTCTTTCAGAAATCGGGTGAAAGGCGCGAAGACCTCTTTTCTGGTCGCTGGTGTTGGCGAAGCGCTAGCTTCGCGTTAGATTGGAGGTTGGCGAAATTCAGTATATCGATTTCTATGCAGAGCGATCTTTGGCTTTCGGATCCCGAGACCGCGTATGGGCAATGGCAGCGAGCCGAGGCTATCGGCGCGGATCGTCGCGCCTTTGCGGACCGGTCTATCGTCCAACATTGCGCGATGTTTTCGCGATTCAATGACTATCTAACGACGCGCCGACAATCCGTGGCGACGTTCGGTGCCGATCACATTAATGGGTTTTTCGAGAACCTCGCGTACGACTGCCAGCCGGGGACCACGACCCGCTTTCGATATCTGAAGCTCATCGATCGACTCGCCCGACATCTCGTTGCGCTCGAATTGAGAAAAGAGAATCCCGCAGCCGACATGCTTACGCGAGAGAACTGGCCCGAGGACGAACCGACGCCAATCTATCTGTCTTCAGAGGACGACCAGAGCCTACAGGCGTTATGTCGGTCGACAACTTTTTCGTCCGCGAAGGAGTTGCGCAATGCGGCTATCGTCGCGCTCTTCCTCGGTTGCGGCGTCTCGGCGGCGGAACTGAGTTTGCTGCGGCTCGCAGATCTCGACACGGAGGACAACCGGCCCAGCGTGCTCGTTGAGAAACACGGTCCGCGGCTCGCCAGACGCGTACCGATCGACAGCTTCGCCATTGACGTATTGCGCGCGTATCATGAGGTCCGGACAGGGATCGTTTGCCCGACGGACTGGCTTTTCGTGGCGACGGCCGGCGGCAAGCCCATGAAACCCGACACGTTGGTCAAATGCGTTCGCACGGCGCTCAAAGCCGCTGGACTATCGGCAGCAGATGAAAGCCCTCGCCTCTTACGCAATACCTATGGCAGGCGCCACCTCGCTGCGGGGAAAACCAATGAGCAGGTCAGCAACCTGCTTGGCCTGTCGAGCCATCGGACCGTGACGCGCCTTCGATTCACGCTCGACGCTGCAGTTGGCGTCGCAAGCTGACAACGAGCGAGACAAAGACATGAAGAAAGATGACAGGAAAGTCCTCGACGATCAGATCCGGCGATGGACGAGCGAGATGACCGTGCTGGCCGAGAAGATCGCGGCGGCGAAGGGCACGCAGTGCGCGCTGTTACTTGTCACGCCGCAAGGCGACTATGAAGGCGTTGCGCCCGAACTGATTGCAGAGGATGCACTGCGCGTCGTGAATCACGGTTGGCCCGACGGCTTTGATATCGAAATTCTCAATCAATCGAATTGAATGGAATTGAATCGAACCGATACGCCGCGATTTAGTCGACCAGCGCCGGTTCAGGCTCGCCGGGATCCGCGTCTCGCGGCGGCGGCTTTAAGCCGGCGAGCGTCCGGTAACGAAGATCCTGCTCCATGAGCAACAGGCGGATCTTCTCCATGGCGACCAGTTGTCCGAGATTCTCTTCCTCCCACGCTTTTCGCACTGAGTCGAAGTATGCGCCGATCTCTTCCATGGTTTGGCGCGCCTGCGCAAGCTCCAGCAACATGCGCTCAACGTCCGCGTTCCCGCGGTACTTCTTCCAGAACACCCGCCCCTCGTCGACACCGACCGGCTCAAAGCGAGGAAGCTTGCGCGTCTTCATGCGCACCTGAGCGAAAGTCTGCATGACCATGCTGAGCGCGGACTGAGGCT
Organism: Caballeronia arvi; assembly: GCF_001544695.2. GTDB lineage: Bacteria > Pseudomonadota > Gammaproteobacteria > Burkholderiales > Burkholderiaceae > Caballeronia > Caballeronia arvi. Next base: position 9,698 of record NZ_FCOM02000121.1, read on the forward strand.
CACCGCGAATCGGGCGATGCGCTGTCCTTCGTTCGTGGTGCGGGGGCCGACGGCATCAATCATCTCAAACCTCTCCCCGATATCTCATCTGGGCAACATCTTAATGAGCATCAGGACAGTTCCCGTCTTCTTTTAAGCATCGCATGCATTTTCGAGTCCGGTGTCTAGCCGAACTGCGATTGCATTACGCTTCGGGTCCCTCGTCTTTGCCCACTGAGTCCACTACCCGTGGATCCGCCCCGGCGTCCTTGACTTCGCGATC
>NZ_FCOM02000143.1 GCF_001544695.2 Caballeronia arvi
CCGCTGTCTCGAGATCCCGCATATCGCCCGCGGGGTTGACTCATAGGGTAAGGCTCCCTGCAATTGTTGATATGCGAGCTTCTCGGATTATAGTCGAGACGCCATTGATGTTTGGTCATAGAAAAACTCAGAGTCCCTCCTGGAAAGACTGCAGCGGCGCGCCAGGGCGCCCGTATAGCGATCGGTCGAGGCAGAGTCAATAATTGGGAAAATGATTACTTGAAGCACATGAGTTCGTCGTTATTCTGAATTACTACCTAACTAATCGCACACCTGCGCCTCGTATAGGTGACCTCGCTCGGAGCGCTTGGAGTTCAATGAACCTGTCATCGTGTCAGGAGCATGCTGACGATCGTCCATGCGATCGCAGCTCACCCCTTACATGCGGGGTTTGAAAGCGAAGCGCGGAAATCGCTCGAACGACGCTGCTTGCAGCGTCACGGCCTCACGATGTCCTCACACGCGAGGTCGCGAAGCTGCAGCGTTCAAGACAAGTCGCTGAGGCCATCGCTCTTCAGTGCGATGAGACGTCCTACCGCTCTGTCCTTGACGGACCGGACGATCACCTGCCTACGAAGCGGGCTCTTTCGCTGGCCATTGATTGCGCGAGCCTTGTAAGAAAGCAGCGAAATGCGGTGCGCTCTCCGGCCCTTGCTCGAACGCTCGCGATCGAGACTGCCGCCAGGCGAACGTGGGCTAACCGACTGTGAGCGATGAGGCAGTCGATAAAACTATCCTCGCAGTTTGGGTATTACCTTTGCCCGTCCCGGCGGGCCTTTTTTCGCCCCGATTATGAAAGATTTGTACGGAAGGCTCAGTCTCGGGCAGAAAAGCTTCTTTTTCATGGTCAGCGCATTGGTGACGTTGGGCGGGATAGTAGAGGGAAACTCCTACGGTTTTGCCGGAGCAGCGCCCTTGCTGCTGCTGACCTACTTCCAAAGTGCTAACCGCGGGACTCGAGCGCGCGCGCGATAACCAAATCAGCCGTGGTTGCGCGTCATCGATGGAAAGCCGAACAATCGCACGACCCATCGATCATGACAGGCAGTTGCAGTTCGCCGCGGATGGTCCGCGAACTCGGCGGTGCAGTCTTTTCTGAACCGCCGGGCCCCGACGAGGAGTTGGCCCGTGGTCCCGTGCGTAGGGTGGGAAGCGCGATGGCGTTCCATGAACGTGGCAAGATTTGGCACCGCATTGATAACCGCGTCGTCCTATCCCACGCTGCGCCTCAGGTTGAGATAAGCCTGAAAGGGCTCCCAATGCGCGTTCATCGTGCACGGATCGACGACCAAGGCGCGGATATAATGCTGTGCCTAACGCCGACCGCTCCGTCCGGCCTGATGCTGAACGACGAAGAGCTGTGAACTACCAAGTTTTCGCGCTGCTGTATGCACTGCAGTGGATTTGCCACCGCTTGTATATCGTAGCTCCGCTGCGTTCAGGCCTGCGGCTTGCATAGCGTTCGTTGGACGTCCTCCATCCCATCGAAATCGGAGAATCATCATGAGCAAAGCCCACGACGCTAAGAAGGCCGAAAAGAAGGTCGCCACCAAGACGCCAAAGGAAAAGAAAGAAGCGAAGAAACTGAAGAAGGAAGCGTCGAAGCGTCAGTAACGATCACAATTCGCGAGGGCTTTTCGCGAGCGAATACGCGAACCCGATGAACCCGTTCGACCAACTCATATTGCGCACGATGCGTTAGTCATTGCTCACACCAGTGACCCGGCAGTCAGGCGTATTTCGCCAATTCGACCTGAACCTCTGCAGCGCAATCGATTTGCGCAAGTAGCGCGCTAGCCACGGCTAGCTGCGCGGGAAGCAAATGCCTCGTCGCCATAACAACGACCACGCGGCGGCGCCAATAAGGCAGCGGAAACACCGGCGACACACTTCGACTCTCGGCCTGCACCATGGTGCGCAGGTGAGCGAGGTCGGCGTCTGTAACCCGAAGATCGTACGCACTGTTCGTAAATTCTGGAGCTTTCATGACTTACTTACGGCAGGGGCAACGGTTGCCTGAAGTATCCGCGCAGAATAATTTCTGTGCCCGATGAACAATTCCTAGACGCTAGATGCGTTGACTGCCAACAGCGGATTCCCCTCATCGGCCTGCCGGTTCCGTTGAATCGCGAATCGAGGAGTTCGTGCCGTCGATGCTCACTCGATTCGGCGCGAAACATGCGAATCTAGATCCAAGACACATTCAATCGACGCGCTCGCGTGAACATATTTGCTCCGAACCTATTCATTTGACGAACTCGGTGAACCGCCTGGTCCGTAGGGGTCCGGATTTCCGAATCGCGGAAGCGCTCCGCTCGACCTTGCTCTGCGCAATTCGTCTTGCACCTCTTTCCTGGTTTTAGGACCGGGCACAGATACAGATGACGTCGAAACGACGGTATTCTGAACGTCGGCGTTGGCTGAAGCTGAGCGGGAGGATTCCGGTATCTCCTTGTCTTCCGTCGTCTCGACCACGTTGTCATCGCTCCGGGCTGACCCGGCAGTGGAGAGGAGCGATTCCGATCGCGCCTCAATCTGTGCCGCGCTGTCGTGCTCTTCTGGCGATGGCTTCTGCATCGCTTTCGCGTCTGGCTGATTATTTTCTCTTTCTCGTTTCAGCCTCATGGTTGCTCCTGCCGAATGCGTGATCGATGGTGCTTGTCGTTTCTGCGCTCGCCCGACGATATTTGCGGTATGCGGTTTGGTCGCTTCGTCCAATGACGAATCGGTATCGCTCAACATCAGTCTCGGGGGCACGCGAAACTTCGTGCTGTTCGGTGCGGTCTCCTGATCCTCCTCCGAAGATTTGCCCATTGACGTTGAAGCTCCGCTTGGCTCTCGGTGAACCGTGCCTATCGTGCCCGTTGCGACGGACGCACGCTGTCGCGACGACCACGCCTGTACTTCCAGGCGGTGCCTGCCGTGATCGCGGAGCAACGAAGGACCGACCACCGATGCTGTGGCGATGCAGACGCCGACGACCAGAGAGCGAGTGGAGAGTTTTTCAAGCAACGCGCTTTCCTCGAGGTTCGAGATCTCGTCTATCCGACATGAAGGAAGTTCAGCGCCTGAAGCACAGCGCCCGCAACGATGAACGTCGCTCCGAGAATCAGTCTGATCCGCAGACGCCACGCACCTGCTGACCCTTCGCGCATAGGAGATCTCCGGCTTCATCACGCCCGATGGTGGCGATGAGGATCTCCTCAAGGAAGGGCAGAAGGTGACGTTCGACGAAAAGATGGGGCCGAAGGGCAAGCAGGCGGCCAATATCAAGCCGGCGTAAGCGAGTTGGTAGATTGGAGGTTCTCAAGGCGATGATCCGAGGCGCCTCGCGATCCCGATTTATGACGTCATTTGCCTCATGAGAACGCGCTGCTCATATGAAGCGTGCCGTTCACGCCCGCCGGAAAAAAACCTCCTTGCGCCACCGCGCCCTTGTTCAGGTAGACGATGTTCAGCACATCGTCGTAACTGCGGCTGAACGCGATGCCGTTGTTGTCCAGCGGTACGATGTTGGAGATCTGCGTGTTGACGCCCGCGATGCCCTGATCGACGTCGCTCGACGAATCGAGCGAGTCACGCGCATCCGAAATGGCCTGTGTCGCTGCCACGAGGCTCGGTGTCTGGATGCCCTTGGTGTACAGCACCGTTCTGATCAGACCCGCATGATAGGCTTCGGCGGCAAGAATGCCGGCCGCCGCTTCGAGGTAGGTCTTGTTGCTGATGAGCGGAGCGGCGCCTTTGTACGCGGTGACGCCCACGTCTTCGAAGATGAATGCGCCAAGCAGGAAGTTGTCGTCGTTCAGGTACGGGTTGAAAACCGTTCCTGCGGGAGCGAGACCTGCAGCTTGTGCTGCGAGTGAACACGCGCCGTTGGGGTCTGTGCCGCCCACATCGAGCGCGGGCATCGCGACCGCCGAGCCGCCGAGCGCGGTGCGAAGGAACGCGACGTGTTCCACTTCATCCTTTGCAATTTCCCGGGCGTAGGCTGCAACCACGGGATCCGAAAAGGACATCTGCTGACCGGGCGTCACTTTGCCGGTCGTGCCGGCGCCGGTCATGAGATTCGCGGGCAGCCCGGTTCCCGTCGTGGCATAGGCGTAGAACGTCGCTTCGAGATACTCGAGATTCAGTGCAAAGTTGAGGATCTCCGCGTCAGTTGGCCCCGTCGCCGCGTTGGCGTTATCTCCCGACCCTCCGCCGCATGCGCCGAGGATGGTTCCACCGACTAGCCCCAAGCCTAAGCCGCCGGCACTGCGAAAAAATTGGCGTCGCTTTGCACGCCGCTGGACGCGTCGATCGAATACCTCCGCTACCGATGAAGGGCAATCCATGTTCGTCTCCTGTAAGTCGAAGAATGGCCGACGTCGAACCTGCGCTTTCGCGCATCGCACAAGACGCCGCAAGAGCGGGAAGGTTTGCCGGGCTTGACTGGAATAGCAGCGCAGGCCACTCTCTCTCGTGAATACGTGTCAACGCCGACTGAAACCTGACCCACATTCGAAGGCTTCGCCGAAGTAAATCTGACCCACCTGGGTCCAGTATCA
>NZ_FCOM02000146.1 GCF_001544695.2 Caballeronia arvi
AAGCCGGGTGACCGGCCTCTCACTGACCACCAGCGTCGGACCGTAGCCCCTACCGCGCGAGCGGTTTAGTCCTCCGGCCACTTGCTGCCGTTCGTCGGGATAGTCGCGCCGTCTGTCAAGCGGCTGCTGTGCTCCACCCAGCGGTCGTTCGACCCGAATGCCTGCTCCGACGGCGTTTGACCGAGCGTGACAAGCGCCGCCGCAGAGAAATGCAATCGCGCTCTTGGCGAGGGGATCGGCGCTTTAGCCAGTTCCCCGCTTCGCCGTAGCCGCCTCAGAGAAATCGAATTCTGGTTCTCGATCGGCTAACGCCTCTCCCTTGGGTTCGTACTCCTTTCGCAAGTGAGCCTCCGCGTAGTCGGCGAAAAGGCGGGTCTCTCGAGGCAAGTGGCGGCGCGCCGGACGGACGATAAACAGCTCCGTGCGTGGCTCATCGACGGAAAAGGCAGGCAGCAGGCGAACGAGGTGACCCGCCTCAATATCTGAGCGCACCAGTGCGCGCGGAAGAAATGCGAACCCCATGCCGGCGAGCGTTGCGAGACGGGCAAGCTCCGCATCAGAAACCGAAAACGCCGGCGCAAGCCTGACGTCCCCCACCGCGCCGCTCGCATGTCGGAACGTCCAGACTTCTTCGCGCATCTCGTCTTGCAAGCAAATGCATGGAAGGTCTTGAAGATCGACGGGGGCAATAGGCGCGCCGTGCCTAATCAGAAACGCAGGCGTCGCCACGGCCAAAGACGCAAGCAACCCCAGAACTTGCCCCTCACGCTCCAGGCCTTCTGGCTTGCCGATGAGAATTCCGACGTCGTGACCATTCCCGTCGAACTCGGCGCGCCGACCGGCGAGGGTCAGGCGAACCTCGATGGTCGGATGAAGCTTGTGGAAGTCGTCGATAAGCTGGGTCAAACTGAGCGCCGGCACGCTTGATGACGCCACGACTCGCACCGTACCGCCCGGCGCATCGTCCAAAGCTACAACCGCCGTTTCCAGCCGATCCAGGTGCTGGAGAAACGCACGGCAGCCCTCTACGTACCGTACGCCGGCAACTGTCAGCGAGACCGCGCGAGTCGTGCGATTAAGCAGCCGTACGCCAAGGTGCTTTTCCAGCAGGACGATCGCGCGAGTGACCAGCGCGTTGGAGACGCCAAGCTCCCGCGCGGCGCCGCGGAAGCTCCGTGTATCCGCAACTTGCAAGAAAACGCGCATCGCATCGACAAGATTCGTATTCATGCGCTCCGTCCAAGCCGTTAAACGCGGTGTGGACCCGCACCCGGATTGACGGGCTTCTGGGCTCGCCACCAAACCCTACAGTGGCGGCAGCTGCGAGCGCCCCCGCGGCCGGCTGTGGAAAACTGTCTTGGCCACACTGCCGTCATCGCGCGACGACATCTCAAGGCTCTCGGCCGCGTGCGCAAACACTCGCGCTCGCTCCGCCTCCACGATGACTCGTTTTTTGCTTAGCGAACCGCCAGCCGAGCCGTAGCCCATCACCGCAACGAATTCCTTGGGCCGGTGACGCTTGTACCTTCTGAAGAAGTCATCTCCTGGCAGTCCGTTGTCGAGCGCCATCAGGCAACCGTAGTCGAGCGCGGCACAGTCGCTCAAAAGTGAGATTGCATCTTCCAACGCCCGGTATCGCAAATCGAGCGGCTCGCTGGCTTCGAAGAGCCTGTGTATCTGCTGATACGGTACAACACGGTGTTTCGCCGCAGCCTGTCGCAAAAGAAAGGCTATTGCGTGGGTTCGTTCGATGTCAGGCATGCGACACTCCCGAAGCTGTACAGGTCTTACCGGGCAGCCAAACGACCAAACGTCGAGGACAAGGCTTTGCCGCCAAGTAACGAAATACGAATATACGGACGGAGGTTCGTCGTCAAGTTAGCTTACATTTACCGCGGTCGCGGTCGCGGTCGCGGTCGCGGTCGCGGTCGCGGTCGCGGTCGCTTGCGCAAGTCCCCATGAGACTGCGTTCATGCGCCGACACCTCAAGCTCAGTGGCGTGGACGCGCTTTCCGGCGACCTGGCCAGGCCGTAGCCGCTCGGCCGGGCTTCGCATCGAAGGGAGCCGACGATGCTTAAATTAGGAGCGCGTCGGAAACTATGGAGACGACAGAAGGTACGAAAGCGTTTCTCCAATCAGGCACCGACGGTTGGGCGACCGGAGCGGTGGTTGGGGTTAGCGGCGTGTCGCACCGAAGCCATCTGGAGGTTGAGTCGGCACTGTCCACGACGTAAAGACAGCAAAAGTCGGATTTAAGAGCACGCTTCGGAAACGTAGGAAAGTATAAGGACGACGCAGATCGAGACGATCCATTGTCCGTTGATGACAGGAAGCTGCATCTAGCGCGGCATGCAGACGAGCGGGCGAGAAGGGTCGGTTCGGATGCGCTAGCTGCTAGTGCGGCGGCCGCGACCACCGGCGGTATTTATTTGACGGCATCGGCCAGGAAACGTCGTTGAGGTAGACAGTGTGACGCTCCGAAGTGGAGTCGCTTCGGGAACCAGCCATGCGGGGGCGCTGGGAGGTGGTCAGCGATCGACGCCTCGGCGAGTGCCGGGAAGACCAGCGGCGACCGAGCCAAGGGCTCGGCTGCGAACGAGGGCTCGGCTGACAACAATGCGAATGCTGCGGCGGGTGCGGCTGCCGTTGCTGCTGACGCGGCCGCAGCACGGCTGTCTCTGTGGGCGCCTCGACCACGGCGAACGCGGATCGCAGCAACGGCGGCGACACCACTTCGAATGCGGCGAGCGCGACGACGTCGGCGCGGGTCCGTCGGGCAACCGGCTCATCGACACCTTCGCATGACCGCAGGGCGTGCGTGCGGAGGACCGAGAAAGTCTGAATCCGGCATGCCCCGCCTAACCACCGACGAAGGGAAAGACGCCATGCAAGTGCAAGACCGCCAGATCGAGCACGCCTGCGGAATGCTCCATCAGCTTGGTCCCAGAACCGCCGCCGCCGACTCCGGCCGTTGACGAAGACGCGCCGATGTTTAGCCAGTCGCTCGATTGATCATGGACTCGGGCTAGAAGGGCAGCTTCACGAGCGCTATCCGGCAATCTTTGAGTGGAAGCGCGTTATAGCGTGCCGCGATGGGTGGTTCGAGCTGCTCGACGCCATGTGCGAGCGACCGCAGCACGCCACGGAGTCTCAGGCGATGCCACAGCTCGTCGCGCGGCAGGTCAAGGAGAAATTCGGCGGGCTGCGCTTCTACCTGCAGGCGGGTTCCGACGTCCAGCGAGGGATGATTACGCTCGCTGAAACCATGAGCTATCGTATCTGTGACCTATGCGGCGGCCGCGCGGAGCTTCGCGGCCCCGACGCCCAGCCGGACACGCTGCGATCAGCATGCGGATGCCCTGCAAGGATGGAACGCCGTCGGCGAGCCCGGAAAGTTCTCTGGGCGGCCGGCCTCCTCACGTGTCACTCGTCCAGGCGCGATACCTTCGTCCCTTCGAGCGAAGCGTCGGCCATGAGACCGGCGTTCGTCAACACAAACGCCTGGACCGGCTTGCTCGCGGTGGTCGTGTCGATTTTGCCATTCGCGCCCATCCTGACGAGTGCGACGGATGCGTCCGCGCCGGCCGACCAGCCACTTGAACTTCGGAATTTTGCGAGCGAGTCCTGGGTCATGAAAAGGAAGATCAGCGCTTTCGATTGCGCGCCTGCTGTCAGGCCGAACGAGCCGGAGGTGGTGCTGTAGTAGCCCACGGTTTGGCCGCCTACACGCAAAGCGCCTTTGCCGTATTGTGCGCCAACAACGAAGCCCGCTTGAATGACGTTGGGAAACACGAGCACTCCGCTCGCTTTCGCGACCAACTCGCGGGAGCCACTCACCGTGACATATAAGCGCTGAAGGGTGCCGTCAACGTCGGCGTCGATAGAGCGGTGCAGATCGGCGGCGCCGGCAGCCTGCTCTTTTCCCGCGTTCCTATTGGTCGTGCAGCCCGCGAATGTGAGGCTACCCAGTGCCAGTACGGCAGTCGACTTCAGCATGAAGTTCCGTCGTTGCATCGATGTTCTCCAACGTGGAATCAAGGAAAACTCCCTTTAGAGCCCTAGCGAGATGCACGCGAAGTTATAGCACAGCGAGCGAGGCCGTGACTAAATTCGACGAACAGGTGAGGCGCACGCGCATACAAAAAAACACCCGCCGAAGCGGGCGAACACGATGGAGATCGCCTCCTTGAAGCCTCAGTTTTACCCACACCCATTAGCGGGCTCGTGTCAAGCGAGCAAGCAGCATCATGGCCGCTTGAGCGACCGGATTCTATTGCTGA
>NZ_FCOM02000147.1 GCF_001544695.2 Caballeronia arvi
GAGCTGACGGGATCGTCGTCGGAGATCGTGTTCAAGCCTCTGCCGATGGATGATCCGTGGCATCGTCAGCCGGATATCTCGCTCGCGCGCGATGCGCTCGGCTGGTCGCCCTCCACGCCGCTCGACGAAGGCCTGATGCGCACCGCGCAGCATTTTCGCCGGGTGATCGAAGCCCTGCAAGTGCGCAACGCTCAGTCCCCTCAGGCCATGGCGTAAGCACCCAGCACCCGATCGGAAGGTGTCCATGTCTCCGAGAAAGCGCGGATGGACGACGCGCGAGGCATAACGATTGCTCGAATCGTCGGCAATCAACCTCAACAGTTTTGAAGGAACCAGCGATGCAAAACGAACCATCTGATCCCGTCGAGCGTGCGGACGAACGCCGAAAGGTGCTTGGCGAAGGCGATGTCAAGGAAAAGCGCGACGGCACGATCGAGCAGCGCGAGCACGGGAACATGGACTCGAGCCTTGTGCCGAAGGGCAAGGATCATCCGGAGGAAGGCCCGTACGTCCCCGAACACGATCATGTCGATCCGGACCTCGAGCCCTCGAGCAGAAGCGGCAGGCCGGGCAAGTCCGACAACGAAGCCTAGGCTCGCTACACGGCGCACCGCAATTTGCAGGAAAACCACACGAGGCGTCCATGAAAGCACTCATCTGGCACGGCAAGAAGGACATTCGATACGACACGGTTCCCGACCCGCGCATCGAGCATGGCCGCGACGCGATCATCAAGGTTTCGACCTGCGCCATCTGCGGCTCCGATCTTCACCTGTTCGATGGCTTCATGCCCGGCATGAAATCCGGCGACGTCATGGGTCACGAATTCATGGGCGAGGTGGTCGAGGTAGGCCGAGACAATTCCGCGCTCAAGATTGGCGACCGTGTAGTTGTGCCGTTCACGATCATCTGCGGCGAGTGCGACCAATGCAAGCGGGGCAACTTCTCGGTCTGCGAGCGCTCCAATCGAAACAAGGACGCTGCCGATAAGCTGTTTGGCCACGCTACGGCGGGCTTGTTTGGCTACACGCATTTGACCGGCGGCTACCCCGGCGGGCAGGCCGAATACGTGCGCGTGCCTTTCGCGGACAAGACGCATGTGAAAATCCCGGACGGGCTGACCGATGAGCAGGTGCTTTTTCTCGGCGATATCTTCCCGACCGGTTGGCAGGCGGCGGTTCAATGCGAAATCGAGCCGACCGATACCGTCGCGATCTGGGGCGCCGGTCCCGTCGGACAAATGGCGGTACGCAGCGCGCTGCTGCTCGGCGCGAAACAAGTCATCGTGATCGACCACGTTCCCGAGCGTCTGGCCATGGCGCGCGCGGCAGGCGCAGTCCCGATCGACTTCAAGGAAGAAAGTGTGCTGGATCGCCTGCGAGACCTGACGCAGGGCAAAGGTCCGGAGAAATGCATTGACGCTGTGGGCATGGAATCGCACGCGACGCGCTCGTTCGACGCCCTCTACGATCGCGCCAAGCAGGCGGTCATGTTAGAGACCGACCGGCCGCACGTGCTTCGCGAAATGATTTACGTCTGCCGTCCGGCTGGCACGCTTTCGGTGCCGGGCGTGTATGGCGGGCTGATCGACAAGATACCGTTCGGCGCCGCGATGAACAAGGGCCTCACCTGGCGCATGGGGCAGACGCACGTCAACCGCTGGACCGACGATCTGCTGCGCCGCATCCAGGAAGGGAAGATCGATCCTTCGTTTGTCATCACGCACCGCATGCGTCTGGAGGATGGCCCATCGATGTACAAAACGTTCCGCGATAAGGAAGATGGCTGCATCAAGGTGGTCCTTAAGCCCTGACGGCGGCGCAGCCCACCATGTTCAGGGAAAGCCGATCGCTAACTCGAAAGTCCCCATCATCACAGCAGCCCCGCCATGCGGCTGAGGAGTCACAGTGGACATGCTATCCTGCTCCCCTTCCATCACGACGATGATCCGCATGGATCACACGCATGTGATGGCGGCCTTTCATCGCTACCACGCCGAAACGTCCTGGTGGAGAAAGCGCGCGATCGTCGAACTCACGTGCACGGCGCTGGAAATACATGCGCAACTCGAAGAAGAGATCTTCTATCCCTCGCTCAGCGAGGCGATGGCCGACGACGAGCGTCTCACGAAGAGTAAGCCCGAGCACGACAAGATGCGGGAAGACATCGCGAAGCTGCGCGCGATGGGCCCCGATGATGCCGCCTACGATGCGCGCTTCATGCAGCTCATGCGTGAAGTGATGCATCACGTCGCGGATGAGGAAACGGTGCTGCTACCGACCGCCGAGCGCGCGCTTGCATCGCAGCTGTCCGAGCTCGGCATGCGCATGACGAAGCGCCGCATGCAGCTCGTCGCGCAATACCGGCCCGGCGCGATCGCGGCGAATACCGTGGGCACGTTTCCGCTCGCATCGTTTGCGTTGATCTCGATCGGCGCGCTCGCGCTCGCGCATTGTCTGCGGCCCGCCGCCCCGCGCCACGGATATCGCGCGTAACGGCGCTCAAGGTTCTCGCGGCGTGCCGTTGTCAGCACCAACCTCAATGCACTCTTGCGGTCGATTGAATCAGCGGGCTACGCGCATGGCCGCTCCGCCCAAGCCAGAGCTGCGCAGTGGACAGGCCAGCCCGTAGAACATGGGCGTCATTTCATGACTCTTTCGCATGCAGCGAATGCGCCCTTGGTCATCTGATTGTCTTCCACGTCTCCCTCGGTCGCGGTTAATCGAATGCCGTGCTTTCCTGGCGCGGGCGCGTTCACGCTTTTGCATCGATCCGTTGGGAATTATCTATGGAACAACGATTGCTTGGTCGAGCGTGGCTGTCTGATTTCTGTCCATTCCCGGTGGCATTGCGCGATGCCAGCAATCGGGGTGCCAAATCGTTTGGAATCCCGCTTTCCTTTTCATTGACCTGCCTGGTGACGCGCAACGGCTGTCGGAAACGCTAGCGTCGCGAACATGCAGCAAATCCCTGCTGCCTGGCGATGCAAACGCCCTTGCCAGCCGGGTTATTCACTTGCGCAGCTGACAGGAAACGGTATATACCGTTATTGCCTACACGACGAACGCGACGTCCGCCCTCGGCGCCGCACCGCTCCACGCTGATCATGAGGGCGTGAAACAGGTAATCGCCATGCCAGACAAGCATCTCTCACGCGCCTTCGACGCCTCGCTCGATGCGCTCTCGACCCATCTTCTGGAGATGGGCGGTCTCCATTGACGCAGTGTTCCGCTCGTTTCCCGCAGCCTCGCCGTGCAGATGCGCAGCACCCGGATTCATCCCGGTCGCGCTCGAATACCGGTTCATAGCCAAGGCTCTGGAGCGGACCGGAGATCACGCCAAGAATATCGCTGAGTTCCTCGTGGTCGCGGTCGAGGGCCGGGACGTGCGCCGCATATCGTTGGACGAACTCGAATGAGAGGCCTCGGCGAATTGACGGCGCCTTCGACGATTGTTTTATCGCGACGAGCCGCTGAAGGACCCTTCCTGGAGACGCTCTCGTAGCCGCTTGGCATCGAACGGCGCCTGTACTTTTTGATCGTTGTCGAAGTAACAGAATACATCGCGCGATGCGCGGCTTCGCGGCTTGTGCGCCGTGATGAGCCGGGCATCCTCGGCCTGCGTTCCATTCGCCCAGCAAACGATACGATGCGCCCATGCGTCGAGCGCCTCGTCGATATACGCGCCGCCGTAAAGCGTTTCTGTGCCGTGCAGACGCACGTACACGAAATCCGACGTCAAATCTTCTGCGTATGGCCAGCCAGCAGTGGAGTCCGATATGACCAGCGCAACGCCGTGTTTACGCAGCAAGCGTACGAAGGTCTCGTCAAGAAAGCTAGGATGTCGAATCTCGACGGCGTGCCTCAACGCCCGGTTTTTCCTTGGCGCATCGAACCACGGCTCCTTTACTCGCGTGTCGTGTCGCTGAGCAAAGGCAGCGGCGGAGGCCGCATCCTTCGGCAAGAGTGCGAGGAAGCGCTCGAAGTCGTTCACATGAAAGGCGAAGCTCGGCGGGAATTGCCAGAGAAACGGGCCGAGCTTTTCGCCAAGGCCCAGCACGCCAGAGGCGAAGAAGTTCGCCATTGCAGGGATGGCCGTTTCGTCGCGAAAGCGCAGCATGTGGGTGAGATAGCGAGGGCCCTTGACGCTGAAAACGAATTCGTC
>NZ_FCOM02000171.1 GCF_001544695.2 Caballeronia arvi
TTCAATGCCGCTTATGGGCCCGTCATGACGGCCGTCCTCACTAACGTCACTTGTGACAGCCCGGCCCGTCGGATCAGCGCTCGTCGCTGCAATGTCCATGGTGGTCGAGCGATGAATTTCCATGTCGGTGCGGGCGACGCCTTCCGACTCCAGTCGCGTTTGAGCGCGCTCCGCCTCTTCGTACGAGTCGAATACGCCGATGATCGTTTGTACCATTTCAAGTTCTCCGAAGGAGTTAAGGGACCGATGTGTCCCGCGGTCTTGCAAAAGATGTTCCGCTTTTCGTCTGGTCAATTCAATCGAATGAGCTGTCTTTTTCCCATGGACCGTTCGGGCCGTCGCGACGCTCAACGACGAGTTCTTCTGAGTTTGTCAGGACGCGAGACGTCACGACTTCTTGCGCTTCTGTCGTCTTGACGCGCACCTCTTCCTTCAAAGTGAGCTGCATTCGAACAACCGGAACGTATTCGTAGACCGGGATGACGAGGGTATCGCCCTCACGCCGTGGCTCCTCTCGCTCTTCGACCGGCCGGTTGATGGATATGCGCTGAACCTCGACGTTCTGGCGACGGACCTGCAGCAAGACAGGATGCTCTTCTTCATGGACGACCTTGCGCACCCGAACGGCGCCCGTTTCCACCGTTTCGATTCCCACCGCAATCTCTTCCTCGACTGCCGCGACGCGCACTTCGTTGGATGAATCGGCTGTAGGAATGGCGCTGGTATTCTCGTCCTTTCGCATCGGTTTCTCCTGAGGCGCGCGACTGCCCGGTTGCCACGGCAGGCAGTCGAAGGGGCAGGTTCACTCAGAGACGACCGCCTCCGGGCACTGCGCGGCTCCGTACCGGGATGCCGTCACCGGTCGCCGTACCACCGCTTTCCTCGAATGGCGGCTGATGGCGGAACCCTGCGCCCCCTGAGACGATGGCAATGATGGCTCCTACGATGAGGGCGGCAAACGAGTACCAGCTCGCTCGGGCCACCCCTCGTGCGGCGGTGTCTGCCGTCTCACGCACCGTCTGTTCGGCCTGCGGACTCGAGGCGGCCGATGCTGCGGAGGCGACGGCCGCTTGAACTTGCTGCTTGGCGGTATCAACGATCGACGGACTGGTGCCCGACTGGTTGGCCGCGGTCGCTCCCACCTGCGCGGTCGTTGCCGCAACGCTACCTGCTGTACTCACCGCGCCGGTGATCAGTGAGGTCATGCCGTACACGACCAGCAGTGTCATGACCGCCCACGACAATAGGCCGTGGAGCCATCCGAGCACTGGAGCGCAGCGACCTGCGTAATACGAGCCAACAAAGACCGCCAGTACGGTGGTAACGATGACCCAGACCCCGGAGCCGAATCCGAACCCGTGCAAAGGATCCGGCTTGGACATCGGCGCCAATAGCGACGCGCCAATGGCTGTACCCAGCACGCTCATGATCAGGTAGACGATCATCGAGAGAATGACGCCAGCGATGATAGAGCCCCATGACAGCCGAGGCAGACCATCGCGAGTGGTTAGCAGTTTCATAGATTTATCCCAGGGTCAATAAACGGGAAAAGGAGCGCCTGCAGCGCTTTGTAGTGACCGCAATGGATGTGCCTATCTAGAGGCGACACAATGGCAGCATTCCCGTTGAAAGAAATGAGAATGCTTCAGTGAGCGATTAAGAAGCGCCGTCGAACTGATCCGGATTGCTCGGTTGTCGCGACATTTCTCTGCGTGCAATACTTGCGGCGATTCGGCGAAAAGCGCCACGGACCATCGGCACAATGCGGAAGGGAACTTGGGGGAGCGGGTCATCGTGCCGACGGTGCGTGGTTTTCATACCAAGCGTTGAGCGGCAGCGCTTCCGAAAAAACTCGACTGGCGGAAAGGGGTCCGGCACCGGCCTGCCGGTCGGGCAGCGAGTAGAGCACCCTGGCGCAGTTCTGGCGGCATTGACATCGACCGCGACGAAATCACGACAGCGGGAACATTCTGCGCGTCAGCGATAGTTCGGGTTCGGCCGCGCTGCAACGGTAGCCTGACTCGTATGGCGGGCCGCGTCCGGGGGGATAACGCCTTGTTGCGCCGGCGTCAGTACGTCCGAGTCGGACGGCGTCGAACGATCCGCCCGTGGAACGAGGCGCTCAACTAAGTGCGCAAAGCCGCGAAGTCCATTAGGTGCAGCGAGAGGTCTTGACGGGTTCATGTTTTCGCGTCGGGTCGAGAGGTTTCTGCGGTTCGGAGAGGTGTTTATCCGTCAGTGTAGCGCGCCGTGTCGATCCTACTTAAGGAGCTCGAACTGGGATCAAGTGGGCGGTCGCTTGTTCACGGGTAAGGTGGCGACTCGGCACGTTTGCCAGGCACGACCGGCACGAAAGGGAATTAGGAGATTCCTGATGGCGTCAGAATCGTCCTACAGGGAAGACGAAAATTGGTGATCAGGCAATCGAAATGTCGGGAAAGGCGCCCGCCCTGCGTCCCGAAGTGTTGTCGGGAAGGGGAGTCGTGGTGGGGGACGTGCCGGGTATGCCAGCGCGGGTGTGAACCGCTCTAGCGCTTGACATATCGCGGTCATGTCGTCGTCGGGAGTGTAGAAGCAATATGAGAATGTCGTGTTCTAGCAATATACAAATGTCGGGTTTTGTACCCACTGGCAAGCTGGCGATTTACTGCAGCATTGCAGGAGCCGTCCATGAAGCCAGCAACGTTGTTGACATTGAACATGCGCGAACTCGACCGTCTGAAGGTGATCCAGGCCGTGGTGGATATGGGAGTCAAACCCGGTCGA
>NZ_FCOM02000286.1 GCF_001544695.2 Caballeronia arvi
AGCGGGTACATCAAATCCCCGAACTCGTCGAGCGGCAGGGTAGTCAACGCTTCGAAGCGATGGCGAGCAAGCCAGATTTCTTCCCAAAGGACCGGCCTGGAATCGATGAGACGAACTCGAGAGAGGCGGATGCTCTTTTCGCCACTCTTCATTTGCAGCGCCTCCTGAATCGTTTCGCTTGGTTTCAAAACCGCACGTTCCAGAACCTTTCCCGTCGGCTGGACTGACTTTCCGTCCGCTGATTTGAAGCGAAAAAATCGGAACAAGGAAGAGTCGAAGCGCGGCCGGCGAACGAAAGTACCTTTTCCCTGCGTGCGTGTCAGAACGCCGTCAGCCACCAGCAAATCTATTGCTTTGCGCAGAGTGCCAATTGACACCTCGTACGCCTGACAGAGATCCGCCTCGGTAGGTATTGCCTGCTCGGGTGCCCATTGTCCATCCGCGATACGGCGCACGATATCGTCGCGGATCAGCTGGTAGCGCGGCAGCCGCAGGTCTGCCTTGGCGGGAAAAGTGACGGTATCCATGGGTCATATAGTTATACACAACTCTATCTCTACTGTAGCACCGCTGGCTCCGAGGGTTAATCCCCACAGACACTGAGCCGAAGAAGCCTACACTGTCGATATATAGTCATATACATGAATATATGTTTCGTTGGAGACAATGATGTTCGCTTGGTACAAACGCGGTACTCGCGTCGAACGAATGACTTTCTGGGGCTGCTTTGCAGGTTGGGGGCTCGACGCGCTTGATGTTCAGATGTTCACACTTGCCATCCCCGCTCTGATCGCGGCTTTCGGTATCGACCATACTCAGGCCGGCGCCATAAGTGCTGTGACGCTTATCTCCTCTGCGCTCGGTGGATGGCTTGCCGGCGC
>NZ_FCOM02000005.1 GCF_001544695.2 Caballeronia arvi
TCCCCAGCCTAAGCACTTCACACCGGCCGCGGCACAGGCGATTGGCTGAATGGAACCCGGAGTAGCGAGTGCCCCCACAAAACTCGCGGGGCTTGGATCGCGCACGGTCTGACACATCGCGCCGCACTACTGACTGGTTCAGCACCAAATAGCTCCAGCCCGCTTCGCGGCCGACCGGTTCACCGGGTTGGCACGCGCATTTTCGGCTACATGTCTATCTCAACGTTGGTTTCCCTTGCATGCCCGGCGGCAGCGCGTAGCGCTGTGCCGGCGCTATTTCGTGCTGAACCAGCACGCTTGGAGCTATCGGGCGGCAGACCGTGCGCGGTCCAAGCCGCGCGAGTTTTGTGAGGGCACTCGCTACTCTGGGTTCCATTCAGCCAATCGCCTGTGCCGCGGCCGGTGTGAAGTGCTTAGGCTGGGGAGAGCTGCTTTCTTTGGTGACTTTCTTTGCAGCAGCAAAGAAAGTTACCCCCGCCCCGGGGAGGGGCAGTGCTAATAAACCACCACGAAAACAAGTTTCATCAAAAAAAACGCCAACCCCTCGCAGGGGCAAAAAGCCCAAATAACCCCAAATCCCCCCTCTGTTCGACCCATCGCTTTACACCCCGATAGCGAACAATTCACCCTATCGAAAGAGGCAAGCAAATGGCTACCACGACTGCAAACCAGCAACCCATCGTTCCCGCAAAGAGCGGCAAGCTCAAAAAGATCCTGATCATCGCCGTCGGCGCGATGGTGCTTCTCGGCGCGGGAGCCGGAGGCGCCTACTTCTTCCTCGGCAAGAATCACGGCCCGGCCAAGCCCGCTCCTGAACCGCCGCCCTTGTTCTTCCCGCTCGAATCGCTCACGGTGAATCTCCAGTCCGACGACGGCTCCATGCACTATCTCCGCGCCGGCCTCACGCTCAAGCTGCACGACGAAAAGGTCCAGTTGCTCGTCACCGAGCACATGCCCGAAGTCCGCAGCCGCGTGCTGCTCCTGCTCTCGGGCAAGCGCCCCGACGATCTCGCATCCGTCGACGGCAAAAAGCAGCTCGCGAACGAACTGCGCGCAGCAGTCGAGACGGCGGCGAGCTCGGCCGAAAAGCCGGTGCGCGTCGAAGAAGTGCTGTTCACCGAATTCGTCGTTCAGTAACGCCGGATCAGCGAGTAAAAGAGCCATGGGCCACGAAGAGTTCATGTCGCAGGAGGAGGTCGATGCCCTCCTCAAGGGCGTCACCGGCGAAATCGATCAGGAAGCTGACGAGAAAAAACCCGCCGGCGTACGTCCGTACAACATCGCGACGCAGGAACGCATCGTCCGCGGCCGGATGCCCGGCCTCGAAATCATCAACGACCGCTTCGCGCGCCTCATGCGCGTGGGCATCTTCAACTTCATGCGGCGCTCGGCGGAAATTTCCGTCGGCCCGGTGAAGGTGCAGAAGTACAGCGAATTCACGCGCAATCTGCCGATCCCGACCAATCTCAACCTGGTCCATGTGAAGCCGTTGCGCGGCACGTCGCTGTTCGTGTTCGACCCGAACCTCGTGTTCTTCGTGGTCGACAACCTGTTCGGCGGCGACGGGCGCTTTCACACGCGCGTCGAAGGCCGCGAGTTCACGCAGACCGAGCAGCGCATCATCAGCAAGCTGCTGAATCTCGTGTTCGAGCACTACGCGACGTCGTGGCGCAGCGTGAAACCGCTGCAGTTCGAATACATGCGCTCGGAAATGCACACGCAGTTCGCGAACGTCGCGACGCCGAACGAGATCGTCATCGTGACGCAGTTCACGATCGAATTCGGCTCGACGGGCGGCACGCTGCACATCTGCATGCCGTACTCGATGATCGAGCCGATCCGCGACGTGCTCTCCTCGCCGATCCAGGGCGAAGCGCTCGAAGTGGACCGCCGCTGGGTGCGCGTGCTGTCGCAGCAGGTGCAGTCGGCGGAAGTCGAACTGACGGTGGATCTCGCCGAGATCCGCTCGTCGTTCGCACAGATTCTCAACATGCGCGCGGGCGACGTGTTGCCGATCGACGTACCGGAACAGGTCGTCGCGAAAGTGGATGGCGTGCCGGTCATGGAATGCGGCTACGGAATGTTCAATGGTCAATACGCGCTGCGCGTCCAGAAGATGATCAGCGCGAGCGACACGATGAAGGAAGGTGGATATGAGTGACCTGATGCAGAACGACGCGCCCGGCGCGCCGGAAAAAGACGAAGAGCTTCTCCTCGACGACTGGGCGAGCGCGCTCGCGGAGCAGAACGGCAACGACGCGCCCGTCGCGGCGAGCGCGGGCGTGTTCCAGCCGTTGTCGAAGGCCGCGGCGCCGTCGACGCGCAACGACATCGACATGATTCTCGACATCCCCGTGCAGATGACGGTGGAACTGGGACGCACGAAGATCGCGATTCGCAACCTGCTGCAACTCGCGCAGGGCTCGGTCGTGGAACTCGACGGCCTCGCCGGCGAACCGATGGACGTGCTCGTGAACGGCTGTCTCATCGCGCAGGGCGAAGTCGTCGTCGTCAACGACAAGTTCGGTATTCGCCTGACCGACATCATCACGCCGTCCGAACGTATCCGGAAGTTGAATCGATGAAACGCTTTGCCGCCGCGCTCTTCGCCTGCGCGCCTCTTCTCGCACACGCGGCCGACATGAACGCCGTGAATCACGCCGCGCAGATCGCGTCGGGCGTCGGCGCGGGCAGCGCGGTGCCGTCGCTCGGTTTCGGCGCCGTGTTGCAGACGCTCATCGGGCTCGTCGTCGTGATCGGCTTCGTGTTCGGTTGTGCGTGGCTCGCGCGCACGTTCGGCTTTCAGGGCGGTAAGCGCTCGGGGCTCGTGAAGGTAGTCGGCGGCGCATCGCTCGGCAACAAGGAGCGCGTTGCGGTCATCGAAGTGGGCGATACGTGGCTCGTGCTCGGCGCCGGTCCCGGCAACGTGCGTCTGCTGCATACGATGCCCGCGGGCTCGGCGGAAGTGGAAGGCGTCAGCGTTCCGGCATCGTCGTCGTCCGGCAGCTTCGGCGCGAGATTCCGCGATGCCCTCGCGGGCGAAGCGAACAAGCGGCTGCAGAAGTTCGTCAAGTAAGGCAGATTTGCCGATACATCGGGCGTGGTTCGCAAGGGCCACGCCCGATTTGCGTTTACAGCCGCCGCTTACCAATAGAACGAGTTGGCGCGGGTTTCCCCCTCTTTTCGCGCCATCGTCGAGGATCGCGATAGCCGAGAATTCACGCTATCGAAAGAGGCAGGAAGTCATGGTCATCACGTTCGTCGTTCATCACGGTCAGCGCATTCTCGATGCTCTCGCAAGCATCGTCGGCGGGAGCAAGTAATGCAGGTCAGTCGTCATATCGTGCGTGCAGTGAAGCTCGCGCTTCCGGTTCTCGTCGGCTCGATGCCGTATCTCGCGCTCGCGCAGAGCACGGCGGGCTTGCCGGCCTTCAACACGAGTCCCGGCCCGAACGGCGGCACGACGTACTCGCTCAGCGTGCAGACGATGCTGCTGCTGACGATGCTCTCGTTCCTCCCCGCGATGGTCCTGATGATGACGAGCTTCACGCGCATCATCATCGTGCTGTCGCTGCTGCGCCAGGCGCTCGGCACGTCGAGCACGCCGCCGAATCAGGTGCTCGTCGGACTGGCGCTGTTTCTGTCGTTCTTCGTGATGTCGCCGGTGCTCGACCGTGCCTACAACGACGCATACAAGCCCTTTTCCGAAGGCCAGATCGCGATGGATCAGGCGATCACGCGCGGCGTCGGGCCGTTCAAGCAGTTCATGCTGAAGCAGACGCGCGAATCCGACCTCGCGCTCTTCGCGCGCATTTCGAAGGCCGCGCCGATGAACGGTCCCGAAGACGTGCCGCTTTCGCTGCTGGTGCCGTCGTTCATCACGAGCGAACTGAAGACGGGCTTTCAGATCGGCTTCACGATCTTCATTCCCTTTCTCATCATCGATATGGTGGTGGCGAGCGTGCTGATGTCGATGGGCATGATGATGGTGTCGCCGACGACCATCGCGCTGCCGTTCAAGCTGATGCTGTTCGTGCTGGTCGATGGCTGGCAGTTGCTCATCGGCTCGCTGGCTCAAAGTTTCGTTTCCTGAGGTTACCTGAGATGACTCCCGAATCCGTCATGACGATGGCGCATCAGGCGATGTACGTCGCCCTGTTGCTCGCCGCGCCTTTGCTGCTGGTGGCGCTCGTCGTCGGTCTGGTCGTGAGCCTGTTTCAGGCTGCGACGCAGATCAACGAATCAACCTTGTCGTTTATCCCGAAGCTGATCGCGGTGGCTGTGACGCTCGTGATCGCCGGTCCGTGGATGTTGTCGACGCTGCTCGACTACATGCGCTCGGTCCTCACCATTTCGCCGGGTGTCAGCGGCTGATGTTCTCGGTCACTTATGCGCAGCTGAACGGCTGGCTCACGGCGTTTCTGTGGCCTTTCGTGCGCATCCTCGCGCTGATTGCGACCGCGCCCGTGCTGAGCCACATGGCGATTCCGATGCGCGTGAAGATCGCGCTCGCCGCGTTCATAGCGTTGATCGTCGCGCCTACTTTGGGCGCGATGCCCCAGGTCACGGTGTTCTCGGCGGCGGGCGTTTGGATCATCGTCAATCAGCTTTTGATTGGCGCGGCGATTGGCATGGTGATGCAGATCGCATTCGCCGCCGTCGATGCGGCCGGTGAGTTCATCGGTCAGCAAATGGGCCTTGGTTTCGCGATGCTCTACGATCCGCGCGCGGGCGGGAATGCCGTGGTCGTTTCGCGGTATCTGAATACGCTTGCGATGCTCGCGTTTCTCGTCTTCGATGGACATTTGCAGCTCATGAGCGCGCTCGTGATGACATTTCAGAGCGTGCCGATCGAGGTGAATGTCGTGGGCGCGACTTCCCATGCGCAGGGGTGGCGGGTTTTGGTCGGCTACGGGGCCAGTGTGTTTTCTACTGGTTTGCTTCTGTCGTTGCCGATCGTGGCGGCGCTTCTCATTGCCAACCTCGCGCTCGGGATTTTGAATCGCGCGGCGCCGCAGATCGGGATTTTTCAGGTCGGGTTTCCGGTGACGATGCTCGTGGGGTTGCTGCTGTTGCAGCTTATGGTGCCCAACTTGATGCCGTTCTTTCAGCGGATTTTTGAGGTGGGGATCGGGCAAGTGGGCCGCGTTGCGGCGGGGATGTTTTAAGGTTTGTTTTTTTGCTTTTGCTTTTGCTTTTGAGTTCGCCGGATCCCGTATTCGTGTCGGTTTATTAGCATTGCCCCTCCCCGGGGCGGGGGTAACTTTCTTTGCTGCTGCAAAGAAAGTCACCAAAGAAAGCAGCTTTCCCCAGCCTAAGCACTTCACACCGGCCGCGGCACAGGCGATTGGCTGAATGGCCCCCAGAGTAGCGAGTGCCCCCACAAAACTCGCGGGGCTTGGATCGCGCACGGTCTGACACATCGCACCGCACTACTGACTGGTTCAGCACCAGTTAGCTCCAGCCTGCTTCGCGGCCGACGGGTCAATCGGGTTGCGTGCGCGCCTTTCCGCTACGCCTCTATCTCACTGCGTTTGTGGTTAGCTGGTTTCCCTGGCATGCCCGGCGGCAGCGCGTAGCGCTGTGCCGAAGCTATTTCGTGCTGAACCAGCGTCCTTTGGGTACTAGCTTGTCAGACCGTGCGCGATCCAAGCCCCGCGAGTTTTGTGGGGGCACTCGCTACTCCGGGGGCCATTCAGCCAATCGCCTGTGCCGGGGCCGGCATGAAGCACTTTGGATGGGAAAAGCTGCTTTCTTTGGTGACTTTCTTTGCAGCAGCAAAGAAAGTTACCCCCTCCCCGGGGAGGGGCATCGCTAATAAACCAACACGAATACAGGTTCCACCAAAAGAAACCCCACCCCCGCCGAAAGCCCCAGCGAAGGCTCAACTCCCGATGTAATCAAACAACGACATCTTCTGAATCTGCGAAAACGCCATCTGCGCGGCCTGCAGCGAGTTCTGCGTCAACTCATACTGACTGATCGATGAAACGAGATCGATGCTCGTCAGATTCGCGATGTCGCTCGCGGTCTGCGTCTGGCTCGTCTGCATCGCGGTCTGCGTCGACTGCACTTCCTGCTCGCGTCCGCCCACCACCGTCTGCGCCGACAGCACATTGTTGAACGTGTTGTCGATCTTGGTGCCGGCGGTCGTCAGCGCATTCGTGAGCTTCGCCTGCGCTTCCGGCGATCCCGTCGGCTGCTTCAGTGCGTTCACGATCGAGTCGAGCGCCGCGAAGATGTCGTTGTTATCCGTCGCCGCAGGCTGCACGGTGAAGCTGTCGCCATCGGCGGGCGCGCCTTCGATCGTCACCTTCTGGCCGCCCAGCGCAATGTCCGCCTTGTCCTTGTACGGGACATTCGTCGGCAGCGTGCTGTCCGCCGGGTTCGACGTGACCGAATAACTCGTCGTGCCGTCCGTTTGCGAAATCGAGAACGTGACCGTGTACTTGCTCGTGTTGCCCTTGTCGGTCGTATCGGTCACGCTCACCGGGCTGATCGTACCCGTGCCCGTGTTCGCCGCGCCCGCGCGCGACACCGGATCGCTTTCGACCGGCGACACACTCTGGAAAATCGACACGCCCGTGTCGCCCACGGTCATCGAGCGACCTTCGCTGATCTGCACCGAGCGCTGGCCGAAGTCGCCGGAATAAGTCGCGCCGACGCCCGACGCATTGTTCGAGAACGGCGCCGTGCCGCCCTTGAGACCCGAGAAGATGTAGTTGCCGCTGCTGTCCGTGGTATTCGCGAGGCCGAAAAGCTGATCGCGCAGACCCTGGATCGCGTCGGCGACCGCCGAGCGGTCCGAATCGGTGAGCGAGCCATCGCCCGCATGCGCGATTTGCGTCTGGACGCTCTGCAGCACATCGCTCACGCCGCTCAGCGTCGAGTCTTCCTGCTGCAAAGTCGAAAGCGCCGTCGTCTGGTTCGTGCTGTATTGCGCGAGCGCGCCGCTCTTCAACGTGAGCTGCACTGCCTGCGCCGCGCCGAGCGGATCGTCGGACGCGGTGAGAATCCGTTTGCCCGACGAGATCTGCTGATACATCGACGCAAGCGTGCTCTGCTGGTCGCTCATCGAAGCGACGTTCAAGTTGAAGTATTGAGAACTGGAAATACGCATCGCGTTTAACCTCAGTTGAACATGCCGAGCAGCGACTGGAACAGCGTCGCGGCGGTCTGAATCACCTTGCTGTTCGCTTGATAAAGCTGCTGATACTGAATCAGATTGGCCGCTTCTTCGTTCAGGTTCACGCCCTGCACGGATTGCTGCGCCGACGTCGCCTGCGTGAGCAGCGCGCTCTGCGCCGTGCTCGTCGCCTTGAGCTGGTTGGTCGTGTTGCCGATCGTGTTGATGTAGCTCGCGTACGAGCTCGTCAGCGTTTCGGTGCCGCCGTCGAGCGATTTCGCTGACACGAGATTCGCCATCGCGAGCGCGTTGCTGCCGTCGCTCGTGCCGCCCTTGTTCTGCGCGATGGTGAATTTGTCGTCGTCCTTCGGCGTGCCGCTGATGGTCGCCGAGACGCCATCGCCCTCGACGGTCATGCCCTTCGATGCATCGTAGGGAATCATCGTGCCGGCGGTGTAGGCCGTTCCGCCGACGGTGAGGTCCACGTCCGACGTGAAGCCCTTCGCCGTTGCGTCGTAGGTCAGGTTGATGTCGGACGTGAGCGGGCTTTTCGTCACCGTCGCCGACGAGATCGCCGCCGTGCCCGTGTTCGTGCTCGCCGCCGACGTCACCGCGGGCGATGCCGCTGCGATCGCCGCACCGTTGCTCGTCGCAAGCTTGAAGTTGTCGAGCGCGCCGCGCGTCGGCTGGATCGTGAACGAGTCGCCCTTCGCGACATCGGTCAGTGCGGATACGTCGATGTTCAGGCCGCCGATCGTCTTGTTCGTCTCCGTCGCCGGATCGATGGTGCCGAGCGTCTGACCGCTCGCCGGGTCCGTCACGGTGTACTTGCTGCCGTCGTAGGTCACGGTGAAATCGTTGGCGGGCGGTTGCGTGCCATCGACGATCGTCGCCGTCGGTGTATGCGTGCCCTTGTTGCGCGCGTTGGCCAGGATGTTCGGATCGCTGGTCGCGAACAGCTTGCCGCCGGGCTGGCCGTTGAGGTCGAGACCGAGCGCGTTCTGACCGTTCAGCTGATTGGCGAAGCTCGTCGCGATGGCGCCGAGTTGCGCCTGCGCCGGATCGAGCGTTTGCGTGCGGAAGTCGATCAGACCGCCGATCACGCCGCCCGTGAGCGCCGAATTCTCGATGTATTGCGCCGTCGCGGGTGTTGCCGCGCTGCCATCGCGATTCTGGAACGCGACGGTGAGCTCGCTCGGATCGGACGCCGAAGGCACCGTTTGCAGCCCGTATTGCGTATTGCCGACGACGAGCGGTTGCCCATTGCCGATGAACACGTTGTAGTTGCCGTCCTGCTGCACGACCTGCACGCCGATGACCGAGCTCAGATTCGAGACGAGCTGATCGCGTTGATC
This sequence comes from Caballeronia arvi, assembly GCF_001544695.2. GTDB lineage: Bacteria > Pseudomonadota > Gammaproteobacteria > Burkholderiales > Burkholderiaceae > Caballeronia > Caballeronia arvi. Next base: position 8,482 of record NZ_FCOM02000005.1, read on the forward strand.
GAGCAACTGGTTGGGCTGCTGGCCGCCCGCGCTTGCGATGTTGATCTGCTTGTTGAGATCGGCGATCTGTTGCGAGTAGCTGTTGATCTGCGAGACGGCGCTGGTCAGTTGCGTGTTGACGCTCTGGCGCAACTGGTCGTATTGCTCGCCTGCCGAGTTGATCTGATCGGCGAGCGTTTGCGCGCTGCTCATCAGCGACTGGCGCGCGGCCGTGCTGCTTGCCGAATTCGCCACCGACTGCAGGCCGGAGAAGTAATTCGTGATGCCTTGCGCGATGCCTTTGGTCGGATCGCCGACGAGGTTGTTCAGTTGCGAGATCAGCGAGTAATACGTGCTTGCCGCGCTGCTCGACGCTTGCGTGTTGTTCACCTGCGTCGTGAGGTACTGGCTGTACTGACGCGACACGGTGACGGCCTGAACGCCGCCGCCGAGATAGCCCGAGCCGGTGAACTGGCCGGATGCTTCCTGATACGAGACCTTTTCGAGCGTATAGCCCGGCGTCGCGGCGTTGCTGATGTTCTGCCCTGTCGTCGTCAGGCCCCATTGGGCCGCATTCAGACCGGAAAGACCAATGCTGAAGATGTTATTGGACATGCGTGAATCCTGGTGAGGCGGCGAGGGAGCTGGCGCTGCCGCATGGCTTGATTTGTATATCGGCGGATTGGCGGGGAAATTGAGGGTTGTGCGCGCCTCGCGTTGCGGGGACGGTTGTTGCGATGGGGCCATTATGGGTGGCGTTGGGCAATGGCTATTGCCCGAAGAGCTGGGGTTTTATGGGGTTGTTTTGCTTTTTGGTTTTGATTTTGGTTTTGGTTTTGGTTTTGCCGGATCCCGTATTCGCGTCGGTCTATTAGCGATGCCCCTCCCCGGGGCGGGGGTAACTTTCTTTGCTGCTGCAAAGAAAGTCACCAAAGAAAGCAGCTTTCCCCAGCCTAAGCACTTCACACCGGCCGCGGCACAGGCGATTGGTTGAATGGCCCCCAGAGTAGCGAGTTCCCTCACAAAACTCGCGCAGCTTGGACCGCGCACGGTCTGACACGCCATAACTTCAAGTTCACTGGTTCAGCACGAAACAGCTTCGGCACAGCGCTACGCGCTGCCGCCGGGTTTGCAAGGGAAACCAACGAGAGGAAATACGGTGAGATGGAGACGTAGCAGAAAGGCGCGCGCCAACCTGATGGACCGGTCGGCCGCGAAGCAGGCTGGAGCTATTTGGTGCTGAACCAGTCAGTAGTGCGGTGCGATGTCTCAGACCGTGCGCGATCCAAGCCGGGTTAGGCCTTTGAGGGCACTCGCTACACTGGGTTCCATTCAGCCAATCGCCTGTGCCGCGGCCGGCGTGAAGTGCTTAGGCTGGGGAGAGCTGCTTTCTTTGCCTACTTTCTTTGCAGCAGCAAAGAAAGTAGGTGCCGCCCCGCACAGGGGCAGTGCTAATAAACCAACACGAATACGGGACCACCGAAAGCGAAAGCAAAAAGACAAAAAACAAAAACCCTACTTCGCCAACGACCGCCGCTTCATCTCGAGCTGAGTAATAAGCCGCTGCAGCGTATTCTCCGCCGACCCCGGCATGGAAACAAACTTGAACCCGATGGTAAACCGCCGATCCCCCTTCGGGTTTGTCGATTCCCGCTGCGAAACGAGCATCATATCGACCGTAATCCGGCCATTCGCGCTGAAATGCAGTTCAGCATCCTGCACCACGATGCCCATGTCGAGATTCGCCACGCGCTCATCCGTCGTGCGCAACGCCACGCCGCCGAGCGAAAGATCATGCACTTCGAAGCGGAACCGATCGCCATCCGGCAGCGAACCGCTGCACATATAAGGATCGAGCACCGGCGCCTCGACACGGAAATACTCGCGCCGCTGCATGTAATACAACACCGGCGGGAATTCCGCTTCGAACGCGGGACGCCCGTCGAATACCGTCTCGCGCGGCGTAGGCGTCGTGAATTCCACACGCACGCCATCCGGCGCCGCGCTGAAAATCAACTTCTGCGATGCAAGCACGCCGCGATTCTGCTCCGGCACGCCGCCCCAGTCGAATGTGAAGCGATGCGCCGTCACATCGACATCGAGCAAACGCGTGACGATCTGGCCGTCGCCATATTGCGCCGTCAGAAAGTCTCCGCGGTTCGCGAGATTGCGCAGCGCCACGCCGATTTCCAGCGGATTGCGCCGGCCGAAATCCACGATCGGCGCGATATCGTCGTCGGCAACGTCATGCTTGTGATTGGTGTTCATGGTGCTAGCCGTATTCATTGTGCCCGCGCGCCCGCCCACTTCCCCGAACGCCGCGCGTCGATCCGAACCCCAATTGGTCCGGCACTTCGATTATTCAGGTTAGCGGCATGCCTCTTTAAAAGTTTAGGGTTCGCACGCGTAAAAAGTATGTGGTGCGCCGTCCCTTATAGCGTAAAACGTTTGCTGCCGCATCAGCGCCGAACACACGCGCGCAATCCTTGTTAGCAAGAACGCGACCGCAATCATCGGCTGTTTCGAAAAACGCAGCGCGGGTCTTCGTCAGACGATCTGGCGCATGATCGAAATCAGCTTTTTCGCGTATTGGGGGTCGGTCGCATAGCCCGCCTTCTGCATGCCGTGCGCGAAGCCCGCGACATCGCGCGAAGCCTGAATAACCGGCGCATAGCGCGGATTGTTCTTGATGACGCTCGCATAATCGGTGAGCGCTTCCTCGTACGAATCGTAGGCGCGGAATTTCTCGACGACCTTCTGCGGCTGGCCGTTCACATATTCCGTCGTGACCGAGCTGACGGTCTTGCCGCCCCAGTCCTTCGTCGCCTTGATGCCGAAGATGTTGTGGCTCGTCGCGCCGTTCGCGTGCTTGATCTCGCGCTTGCCCCAGCCCGATTCCAGCGCCGCCTGGCCGATGATGAAGCGCGCCGGAATGCCCGTCGCCGCGCTCGCGGCCTGCGCCGGCACAGCCAACCGGTCGACGAACGCGTTGACCTTGTCCGAGCCGTTGCCGCGCACGGGCGGCTCCAGCGAATCCGCCGCCGTATAGCCCTTGCCCGCGAGCGACGCATTGTTCTTGCCGGCCTGCGCCGCCGCGTACGCCTTGGCCATCGCGTTCATCGCGGCGAGATTGCCCGCGTTCGCTTCGAGATCGCCGCTGCCGCCCGACATGCCGCCGAGCGCCTGCATCGCGTTCATCGTGCCCATCGCATTGGCGCCGCCCGCCGCATTCGCGCCGGTCTGCCCGCCGGCGTTGCGCATGAGCTGCTTCAGCATCATGTCCGCGACGCCGATGCCCTTCGACGACATCTGCTGCGACAACTGCTGATCAAGCATCGACGTGAACGACTTCGTATCGTTCGATTCGAACGGGCTGTCCGACGGCGTCGCGTCGCGCATGCTCTTCAACATCATCTGCGTGAAGACGGCGTCGAACTGCTTCGCGGCCTCCTTGAGCCCTTGCTGCGGATTGGCGCTGGCCTGGGCGCGCAGCGCGTCGAAGCCCTGCGTATCGAGCGCGAAACGGTTCGACAGGCCCGAGAATCCGCTCGTCGTATCGGTCGATGCCAGCGCGGTGCTGGCGATTCCGTTCGTGTTCGAGTTCATAGGTTCTTGTTCGTTCTTAGATGATTTCGAGGTCTGCGCGTAGCGCACCCGCCGCCTTCATCGACTGAAGGATCGAGATGAGATCCGCCGGCGTAGCTCCTAGCGCGTTGAGCGCCTTCACGACATCCGCGAGATTCGCGCCCGCGTTCAGCATCTTGAGCGCGCCGCTGTCCTGCTTCAGCTGAATCGACGATTCCTTCGCCGCGACCGTCTGCCCGTTCGAGAATGCGCCCGGCTGGCTCACCGCCGTCTTCGTGTTGATGACGACCGACAGATTGCCGTGCGCGACCGCGCAGTTCTGCAGCGTGACCATCTGATTCATCACGATCGAGCCGGTGCGCGCGTTCAAAATCACCTTCGCGGCGGCCTGCGCCGGACGCACATCGATGTTCTGCAACTGCGCCATGAACGACACCTGCTCGCTCGCGTCCTGCGGCGCGCGCAGCTGAATGGTGCGGCCGTCGAGCGCGAGCGCCGTGCCCATGCCGAACTGATTGTTCACCGCCGCGACGATGCGCTGCGTCGTGTCGAAATCCATCTCGCGCAGTTCCATCTGCATGACGCCGCCCTGCTGCTGCAATGCCGATGGCACCGCGCGCTCGACGATCGCGCCCGCCGAAATGCGGCCGACCGCGAGCTGGTTCACCTGCACCTTGCTGCCGTTCGCACTCGCGCCCGCGCCGCCGACGACGAGATTGCCCTGCGCCATCGCATACACCTGGCCGTCGGCGCCCTTAAGCGGCGACATCAGGAGCGTGCCGCCGCGCAGGCTCTTCGCATTGCCGAGCGACGACACGGTGACATCGATCGCTTCGCCGGGACGCGCGAACGGCGGCAGCGTCGCGGTGACCATCACCGCCGCGACGTTCTTCAACTGCATGTTCTGCGTCGTCGCCGAGTTCACCGTGATGCCGAGGTTGCCGAGCATGTTGGTGAGCGACTGCGTCGTGAACGGCGTCTGCATCGTCTGGTCGCCGGTGCCGTCGAGACCGACGACGAGGCCGTAGCCGATAAGCGGATTGTCACGCACGCCCTGGAACGAGACGAGGTCTTTCAGGCGCTCGGCGTGAGCATGGGGCGCGGAGCCGATCGCGACCAGCGCGGCCGCGAGCGAGAACGAAACGAAACGGAGAAGCGGATTCATGATCAGAACGGCGCGACGTTGAGGAAGAAGCGCTGGAGCCAGCCCATGTTCTGCGCTTCGTCGATGTAACCCTTCGCCGAGTATTCGATCTTCGCGTCGGCGACTTGCGTGGAGAACACGGTGTTGGTGCCCGAAATGGTCGTCGGATTGACGACGCCCGAGAAGCGCACGAATTCGTTGCCCTGGTTGATGAGCATCTGCTTTTCGCCGCTCACCATCAGGTTGCCGTTGGACAGAACGTCCGTGACGGTGACGGTCAGCGTGCCGCTGAACGTGTTCGCCGCGCTCGCGCCGCCCGCCGCCGTGAACTTGTTCGTGCCGGTCGCCGACAGATTCGTGTTGTTGAACAGGCCGCCGAAGATGCCCGGCACCGTCGGCACCTGGAACGCGCCTGTGCCGTTGCGATTCGTATTCGCCGCCGACGACTTCGTCGCGTTGACGTTTTCCGAGATCACGATGGTCAGGATGTCGCCCACGTTGCGCGGACGCTGGTCTTCGAAAAGCGGCCTGCCTGCGTAGCCCGCGTTGTAGATCGCGCCGGGCGAGCGCGTGCCGACGGGCGGCTGCGGCGGACGCGCGGTCATCGGCTGCTGGACGATCGGCTCTTTCGGCACGAGGCCGCATGCGGCGAGCGCTGCAATGAGCGCGGCCATCGAAAAGCGCGAAAGAATGTGAGTAGACGACATCGTGATAACTCTTTTGAAGCGAATGAAGCGTCAGTGTGACGCCATCCGCTTGATTCCCATCCGTCGAATAGAGGGTTAAACCTGCATTTGCGAAAGCGTCTGCAGCATCTGGTCGGACGTGGTCACGGCCTTGCTGTTGATCTCGTACGCGCGCTGGGTCTGGATCATGTTGACCAGTTCCTGCACGACGTTCACGTTCGACGCTTCCACGTAACCCTGCTGCAGCGAACCCGCGCCGTTGAGACCCGGCTGCGACACGTTCGGCGCGCCCGAGCTGCCCGTTTCGGAGAACAGGTTCTCACCGCGCGCTTCGAGGCCGGCCGGGTTGATGAAGGTCGCGAGCTGAAGCGCGCCGACCGTCGTGCTGGCCGAGCTGCCCTGCTGCGTGATCGACACCGTGCCGTCCGAGCCGATGGTGATCGCCGTCGCGTTCTGCGGAATCGTGATCGCCGGATTCAGCTGATAGCCGCTCGACGTGACGAGCTGGCCCTGCGCGTTCGTCTGAAACGAGCCGTCGCGCGTGTAGGCGGTGGTGCCATCGGGCATCGTCACCTGAAAGAAGCCCTGACCGTTGATCGCGACGTCCTTCGAGTTGCCGGTCTGCTGCAGGTTGCCCTGCGTGTACAGGCGTTCCGTTGCGACCTGTTGCACGCCCGTGCCGAGCTGGACGCCCGATGCGAGCTCGGTCTGTTGCGTCGAGTTCGCGCCCGGCTGACGCGTGGTCTGATACAGCAGATCCTCGAACACCGCGCGCGAACCCTTGAAGCCGTTCGTGCCGACGTTGGCGAGGTTGTTCGAGATCACGTCCATCTGCGCCTGCTGCGCATTCATGCCGGTCGCGGCGATGTAAAGAGAGCGATTCATGTTCTTGCGTTTCCTGAGTGTCTGTTGCGTCGCCGCTTAGGAGAAGTTCAGCAGCTTGTTGGCCGATTGTTCGTTCTGGTCCGCCGATTCCATCAGCTTCGTCTGCATCTGGAACTGGCGCGCATTGGTGATCATCGAGACCATCGCGGAGACCGGGTTCACGTTGCTGCCTTCGAGCGCCCCGCCAGCGACGACGACGTTCGGGTCCGCATCGGCGGGGTCGCCGGTCGCGGTGCGAAAGAGGCCGTCGTCGCCGCGCGTCAACGTCGCCGGATCGGGATTCACGAGCTTCAGCTGATCGACGACCGCGATCGCTGTCGGCGGGTCGCCCGGAATCAGCGCGGAGATCGTGCCGTCCTTGCCGATCGTCACTTCAGCGCCCGGTGGAATCGACAGCGGACCGCCGCTGCCGAGCACCGGCAGGTTGCTCGCGTTGACGAGCTGGCCGTTCTGATCCACGTGCAGATTGCCCGCGCGCGTGTACGCCTCGCTGCCGTCGGCCGCCTGCACGGACAGCCAGCCGGGGCCCTGAACGGCGACATCGAGCGGATTGCCGGTCTGCTGGATCGGGCCCGCGGAGTAGTCCGCGTTCGGCGTCGACGAGAGCACGAAGGTGCGCGTCGTGCCATCGGCGGACTGGTCCTCGAACGACATCGGCACCTGGCGGAACGCCGCGAGCTGCGCCTTGAAACCCGTGGTCGACGCGTTCGCGAGGTTGTTCGCCGTGACGGCCTGCTGTTCGAGCGCCTGGCTTGCGCCGGTCATCGCGGTGTAGATCAGACGGTCCATGAATCGCTTCCTTCTTCCCTGTTACTTCTGGTTCGCTTGCGGACGATGCTTACAGATTGATCAGCGTCTGGTCGACGGTCTGCTGCGTCTTGATCGTCTGCGCGTTCGCCTGATAGTTGCGCTGCGCGGTGATCAGATTCACGAGCTCGCTCGTCAGATCGACGTTGGAGTTCTCCACCGCGCCGCCTTGCAGCGTGCCGTGGTTGGTCGAGCCCGGAACGGACACCTGCGCCGCGCCTGAAGCCGCCGTCTGCGCGTACACGTTGCCGCCGAGGTTCTGCAAACCATTCTGGTTGTTGAAGTTCGCGACCGCGATCTGGCCGAGCGCCTTCGTCTGGCCGTTCGAGTAGTTACCCGTCAGCATGCCGTCCGTGCCGACCGTGAAGCCCGTCAGTTCGCCCGTGGGGTTGCCGTCCTGATGCAAATTCGTGAGGCCGCTCTTCGCGCCGTACTGCGTCGTGCCGGAAAGGTCGAGCGTCAGCGTCTGCGTCGCGCCCGCCGTCGCGCTCGCGCCGTCCGGGATCGTGAACGAGAAGGTCTTGCCGCTCGTCAGGTTGCCCGACGAATCGAACGTGACCGGGCCGAGATCCGTCTTTGCCGTGACCGGATCGCCATAGCCCGCGAAAGCTTCCCACGTGTTCGTGCTGGACTTCGTGAAGTACACAGACACCTTCTGCGTGCCGCCGAGCGAGTCGTACGCATCGACGGATGTCGACGCGTTGTACGTGTTGCCGTTGGTCGGATCGAAGTCCGCGGCGGCCTTGACGTCGTCCTGCGAGTTCAGGTTGAACGCGGCGGTGATCTTCTTCGTTGGGGTCGGCGCGATGTTCGCGGTCGGCACCGTCAGCGGCACCGTGCTCGCGCTGTTGACCACGCCGCTCGAATCCGACGCGTAGCCCATCAGTTGCAGGCCGGACGAATTGACGATGTTGCCGTTGTCGTCGAGATGGAACACGCCATTGCGCGAATACACGATCGAGCCGTTGTTCGACAACTGATAGAAACCGTTGCCGTTGATCGCGACGTCGAGCGCCTGATTGGTCGTCGTGATCGTGCCTTGCGAGAACTGCTGCTGCACTTCGGACATGCGCGTGCCGATGCCGATCTGATTGCTGACGGCCGTGGCCATCGAATTCGCGTACATGTCCGCGAATTGCGCCGCACCTTGTTTGAAGCCGACGGTGTTCGCGTTCGCGATGTTGTTGCCGATCACGTCGAGGTCGCTCGATGCTGCGCCCAGACCGCTCAATGCCTGTTGGTAACTCATGTGTTTCTCCGCGACGAGTTCGCGCTCGTCCTAAAAAATGTCTGTTTAGAGAATCGACGCGACGCTCGTCAGCGCCACCGTGGAACCGTTCGCGAGCTTGAGACCCGGCGCGCCGCCCGTCATCTGCACGACGCTCTGGACCTGCGAAGCGGAAAGCGTCGTCGCGGTCGCCTGCTGGCCGTTGATCGTGCCTTGCGCGGTGATCGTGTAGCTGCCGTCGGCGAGCGTGTTGCCCTTCGAGTCGACCGGCTTCCAGCCCGTCACCGGCACGACGCCCGCGCCTTGCGCGCCGAGATCGAGCGTATTGACGATCTGGCCCGACGAGTTCTTCACGACGATCTGCAGATCGCTCACGTCGTTCGCCAATTGCACGCCGAAGCTCGACGACGCGCCGCTCGACACCGTCATGGCGTTACCCGCCGCGAGCACGTTCGAGCCGATGAGCAGCGCGGCCTGCGTCTGCTGGCCGGCGGAAAGCTGCGTCGCGAGCGAAGACAGCGACGTGTTCAACTGACCGATGCCCGTCACCGTGTTGATCTGCGCGAGCTGCGAGGTCATCTGCGAGCTGTCGGCGGGATTCGTCGGGTCCTGGTTCTTCAACTGCGTCACGAGCAGCGTGAGGAAGGTGTTCTGCAGTTCCGTCGCCGATTGCGCGCCTGTCGCCGAGCTCGACGAAGACGCCGAACTCGACGACGTGCCGTTCATGGTGTCGAGCAGCGTCTGCGACACATTCGTGCCGTTGCTGCCGATGGTTGTGCTGGTCGTCACGTTGTTTTCCTTGAATGTCCGAATCAGGTGCCGATGGTCAAAGTCTTGAGCATCAATTGCTTGGCGGTATTGAGCGTTTCGACGTTCGCCTGATAGGAACGCGACGCGGAAATCATGTTGACCATCTCCTGTACCGGATCGACGTTCGGCAGCGTCACGTAGCCGTCCGCGTTCGCCGCCGGGTTGCTCGGGTCGTAGCTGGTTTTCATCGGGCTCGGATCGTCGATGACGCCGGTCACCTGCACGCCGCCGACCTGCTGGCCCGACGCGGTGCGCGCACCGCCGAGCGGATCGACCGCGAACACGACCTGCTTCGCCTTGTACGGCTGGCCGTCCGGGCCGGTCGTGCTGTCCGCGTTCGCGAGGTTCGACGCGGTGACGTTCAGGCGCTGCGCCTGAGCGGACATCGCCGAGCCGGCGACGTTGAAGATGTTCATCAAAGAGGGCATTTCTTCTCCTAATGCGCTCAGCTATTTGAAGTGATCGCCGAGAGCATCGACTTGATCTGCGAGCTCAGCACCGTCATGCCGGCTTCGAAGTGCAGCGCGTTGTCCGCGAACTGCACGCGCTCGGCGTCGAGATCGACCGTGTTGCCGTCGAGCGACGGCTGGTTCGGCACGCGATAGGCGAGCTTGCCGTAGTCGTCGCTCGAGCCGCCCGATGCGGAGAGCGTCGACGTGCCGGACATATGGCCCTTCGACGTCACGCTCATCGAGGCGCTTGCGCTCACGCTGACGGGCTGCGCCATCTTCAGCGTCGCGTTGTTCGATGCGCCGCCGCCCGGCTTCAGCGCGCCCGCTAGCGCGGTGGAGAAATCGACGTCGCGCGCCTTGTAGCCGGGCGTATCGGCGTTGGCGATATTCGACGACAGCAATTCCTGCCGGTACGCGCGCACGTCGAGCGCCTCACGGCCGAAAGCGAATTCCTTGTCGAGTCTGTCTAGCATTGCGGTTTCTCCTGTCGGCGGCGCCGAGGGCTTTTTGCATGACACGCATCTTAGGAGCGGCGCGCAAGAACTAATCCGATGAATAACCGGGAAACGCGGCCTCTATTCGACGCTTGCCCGTTGCGGCCGATATCTAGAATTCGTTTCGTTAATCGCCGCGCAGGTGCGGCTCGATCGAATCAGCAACGGAGAGAAGTGATGAGCAGGTCCGCGAAGCGTGCATCGAACCCTACGGCTCGCGCCGCAGCGACGTTCGCGCGCCGCACGCTGGGCGCGTCGCTGTTCATGAGCGTCGTGATGAGCGCGCAGGCTCAGCAAAGCGACGGCATGATCGTCATTCCGGGCAACGCGGAAACCAATCCCGCCGCCGCGGCCGATATGGCGCAGAAGCTCAACGCGCCCGCTGCACCGGCGGCGCGGCCCGCGCCCGCTCCCGTTGCGGCGATGCAGTCCGGCTATCGCGCCGCGACGAAAGCCGCCGACGCCGCGATGCGCAATGCCGCGCTGGAACTCGAAGCCCGCGCCGACGCCGCCGACGACTCCATGAACGACGCGGGCGGCATGATCGTCATTCCCGGTCCGGGCGAAGCGAAGCCTGCGCGGGTTGCTGCGCCGTCCGCGCCCGCCGCTGCTCCGTCGCTTGCGAGGGCGCCTGCCGCTTCCGTTTCACGCGATGTCATTCCCGTCGTCGTGACGCGCGACGATGGCATCGCGCGCGGCACGAATGCGAAGCCCATTGCGGCGGGTTCGGCATCGCCGGCCGCATCGCCGATGAAGCGTGTCAGCTTCAATCCGTCCGCTGCCGCCGCGTTGCCGCAAGCCCAGCAGAGCGGAAACGCCGCGCTGCAGGACGGCGAATCGATCCGCGTCGCCGCGCTCGGCTTTCTTCAACAGCAGGCCGCGGGTTTGCCGGGCAAAGTCGAGATCACCGTCACGCCGGTATTTCCGCGCGGCCTCGCCGCCTGCTCGGCGCTCGATCCGTTCATGCCGACCGGCGCGCGGCTGTGGGGCCGCATGACCGTCGGCGTGCGCTGTGTCGGCGAGCGTCCGTGGACGCTCTACGTGCAGGCGCGCGTGTCGATCAACGCTACTTACTATCAGGCCGCGCGCGCGATCGCGCCCGGCGAAGTGCTGACCAACGCCGATCTCGTCGCCCGCGACGGCGATATCACCGCGATGCCGCAGGCTATCGTCACCGATCCGGCGCAGGCCGTAGGCGCGGTGGCGCTCGGGCGCGTGCCAGCGGGCTTGCCGCTGCGCACCGACATGCTGCGCGCCGCGAGTTCGGTGGCTATCGGCCAGAACGTGCGCGTGGTCGCGGGCGGCTCCGGCTTTTCGATTTCCGCCGAAGGCACCGCGATGAACAACGCCGCGCCCGGCCAGCAGATTCGTGTGAAAACCGCTGCCGGACAGATCATCACGGGCATCGTGAAGGACGCCCAGACGGTTGAGATTTCGCTGTAAAGAACAGAAGTGTTCGGCCCCCCACGTTTGTTTCATTTTGTTGCAAATGCGCCCGAAGCCCGCCAGATAAGGCTTTGAAGGCGATGAGCACGCCGCACGGCAGTTGGTAGTCCCCCGGCAGGGTAAAGTTTTCAAGCACCCTCGCCGATAAAGGACTCAACACGTTCGGGAATGGACATCGTGAAAATCGAATCGAATAGCAACACCAATCTGGCAGGCCTTCAAGACAACCTGCAGCGCGCGTCGCAAAACGACGCAAAAGGTGCCACGGGCACCGTGCAACAGTCGGGCGCGAACCCGGCGACGAATTCGACGGTGAGCTTGTCGTCGTTGTCGAGCGACCTGCGCGCATCGAACGGCTCGGACATCGATACGGCGAAAGTCGCATCGATCAAGGCCGCGATCCGCGACGGCAGCCTGAAGATCGACACGAGCAAGATCGCCGACGGCATTCTGAGCACCGCGCGCGACCTGCTGCAAACGAGAACCCCGCCGACCGGCGGCTGAACGCTTCCAGGGCGCGCACAGGCGCGTGACGGCAGGCGTTCGCGAAACCGGGCGGCTTTTTGAAACCGCTTTTCGAGCGATGCAATGAAAGACGCCCTGCTTGCCACCGTCACCGAAGAAGTCGCCGCTGTTCAGGCCTTCGAAAACCTCCTCGTCGAAGAGGAAAAAGCGCTGATCGCAGCGCAGCCGCTTCCGGCGCTGCCTTCGATCATCGAGCACAAGACCACGCTGACCGAGCGCATCTCCGTTCTCGAAAAGACCCGCGATGAGCAGTTGAACGCGCTCGGTTTCCCCGGCGGCTTCGTCGGCATGGAAGCCGCCGCCGCCAGCGACGAGGCGATCGCCGGGCAATGGGCGTTGCTGACCGCTTCCGCCCGTCGCGCGAAACAGGGCAACAACAACAACGGCGTGCTGATCCGCACGCGCATGGAATACAACCGCAAGGCGCTCGCGGCGTTGCAGGTCGCGCCGTCGAAGAGCGGCTTCTACGGTCCGGACGGGCGCGTGCCAGGCGCCTGACCGCATCCACGTCTTCATGCAGAACGGCGCGTGCTTCCTTGCGAGGCACGCGCCGCTTTTGTTTCCCGCGCTTTCATCTACCGAATAACCCCCTTTTCCCCGGCTTTATCCGCCGATGGCCGCTCGACGCCTTCCGCAATAATCGCTTTCATCAAAAAGCGGCTTCGTGCCGCCCGCAATGGCAAACGGTGGCAGCAACGGAGTAAGGCCCGGTGGCAGAAGAAAGCGATCTCGAAAAAACCGAATCAGCCACTCCCAAGCGTCTGGAAAAGGCGCGGGAGGAAGGCCAGGTTGCGCGCTCGCGGGAACTCGCGTCTTTCGCGCTGCTCGCGGCGGGATTTTTCGGCGTGTGGAGCCTCGCGGGTCCGATCAGCGCGCATTTGCAGTCGATTCTGCGCGGCGCGTTCACGTTCAACCACGAAACCGTGCTCGATACGCGCCAGATGATGATCGGCGCGGCGAACGCGAGCAAGGAAGGTTTGTTCGCCGTGCTGCCGGTGCTGCTGCTGTCGGCTTTCGCCGCGCTCGCCGCGCCGATGGCGCTCGGCGGCTGGCTCATCACGACGAAGCCGCTCGCGCCGAACTTCGGCCGGCTGAATCCGATCAGCGGCCTCGGCAAGATTTTCTCGATCCAGGGGCCGGTGCAGCTGGGCATGTCGGTGTTGAAGACGATCGTCGTCGGTGGCATGGCAGGATCGGCGATCTGGAGCCGCAAGGCCGAAGTGCTCGGCCTCTTGACCAAGCCGCTCGATCTGGCGCTCGCCGACGCGATGCATCTGATCTTCGTGTGCTGCGGCATGGCGATCGGCGGGCTGTTTCTCGTCGCTGCCGTCGACGTGCCGTATCAGCTTTACTCGCACGCGAAGAAGCTGCGCATGAGCAAGGAAGAAGTGAAGCGCGAGCACAAGGAAAGCGAAGGCGATCCGCACATCAAGGGCAAGATCCGCCAGCAGCAACGCGCGGCCGCACGCCGACGGATGATGCAGGCGATTCCGACCGCCGATGTCATCGTCACGAACCCGACGCACTTCGCCGTCGCGCTGCAATACACCGACGGCCAGATGCGCGCGCCGAAGGTCGTCGCGAAGGGCGTGAATCTGGTCGCGGCGCGCATCCGCGAACTGGGCCGCGAGCACAACGTGCCCCTGCTCGAAGCGCCGCCGCTGGCGCGCGCGCTGTATCACAACGTCGAGATCAACCGGGAGATTCCGGGCGCGCTGTACGGCGCGGTTGCGCAGGTGCTGGCGTGGGTCTACCAGCTCAAGCGCTACAAGGAAGACGGCGGCATCAAGCCGGACGAACCTTCAGATCTCGACGTGCCGAAGGAACTGGACAAAGGCGGCGTTTCCGACGCCGACGCCGACCGCGAAGCCGCCGAGGCTCTGGCGGGCGACAACCCTGACAATGGAGCCGCAGCATGAATGCGCGCGCTGGATTTTTCGCCAAACGGCCCGACGCGCTGGGCACGCAGAACTTGCGAGCCCTCGCCGGCCCGATCCTGATCTGCATGATCTTGGGCATGATGATTCTGCCCTTGCCCGCGTTTCTGCTCGACTTGCTGTTCACCTTCAACATCGCGCTGTCGGTGATGGTCCTGCTCGTCAGCATGTACACGCAAAAGCCGCTCGACTTCGCGGCATTCCCGAGCGTGCTGCTGTTCTCGACGCTCCTGCGGCTGTCGCTGAACGTGGCGTCGACGCGTATCGTGCTGCTCGAAGGCCACACCGGCCCCGACGCCGCGGGTCAGGTGATCGAATCGTTCGGCCACTTTCTCGTTGGCGGCAACTTCGCGGTCGGTATCGTCGTGTTCGTGATCCTGATGATCATCAACTTCATGGTGATCACGAAGGGCGCGGGACGTATCGCGGAAGTCGGCGCGCGCTTCACCCTCGACGCGATGCCCGGCAAGCAGATGGCCATCGACGCCGATCTGAACGCCGGTCTCATCAACGAGGAAACCGCGAAGAAGCGCCGTCAGAGCGTGGCGCAGGAAGCCGAGTTCTACGGTTCGATGGACGGTGCGTCGAAGTTCGTGCGCGGCGACGCGATCGCGGGCTTGCTGATCATGGTGATCAACGTCGTCGGCGGGCTGATCGTCGGCATGTTGCAACACGACATGGACTTCGCGCACGCGGCGACCAACTACACGCTGCTGACGATCGGCGATGGCCTCGTTGCGCAGATTCCGTCGCTCATCATCTCGACGGCGGCGGGCGTGATCGTATCGCGCGTCGCGACCGAGGAAGACATCGGCACGCAGCTGACCGGCCAGTTGTTCCAGAATCCGCGCGTGTTGATGATCACGGGCGTGATCATCGGCATCATGGGTCTGATTCCGGGTATGCCGCACTTCGCGTTCATGCTGCTCGGCGGCGGCCTGATCTATGCGGCGCGCACGATGAATAAGCGCGCCGAGGCGAAGAAGAAGAGCGCCGTCACCGATGTCACGCCGCTCGCTGCGAGCGCCGCTGCTACGACGGCGGAGAACGCGGAGGCGAGCTGGGAGGACGTGTCGCTCATCGATCCGCTGGGGCTGGAAGTGGGTTACCGCCTGATTCCGCTCGTCGATCGCAACACCGACGGCGAACTGCTCAAGCGCATCAAGGGCATCCGCAAGAAGTTCGCGCAGGAAATCGGCTTTTTGCCGCCGGTCATTCATATTCGCGACAATCTGGAGCTGCGGCCGAATGGCTATCGGATCGCGCTGAAGGGCGTCGAAGTGGGCGTGGGCGAAGCGTTCCCCGGACAGTGGCTCGCGATCAATCCGGGACAGGTATCGGCCGCGCTGCCGGGCGCGCAGACGCAGGACCCGGCGTTCGGCCTGCCGGCTGTCTGGATCGACACGAACCTGCGCGAGCAGGCTCAGGTGTACGGCTACACCGTGGTCGACGCAAGCACGGTAGTCGCGACGCATTTGAACCATCTCGTCGTGACGCACGCGGCGGAGTTGCTCGGACGGCAGGAAGTGCAGGCGCTGATCGAGCGCATCGGCAAGGACACGCCTTCGCTCACGGACGATCTGGTGCCCAAGGTGCTGTCGCTCACGACGCTGCAAAAGGTGCTTCAGAATCTGCTCGACGAAAGCGTGCCGATCCGCGACATGCGCACGATTCTCGACGCGCTGCAGGAGCATGCGCCGCGCATGTCCGATCCGCACGATCTCACCGCGGCGGTGCGCCTTGCGCTGGGCCGCGCGATCACACAGCAATGGTATCCGGGCGCCGATGACCTGCAAGTGATGGGCCTCGATCCGACGCTGGAGCGCGTGCTGTCGCAGGCTTTATCGACGGGTACGAATCCGGGTCTGGAGCCGGGACTCGCGCAAACGCTGCTGAACTCGACGCAAAACGCGATCATGCGCCAGCAGAATCTGGGCTTGCCGCCGGTGTTGCTCGTGCAGCATTCGCTTCGTGCGATGCTGGCGCGGTTTCTGCGGAGAAGCTTGCCGCAGTTGAAGGTGCTTTCTTACGCCGAGGTGCCGGATACGCGGAATGTGAAGGTGGTGAATTTGATTGGGGCTTGATGGTTCGCTTCAATGAAGCCCTGACGCGATCAAACTGCGAAGATTTCGCGCATCGAAGACGACAGTCTTCCAGGTGTAATAGTTGGCGCGCTCGAACTGTGCCTTGCCGACTGTCAGTTGGCTCTCAGCGATAGCAAGCACGTGACCCGGCTTGTTCGCCTCGCGATACTGCATATGAATCAACTCGCCTTCTAGAAGCCGCGTGTCACTCATCGCGGCAATGACGATCGAAGGCGTCGGCGTCTGGACCACATGATCGGCCATGAATTTGCCTGAGATCGGCAATTCGACCTCGGAATCATACTTCAGGTCGAATTCCTCGGCGATCTCGACGATGGTCCGCGATAAACGTCCCTTGAAATCGCTGCCTGATCGGCGTTCGACGCGCGACGTCGCCACGCCGCAAAGTTGTTGCGCCGCTTCGGCCACGCGAAACACGTAGGGAACCACCAGCCGCTCGTCCGTCGTGGTCGCACGAATGACTTCGTCGTCGTCCAGACGCGCGGGACTCAACTGAGACAGGTTCTGAGACCACTGCTCGATGGCCGCGGACTCGACGTCGCCGCCGATCATACTTGCGCACAGGCAAGCTTCACCGTTTTCGTCGATCGAAAACGCGCCATTGCGCATGCGCACGCGAACGACTACGCGATCACCAGTGCCCGCATATTCGAGTGGCGTGACTATTCGGTACACGTCGCGCGTGTCCTCGTGGACTTCAAAGAGCGCGCAGACCGTTCGCTTGAGAAATTCGGCTAACACAATAGATCGCCCTGACCGTTTTGCTCGTTTGACATCGTGATGCCCGTCGCCCTGCAAAACAGAACGATGAGTGCCGAGCGATCATCCGTGACGCCCGGATCGAAAATTCGAGATGATTTGAGATTAAGCTCTGGTGCACCTGGCAGCAAGCGATTCCGATAATCGATCGTCGTTTCGCAGGGCAGCTTGCAATGCACGCCCTTATGGCTCGGATGATAGTGAAATTCAAACAGCGGATACAGGTCGCCCTGCGGTGAAACCCAGATCAAGTGCCCGTAGAACGATCGATCCGCGATTTCTTCGCCGTCGCGCCACATGAACAGCACGCGATGCACATCCGAAACAGGAATGAAATCGGTCGCCTGAACACGCGGACGCGCCATTCGGTTGAACGGCTTCGGCCACTTGCTCTTGTTCATTGGCCTGAACCTAGGCGGCGCAGTCAGCGTTTTGTACGCCTGCTTGTGGGCAAGCAATTGATCCGGTTTTATGCGGCTCTCTCAGGTCTGAACTCAGCCGCATTACTTCTTCGAAGTTCGACGAGAGAAGCAATCGGCAAGATCTGTCTTGGCTTCGCCGATGCTAACCGCATCGATACCACAAGATTGATTCGGTCAACTAATGTTTCAGTTATCGATAATATCGATTGCTGGTAGACAACCGTACATCTCAACACTCCACGATATTCACCGCCAACCCGCCGCGCGAAGTCTCTTTATATTTGGTCTTCATATCCGCGCCGGTCTCTCGCATGGTCTTGATGACGGAGTCGAGAGAAACATAATGCGACCCATCCCCGCGCATCGCCATGCGCGCGGCGTTGACGGCCTTCACCGAGCCCATCGCGTTTCGCTCGATGCACGGAATCTGCACCATCCCGCCGACCGGATCGCAAGTCAGCCCGAGGTTATGCTCCATGCCGATTTCCGCCGCGTTCTCTACCTGCGCGGGCGTGCCGCCGAGCACGGCCGCGAGCGCACCCGCCGCCATCGAGCACGCGACGCCGACCTCGCCCTGACAGCCTACCTCGGCGCCGGAGATGGAAGCATTCATCTTGTACAGAATGCCGATGGCCGCAGCCGTCAGCAGAAAATCGATCACGCCTTGCGTATTCGAGCCCGGCACGAACCGGTCGTAGTAATGCAGCACCGCCGGGATGATCCCCGCCGCGCCGTTGGTCGGCGCCGTGACGACGCGTCCGCCGATGGCGTTCTCCTCGTTCACCGCGATCGCATAGAGATTGATCCAGTCGATCATCGACAACGGATCGCGTAACGCCTGCTCAGGCTTGCCCGCCAGCGCACGATACAACTGCGGCGCGCGACGCTTCACCTGAAACGGCCCAGGCAAGCAGCCTTCCGCATCCGGATTGCCGATGCCGCAACCCCGCGCGACGCAATCCTGCATCACGTCCCAGATGCGCAAAAGCCCGACGCGAATCTCGTCCTCGCTGCGCCAGACGCGCTCGTTTTCCCACATCAACTGCGCGATCGATTTGCCCGACTCCGCGCACATCTTCATGAGTTCGTCGCCGGTCTGGAACGGATACGGCAACTGCTCGTGCGCGCTCAGCACCGCCGTATTCGGCGCGCCCGCCGTCACGACAAAACCGCCGCCGACCGACAGATATGTCGCCTCGCGCAACAACGCGCCGTTCGCATCGAATGCATGGAGCTTCATGCCGTTCGGATGCTCCGGCAGCGCCTGCCGATAGAAAGCGATGCATTCCTTCAGCGTGAACGGAATCTCGTGCGTGCCGAGCAGCGCGAGCGTCTTCGACGCGCGCACGGCGTCGAGCCTCGGGACGATGCTCGACGCATCGACGGTATCGGGCGCGTCGCCCATCAGGCCGAGCATCACGCCGCGGTCGGTTCCGTGGCCCTTGCCCGTCGCGCCGAGCGAGCCGTACAGCTCGCATTTCACCGATGCCGTCGATGTCAGCAGCCCGTCGCGCTCGAGCCCTTGCGCGAACATCAACGCGGCGCGCATCGGTCCGACGGTGTGCGAGCTCGAAGGTCCGATGCCGATCTTGAAGAGGTCGAATACGCTGACTGCCATGACATCACCTGAC
Source organism: Caballeronia arvi (assembly GCF_001544695.2). Lineage (GTDB taxonomy): Bacteria > Pseudomonadota > Gammaproteobacteria > Burkholderiales > Burkholderiaceae > Caballeronia > Caballeronia arvi. Next base: position 27,377 of record NZ_FCOM02000005.1, read on the forward strand.
TGAAAGAATTAACGCGCCGGCAGCGGCAGACACACCGCGAGCCAGGCTGGGGGCGTCGGTGCGAGCCGCAGCGCGACCGGCGTGTAGCGGCCGTCGAGACGGGCCGCCAGATGAAAGAGTTCCGCCGCGTTTTTCGGGTCCCATTGACCCGAAAATCCCGGCAATCCTGCTTCGCGCCGCTTGGCGTCGAAAGGCACGGACGACTTCACGAATTCGTCATGCGTCTTCGTGCCGAGCGCGTACGGCGTGAGCCAGTTGAGCGCAACGGCGAGTGTCGCGCCCGACTGCGCGCGCTCGGGCAGCCAGTTGCGGTTGTGCCGCCGCGCCGCGAGCGCCGCCGTCACGAGCGGCTGAAGATCGTAGGTGACGTAGCGCAGCGCGTCGCGTTCGGCGAAATCGACCGTCGATCCGTCCGGCGCGATGTTGTCGCCGATATGCTCGACGAACAACCGCTGCGCCGCGTTGATGAGCTTGCGGTCGTCGATGGTGAACGCGCCCATCGCGACCAGCTTCACGCGATGGCTCTGCCAGTTGTTGCGGTAATTGCCCGTGAGCGGACGCGGTTGCTTGTCCATGTCCGTGACATAGCCCGTCACCATTTTCGTGATGAACGCGTTCGCCGCGTTGCGCGTCTTGACCGGCAATGCGCTTGCCGTGAGGTCGTACGCGAGAATCAGCGACTCGAAGTTCGTCTCGTCGATGGGGTTGAAACTCGGCTGATAAGTCGTCGTCCACGCGAACAGAAAACGGTCGACGAGCCGCAGATAACGCTCGTCGCCGGTCGCGCGCCACGCAAGCGCCGCATCGCGCATCAGGCCGAGGTCTTTTTCGGCCTCGACGCTCTCGTCGTAAATGCCTTCGTGTGGCAGCGTGCCTTCAGTATGCAGCTTCGCGCGCGGCTTCGGCTGATCGTTCACGTGCGATTGCACCATCTTCACGAGCGCCTTCACGCCAGGATCGGCATTGGTGCGCTCGCTCGTCTGCATCGCGGGCGCGGCGCAGAAATTCATCGCGGCTTGCACCGTCAGCGAGCATGCGAACAGCATCGCCAGCGCCGTGAATCGACTTATTTGTTTCATCTCTCGCACCTTCCGCGCCATGCGAACTCCTTGATTGGCTTTGGTCCGGGGTGAGATGTTAGCCGGTTCGACGCGCGCCGCGATACCGCCCGACAATGCTTTACGTTGTCTGCTTACTCCGCGTAGTCAGAGATCGGCACGCACGAGCACATGAGGTTGCGATCGCCATACGCGTTGTCCGCGCGGCCGACCGGCGACCAGTACTTGCGTGCGATCAGCGACTTCAGCGGATACGCCGCCGCCTCGCGTGTGTACTTGTGCGCCCATTCGTCCGATGTCACCACCGCCGCCGTATGCGGCGCGTTCTTCAGCACGTTGTCTTCACGGTCGGCCCGATCTTCTTCCACGGCGCGGATTTCTTCGCGAATCGCGATCATCGCGTCGATGAAACGATCGAGCTCTTCCTTCGATTCCGATTCGGTCGGCTCGACCATCAGCGTGCCTGGAACGGGGAAGCTCATCGTCGGCGCGTGGAAGCCGTAGTCGATCAGGCGTTTGGCGACGTCTTCCACCGAAATGCCGCTCGATTCCTTGATCGGCCGCACGTCGAGAATGCATTCGTGCGCGACGAGCCCGCCCGCGCCGCTGTAGAGCACCGGATAGTGCGGCGCGAGACGCTTCGCGACGTAGTTCGCCGCGAGAATCGCGCTTTCGGTCGCGGCGGTGAGACCTTGCGCGCCCATCATCGCGATATACATCCACGAGATCGGCAGGATCGCGGCCGAGCCATACGGCGCCGACGACACCGCGCCGATACCAGCTTCATCGCGCTTGTATCCGGTCGATGCCTGATTCGGCAGGAACTTCGCCAGATGCGCGCCGACCGCGACCGGACCGACGCCCGGTCCGCCGCCGCCGTGCGGAATGCAGAACGTCTTGTGCAGGTTCAGGTGCGAGACGTCGCCGCCGAACCGGCCGGGCGCGCAGAGTCCGACCATCGCGTTCATGTTCGCGCCGTCGACATACACCTGGCCGCCGTGCGAATGCACGATGTCGCAAATCTCGCGCACGTTGCGCTCGAACACGCCGTGCGTCGACGGATACGTGATCATGATCGCCGCGAGATTCGCCGAATGCTTGCCGGCCTTCGCTTTGAGATCTTCGATATCGACGTTGCCGTTCGCATCGCACGCAACCACGACGACCTGCATGCCCGCCATCTGCGCCGACGCCGGATTCGTGCCGTGCGCGGATGCCGGAATCAGGCACACATTGCGATGCCCTTCGCCGCGCGACTCGTGATACGCGTGAATGATGAGCAGACCCGCGTACTCGCCCTGCGAACCCGCGTTCGGCTGCAACGACACCGCCGCGTAACCCGTGCATGCGACGAGCATCTGTTCGAGCTGATCGATCATCGTGCGATAACCGAGCGTTTGCTCGGCGGGCGCGAACGGATGGATCGCCGCGAACTCGGGCCACGTGACCGGCAGCATTTCCGACGTCGCGTTGAGCTTCATCGTGCACGAGCCGAGCGGGATCATCGTGCGATCGAGCGCGAGATCCTTGTCGGCGAGGCTGCGCAGATAACGCAGCATTTCGTGCTCGGAATGATGGCGGTTGAAGACCGGATGCGTGAGGTAGTCGCTCGTGCGTTTCAGCGCGTCAGGAATCGGATCGTTCAGCGCCGCATCGAGCGCGTCGATATCGAACGTTTCGGTCTTGCCCGCGACTTCCGCGAACAGCGCGAAGAGCTTCTGGAGGTCGTCACGCGTGGTGGTTTCATCGACCGATACGCCCACTTGGCTTCCGCTCACGCGGCGCAGATTGATGCGCGCCGCGTACGCCGCCTGATGCAGCGCCGTCGTGTTCGCGCCGCTTTCAACGGTTACCGTGTCGAAGAACGTATCGTTGGCGAGCGTGTAGCCTAGTTTGCGAACACCCGCCGCGAAGATCGACGCCACGCGGTTCACGCGCAACGCGATGGTCTTGAGGCCGCGCGGACCGTGATACACCGCGTACATGCTCGCCATGATCGCGAGCAGCGCCTGCGCCGTGCAGACATTCGACGTCGCCTTCTCGCGGCGAATATGTTGTTCGCGCGTTTGCAGCGCGAGACGCAGCGCGGAATTGCCTTGCGCATCGACCGTCACGCCGACGAGACGCCCCGGCATCTGACGCTTGAATTCATCGCGCACGGCCATGTAGGCCGCGTGCGGGCCGCCGAAGCCGACCGGCACGCCGAAACGCTGCGTATTGCCGATGGCCACATCCGCGCCCCATTCGCCCGGCGGCGTGATGAGCGCGAGCGCGAGCAGATCCGCCGCCGCGACGACGTGACCGCCCGCCGCGTGAATCGCTTCCGCGAGCGCGCGATAGTCGCGCACATCGCCGTTCGCGCCGGGATATTGCAGCAGCACGCCGAACGCGTTCGCGCTCGCGGCATCGGCTGCGGGTCCGACCTTGACTTCGATGCCCGCCGGTTTCGCGCGCGTCTTCACCACTTCGATGGTCTGCGGCAGCACATCGTCGGCTACGTAGAACACGTTCGACTTCGGCTTGCCGACGCGTTGCAGCAGCGTCATCGCTTCTGCGGCGGCGGTGGCTTCGTCGAGCAGCGATGCGTTCGCCATCGCGAGGCCCGTCATGTCCATCACCATCTGCTGGAAGTTCAGCAGCGCTTCGAGACGCCCTTGCGAAATCTCGGGCTGGTACGGCGTGTAAGCCGTGTACCACGCCGGATTTTCGAGCACGTTGCGCAGGATCACCGCCGGCGTGTGCGTGCCGTAGTAACCCTGGCCGATGTAAGTCCGAAACACCAGATTCTCGTCCGCCAGCTTGCGCAGATACGCGAGCGCTTCCGCCTCGCTCTTCGGCTGCGTGAACGCGCCGAGCGGCAGCGTTTCCTTGCGGCGAATCGATTCAGGAATCACCGCGTCGATGAAGGCCGCGCGCGACGCGAAACCGAGCGCGTCGAGCATAGCGCGCTGGTCCGCATCATCGGGGCCGATGTGCCGTTCCGCGAACGCATCGTGGCATTCGAGCGCGGCGAGTGACAGGGAGGTGCGGTTCATCAGGCGATCCGGGTGTTCGAGCTTCATGTGAATTCCTGCTGGCGACGAAGGCGGCTCTTTTCGGCAGAACCGCTTTCGTCGATGAAAAAAAGTTATTCGCCGATCGACTTGCCGTAGCCTTCGGCGTCGAGCAGCTTTTCGAGGCCGGCGTCGCTCGACGGCTTGATCTTGAAAAGCCAGCTTTCGTACGGCGCGCCGTTGACCTGATCCGGTGCGGAGGTCAGCGCGTCATTGGATGCGACGACTTCGCCCGAGACCGGCGCGTAGATATCGGAGGCAGCCTTGACCGATTCGATGACGGCGATCGCATCGCCCGCCGCGACGGTTTTGCCCGCTGCCGGCAGTTCGACGAACACGATGTCGCCGAGCGCTTCCTGCGCGTGATCGGTGATGCCGACGGTCAGCGTGCCGTCAGATTCGGTGCGGACCCATTCGTGCGATTCGGTGTATTTCAGATCGGCCGGGATGCTCATTGGATGCTCCTTGCGTGGTTCTTTCGTGAGTTTCTTGATCGGAGGGAACGGGCGCGACGGCGTTACGAGAGTTCGACGAGAACCTTGCCGTTGCGCACGAACGGAAGTTTTACCACGCGCGCGGGAAGCTGTTTGTCGCGGATGACGACCTGCACCGTGTCGCCCGCGGCAACACCCGTCGGCACGCGCGCGAACGCGATCGACTCCTGCATCGACGGTGAAAACGTGCCGCTCGTGATCTCGCCGTCGCCGTGCGGCGTGACGACTTTCTGATGCGCGCGCAGCACGCCGCCCGCCTTGCCGTTTTCCTTGATGAGCACGAGCCCGACGAAGTCCGCCTTCGAGCCGTTCGCTTCGAGCGCGCTGCGGCCGACGAAATCGCGTTCCGTTTTCAGGTCGACGGTCCACGCGAGGCCGGCGTCGAGCGGCGAGACGTTGTCATCCATATCCTGACCGTACAGGTTCATGCCCGCTTCGAGCCGCAGCGTGTCGCGTGCGCCGAGGCCGGCCGGCTTCACGCCCGCGTCGGCGAGCGCGTTCCAGAGCGCCTCGACGTGCGCAGCCGGCACGACGATCTCGAAACCGTCTTCGCCGGTATAGCCGGTGCGCGCGAGCATCAGCTCGCCGAATGTCGTCGATTGAATCGTGACCGCGTTGAACGGCTTGATGTCCTGAGTTTGCGCGCGCGTTTCGGGCAGCACTTGCCAGGTTTTTTCGCGCGCGTTCGGGCCTTGCACGGCGATGATCGCGAGATCGCGACGCGGCGTGATGGAGAGATTGAACTCGCCTTCGGCATTCAACTGCCCGAACCAGGCGATGTCCTTCTCGGCGGTGCCCGCGTTCACGACCGCGCGGAAACTCGTTTCGGAGAAGTAGTAGACGATCAGATCGTCGATGACGCCGCCGTTGCCGTTGAGCAGACACGAGTAGAGGGCTTTGCCCGGCGTCGTGAGCTTGTCGATGTTATTGGCGATCGCGTATCTGAAGAATTCGCGGACGGCTTCGCCTTCGAAATCGACGACCCGCATGTGCGACACGTCGAACATGCCGGCGTCGGTACGCACGGCGCGATGCTCGTCGATCTGCGAACCGTAGTTGACGGGCATGTCCCAGCCGCCGAAATCGACCATGCGCGCGTTGAGCGCGAGGTGGGCGGCGTGCAGGGGCGTCTGTTGAAGTGAAGTCATCGGGGCCTCGGTTCGCGAAACAAAAAAGGCCACGCAGCGCGGTTTCCGCTTCAGGAATGCGCCTGTCGTGCTGCCGGAAGCAGCGCGCAAGGCTCATGCCGTGAGCGATTGCGATGCGTGACCCCTCTGTCCTCGGTACCTGAGAGATTGCGCGAACCGTGCACGTTCGTGCTGCGGTTCATCGCGCGCCCCTTCGGTGGGCAACTGGCTTCGGTCGATGAAGCCGCTGCCGCTCTCCAGAGTGCGAGGAAACTTCGTTCCTCGACGCCGTCGGTCCTTTTGCCTGAGAGTTTGCGGGTATGCCCCTTCGGCGGCGCGGCCTTTTTTATTGCGATGAAAGGCCACGCGCTCTCCCGACGCGTGCGGCAGAATTTACGCGACCGGTTTGGGCTTGTCAAACGGATTCGGGGACGGCCGATGGACGGCGCACGCGCCCCGCTGTCAGGTATTCAGCCGATCCGCTGGAAGGGCACGCGCCGCCCTTCCCCATCACTCTGAATTGCCAATTCAATAATCGTCATGACATCGACCGCATCCTGCGGCGACACCGGAAACGCCTTGCCTTCCTGAATCGCCGCCGCCAGCGCGCAATAAAACTCGATATACGCACCGTCTTTCGTCGCGAATTCGTGGCGCAGATCAAGATCGCCATCGACTTCGCGCAGCAAACCCGGCGGATTCTTGCCGAATTCGGCATTGCCCGGGCGCATGCCCGAGCGCAACTGGTCTTCCTGCGTATCGAGCCCGTTTTTTACATAACTGCCGCGCGTGCCGTGAATCGCGAAACGCGGCGGTTCGAGCGCCGCGAGCGCGCTGGCGTGCAGGATCACTTCCTTGTCGTCGTAGCCGAGCACGAGATGCACGTAATCCGGCGCGTGTGCGTGATCGCGATGCGCCTTCACGAACGCCGTCACCGTCTGCGGCGCGCCGAACAAGGTCAGCGCCTGATCGATCAGATGCGGCCCCAGATCGAATAGCAGGCCGCCGCCGCGCTCCGCTTCCTCGCGCCAGCGCTGCGGCACTTTCGGGCGAAACCGGTCGAAATGCGATTCGAAATGCGTGATGCGCCCGAGCCGCCCGCTTTCGATCAGCGCGCGCACCGTCATGAAATCGCCGTCCCAGCGGCGGTTGTGGAACGGCGCGAACAATAGCTTGCGATCGGCAGCGAGATCGGCGAGCGTGCGGGCGTCGCGCGAGGAAAGCGTCACGGGTTTATCGACGACGACATGCTTGCCCGCCGACAATGCCCGATGCGCGAGATCGAAGTGCGTGTCGTTCGGCGTTGCGACGACGACAGCCTCGATTTCGTCGATGGCGAGCAGCGCGTCGAAGTCGGCGACGATTTGCGCGTTCGGATAGTCGGCCTGCGCGCGCTCGGCCTGGCTCGTGGCGATGGCCGTCACTTCGGCGCGGCCGCAGTGCTCGATGACGGGCGCGTGAAACGTCGCTCCGGCGAGGCCGTAGCCCATCACGCCGACTTTCAGTGCTGTGCTCATGCGGGCATCGTCCTGTCGTGAATTCGAGCGGATATTGTGGCACGAACAGGGGCCGGAACCGCGCCGCTTCTATCGTGTTAACATCGCGCTCTCCTCCATGCGCCGGTCCCGCCGCGCGCGCCAAACTTCCAAGCTCAACACGATGTCCGCAGGTCTGAACGCCGCGCAAAGCGAAGCCGTGCGCTATCTCGATGGTCCCTGTCTTGTGCTCGCCGGCGCCGGCAGCGGCAAGACGCGCGTGATCACGCAGAAGATCGCGCATCTGATCGAAGGACGCGGCTTCGAGCCGAAGCACATCGCCGCGCTCACCTTCACGAACAAAGCCGCGCTCGAAATGCGCGAGCGCACGGCAAAGCTCCTCGAAGGCAAGACGCTCACGACGCCCGGCAAGGAAGGCCGCAAGATTCCCGTCAATCAGTTGACGATCTCCACGTTCCACTCGCTCGGCGTGCAGATCATGCGGCAGGAAGCGGAGCACGTCGGCCTGAAGCCGCAGTTCTCGATCATGGATTCGGACGATTGCTTCGGGATGGTTCAGGAGCAGCTCGGCACGACGGACAAGGGCCTGATCCGCAAGATCCAGTCGATCATTTCGCTGTGGAAGAACGCGATGGTCTCGCCCGATCAGGCCGCCGTGCTCGCGAACAACGAGGACGAGCATCAGGCGGCGATCGTGTACCGCAGCTACGCCGCGACCTTGCACGCGTATCAGGCGCTCGATTTCGACGATCTGATCCTCCGCCCCGCGCAACTCTTCGCGGAAAACGAGCAGGTGCGCGACAAGTGGCAGAACCGTTTGCGTTATCTGCTCATCGACGAATATCAGGACACGAACGCCTGCCAGTACGAGCTGGTGAAGCTGCTGGCCGGCCCGCGCGCTGCGTTCACCGCGGTGGGCGACGACGACCAGGCGATTTATGGCTGGCGTGGCGCGACCATCGAAAACCTCGCGCAGCTCGGCAAGGATTTTCCGAAGCTGCATGTGGTCAAGCTGGAGCAGAACTATCGATCGACGGTGCGGATTCTGACGGCGGCGAACAACGTCATCGCGAACAATCCGAAGCTGTTCGAGAAGAAGCTGTGGTCTGAGCACGGCATGGGCGACACAATCACCGTCACCGGCTGCAACGACGAAGAGCATGAGGCGGAGTCCGTCGTGTTTCGATTGTCGGCGCACAAGTTCGAACGGCGAACGCAGTTTCGCGACTACGCGATTCTCTATCGCGGAAATTTTCAGGCGCGCATCTTCGAGCAGGTGCTGCGGCGTGAGCGCATTCCGTATGTGCTCTCGGGCGGGCAATCGTTCTTCGACAAGGCCGAGATCAAGGACCTCATCGCCTATCTGCGTCTGATCGCAAATCCCGACGACGATCCCGCGTTCATCCGCGCGATCACGACTCCGCGGCGCGGCGTCGGCAACACGACGCTCGAAGCGCTCGGCGCGTTTGCGGGCGCGGCGAAGGTGTCGCTGTTCGAGGCGGTGTTCATGGGCGGCATCGAGGCGCGTCTGTCGGCGCGGCAGGTCGAGCCGCTGCGCACGTTCTGCGAGTGGATGCGGCGTCTGTCGGACCGGGCGGCGCGCGACCCCGCGACCGAAGTGCTCGACGACATGATGGAAGCCATCCACTACGAGTCGTATCTCTACGATGCCTACGACGAGCGTCAGGCGCAGTCGAAATGGCAGAACGTGCTCGAGTTTCTAGAATGGCTGAAGCGCAAGGGGACGAAGCCGGAGCCTTCGGCCGGAACGGAGCGGACGGGCTACGACACTGCCGACGGTTTCGCCGATGAAGGCAAGAACCTGCTCGGCCTGATCCAGACCGTCGCGCTGATGTCGATGCTCGAAGGCAAGGAAGAAGACCCGGACGCCGTGCGGCTATCGACTGTGCATGCGTCGAAGGGGCTGGAGTATCCGCACGTGTTTCTGGTGGGCGTGGAGGAAGGCATCATGCCGCATCGCGGCGCTTCGGACGATGACGCGCCCGTCGACGATTCGCGCATCGAGGAAGAGCGGCGGCTGATGTATGTTGCGATCACGCGGGCGCAGCGCAGTTTGCATCTGAACTGGTGCAAGAAGAGAAAGCGCGCGCGGGAGACGGTGGTGTGCGAGCCGTCGCGCTTCATCCCCGAGATGCTGCTCGACGATGCCCCGCCGCCGACCAAGGAAGAAGCGCCTTTGTCGCCGAAAGACCGCATGGCGATGTTGAAGGCGCTTCTGCAGAAAAGCTGATCGCCGGTTACTTCGACGCGTTCACCATGTAATCGACGGCCGCTTTTACATCGGCGTCCGGAGCGTTCGATCCGCCCTTCGGCGGCATCGCGCCCTTGCCGTGCAGCGCGTAGTTGTAGACCGTGTCCATCGGCTCCTTGAGGCGCGGCGCCCAGGCGGCCTTGTCGCCGAACTTCGGTGCGTTGAGCACGCCGGCCGCGTGACATGCCTGGCAAACCTGTTCGTAGAGCGCCTTGCCGGCCTGTGCTGCGTCGGCGCTTTGCGCGCCCGCTGCCGGCGCCGCCGTGGCCTGCGGCACCGATGCGAGCGCCGCGACGGCTGCCGCTGCTTGCGCATTCTCTTGCGCACCCGCAGCCGCGGCGGGCGCCGAAGCGCCTGCGGATGCCGCCGCGCCTGGCGCGGGTTGAGCCGGTTCCGCGAGCTTGCCGCCGCTGCCGTTGGCCATATAGACGACCGCGCGCGCGATTTCGAAGTCGCTGTAGTCGTCGGGGCTCGTGCCGCCGCGCGCGGGCATCGCGCCCTTGCCGTTCAGCGCGTTGTGCAGAAGCGTGTCGTAACCTTCGCCGATACGCGCGGACCACGCGCCGGCATCGCCGAATTTGGGCGCGCCTGCCGTGCCTGCCGCGTGGCAGGTCGAGCACACGGCCTTGTAGACTTCCTCGCCGGTCTTGTAGACGCGCGGCGCGTTGGCATCGCGGATATCGACCTGTGCGGCGGGCGCGATGCGCTCCTTAACCGACTGCTCGATGTCCGTGCCCGCGCCGATGCGTGTCGCGTTGTTCACGTACACCGCGAGCAGGATGATGATGGCGACCGGGATGCCGAATCCCGCGATGACCGCGGCGATGAGTTGGCCGGGTGTCTTGATCGGGGCTCCGTGGGGTGCTTCGCTCATGCTTGTCTCGTCTCCCGTTTTTTGGTGTGAGTCGGTTCAGTGACAGCGTGACAGCTAAGGCAATGCGCTTAAGCGCGCGCCTTGGGGAAAGGCACGGTCGATTATAGACGGAACGCTTAACTGTCGGCGCGAGGTGGCGGGCGCGGTGGAACGGCGTTTACCCGAATCGTGTGATGCTTTGCGACTGTTCTAGCGCGCGGTGGTCAGGCCCGCGCGATGGACGAAGTCATGGAAAGCAGGTATCCTCTCGGATTCGCATGGGCCTTGCAGCTGGTTTCTTTACCGGCGCTTTCGTTTTTCCGCCTCGCAAGGCTCCCCGCCGATGCGCCCGTAGCTCAATGGATAGAGTACTGCCCTCCGAAGGCAGGGGTTGCTGGTTCGATCCCAGCCGGGCGCGCCAATCGTCTCTAGAGAAGCGCCATCATTCGACGACTCTTTTCCCGAGCACGGTCCCCCAACCAAACCCCCTCCCCCTCAACCACCTCCGATACTCCACCGCCATCCGATCACATCGCTGATGTAACTCCGCATCCAGATCGAGAGGCAAAAGCCGAGGCCATTGCGACTCCACGATCGGCGTGTCCTGCATCAGGATCTCCATATTGAAGTCGTAAAGCTCCCGATCGCTGTGCACCGCATCGTCCTCATGGATGGAAACGAGCCATGCACGCGTCTCCGTCTGCGTGACCGGCGACGCCGCCAGCATGATATGCAACGCCCCCATCCCGCCCGACGCCATCTTCGTGAGACTCGCGATCAACGGACGCTTCACGCGATACACGTAATCGATCATCGCGCCGCCGCCTTGCCCCGGCATTCCGGCAGGCTGCCAATATCGAAATTGCCGCGCCTCGAGCCCGCCATCGACCGAAACGACGTCGTAATCGCGCACTTCCGTATGCGCCGCATCGCCGAGAATCCCTGCATGCACGAACGAGAAGTGCGCCATATCCAGAAAATTTTCGACGACGCGCGGCGCCGATGTCCTCACCGTCTGCGGCGCGAGATTGATGCGTCTGCCGCCTGGAATCGCGGCCTCGGGAAAGAAATCGAGCGCATGCGCGGGCTCGCCGAAACACATCCACACGACGCCATATTTCTCCTCGCTGACGAAGGTCGTTGCGCAGGCACGCTTCGCCGGCCTTAGCGACGGATTCGACGGAATGTGCAAGCACTCCCCTTCGATGTCGTAACGCCAGCCGTGATACGGACATACGATCTGGTCGCGCATCACATGCCCGAGCGATAACTGCGCGCCCCGATGCGGACAGTAATCCCGCCACACATGCGCCACGCCGATACTGTCGCGCCATACGACGATCCTTTCATCCGCGACGATGAAACCGCGCGCGCCACCCTCCGGCACGTCCTCGCTATTGCAGACCGGCAGCCATTCGCCGGCCAGAGAAAGAAAAGATTCGTCGCGCATCGCGGTGAAGTCGAAAAGGTCGTGCGAAAGCCGTACTTACACGAAACACAGCATCTTCGCAAAACGTTGCAAAATAGCGGATCGCTCGCCCGGTGCAATCTCGCCGGTGCCGTGCGTCGGGGCAGCAGTAAATAACAGCAAGATAAAAGAAAGAAATCACCATCCAGGGGTTCAGTATGGAGCAGGTGCATCAGCCGGCACGCCGGGGCTATGCCTTTGCATGGTCCGGGAACCGGAATCCCGAACGCGAGCAGGCCACGCTACGTGTCTGGATGGGCGCAGCGGTTCTTCTGGCCTACGGCGTCTTCTCGTGGCTCCATCCCTCGCGCGATGCACTGCTGGTCATGCGCATCATCGCGCTTTACGTCTCTTATGGCGCGATCACGCTGCTCATCGTGAGCCGCGCAACGTCGCCATCGCAGATACGTCTCACCGCGACGACCATCGCCGATCAATCGATTCTCGGGCTCGCGCTCGCGGCGGGCGGCGCCATCGCGCTGCCGCTCATCTGGGTGATGTTCTGGTTTCTGATCGGTTCAGGATGCCGTTACGGCAAGCGCACGCTTGCCGTCTCGTGCGCAACCGCGCTCGTCATCGTCGTGACGCTCTCCATCGGGCAGCCGTGGTGGAACGCGAATATCCCCGCCGCGATCGGGCTGGGTCTGAGCGTGCTGGCCGCGTCGGTGTATCTGAGCGTGCTCGTCGATCGTCTCGGGAATGCCAATCGCGATCTCGCGCGCCAGGCATCGACCGATCCGCTCACGGGACTATCGAACCGTTACGCGCTCGAACAGATCGTCGATCGCGCGATGACCACGCCCAAAGCCGATGGCGACGCCGCCACCGCGCTGCTGCTCATCGATCTCGACGGCTTCAAGGAAGTGAACGACACCTACGGTCACGCCGTCGGCGACATGCTGCTGCAATCCTTCGCGCAATCGCTCGCCAGGCGCATGCGCAAATCCGATACGACGGCGCGTCTCGGTGGCGACGAATTCGTCGTGCTCGCGCATCAGGTGCGCGATCGCGCCGCGGTGCTCGCCGTCGCCGACAGCATCCATTCGGTGCTGGGCGCGATCACGTCGGTGCAGGAACGGCCGGTGTCGGTATCGGCGAGCATCGGCGCATGTCTGCTGTCCAGCGCGGCAGCCGCGCATCAATCCGGCATGACCGCCGTGCTGCGCGCCGCCGACCGTGCGATGTATCGCGCGAAAAGTCTCGGCGAAGGCAAGACCGTGTTCGCCGAGACGCGCGACTTCGACACTAACTAAAAAGCCTCAAGCCTCGACGGTCGTCCAGGCCTGCTCGCGCAGCTTCGTGCGCAGACGCGCGACCGCCTGGCTGTGCAGCTGGCACACGCGCGATTCGCTCACTTCCATCACCGCGCCGATTTCGCGCAGATTCAGGCCGCGCTCGTAATAGAGGCTCATCAGGAGCTTCTCGCGCTCGGGCAGCTTGTCGATGGCTTCGATCAGCGCACCGCGCAGGCTGTCATCGAGCAATGCGGACAGCGGGTCCGAGCGATCGACGCAATAGCGGTCGAGGAACGGCTCGTCGTCGGCGGAGCGATCGAAGTCTTCGTAATAGATCAACTGGCTGCCGTGCAGATCCTGGAGCATCGACTGATATTCGTCGAGCGGCAGCTTCATGTGGTCCGCGATCTCCATCTCGCTCGCCGAGCGGCCGAGGTTCTGCTCGACCTTGTGCACCGCCGATTCCACTTCGCGCGACGTCTTGCGCATGCTGCGCGGCAGCCAGTCGTTCGCGCGCAGCTCGTCGAGCATTGCGCCGCGGATACGCTGGCTCGCGTAGGTTTCGAACTGCGCGCCCTGATCTTCCTTGTAGCGGCTCGCCGCGTCGAGGAGGCCGATCATGCCGGCCTGGATCAGATCGTCGAGATCGACGCTCGCCGGCATCTTGGCGACGAGCTGAAGCCCCAGCCGGCGAACGAGCGGTGCATATTTCGTCAGCACTTCCGACTGTGAGAGTTTGCCTTGGGCGTTATACATCTTGGTCACCTATCTTGATCACATCGACGCCGTGCTGCTCATTGCAAGGTCGTGAAACGCAGCCGCTCGTCGCGCCGCCTCCCGCCCACCCTGTTCAGAGTCGCCAACCGGAATTTGCGCGTCTGCCTGGCCGCCCGCCGCGCGCATGTACTGCGCGGGGCGCATCGGCCAGTGGAGGAGCTCCGCCGCAATCGCGCGGTAGTCGCGTGCCGCGGCCGTGGCCGGGAACGCTTCGACTGCGCAGCGTGAGAGTTCCTTCGCCCGAGCGACGCGCGCATCCTCGGACACATATCCCGCCTGCACGAGCGACACGGCCAGATACCGGCTCGCGACGCCCGACAGGTTGTCGAACGCGACCGCCGCGTCGGCCGGGTTCTGCACGTGATTGATGAGCACGCGGAACTGGCCGATCGCATGGGCGTAATGCAGGCGCTTCATGCACGCATACGCTTCGGTGATCGCCGACGCGGCTACCCGCGTCACAATGAGAAAGTCATGCGCCTGTGCCGCGAGCGTCGACAGCGCACCGTGGCGATCGAGTTGCGCATCGATCAGCACGATGTCCGCGGGACCGTCGAGCAATGCGCGGCATTGCGCGGCATCGTGGACGATGCGTTCATCGCGGGACGCCGCGATCAGCGAGAAACCCAACGGCGTGCGCTCGACGACATCGGCAAGCGCGCGGCGGCCGGACATCACCGCTGCAAGCGCGCCCGCATCATCGAGGCCCGCGAGACGGCTGACCGATCCTGCGTCGCGATGCTCGTCGATCACGAGCACGTCCTTGCCATGCACGGACAGCGCCGCGCCGAGATTCACCACCGCCGACGTGCAGCCGATGCCCGCCGGCCCGCCCGCGACCGCCACTACGCGCGAACCAGCGCGCGTGAGGAGCCGTCGCAGACCTTCCGCCTGGTCGAGCACGAACTTATCCAAAGTGCACCCCATGCATTTCGGTCGTGGCGCGCGCGGACAATGCGGAAAGCAGCGCCGGCACTTCTTCGTCCTGCGGCACGAACGGCGAGCCGTCGCGCGGGATGCAGAACGCGCTCTTGATGAGAAAACGCTTCGTGGCGACGTACAGGTTCTCCGGCACCTTCTGGCCGGTCGACACGTAATGCACCGGCAGCTTGTAGCGGATGACCGTATCGAGTACACCGCCGAGGTTGGTTGCTTCGTCGAGCTTCGTGAGGATGCAGCCCGCGAGCGGCGGCTGATCCGGCGCGCTCTTGTAGGCCTGCACGACTTCGTTGAGCGTGTCGCCGTGGCTCGTCGCGTTGAGCAGCAGGATGCGCTGCACCGGATGGCCCGCGCCGCACAGCATCGCGATCTGGTCGGAGACCATGCGATCGCGCTGGCTCATGCCGATGGTGTCGATCAGCACGATATGTTTGTTGCGCAGCTCGGACAGCGCGAGTTGCAGGTCGGCGGCGTCCTTCACCGCGTGAACCGACACGCCGAGAATCTTGCCGAAGATGCGCAGTTGCTCGTGCGCGCCGATCCGGTAGCTGTCGGTCGTGAGCAGCGCGACCTTGCTGGCGCCGAAACGCATCACGCAGCGCGCCGCGAGCTTTGCCGTGGTCGTCGTCTTGCCGACGCCCGTCGGACCCATCAGCGCGAATGCGCCGCCGCGTTCCATCAGCGCGTCTTCGCTGTCCATCACCGGGATGTTCGATTCGAGCACTTGCTGCACCCACTCGAGCGCACCTTCGACGCTCTCCATCTCCGGCATGTTTTCCACCATCATGCGAACCAGTTGCGCGGAGAAACCGGCCGAGAAAAGACGCTTCGTGAGCGCGCTGCCCGTCGGGTTGCGGCGCTGACGCTCGCCCCAGAGCAGACCGGAGAAGTGCTCTTCCATCATCGTGCGCATCGACGAAAGCTCGTTCATCACCGTTTCGTTGACGACCTGCTCCATGCGCGCGCGGATCGCTTCCGTGACGACGGCCGCCGCGTTCGCGGGCAGGGCTTCGAATGCGTTTTCCGGCGTGGCGGGCGCGTTGCTCGCGGCGGGCGCATCGGCGTGCGTGGCATTCGCGTTGATCTTCTGCGCGGCGCGGCGTGCGGCGACCTGCGCGGCTTCGCGCGCCCAGCCGGGCGTTTCGACTTTCGGCTCGATCGCAGCTTCCGTGCGCTTCGCTTGCTGGCGCATCGCGTACTTGCCCGTTTCCGGCGCTTTCTCGACGCGCGCTTCCTGCGCCGATACCTGCACCGGCACGCCCATGCCGCGAGCGATCGCCGCGGACGCCGTAAGCGGACGGTTCGACGGCATCGCCGCCTGCTGCGCGATGCGCTTCGCGTGCTCGATCAGCCACGGATTCGTGTCGGCCATCGTGCGCGGCGCTTCGTCGTCGGGATGCGCTTCGGGCTCGACGTCAAATTCATCGTCGGCGTCGGTGTTCGCGCCGAAAACCGACGAAAACACGTCGCCGCTCGCATAAGGATTCGCGGCGGATTGCCGGACCGGCATCGTCGCTGCGGCGGCGGCCAGCGCGGCGCGCGACGTGCCGGACGAACGCACGGCCTGTTCTTTCGCGGCGGGCGAGATCGATGCGATATCGCTGTCCGCGACACCGACGATTTCGACGGAACCATCATCCAGCGTGCGATTGGACAACACCACGGCATCGGGGCCGAGCGCTTCACGAACCTGGCGCAATGCGTCGCGGCTGTTCGCGCCGATGAATTTACGAATGTTCAAACTTGCCCCCGATGAGGTATGAGACTGCGATCTTTGCGAGGCGGACCCACTTGGCTCGTTGCCGTGTCCGCTTTTCAGTGAAGCCATTATTGCGAACTTCACCTGTCGTCCATCGCTGGATAAACGGTGAGAAAAAGGGGTATTTCGGCTGATGGGAATGCAGCGCCGGCTCGATCGGCTGCGCGTACCGGAAAAAGATTCCGCCTCGCTTCTGGCCTGACATCGGCGCGACGGCGTAAGCTCTAGGGTCTGTTCACATATAAAACGGAGACTTCCTCGCATGGCGTCCGCTGTCCCTGCTCAGATTCAGACCACCGGTGCGCGTCTTCTCGTCGATGCGCTCGTGCATCACGGCGTCGAACGCGTGTTTTGCGTGCCCGGAGAAAGCTTCCTTGCGGTGCTCGACTCCCTGCACGACGAAACCTCGCAGATCCAGACGATCGTCTGCCGCCACGAAGCGGCCGCGGCGAACATGGCCGAGGCGGTCGGCAAGCTGACGGGCCGGCCGGGCGTCGCGATCGTCACGCGCGGGCCGGGCGCGACGCACGCGTCGATCGGCGTGCACACCGCGTTTCAGGATTCGACGCCGATGATCCTGCTCATCGGCCAATGCGCGCGCGAACACATGGATCGCGAGGCATTTCAGGAAATCGACTATCGGCGGATGTTCGGGCAGATGGCGAAGTGGGTCGCGCAAATCGACGATCCGCGCCGCGTGCCGGAATATATGAGTCATGCGTTTCACGCGGCGACGTCGGGCCGTCCGGGTCCGGTCGTGCTCGCGCTGCCGGAAGACATGCTGACCGAAGCCGTCGACGCCGCGCCGCCCGCGCCGCGTTATCAGCGCGTGGCGGCATCGCCGTCGGCGGCGCAGATCGAACGCCTGCGCGAATTGCTCGCGAATGCAAAGAAGCCGTTCGTGATCGCAGGCGGCAGCGGCTGGACGACCGAGGCGACGCAGGATTTCGCGCGCTTCGTCGAGCAGTGGAAACTGCCGGTGGGCTGCGCCTTCCGCTATCAGGACACGCTTTCCAACGAGCATCCGAATTATGCGGGCGATGTCGGCCTCGGCATCAATCCGGCGCTCGCCGCGCGCGTGCGCGATGCCGACGTGCTCTTCGTGCTCGGCCCGCGCATGGGCGAATCGACGACGGGCGGCTACACGCTGCTCGACATCCCGAAGACGAAGCAGACACTCATCCACGTGCATCAGGGCGCGGAGGAGCTCGGGCGCGTGTACAACGCGGATCTGCCGATCGTGTCGGGCATGCCGGAAATCGCGTCTCTTCTGGCCGCTTTGGCGCCGCCCGCCACCGTTTCATGGGACGGCAGCGCGGAAGCCGCGCGCGCGGCCTATCTCGAATGGCGCAAGCCGCGTCCGATGCTCGGCGACATTCAGCTCGGCGAAATCATGCGTCAGCTCGCGGAGAAGATACCCGCCGACTCGATCCTCACGAACGGCGCGGGCAATTACGCGACGTGGCTGCATCGGCACTATTCCTATCGGCATTTCAGATCGCAGGTCGCGCCGACGAGCGGTGCGATGGGCTACGGCGTGCCCGCCGCGATCGCCGCGAAGTCGCTTTATCCGCAGCGCACGGTGATTGCGTTCGCGGGCGACGGCTGCTTCATGATGTCGAGCAACGAGATCGCCACGGCGATGCAGTACGGGCTCGGCGTGATTTTCATCGTCGTGAACAACGCGCAGTACGGCACGATCCGCATGCATCAGGAGCGGCATTATCCGAATCGCGTGCACGGGACCGGGCTCACGAATCCGGACTTCGTCGCGTATGCGCGCGCGTTCGGGGCGCACGGCGAACTCGTCGAAACGACGGACCAGTTCATGCCCGCTTTCGAGCGCGCGCAGGCGTCGGGATTACCGGCGGTCATCGAGATCCGAATTCCGCAGGATCAGAGCACGCCGGGCGCGACACTCGAACAAATTCGCCAGCAAGGGCAGGGCTAAGAGACAAACTTTCGATCTGCTTGCAGCGCGCTTCCGGTGGCAGTAGAGTAGCCAGTTCGAAACCACTGGGAGTTAGCGATGCTTAAGGTTCTGGCTTTGTCGTTGGCATTGGGTTTTTCGGGCGCAGCGTTCGCGAAGGCGGATTGCACGGCGCATCCGAAGAGCGAATGGATGAAAGAATCGGATGCCAAGGCGCAGCTCGAGGCCCAAGGCTACAAGATTCGCAAATTCAAGGTCGATGGCAATTGCTACGAGATCTACGGCCACAACAAGGACGGCAAGAAGGTCGAGATCTATTACGACACGAAGACGCTGGCTGTCGTGAAGTCGGAAGTCGAGTGACGCTCACGCAGTGAAAGTCTGGGACGGCTTCGTACGGCTCACGCACTGGGTCGTCGCGGGCATCGTGCTGTGGAATCTGTTCGGGCCGACGGATTCCACGCATCGCTTATTGGGTTATGTCGCGGCGGGGCTCGTCATTGCGCGGATCGCGTGGGGCTTCATCGGGTCGCGTCATGCGCGATTCTCCGCGTGGTGGCCGAGGGTTTCACATCTCGTCGAATATCTGCGCTCGCTTGCGAAGGGCAAGCCGATGCATCACCTGTCGCACAATCCGCTCGGCGGGCTGATGGCGCTCTTGCTGTGGTTCCTGATTCTTGCGCTCGCGGTGTCCGGCTGGATCATGAGGCTCGATGCGTTCTGGGGCGAAGACTGGCCGCAGGAAATTCATGCTTGGCTGTCGATTGCCGTCGAGGTTTGCGTGTGCGTGCATGTCGTCGCGGCGATTTTGATGAGCTTGTGGACGCGCGAGAATTTGATTCGGGCGATGGTGACGGGGTGGAAGCGGGTCAGGAAATCGTCCGAATGACCTGCTTTTTGGCAGATTTAATTCAGCATTCCGCACTATCAAACTTGCAGGGTCGCTTCCGATAATCGAATTCGAGTTCTCGTTACAGAGAGCCGACTCGATAATCGATAAAAAGGAGCGACTGCACGATGTCCCACGCAGCGAGGCAACTGACCAAGATCGGCGTTTTCTACGACGGCAATTACTTCGATCGCGTCAGCAAGTATTACAACCATCAGCATGAGAAGAAGGCGTGGATTTCTGTTTCAGGCCTTCACGACTACATTCGGTACTGCGTTGGCGTTCACGAAGAGGTCGAGCACCGTGCTTGCCAAGTCATCGACGCGCACTACTTTCGCGGACGCTTTTCCGCTCAAAAAAGCAGTGAGAAGACGCTATTCAATGAGCGCGTAGTCGATGACATGCTCATGCGAGAAAACGTCACTGCGCACTATCTTCCGATGAACTTCGTCGGGAAGGAAAAGGGCGTCGATGTCTGGCTCGCGCTGGAAGCGTTCGAACTCGCCATCTACAAGCACTTCGATGTCGTCGTTCTGATTGCGAGCGATGGCGACTATATTCCACTCGCGCGCAAGCTAAAGACACTTGGAATCCGCGTAATGACCGTCAGTTGGTTCTTCACACACGAAACCGCGAGCGGTGAGATCCAAGTCGCACGGCCGAGTCAGATGTTGCTCAGAGAGGTGAACTATTCCATCGTGATGTCAGAGATCATCGACCGAATGGACGCTACCTCTGGCGACGAACGTGTTGTTCTTAGCGGACTGTTCCAGCGCCGACGAGACCGTCAACCGCCTTCCGGGGCCGCGGAAGCGGATTGGAAGGTCGGCTTCATCGATGTGTTGAAGGAAACGTATGGTCTCATCAGACCAGAGATCGGTCTAAAGAACATGTTCTTTCCCTATAAGGCTCTCACTGATATCGACCCGGACGAACTCGAAGAAGGCATGGAAGTGAGTTATCAGGAAGGCACCGGGCAGAAAGGCACGTTCGCGAAAATAGTTCGAACAGCAAGCTAGAAACAAAACGGCCCGACCGCTTTCGCGGCCGAGCCGTTCAACCAAAGCAAAACCCGCTTACTTCCCGCCCACGCTCTGCAGCGTCGTCCACTTCCCGCCAACGACCTTATACAGCGTGATCCCGCCGTTCTTCAGATCGCCCTTCGAGTCGTACGACAGGTGCTTCGCCGTCACGCCTTGCATGTCCGTCTTCGCGAGGAACGGCAGGTACTTCGCCGGGTCCGTCGAGTTGGCTGCCTTCATCGCGGTGAACATCGCCATTGCGCCGTCGTAGGCATACGGCGAGTACGTCTGCACGTCTTCGTTGAAGCGCTTCTTGTACTTCGCCGAGTACGCCGCGCCGCCCGGCATCTCGTCCATCGGCAGGCCGGCGAGCGATGCCACCGTGCCATCCGCCGCGTCGCCCGCGATCTTCACGAAGGTGTCGGTCTTCACCATTTCGCCCGCCATCAGCGGCGCGCGGAAGCCGAGCGTCTTCATCTGCTTGACCATCGGGCCGGCTTGCGAATCCGCGCCACCGTAGTACACGAGGTCCGGATTGGTCGACTTGATCTTGGTCAGAATCGCCTTGAAGTCGACGGCCTTGTCGTTCGTGAATTCGCGCACGACGATCGTGCCGCCCGCCGCCTTCGCCGCCTTCTCAAACTGGTCGGCGAGACCCTGGCCGTAAGCCGTGCGGTCATCGACGATCGCGATCTTCTTGACCTTCAGGTTCTTCACCGCGAACTCGCCCGCGACCGAGCCTTGCTGCGTGTCGGAGGTCATCATGCGGAAGGCCGTCTTGAAGCCCTGCGTCGTATATTCCGGCGCGGTCGCCATCGCGATTTCGGGGATGCCCGCGTTCGCGTAGATGCGCGATGCCGGGATCGTCGTGCCCGAATTGAAGTGGCCGAGCATGCCCTTGATGCCGTCATCGACGAGGCGCTGCGCGACGGTCGTGCCCGTGCGCGGGTCGGCCTGATCGTCGGCCGAGTTCAGCACGATGCGAACCGGCTTGCCGCCGATCGTCGGCTTCGTGGCGTTGAAATCTTCGACGGCGAGCGTGATGCCGTTCTCCATGTCCTTGCCGTAGTGCGCCTGCGCACCGGTCAGCGGTCCGGCATAACCGACCTTCACGTCCTCGACTTGCTGTGCAAATGCGGTCCCCGCGAGCGACAGTCCGGCGAGCGTCATGGCTGCTGCCAGCCTGGTCATCGTGTGCTTCATAGCTTCTCCTTATTCCAGTGTGGATGGCAGCTTGTGCCGGGATCGCCGTGCCTGCTGCCGCTTGTTTGAATTCGTTTGAATCGAGCGCTCGAGGGGTGTCTCAACCGATCGTCATCAAATTCGCATTGCCGCCCGCCGCCGCCGTGTTCACGCTCACCGAGCGTTCCGTCAACAGGCGTTCGAGCGCGTAATCTTCGCCGTCGTGGCCAGCGTCGGCGAACGCTCCCGCAGCCACGCCCTGCACCGATACGATCGGCCCCGGACGCTTCGCGACTTCCTTCACGAGCGACAGCAGTTCATCGCTGTCGCCTTCGAACAGCACGGCATCGAAATCTTCCGCCGCTTTCCCGACCCGCGCATACGGCTTGAGCGACGCAGGCAGCGACGCCGCCAGTTGCTCGCCCGCCGATCCGCTGAACAACGCGCGGTTGCCCGTCGCGAGCACGGCGGCAAGCTGGGCGCGCGCGCCGCTTGCCGTCGCCGCCACGCATAGCACCGTGCCGCGCGCGCCGAGCGTGTATGTGTTGCGTTCGCCGGTCGGGCCGTTCAGCACGGCCGTCGCGCCCGCCATCACGTGTTGCAGATAGCCGTCGCAACGCGCGGCCGTCTGCGGATCGCGTTCGCCGATCGCCCAGTCGCGCAATGCCGTGAGCGCCGCCGAAGGCGTGTCCTTCGACGCGGACTGATCGACGACGAGCGTACTAGCAAGCGACTTCGGCAAGCCGGTCGGGCGCTTCGCCAGCAGACGCTGCAAGTACAGCGCACCGCCCGCCTTCGGGCCCGTGCCCGACAATCCTTCGCCGCCGAACGGCTGCACGCCGACCACCGCGCCGATCACGTTCCTGTTCACGTAGATGTTGCCCACGTGCGCCCGCGCGATGACATGCGCAATGGTTTCGTCGATACGCGTATGGATGCCGAGCGTCAGCCCATAACCGGTCGAGCGAATTTGGTCGAGGAGTTTATCAAGGTTCGAACGGCGATAACGCACCACATGGAGCACCGGGCCGAACACTTCGCGCTTGAGCTCGTCGATGCTGTCCAGCTCGATGAGCGTCGGCGGCACGAACGTGCCTTGCGCGCAGTTGTCCGGCAGCGGCAGTTGCGTGACGTTGCGGCCCTTGTCGCGCATCCCGGCGACATGCGCATCGATGCCGCGTTTCGCGTCGGCGTCGATGACGGGGCCGACGTCCGTCGACAGCCGATCCGGATTGCCGACCGCGAGCTGGTTCATCGCGCCGGTGAGCATCTCGAGCGTGCGATCGGCGACGTCATCTTGCAAGCACAGCACGCGCAGCGCCGAGCAGCGCTGACCGGCCGAATCGAACGACGACTGCAAAACGTCCGCGACCACTTGCTCCGCGAGCGCCGACGAATCGACGATCATCGCGTTCTGCCCGCCGGTTTCGGCGATGAGCGGAATCGGACGACCATCGGAATCGAGTCGTTCCGACAGCGTCTTGTTGATGAGGCGTGCGACTTCCGTCGAGCCGGTGAACATCACGGCGCGCGTGCGCGGATCGGCGACGAGCGCCGCACCGACCGTTTCGCCATTGCCCGGCAACAGTTGCACCGCGCCAGCCGGCACCCCGGCTTCGCGCAGAATGCGCACAGCTTGCGCGGCGATCAGCGGCGTCTGCTCGGCAGGCTTCGCGAGCACTGGATTGCCGGCGGCGAGCGCGGCGGCGACCTGGCCCATGAAGATCGCGAGCGGGAAATTCCACGGGCTGATACAGACGACCGGACCGAGCGGACGATGCGTATCGTTCGAAAACTCCGCGCGAATCTGCGACGCGTAATAGCGCAGGAAGTCCACGGCCTCGCGGATTTCGGCGATGGCGTTCGGCAGCGACTTGCCCGCCTCGCGGATGATCAGCCCCATCAGCGTGTGCATCTGCGCTTCGAGCAGGTCACCGGCGCGCGCGAGACAATCGGCGCGGTCTTCGACGGGCGTCGCCTGCCAGATCGGCGCGGCGGCGACCGCGTTGGCGATCGCGGCGCTGACTTGTTCGGACGACGCTTCGACCACGGTTCCGACCAGATCGCGCTGATCCGAAGGATTGCGCACATCGCGCGCAACGCCGTTATCGGTCGAGCCGCCTTCGAGCATCGGCTCCGCACGCCACGCATGATTGGCACTCGCCAGCAGCGCCGACGACAGCGACGCCAGACGATGCTCGTTCGAAAGGTCGAGGCCCATCGAGTTCGGACGCTCGTTGCCATAGAGCTGACGCGGCAACGGAATCTTCGCATGCGGCGCGCCGAGCGGCGTGATCTCCTGCGCTTCGTCGATCGGATCGCGCACGAGTTCCTTCACCGGAATCGACTCATCGGCGATACGGTTCACGAACGACGTGTTCGCGCCATTCTCCAGCAGGCGGCGCACGAGATACGCGAGCAGCGTTTCATGCGTGCCGACCGGCGCATACACGCGGCACGGACGGTTCAGCTTGTCGCGGCCGGTGACTTCTTCGTAGAGCGGCTCGCCCATGCCGTGCAGGCACTGGAACTCGTACTGTCCGGGATAGTAGTTCTGGCCCGCGAGATGGTAGATCGCCGACAGCGTGAACGCGTTGTGCGTCGCGAATTGCGGATACACGGCATCGGGTGCGCCGAGCAGCTTTTTCGCGCACGCGAGGTACGAAATGTCCGTGTAGATCTTGCGCGTATAGACGGGATAGCCTTCGAGGCCATCGACTTGCGCGCGCTTGATTTCGGTGTCCCAGTACGCGCCCTTCACGAGACGAATCATCAAGCGATGACGGCTACGGCGCGCGAGATCGATCAGATAGTCGATCACGAACGGGCAGCGTTTCTGATACCCCTGCACCACGAAACCAATGCCGTTCCAGCCCGCCAGCTCCGGATCGAAGCACAGCGCTTCGAGCAGATCGAGCGACAGTTCGAGGCGATCGGCTTCTTCCGCGTCGATGTTCAGGCCGATGTCATAACGTCGCGCCAGTTGCGCGAGTGAACGCACGCGCGGCAGCAGCTCGTTCATCGTGCGTTCCTGCTGCGAGCGCGAATAGCGCGGATGCAGCGCGGACAGCTTGATCGAAATGCCAGGGCCTTCGTAGATGCCGCGCCCGCCAGCGGCCTTGCCGATCGCGTGGATCGCCTGCTCGTAGGACGCGTAGTAGCGCTGCGCGTCTTCTTCCGTGGTCGCGGCTTCGCCGAGCATGTCGTAGGAGTAACGGAAGCCGCGCGCTTCGTATTTGCGGCTGTTCGCGAGCGCCTCGGAAATGTTCTCGCCGGTGACGAACTGCTCGCCCATCAGGCGCATCGCCATGTCGACGCCCTTGCGGATCAGCGGCTCGCCGCCCCGGCCGATCAGGCGCGTCAGCGCGGACGACAGACCCGTCTCGCTGTTCGTCGTCACGAGCTTGCCGGTGATCATCAGGCCCCACGTCGCCGCGTTCACGAACAGCGACGGCGCCTGGCCCATGTGCGACTTCCAGTCGCCCTTGCTGATCTTGTCGCGGATGAGCGCATCGCGGGTCGCGCGGTCGGGAATGCGCAGCAGCGCTTCGGCGAGACACATCAGCGCGACGCCTTCCTGGCTCGACAGCGAAAACTCGTGGATCAGCCCTTCGACGCCGCCGCCCGAACTCTTCGCGCGCAGCGCTTCGACGAGCTTCGTCGCGAGCTTTTCGGCTTCGGCGGAGACGCTCGCGGGCAAGCGCGCCTGACCGATCAGAAACGGCACGCACTCCGGCTCCGGCCGGCGATACGCCGCCGTGATCGCCGCGCGCAGCACGGATTGCGGCTGCACGTTCTGCGCGAAATCGAGGAAAGGATGCATCGCGCCGTCTTCGTCGCCATCGACGGGAGCGGCATCGGCCATGTCGGACGAGCCATTCGCGCCCGACAGCTCGGGCGGAAGCTGACCATGTTCGATGCGCTCCAGATAAGCGAAGATCGCCTGCTTGATCAGCCAGTGGGGAGTGCGCTCGAGGCGCGTCGCGGCATCCTTCAGCCGGGAACGCAGCAGATCGTCGACTTTGACGCCTAAGGTTGTGCTCGCCATATTTCCTTCGTTTGCCGGTCGTGCTCACCCGGCCAATGACCAAAAAGTTGGCGAATCGTACCCCGCTGATATAAAAGGTGCAACCGAGATTTTCGCTAGGGTTGCACCATGACCAAACCCTTGTGGCGCAAGGCTTTGCGCGGTAATCCTCTGGCCCGAGCCAGGCGGTTGCGACCTAGTACTTTCCCTAGTCCGAATATTTTTGGGATAGCCCCTAAGTAAATGCCCGCCCTGCGCCGATATAAACGCAAACGCGCCGTCAGTGGCGCTGCATCCGCGGTAAGCGCCGCGGTTTCGGGAGAGCAACGGGCATGAGCACTTGGATCGTGGTAGCGAGCGTTTGGGCGATGTTGGCAATTTGCGCGATGTTGTTCGTGCGAGGTGCTTCGTTGCGCCATCATCGTATGAACGAGGCGTCCGAAGAAGCCCGCCTGGCGCACAACGAGATTTCACGCACGAAGGTTTGAATCGCCGCGCGGCGGCCAGATTCAAACGTCCAGCGGATCGACTTCCACGTTCCAGCGCAGCACGCCCTTGAGCGAGCGCAACAGCGGCTGCCATGCACGCAGCGACGCCTGAAGCGCCGCGCGCGACGTGCTCTCGAGCAGCAGTTGCGCCCGATGGACATTGAACACTTTCACGATGGTGAGCGGCACCGCGTCGTAAACCGTGACGCGATCGGCGCCGGGCAGAGGCGCAAAGGCCGCCGCCGCTTCCGCGAGAAAGCCAAGCGCCCCTTCCAGCGTGCGGCCTTCGGCGCGCAGCATCGCCTGATAAACGAACGGCGGCAGACATGCGTCGCGTCGCTCGGCCAGCGTCGAACTGGCGAAGCCCACGTAGTCCTGCCGAGATAACGCCTGATACAGCGCGTGGCGCGGATAGCGCGTCTGGATCATCACCTCGCCGGGCAAGCCGGCGCGGCCAGCGCGGCCGCTCACCTGCGTCAGTTGCGCGAAAAGCCGCTCGCTCGCGCGGAAGTCGTGCGAGAAAAGCGCGGTATCGGCATTGAGCACGCCGACGAGCGTCACGCGACGGAAATCGTGGCCCTTCGCGATCATCTGCGTACCGACCAGAATATCGACTTCGCCCGCGTGGACGTCGGAGAAAAGCGCCTGCGCGCTGCCCTTGCGGCGCGTGCTGTCGGCATCGATGCGCAGCACGCGCGCGCCCGGCACGACGCTCGCGAGCGTTTCCTCGACGCGCTGCGTGCCGCGGCCCATCGGCG
Source organism: Caballeronia arvi (assembly GCF_001544695.2). Classification (GTDB taxonomy): domain Bacteria; phylum Pseudomonadota; class Gammaproteobacteria; order Burkholderiales; family Burkholderiaceae; genus Caballeronia; species Caballeronia arvi. The sequence continues at coordinate 54,204 of NZ_FCOM02000005.1, forward strand.
CGATATCGATGTTGCCGCACTCCGGGCACGACTTCGGAATGCGCGATTCCCAGCCGCAGTGATGACAACGCAGCGCCCGCTCCGGCTTGTGGAGCACCGCATAGGCGCTGCAGCGCGGACAGCCCGCGACCCAGCCGCAGGAGTCGCAGGACAGGATCGGCGCATAGCCGCGCCGGTTCAGAAACACGAGACTTTGCTCGCCGCGTTCCACGCGCGTCTTCAGCGCGGCGATGAGCGGTCCCGCCAGTCCATCGACCGACGCGCGGCCGCGCCGTCTTTCCTCTTCGAGATCGATAAGCTTCACGGTGGGCAACGCCGCTTCGGCGACGGCGCGGCGCGTGAGCGTCAACCGCGTGTATCGGCCCTGATCGGCTTGCCACCAGGTTTCGAGCGACGGCGTCGCCGATCCGAGCACGACGGGAATGCCGAGCTGCTTTGCGCGATAGATCGCCAGATCGCGCGCGGAGTAGCGCAAGCCTTCCTGCTGCTTGTACGCGGGATCGTGCTCTTCATCGACGACGATCATCGCGAGCTTCGGCATCGACGCGAGGATCGCGAGGCGCGTGCCGAGCACGATGCGCGCGCTACCCGTATGCGCCGCGAGCCAGTGCCGTGCGCGCTCGCCTTCGGCCAAACCGCTGTGCATCGTGACGATGGAGCCGTCCGCGAGCGCCGCGAAGCGCGCGCGAAACGCGGATTCGAACTGCGGCGTCAGATTGATTTCGGGAACAAGAACGAGCGCCTGGGCGTCCGGCCGACTGGCGAGCAGCGCGGCCAGCGCGTGCAGATAGACCTCGGTCTTGCCGCTGCCCGTCACGCCGTGAAGCAGGAACGGCGCGAAGCCTTGCGCCTGCCCGATAGCGTCGACGGCGTCGCGCTGTTCGCCGGTCAGAACGGGAAGCGCGACGTTGGCGGTCGGCGTCGGCGTGTGGGCTTCTGCTTCCGCGATGTCCGGCGCGGCGGCTTCGATCCATCCGCGCGCGAGCCAGTCGTCGAACGTTGCGCTTGCTTTGGGATGCAGCGCGCGGGCGTCGGACAGACCGAGCGACGGCGCTTCGGCAAACGCTTCGGCAAGGCGACGCAAGGCGCGTGCGCGCGCGGGCAACGCGTCGGGAAGATGCGCACGCCCTTCGTCCAGCAGCCGATAGCGCGGCTCGACAGCGAAAAGCCGATCCCAGCGCGAAGCGTCGCGTAACGCCTGAGGCAGCGCCGGCAGCGCGACTTCGCCGAGGCCACGCTGGTAGTAATCGGCAGCGAAGCCGGCGAGCGCGATCCATGCGTCGGACAGCGGCGCGCAGCCGCTGCAAATCGCGGTTACGTTGCGCAGTTTGCTGGCAGGCACGTCGCTTGTATGGGCGATTTCGCAGATCAGCCCGACGACTTCGCGGCGCCCGAACGGTACCTGCACCAGCTTCCCAACAACGGGCGCGTCCGGCAATGCGTGACGGTAGTCGAACAGCACGGCCAAAGGCTGATCGACGGCGACGCGCACGAAGACGTCGGTCATCGTGCACGGCTCCGCGGATGGGAGTTCGACACCGGTACGGGCGTTGGCGGGACAAACTTAAAGTGAAACATCAGAATCGCCCGTAAACCGCCGATTATTTTTGGATTTCCGATGCTTTCCACAGGCCTGTGGATAACTTTGTTGAGAAGTGCGCCCGACGCCACGGCAAACAAAGTCACGTATCCCTTATGTGCGCTAGCCCACATTTCGGGCGAAGCTCTCGAAAACCGTTCAGAATCATTGACTTGGAGCACACATAGAGAGACGTTATTGGTTGTTCGGGGCCATACGTCTGATGGCGCGCCGCAGCGAACAAATTGTGTATAAGTTGACGCTTGACATCGGGTGGCGCCGCTCGCGCCGGGCGATTCGGAAAGAATGCTCCAGCCCCTGACAACCGCTTCCGGCGTGCCAGTGCCGCACTGCAGCATCCGTTTAGTAACCCGGCTTTCGTGTGCGCTCAGCGCGAGCGCATTGCCCGGCTGTGACGATGAACCTCGTCGACGAGCTCCGCGACGTGCTCGGGCGGCGTGAACTGCGAGATACCGTGACCCAGATTGAAAACGTGGCCCGGAAAATTCCCGAAACTCTCCAACACCGCGCGCGCTTCCGTACGGATGGCCGCTGGGGGCGCGAACAGCACGCTCGGGTCGATATTGCCTTGCAACGCCACGCGCGATCCGACCTTTTCTCGCGCCGTGCCGAGGTTCATGGTCCAGTCGAGGCCGACCGCATCGACGCCCGTCGCGGCGATTTCCTCGATCCACAAGCCGCCGCCCTTCGTGAACGTGATGACCGGCACGCGTTCACCGTCGTGCTCGCGCTTGAGTCCCGCAACCACCTTCGCGATGTAATCGAGCGAGAAACGTTGATACGCGCCATCGGCGAGTGCGCCGCCCCATGTATCGAAGATCATCACGGCCTGCGCGCCCGCTTCGATCTGCGCGTTCAGGTACGCCGTGACGGCTTGCGCGTTCACGTCGAGGATGCGATGCATCAGATCGGGCCGCGCATACGCCATCGATTTCACGGTGCGATGATCGTCGGAGCCGCCGCCTTCGACCATGTAGCACGCGAGCGTCCACGGACTGCCCGAAAATCCGATGAGCGGCACCTTCTGACGGCCTTGCGCGTCGGTGAGCGCGCGGCGGATCTCGCTGACGGCGTCGGTGACGTAGGAAAGCGTGCCGCCGATGTCCGGCACGGCGAGGCGCTTTACGTCGTCTTCGGTTCGCACCGTGCGCTCGAAACGCGGGCCTTCGCCCTGCACGAAGTTCAGCCCGAGGCCCATTGCATCGGGCACGGTGAGGATGTCGGAGAAGAGGATCGCGGCGTCGAGCGGGAAGCGTTCGAGCGGCTGAAGGGTCACCTCGGTCGCGTAGTCCGGATTCTTCGCGAGGCCGAGAAAACTGCCCGCGCGGGCGCGCGTCGCGTTGTATTCCGGCAGATAACGTCCTGCCTGGCGCATCAGCCAGATCGGCGTGTAGTCGGTCGGCTGGCGCAGCAGCGCGCGCAGGAAGGTGTCGTTCAGAAGAGTGTGTGCCACGTCGCTCGATGCTGAAGGCAAAGAATCATCCATTCTACCGGAGCGGACGGGCGTTTTCGTCGGCCTAAGCTCGCGATTCGGAATGCCGCATGCGGCGCGGCCTATGCCGTTTGGCCGGGTTTCGGGCGGCGGATTGCATCGTTATGATCGACGTGCTTACACAACTAGAACCAGGAGAATCGATGCAACGCATGTCTGTCAGTCTCGGCGCAATCGCGTTTTCGCTCACGCTGGCGAGCCACGCGGCTCAGTCTCAAACGATTCAGGCCGGCACCGTCGCGGGCGCGAAATCCACCACGCCGGCGCCTTCCGCTGCGCCGGCCGCCGCGCCCTCGCGGCTCGACGACGTGCTCGCGCGCAAGACTCTGCGCGTCTGCACGACGGGCGACTACAAACCGTATTCGTTCTTGCGGAGCGACGGTCAGTTCGAAGGCATCGACATCGATCTCGCGGAAAGCCTCGTAAGGTCGCTCGGCGCGAAGGCGGAATACGTGAAGACGTCGTGGTCGAACCTGATGAACGATTTCGTCGCCAAATGCGATATCGCCGTGGGCGGCGTCTCGACCACGCTCGAGCGGCAGAAGCGCGCGTTCTTCACCGCGCCTTACATGGAGGATGGGAAGACGCCCATCGTGCGTTGCGACGACGTCGAAAAGTATCAGACGGTCGCGCAAATCGATCAGCCGAACGTGCGCACGATCGTCAATCCGGGTGGCACCAACGAGCGCTTCGCGAAGCAGTTCTTCCCGCGTTCGCAGTTGATCGAGTATCCGGACAACGTAACGATCTTCAAGCAGATCCTCGAAGGCAAGGCCGACGTCATGGTCACCGACGCCTCCGAAACCTTGCTTCAGCAGAAGCTCAATCCCGGCCTGTGCTCGGTGCATCCCGACAAGCCGTTCCAGTTCGGAGAGAAGGCGTATCTGCTGCCGCGCGGCGACGTGCCGTTCCAGCAGTATGTCGATCAATGGCTGCACCTCGCCCGTTCGTCGGGCGAGTTCCAGGCGGTGTACGACAAGTGGCTGAAATAACGCGTCAGGTCCTGCCGTCAGCGCACCGCGCGCACGAGCTCACCCGTGCGCTCGCCGATCCTGCGCAGCCAGCCCAGCGCGGCTTCCGATTGCGAATACACGCGCGCGAATCCGTGCGCCATGTCGCGGGCGTCGATCAATTCGACGCGGCCGCCGTTGGCGCCTAGAAAGCGTTCGAGTTCGAAGGCGTCGTCGTAGAGCGGATCGTAGGCCGCCGCGACGATGATCGCGGGCGCCGGCGTGCGCTCGAACGGCTCGGAGAGCGGAAACGCGCGCACGTCGTGATCGCGCGGCGTCTCGCCCGACAGAAACTGAGCCCAGTACCATTTCAGTTCGTCGTTCGTGAGGCCGGGCCCGTTCGCGTTGGCGACGCAACTCGGGCTTTCGAACTGGCGGCGCATCACCGGGTAGAGCAGCAATTGCGCGCTGACGAGGCCAGCCACGCGTTGATTCGCTTCGCGCGCCGCAACGACCGCCAGATGCGCGCCCGCGCTGTCGCCACCCACCGCCAGCCGGTCGGTCGCAAAGCCGAGCCGCGAGCGATGTTCCGCGAGCCAGATCAGCGCATCGATGGCGTCATCGCAAGGCGCCGGAAACGGATGCTCGGGCGCGAGCCGGTAATCGACGCTCGCCACCGCGCATTGCGAATCCTGTGTAAGCCGTTCGACGAGACCATCGTGCGTGTCGAGGTCGCCGACCACCCAACCGCCGCCGTGAAAATAGACGATGAGCGGCAGCGGTCCACGCGCCGCTCTCGGCTTGTAAACGCGCGCGGCGAGCGTGCGGCCTTCGAGCGGAATGGCGATATCTTCGGCGGTCACGGCGTCGCCGCGGGCCTGCGCGTATGCTTTGGCAATGTCGCTGAAACGCGCTCGCACCGCTTGCGCATCGGCGTTTGAGCTCAGCGGCGGATAAGTCTCCGCGATAGCGCGGTGGTAGCCCAGCAAAGCTGCATCGATGGTCATGCGTGTCTCCATAGCTTTTTGTCGAAGAAATTTTTGACGGGAAGAGGTCTGCACTTCGATTTCATGCGTCCGCCCGTTCGCTTTTTCGCATATTTAGAATCATCGCACTAGTGCGAAAAAACGGCATTTGTGTGTCAGGTCATTCCGAACGGATAAATCATCTGACTAGCAGACAATATATTCTCGGAATTTACCCATTTCTCCGGAGATAATTTCCTCTGAGCCTTATGGGACGGGGGTTACAACCTGAAACACTTTGTTACGGCGACCCGGAATCAATTCGCCCACAATCTGTTCAAACGGTTTCAACACGGATGTATTCGGGCGCGCTGTGCAAAAGCCGCGTGTCCGGTGGCGGATTTGGTCAAAGCTCTCTTGTTGGGGCATCCGTGTTGGGATCGTTCTTCGGATGGAAACATTCGAAACATCCCACGATTGGTCTCCTCGCGCTAACCCCGTAGCGTGTGGTTTTTAGCGGGCTCCAGGCCCGCTTTTTTTTCGTCTGGACAAACGTTTGCGGTTCCTGAGGACGCGGAGCAGCGACGTTTCTTCCAATCACAAAGGGAGCGCCACGGCGCTCCCTTTGTCGTTTCATGGCTGCTGCGCCCTGAACGTCACGCAGTTTTCGCTTCGGCGAGCTTCAGTTCATCGATCATGCGCGCGCGCATCACGAACTTTTGTGCCTTGCCGGTGACGGTCATCGGCAACTCGTCGACGAAGCGGATGTAACGTGGAATCTTGTAGTGCGCGATTTGTCCTTGGCAAAACTCGCGGATTTCCTCCTCGCTCGCCTGCTCGCCGGGCCGCACGACGATCCACGCGCACACCTCCTCGCCATATTTCTGGTCCGGTACGCCGAACACCTGCACCGACTGCACCTTCGGATGCCGGAACAGGAATTCCTCGATTTCGCGCGGGTAGATGTTCTCGCCGCCGCGAATCAGCATGTCCTTTAGCCGTCCGACGATATTGCAGTAGCCTTCGGCGTCGAGCGTCGCAAGGTCGCCCGTATGCATCCAGCCGTCGATGATCGCCTCGCGCGTCTTGGCTTCATCGCCCCAATAACCCTTCATCACCGAATAGCCGCGCGTGCAGAGTTCGCCAGTCTCGCCGACGGGGACGATATTCCCCAGCGGATCGACGATCTTCACCTCGAGATGCGGCTGGATGCGTCCGACGGTCGTCGTGCGCTTGTCGAGCGGATCGGTCGTCGAGCTCTGGAACGACACGGGGCTCGTCTCCGTCATCCCGTAGGCGATCGTGATTTCGCTCAGATGCATCTTCGACACGACGCGCTTCATCGTTTCGATGGGACACGGCGAACCAGCCATGATGCCCGTGCGCAAGCGGCTCAGATCGTACTTCGCGAAGTCGGGGTGATCGAGTTCTGCGATGAACATGGTCGGCACACCATGCAGCGCGGTGCAGCGCTCCTCGTGAACGGCGGCCAGCGTCGCGCCCGGATCGAACGCTTCGCCAGGGAACACCATCGTGCAGCCGGTCGACACGCACGCGAGCACGGCCAGCACCATGCCGAAGCAGTGATAGAGCGGCACCGGGATGCAGAGCGAGTCCTGCTCGGTGAGGCGCATCGCCATCGCGATATAACGCGCGTTATTGACGATGTTCCGATGCGTGAGCGTCGCGCCCTTCGGGTTGCCGGTCGTACCGCTCGTGAACTGGATGTTGATGGCATCGTCCGGAGCGAGCTTGGCTTCGAGGGCGTCGAGCTTCGTCGCGTCCACTTGCGCGCGGCCGGTGCGCATCACTTCGTCGAAATTGAGCATGCCGGGCGTCTTGCCGTCGCCCATGCGGATGACAGCACGCAGTTCCGGAAGCTTCGCGGCGTTGAGCGCGTTCGGTGCGGCGTCGGCAAGTTCCGGCGCGAGCACTTGCAGCATCTCCAGGTATTTCGACGTCTTGAACTGCTCGGCCGCGATGATCGCCTTGCAGCCGACCTTGTTGAGCGCGTACTCGAGTTCGGCCAGCCGGTATGCCGGATTGATGTTCACCATGACCGCGCCCATGCGCGCGGTCGCGAATTGCGTCAGCAGCCATTCGATGCGGTTCGGCGACCATATGCCGACGCGATCGCCCGCCTGAATGCCGAGCGCGAGCAGGCCGCTCGCGAGCACGTCGACTTCGTCCACGAATTCACGCCAAGTCCAGCGGATGTTTTGCTCGCGGAATACAACTGCGGGTCGCTCCGGAAATCGGCCCGCGGTTTCGAGAAGAAACCGCGCGACGGTCGCGTCGCTCAGGGGAATGTCGGTCGCGCCGCGAACATAGGAAACGCCGTCGCGCGGTTCGATCTGCGCGCCGGCCTGCGTCGGTTCAGTTGCCATCGATGGTCTCCGCCAATAGGAATCGCCGCCCGATGAAGGCTCAAATGGAGGCCATTGTGCATCGCGGAGTCGAATGGGGACATTGAGTGTTTCCCCGCAATGCCATTTGCGAGAACACGCAAAAATGTGCGCAAAATCAACGCGTTAGACGACATCAGCGGGCGCAGCACACAACCGATATGCAGATATGCGCGCGCGATTTGCCGATTTGGAGCATAAAAAAAGCAGCCCGAAGGCTGCTTTTCCTGAACTGCTGAACGCCGCCCGCGTAGGGCGTTGCGCACTCAATGCTTCGCGTGCGCCTTGCGCAGACGCTGGATCGCCGCGAGCTGAGCCGTCGCGTAGGCGAGTTCCGCTTGCGCGGTCGCGTACTCGAGCTCCGAGGTGTTGTTTTGAATCGCTTCCTCGGCACGCTTCTTCGCTTGCTCGGCTTTCGCTTCGTCGAGATCGGCGCCGCGGATGGCCGTATCGGCAAGAACGGTCACGATGCCCGGCTGGATTTCGAGAATCCCGCCAGCAACGAACACGAACTCTTCCGATCCGTCTTCCGCCTCGATGCGCACCGCGCCCGGACGAATGCGCGTGATGAGCGGCGTGTGGCCGGGCAGAATGCCCAGTTCACCCGCTTCGCCCGGCAGCGCGACGAACTTCGCCTGGCCCGAGAAGATCTGCTCTTCCGCGCTGACGACGTCTACCTTGATGGTTGCCATATGTGTCGACTCCTGTCGGTCAGTATTTCGAGGACGCCAGTGCACTGCATTGGCGTCCGCCTGAAAACACCCGACCTTTACTGGATCTTCTTGGCCTTTTCGAAGGCTTCGTCGATCGTGCCGACCATGTAGAACGCCTGCTCCGGCAGATGATCGCACTCACCTTCGACGATCATCTTGAAGCCGCGGATCGTTTCCTTCAGCGGCACGTACTTGCCCGGCGAGCCCGTGAACACTTCAGCGACGTGGAACGGCTGCGACAGGAAACGCTGGATCTTGCGCGCGCGCGAGACCGACAGCTTGTCTTCCGGCGACAGTTCGTCCATGCCCAGAATCGCGATGATGTCGCGCAGTTCCTTGTAGCGCTGCAGCGTCTGCTGCACGCCGCGCGTGATCGAGTAATGCTCTTCGCCGATCACGTGCGGGTCGATCTGACGCGAGGTCGAATCGAGCGGGTCCACTGCCGGATAGATACCGAGCGAAGCGATGTCACGCGACAACACGACGGTTGCGTCCAGGTGGCCGAAGGTCGTAGCCGGCGACGGGTCGGTCAAGTCATCCGCAGGGACGTACACGGCCTGAACCGACGTGATCGAACCGGTCTTGGTCGACGTGATGCGCTCTTGCAGCTTGCCCATTTCTTCAGCCAGCGTCGGCTGATAGCCCACTGCCGAAGGCATACGGCCGAGCAGAGCGGACACTTCCGTACCCGCCAGCGTGAAACGGTAGATGTTGTCGACGAAGAACAGCACGTCGAGGCCTTCGTCACGGAAGTGCTCGGCCATCGTCAGACCGGTCAGCGCGACGCGCAGACGGTTGCCCGGCGGCTCGTTCATCTGGCCGTACACCAGCGCGACCTTGTCGAGAACGTTCGAGTCCTTCATTTCGTGATAGAAGTCGTTCCCTTCACGGGTACGCTCACCCACGCCCGCGAACACGGAGTAACCGCCGTGCTCCTTCGCGATGTTGTTGATGAGTTCCATCATGTTCACGGTCTTGCCGACGCCAGCGCCGCCGAACAGACCGACCTTGCCGCCCTTCGCGAACGGGCAGATCAGGTCGATAACCTTGATGCCGGTTTCGAGCAGTTCCGTCGACGGCGACAGCTCGTCGAACGCAGGCGCGTGCTGGTGAATCGAGCGCGTCGTGTCCGCTGCGATCGGGCCAGCTTCGTCGATCGGACGGCCGAGCACGTCCATGATGCGGCCCAGAGTCGGCTTGCCGACCGGCACGCTGATGGGCTTGCCGGTGTTCTTGACCACCGTGCCGCGGCGCAGGCCGTCGGATGCACCCAGACAGATGGTGCGAACCACGCCGTCGCCCAGCTGCTGCTGGACTTCGAGCGTCAGTTCGGTGCCTTCCAGAATGAGCGCGTCGTAAATCTTCGGCATTTGCGCACGCGGAAATTCCACGTCGATAACGGCGCCGATGCACTGTACGATCTTGCCTTCTACCAAAGCAGTAGTACTCATCGCATTTCCTTTAGATACTGTGTTCTTTCACGCGGTCAGCAAAATCAGACCGCTGCGGCGCCACCGACGATTTCCGACAACTCTTTCGTAATCGCGGCCTGGCGGCTCTTGTTATAGACGAGCTGCAGTTCGTTGATCACGGTCTTCGCGTTGTCGGACGCGGCTTTCATCGCGACCATGCGCGCGGATTGCTCCGACGCCATGTTTTCCGCGACCGCCTGATAGACGAGCGCCTCGACGTAGCGGACCAGAAGCTCGTCGACCACGGTTTGCGCATCCGGCTCGTAGATGTAGTCCCACGAGGTCTTCGGCATGGCGCCTTCTTCGTCCTTCGCGTGGAGGTCATCCACCGACAACGGCAGCAGCTGCTCGATCACGGCTTCCTGCTTCATCGTGTTGATGAAGCGCGTGTACGCCAGGTACACCGCGTTGATCTTGCCTTCCGAGTACAGGTCGAGCTGCACCTTGATCGCGCCGATCAGCTTTTCCAGATGCGGCGTGTCGCCCAGTTGCGTGACTTGCGACACGACCTGCGCCTTCAGCCGGTTCAGGAAGCCCAAGCCCTTGCCGCCGATCGCCGACGCCTCGATCTTCACACCGCTCTGATCGAGTTCCTTGATCTTGCCCAGCGACGCACGCAGGATGTTCGTGTTCATGCCGCCGCACAGACCCTTGTCGGTCGTGACGAGGATCAGACCGGCCGTATTCACGCCCTTGTTCTCCACCATGAACGGGTGGCGATACTCGGGGTTCGCCTTGCTCATGTGCGAGGCGATTGCGCGGACCTTGTCGGCATACGGACGGGCGGAACGCATACGCTCCTGAGCGCGGCGCATCTTCGATGCGGCGACCATTTCCATCGCTTTGGTGATCTTGCGCGTGTTCTGCACGCTCTTGATCTTGCCGCGAATTTCCTTCATTCCAGCCATTGCTTACTCCTTGATCGAAGCCGCGCGGCGCCTTTGAACGCCGCGCGATGCCTCTCTATCCCGATCAATAAGCGCCCGACTTCTTGAAGTCCTTCAGCGCGGCATGCAATGCGCCTTCGTCGTCCTTCGACAAGTCTTTGTTGTCTTCGATGCGCTTAATCAGATCGCCGTGGCTCGTCTTCAGGAATTCGCGCATGCCCTTTTCGAACGGCAGCACTTGCGAGACTTCGAGGTCGTCGAGGTAACCGTTGTTGGCCGCGAACAGCGCAACCGACAGTTCCCACACTTGCAGCGGCTGATACTGCGGCTGCTTCAGCAGTTCCGTCACGCGGCGGCCGCGCTCGAGCTGCTTGCGGGTGGCTTCGTCGAGGTCCGATGCGAACTGTGCGAACGCCGCCAGTTCACGATACTGCGCGAGGTCGGTACGAATACCGCCCGACAGCTTCTTCACGACCTTGGTCTGAGCCGCGCCACCGACGCGCGACACCGACACGCCCGCGTTGATCGCGGGGCGGATACCGGCGTTGAACAGGTCGGTTTCGAGGAAGATCTGGCCGTCGGTAATCGAGATCACGTTGGTCGGAACGAACGCGGTCACGTCGCCGGCTTGCGTTTCGATGACGGGCAGCGCCGTCAGCGAGCCGCTCTTGCCCTTCACTTCGCCGTTCGTGAACTTTTCGACGTACTCTTCCGAGACGCGAGCCGCGCGCTCGAGCAGACGCGAGTGCAGATAGAACACGTCACCCGGATACGCTTCACGGCCCGGCGGACGGCGCAGCAGCAGCGAAATCTGGCGATACGCCCACGCTTGCTTGGTCAAATCGTCATAGACGATCAGTGCGTCCTGGCCACGATCGCGGAAATATTCGCCCATCGTGCAGCCGGCGTACGGCGCGAGGTATTGCATCGCCGCCGATTCCGAAGCCGAAGCCGCCACGACGATGGTGTAAGCCATCGCGCCGGTCTCTTCGAGCTTGCGCACCACGTTCATGATCGACGAAGCCTTCTGGCCGATCGCGACGTAGATACAGAACAGGTCTTTGCCCTTCTGGTTGATGATCGCGTCGACGGCCACCGCGGTCTTGCCGCACTGACGGTCGCCGATGATCAGCTCACGCTGGCCACGGCCGATCGGCACCATCGAGTCGATCGACTTCAGACCCGTTTGCACCGGCTGCGACACCGACTTACGCCAGATCACGCCCGGCGCGATCTTTTCGATCGCGTCGGTTGCTTTCGCGTTGATCGGGCCCTTGCCGTCGATCGGGTTGCCGAGCGCATCGACCACGCGGCCGATGAGTTCCGGTCCGACCGGCACTTCGAGAATGCGGCCCGTCGTCTTGACGATGTCGCCTTCCGAGATGTGCTCGTACTCACCGAGAATAACGGCGCCGACCGAGTCGCGCTCGAGGTTCAGCGCGAGGCCGAAGGTATTGCCCGGGAATTCGAGCATTTCGCCCTGCATCACGTCCGACAGGCCGTGGATACGCACGATACCGTCGGTCACGGAGATCACGGTGCCCTGGTTGCGAACGTCCGCGCTCGCTTCAAGGCCCTGGATCCGGCTCTTGATCAGCTCGCTGATCTCAGAGGGATTGAGTTGCATTATTCGCTCCTGATAGTCAATTCTGTTGCGTGCCAGCTTCAGACACGGTTGAGCGCCTTATTTGGTCATTTAGGCGGTCAGAGCCGTCTGCATGCTGGCGAGGCGCGCGCGGACCGAGGTATCGAGCACTTCGTCGCCAACCGTCACGCGAACGCCGCCGATCAGCGACTGATCGACGGAAACGATCGGTTTCAGCTTGCGCTTGAACTTGCGTTCGAGGCTTGCAACGAGGTCGTTCAATTGTTCGCCTTCGAGGGGAAACGCGCTCACGATGTGAGCGTCGGCAGCACCTTCACGGGCGTTCTTCAGCTCGTCGAACTGAACGGCGATTTCCGGCAGCAGCGGCAGGCGATGGTTCTCGACCAGCATGCCGACGAAGTTCTTCGCCTGTGCATTGCTCTGCGCGAGCGGCGACTTCACTGCGGCGAGCAGGAGATCGACGATTTGCTGACGATTCACCTTCGGGCTCGAAGCGACCGATTCCACTTCGGGCAGACGCGCAACCTGTGCCAGCTCCTCGACGAAGGTGGACCAGCCCGCGAGATCGCCGGTTTCGGCCACGCGGAACAGCGCTTCTGCGTAAGGACGAGCGATGGTTGCAAGTTCGGCCATGATCAGAGCTCGGTTTTGAGTTGATTCAGCAGAGCGGCGTGAGCCTTCTGATCGACTTCGCGCTTCAGAATCTGCTCGGCGCCTTTGACAGCCAGCGCCGCGACTTCCGAACGCAGCGATTCGCGAGCCTTCACGATCTGCTGGTCGGCGTCGGCCTTGGCCTGCGCGACGATGCGCGCGGCTTCGGCTTGCGCGTTGGCCTTGATTTCTTCTGCGACTGCGGCAGCGCGCTTTTCAGCGTCGGCGATACGTTGCTGGCCGTCGTTACGTGCTTGGGCGAGCTCCTGGTCGACGCGCTTGTGCGCTGCTTCGAGTTCCGCTTTGCCCTTGTCGGCGGCGGCGAGGCCGTCGGCAATCTTTTTCGAGCGCTCGTCGAGGGCGTTGATCAACGGCGGCCACACGAACTTCATCGTGAACCACGCGAGGATCAGAAACACGACCATTTGCGCAAACAGGGTTGCGTTGAGATTCACGGTGTTTCCTTAAACGTTGCTTGGTCGGAGGTGAAACGGTTAAAAGGCGCTCATCGGCTTGTTGAGCTCGATCAGCGCCTCACCCGTTCCGTTCAGCGTCCTGTCAAAAGATCAGGCGCAAACTTCCGAGGAACCTCAGCCTGCGAGCTTCGAGAGCAGCGGGTTCGCGAACGCAAACAGCATTGCCACACCAACGCCGATCAGGAACGCCGCGTCGATCAGACCAGCCAGCAGGAACATCTTGGTCTGCAGCGGGTTCATCAGTTCCGGCTGGCGGGCGCATGCTTCAATGTACTTGCCGCCCATCAGACCGATACCGATACAGGCGCCGATTGCACCCAGGCCGATGATGATGCCGATACCGATGGCGGTCAGACCTTGGATGTTGGCGATGAAAGCTTGCATGATCACTCCTTTGATTAAAGACTTTGGAACTGGATTTATAAAAAACGAAAACTTGAAACTCGAACGATTCCGGAACTACCGCGAGGCGTCAGTGCGAGTCATGCGCCTGGCCGAGGTACACCAGCGTCAGCATCATGAAAATGAACGCCTGCAGCAGCACGATCAGAATGTGGAAGATCGCCCAAACCGTACCCGCGACGATATGGCCGATGAAACCGAGCACCGATGTGTCCGCACCGAACGTCCACATGCTGCCCAGAAGGGCGATGAGGAGGAACAGCAGTTCGCCTGCGTACATGTTGCCGAAAAGCCGCATGCCGAGCGAAACCGTCTTGGCGACGAACTCGATGATATTCAGCGCGAGGTTCGGAATCCACAGGAGCGGATGCGCGCCGAACGGAGCGGACAGCAGTTCATGCACGAAGCCGCCGGCGCCCTTGATCTTGAAGTTGTAGTAGATCATCAGCACGAACACGCCGAGCGCGATGCCGATGGTGCCGTTCAGGTCGGCGGTCGGCACGATGCGATGATGCGGGAGCACGTTTTCGAGACCCAGCCAGCCGATGATGCGCGGCGGCAGATCGACAGGGATGAAGTCGAGCGAGTTCATCAGGGCGACCCAGACGAACACGGTCAGTGCGAGCGGAGCGATGAAGCGGCGGCTGCCGTGGATCATCGACTTCGACTGGTCTTCGACCATCTCGACCAGCATTTCGATAGCGCACTGGAAACGGCCGGGCACACCGGACGTCGCCTTGCGTGCAGCAAGACCGAGAATGAAAATGGTGAGGACGCCGCACACGATCGACCAGAACAGCGTGTCGAGATTCCAGACGTGGATATCGAAGATCGACGTCTGTGCGTGCGTGGAAAGATTCTGCAAGTGGTGCGCAATGTACTCGGACGGATCCAGAGCGTGCGTTCCTTCGCTAGCTGCCATATCGTTAAAGCCACCCAAATTGTCAAAAATCTTTCGCCGCCTGCACGTCCGAGCCGGCGCTTCGCGCTGCAGCTCCGGACCGCGCGGCCCGCGTGCGGAACATGATCCGCACCTGTTCATTCGTGATGCTACTTACAACCCGTGCTGCAGGCACTTACCTGGGACGTCAAGAATTGTCACCGCAGCGCCATTGCAACCCAGTAAGTCTTCAGGGCGACGATGTACGTAACGAGGAGCGGCAGCCACAACGCGCTCTTGTACCAGTACGCGACCGCCACGAACATAGCAATCGTCGCTCCCATCTTGAGCGCCTCGCCGATCATCCAGCTCATGATCGTCTCTGCGCCGCTCTTCGCCTTCAGACGCGCGGCGAACAAAGCGCTCGGCACCCAGCAGATTGCGCCCCCCAGGAACGCGGACAGCGCAGCATCGCCCGGCGGCTTGTAGAACAGCCACCACAGTAGCGTCGCACCCAGGGACAAAACCATTTGCGCTGCCACTACCCGATACGGCGTGACACGCGATGGACGACTCACCTCAGGGCCAAACAGCTTCTCTGCCTGATCCCGCGTGAGCGGAACGATATTGTTATCTTGCGCTTCGGCGTCCCACGATTCGCTCGACGAACTGCGCGGCTGATTTCCGGAGGCCTTCGCGTTGCCGGTTGCGTGAGCGTCCGGCGCTCGATTTTCCTCTCGCACCGTCTTCAAACCTTCAACCAAAAGTCCGGGGAAATCACCTTGCGCTTTCGCGGCGCTTTCGAGGTGGCCTAGCTGATAAATCCGGGCGATTGTAAGCGATTGTTGTCACGGATTCAATAGTTTAGGTGTGTCAAAAGCCAAGCGGACGAACCTTAAAAAATGGTCTCGAAAGCGAGACTTTTCTTGCAATTGCAAGGAGATTCTCAGTTGATACCCGAGGCTTGGCGGGACGTCAGACGAGCGCCCAACCGATGATCATCGCCACGATCCAGAACGGGATGGACACGATGTGGAACGGCATCCACATGCCCTTTTCACCCGACAGCCGCACTGCGATCAGATTGGCCAGCGAACCGATCGCCAGGCCGAAACCGCCGACGCTCACGCCGAACGCGAGCGCGCGCCAATCCTTGGAGAACTCCGCGAGGACGATCGCCGCCGG
This sequence comes from Caballeronia arvi, assembly GCF_001544695.2. Classification (GTDB taxonomy): domain Bacteria; phylum Pseudomonadota; class Gammaproteobacteria; order Burkholderiales; family Burkholderiaceae; genus Caballeronia; species Caballeronia arvi. The sequence goes on from NZ_FCOM02000005.1 coordinate 69,888, forward strand.
CACGTTGCTGATCCCTTGCGAAAGCACCGCTCCGGCCGCGTACGCGCGCACCGCAGAGCCGATGCCGAGATGCGCGATCGTCGAGTGGATCGACGGCAACGCGGCGGCGCTGCGCAACACGATGAACATCATCACGAAGACGAGCAGCAGCAGCCAGTCGATCTTGAACACGACTTCGCGACGCCACAGCAGGAACACCAGCGCAAGCGCGGCGAGCGCGGGTCCGGCGTGATGTGCATCGGCGAGCGCGACGAATACCGCGAAAGCAAGGACGCTCACGCCACACAACACGCGATCGACGCGATGCTCTTCGACATCGCCCGATAGGTCGAGCGGCGCGGCGCGGAACATCGCGAACGTCACGAGCCCGAGCAGCGCCATCAATGCGGCGCACAGCGGCAACAGCGCCCATACGAAGGCGGGAAACCCGACGCCGCCCGTCTGCCATAGAAAGAGGTTCTGCGGATTGCCAAGCGGCGTCAGGATGGAGCCCGCGTTGACCGCTAACGCGATCACGATGACTAGCCGCTTGATCGGCAGCGGCGCGAGTTTGTGCAGCGATAGCGCGAGCGGCACGACGGCAAAGAGCGCGACATCGTTGGTGAGCACCGTCGACAGCCCCGCTGCCAGCGCGACGAGGAGAAGCGCGAGCGTGCGTTCGCCATGAATGTGATGCACGAGCCGATGCGCGGCCCACATCAGGAATCCTGATAATTCGATCGCCTTGGTCAGGATCAGCAACCCGGCGAGCGTGAGCACCGTTTGCCAGTCGACGAGACCAGGCAGCGACATCCACGGCCGCGGATGCGCGATCTGCAGCACGATCAGCGCGACGACGAGAATCGCGAGAACCGGCTCTTTGGAGACGGCTCGCCACAGTCGCGCGAACAACTCGGTCCGCGCGCGATTGATGTTGTATTCGGACAAGTGATGCGCAGGTCAGGCCGTGGGCGTCGGTGTCTCGATGCTGCCGCGCAGCTTCGTCAGGATGCCTTCGAGCGCGTCGAGATTGCCAAAATCGATCAACACCTTGCCGCGCCCTCTTCCGCCGAGCTTTATCTTCACGTTCGCGGCGAGCAGGTCCGACAGTTCTTCTTCGAGTCGGCGCGTATCGCGGCCACCGTCGTTCGCGACGCGCGCCTTGGTCGCGGGCGCTTCCTTGGTCGTCGCGGCGACGAGCCGTTCGGTTTCACGCACCGACAGGCGGCGATTCACGACGTGGTTGGCGAGCTGGATCTGCGTCGCCGCATCGACGGCCAGCAGCGCGCGCGCGTGGCCCATATCGAGATCGCCGGCGAGCAGCATCGTTTGCACGGGCATCGCGAGGTTCAAAAGGCGCAGCAGGTTCGATACCGCGCTGCGCGAGCGTCCGACCGACTCGGCCGCCTGTTCGTGCGTGAAGCTGAATTCGTCGAGCAGACGCTGAATGCCCTGCGCCTCTTCCAGCGGGTTCAGATCCTCGCGCTGGATATTTTCGATCAGCGCCATCGCGGCCGCGGCCTGATCTGGCACGTTTTTCACGAGCACCGGTACTTCATCGAGTCCGGCGATGCGAGCGGCCCGGAAACGTCGCTCGCCCGCGATGATTTCGTAGTGGTCATCGCCGACCGATCGCACGAGGATCGGCTGCATCAGACCTTGCGCGCGGATGCTCGCGGCGAGTTCCTGAAGCGCGCCTTCGTCCATGCGAGTACGCGGCTGGTACTTGCCTGCCTGCAATTTATCGAGCGACAGCACCGATGGCATGCCTTCGCCGCGCACGGCTTCCGTAATGTCGACGCTGCCGCCGAGCAACGCATCCAGACCACGGCCCAGACCCTTCTTCTTCATTACAGCGCTCATTTCGGTTCCTCCGTCGGCGTTCTCTGCCGCATCGAATGGGTTGGCTTAGCTGACCTCGAGCGCGCGCACACGCTCCATCATTTCAGTGCCGAATTGGATGTAAGCCTGCGCACCGCGCGACGACTTGTCGAACACGACGCCCGGCAGCCCGTAGCTCGGCGCCTCGGCAAGGCGCACGTTGCGGGGAATGACGACGTCGAACAGCTTGCTGCCGAAGTGTTCCTTCAGTTGATCCGACACCTGTTGCTGCAAGGTGATTCGCGGATCGAACATCACGCGCAACAGACCGATGACCTTCAGATCGCGATTCAGATTCGCGTGGACCTGTTTGATGGTGTTCACCAGATCCGACAGGCCCTCGAGCGCGAAGTACTCGCACTGCATCGGAATGACGACGCCATGCGCCGCGCACAGGGCGTTGAGGGTCAGCAGCGAGAGCGCAGGTGGGCAATCGATCAGAACGAAGTCATAGTCATCGACTACCTCGGCGATCGCAGTGCGGAGAATCCGCTCGCGATGTTCCATCTCCACGAGTTCGACCTCGGCGCCCGCGAGTTCGCGATTCGCCGGGAGCACATCGTATTCGACGGCCGATGGGCGCACGCGCGCCTCGCGCAGCGTGACGCCATCGACGAGCACTTCGTAGACGGTGTTCTCGCACGCCGACTTGTCGATGCCGCTGCCCATCGTCGCGTTACCTTGGGGGTCCAGGTCGATCAGCAGCACGCGCTGGCCGAGCCCCGCGAGGCTCGCCGCGAGATTGACCGCTGTCGTGGTCTTTCCAACGCCGCCCTTCTGATTTGCGACGCAGAAGATTTTTGCCATCGTTTAGTGTCCTCGTTATCTCGCTGTCAGAAGATCAGCGTACCCGGATGCCGGATGAAAACCGTACGGCGGACCGTCAAACTGGCGCAACGGCAATCTCGACGAGATGCCGCTCGGCGTCGAGCATCGGCACCATCAGACGCTCGATGCCAAGCACCGTCGCGCCGGCCGGCAGGCGCGCGGCTTCGGTGTCGGGCTTTACGCCCTTCATCGCCAGAATCCGTCCATCGTTCGAAACCAGATGACGCGAAAGTGTAACGAAATCGGAGAGCTCTGCGAACGCGCGCGACACGATTACATCGAATTTTTCCGGGACATCAATGCCCGGACGCAAATTTTCGACACGACCCGTCACAACAGACAGATTGCTTAGACCTAACTGCACTTTCGCCTGCGACTGGAATGCCGTTTTCTTGTGAACGATATCGTTCAACGTGACACTCAATTCCGGCAGAACGATAGCCAGGACGATGCCAGGCAACCCGCCTCCCGAGCCGACATCCAGCGCAGTCTTCGGCTTTCGCGCCGACACCGCCGGCACGATTGCGAGCGAATCCAGAATGTGCTGGATCACCATCTGCCGGGGATCGCGGATCGCCGTCAGGTTGTAGACGCCGTTCCACTTCCCGAGCAGCGCCACATAATCGAGCAACTTTTGCGTCTGCGAGCCCGTCAGCGCAAGACCGAGTTCGGCGACGCCCTCATCGAGCGTCGTCGCCAGGGATTGATTGCGCTCCGTCATTGAACCGCCGTCGTGTTGCCGGTCGCGGAATCATCGCCGGTCGAATTGCGGCCGCGACGACCTGCACCGCGTTTCAGATGAACCATTAGCAGCGAGATCGCTGCCGGCGTGATCCCCGAGATGCGTGACGCTTGCCCTATCGTTTCAGGGCGATGCTGGATCAGCTTCTGCCGTGCCTCGAAGGACAAGCCGCGAACGTCGTTGTAGTCGAGGCCCTCGGGCAGGCGCGTGTTTTCCTGTGCGCCATTTCGCTCGATTTCGTCCGCTTGTCGGTCGATATAGCCCTGATACTTCACACCGATCTCGATTTGTTCCGTGATTTGCGCCAACAGAACGGGATCTTCCGCGAGCGGCGCGTCGGGACCGCACGCGCCCTCGCGCAGTGCACAGATTCCATCGTACGAAACCCCCGGGCGTCGCAAGAGATCGGCCAAACTATATTCGTGGTCGATGGGCTTGCCCAGCAACGCAGTCGCCTCTTCGGCGGGCAGCGTCTTCGGATTCACCCAGGTCGAGCGGAGCCGCTGTGTTTCACGTGAAACAGCATCGCGCTTGCGGCTGAACGCGTCCCAACGCACGTCATCGACGACACCCAGCTCGCGCCCGATCTCAGTCAGACGCATATCCGCATTGTCTTCACGCAGCGAAAGACGATACTCGGCGCGGCTCGTGAACATCCGATAGGGTTCCGACACGCCACGCGTCACCAGATCGTCGACGAGCACGCCCAAATATGCCTGATCCCGACGCGGCGACCACGCGTCCTTTCCTTGAACCTGCAAACTCGCGTTGATACCCGCGAGCAGGCCTTGGGCAGCCGCTTCTTCGTAGCCTGTCGTACCGTTGATCTGCCCGGCAAAGAACAGACCGTTGATCGCCTTTGTCTCTAGCGACGCCTTGAGCGCACGCGGGTCGAAGTAGTCATACTCGATTGCATAGCCAGGACGAAGGATGTGCGCGTGCTCGAGACCCCGCATCGAGCGGACAAGTTCGAGCTGGACATCGAACGGAAGGCTCGTGGAGATGCCGTTCGGATAGAACTCATTCGTTGTCAGCCCTTCCGGCTCGAGGAAGATCTGATGCGCGTCCTTCGATGCAAAACGATGAATCTTGTCCTCGATCGACGGGCAATATCGCGGCCCAACGCCCTCGATCACGCCCGTGTACATGGGCGAACGGTCCAGCCCCGAGCGGATGATGTCGTGCGTCTGCGCGTTCGTATGCGTGACCCAGCACGGCATCTGACGCGGATGCTGCTCCACTCGTCCAAGAAACGAGAACACCGGAATCGGATCGAGATCGCCCGGCTGTTCTTCGAGTTTCGAGAAGTCGATCGTGCGGCCATCGATTCGCGGCGGCGTGCCTGTCTTGAGCCGGCCTTGGGGAAGCTTCAATTCCTTCAAGCGCGCAGACAGCGACACCGCGGCCGGATCGCCCGCGCGTCCACCGACGTAATTATTCAGGCCGACGTGAATCTTGCCGTCCAAGAAAGTGCCCGCCGTAAGGACGACGGCGCGCGCCCGAAAACGCAGACCAACCTGCGTTACCGCGCCAACGACGCGATCGCCTTCGACCATCAGGTCATCGACGGCTTGCTGGAACAGCCACAAATTCGGCTGATTCTCCAGCCGATGACGAATGGCCTGCTTGTACAGCAGCCGGTCCGCCTGCGCGCGCGTAGCCCGCACGGCCGGCCCTTTCGAGGAATTGAGAATGCGGAACTGGATGCCCGACTCGTCGGTAGCGGCGGCCATTGCCCCGCCGAGCGCGTCAACTTCTTTGACGAGATGGCCCTTGCCGATTCCGCCGATCGACGGATTGCAGCTCATCTGGCCCAACGTCTCGATGTTGTGGGTCAAAAGTAGCGTTCTGCAGCCCATCCGCGCGGAGGCAAGCGCGGCCTCAGTGCCCGCGTGACCGCCGCCGACGACGATCACATCAAATTCTGTGGGATAAAACATTGGAGATTTCGTGCACGAACGACACGAACCTGAAGAGAGAATAGCTTTGAATTATAACGGTTTCTTCTCTGTCTCGAATTCGACCGATTGGCTAATGGCGAAAAAAATGGCGTGTTTCACGTGAAACACGCCATCGTCTGAGCCGGTCCGCGCCTCGTTTAAGCGCTTTTCTTCGTCAGACCAAGATAGGTTTCGATGACTTGCGGGTTATGTTGGAGTGCGTCGGCATTGCCTTCCAGAGCGAACTCTCCCGTTTCGAGCACGTAGCCGTAATCGGAAATCTGCAACGCGGCACGCGCGTTCTGCTCAATCAGCAGCGTGGCGACGCCCGTCTGACGAAGCGCGCTGATGATGTGAAAAATCTCCTTCACGATCAGCGGCGCGAGACCGAGGCTCGGTTCATCGAGCATGAGCAACTGCGGCTTGCCCATCAACGCACGGCCAACGGCGAGCATCTGACGCTCCCCGCCAGAGAGCGTGCCGGCCGCCTGCTTCCATCGCTCCTTCAGCCGAGGGAACAACTCGAAGACGTGATCGAGTTGATCGAGGAAATTGCGTTCCCCTGCTCTCTTTCGCCGATATGCGCCGAGCACGAGATTGTCCTCGACCGCCATCGTCGAGAACAATTCGCGCTTCTCCGGTACGAGGCACATTCCACGTGAGACGCGACGTTCAATCGCCAGCGCGGAGACATCCTCGCCGAGATAGCGCACGAGGCCCTTTGCGTGTCCCGTCTGCGGTAATGCTCCCATGATCGCGTTGAGCAGGGTCGACTTACCCGCACCGTTCGGCCCGATCACCGAGACGATTTGCCCTGCTCCGACCGTCAGTTTTCCGTCGTGCAGCGCTTCAACCTTCCCGTAGCGCACCGACAAGCCTTGCACCTGCAAGATCGGCTCTCGCACAGCATTCGATTCGTTCGCCATCATTCCACCCCGCCCAGATATGCCTCGAGAACCGCCGGATCTTTCTGGACGTCCGTTGGCAATCCTTCCGCGATCTTCGTGCCAAACTCCATCACGACGAGCCGATCCGTGAGGTTCATCACGAAATCCATGTCGTGCTCGACCAACAAAATGCTCATGCCCTCCGCGCGCAGCTTCCGCAGCAAATCGGCGAGCTGCACCTTTTCCTGATAGCGCAGACCTGCGGCCGGTTCGTCGAGCAGCAGCAAAGTCGGATCGCAGCACAGCGCACGGGCAATTTCGAGAATCCGCTGCTGACCGAGCGCGAGACTGCCGGCCTCGCTGTAGATGTGCTTTTCCAGGCCGACGCGTGCGATCTGCTTCGCCGCCTCCGCCATCAACCGCGCTTCCTCCGGCGCGTTCAAGCGGGCAATGCTCCGCCAGACACCCGTAGTGCCACGCAAATGCGCGCCGATCGCGACGTTCTCCAGCACAGTCATACCGGGGAGCATTTTGACGTGCTGGAACGTGCGCCCAATGCCACGCTTCACGATTTCACGTGAAGTGAGCTTCTCGATGCGCTCGCCGTGGAAACTGATCGCGCCACTGGTCGCCTGGAGCACGCCGGTCACGAGATTGAACGTCGTCGACTTGCCCGCGCCGTTCGGCCCGATTAGTCCGATGATCTCGCCCGCTTTCACGTCGAAACTTACGTCGTTCACCGCGACGAGTCCGCCGAACTGTTTACGCGCCTTCTCGACAACGAGCAGGCGCTCACCCGCCGCAGGTTTGCTGCGCTGCGGCAAAGCCTCGCTGTGATTCGATACATGAGCACGCGGCCCACGCGGGAAAATCCGTGCGACGAACGGCCACACGCCCTGCCGCGCGTATTGGAGCAGGAGCACCATCAAGACACCGAAAACGATAATCTCAAAATTGCCGTTCGCACCGAGCAGCTTCGGCAACAGCGTCTGCAGATAGTCCTGAAGCACGGTGAGAATCGTTGCGCCGAGAATCGCGCCCCAGACATGCGAAACTCCGCCGACCACCGCCATGAACAGGAACTCGATGCCGTGATTGAGACCGAAAGGCGTCGGATTCACCGCGCGCTGCAAGTGCGCATACAAAAAGCCCGAAATCGCCGCCAGAACCGCTGCATAGATGAAGATGACCACGCGCATCCAGGCGGTGTTGACGCCCATCGCTTCGGCCATCGTGCCGCCGCCACGCAGCGCGCGAATCGCACGCCCCGGCCGACTGTTAAGCAGGTTTTGAACAGACACTACGGCGAGCAGCACAACGACCCAGATCAGGTAGTAGATGCTGCGGCCCGACTCGAGCTCCCAGCCGAACAGATTGAGCACAGGAATGCCGTTGATGCCGTCGTACTTGCCGAGCAGTTCCATGTTGCCGAACAGGTAGAACAGCGACAGCCCCCACGCGATCGTCCCGAGCGGCAGGAAGTGCCCGGAGAGACGCATTGTGATGAGCCCGAGCAAGAGCGCAATGAACGCCGTCAACACGACGCCAGCGATCAACGCAAGCCACGGCGAGACACCGTAGCGCGTCGTCAGGAAGGCTGTCGCATAAGCGCCTACGCCAACGAACGCGGCCTGTCCGAAGCTCGTCATGCCGCCGATGCCCGTCAGCAGCACGAGCCCGATCGCGACGATCGAATAGAGGCCGATGTAGTTCAGCAGCGTGATCCAGTACTCGGGCACGGCGACCGGCCCCGGCAGCACGGGCAGCGCGAAGACGACCAGCAGGAAGATCCAGAAAGAACGGAATTTCATCGGCTTACTCCTCGTCTTCATCCGAATGCGGGCTTGCGAGACTTCGCCACAGCAAGACCGGAATGATCAGGGTGAAGACGATCACCTCCTTATATGCGCTCGCCCAGAACGACGAATACGATTCGAGCAACCCGACCAGCAGCGATCCTGCCGCCGCCAGCGGATAGCTCACCAGACCACCGACGATGGCCCCCACGAACCCCTTCAGACCGATCAGGAAGCCCGAGTCGTAGTAGATGGTCGTGATCGGCGCCACGAGCACGCCGCACAGCGCGCCGAGGCCGGCAGCGAGCGTGAACGCGAGACGCCCCGCCTGCGTCGTGCCGATGCCAACCAGCCGCGCACCCAGCCGGTTCACCGACGTCGCACGCAACGCCTTTCCGGAAATGGAGCGATCGAAGTAGAAGTACAGCGCGACGATCAGCACGACAGCCGTGCCGACGACCCACAGGCTCTGCCCCGAGATCGACACATCGCCGAGATTGAAGGTGGCGTCGGAGAACGCGGTCGTGCGCGAGCCTTCCGCGCCGAACATGACGAGCCCGAGGCCGACCATCGCGAAGTGCACCGCTACCGCGACGATCAGGAGCAAAAGCGTGCTCGCCTCCGCGATCGGCTCATACGCGAGCCGATAGACGAACGGTCCCATCGGCACGACGATCAGCAGCGTCAGCGCGATTTGCGCAATCATCGGCAAGGGCTGCGCGGCAACCGCCTGCGTAATGCCCCAGACTGCGACAGGAAAGAGAAGATACTTGCCCGCAAGCACCGCGAGCAATCGGCCGATCTGGTGATATCGCGCGGGATGGCGCACGATGCCTGCCAATTCGGCGACGAAGCAGCCCACGCCCATCGCGATGAGCAGATAGCAGGTCGCCGGCAGTTTCTGCGTTTGCAACGCGGCCAGCGTGAGCGCGCCGTACGCAACGAACTCGCCCTGCGGAATGAAAATAACGCGTGTCACGGAGAACACGAGCACCAGAGCGAGTGCGAGCAAGGCGTAGATCGCACCCGTGGTGATCCCGTCCTGCGCGAGGATCGCCGCAATCGATAAGTCCATACTTCCTCTTCGAAGCTTCGGTGAAACATGGTCAAACGGCGCGCCGTTGCCGGTGCGCCGTTTGTCTTGAAAATAAGGCGAGAAAGCGTCGTGCGATGATCAGTCGTTCAACAGCTTCCACTTGCCATCGACGATCTGCACCATCACGCGCGCGCGAGTGTCGAAGCCGTTGTGATCGTTCGGCGTCGTGTTCATGATGCCGTGCGACACCGGCAGATCCTTCAGGTTTTCCAGCGCGGCGCGCAGCGCCTCGCGGAACTCCGGCGTGCCCGGCTGGCCCTTCTTGAGCGCCTCGGGAATCGCCCGCTGAAGCATCTGGCCCGCGTCCCACGCGTGGCCGCCGAAGGTCGAGAGCGAACCCGCGCCGAACGCCTTTTCATACGCGTCCTTGTATGCCGCCGACGATTTCTTCACCGGATTGCTCTCCGGCAACTGCTCTGTCACGAGCACCGGACCCGCGGGCAGGATCTCGCCCTCGCAATCCTTGCCGCAGACCCGCAGGAAGTCGTTATTCGCGACGCCGTGCGTCTGATACACCTTGCCCTTGTAGCCGCGCTCCTTCAGCGCCTTCGCCGGCAGCGCGGACGGCGTGCCCGCACCCGCGATCAGCACCGCGTCCGGATTCGCGCCCATCGTCTTCAACACCTGACCGGTCACGGACGTGTCCGTGCGGTTATAGCGTTCGTTCGTGACGATCTTCAGCTTGTGCGCGTTCGCGGCCGCGTTGAAGACGTTGTACCAGCCGTCGCCGTAGGCATCCGCGAAGCCGATGAAGCCCACCGTCTTCACGCCGTGCTTCTCCATGTAGCTCGCGATCGCATCGGCCATCAGCGCGTCGTTCTGCGGCGTCTTGAAGACCCACGCCTTTTTCGCGTCCATCGGCGAGATGATCGCGGCCGATGCAGCCATCGAGATCATCGGCGTCTTGCCGGCGGCGGCCGGATCGATCATCGCGAGCGAGTTGGGCGTGACCGTCGAACCGACGATCGCATCGACATGATCTTCATCGATCAGCTTGCGCGTGTTCTGCACGGCGCGGCTCGTGTCCGAGCCGTCATCGAGCACGATCCATTCGACCGACTTCCCGCCGATTTCCTTCGGCAACAGCGTGACGGTATTTTTCTCGGGAATCCCGAGCGATGCCGCCGGCCCCGTCGCCGAGAGCGTCACGCCGATCTTCACTTGCGCGAACGCCGCGCCCGCGCCTGCGAACATGCTGCCCGCGACGGCGAGCGCGATGCCCGTCCTGATCCATGCCTTCTTCGTTTTCATTGCTTGTCTCCAAACGCGACTTGCCTGTTTTGCCAACACGCACCCGTGCGGTGCGCTGCTGCGAGCTGTTATCGATGCGCGCCCCCGAAGCCAGATCGAAAGGCCGCCCCAATCTATGTACCGCGTTAATGCGTGCCAAGGGTGGATTTCCCTGACTGTTGCGCGGCTGCATGCGAGGCTTCGCGCCCTCTTCTTTCGCCGCCGTTCTCTTACTGCACAGCACAGAAAAAAAGGCGCGTTATCTTGCGACGCGCCTTTGTTCTCCGATCAGTTCACATGCGTTTTGCCGTCAGTTGCCCGAGAGCTTCCACTTGCCGCCGACGATCTCCACCATCACGCGCGCGCGCTGGTCGAGTCCTGCGTGATCGTTGGGGCTCATGTTGAAGATGCCGTGCGACGCGGGCAGATTCTTCGTCTCTTCGATAGCCGCGCGCAACGCATCGCGGAACGCCGGCGTGCCGGGCTGGCCCTTCTTCAGCGCGACGGGAATCGCGCGCTGCAGAATGAGACCCGCGTCCCACGCGTGACCGCCGAACGTCGACACCGAACCCGCGCCATACGCGCCTTCATACGCCTTCTTGTACGCGAGAGCGGCCTGCTTCGCGGGATTGCTGTCGGGCAACTGCTCGGCGACCAGGAGCGGCCCCGCGGGCAGGAACGTGCCTTCGCAATCCTTGCCGCACACGCGCAGGAAGTCGTTATTGGCAACGCCGTGCGTCTGATAGATCTTGCCCTTGTAGCCGCGCTCCTTGAGCGTCTTCTGCGGCAGCGCGGCCGGCGTGCCCGCGCCGGCGATCAGCACCGCGTCCGCGTTCTGCGACATCATCTTGAGCACCTGGCCTGTGACCGATGCATCGTTGCGCGCGAAGCGCTCGTTAGCGACGACCTTCAGCTTCGCGAGATCGGCGGCTTTGCCGAACTCCTTGAACCAGCTCTCGCCATAGGCATCGGAAAAGCCGATGAACGCCACCGTCTTCACGCCGTGATTCGACATGTGCTGCGCAATCGCGGTCGCCATGAGAATGTCGTTCTGCGGCGTCTTGAAGACCCACGCCTTCTTGGCATCCATCGGCTCGACGATGCTCGCGGCCGCGGCCATCGAGATCATCGGCGTGTGCGTTTCGGCGGCGATATCGATCATCGCGAGCGAATTGGGCACGACGGTCGATCCGACGAGCGCATCGACATGATCTTCGCTCGTCAGCTTGCGCGCGTTTTTCACGGCCTGAGTGGAATCGGTGGCGTCGTCGAGGACGATGTACTCCACCTTCTGCCCCGCGATTTCCTTCGGTAATAGTGCGATCGTGTTCTTTTCCGGAATGCCGAGCGACGCCGCCGGACCCGTCGCCGAGACCGTCACGCCGATTTTCACGTCCGCCAAAACCTGATTGCTGAATGCCGCCGAGAAACTGACACACATACTCGCGACGGCCATTGCGACCGTCTTACCGCGTAAAGCCAACTTCATTGATTTGCGCCCCGTAAATCGTGTTTCTGCGTGATGGACTGCTTGCGACAAATGCCCGTGATTCGCGCCTGATCCGCGCCCCGAAACGAATCGCCGACCAACGGGTCGGGAAATGCAGTTTAGCGGACGGAAGCGCCGTGCAGCAAGCGTTTTGAAGGGTTTCCGGTGCGCGTCGGCGTTGCGTTGTAAATGCGCTCGCAATGCGGCGACTCGAATCCCGAAACCCTCGGGAAAACCCGCTTAAAATGCGCCGCGGGATTATTCGTATTATCGACGGGCAATAAAAAAAGCGCTGTTGGACTCATCCAACAGCGCTTTTCGGTCGGGCACTTTGTGCCTCATGTCTCCTCGTTCTCCACCTCAAAAATCTGGGTGCAACAGAACTAGGACGCATGTTAAAGACTGCAACACTGCCCGACAACCTAGCATTTACCCTAGTGGTGCACAAAAGCACCTCATCGGGGCGTATTTCTTGCAATACAGCGCGCATCTCGCAATCGCCCGCTTCGCTCATTTCCGTTCGGATTTCGAACCAAATCGCGTCAGCCTTGCAGCGGCCGAACCCGCGCGACGATCTCCCCGACGATGCCGCGCCGGAACGCCAGCACGCACGCGATGAAAATAACGCCGGTCACGATCGTCACCGATTCGCCGAGCGAGTTGAACCTCGACACGCCCGTCAGCCGCGCAATGCCGCTGCCGATATCGCCGAGCCGGTCTTCCAGCGCGACGATGATCGCGGCGCCGAGCAGCGGCCCGAACATCGTGCTCATGCCGCCGACGAGCGTCATCAGCACGACGAGACCGGACATCGTCCAGTAGGCGTCGCCGAGCGTTTCGAAGCCGAGAACGACCGTCTTCAGCGAACCCGCGAATCCCGCGAGCCCAGCGGACAGCACGAACGCCAGCAGCTTGTAGCGCGACGTGTCGTAGCCGAGCGAAGTCGCGCGCGGCTCGTTTTCCTTGATCGCGATGAGCACCTGTCCGAACGGCGAATGTACGATGCGTACGATCAGCGCGAACGCCAGCAGTGTCACGACGAGCACGACGTAGTAAAGCGTCATGTCGCTGCCGAGATCGACGACATTGAAGAGCTTGCCGCGCGGAACGCCTTGCAGACCGTCTTCGCCGTGCGTGAAGGGCGCCTGCAGGAACACGAAGTAGACCATCTGCGCGAGCGCGAGCGTGACCATCGCGAAATAGATGCCCTGGCGGCGAATCGCGATCAGCCCGGCGACGAGCCCGAGCAGCGTCGCCGCCACTGTGCCCGCGATCACGCCGAGCTCCGGCGTGACGCTGAGCGTCTGGATCGCGTAGCCGGTGACGTAGCCTGCGGTCGAAAGAAACATCGCGTGCCCGAACGACAGCAGCCCCGTATAGCCGATCAGCAGGTTGAACGCCGCCGCGAACAGCGCGAAGCACAGCACCTTCATCATGAACACGGGATACACGCCGACGAACGGCGCCACGATCAGGCCGATCAGCAACAGGCCATAGAGCGCTTTTCTCTGCATCATTTTTCCTTGCCGAAGAGTCCTGCCGGGCGAATCATCAACACGATCGCCATGATGACGAAGACGACCGTCGCGGACGCTTCCGGATAGAACACGCGCGTGAAGCCTTCGATCACGCCGAGCAGCAGGCCCGTCAGGATCGAGCCCATGATCGACCCCATGCCGCCGATCACGACGACCGCGAACACGGTGATGATCATCGACTGGCCCATCAGCGGCGAAACCTGGATGACAGGCGCCGCCAGCACGCCCGCGAACGCCGCCAGCGCGACGCCGAAGCCGTAGGTGAGCGTGATCATCATCGGCACGTTGACGCCGAAAGCCTCGACGAGCTTCGGGTTCTCCGTGCCCGCGCGCAGATAGGCGCCGATGCGCGTCTTCTCGATCACGAACCACGTCGCGAAGCACACTGCGAGCGACGCGACGACCACCCACGCGCGATAGTTCGGCAGGAACATGAAGCCGACATTGGTCGCGCCCTGAAGCAGCGACGGCACGTCATACGGCTGCCCCGACGATCCGTAGATCGAGCGGAACACGCCTTCTATCACGAGCGTGAGGCCGAAGGTGAGCAATAGCCCGTAGAGATGATCGAGCTTGTACAGCCAGCGCAGCATCGAGCGCTCGACGATCACGCCGAACAGCCCGACGATGATGGGCGCCGCCACGAGCATCACCCAGTACGGAACGTTGAAGTACGAGTAGCCCATCCACGCGAGCATCGCGCCCAGCATGAAGAGCGCGCCGTGCGCGAAGTTGATGACGTTGAGCAAGCCGAAGATCACCGCGAGCCCGAGGCTCAGGATCGCGTAGAACGAGCCGTTCACCAGCCCGAGAAGCAGCTGGCTCATCATTGCGGCGAGCGGGATGCCGAATATTTCCATTGAACCTGCCGTCAGAAACGGGTTGACGCGGTTGCGACGGCAAGCGGCCTTTCACGGCCGCCTGCCATCCGCACGCGCTGAATCACTGCCGAACGCTTACTTCCAGAGCTTGCAGCGCGACTCCGCCTTCGTGCCGAACGCCTGGTCGCCCGGAATCGTCGCGGTGATCTTGTAGTAGTCCCACGGCTCCTTCGATTCCGACGGCTTCTTCACTTCCATCAGGTACATGTCGTGGATCATCGAGCCGTCTTCGCGGATATAGCCCTTCGCATAGAAGTCGTCGATCTTGGTCTTGCGAAGCTGCGCCATGACCTTGTCGCTGTCCGTCGTGCCGGCCGCCTTCACCGCGTTCAGGTACGTCATCACGGCCGAGTAGTCCGCGGCCTGCAGGCTCGACGGCATCTTCTTCATCTTGCCGAAGTAGCGCTGCGCCCACTTGCGCGTGTTCTCGTCCTTATTCCAGTACCAGCTGTCGGTCGCGACGAGGCCTTGCGTCGTTTCGAGCCCGAGGCTGTGGATATCGTTGATGAAGATGAGCAGCGCGGCGATCTTCATCGACTTGGTGATGCCGAATTCCTTCGCGGCCTTGATCGAGTTGATCGTGTCGCCGCCCGCGTTCGCGAGGCCGAGCACCTGCGCCTTCGATCCCTGCGCCTGCAACAGGAACGACGAGAAGTCCGACGCCGACAGCGGATGGCGCACTTCGCCGAGCACCTGGCCGCCGTTCGCCTTCACGACGTCAGCAGTGTTCTTTTCGAGCGCCTTGCCGAACGCGTAGTCGGCCGTCAGGAAGTACCACGTCTTGCCGCCCTGCTTCGTCACCGCGGAACCGGTGCCTTTCGCGAGCGCCATCGTGTCGTAGGCGTAGTGAACCGTGTACGGCGAGCATTGCTCGTTGGTCAGGTTATCCGCGCCCGCGCCGATGTTGATGTACGGCGTCTTCTTCTCCGCCGCGACTTGCGCGGTGGACAACGCCGTAGCCGAGTTCGTGCCGCCGATGATCACGTTCACGCCATCGCGGTCGATCCATTCACGCGCGCGCGACGCCGCGATATCGGCCTTGTTCTGGTGATCCGCATAGACGAGCTCGATGGGCTTGCCGTTCACCTTGCCGCCGAAATCCGCGATCGCCATGCGGATCGCTTCGAGTCCGCCCGGCCCGTCGATGTCGGCATAAAGGCCCGACAAGTCGGTGACGAAGCCGATCTTCACGCTGTTGCCGTCGGCGGCGCTGGCGCTCGTGCTCATCACCGCCACACTCGCCGCCGCAGCCGCAAAGCAAAGAGTAGAGAGGCGCGCGAGGGTCTTCTTTTTCATTCCAGTCTCCATGAGTTTTGATTTGATGCGGTGTTACTGGTGTTGCCCTTCAACCTGCAAACCCGACATGCCGCGCGACGCTCAGACACCGAGCAATTCGTGCAGCACCGGCATCTTCGCTTCGAGTTCCCCCGCGCCGAAATGCTCGACGATGTTTCCGTGCTCCATCACGTAGAAGCGGTCCGCGAGCGGCGCCGCAAAACGAAAATTCTGTTCGACCATGACGATGGTGTAGCCGCGCGATTTCAGCATCAGGATCATGCGCGCGAGTGTCTGCACGATGACCGGCGCGAGACCTTCCGATATTTCATCGAGCAAAAGCAGGTTCGCGCCCGTGCGCAGAATGCGCGCGACGGCCAGCATCTGTTGCTCGCCGCCCGAAAGACGCGTGCCCTGGCTGGCGCGGCGCTCTTTCAGATTCGGGAACATCGAGTAGATCTCGTCGAGCGACATCGCGTCCTTCTGCTTGCCGATGAGCGGCGGCAGCAGCAGGTTCTCTTCGCACGACAGGCTCGAGAAAATGCCGCGTTCTTCCGGGCAATAGCCGATCCCGTAATGCGCGATCTTGTGTGTGGGCAGACCGATGGTTTCCTGTCCGGCGACGCGAATCGAGCCCGTGCGACGCCCGGTCAGACCCATGATCGCGCGCAGCGTCGTTGTGCGGCCCGCGCCATTGCGGCCCAGCAGCGTGACCACTTCGCCGCGATTCACCTTGAGATCCACGCCGTGCAGAATGTGGGATTCCCCGTACCACGCCTGCAGACCCGAGATTTCCAGCGCGGGCGCATTGTTCGCCCCGCCGTTCGCGTTCAGCGAGCGGCGTTCCTCCACGATCGTACTCATGCATGCGCTCCGGTGAGCGCCGCATCGGCGCTGCCCATGTAGGCTTCCATCACGAGCGGATTCTTCGACACTTCCGCGTAGCTGCCTTCGGCCAGCACTTCGCCGCGCTGAAGCACGGTGATGGTGTCGGAGATGCCCGCGATCACGTTCATGTTGTGCTCGACCATCAGGATGGTCCGCCCCGCCGACACTTTCTTGATGAGCGCCGTCACGCGATCCACATCTTCGTGGCCCATGCCTTGCGTGGGCTCGTCGAGGAGCATGAGCTCGGGCTCCATCGACAAGGTGGTCGCGATTTCCAGTGCGCGCTTGCGGCCATAGGAAAGTTCGACCGTTTTGGTGTCGGCGAAATCGGTGAGGCCGACTTGCGTGAGCAGATCCATCGCGCGGTCGTTGAGCGTGTCGAGCGAACGTTCGCTGCGCCAGAAATGAAACGATGTGCCCAGTTGACGCTGCAAGCCGATGCGCACGTTTTGCAGCACCGTCAGATGCGGAAACACGGCGGAAATCTGAAACGAGCGGATGATGCCGCGCCGCGCGATGTGCGACGGCCGCTCGCGTGTGATGTCCGTGCCGTTGAAAACGATCTGTCCGGCCGTAGGTTCGAGAAACTTCGTGAGCAGGTTGAAGCAGGTGGTCTTGCCTGCGCCGTTAGGTCCGATCAGCGCATGGATCGAACCGCGGCGAACGCGCAGGTTCACGCCATTCACGGCCGTGAAGCCTTTGAATTCCTTGGTGAGCCCTCGCGTTTCCAGAATGGTGTCGCCGAGAATCATGTCCCCTTCCATGCGAAGTGAAGCGCTGGGCAAACCCCGTTCGCCTGCGCTTTGATTTTTTCTTTCCGCGCGCACCTGAACGCAATTGCCATTCCGGTACTGCTTCGCTTCGACCATCGCTGTTGCATATGCACAAAGCGTGCGCGAGATAAGCCGAGCATCGCGTGTTCCGGGGCCATTGTCGCCCCATTGATGCAGCGCAATCATTGGGATTTGCACTAACTAACGAATGGCTTGGAATCGAAACGCATGCACGCAATAAGGGCATGAAAGCGCTTATCTGCGGCGTGTATAAGCAATGCATGAAACGACATCGTGCGACGTCGTCTCAATACATGACGCGTCATGCAGATGTCACGCAAGCGCGGTCGCGATCACTTCCTGCGTTTCGATACTGCGACGGTCTTCGCGGATCATGTCGCTCGCGCGCTCGGCGATCATCAGTGTCGGGGAGTTCGTGTTGCCCGACGTGATGGTCGGCATCACCGATGCATCGACCACGCGCAAGCCCCGCACGCCGATCACGCGCAAGCGGCTGTCGACGACCGCGCCGGGATCGTTGTCCGTGCCCATGCGACACGTGCCAACCGGATGAAAGATCGTCGTGCCGACCTTGCTCGCCGCTTCGACGAGTTCTTCCTGCGTCTGATACCGGATGCCCGGAAGAATTTCCTCCGGCGCGTATTGCTTCAATGCGGGCGCCGAAACGATGCGCCGCGTGAGACGCAACGAGTTCGCGGCGACTTCGCGGTCGCGCTCCGTCGACAGATAATTCGGCGCGATCAACGGCGCCGCATGCGCATCCGGCGATTCGATATGCACGCTGCCGCGCGATGTCGGCCGCAGATTGCACACGGACGCCGTGAACGCGTTGAACGCATGGAGTGGTTCGCCAAAGCGTTCGAGCGACAAAGGCTGCACGTGATATTCGACATCCGGCCGTTTGATCGATGCATCGTCCGGATTGGACTTCGCGAAGGCGCCGAGTTGCGAAGGCGCCATCGACATCGGGCCGCTTCGCATCAGCGCGTACTGCATGCCGATGAAGAGCTTGCCCCACCAGTGCGCGGACAACGTGTTGAGCGTACGCACGCCGTCGACCTTGTAGGCCATGCGCAATTGCAAGTGGTCCTGCAGATTTTCGCCGACGCCGCGCAAGCTCTTCACGACATCGATGCCGAGCCGCTGCAGGCGCGCGCCATTGCCGATGCCCGACAGTTCGAGAATCTGCGGCGAGTTCACCGCGCCCGCGCTGAGGATGACTTCGCAACGCGCCCGCGCAATGTAATCGACATCGCCGCCGCGATACTCCACGCCGACGCAGCGCGTGCCTTCGAACACGAGACGCTGCGTGTGCGCGCCGGTGATCGTCGTGAGGTTGGGGCGCTTCATGGCTTCGCGCAGGAAGGCCTTCGCTGCGTTCCAGCGAATGCCGCCACGCTGGTTCACTTCGAAATAGCCGACGCCCGAGTTGTCGCCACGATTGAAGTCATCGGTGGCGGGAATGCCGCTTTGCTGCGCGGCTTGCGCGAAGGTCTCGAGAATCTTCCACTTCAGGCGTTGCTTCTCGACACGCCATTCGCCGCCTGCGCCGTGCCATTGATTGCCGCCGCCGTGATGATCCTCGCTGCGCATGAAGACGGGCAGCACCGAATCCCACGACCAGTTCGGATCGCCGCTGATGTGCGCCCAGTCGTCGTAGTCTTCGCGCTGGCCGCGCATGTAGATCATGCCGTTGATCGACGAGCATCCGCCTAGCACGCGGCCGCGTGGGTAGGAGAGTGTGCGGCCGTCGAGGCCCGCTTCCGCTTGCGTCTTGTAGAGCCAGTCCGTGCGCGGATTGCCAATGCAGTATAGGTAGCCGACTGGAATGTGAATCCAGTGGTAGTCGTCCTTGCCGCCCGCTTCCAGCAGCAGCACGTTCACGTTCGGATCTTCGGTGAGGCGATTCGCAAGCACGCAGCCAGCCGTGCCAGCACCGACGATGATGTAGTCGAATTCGCCTTCGAGCTTGCGGGCGGTTTGTTTCATCGGGTTTGTCTCCTTGCGGCTTGTTCTTTCGGGGACGGCCTGTGTTCGTGTCGGTCTGTTAGCACTGCCCCTCCCCGGGGCGGGGGTAACTTTCTTTGCTGCTGCAAAGAAAGTCACCAAAGAAAGCAGCTTTCCCCATCCAAAGTGCCTCACGCCGGCCGCGGCACAGGCGATTGGTCTAATGGCCCCCGGAGTAGCGAGTGCCCTCAAAGGCCTAACCGGGCTTGGATCGCGCACGGTCTGACTCGCCAATCGTTCAAAGCATTTGGTTCGGCTCCGGTTGCTCCGCCCCTGCGCTTCGCGCGGGCGATCGGTCGTCTTTTTAGAGTACTTCTGGCTTTGCTTCCGAATCCAATGAGATATGTTCAATTGCGATATAAGGCGCGCTAATATCAGGCATGGACTACACCCTCCTGCGCGCTTTTCTCACCGTCGCTCGCGAAGGCAATCTCACGCGTGCCGCCGCCCAACTCCATCTCACGCAGCCGGCCGTCAGCCTGCAAATCAAGAATCTGCAGGAGATGCTCGGCGTCGTGCTGTTCTCGCGCACGTCGCACGGACTCCTGCTCACGCGCGACGGCGAAGCGCTCCTGCCGCACGCCGAACGCGCACTCGCCGCCGCCGCCGATGTCCAGCGCGCCGCTGCCGCGCTGCGCCACGAAGTAAGCGGCACGCTGCGCATCGGCACGATTCTCGATCCGGAGTTTCTGCGGCTCGGCGGGTTTCTGCGGCAACTCGTGGAGACGCATCCGCGCATCGAAACGTCGCTGCGGCATGGCATGTCGGGATGGGTGCTGGAGCGCGTGAAGGCACGCGAACTCGACGTCGGCTATTACATCGGCGATCCCGCCATCGACGGCACGCGTGACGGCGATCGTTTTCATGTCGTCAGGCTCACGCCGTTCGTGTATCGCGTGCTCGCGCCGGCCGGTTGGCACAGCCGCGTCAACAAAGGCAAGCGCAGCTGGGCCGGGCTCGCCAAGCTGCCGTGGATCTGGACACCGCCCGAATCCGCGCACAACCGGCTGCTGTCGCGCATCTTTCGCGAAGCAGGCGCGATGCCGGTGATCGTCGCGGAAGTGGATCAGGAGCCGTCGATGCTCGATCTCGTCAAATCAGGCGTCGGTCTCTCGCTCGTGCGTGATTCGATCGCGCTCGGTGAAGCGCACGCGCACGCGCTGACGATCGTCGAAGGCGTCACCGTGCCGACGCAGTTGTCCTTCGTCGCGCTCGCGGAGCGTCGCGAGGAACCGGCGATCGCGGCGGCGCTGCGGCTGATCGACGCACAATGGTCCGTCTAGGTGAAAGTCCCGAGCGGGCGCGCAAGGGCGTTCAAGCGCGCTTCATCGATTGTTTGCTAGGCTCATCGCTTGGTCATTCATCCAACCGGGTTAGAGGGAGTCTTCATGGCACGCAACATCGAAATCAAGGCGCGCGCGCATCAGTTCGAGCAATTGCAGGAGCGGGCGGCCGCGCTCGCCCCCGACGCGCCGCTGGTGTTCCGCCAGCAAGACTTCTTCTACGACGTGCCCACCGGCCGCCTGAAGCTGCGCCAGTTCGACGACGGCACGCCGTCCGAGCTGATTTTCTATCAGCGCGACGACCGCGACGGCCCGACGGTTTCGTATTACTCGCGCAGCCCGGTCACGAATCCGGAAGCAATGCACACGCTGCTCGCGCAAGCGCTGACGACGCGCGGCATCGTGTCGAAAGAGCGGCACGTGTATCTCGTCGGGCGCACGCGCATTCATCTGGATCGCGTCGATGGCCTCGGTGACTTCATCGAGCTGGAAGTCGTGCTCGGCCAGGACGACGACGAAGCCGGCGGCGAGAAAGAAGCGCACGCGATGTTCGCGCATCTCGGCGTAGCGCAGACGGATCTCGTGCCGCTCGCTTATGTGGATTTGCTCAATCCCGAAGCGTCATCGGAGAGATGAGAAAGAGGTAAAGGGCCGTTGCGCTTGAACGTCGTCAGCACGATGTTCGAGCGCACGCTGTCGACGCCCGGCACGCGCATCAGTTTCTTCATCACGAAGCCCGACAGCGCGTTCAGATCCGGCGCAACGATGCGCAGCAGGTAATCCGCGTCGCCCACCGTCGCGTGGCATTCGAGCACTTCGGGCAGGGTTTCGATCTGCTGCTGAAACTGCTCGATGACCGAATCGCCGTGATGCTTCAGCTTCAGGCTCGTGAACGCCGTCACGCCGAGGCCGAGCTTTTCCGGCCGCAAGACCACCCGATACCCTTCGATTACCCCCGTCGCTTCCAGCCGCTGAAGACGCCGCCCGATCTGCGACGGCGAAAGCGGCACCTGCTCGCCCAGTTGCTGATGCGTGGCACGCCCGAAACGCTGAAGCACGTCGAGCAGGGCAAGGTCGAAATGGTCGAGTTCGAGCATGAGGCGGATACGCGCAGAAACCGTTACGAATGCGACTTTATCGCATAGCATCCGTCATGCTCACAAACCCCTCGCGCAAAAGGGACGTTCGGCGCACACTTGACGAATGCCTTACGGCAGCCAACAAGGTAACGCGCGTGTTACCAACCATGACATCACCGAAAGGAGAAATTCGCGTCGTTTCGGTTAAAACGGCAAGAATGCAAGCTTTCGAACAGGCAAAGGAAAGCTTGTTCGTCAGGTATCTTTCAGTCGCGAATGTCTTTCTTGAAACGCTCGTAAGCTTCCCAGGCGGCACGCGCCTCGTCGTCCAGTTGCTCGATGGGCACGCCGGACTGACGCTGTACAATCAGCAGCGCATAGGGCCTGGACAACGCGCTCGCCTCCTTGCAGAGGCTGAGTTCGTCGCCGCTAGACGGGGAATGCCCGCGCCAGTAGTTGATCGCGGCTTCGAGTTCGTTGATCGGGATGATGGCCATGTCCGGGCAGAATCATTCGGTGTACGGCCGCTCGCGGCTTTTCGAAAACGGGCGCGCACCGCCGCATGAGATGTGAGATTTGAACCGGCTCGAGCCCGCGCCGCCCCGTCGTGCATGTCACCGCACATGTGACCGACCGCCCCGCCCGCTAGAGCTCAACCCATTGTACTTGAGCGACTCCATGCGAATCCTTCTGATCGAAGACGACCGCCCCATCGCGCGCGGCATTCAAAGCAGCCTCGAACAATCCGGCTTCACGGTCGACATGGTGCACGACGGCATCTTCGCCGAGCAGGCGCTGGCGCAGAACCGCCACGAACTCATCATTCTCGATCTCGGCCTGCCCGGCATCGACGGCATGACGCTGCTTTCGCGCTTCCGCCAGAGCAACCGTCATACGCCGGTGATCATCCTCACCGCGCGTGACGAACTGCACGACCGCGTGCAAGGCCTCAACAGCGGCGCGGACGACTACATGCTGAAGCCTTTCGAGCCGCAGGAGCTCGAAGCGCGCATTCGCGCCGTGATGCGCCGCAGCGGCCCGCATGGCGACGTGCCGCGCCCGGAAGTGTCGCTGGGCGGCTTGCGTCTGTCGGGCGTCGATCGCCGCATCTTCAACGACGAGCGTCCGCTCGAACTGTCGCCGCGCGAATTCGCCGTGCTCGAAATGCTGCTGCTGCGCCACGGCCGCGTCGTGAGCAAGGCGCAGTTGCAGGATCATCTGACGCATTTCGGCGGCGATCTCGGCGATACGGCCATCGAAGTGTATGTGCATCGCGTGCGCAAGAAACTCGAGAACACGCGCGTCGAGATCGTGACGGTTCGTGGCTTCGGCTATCTGCTTCAGGAGATCCGGCAAGCGGCGTAAAGCTTCTGCCGTAGAACGCCTTGCGATTTCCCTCCCGCCGTGCGGGCGACCAGCGTTTCGCCCGCGAAGACTGGCTCGATCTGGCGCGCTCGAAGCCCGCCGAAACGCCCACGCGGAGCCTGCGGCGCACGCTGCTGCGGCGCCTCGCCGCGCCGCTGTCCCTGCTCGCGCTGATGAGCGGTCTGATGGCGTACTGGCTCGCGTGGCAATACACGCAGCACGTAGTCGACCGCTCACTCGCGGATCTCGCCACCGCCATCTCCAAGCAGATCCAGCTCGCGGGCGTCGATGCGCCCGTCACCGTGCCACCGCTCGCGCAGGCGATGTTCTCCGATCCCGTCGAGCAGCTCATCTACCGCATCAGCACCGGCGACGAGGAAATCGCCGGCGAGCCCGATCTCCCGCTTACGGGCACCAACGTGCGGCGCATCCACTACGCGTATGTCTTCGAGACGCACTTCGAGGGCGTCTCCGTGCGCGCTGCGCAGGTGCGCGTGCCCCAGCCGACCGGCAATCCGATCGTCGTGGAAGTGGCGCAGCGCGTGGGTTCGCGGTACCGGATCGCGGTGGAATTCCTGATCGCGATCATGATGCCGCTCCTGTTGCTGCTGCTCGCCGGCTGGGTGATCGTATGGCGCGTCGTGAATCAGCAGTTGAACCCGCTCACGGATCTCGCCGACGCGCTCAACCAGCAGACGCACATCTCGCTCGAACCTGTCGATGAAACCTACGTGCCGAGCGAAATCCGCCCACTGACGAGCGCGATGAACGCCCTGCTCGTGCGCCTGCAGACCGCGCTCGATGCGCAGCGCAAGTTCATCGCCGATGCGGCGCATCAGTTGCGTACGCCGCTCACGGCGGTCAAGCTGCACGCCGAGCAGGCGCTCAGTTCGCGCGATCCCGCGAAAGCGGTCGAAGCGGTGAAGGAATTGCGCGCATCGGCGGATCGCGCGGTGCGTCTGTCGAATCAACTGCTTTCGCTCGCGCGCGCCGAGCCGGGCGAGCAGGCCGCGCGCTTTTCCGATTTCGACCTCGCCGCGCTCGCGTTCGAAACCGGCGCGGAATGGGTGCCACGCGCACTCGCCGCACGCGTCGATCTCGGTTTTCAGCGGCTCGACGATCCCGACAACGAACATCCGATGATCGTGCGCGGCAACGTCGTGCTCACCCGCGAAGTGCTCGCGAATCTGATCGACAACGCGCTCAAGTACATTCCGCCGTTTCGCATCGAAGGCGCGCGCATCACGCTGACGGTTTCCGATTGGCGCGACGGCAACGGCCGGCGCTTCGGCGAAGTCGTCGTGGAAGACAACGGGCCGGGCGTGCCGCCGGATCAGCAAGGCGATCTCTTCAAGCGCTTTTTCCGTGGCGACGGACAAAACGTGGAAGGCGGCGCGGGCCTCGGGCTCGCGATCGTGCACGACATCATGGTGCTGCACGGCGGCACCGTGCACTACGAAGATGCGCCCGAAGGCGGCGCGCGCTTTATCGTGCGCATGCCGCTCAAGGAAGCGCCACCCGTCGCGGAATAAAAAAGAGCCACGGCATTCGATGGCGTGGCTCTTCTCATTCGATACGCGGCTTACTTTTTCTTCTTCTCCTTCTTCACCGCCAGCATCGTGCCGCGGCATTTTTTCGCGCCGCACCGGCACTCGTATTCCTTCTTGAGCTTCTTCGTGATGCGCCCGTCGATGACGAGCCCGTAGTCGTAATTCAGCTCTTCGTCCGGCTCGATGTCGCGCAACGCGTGAATGAACACACGCCCTTCGACTTCCTCGGCCTCGCAGTTCGGCGCGCACGAATGATTGATGTACTTCGCGCTGTTGCCTTCGATCTTGCCGTCGATCACGCGGCCGTCGTCGAGCGCGAAGTAGAACGTGTGATTCGGTTCGTCGGGATCGTGCGGATGGCGCCGCAGCGCTTCCTTCCACGAAATGCGCTCGCCCTTGTACTCCATCACCTGCTCGCCCGCGGCGATATGCTTAACGGCAAACACGCCCTTGCCATGCACGCCTGAGCGGCGAACGGTGACCCTGCGTGAACTCATCGACTGAATCCTTAAATGACGCTTCGCTCCCGCGCGCTCGGGATGAACTTCGGGATGAAAAAAAACGCGGTGGCCTCGACGGCGCCGCGTTGGCTCGGTTGAACGCACGCGCTCAAACCACCGGTATCCTACACTCCCGGCGCGCGTATGCTCAACCGTCCGGGCGATGTGCGCACTTTTTCAGCGCTCTTTCAACGTTGACCGATCGTGATTTCGCCGAACAGATTCTTCTGGTCTCGCGGCTGCGAGCGCCAGTATTGCGGCGGCGCCGTGACGGTCGCGCCCAGCTCGGCCGCGGCATGCCACGGCCAGCGCGGATCGTAGAGCATCGCGCGCGCCATCGCGACGAAATCCGCCTGGCCGCTCGCGACGATCGCTTCCGCTTCCTTCGCCTCGGTGATCAGCCCGACCGCGACCGTGTTCACGCCGGTCGCTTCCTTCACGGCCTGCGCGAACGGCACCTGATAGCCGGACGACAGCGGAATCTTCTGCAACGGCGATACGCCGCCCGACGAAACATCGATCCAGTCGACGCCGCGTTTCTTCAGCTCGGATGCGAACGCGATCGTGTCCTCGATGCCCCATCCGCCTTCCACCCAATCGGTCGCCGACACGCGCACGCCGACCGGTTTGTCGGCGGGAAACGCAGCGCGAACGGCGTCGAAGATTTCGAGCGGATAGCGCATGCGATTCTCGCGCGAGCCGCCGTATTCGTCGGTGCGCTGGTTGGCGATCGGCGAAAGAAACTGATGCAGCAGATAACCGTGCGCGCAGTGCACTTCGATTCCGTCGATGCCGAGCCGCGCCGCACGCTTCGCCGACGCGACGAACGCTTCCTTCACGCGGATGAGTCCAGCGGCATCGAGCGCGAGCGGCGGGGTTTCTTCGGGCTTGTGAGGAATGGCCGAGGGCGCGTAGGTCATCCAGCCGCCATCGGCGACAGAAATCAGCTGGCCGCCTTCCCACGGCTTGTGGCTCGATGCCTTGCGGCCGGCATGCGCGAGCTGCATCGTCACCGCGATGTTCGAATACTGACGAATGGCGGCCAGCACCGGGCGCAGCGCGGCTTCGGTGACGTCGTCCCAGAGACCGAGGTCGCCGGGCGTGATGCGTCCGTCCGGCTCGACGGCCGTCGCCTCGATGAACAGCATGCCCGCGCCGGACAATGCGAGCTGGCCGAGATGGATCATGTGCCATGCCGTCGCCTCGCCGCGCTCGGCGGAGTACTGGCACATCGGCGACACGAAAATGCGGTTCGGGATCTGGAGACTGCGTAAAGTCGTGGGAGTGAACAGCGCGCTCATGGCGAAGGCTCGTCGCTAGAAAAGGAGCGATCGAGAATAGCACCGCGGTTTCTTCCCTGCAGGGACGCCCGCCGCCGATGCTTCATACCATCACACGTCAGCGCGCGTCTCCGTCGACTTGCCGTTGAAGCGGTCGAGCCACTCGCCGAACATCGCGCGTGCCGCGCGTTCGAGATTCGCGCCGTGGCGCGCGGTTTCCTCGCGCAGCGCGGCGACCGTCGTGCCGCTCCTCACGATATCGCCCGGGTACGCGACGAGCCAGCTCTCGAAGCGCTCCACGAGCACTTCCGGATGACATTGCAGTGCGAGCACGTGCTCGCCCCAGGTGAACGCCTGATGCGCGCACGCGTCCGTGGAGGCGAGCAGGGTCGCGTCTTTGGGGAGATCGAAGGTATCGCCGTGCCAGTGGAAGACGGGTACGGGCGCGCCGTCGGCTTCGAGATGACGCAGTGCGGACGCGCGTCCCGCATCGGTCAGCGTGAGCGGCGCCCAGCCGAGCTCCGGCTTGCCCGACGGATACACCCGCGCACCGAGCGCCCGCGCGATCAGTTGCGAGCCGAGACAGATGCCGATGGTCGGCAAGCCCGCCGCGATGCGCTTCTCGAGCATCGAAAGCAGCGGCGCGAGATGGGGATAGTGGGCGTCCTCGTAAGCGCCGATCGGCCCGCCGAGCACGACGAGCAGCGATGGATCGAGCGGATTGGGCGCATCGATGCGGCCGCGCCCGACGTCCAGATAGCGCACCAGGTGGCCGCGGTCGCCGAGCACGTGTTCGAGACAGCCCAGATCTTCGAAATAGACGTGGCGAATCGCCAGGACTTCATGTTTCATCGGCGGCATTCCGTAAGTCGACTGCGCATGGCTCGGAACCAGATTGGGACGAGCCGCGCCTCGCGGCGAGGCGCGACGGGCACAGTCTAACCGACTCGCCGCGGCCTCACAGCACGAGATGACGCCAAATGCGTCTTGACCGATGAACCTGCCTGTCAGGCGATCTGCGCGAAGATCTTCCAGCTCTTCTTCTGCGTGGCGACGTCGGCTTCTTCGTATACCGAACAGTCGAGACGCAGATCGGTGTCCGCCATGTCGATCTGGAGAAGCGCGCAGTGATGCGGCGTCTTCTTCGGATTCTTGCTTGCTTCGAAATGCGAGCAGGACAGGCACATGCGGTGCGCCGGAATCTGCTGCTGCGATTCGAGCTGACGGATGGTCTTCAGCAGCGTGCGATAGAACGCCGTCTGCTCGTCTTCGCGCAGCGTGCCGACCGCCTTCGCGAGGAAGTCCGGCCATTGCAGCGCCTTCTTCGCAGCCGTGCGGCCGCGGGCGGTCAGACGCACCGCGAGCGCGCGGCCGTCATCGATCGCGCGGCGCTTCTCGACGAGACCCTTGCCCTCGAGCGTGCTCACCGCATCGCTCGTCGTGGCGGCGGTCAACGCCGTTTCACGCGCGATCTCGCCGAGCCGCATCGGCCCCTTGCGCTGCATCAGCAGAACGAGAATTTCACCCTGGGTAGGCGTGAGCCCCGCGCCTTCCGCCCATTCCCATGCCTGGCTGCGCATCGCCGTGCTCAGCCGCAGCAGGCCGTGGGTCACCCGCCCCGTCGCCTGCTCTCCGTAAACGCCTTCACTCATAGTCTTTCGCTTGTTGTTCCGCTTATGTGTTCTGACGGCACGTTCGCGCTACCGCCGCGAACACCTCGTTCGAAACGCCGCTCGCAGAATACTCCGAACCCCTTGCGAACTGCACTTCGTTCTCGGTCCCCACCGTCTCAAAATTCAGGCGTGCCAAGCCAATTAGCAGTGCCTGAATGGGGGACTTTGCAACCCTCTTCGTTATGCGCCTTCTTATGGCCCTGCGCGGCGCTGTTTTCCTGCCGACTATAACGCTACATCAGCAAAGTCGCCATTCTAAGCGACATAGAACAAACGTACACCTTAATTATCCACGCAGAACTGTGGATAACCCGTGGAAAAGCGTCTTCTTTGTTTGTGGACGTATTCTTGATAACACTGCCGAGCATCTCGGACGCCTTTGCGTTGTCCCAAGGTTCACTTTCCGGCGCACACGCGGGCCGCATGCTTATCCTCGCGCTAGCGCGTTGACTCCGCACCTTTTTTTGACGTTGTCCACAGCAAGACACAAGGCTTGTTAACTACTATTACGGATGTATACGGATTTTTGGAAGTAAACCTTAGGGCGACCGAATCGATTCCCGTCAAACGTTGCAAAGAGTGGCTTTATTCCTGCCGTTCGTCTGCACGTGTTTCATACGGACCAACGGACAAAAGGCCGCTTCGAAGTGAATCGAAGCGGCCTTTCGTCATCATTCGTTGATCTTTGTCAGCGTAAGTGTTCCGTTACCGGCGCCATTGCAAGCATTGCTGGCGGACGGCCTCATGTAACGATTTTTCCTTGTCGACGACGCCGCGCAGCCACGTTGCATCGTTGATGCCGCGGGCGATATCCGCGACTTCCGCGAGCGCGGCCTGCGAGCCGAGCGCTTCGGCGTGCGGAGCGAGCACGTCGAGCGTCGCGAGGATGTCTTCGCCGATGGTCCGCCGCTCGCCCGTCTGCGGATGGATACACGTGCCTTCCAGCCCGAAACGGCACGCCTCGAAGCGGTTGAAGGTGTACACGAGGTAGTCGTCCTCGCGCGGCGTGAGCGGCTTGTCGAGCAGCAGATAGCGCGACAGCGTCTGGATGTAGCAGGCGATCGCCGCGGCTCTGTCGACGGAAAGCGGCGTGTCCATCACGCGGACCTCGATGGTGCCGAAACCCGGCTTCGGCCGGATATCCCAGTAGAAGTCCTTCATGCTATTCACGACGCCCGTGTTCACCATCTTCGAGAAGTATTCCTCGAAGCCGTCCCAGGTCAGCACGAACGGCGCGCGGCCCGACAGCGGAAATGCAAACACCGAATTCAGGCGCGCGGAATGGAAACCCGTATCGACGCCCTGGATGTACGGCGACGACGCCGAAAGCGCGATGAAATGCGGGATGTAGCGCGACATCGAATGCAGCAGGAACAGCGCACTGTTCGGATCGGGGCAACCGATATGCACGTGCTGACCGAACACGGTGAACTGTTTGGCAAGGTATCCGTACAGTTCGGAGATGTACTGGAAGCGCGGCGCGTCGTAGATCTGCCGGTCGCTCCATTGCTGGAACGCATGCGTGCCGCCGCCGGCGAGGCCGACGTTGAGTTGATCGGCCGCGGAGACGAGCGTGTCGCGGATCTTGCGCAGATCGGCGACGGCCTGCTCGTGCGTCGTGCAGATGCCGGTCGACAGCTCGATCATGCTCTCGGTGATTTCGGGCGTGATATTGCCCGGAATTTTTTCGTCCTTGATGAGACGCATGAGGTCCGACGCGGCGCGGGTCAGATCGTAGTCGTGCGTATTGACGACCTGGATCTCCAGCTCGACGCCGAACGTGAACGGTTCGGAGTTGATGAAAGGTTCGAGTGCCATGACGCCTCTTGAATGATCAATGCCTGGGGGCAGGGGCGGGCGCGCTTATTCGCGCCGTTCGCCCACCGCCGACAGGCTACGGTACACGAGGAAAGGCGACACGATCTGCAGCACGACGATCGAGCACATCACGATCGCGCGCAGCTTGGGATCGTAGTCCGGATAGAGCACGTACATGTCGTCGACGAGCACGTACGCGAGCGCCGACATCGGCGTCAGCGCGACGCCGAGCGCCGCGCCCTGCTTCCAGTTCAGCCCGCTGGGTTTCGCGAAAATCAGCACGCCAACCAGCTTGCCGATAAAGCGCGCGACGATCAGCCCGAGCGCCGCCACGCCGCCCAGCGCGATGTCGCGCCAGTGGAACGACGTCAGCGTCAGCGCAAAAAGGATGACAGTGAGCAGCCATCCGGCGGAGCCGAAATGCGACGGCCAGAGCTGCGGCCGCTCGTCGGCGTTCTTCACGATGATGCCCGCGGCGAGCAGCGCGAGAATCGTCGACAGCTTGAAGAGGTGCGCGACCGCGATCGCCAGCAGCACGAGCCCGAAGAGCGCGACGAACGAATGCTCGTCGTTCGCGGGCAGGCGCCGCACGAGCAGGTTGCACGCGCGCGCGAGCAGGAATGCCAGCACGAGCGAGCCGATCAGCAGATACAGCGGCTGCAGGATCGTCGCCAGCGCATTGCCGTAGATTTCCTGATGCAGCACGCCCGCCGCGAGTTTTTCGACGACCACCGCGTACATGCTGTTGAGCGCGGTCAGCGTCAGAAGGCGCTGCGTGACC
This sequence comes from Caballeronia arvi, assembly GCF_001544695.2. GTDB lineage: Bacteria > Pseudomonadota > Gammaproteobacteria > Burkholderiales > Burkholderiaceae > Caballeronia > Caballeronia arvi. The sequence continues at coordinate 100,468 of NZ_FCOM02000005.1, forward strand.
TGGCCTTCCGCGCGCAGCTCGGTTTTCAGCTGGATGACCATCGCGGGCGAGGTGGCCATCGCGATGGCCGCGATCACGACCGATGGCATCGTCGGCACGTTGAGCAGCGTCAGCGCGATCAGCACGAGGACGAAGGTGAGCGTCGATTCCGCGATGCTCGACAGCACCAGATGCGGATTGCGGCGGATCCAGCGCAAGTCGAGCCGCCCGCCGAGTTCGAACAGCAGCAGCCCGAGCGCGACATCGAGCAGCGGCCGCGACAGGCCGCCCGCGCTGGCGTCGATCACGCCGAGGCCGGCGTTGCCGGCGATCAGGCCGATCACCGCAAAGCCGGTGATGCGCGGCAGCCGCCAGGCGCGCCACAGCAGCTCTCCGGCGAGTCCGGCCGTGACGAGCGCGAGACCGGCCCAGAGAATGGCGTCGGGTTCGAGCGGCCAGGCGGGCAGAAATGAAAATGCCGAATTCATCGTGTTGGCTTCTCCTTCGTTGCTGCAAGTGCGATGCGTGCACGTTCCGTTGCGAGACTCGCACCCGCGACGCGCGCTCGCGGACGAGGCGCATCCGCCCGGGCAGACGAGCGTGGGTTCATTCAGGTGATACCGAAATGCGAACGAACACGGCGTCACGGCCGGGCCGTGCACGAATTAGACGACGTGTCCGGCTGGCGGCGATGCGCCTTGCACGCTCTCAATGTCGCATCGGAGATGGCGGATCCGTGTGACAAAGGGAAGGCGTGCGGCGCCCGCTGGGATGCCGGGCCGAACACAGCAAACGACGGTGCGGCTTCGTGATCAGATTCTTGGCGCGCAGCCATCGTTCCGTTGAAGCGGTCGCCGTCTGAACGGCGCGACGCAGGAAGAAGCGCGATTGTGCCATACCTCGGAACCCCTGACAGAAAGTCCAAGCTTCTGATTCTTATGAAGTAAAAGCGACAGCCGAGCTGGGACCTGGATGGAAAAGCTGACCGGTTGCCGTTTTCGCGGCGTCCGGACTTTTTGTTTACGGCCGCACCGATGGCCTCGCCGTTAGATGTTTACAGGTTTACTTTATATAAACGTAGTAGTGGTTAACAAGGGGCATCTTCTTCTGTGGATAACAACGCTTTCGTCTTTCCATTCAAGCAGTTGAGGAAAGCAGAAGCGGACCGTAAACATGTTGGCGCGGCGCCGTTAACACGGAACAACTTTTCGGAGTCAAGGACGCGCGTCGAGTTGTCCCGTTTACGTGCACAACGCGTGCACATGACTTTCGCCTGCAATCCGACGGCTTATCCACAATGTCACGGGGATAACTACGCCGCGCCGATTTCGCCGTGCCGCAAAGCGCGTAGCAAAAAGCGGGCGGGGTCGATGGCTTCGGCGAGTTCGCGCTCGATGGGCCACGGCTCGCCTTCGATCTGCGATGCGATCAGCTCCGCCGCGAGCGTCGCCCAGACGAGGCCGCGCGAGCCGAACGCGAATGCGCCATAGAGACCCGGCATGCGCGGAAGGTCGAGCGGCCACGCGCCGGAGAGTTCGCGCGCGTCGCGGCGTGCGGCGTTTTCATCGGCGAGCTGGCCGATCATCGGCATGCGGTCGCTCGTCACGCAGCGGAATGCGACGCGGCCTGCGCGGACGCTCGTCGCCGTCTTCGCGAGCGCCGGCAACATGCCCCCGACGCGCTCGATATTCTCGCGATGCCCGGCTTCGCGGATCTCGCGATCGGGATCGTCGATATCGTAGGTCGCACCGATGAGCGCGCCGTCGTGGCCGAGCGGCACCGCATAACCTTCGCCGATCACGGGCATGCGCAGTGCATCGAGCGCGCCGGGTTCGAGCAACGTGAGCTGGCCGCGCACGCTGCGCGTCGGCTCGCCGTAGAGACCGGCGAGCCGCTCGGCGTCATGCGCGTTGGCGAGCACCATGACGGGCGCCTGGGCGATCTCTTCGCCGCTTGCGTCGAATGCGCGCCAGAGGCGGCCGTCGTGCGCGATGCGCGTCACTTCGGTGTTCATGCGCGGCGTGATGTTTGCCGAGGCATCGGCGAGTTGCGCGGCGCAGACCGCCGCAGGCGAGATGGCGCCGCCATGCGGAAAGAGCCAGCCGCCGCGCGCGACGTGGACGCCGGCTATGCGCGATGCTTCGTCGCGCGTCATCGGCTGCACGTAGTCGGACGGATACGCGAAGCGCGCGATGGCGTCGGCGAGTGCGTCGGCATCTTCGGCGGTATCGGCGATCTGGAGCAGGCCCGCGTCGCTGCGTCGCAAGTCTCGATGCGCCAATTCGAGCGCTTGCCATCGACGTAACGCGTAGAGAAACCCCGCGCGCGTGAGGCGTGCGGCGACGCTGTCGTCGCGCCAGACGATCGGATGAAACACGCCCGCCGGATTGCCCGATGCATCGCGCGCAGGCAACGCGTGGCGATCGATCAGCGTGACGCGCCAGCCGCGTTCGGCGAGCCGCGAGCTCACCGCGCAACCCGCCAGCCCCGCGCCGATGACGATCGCTTCGCGCGCGTTCGCGTCGAAGGGAAGCGGCGGCTCGTGACGGCGCACGCGCCAGCGCGGCGCGAAGCGTGCGGTCACGGGCGCATGCGCGGCGTGCGGCGCGCACTCGAAGCCCGATGCCTTTAACGCGCGCTCGAGTTGCGGCTGATCACTTGCGATCGCGCAGACCGTCGCGTTATCGCCGGCGAAGCGCGCGAGCGATTTGCACAGCTTGCGCGGGTCACCGGTCGCGGTGAGATCGAGATGGAACGCATCGGCGCGCAGCCAGAGTTTCGACAGCAGCGTTTCGATATCTTCGCCGATGGCGAGCGTCAGCACGACACGCCCCGCATCGAACTCCAGCCGATGGAGGCCGGCCACGCGCATCGGCCATGCGCGCGCGAGCTCGGCGGCGAGCGGCGAAGCGTCATCGGGCGAAGGCGGAGAGTCGAGTGCGGCGAGCGGCGCAAGCGCCACGACATGCAGCCGCTCGCAACGTTCTTCGTCGTCGCGCCAGCGTTGCCAGAGCGCGAGAAAGCTGCTGAACGTCGTGTCGACGAACGTAAAGGCGCGTCTGCGCCGCCAGCGCGCGGGAAGATCGTGCGGCGCGAAAAGCTGGGATTCGGTCATGCGATATGAGAAGAGACTGCGCGCCCGCTCGATCGGACGCGCAAAGAAAAATCAGGCGGAAGACGAATTGGCGACGCCATGCGCCGCAGCGTTCGCGCGGCCTTCGATCATCAACGGCTCGAGCGCGTGGCCGGCCGCGCGCCACGCTTCGAGTCCGCCGAGCAGCGGCGCGATGTCGGTGAAGCCATGTGCGGCCAGTTCCTTCGCCGCGAGCGCCGCCGACACTTCGTTCGGACAATCGCAATAGGTCACGAGCTTGCGGTCGCGCGCGATGCCGGCAAGCTGCGATGCGGCATCGTCGTGCAGGAGCAGTGCGCCGGGAATCGCGTACGGGTCCATTGCGCGGCGTTCGCGGCGGCGCACGTCGATGACGAGCGGCGGCGGCTCGCCCGCGAGCAGCGCGCGCAACGTCGCGATATCGATACGCGCCATGCGAAGCCTGCGCAACAGCGACACGCGCTGCCACCAGCGCACGGCGAGATAGAGCGCCAGCGCGATGACGGCGATCGCGATCACGCCGCGTCCGAACAGGTCGAGCCAGGCGAGCGCCTTATCAACGAGATCCGCGAACACCGCGCCGAACGCGACACCGACGCCGGACCACAAGAGCGCGCCGAGCGCGTCGTAGAAGAGAAAGCTTCCGAAGCCGATTCCGGTCGCGCCCGCGACGGGAATCGCGAGTGTCGAGAGTCCGGGGATGAACTTCGATACCGCGAGGATGCGCACGCCGAAGCGCCCGAAAAAGCTCGCGCTGCGGTTCACGCAGGTATCGCGCGAAATGGAGAGCCTGCACATGAAGGCGAGCACGCGGCTGCCATAGCGGCGCCCGAGCCAGAACCAGAGCGTGTCGCCGATGAGCGCGGCGAGGCTCGCCGTCACGACGATCGCAGCGAGAGGCGCAATGGCAGGCGATGGAAACAGCGTCGAAAAACCGGCCGGAACGAGGCTTGCCGAGACCGTGATCGCACCCGTCAAAGCCAATGTGGGCAAGGCTGGGAGCGGCAAGCCGAGGCACTCGAGCAGAACGTTGGCAAAAACCAACGGCAGGCCGTATTCGATGATCAGCTCGCGTAGCATGGATCGGACCCAGGTGGTCTACGCCAAAAAAACGGCCGGAAGCCCCGGAAATTAAGGGTAAATCTTTGAAACCCTTGTCCAGATTGGGTTTGCGCTGCGCTATCATACCAAGCGCCACGTGTAGAGGCGGCGTGAAGGCGACGAAGTCAGCAGCGCCGGAGACATGGCCGAAGTCACGCCGATTCGTCGGGCAGGCCCGCCACAAGGCCGTCCCTACTCGACTGCACGGCTTGCGCACGTATAATCGGCGCGTTCGCGCTGTTCGTGTCAACCTAAACTGATAAAGGAACCTTAATGAACAAACAGGAATTGATCGACGCCGTAGCCGCTCAGACCGGCGCCAGCAAGGCTCAAACCGGCGAAACGCTGGACACGTTGCTCGAAGTGATCAAGAAGGCCGTATCGAAAGGTGACGCAGTGCAGTTGATCGGCTTCGGCAGCTTCGGCTCGGGAAAGCGCGCAGCGCGCACCGGCCGCAATCCGAAGACCGGCGAATCCATCAAGATTCCGGCCGCAAAGACGGTCAAGTTTACGGCTGGCAAGGCATTCAAGGACGCAGTGAACAAGCGGTAAGCATCTTGCCGATTGTGCGGCTACCGGTGGTAGCCAGTTGTACATGACCCGCCTTCGGCGGGTTTTTTTCGGCTTGCCGGAATGCTTCGCGGCAAGCCGTTCGTCCATCAATGCCGGTGGTCGTCACAATCACAGTCGGAACCGTGATCGTGGTCATGGTCATGATCGTGCTCCTCGATGTCCCATGCCGGAAACGGATCGGTGAAGCGTTGCCATGCCTCGGGGCCGAGCGCCCATTCGTCGTCGGTGAGAAGGCAGGCATCGAAGCTGTCCTGCCATGCGGCCGGATCGAAATTCACGCCGATCAGCACCAGCTCCTGCCGACGATCGCCGATGCTGTTGTCGTCCGGATCGCCGTACCATTCCGCGACGATCTCCGCTTCGAGCTCCGGATCGTCGGTCGGCCATTCGCTGCGGTCCTGCGCCGCCCACCACACGCCCGCCGGACCGTGCCGGCACGTGCCTCCCGCTTGCGACAGCGAACCGCCAACATCGCTTCTCGTCGCGAGCCAGAAGAAGCCTTTCGCGCGCAGTACGCCCGGCCATTCCCGATGCAGCAGGCTCCACAACCGTTCGGGATGAAACGGCCGGCGCGCGCGATACACGAAGTGACCGACCCCGGATGCGTCGGGTTCGTCGCTCGCCGGCTGGTCGCCGTTAAGTATCGTGAGCCAGCCGGGCGCGCTCGCGGTTGCATCGAAATCGAAGCGGCCCGTGTCGAGCACGTCGGTTGAGCGCACGTCGCCCGATTGCGCCTGAAGCTGAATCGCTCGCGGGTTGAGGCCGTGCAGAATGCGCGCGACTCGCTCGACTTCATCTGTGCTGGCGAGATCGATCTTGTTGATGACGATGACATCGCAGAATTCGATCTGCTCGACGAGCGTCTCCACGACCGTCTTGCCGTCTTCTTCGTCGTGGCCTGCCTGCGCGAGTCCGCGTTCGGCCAGCGAGTCCGACGAGGCGTAGTCGCGCGCGAAGGTCGCGGCATCGATCACGGTGACGAAGGTATCGAGAAGCGCGCGGCCCGCGAGCGCCGCGTCGTCGTCGTCGCCGAATGCGAGATCTTCCGCGATCGTCATCGGATCGGCGACGCCCGACGATTCGACCACGATCGCATCGAATCGCTGCTGCTGCTGCGCGATCCATGTGATCGCGCTTTCGAGCGCTTCCATCGATTCGTCGGCGAGCGTCACGCGCATGCAGCCGTTGGGCAGCTCTGTCGTTTCGCGATCCGCGCCGGACGCGGCCTGGCCGTTCGTCACGGCGCCGATGCGCAGACCTTCGGCGTTGGCGAGCAGGGCATCGACGAGTGTGGTTTTACCCGCGCCGGTGAACCCCGAAAGCACGGTGATTGGCAGTGGCGTGTCGTTCATTGCAAGGATGCGTGACGGGGAAAGGGCGCGCGCGAGCGCGAGCCCGCGCTGCGGTGTGCGCGACGCGGGCGATCGAATTAGGGATTTTGCATCAATTGCGCCGGACGCGGCGCGCGTGCGGGAAGAACCCGCGAAGGTCAGCGCGCGGCCTGCGTGGTTTGCGTGTTTTGCAGCAACTTCCAGCGGCGCAGGATCTCGATGATCTGGGCCGAATACTTGTCGCGCAGCGCAGGTGTTTCGGAATGGTAAGCACCGACGGCCTGCCACGAATTGCCGTACTTGTTCATTTTCTGGCGCAGATGCCACGCGGCGACATAGACGCTCTTGCAGGGCTCCATCAGTGTGCCGCTCGAGATGCCGTACTGCGCCAGCGTGCCCAGATGGATGGAGTTGATTTGCATCAGCCCGTAGTCGGTCGAGCCGTTGGCGTTCTTGTTGATGGCGTCGGGCTTGTTGTGCGATTCGTTCCAGGCGATGGCGCGGAGGATGAGCGGATTGACCTTCTGATACTTCGCCGCTTCGTCGAAGCAGTCTGCGTGTGCGGAGGCGGCCGCCAGCAGCGGCCCGCATATCGCAAATAGTCGCACGATTTTCTTCATCTTCTTTCTACTCCATCCGCCCTATGCGGAACGTCCATGCCGCCGTTGCAGCGCCTTGGCGCCAACGCCAACGAATCAACGTCCGCGACCGAAATTTGCTCGGGGAAAACCCACCCTTTTTGCAACGCCCGGAATGCGGAACCGACCGTATCATACCGGCTGACGATTCCGGCCTTAAGTTGGCGATCAGACATAAGTCCTTTGGACCGGACTGAAGGCCGCTCACGCGCGGGCGGCTTGACGCGTCAATCGGTATTATCCTAAATGTATGAATAATAAGGCTTCTGGTCGGGGTACAATTCGGCTCCCGCGTGCATCGGCCTGCTCTGGAAACCGCCCAGATACGGTCTATCGGCAAGTTATTCGAAAGCTTGAGAGCGCTGGAAATTTGTATCGTACGAGCAGCGGATGGGCGGTTTGATCCGGAACGAATTGGCACAATTTCGTTACATAAAGCTGTTATCGTCACATTTTTTAAAATGATCGCGATGGATCGGGGTTGCCCTTTCCACACCGCGGTCGGCGGCGCTCTCGGCTGACGAGCGGTGCAGCCTTGGCCGGATCTTCCAGGACCGGCCCTGACATCACATCCATGAGAAGACAACCTATGGCACTGCGTCGCAGAGCGACGGCACTGCTGGCGGCGGGACTTATCGTCGCGCAAGCCGCGCATGCGCAAGTGACGTTGAATTTCGTCAACGCGGACATCGACCAGGTCGCGAAAGCGATCGGCGCCGCCACCGGCAAAACCATCATCGTCGATCCCCGCGTCAAGGGGCAGCTGAACCTCGTCTCCGAAAATCCCGTTCCCGAGGACCAGGCGCTGAAAACGCTCCAGTCTTCGCTGCGCATGCAGGGCTTCGCGCTCGTGCAGGATCACGGCGTCCTGAAGGTCGTGCCCGAAGCCGACGCCAAGCTCCAGGGCGTGCCGACTTACGTGGGCAACGCGCCGGCCGCGCGCGGCGACCAGGTGATCACGCAAGTCTTTCAGTTGCGTAACGAATCGGCGAACAATCTGCTGCCGGTCCTGCGCCCGCTGATCTCGCCGAACAACACGATCGCCGCCTATCCGGCGAACAACACGCTCGTGGTCACGGATTACGCCGACAACGTGCGCCGCATCGCGGGCATCATCGCCGGCGTGGATACCGCGGCGGGCCGCGAGGTCGATGTCGTCAACCTGAAGAACGCGAACGCCATCGACGTCGCCGAGCAAATGAGTAAGCTGCTCGATCCCGGCACGGTCGGCAGCACCGACGCGACGCTCAAAGTCACCGTCACGCCCGATGCGCGCACCAACTCGCTGATGTTCCGCGCCTCGAGCAGCGCGCGTCTCGCGGCGGCGAAGGCGCTGGCGAAGAAGCTCGACGCGCCCACGGGACAGCCCGGCAACATGCACGTCGTGGCGCTGCGCAACGCCGATGCGACGCGCCTTGCCAAGACGCTGCGCGGCATGCTCGGCAAGGGCAGCGGCTCGGACAACACGTCTTCGTCCAATCAGAATTCGAACTTCGGCCAGAGCGGCGGCGGCCTCAGCAATTCGTCGACGTCCACCGGACAGTCCGGCATGCCGCCGCTGCCGGGCGGACTCAGCGGCAGCTCGGGAACCGGCAATAACCCGATGACGGGCGGCTCGGGCGGTCGCGATTCGAGCTTCTCGTCGAACAAGGACAACGAAAGCGGCAACGAGCAGGGCGGCGGCATGATCCAGGCGGATGCGGCGACGAACTCGCTCATCATCACCGCGCCCGATCCGATGTACCGCAACTTGCGCTCCGTGATCGACCAGCTCGACGCGCGCCGCGCGCAGGTGTACATCGAGGCGCTGATCGTGGAACTCTCCGCGACGAGCGGCGCGAATCTCGGCATTCAATGGCAGGGCGCGCTGCTTTCCAACGGCGGCAACAACGCGCTGTACGGCAGCTCGAGCTTCGGCTCCGGCAATACGAACATCGTCGATCTGACCTTGCAGGGCAATGCGATCGCGCAGAATCCGTCGTCGCTGACGTCGACGTCCGGTCTGCTCGCGCAAGGCCTGAACATCGGCCTGCTGCACCGCTTCGGCAGCCTCTTCGGGCTCGGCGGGCTGGTGCAGGCGCTTGCGAGTTCGGCGGATGCGAACATTCTTTCCACGCCGAACCTGATTACGCTCGATAACGAAGAAGCGAAGATCGTCGTTGGCCAGAACGTGCCGGTGGTGACCGGTTCGTATGCGACGCCGACCGCGAACGCCGCCACGTCCGTCACCGCGTTCAATACGTTCGACCGCCGCGACGTCGGCGTGACGCTGCACGTGAAGCCGCAGATCACCGACGGCGGCGTGCTCAAGATGCAGATCTATCAGGAAGATTCATCGGTCGACAACACCACGATCAACAACCCGGGCGGCGTGACGATCAACACGCGCTCGGTGCAGTCCACCATCCTGGCCGACAATGGCGAGATCGTCGTGCTCGGCGGCCTGATGCAGGATCAGTACAACAGCAACAACAGCAAGATTCCGCTGCTCGGCGACCTCCCGTTCATCGGCAGCCTGTTCCGAAGCGAGAGCAAGACGCGCACGAAGACCAATCTGATGGTGTTCCTGCGGCCGGTGATCGTGCGCGACCAGGAAACCGCCTCGCAGATCGCCAATACGCGTTACGACTATCTGCGTCAGCAGCAGTACGGTTCGACGACGGACAACCGGATCATCAAGGATCAGAATGTGCCGGTGATGCCGCCGAGGCCGCTCGGCCCGAGCGAGGGCGGCGGCCCCCCGGCGCAAAATCTGCTGAACTGGAGCGATACGACGCGCGGCACTGGCCCGAGCACGACGCTGCCGCAGAATCCCGACGCGGGTCGGGCGCCGCAAGACAGCAACCTGTACCCGACGCCCTCGAACGGCGCGACCAACGCCATGCCGCCCAACGGCGCGACGAACGCGATGCCCGGCAACGCCGCGACGAACGGCAACGGGGTTCCGAACACCCAGCAAGGAGTCAGGCCGTGAGTGCGGTCAACGATGCAGTCGAGAGCGCGAGCAGCGCGGCGTCGCCGCTGGCGGCCCGGCTCGTGCCCTACGGCTTCGCGCGCAGCGGGCAGATTCTGCTCGCGCACCAGCACGCGGACAGCATCGAGGTATGGATCAGCGAGCGCACGACCGATGCGGCGCTCGCCGAAGTCGCGCGCAATTTCGGCGCGCTGTCGATCGTGCGCAAGCCGGCCGACGAGCTCGCCGCTGCGATCAATTCGGCATACGCGCGCAACGACGGCAGCGCGGCGCAAGTGGTCGGCGAAGTGGAAGGCGAAGTCGATCTGTCGCGTCTGATGCAGGACATTCCGGAAGTCGAGGATTTGCTCGAATCCGAAGACGACGCGCCGATCATCCGCATGATCAACGCGCTTCTTACGCAGGCGGCGCGCGAGCAGGCGTCGGATATCCACATCGAGCCGTTCGAGAACGCGTCGGTCGTGCGCTTTCGTGTCGATGGCACGCTGCGCGATGTCGTGCGTCCGAAGAAGGCGCTGCACGGCGCGCTGATCTCGCGTATCAAGATCATGGCGCAGCTCGATATCGCCGAAAAACGCCTGCCGCAGGACGGGCGCATCACGCTGCGCGTCGGCGGCCGTCCGGTCGATGTGCGCGTTTCCACGCTGCCGACCGGCCACGGCGAGCGCGCGGTGCTGCGTCTGCTCGAAAAAGACGCACAGCGCCTGAATCTCGAAAAGCTCGGCATGGCGCGCGACACGCTCGTCAACTTCGACAAGCTGATCGGCCGCCCGCACGGCATCGTGCTCGTGACCGGGCCGACCGGCTCCGGCAAGACGACGACCCTGTACGCGTCGATGTCGCGGCTCGAGACGACGACCACCAACATCATGACGGTGGAAGATCCGATCGAATACGATCTGTCGGGCATCGGGCAGACGCAGGTGAACGAGCGCATCGGCATGACCTTCGCGCGCGCGCTGCGCTCGATTCTGCGTCAGGACCCGGACATCATCATGATCGGTGAAATCCGCGACCTCGAAACGGCGCAGATCGCGGTGCAGGCGTCGCTGACCGGCCACCTTGTGCTTGCCACATTGCACACGAACGATGCCGCGTCCGCCGTCACGCGTCTCACGGACATGGGCGTGGAGCCGTATCTGCTGGCGTCGTCGCTGCTCGGCGTGCTCGCGCAGCGGCTCGTGCGGCAACTGTGTCCGGTGTGTAAGGAAGAGCGCGTCGAGGAAGACGGCGCGAAGCACTGGCATCCGGTCGGTTGCGACCGATGCGGCCAGTCGGGTTATGTCGGCCGTCGCGGCGTGTACGAACTGCTGCTGATCGACGATACGATCCGCCCGCTGATCCATCGCAACGCGGCGGATGCCGAGATTCTCGAAGCGGGCCGCAAGCAGGGCATGCGCACGCTGCGCGAGGACGGCGACCGCTGGCTCGCGGCGGGCGTGAGTTCGCTGGAAGAAGTGCTGCGCGTGACAGGCGGGGATTGAACGTATGCCGGCTTTCCGTTTCGAAGCGATCGACCACGCGGGCAAGACGCAAAAAGGCGTGCTCGATGCCGACAGCGCCCGCGCCGCGCGCAGCCAGTTGCGCACGCAAGGGCTGACGCCGCTCGTCGTCGAGGCGGCGGGCACGCGCACGCGCGGCGAGCGCAATCAGCGGCTTTCGCTCGGGCGGCGTCTGTCGCAGCGCGAACAGGCGATTCTCACGCGCCAGCTCGCGAGTCTTCTGATCGCGGGCCTGCCGCTCGGCGAGACGCTCTCGGTCCTGACCGAGCAGTCGGAGCGCGATTACATCCGCGAACTGATGGCCGCGATCCGCGCCGAAGTGCTCGGCGGCCACTCGTTCGCCAACGCGCTCGCGCAGCATCCGAAAGATTTCCCCGAGATTTATCGCGCGCTCGTCGCGGCGGGCGAGCACACCGGCAAGCTCGGTCTCGTGCTCTCGCGTCTCGCGGATTACATCGAAGAGCGCAACGCGCTGAAGCAGAAGATCATTCTGGCCTTCACGTATCCGGGCATCGTCACGCTGATCGCGTTCGGCATTGTCACGTTCCTGCTGAGCTATGTCGTGCCGCAGGTCGTGAACGTGTTCGCGAGCACCAAGCAGCAGTTGCCGTTCCTCACCGTGATGATGATGGCGCTTTCCGCCTTCGTCCGGAGCTACTGGTGGGCGGTGCTGATCGGCGTCGCGCTGTTTGCCTGGATCGTGAAGGGCATTCTCGGGCGGCCCGGGCCGCGCATGTCCTTCGACCGCTGGCTGCTCACCGCGCCGCTCGTCGGCAAGCTGGTGCGCGGCTACAACACCGTGCGCTTCGCCAGCACGCTCGCCATTCTGACCGCCGCCGGCGTGCCGATCCTGCGGGCGTTGCAGGCGGCGGGCGAGACGCTGTCGAACACGGCGATGCGCAATAACGTCGACGACGCCATCGTGCGCGTGCGCGAAGGCTCGTCGCTGTCGCGCGCGCTCGGCAACACGCGGACGTTCCCGCCGGTGCTGGTTCACCTGATCCGCTCCGGCGAAGCCACCGGCGACGTCACCACGATGCTCGACCGCGCCTCCGAAGGCGAAGCGCGCGAACTCGAACGGCGCACGATGTTCCTCACGAGCCTGCTGGAGCCGCTGCTCATTCTCGCGATGGGCGGCGTCGTGCTGGTGATCGTGCTCGCGGTGATGCTGCCGATCATCGAACTGAATAATCTGGTGCAGTGATGAACGTCCTTCAAACTCGCTTGCTGACGCTGGCCGCGCTCGCGCTTTTCTGCGTGACGATCACCTACTGGGTCGTCACGCTGACCTCGCGCGAGACCGCGCCGCTGCCCGCCGCGGCCGCGACGCGCGCGCCGTCGGTCGAGCAGGCCGCGACCATTTTCGGCGGACGGCTGGAACGGCAGGCCAATTCGGATGTGCATCTGTTCGGCATTCTCGCGCTGACGGGCGGCGCGGCGGCCATCGTCAGCTACGGCGGCGAACCGGCAAAGGCCGTGTCGCTGGGCGGCCCGCTCACGCAAGGCGTGAAGCTTTCGGAAGTGCGCGCGCGCTCGATCATCATCGAGCGTAACGGCGTGAAATCCGAAGTCTTCCTGCCGCAGAATCCGCCGGGGCCGACCGTCTGGGTGCGTTGAGCGCGACGCGATGCCTCGCGCGCGTGCGCGTCGCGCGGCGAACCGGCATCGCTAGAATGAGCGGCGGTTTTTTCGATCACCACGGGCACGAGGCCCGGAACGTACTTTCAATTCAAGAGGTAAGCAGTCATGCAACTGATGCAACGCCGCATCGAAATCAACAAGGCACGCCGCCAGCGCGGCTTCACGCTGATCGAAATCATGGTCGTGATCGCGATTCTCGGCATTCTCGCCGCGCTGATCGTGCCGAAGATCATGAGCCGCCCGGACGAAGCGCGCCGCGTTGCCGCGAAGCAGGACATCGGCACCGTGATGCAGGCGATGAAGCTGTATCGCCTCGATAACGGCCGCTATCCGACGCAGGAGCAGGGCTTGCGCGCGCTGGTCGAAAAGCCGTCGACCGAGCCGATCCCGAACAACTGGAAGGAAGGCGGTTATCTCGAGCGCCTGCCGGCCGATCCGTGGGGCGGCCAGTATCAATATCTGAATCCGGGCGTGCACGGCGAAATCGACGTGTTCAGCTACGGCGCGGATAACAAGGCGGGTGGCGAAGGCAACGACGCCGACGTCGGCTCCTGGCAGTAAGCCTTCGGTCATAGATATCGTGAACGGGCATTCGTCGGCGCGTCGTCAGGCAGGTTTCACGCTGCTCGAAATGCTCGTCGTGCTGGTGATCGCGGGCCTGCTCGTGTCGCTCGCGTCGTTGCAACTCACGCGCAATCCGCGCACCGATCTGAACGAGGAAGCGCAGCGTCTCGCGCTGCTGTTCGAATCGGCGGGCGACGAAGCGCAGGTGCGCGCGCGGCCGATCGCGTGGCAGCCGCTCGACGGCGGCTTTCGCTTCGATATCCGCACCGAAGACGGCTGGCGCCCGCTGCGCGACGACCTGCTGCGCGCGCGCCGCTGGGAAGGCGGCGTGACCGCAGTGACGATCCAGTATCTCGATTCCGACAAATCGGTGAGCCGGCTCGTGTTCGGCACCGAGGCCATCGACACGCCGATGGAAATCACGCTGATCTCGGCGGCGGGCCGCGCGACGATCATCGGCAGCGGCAACGGCCGCTTTCAGGTCCGATGATGCGCGCGCGCCGTTCACATCAACGCGGTTTCACGATGATCGAAGTGCTCGTCGCGCTGGCGATCATCGGCGTAGCGCTCGCGGCGTCGATCCGCGCGGTCGGCTCGCTCGCGACGGGCGAAGCGGATCTGCATCGGCGGCTGCTCGCGGGCTGGAGCGCGGACAACGAGCTCGCGCAACTGCGGCTCTCGCGCCAGTTTCCGCAGATCGGCTCGCGCACGTTCGACTGCTCGCAAGGCAATCTCAAGCTCATGTGCACGCAGCGCGTGAGCCAGACGCCGAACCCGATTTTCCGGCGGGTCGAGATGCTCGTCACGACGCCGGGCCGCTCGGGTTATCTGGCGCAAATGGTCACGGTGGTGGCGAATGAAACGAACCGCTCGCTCTGACCGGAACCGGAAGCATCGAACGCAGCGCGGCTTCACGCTGCTGGAAATGCTGATCGCGATCGCGATTCTCGCGGTGATCGCGGTGCTGTCGTGGCGCGGTCTCGATTCGGTGATCCGCGCACGCAGCACGATCGAGAATTCGATGGAAGACGAGCGCATCGTCGCGCAGTTGTTCGACCAGATGCGCATCGACGCGCGCCAGGCCGCAACCGACGACGAAGCCGGTCAGCCCGCCGTGCAGATCGGCAACGGCTCGCTGCAGATCGTGCGGGGCGTGTTCGCGTCCAACACGGCGCCGCGTTTGCAGGTAGTGCGCTATCGGCTCTCGAACGGGCGGATCGTGCGCTCGGCGTCGCCGCCGCTGCAAAACATCGGTGAAGTGCGGCGCGCGTTGTCGTCGGGCGACCCGGCGGAGGGCTGGAGCTCGATTCCGCTGATGGGCGGCGTCGCCTCGCTCGCGACGCGCGTCTACATCCCGGAAAAAGGCTGGACAACGAGAATGGCCGACGTGCTCTCGCAGATCCGGCAGAACGACAACAACCTGAAGGTGCCGCAACTGGGCAACGCGCCGCTGGCGCGCGCGGTGTCGGGCATTCAGGTCGCGGTCGGCGCGCGCAATCTGCAAGTGCCGCTCACGCGCGTTTTTCTGGTCGGAGAGTGACGATGCGAAAGCTCAGCCGGAACCGGAAGGAACGCGGCGTCGCGATCATCAGCGCGTTGCTGGTCGTGTCGCTCGCGGCGATTCTCGTGTCGGGCATGTTGTGGCGTCAGCAGGTGCAGATTCGCCGCATCGAGAATCAGCGGCTGCTCGCGCAGGCGCAGTGGATTTCGCGCAGCGCGCTCGACTGGACCCGTCTCATCCTGCGCTCGGAAGCCGACACATCGCCGACGGTCACCTATCTCGGCGGCGTGTGGGGCGTGCCGATCGCGAAGACGAAGCTCTCGGATTTTCTCGGGCAGATCGGTGAAGTGCGCGCGCAGCAGGGCGCATCGACGTATTTGTCCGGCTCGATCGAAGACGCGCAGGCGAAGTTCAACCTGCGCAATCTCGTATCGACGCCGACGCCCGGCGTGCTGACCATCAATGTCGGGCAGATTCAGGCGTTTCAGCGGCTGCTCGCGATGCTCGGCCTCAACGGCTCGCTCGCGAAAACGGTGGCGCTGCAGATGCGCGCGGGCCTCGCGCGCTCCGCGACGCGCTTCCAGATGCAGACCGGCACCGGCGGCACCACGGGCGCGACGGGCGCGGCCGGACAGCAGAGCTACGAAGCGACGATCGCGGCGCTCGCGCAGGGCGGCGCGGCGGGCGGCGGAAACTTCACGGACGATCCCGGCATGAAGGACACCGACAGCAACGCGCCCGTTGCGCCCTTGCAGATGATCAGCGTCGATTCGCTGCTCGACGTGCCGGGCTTTTCGGCGGAAGCGGTCGCGAAGCTCCGGCCGTTCGTCACCGTGCTGCCGACTTCGACCGCCGTGAACATGAACACCGCGCCCGCCGAAGTGATCGCGGCCGTGGTGGCGGGCATGAATCTGTCGCAGGCGCAGGCGTTCGTCGCGCGCCGCGAGACGGTGTTTTTTCACGACATCGGCAACGTGCAGCTCGCGCTGACCGGCGCGGGCGTCAAGACGATGTCGATGGACCCGAACGACATGGACGTCACGACGAGGTATTTCGTGATCCGCGGACGCGTCGAGCACGAACGCGCGCAACTGGAGCGCACGACGCTCGTGTATCGCGATCCGACGACGCATACGACGCGCATCGTCTACACGCGCGATAGCCTGTAAAGACGTGCCGCTGTCATTGATGAGAGGAAGTGGCCTTTGAGCACACTGATCGTTTTACTGCCGCCGCGCGATCCTGCGGTGCGCTCGGAAGAGTGGCATCTGCCGGATCTGCCGTTCCTGCTGCTCGACAAGCGCGGCGAGCCGCAACGCGCCGGCCGCGCGGCGCTCGGCCTTTTGCCGCGCGCGTCATCGACGGTGCTGATCGTCGCCGCACGCGACACGCTGCTGCTCGCCGCTTCCGTGCCGCCGTTGAAAGGGCCGCGCCTGCGGCAGGCGCTGCCGAACGTCGTCGAAGATCAGTTGATTCAGGACCCGCAGACGTGCCATATCGCCGTCGATCCGGTCGATCTCGCGGACGGCAAGCGCGTGGTCGCGGTCATCGATCGCGGCTGGTTCCGCTTCGTGCTCGGCGCGTTTTCGGGCGCGGGGCATCGCAACGTGAAGGCCGTGCCCGCGATGCGCTGCCTGCCCGTGCCGGTGTCCGCGGCGCCCGTCGAAGCGGACGACGAAGAAGAAAAAACAGCGCCGCCGACGCCGTTCATCGCGGGCCTGTTCGGTCAGGTCGTGTCGACCGCGCCCGCGCTGATCGGTGAGTTGGCTGCGCCCGCTGCCGCCGCGTCCGGCGCGCCGCGCATCGAGATCGCGATTGCGCGCGGCGAACGCGCGGCGCTCGGCGAAGGTCTCGCGCTGCCCGCCGATTCGATCGAAGCGACGCTCGCTGCGCTTGCGGGCGATCATCCCGTGACGCTGTATTCCCTCGTCGATCTGCCCGGCGATGAGCCGCGTCTTTCCGGCTCGCGCCATGCGGCGGCCGCCATCGCTGGCGCGCAACCGATCGCCTTCGAAGCGCTCGCGCGCAACGCAGTCGCGAGCCGCTTCGATCTGTGCCAGTTCGAATTCGCCGCGCAGCCGTGGCGCCTCGACCGCGCGACGGTGCGCCGCCTGCGCGTGCCGATCGCGCTCGTGGCGGCGTCGGTCATCGTGTCGGTCATCGGCATCAACGTGCAATGGCTTCAGCTCGCGCGTCAGCGCGACGCCATCAACGCGCAGATGACCGAGCTGCTGCTCAACGCATTTCCGAAGACGACCGTCGTGCTCGATGCGCCCGATCAGATGTCGCGCAATCTCGATCGCCTGCGCGTGGCGTCGGGCCAGTTGTCGCCGTCGGATTTCCTGTCGCTCGCGGACGGACTCGCGCGCTCGCTCGGTCCCGTGCCGGTGAACGGCGTCGCCGGGCTCGACTATCGTGACCGCCATCTGGAAGTGACCTTCAAGCCGGAAACGAAGGTCGATCCCGATCTCTCGAAGCGTCTCGCGGCCAATGGCCTGAACGGTTCGATCGATAGCAACACCGGCAAATGGACGATCAGGAGCGGCCAATGAAAGCGGAAATCGGACGTTCACTGTCGGAATTCTGGGAAGTGCGCACGCCGCGCGAGAAGACGCTTTTGATGTGGGGCGGCATCGTGCTCGGCATTGCGCTCGTGTATCTCGTGCTGTGGGCGCCGGCGTACGAAGGCCGCGCGCGGCTGCGTCAAACGTTGCCGGCGATGCAGCGCCAGCTCGCGACGATGAACGCGCAAGCGAATGAAGCGCGCTCGCTCGAGCCCGCCGCCGAGGGCGTGATGCCGACCGGCGGCGCGCTGCGCGACGCGCTCGCGAAGTCGCTCGCCGACAACGGCATGCAGCCGACGCAGATCCAGGTGATCGGCGCTGCGGTGCAGATCCAGTTGAAGAACGCGTCGTTCCCGAACTGGACGATGTGGCTCGACGACGCGCGCAAGCAGTTCAAGGTGCAGGTGTCGGAGGCGCGCGTCACGGCGCTCAAGCAGGACGGCCAGGTGGACCTGACGGCATCGCTGCAACCGGCCGGCACGAAATGAGTTACTGGACGCGACGTTTCCGGCTCGCATTGCCGGCGATCTTCGTGATGGTGATATCGATTGCCGGCACGCTGCTCGTGATGATGCCCGCCGCGTGGATCGTGCCGCAGTTTTCGAAGGCGACCGGCGGCCACGTGAATCTCGTCGATCCGTCCGGATCGCTCTGGCGCGGCTCGGCCACGCTGATGCTCGCCGCGGGCAGCGACGGCGCGGGCGCGACGCTCTTGCCGGGGCGCATCGAGTGGACGACGTCTTTTCTGCCGCTCTTCACCGGCCGCATCCACATGACGATGCTTCAGACGGACGCGATGCCCGATGCCGTGATCCTCGACGCCAGCACGCGCGGCGCGACGCTAACGGGCGGACAGATCGCGGTGCCCGCGACGCTGCTCGCGGGTCTGGGTGCGCCGTTCAACACGCTCGATTTCGATGGCGCCGTTCGGCTCTCGTGGACCGAATTCCGTTTGCTCAACCGCAACGCTTACGGACAAGTGGTCGTCACGCTCGACGACATGGCTTCGCGCGTCTCGCGCGTGAAACCGCTCGGCTCGTACCGTGTCGCGTTGCAGGCGCAGGGCGCATCCGCGACGATCGATCTGTCGACGAGCAAAGGCCCGCTGATGCTTACCGGCAACGGCTCGATCGCACCGGGATCGACATCCTTCCAGGGCACCGCGACCGCTGCGCCCGAGCAGCGCGAAAACCTCGCGGGCCTGTTGAACCTGCTCGGCCGTCACACCGACCCGGATACGGTCGCGCTGAGCTTCATGCGCTAACGGCTGGCACTCTGCGCCGCGCTCGCCGGGAGCGCAGGCGCCGGCGCTTCCACGCCGCCCGTCTCGCGATCCATCTGCGCGACGTCCCAGCCACCGCCGAGCGCCTTCACCAGTCCCACTGACGACACCATCCGCTGCCCCGCGATATTCGCGAGCTTCTGTTGCGCGGTGAATGCCGTGGTCTGCGCGGTCAGCACGCTGATGAAAGCGACCGTTCCCGCCTTGTACTGATTGTTGATGATCGCGAGCGCCTGCTGCGCGGATTCGACGGCTTGCTGCTGCACGACGATTTCCTTCTCCAGGATGCGCAGCGACGCGAGATTGTCTTCGACGTCCTGGAACGCGGTGAGCACCGTCTGCCGGTACGTCGCGACGTTCTGATCGTAGGCGGCGCGCGCGGCCTCGGTGCGTGCGGCGCGCAGGCCGCCGTCGAAGATGGTCGCGGCGATGTCCGGCCCGAGCGTCCAGAAGCGCGACGGCGCGCGCAGCAATTGCGACAGCACCGAGCTTTCGAAGCCGCCTTGCGCGGAGAGCGTGAGCGTCGGGAAATACGCGGCCATTTCGATGCCGATCTGCTCGTTCGCCGCCGCCGCCTTGCGCTCCGCCGACGCGATGTCGGGACGGCGCTCGAGAATCGCCGACGGCATTTGCACGGGCACGGTGGGCGGCGTGGCGTCGAGCGGAATCGGCGGAAGGGAGAACGTGGACGCCGGTTCGCCGACGAGCACCGCGATCGCGTGCTCGAACTGCGCGCGCGCGACGCCGTTTTCGATGGCCGACGCCTGCGCCGATTGCAGCTGCGTCTGTGCCTGAATCACGTCCGACCGCGCGACGATGCCCTGCGCATATTGATTCTGCGTGAGCTTGAGCGATTGCTGGTACGCCGCGACGGTCTCGTCGAGCAGCTTTTGCTGTGCATCGAGCGAGCGCAACTGGAAGTACGTTTGCGCGAGCGTGGCCTGCGCGGACAGGCGCGCGTTGGCGAGATCGGCGGCCGCGCCTTGCTGGCCTGCCTTCTGCCCGGCGACGGTGCGCGAGACGCTGCCCCACAGGTCCGGCTCCCAGCTCGCGTCGAGCGCGAGGCTGAACTGGTTGTTGACCGAACCTTGCTGGCCGAGGCTGGAACTGCTCGTCGACCGGTTGCCCGCGCCCGTTCCCGAACGCGATGCCGTTGCCGACGCGCCGATCGTCGGGAAATACGCAGCGCGCGCTTCACCGACGAGCGCGCGCGCCTGCCGATACGCGGCCGCGAATTGCGCGATGCTCTGGTTCGATTGATTCAGTTGCGCTTCGAGATCGTCGAGGCGCGTGTCGTTGTAGATGGTCCACCAGGCGCCGCGGTCGGTCTGATCGGCCGGCTGCGCGACCTTCCAGCCATCGGGCGCTTCCTTGTAGCTGGCCGGGACCGTCGTCGTGGGGCGCTGATAGTCGGGCCCGACGGCGCAACCCGCGATGAACATCGCGAGCGCGGCGGCGCTCAGGCAGCGCATGGCGGAGGGAAGGGCGAAGGCGGGGCGATACGGCATCTGCTTGTCGGAATTCCTGTCGGCGCCGATCCGTTCGATGCGACGGACGGCGAAGCCGAGATGGTAACGGAACGCGACGCGCGCCTGCTTCGAGGCCGCGCGTCAGGCAGACGTTAGGGTAACGGGTTCGCCGTAAGGCGGGTGTTACGCGACAGGCCGTATCGGTTACGCCGCGTTACGGCGCGCCGTCCGAGCATGGCGCGGAGAGCAGCGGCCGCGCGGATGCCTGCTTGGGCGCAGGCGTGGGGGCCGGTTTGCGCCGATACCGGTTCTCGAACCATCCCATGCCCAGCACCGCGAACGATCCGCCCGGCAGCAGGAACACGATCACATACAACGCGAGTTTCCACGAACTCAGCTTCGCCGGAACGAAGTGACGGGAAGTGTTGGCGATCGTGCTGCTGAGGGGGCCGAAGCGTCGGCGGGCGGTGCGGGCGAAGCGGGTCATTGGTTGGTCCTTCGGGTGTCGCGAACGACGCGGCAGGAGATCAGAACATGGTTGCGGGCGGCGCAATTGCGCGTGACTCGTTGTATGAAATAATATTGACTGAGCAACTATTTTTCAAGATACTGCTGATTGCTTTTCGGCGACTGTTGCCTTTCCGAAACGCGACGCAGTGTCGCAACCGCGCATCATCCGTTTGACCGAAGTCGCATGAACAGCGAACCGCTTTACGATCCCGCCACGATTCAACTCGAAACGAGCCTCGGCTACTATCTCGCCAAGGCGCGCAACGTGCTCGTCATGCGAACCGATCAGGCGCTCAAGCCGCTCGATCTGACGTCACAGCAAATCGGCGTGCTTTTGATGCTCGCGTCGGGAAGAGCGCGCACGCCGCTGGAGTTGTCGCGTGAAATGTCCTACGACAGCGGATCGATGACGCGTATGCTCGACAGGCTCGAAAGGAAGGGCTTCGTGAGCCGCGCGCGCAGCGACGTGGACCGCAGAATCGTCGAGCTCAGTCTGACGGAGCGCGGGCGCGATGCGGCCGGACGCCTGCCCGCGATCGGCGCCGCGATGCTCAACGAGCAACTGGACGGTTTCAGCCGCGCGGAACTGGACCTGCTGATCGCGATGCTCGCGCGCATCATCGGCAACACGCCGATGACCGATTGCGCGCCGTGCGGAGTCGGCGAAGAACCATCTGATTAATCCGTAGAACCGAGCAGTTCTTTGCGTCAGTTTCGCTGCCTGAGCAGAGAATGCCCCGACAAGAAAAAGCTTGCGCGTGATGCACGCTTCGAGCACCGGAGAAACGAAACATGTCCGCATCCACGACGAGCGCGCCGGCCTCGCCACCCGCGCCGATGCCGCTCAAAGGCGGCATCCTTGCCCTGCTGACGATGGGCCTCGCGCTCGGCACCTTCATGGAAGTGCTCGACACGTCCATCGCGAACGTCGCCGTGCCGACCATCTCCGGCAGCCTCGGCGTCGCGACGAGCGAAGGCACGTGGGTGATTTCGTCGTATTCGGTCGCGTCCGCGATCGCGGTGCCGCTGACCGGCTGGCTCGCGCGGCGCGTCGGCGAGGTGAAACTGTTCACGATCTCCGTGCTGCTGTTCTCGATCGCCTCCGCCTTGTGCGGGCTCGCGCACAACTTCGAATCGCTGATCGCGTTCCGCCTGCTGCAAGGTCTCGTCTCCGGCCCGATGGTCCCGCTGTCGCAGACCATCCTCATGCGCAGCTATCCGCCGGAGAAACGCGGGCTCGCGCTCGGCCTCTGGGCGATGACCGTGATCGTCGCGCCGATCTTCGGCCCGGTGATGGGCGGCTATATCACCGATAACTTCACCTGGCCGTGGATCTTCTACATCAACGTGCCGATCGGCGTGTTTTCGGCGGCGATCGCGTATTTTCTGCTGCGCGGCCATGAGACGAAAACGACGCAGCAGCGCATCGACGGCGTCGGTCTTGCGCTGCTCGTGATCGGCGTCGCGAGCCTGCAGATGATGCTCGACCTCGGCAAGGATCACGACTGGTTCAGCTCGAAGCTCATCGTGACGCTGGCGATCGTGTCGGCGGTATCGCTCGCGTTCATGTTCGCGTGGGAACTGACCGAAAAGGAACCGGTGATCGACCTGTCGCTCTTCCGCGACCGCAATTTCGCGATGGGCGTGCTCATCACGTCGCTCGGCTTTCTCGCGTTCTTCGGCTCGGTCGTGGTGCTGCCCTTGTGGCTGCAAACCGTGCTCGGTTACACACCCTGGCTCGCGGGCCTCGCGACCGCGCCGGTCGGTTTCCTCGCGCTGGTCCTGTCGCCGCTCATCGGGCAGAACATGCATCGCCTGAACCTGCGCGTGGTCGCGAGCTTCGCGTTCCTCACATTCGCGTTCGTGTCGCACTGGAACTCGACTTTCACGCTCGACACGCCGTTCCACGAGATCATCTATCCGCGGCTGATCCAGGGCATCGGCGTCGCATGCTTCTTCGTGCCGATGACGACGATCACGCTGTCCAGCGTCTCCGACGAGCGGCTCGCGGGCGCGGCGGGCTTGTCGAACTTTCTGCGGACCCTGTCGGGCGCAATCGGCACGGCGGTCAGCACGACCTTCTGGGAAAACGGCATGATCCGCCATCACGCGCGGCTCACCGAATCGGTCACGCCGTACTCGGCCGGGACGTCGGCTTATTCGGATCTGCTTTCGGGGCTCGGTTTGTCGGGACAGGCGCTGACGGCGCAGCTTGATCGCGTCGTATCGGCACAGGCGTACATGATGTCGACCAACGACTTCTTCCGCATCTCCTTCTATGCGTTTCTCGTGCTGGCCGTGATGGTCTGGCTGACGCGGCCGAAGAAGGGCGCGTCAGCCACGATGGGACATTGAAGCCGCGCTATTGCGGCGTGAGCGGCGTCGCCGATTGACCCGGCTGGCTTTCCAGATTGAGAGGCGCGGGTTGATCGAGCGGGCTGACCTGCACGCCGCCCGGTGCTGGCGCGGCTTGCGGCGTCGCCGTTTTGCGAAGACCCGGACCGTTGCGCACGAACTGCTTGAAGTCCGCGCCCGCCTGCCACGGATTCGGCTCGCAGCCGAGCGGGTTGTCGCAGTGCGCCGCGAAGCCGACGGTCGCCGTGCCTTCGTTGGTCGGCGTCTTCGTGATCTGATACGCGAGCGCGCGCTTGCCGCTCGACGGCCCCGCCGTCTGGATGATCGAATCCGTGATGGTCTGCAGCTTGTACTCCGAGTGGTTCGTCACCCAGACCTGAGCGCGCGCCCACCATGCGTCGCATTCCGCCTTGCTCATGCAGGTAAGCGGCGCAGTGGCCTGCTCCATCACGGTGCTGCTGACCTGGTCCTGCGCCGCGCAGCCAGCCAATAGTGCGAGCGACGCGGCCCCCAGCGCGGCCGCGCCGAAGAACTTCTTTTCCATTGCACCCCCGATCGTCGAAAACTCGCGACATTTTGACCTGTATGGCCGGGCGATGTTGCCGTGCGTTTCCCTCTGTTGCACAACCGGAAAACCTTGCCGCGCGCGATGACGCCGGCAAGGAAAAATCTGCTTCAGGCGCTCGCGGCGTTCAGCTTGAACACCTGATAGGCGGCAACGAACGCATCGAACGTTTCGGTGTCGCTGCTTTCGACCACCGTTTGCTCGACGATGGACTTCGCCGCCAGCTCGTTCATCGCGCGTTCTTCGTCGACGGAAAGCGGGCGCGCGCGGAAGTTTTCAGCATGGCGCGTGCTGAGTTCGAGCGCGAAGTCATCGAAAGACTGATGTTTGTCCTGCATGATCTGCAGCACGCGGGCCGACGGCGTGAGCGACGCATCCGCGATGCGCGGCCGCAGCGCTGCGAGCGTGCGCGTGTGGTCGTCGTTGCCGTTGAGCGCATCGAGCGTCTTCGCGACGGGCGCGATCGCATCGAAGAGTTCTTCGGCCCATTGCTGCATCGGCACGCTCGCGCCGTCGCGTTGCAGCGCGAGACCCGGCTTGCGGCCTTCCTTCGCCACCGCGCTGAAATTGCCGTTCGCTTCGATGCTCGCGTCGCGCGGCAAAAGCGGGCTGTCTTCGAGCGCGCAATACAGCAGATACGCATCAAGAAAGCGCGCCGTTTCGAGCGAGATGCCGGTCGGCTCGAACGGATCGATGTCGAGGCAACGTACCTCGATGTACTGCACGCCGCGCTCGGCCAGCGCGTGCAGCGGACGTTCGCCCGACTGCGTAATGCGCTTCGGGCGGATCGTCGAGTAGAACTCGTTTTCGATCTGCAGGACGTTGGTGTTGATCTGCACCCATTCGCCGTCGCGCTGTGTGCCGATCGCTTCGTAGGGCGCGTACGGCTGGCTCACCGCTTTGGCGAGCACGTCGACATAGGCGTCGAGATTGTCGTAGCTCGGCAGCAAGTCGGCTTGCGCGGGATTGTTCGTGTAGCCGAGATCGCTCATGCGCAGGCTCGTCGCGTGCGGCAGATAGAACGTGTCGGCATCGAACGATTCCAGATGATGCGACTTGCCGACGACAAAGCGCTTGTTCAGTGCCGGCGACGCCCCGAACAGATACATCAGCAGCCAGCTCGTGCGGCGGAAATTGCGGATGAGCGCGAAGTAACGTTCGGACTGGAAATCCTGAGCGGACAGCGTGCTCGTCTTGTCGAGCGCCTGCCACGCGCGCCATACCGCTTCGTTCAGCGAATAGTTGTAGTGGATGCCGGCGATGCACTGCATCGTGCGGCCATAACGCAGAGCCAGCCCGCGCCGGTAGACCGTCTTCAGCGTGCCGATGTTCGACGTGCCGTAATAACCGAACGGGATCTCGTTCTCGGGCGGCAGCGAATTGGGCATCGAGTTATTCCACAGCAACTCGTCGCCCATAATTGCGTAGGCGAAGCGATGCAGCATGTCGAGCGATTCGAGCGTGAGCGCGACATCCGGTTCGGCGGGCGTGATGAGCTCGACGAGCGCTTCGGAGTAATCGGTCGTGATGAGCGGATGCGTCAGCGCCGATCCGAACGCGCGCGGATGCGGCGTCATCGCCAGCGAGCCTCGCGGCGTCACGCGCAAGCTTTCTTTTTCGATGCCGCGCAAGCCTTGGCGCAACGCGCCGGCGTGCGGGCCGGACGCGAGCGCGGCAAGCCTGCGCTCGAAAGCGCCGGCCTTGGGGTGAGCGGGATTTTTGTTTGACATTGAAGCGTTCTGCGAGGAGCGCGAGCGGTGTGCGCGCGGCCGTATTTTTAGGGTAGCGGGCACTTTAACATTTCGGTGTCAGGTGCGCTTGAGCCCAGAATCCGCAAGGCTTTGCGGGTTTTTCGGAGGTCTTTACGGAGCCGAGGTGAACGGCTCGCGAGGTATTCGATGCGCCCGCGCGTCACGGGGACGGCGAGCGCTCAGGCGTTACGCAACCTTGTCGGATTCGCGATGCGCGCGCTCCGTTTCGAGCAGGACTTCCTTGCGCGGTGCGCCCCAGCGATAGCCCGCGATCGCACCGTCCTTGCCGATCACGCGATGACACGGAATCGCGAGCGCCACCGGATTCGATGCGCACGCATTCGCGACCGCCCGCACCGCGCGCGGCGAGCCGAGGGCTTCGGCGATCTCCGTATAACTGCGCGTCTGACCGTATGGGATACGCCGCAACGCGTCCCATACACGCCGCTGAAACGCGGTCGCGCCGATGTCGAGCGGCAAGTCGACGCGCTCGCGCGTGCCTTGCAGATACGCGCGAACCTGCGCGATGAACGGCTCCATCTTCGCGGCATCGTCGACGCGCTTCGCTTGGGCAAAATCGGCGGCGAGCTGTTCGACGAGCGCGCTGGCGTCATCGCCGAAGGCGATCTTGCACACGCCTTTGTCCGTTGCCGCGACGAGTACGGCGCCGAGCGGCGTATCGGCGGTGGCGTAGCGCACCGTCAGGCCCGCGCCCTGGCGTTTGTACTCGGAGGGCGTCATGCCGAGCTCGGCGGGCACGGCCTCGTACATGCGCGACGGCGAGCCGAAACCCGCGTCGTGCGTCGCGCGCGTGACATCGCGGCCGCGCTGCAACGCGTCGCGCAACACGCCCGCGCGCTGCGCCGCCTGATACTGCCGCGGCGAAATGCCGACGATCCGCGAGAACAGTCGCTGCAGATGAAACGGACTCACATGGACGGCTTCGCTCAGTTGCGCGAGCGTCAGGCGTTGCTGCGGATCGGCGTCGAGCACCTTGCATGCGCGCTCGACGATCGCCAGTTCGCGCGGCAGGCTCGTCGGCTGGCAGCGCTTGCACGGGCGGTATCCGGCTTGTTCGGCGGCGTCGGTCGTCGGAAAGAATTCGACGTTTTCCCGACGCGGCGCCCGCGACGCGCATGACGGCCGGCAGAACACGCCGGTCGTGCGCACGGCGAAGAAGAAGGCGCCGTCGGCGCGCTGATCGCGGTCGCAGACGGCCTGCCAGCGGTTCTCATCCGAAGAAAAAACAGGGTTCGATACGGTTTTCATGACGACCTCGATGGCTCTTGGGTACGGGACCACTGTAGAGCCGTGCAGACGAGGTTACGCGCCGATTCTTGCGGTGTCATCGGTAGGTCGAATCCGAAAACTGACGCGCAGATACCACAACTCGACGCTATAGGGGTTTTTACTAAAATTTCTATTGCGTCGCATCAAGTGCCTGTGTATAGTTGGAACTGTCTCCTCCATGTCTCCTCCTGATATGGATTCAGCCCGCCCCACAAGGCGGGCTTTTTTTCGTCTGTACGTTCTTACGCGCAAACAAAAAACCGGGCAACGCGGCCCGGTTTTTCTGTAAGCGACGCGCAGCCGTTACAGCACGTAGCGCGACAAATCCTCGTCCTGCGCGACTTCGCCGAGCGCGCGATCCACATATGCTGCATCGATCCGAACCGGCTGGCCCGCGTGATTGCCCGCCGCGAACGACACTTCCTCCAGCAGCTTCTCGATCACCGTATACAAGCGCCGCGCGCCGATGTTCTCGGTCTTCTCGTTCACCGAAAACGCAATTTCAGCCAGACGCCGGATGCCTTCTTGCGTGAAATCCAGCTCGACGTCTTCCGTCGCGAGCAGCGCCTTGTACTGCTTGACCAGGCTCGCGTCGGTCGCATTCAGGATCGCCTCGAAATCTTCGACGGACAGCGAATCCAGCTCCACGCGAATCGGGAAGCGCCCTTGCAACTCGGGAATCAGATCGCTCGGCTTGGCGAGATGAAACGCGCCGCTCGCGATGAACAGGATGTGATCGGTCTTGATCATCCCGTACTTCGTGTTGATGGTGGTACCTTCGACGAGCGGAAGCAGGTCGCGCTGCACGCCCGCGCGCGACACCTCGGCGCCGCCGGTTTCGCTGCGCGACGCGATCTTGTCGATCTCGTCGAGGAACACGATGCCGTTCTGCTCGACGTTCTGCACCGCGCGGCTCTTGACCTCTTCGTCGTTGAGCATCTTGCCGGCTTCTTCGTCGGTGAGCAGCTTGAGCGCTTCCTTGACCTTCACCTTGCGGCGCGTCTTCTTGCCGCCGCCGATGTTCGCGAACATCGAGCGAATCTGCTCGGTCATGTCTTCCATGCCCGGCGGCCCCATGATGTCCATGCCGGCTTGCGGCATTTCCACGTCGAGCTCGATTTCCTTGTCGTCGAGCGCGCCTTCGCGCAGACGCTTGCGGAAGGTTTGACGCGTCGCGTTGTCGCCTTCCGCCGCGCCTTCGGAAGAAGCGCCGAAGCCGACCGGCCGCGCCGTCGGCAGCAGAATATCGAGAATGCGGTCTTCGGCGCGATCTTCCGCCTTCGTGCGCACTTTCTTCATCTCGGATTCGCGCGTCTGCTTGACGGAAATCTCGATCAGATCGCGCACGATGCTGTCGACATCGCGGCCCACGTAGCCGACTTCCGTGAACTTCGTCGCTTCGATCTTGATGAACGGCGCATCCGCGAGCTTCGCGAGACGGCGCGCGATCTCGGTCTTGCCGACGCCCGTCGGCCCGATCATCAGAATGTTTTTCGGCGTGATTTCCTGGCGCAGCGGCTCCGCGACCTGCTGACGGCGCCAGCGGTTGCGCAGCGCGACGGCCACGGCCTTTTTGGCGCGGCCCTGGCCGATGATGTGCTTGTCCAGTTCGGAGACGATTTCGGAGGGAGTCATGGTGGTCATCGCTTGGGTCCTTTACTCGATCGTCTCGATGACGCGATTGTGGTTCGTGTAGATGCACATGTCGCCGGCGATGGTGAGCGCCTTTTCGACGATTTCGCGCGGGGAGAGATCCGTGTTCTCGATGAGCGCCTGCGCGGCGGCCTGCGCATACGCGCCGCCCGAGCCGATCGCGGCGATGCCGTGTTCGGGATCGAGCACGTCGCCGTTGCCGGTGATGACGAGCGTCGTGTCCTTGTCGGCGGTGATCAGCATGGCTTCGAGCCGGCGCAGCATGCGGTCGGTGCGCCAGTCTTTCGCCAGTTCGACCGCGGCGCGCGTCAGATTGCCCTGATGTTTCTCGAGCTTCGCTTCGAAGCGATCGAGCAGCGAGAACGCGTCGGCGGTGCCGCCCGCGAACCCGACCAGCACCTTGCCTCCATAGATGCGGCGCACTTTCTTCGCGCCCCCTTTCATGACGATGTTGCCGAGCGTCACCTGACCATCGCCGCCCAGCGCGACCTTGCCGTCGCGGCGCACGGAGACGATGGTCGTGCCGTGAAATTGTTCCATGTGCGTTCCTTGGATAAACAGACGAAGCGTGGCGATGAAAATCCGCCGCGCAGTCGAGAATTCGATGGAGTGCACGGCGCGGGGTTCCGCCCGCGCCTCAGGCCTCGGGCGGACGGCGCCGCGCTCGCGCCAGCCGCCATGATGCTTTTGCGGGGCGCGTCCGGTTCATTTTAGGGCGACGGAAGATTTATCAAGGCATACGGCGCCGATGCGCCGCTTCCGTCACGGAAAAAAACGCGGCCAAAAAGCAAAAGGCACCCGCTGATGGGTGCCTTTTCCTCGATGCGACTGCGTGTGCGCAACTTTTCAGCGGCGGCGTCTTCCCCGTGGCGGGCGAATCCCGCAACGACGCCTGCCCGCAGCGAGATCAGTCGCCGAAGAGTTTCTGACGCAGTTCGCGGCGTTCCTGAGCTTCGAGCGAGAGCGTGGCCGTCGGACGCGCGAGCAAACGCGGAATGCCGATGGGTTCGCCCGTTTCCTCGCACCAGCCGTAATCGCCCGATTCGATGCGCGCGAGAGACTGCTGCACCTTCTTCAGAAGCTTGCGCTCGCGGTCGCGCGTGCGCAGCTCCAGTGCATGCTCTTCCTCGATGGTCGCGCGATCCGCCGGGTCCGGCACGATCACCGTTTCCCGCAGATTTTCGGTCGTCTGGCCGGCATTCTTCAGAATGTCCGCTTGCAACTGCTCGAGCCGGTTCTTGAAGAAGGCGAGTTGAACCTCGTTCATGTAGTCCTTCTCGCTCATCTTCAGGATTTCGGCTTCGGTCAAGAGTTTCGTTGTCATCTGCTTGCTTCTTCAATGTAAGGCGATGTCTTCGCAACGCCCGCACTTGCGTTGCCCGCATGCAGCGCATCGGTACGCCTGGATTGCGCAATACGCCGATGCGGGGCCGAACTCCTCTGGAAACCGATATTGGATGATGCTCCGGAAAGGCCCAGGCGCATTTGCAATTTGCATGGTCCGAAAACTCCGGCCCCGGTGCTTTGTCTTGATTTGCCTTCCCCCGGCAAATCGAGGCATCGTCCCGACGGGACATCCCTTTACTGACGTCCGCTGGCCGGCGTTTGAACGCGCGCCCGGCGGAACTGCCCTTCTCCAGTGGGGCTGTATTGTAACTGAACCGCAATTTCCGACGAAACCCACGGAAAACCCTGTCAATTCGCGCCGGAATTTCAAAAATATAACGCCTGAACGTGCAAAAAGCGATGTCGGTTGGTGGTCACGGCTACATACCCGCATCGAAAGTCCGTTCGTGAAAAACGCCGCGCGCGAGCCTTTCGCGGCGGCGTTTTCTGCAAATGCACGACTTCACTCCGCGCGGGTCGTACATTCCAAGCGAGATGCGTGCCGGATTACTTCACGAGGCAGGCGTCGAGCCCGTCGGTGATCAGATCCTTCGGCAGCTCGATGCCGATGAACACCATCTTGCTGTTCTTCTTCTCGATCGGCATCCACTTGCCGGCGAGATCGCTGCCCATCATCTGATGCACGCCCTGGAACACGACCTTGCGATCGACGCCCTTCATATAGAGCACGCCCTTGTAGCGCAGCAGGCGCTCGCCATAGATC
This sequence comes from Caballeronia arvi, assembly GCF_001544695.2. Lineage (GTDB taxonomy): Bacteria > Pseudomonadota > Gammaproteobacteria > Burkholderiales > Burkholderiaceae > Caballeronia > Caballeronia arvi. The sequence continues at coordinate 130,933 of NZ_FCOM02000005.1, forward strand.
TGCAGAATGCCGCCGAGAAAGTCTTCGAGGCGGTTCGGATCGAACGGCTTGTCGCTGCGGTACACGAACGACTTGATCTTGTCGTCGTGATGCGCGTGATGGTGGTGATGATGGCCGTGCTCGTGATCGTGGCTATGATCGTGGCCGCAGGTCGAATGATCGTGGTCGTCATCGTGCGCATGGTCGTGATCGTCTTCCGCGAGGAAATCCGGATCGATTTCGAGCTTCGAGTTCAGATTGAAGCCGCGCAGATCGAAGATTTCCTTGATGTCCGCATCGCCGAAATTCACGACCTTGATCGCCGCGCGCGGGTTCATGTGCAGCAGGCGATGCTTGAGCGATTCGAGTTCGTCGGCGGAAACGAGATCCGATTTCGTGACAAACAGGCGGTCCGCGAAGCCGACCTGGCGCTGCACCACCTCATGCTGGTCGAGCTGCGAATTGGCGTGTTTCGCGTCGACGAGCGTGATGATCGCGTCGAGCAGGAATTCGTCGGCGACGGTGTTGTCCATGAAGAACGTCTGCGCGACCGGGCCCGGATTCGCGAGGCCGGTCGTTTCGATCACGACGCGGTCGAACGCGAGCGTGCCCGCCTTCTTGCGATTCGCGAGGTCTTCGAGCGCGCGCGCCAGATCGCCGCGGATCGTGCAGCAGATGCAGCCGTTGCTCATCTGGATGATCTGCTCGTTCGTTTCCTGCACGAGGATTTCGTTGTCGATGTTCTCTTCGCCGAACTCGTTCTCGATCACGGCGATCTTCATGCCGTGCGGCTCGTTCAGGATGCGCTTGAGCAGCGTGGTTTTGCCGCTGCCCAGAAAGCCGGTCAGGATGGTTACGGGAATCATGGTTCGCCTGTGTCCTTGTCTATGCGCTGAATCAATTATTGAAACATATTTGTCAAGCCGACGCTTCTGCGGCCCAAACCGCTGCGGATCGCGCGTAGATTGGGGCGCTCACGCGATTTGCAACAGCAGCCCTTTCAGGTATTCGCCTTCCGGAAACGCCGTCAGCAGCGGATGATCGACGCCCGCGCCCAGGCGCTTGAGGATGCGCGCATCGACGCGCGCGTCCGACGCCGCGCCCGCGACGATCTTCTGGAACAGCTCGGAATCGATCGCGCCCGAGCACGAATACGTGAAGAGCAGGCCGCCCGGACGCAGCAGTTTGAAACCGCTCAGGTTGATGTCCTTGTACGCGCGCGCGGCGCGATCGACGGTTTCCTTCGACGGCGCGAACTTCGGCGGATCGAGCACGATCAGGTCGAAGCGCTGGCCTTCGTCGTAGAGACGGCGCAGCGTCTTGAAGGCATCGGCGTCGAGCCATTCGGCTTTTTGCGCGTCGAAACCGTTCGCCGTCACGTTCGCGCGTGCGAGTGCGAGCGCTTCGCCGGACGAATCCACGGACACGACGCGCGTCGCACCGCCTTTCAGCGCGGCGAGCGAAAAACCGCCCGTATAGCAGAAGCAGTTGAGTACGTCGCGGCCGTGCGCGTTCTGCGCGACGAGCACGCGGTTATCGCGTTGATCGACGTAAAAACCCGTCTTGTGGCCGTTTCTGACATCGACGTGATAGCGCACGCCGCATTCATCGACGATCAACGTCTCGGGCGGCGCGTCGCCCGCGAGCACGCCGGTCGTCTGTTCGAGCCCTTCCTTCTGGCGGATCGATACGTCCGAGCGCTCGTAGACGTTCGGGCAGCCGGTAGCAGCAGACAACGCCTGCACGATGGCCTCTTTCCACGCTTCGACGCCCGTCGCCATGAACTGGCAGACGAGCTGCGCGTGCTTGCCGTCATCCGCGACGTAGTAATCGACGATCAGCCCCGGCAAGCCGTCCGCTTCGCCGAAGACGAGACGCGTGGCGCCGGTGTCCTTCACCATCGTCTGCCGATGCGCGACCGCGCGCTGCACGCGCCGCTTGAAGAACGCGTGATCGATGGGCTCGGCTTCGTCGAAAGTCCATACGCGCGCGCGAATCTGCGATTGCGGGCTGTACGACGCGCGCGCGAGAAAACGTCCGTCCGCCGCGCGCGCGATGACGGTCGCGCCCGGCGCGGGATCGCCGTCGATGCGCGCGATGGCGTTCGCGTAAATCCACGGATGGCGGCGAACGAGCGATCTGTCCTTCGACGGCTTGAGCGTGATGGTGTTCATTGCAATCCGGAGGCGGCGCCGATGGAGCGAGGCGCTCGCGGCGTTAATCGCGCTTCTTCGCGCGCGGGTGCGCCGCATCGTAGACGCGGGCGAGATGTTGAAAATCGAGTGACGTGTAAACCTGCGTGGCCGTGATGCTCGCGTGGCCGAGCAGCTCCTGCACCGCGCGCAGGTCGCCGCTCGATTGCAGGACGTGCGTCGCGAACGAATGGCGCAGCACGTGCGGATGCACGTTCGACGGAATGCCCGCCTGCAGCGCGAGCCGCTTCACGCGCTCGCGCACCACGCCGGGCGACATGCGGTTGCCGCGCACGGAGAGAAAAAGCGCGTGCGGATCGAGCTTCACGAACTCGTCGCGTACGCCGATCCATGCGCGCAATGCGTGGATCGCCTTGCTGCCGACCGGCACCTTGCGCTCGCGCTTTCCTTTGCCGCGGACGTGAACCTCGGCGCTGTCGAGATCGAGCCAGCTGACGGACGATTCGACGTGGCGAACGTCGAGGCTCACCAGTTCGGCGAGCCGCAAGCCCGACGAGTAGAAGAGCTCGAGCATCGCCTGATCGCGCAGCGCTTCGGTCGTATCGGCGTGCGGCGCGTCCATCAGTTGTTGCGCGTGATCGACGGAAAGCGCCTTCGGCAAGGTCTTTTCGCGTTTTGGCGCGCGCACCGTCGCAACAGGATTCGCGGACATTTCGATGCGCTCGGCGAGCCATCGATAAAACGCGCGCCACGCCGACAGGCGATGCGCGATCGAACGCGACGACAATCCCGCTGCGTGCGCGCGCACGACCGCGCCGCGAATATCGGCGGCGGTCAGCGATTCGAGCGGGCGGTCCTTCGCGAGCGCGCGCAGTTCGGAAAGCTCGTGCGTGTAGCCGCGCAGCGTGTGTTCGGAGAGATGCCGCTGATGCTCCAGCATCGCGAGATAGTCGGCGATCACATCCGCGGCGGCGTTCATGTTCAGTGTGGCAGCAAGCGAGAAAGCGCCGCGCTCGCCAGTGCGCCGATCTGCGTGAGGAAGTCGGTCGCCATGCCGTCGTGGAAGCGGCGTGGATCGGGCGAGCCCATCACGAGCAGTCCGAAGCTCGGCGCATCCGGGCCGGCTTGCGGATCGCGCAGCGCGATCAGCGAAACGGATTCGATCTTGCGGTCGATGTCGGACGGGCCGTCGCTCGGCGCGACCGTCGCCGATGCCGAGTTGGCGGCGCGGAGCCACTGCGCGGCCGCAAAGCCCGTGTCGACGCCGCAGTACGGCGTCGCGAGGCCGCTCGTGAAGAGGCGCACTTCCTCGCCGACCTGACGCGCGAAATCCGCCTGCCGATACGCTTCGTCGATATCCCACACCCGCAGCGCGGCATGCGGCACATCGAAAACTTCGCACAGGCCTTTGCTGATCGTCGCGGGGAGCGCGTACGGATCGCGCTGCGAAATCACGCGCACGGTCCAGCGGTTGAACTTGGTCGAGATGCTGTCGTTTTCGTGGCCGTAGCGCAGCAGTTCGGCGAGACGGCGTTCGAGCTGCTTGTTCTTGTCGCGCAGCATTTCCATCTGGCGCTCCTGCAGCGACACGGCGGCCTTGCCGTGCGGATTCGAGAGCCGGATGGTGCCGAGCAGTTCCGCGTGCTCGACGAAGAAATCGGGGTTGTCGAGCAGGTAGTCGGCGACTTCGCGTGGATTCATGATGACGTGGTTGCGTTTAGACGATGCGATCGAGCTCGATTTCGCCTTCGAAGACGGTCGCGGCGGGCCCTGCCATGAACAGCGCGGCGGATTCGTTATGCGCGCCGTCCCAGGTGATCGTGAGCGTGCCGCCGTGCGTGTCGACGCGCACGGGCGAATCGAGCAGACCGCGGCGGATGCCTGCCGCCACCGCCGCGCATGCGCCGGTGCCGCACGCGAGCGTTTCGCCCGCGCCGCGCTCGTAGACGCGCAGTTTCACCGAATGACGATCGACGATCTGCATGAAGCCCGCATTGACGCGCTTCGGAAAGCGCGCGTGCCGCTCGATCAGCGGGCCTTCGGTCAGGACCGGATAGGTTTCGACGTCGTCGACGGTTTGCACGGCGTGCGGATTGCCCATCGATACGGTCGAGATCCAGCGTGTTTCACCGTTCACGTCGAGCGGCCAGAGCGTGTCCTTGCCTTGCCGCATGCCTTGCAGCGTGTGGGCATCGAAGGGCACGAGAGGCGGATCGAACACCGGCGTGCTCATGTCGACGAGGACTTCGCCGTTGTCCTGCATCGTCAGCGTGATGACGCCGTTTTGCACCTGCACGCGCACGCGCGATGCGTCCGTCAGGCCGCGATCGCGCACGAACTTCACGAAGCAGCGCGCGCCGTTGCCGCAGTGCTCGACTTCGCCGCCATCGCAATTGAAGATGCGGTATTTGAAATCGACGCCTTCGATCGTCGGCTTTTCCACGAGGAGCAACTGATCCGCGCCCACGCCGAAATGACGGTTCGCGAGCGCGCGCACCTGGCTCGCGCTCAGATCGAGCGTTTGCGTGTAGCCGTCGAGCACGACGAAATCGTTGCCCGCGCCTTGCATCTTTGTAAATTTGAGTCTCATGGCCGCTATTGTATGTGAGCCGAAGCGCAGGGTTTCACGCCGATCGCGCGTGAATTCGACCTCAATAAAATCCCGGCTCGCCCGGCGGCCGCGTCTTGAAGCGCTTGTGAACCCAATAATATTGCTCCGGCATGTGCGGAATCTGCTCTTCGAGGAACGCGTTCATGCGGCGCGCGTCGGCTTCGTCGTCGCCGGTGGGGTAGTTGTCCCACGGCTTGAAAATCTTCAGCCGATAACCCTTGTAGTCCGGCAGCACCTCGCCGATGAACGGCACGACCTGCGCCTTGCCCGTCTTCGCGAGCCGGCCGACGGCCGTCAGCGTGCAGGTGGGAATGCCGAAGAACGGCACGAACGTGGAGTTGCGCATGCCGTAATCCATGTCCGCGCCGAGCATCACGGGCTTGCGGTCGCGCAGCCAGCGCAGCACGATGCGGGCGCTGTCGGCGCGGCTCGCCATGTCGGCGCCGAAGCGGGCGCGCTGGGTCTTCGCGAGTTCTTCGATCTGCGGATTCGAGAACGGCTGATACAGCGACCCGCATTGCCGATGCAGCGAATAATTGAGGAAGATCGAGCCCGCCTCGATGCCGACGAAATGCAGCCCGAGAAAGAGCGTGGGCGGCAGATCCGGATCGGTGAGATCGACGGCGCTGTCCAGTTCGATCAGCTTTTCCAGCTTCTTCGCCGAGCCGAACCATTGCACGCTGCGCTCCACGTAGCTGCGGATCGCGTGACGAAAGTGCTTCTGCGCGATGTCCTCGCGCTTTTCGTCGCTCCATTCGGGAAAGCACAGCTTCAGATTCGTGTGAACGATGCGTCTGCGGCGGCTCGGAATCTGATAGAGCAGCCAGCCGAGGGCATCGCCGAAACGGGCGGTGATGCCATAGGGAATGAGCGCCAGGAACTTGAGAAAGCCGATGGCGAGCGCCACACCGATGCGCCCTAGCATGAGGGGCTCCAGCGTGCGGATGAACGATGCGGGACCAAGGAAGCCAAAGGGGTCAATTCTGTGAAATTCAGGGAAGCCGGTATAATAGAACCTTCGCCGAGTTAATGGACAACTTGCGGGGCGAAGCCGGAACGCAGCGAACGCTGCTTTCCGGAGAAATGATCCGCTAAAGCGTCGCCGCTTCAGACTCCAAACGAAGTCGGCTACGTGAATAAAAACCGTAACCAACTTGGAGTCTGAAGCGTGAAAAACGACTACCTCTTTACTTCCGAATCTGTTTCCGAAGGCCACCCGGACAAGGTCGCCGATCAAATCTCCGACGCCATCCTCGACGCCATTTTGTCGCAGGACAAATATTCGCGCGTCGCGGCGGAAACGCTCTGCAACACCGGTCTCGTCGTCCTCGCGGGCGAAATCACGACCACAGCCAACGTCGACTACATCCAGATCGCGCGCGACACCATCAAGCGCATCGGTTACGACAACACCGATTTCGGCATCGACTACCGCGGCTGTGCTGTGCTCGTCGCTTACGACAAGCAATCGCCGGATATCGCGCAAGGCGTGAACAAGGCGCATGACGACAATCTCGATCAGGGCGCCGGCGACCAGGGCCTGATGTTCGGCTACGCGTGCGACGAAACGCCCGAACTCATGCCGCTGCCGATCCACCTGTCGCACCGCCTCGTCGAGCGTCAGGCGAACCTGCGCCGCGACGGCCGTTTGCCCTGGCTGCGCCCGGACGCGAAGTCGCAGGTCACCGTGCGTTACGTCGATGGCAAGGCGCACTCGATCGACACCGTCGTGCTGTCCACGCAGCATTCGCCGGACATCGATCTGCCGCAACTGCGCGAGGCGGTCATCGAAGAAGTCATCAAGCCGACGCTGCCGAAGGATCTCATCAAGGGCGACATCAAGTTCCTGGTGAACCCGACGGGCCGTTTCGTCATCGGCGGTCCGCAAGGCGACTGCGGTCTGACGGGCCGCAAGATCATCGTCGATACGTACGGCGGCGCGGCTCCGCACGGCGGCGGCGCATTCTCGGGCAAGGATCCGTCGAAGGTCGACCGCTCGGCCGCCTACGCGGGCCGTTATGTCGCGAAGAACATCGTCGCGGCGGGGCTTGCATCGCGCGCGCTGATTCAGGTTTCGTACGCCATCGGCGTGGCGCGCCCGACTTCCGTGATGGTCAACACGTTCGGCACGGGCCGCGTGTCGGATGCCGAGATCACGAAGCTCGTGCTCGAGCATTTTGATCTGCGTCCGAAGGGCATCATCCAGATGCTCGACCTGCTGCGTCCGATCTACGAAAAGACGGCGGCGTACGGCCACTTCGGCCGCGAAGAGCCGGAATTCTCGTGGGAAGCCACCGACAAGGCGCTCGTGCTGGCCGAAGCGGCGGGCACCGAACCGGTCGCGAGCGTCGCGTAAGCACGGCGTTCATCGCATATGAAAAACGGCAAGCCGCGCGCTTGCCGTTTTTTTTTGCGCTTTTCTTGCGGAAGCGCCCGCCGGCATAACCGACGTTCGATGAAACGAAACGCGACTAGCGCGCGGCGAAGGCGTACCAGCCGGCGCTGCTCGTCGACAGGCGGCGCGGACGGCGGCTCGTCAGCGCGGCGGCCTTGGGCTTGGGCGCGGGCGCGCGCAACTGCATCGGACGGCGCAGCAGCGCGCGCAGCGACACGCGGCGCGAGGCCGTGCGCACGCGCAGATTGAAAAAGAAACCGCGGAACCACGACCGGATGCCGTCGACCGGATGCACGTTCTTCAATTGCTCGGTGAGCGCCTGTGTGCGGGCGGAGTGATGGCGCAAAGCGCGGATCACGCCGCGCCGGGCAGGACGCGCCGCGTGCGAAGCAACGCGGGTAAGGCCGATAGCGATTCGGTGGTTCATGTCAGCGGGAGGTCGATTGCGTGGAAGCAAACTCGACGATAGTCGTCTCAAAAATAGCGATCAAGGTATTCGATTCGAAGTGATTCAGCAGGTTGCACCGAACCTTCGCGGCCAATTTACAGGACGCTCATTACCGGGGTAAGTCCGCGTTTTCCCTGCGATTTAATGTAGCGATTGCTGATAAATAACCGGCAAAGCGTTGCGGCGCGGGCCTTTGCGCCGCATCGGATTTACAATTCATGTATTCGCCCCAATTCCGGATATAGCGTCGTCGGCATGGGTTATTCGAAAGCTGCTGACGAGGAACTGAAATGTCAGATCAAAATCCGCTTCAATCGAAAAAAGATCAGGTGCGCGAGCTGCGCCAAAACGGCTACGTGATCGTGAAAGGGCTGATCCCGAAAGAACGGCGCGACGCGATGCGCGAAGTCGCGCGCCAGCAGCTCGCAGTGGCCGCCGCGCCGGTCGAGTTCGAAGCCGATCTGAAATATCCCGGCGCGCCGGATTCGAAGGATGCGCCCGGCGGTCACACGGTTCGCCGTCTGCTCGACGCGTATGCGCGGCATCCGCTTTTCGCCGAGTTCGCGGCCTCGCCCGAAGTGCGCGGCTGGATGGAGCTGTATTTCGGCGAAGCGCCGTATCTGTCGCGCGCGCATCACAACTGCATGATGACGAAGCACCCGGCGTACGGCAGCCTGACCGGATGGCATCGCGACGTGCGCTACTGGGCATTCGAGCGCGACGATCTTGTCTCCGCGTGGCTCGCACTCGGCGACGAAACGGTGAACAACGGCGCACTGTGGTTCGTACCGGCATCGCACAAGCTGCCGTTTACGTCTGATCGTTTCGACGACGCCAGATTCTTCCGCTCCGATCTGCCCGAGAACGCCGCGCTGATCCGCACGGCGGTATCGCCCGAACTGGAGGCGGGCGATGTCGTGTTCTTCCATTGCAATACGCTGCACTCCGCCGGCAAGAACCTCACCGATCAGGTGAAGTTCTCGCTCGTCTTCACGTATCGCGGCGCGAGCAACGCGGCGCTGCCGGGCACGCGCTCGGCGTCGAAGCCGGAAGTGCCGCTCGTCTGAACCTTCAGCGTTTCGATGGAATCGCGAGGCCGATCAGCCCCGCGAGCGTCGCGACGATGCCGCCCGCGATCAGCCAGATGGTCTTGTTCGTGGGCGAGCCGGTGAAGAAGCGCGCGACGTCGTTGGAGAGCGAATGAAACGACTGGCCGCCGAAATACAGCAGCACGACGCCGCCGACAAGCAGCGCAAGTGAAATCGCTCGGGTCATAACGTGTTCTCGTCGAAAAAGGGGCGTCAGATTATTCGGTCTGCGCCCGCGCGTCCAGTTACGCCGCTTTTGCCTGCTCGCGCGTGTACGGCTGAATCTTGCGCAGCAGATCGGCCATCACGTACTGATGATCGCTCCGGTTGGTCCACGCACCGAGGTTGTACTTGACGCCGGTGTCGGTGTAATCGGTGACCGCGACCCACGGTGCCGACGGCCCTTCCTGCACGATCCGCGCATCTTCGCTCATCAGCCTGCGCAATTCCCCGAGCACGTTTTCGACGCCCAGGCCATGCTGCGCCTGAAAATTGATGACGACGCGCCGGCGGTCGTTCGCACTGTAATTGGTGATCGCGTTCGCCCAGATGAGGCTGTTCGGCACGTACATGATGATGCCGTCGGCTTTCGTGAGACGCGTCGTGAAAAGGCCGATCTCGTTGACCGTGCCCGCCGTCGTGCCGACGCCTTCGATGTAATCGCCGACGCGAAACGGCCGCAGCAGCAGCAGCATCAGACCGGCGGCGATATTCTGCAGCGTGCCTTGCAGCGCGAGGCCGATGGCGAGACCGGCGGCGCCCAGCACGGTCAGGATGCTGGCCGCGGCGATGCCGAATTTGCCGAGCGCTGCGACGATCGCGACGACGCGGATCGCCCACAGCGCGAGACTGGCGAGCACCGGCGTGAGCGTCGCGTCGACGTTCGTGCGGGCGAGCGTGCGGCGCAGCGCGTTCGCGACGGCGTTCGAAATCCACCAGCCGACCGCGAGGATCAGTAACGCCAGCAAAATGTCGATGCCGTAGGTCACGGCGATCGCGGCAAAGGAATCGTAGGCGGGGCGCAGTCTGTCGATCGGGTCCATCGGTCAAGCTCCTTCAAGCGAAATCTGCATTGGTCCGAGTTTGGGCGCGATCGTTCCCTTGCTGGCCGATCGGCCGGTGCCGAATAGCGGGACGCCGCTGCGCGCCGTGCGCGCTCAGCCCCGATTGGCTTACCATTGACGCCCCCGGGCAGGGACGGGCGGCGCGTGTCCCAAGTCCGATCAGCACGTCCGATCAATTCGCAATCCGCAGAGGAAATACGTCATGGCCTACGAAGCAGCGTCCGAGCGTTACACGCAGATGCAATACCGCACATGCGGCAGGAGCGGGTTGAAGCTGCCCGCGTTGTCGCTGGGTTTGTGGCACAACTTCGGCGATACGACGCCGATCTCCACGCAACGCGACATTCTGCGCACCGCGTTCGATCTCGGCGTCACGCATTTCGATCTCGCGAACAACTACGGCCCGCCGTACGGCAGCGCCGAGACGAATTTCGGCCGCATCTTCAAAGACGATTTCCGTCCGTATCGCGATGAATTGCTGATCTCGTCGAAAGCCGGCTGGGACATGTGGCCCGGTCCCTACGGCCAGGGCGGCGGCTCGCGCAAATATGTGCTCGCGAGCCTCGATCAGAGCCTGAAGCGCATGGGTCTCGATTACGTCGACATTTTCTACTCGCATCGCTTCGATGCCGATACGCCGCTCGAGGAAACCGCCGGCGCGCTCGCGACTGCCGTGCATTCGGGCAAAGCGCTCTACGTGGGCATCTCGTCGTATTCAGCGGCGAAGACGCGCGAAATGGCGAAGCTGCTCGCTGAGCATAAGGTGCCGCTGCTGATCCATCAGCCGTCGTACAACATGCTGAACCGATGGATCGAGAGCGAGCTACTCGACACGCTCGACGATATCGGCGCGGGCAGCATCGCGTTCACGCCGCTCGCGCAAGGCCTGTTGACCAGCAAATACCTGAAAGGCGTGCCGCAGGACGCGCGCGTGAACAAGCCGGGCGGCGGTTCGCTCAAACAGGAGCACTTGAGCGACGCGAACCTCGCGCACGTGCGCAAACTCGACGAACTCGCGCAGAAGCGCGGTCAGAGCCTTGCGCAGATGGCGCTCGCGTGGGCCCTGCGCGGCGGCCGCGTGACTTCGGTGCTGATCGGCGCGAGCCGGGCGGAGCAGGTCGCGGAAAATGTTGCCGCGCTGAAGAACCTCGAATTCACACAGGAAGAACTCGCGGAAATCGACCAGCACGCGCAGGAAGGCGGCATCAACCTGTGGGAAAAGCCGTCAACGGATCAGCGGATCTGACGCACGCCGTCCTTGCGCCGGCAAGGGTATTTCGGGATGAGCGGCGCATCCATTGCTATCATGCGAATTCGGCAGCTTATCGGCAGCGGACGTGTCCGTGCCGATCCGGCTGCCGGCCTTTGCTGACAGCCTGAAACGCACTTCTTCAGCACGCGCGTTCGCCCACGAGGCTCACGTGCGCGCGTTTGCCGCCGTATCGACGTTCGGACCGCGAAAGGACTATCGGGTTAAAATAGCCGATTGCACCAGCCGGGCTGTCTCGTTTTCTACACGAGGCTCACGCGAGGCGCGATCTTCGCATCGAACGCGCGGTCATCATCAGTCGATCGTCCTCTTCGCGCAGTGCGGCGCTCCCAGAGCGCACGTTTCGGCGCTGGCCCTGCGTGGCGTTGGCCGCAAATCGGCCGCGAGCGTCGGAGCGTCACCGCTTTTGCACAGTTAAAGCACAGTTCAAGAAGCCATGAGCAACCTTAATTCTCAAACCGTTCTGAGCGTCCACCACTGGACCGACACGCTTTTCAGTTTCACCTGCACCCGCGACTCCGCGTTCCGCTTCGAGAACGGCCAGTTCACGATGGTGGGCCTGGAAGTCGATGGCAAGCCGCTCCTGCGCGCGTACAGCCTCGCGAGCGCGAACTACGAAGAGCATCTCGAATTTCTGAGCATCAAGGTTCCCGACGGCCCGCTGACCTCGCGCCTGCAACACCTGAAGGTGGGTGATTCCGTGCTGATCGGCAAGAAGCCGACGGGCACGCTCGTCGCCGACAACCTGCTGCCCGGCAAGACGCTGTGGCTCCTCTCGACCGGCACGGGCCTGGCTCCCTTCATGTCGATCATCAAGGACCCGGACGTTTACGACCGCTACGAAAAGATCGTGCTCACGCACACCTGCCGCTTCGTCGACGAACTCGCGTACAAGGACTTCATCACCGAGCACTTGCCGGCGCATGAGCACATTGGTGAAATCGTCTCCGAGAAGCTCGTGTATTACCCGACCGTCACGCGCGAGGAATTCGCGAACCGCGGCCGCATCACGGATCTCATCGAGACGAAGAAGCTGTTCGCGGATCTCGCCGTCGAGCCGTTCTCGGTCGAGAACGATCGCGTGATGCTTTGCGGCAGCCCGCACATGCTGCGCGACACGCGCGAACTGCTCGACTCGATGGGCTTCAAGGAAGGCAGCAACAACCATCCTGGCCATTACGTCGTGGAGAAAGCGTTCGTCGGCTGATCGGTTCGACGCCGCGTTCGCAAAAACCGGAGCTTCGTGCTCCGGTTTTTTTTCGCCTTGCGCAACTCAGGTGAGCAGTCCGCTGTTACAAATCAGGCGCCGTCGGTAGGTGTTTTTCCTACGCAATGTGTGCATCGAACTTGGCAAACGACATGAAGTTCGTCCGTTTCGCCCTTGCCGGACATGGATTCAACATATTTTTGAGATATGATTCATCCACGCTGAGACGGCGTAAACGCGACCGCGTGATCCGTCTTCGATGTTACAGAGTGTAAATTCAGTTACGCCGCTCGTGAGACGCCCGAGGACGTAGCTCCAGTTGCGCTCAAAGCGAGGAGTGTGAATGAATCCGTCGGCCACCATCGCGCTCGATGAGAGCACGCATCACAGCCTGAACCGCCGCGCGTCGCTGCGCGGGGTTCCATCACCGTCGCCGGACCATGCCGGCGCGTCGTTCGTCTCACCCTATTCCGCATTGATCGACGCCAAGCTCAAAGGCGATCGTCAGATTCAGCGACTTGCCGCGCGCGTACAGGAACTCGCCGCGCTGCTCGCCGCGACGGAAGAGCGCGCGCGCCAGTCGCTCGCGCAGGATCTCCACGACAACACCGGCACTGCGCTTACCGTTGCCAATCTCGCGCTCGCGCGCGCCGAACACTGGCTGCCGGCCGATGCCCCCGCCGCCATAGGCGATGCGCTGCATCAGGCGCGCGCGGCGCTCGCGGATGTCTGCGAGACGAGTCATCGCATCGTCGAAGGGCTGCAAACGCCGGCATTCGATGCGAACTTCGCCGCGACGCTCGCCGACTGGATCGCGAGTTTCGGCGCCCGCACGGCGATTGCCGTCGATTTTTCCTGCCCGCACGACGCGCGCCTCGATCGCCTGTCGCACGATATGTCGCTTGCGCTTTTTCGCGTGATGCAGGAAGCGCTCGGCAACGTCGCGCGCCACGCGCAGGCCGCGCGCGCGAGCGTGGCCGTGTCGGTCGACGCTCAAGCCGTGACGCTCATCGTCGAGGACGACGGCGTCGGCATCAGCGCGGCGGCGCGTCGCAAAAGCGGGCGCTTCGGCCTGGCCGGGATGCGCGCGCGCTGCGAGGCGCTCGGCGGCAACTTGCGCGTCGCCGGGGCGAAACCCGCTGGAACCGCCGTGCGCGCGCGTCTGCCGTGGACGGCGGCGCGTCCCGGCCTGTTCGCGTTCAGCGTCGTCAACGCCTGAGACCGCCCGCGATGCTCAAGGTCCTGCTCGCCGACGATCACGCCATCGTGCGCCGCGGTGTCGCGCAATTGCTGCTGGAACGCGGCGTCGCGTCGGCAGTGTCGGAAGCGGAAAACGGCGTGCAGGCCATCGCGCTGGCCGCGCGCCATTCGCACGACGTCGCGATGCTCGATATCTCGCTGCCGGACGTCAACGGCATCGATCTGCTGAAGCGCATCAAGCGCGAGACGCCGCGCCTGCCTGTTTTGATGTTCTCGATGTATCGCGAGGATCAATACGCCGTGCGTGCGCTGAAGGCAGGCGCGTCCGGATATCTGTCGAAGACGGCGGACCCGGCGCTGATGATCGGCGCGATTCAGCAAGTCGCGGCGGGTCGCAAATACGTGAGCCCGGAAATGGCCGAAGCGCTCGCGACCTACGTGTCGCTTGACAGCGACCGCATGCCGCACGAGAAGCTTTCGGACCGCGAATATCAGACCCTTTGCATGCTCGCTTCGGGAAAGCGGCTGACGGATATCGCGCTGGCTTTATCTCTTTCGGTTAAAACGGTGAGCGTTTATCGCGCGCGGTTGCTGGAGAAGATGAAGCTCGCCAACAACGCCGAGCTTACTTTCTACGTGATGAGCAACCGTCTCGTCGATATGAACCCCGCCATCGCCGGCTAAATTTTATCTTATGCAAGATAAAATCGGGTGGTTTGTCAAAAAACATCGCAAATCTGCGTTGCAAGTTCTGATCTTAGGCACTCTCTGAGTCTCCGATAAAATATCGGGTTTTCCCGCATCAAGGGGCGCCCGCGCGCGCCAGAAGGAGACTCATCGCAATGTCGTTGTTCCGCAAGAAAAACATCGAGCAGATGCTGGCCGGCGCGCACAGCACGTCGCTCAAAAAGACGCTCGGCGCCCTCGATCTCACGTTCCTCGGCATCGGCGCCATCATCGGCACGGGCATTTTCGTGCTGACTGGAACCGGCGCCGTGCAGGCCGGCCCGGCGCTCATGATTTCGTTCATCGTCGCGGCGATCGCGTGCTGCTTCGCCGCGCTCGCCTACGCCGAGTTTTCATCGACGATTCCCGTCGCCGGCTCTATCTACACCTATTCGTATGCGACGCTCGGCGAGCTCGCCGCGTGGATCATCGGCTGGGATTTGATGCTCGAATACGGGCTTGCGACCTCCGCCGTGTCGGTCGGCTGGTCGGGCTATCTGCAATCGCTGCTGGCCGGCTTCGGCATTTCGCTGCCGACCGCGCTCACCGCCGCGCCCGGCGCGCTGCCCGGCCACGTCACGTTTTTCAACCTGCCGGCCTTCCTCGTGATGATGGCGGTCACGTCGCTGCTCTCGGTCGGCGTGAAGGAATCGACGCGCGTGAACAATGTCATGGTTGCGATCAAGGTGACCGTCGTGGTGCTCGTGATCGCGGTGGGCGTATTCCACGTCCAGCCGGCCAATTGGCACCCGTTCATGCCGAATGGCTGGTCAGGCGTGTTCGGCGCGGCGGCGGTGATGTTCTTCGCGTTCATCGGCTTCGATTCGGTTTCGTCGGCGGCCGAAGAAGTGAAGAATCCGAAGCGCGATCTGCCCATCGGCATCATCTCGTCGCTCGCGGTGTGCGCGGTGCTGTACGTGGCAGTGGCGGCGGTCGTGACGGGCATCGTGCCGTCGGCGCAGTTCGCGAACAATCCGCATCCGGTGTCGTTCGCGCTGCAAGTTGCGGGACAGAACTGGGTCGCGGGCTTCATCGATCTCGGCGCGGTGCTCGGTATGCTCACCGTGATCCTCGTGATGAGCTACGGCCAGACGCGCATCATCTACGCGATGTCGCGTGACGGCCTCTTGCCCGCGCGGCTTTCGAAGGTGCATCCGCGCTTCTCGACGCCGTTCCTCACGACATGGCTCGTCGGCATTTTCTTCGGACTGATCGGCGCGCTCGTGCCGCTCAACGTGCTCGCCGAGCTGATCAACATCGGCACGCTCGCCGCGTTCTCGATGGTCTCCATCGCCGTGCTGATCCTGCGCCGCACGCATCCCGACCTGCCGCGCGCGTTCCGCTGCCCCGGCGTGCCCGTCGTGCCGATCCTGGCGGTGGCGTCGTGCCTGTTCCTGATGATCAATCTCCAGCCGATGACGTGGATCGCGTTCGCAGTGTGGCTCGTGATCGGCCTCGCAATCTACTTCATGTATTCGCGCCGCAACTCGGTGCTGGGGCGCGCGCCGCTCGAAGCGCCTCGCGCCGTCGCGAAGAAGCGTGAAACCGTGACGCACTGAGCGCCTTCGTCCTCACGCGATTCATGCGAAAGCGCCGCCCGGGAGGCGGCGCCTTGCTTTCCGGGGCGCGTCGCGCGACGCGGACGGCGTGAATTTGGGACGGGCGTTCGACGGATAGCGAGGCCTTCCGATTTGTGTTTTACTCGATGTCACAAACACATAACACCCAACCCAGCTGAACGCTCGCGCGGCAGTAAGGCAGGTGCATCGGCGTGAAGCTGGTTCGTCCTCACCAGGAGACAGTGAAATGGCGCTCAGCATCAGCCTGACGGTCAATGGGAAACCTGTGACCGCCACCGTCGAACCGCATCTACTGCTCGTCCAGTTTCTCCGGGATCAACTCAG
This sequence comes from Caballeronia arvi, assembly GCF_001544695.2. GTDB lineage: Bacteria > Pseudomonadota > Gammaproteobacteria > Burkholderiales > Burkholderiaceae > Caballeronia > Caballeronia arvi. The sequence continues at coordinate 146,978 of NZ_FCOM02000005.1, forward strand.
GCTCACCGGCACGCATATCGGCTGCGACACCGCGCAGTGCGGCGCGTGCACCGTTCATCTGGAAGGCCGCGCGATCAAAGCGTGCAACATGCTCGCCGCGCAAGCCGACGGCATGCACGTGACGACCATCGAAGGCATGGCGAAGGACGGCCAGCTTCATCCGATGCAGGCGGCTTTCAAGGAATGTCACGGCCTGCAATGCGGCTTCTGCACACCGGGCATGGTGATGAGCGCAAGCGCGCTGGCCGCGCAATCGCCCGATCTCACTGAAGAAGAAGTGCGCGAGCAGCTCGACGGCAATCTGTGCCGCTGCACCGGCTATCACAACATCGTGAAAGCGGTCCTCCAGGGCGCGCAGGCCATGAAGGCTGGCGCCTGACACGACACCAAATTCCTTTCGAATCGAAAAGTCGCGCCTAAATGGGAGACCGCGATGAATGCCCCTGAGCAACAGAAATTGATCGGCGCCGGCGTCAAGCGCAAGGAAGACTATCGCTTCCTGACGGGCGCGGGCCAGTACACCGACGACGTCGTCCTGCCACAGCAAAGCTACGGCGTATTCCTGCGTTCGCCGCACGCGCACGCGAAGATCAAACGCATCGATACCGAAGCGGCGATGAAGTCGCCCGGCGTGATCGGCATCTTCACCGGCAAGGATCTCGCGGGCGAGAACGTCGGCGGCCTGCCGTGCGGCTGGCTGATCCACAGCATCGACGGCTCGCCGATGCACGAGCCGCCGCATCCCGTCATCGCGCACGACAAGGTGCTGCATGTGGGCGATCAGGTGGCGCTGGTCGTCGCCGAATCGGTGAAGGAAGCGAAAGACGCGGTCGAACTGATCGAGATCGATTACGACGAGCTGCCCGCAACGGTCGATACCGGCACCGCGTCGGACGCCGGCCGGCCGCTCGTGCACGACAGCGTGCCGAACAATGTCTGCTTCAACTGGGGCCACGGCGACAAGGCTGCGACCGACACCGCGTTCGCGCAGGCCGCACACGTGACGACGCTCGATATCGTCAATCAGCGCATGGTGCCGAACGCGATCGAGCCGCGCGCGGTGAATGCGAGCTTTTCGAAGCACGACGACAGCTACACGGTCTACGTGTCGAACCAGAACCCGCACGTCGAGCGCCTGCTGATGGCGGCGTTCGTGCTGTCGCTGCCGGAATCGAAGCTGCGCGTGATCGCGCCGGACGTGGGCGGCGGCTTCGGCTCGAAGATCTTTCTGTATGCCGAAGATGTCGCGCTGACATGGGCGTCGAAGAAAGTCGGGCGGCCGATCAAGTGGACGGCCGAGCGCTCCGAGGCGTTTCTCTCCGACGCGCACGGCCGCGATCACGTCACGAAAGCGGAACTCGCGCTCGACAAGGACGGCAAGTTCATCGGCATGCGCGTGCACACGACGGCCAACATGGGCGCGTATCTGTCGACGTTCGCATCGTCGATTCCGACCGTGCTCTACGCGACGCTGCTCGCGGGCCAGTACGCGACGCCCGCGATCTACGCCGAGGTAAAAGCCGTGTTCACGAACACGGTGCCCGTCGATGCCTATCGCGGCGCGGGACGGCCGGAAGCGACGTACGTGGTCGAACGTCTCGTGGAAACGGCGGCGCGCGAGATGAACATCGATCCGGTCGAGCTGAGGCGGCGCAACTTCATCCGCCAGTTTCCGTATGCCACGCCGGTCGGTCTCACCTACGACACCGGCGATTACGACACGATCCTGAATCGCGCTCTGGAGCTGGCTGACGTCGCGGGTTTCAAGCAGCGACGCGAAGAATCGAAGCAAAAAGGCAAGCTGCGCGGAATCGGCTATTCGTGCTACATCGAGGCGTGCGGGCTTGCGCCGTCGAATGTGGCGGGCGCGCTGGGCGCGCGTGCGGGCCTTTTCGAAGCGGGCGAAGTGCGCGTGCATCCGACCGGCTCCGTCACCGTGTTCACCGGCTCGCACAGCCACGGGCAAGGCCACGAGACGACGTTCGCGCAGGTGGTCGCGGACCGGCTGGGCGTTTCGATCGATAACGTCGAAATCATTCACGGCGATACCGGACGCATTCCGTTCGGCATGGGCACGTATGGATCGCGGTCGATATCGGTCGGCGGTTCCGCGATCATGAAGGCGCTCGACAAGGTCGAAGCGAAGGCGAAGAAAATCGCCGCGCATTTGCTCGAAGCGTCGGCGGAAGATATCGAGTTCACCAACGGCGTGTTTCGCGTGAAGGGCACGGACCGCACGAAGACTTTCGTCGATGTCTCGCTCGCCGCCTACGTGCCGCACAACTTCCCGCTGGATCAGATGGAGCCGGGCCTCAACGAAAACGCGTTCTACGATCCGGCCAACTTCACGTATCCATCGGGCGCGTATGTGTGCGAAGTCGAAGTCGATCAGGACACGGGCGAAACGCGCATCCAGAAGTTCACGGCGGTCGATGACTTCGGCAACGTGATCAATCCGATGATCGTCGAAGGGCAAGTGCACGGCGGCCTCGGGCAGGGCATCGGCCAGGCGATGCTCGAACGCTGCGTCTACGACGACAGCACCGGCCAGTTGCTCTCCGGCTCGTTCATGGATTACGCGATGCCGCATGCGATCGATCTGCCGAGCTTCACCGTGGAGACCGCGAAGGGCACGCCGTGTACGCACAATCCGCTCGGCGTGAAGGGCTGCGGCGAAGCGGGCGCGATCGGTTCGCCGCCCGCGGTCATCAACGCAATTCTCGACGCGCTGAGTCCTCTCGGCGTGAAGGACTTGCAGATGCCCGCGACGCCGCATCGCGTGTGGACCGCGATGCATAACGCCCAGCACGCCTGAGGAGACAACGCCATGTATTCATTCGATTTTCAGAAGGCCGACGAAGCGAAAGCGGCCGTCGCGGCGTTGAGCGCGAACGGCGACGCCAAATTCCTCGCCGGCGGCCAGAGCCTCTTGCCGACGATGCGTCTGCGCCTTGCGCAACCATCGGCGCTGATCGACGTGACGCGCATCGCCTCGATGAAAGGCATCGCGCTCGATGGGGGCAAGCTCACGATCGGCGGCGCGATGTGTCACGCGGAAGTCGCAGCGAACGCCGACGTGAAGAAAGCGCTGCCGGGCCTCGCGGACCTCGCGAGCCGCATCGGCGACCGGCAGGTGCGCGAGCGCGGCACGATCGGCGGTTCGCTCGCCAACGACGATCCCGCGGCGTGCTATCCCTCCGCCGTGCTCGCGCTGAACGCGACGGTCGTGACGGACCGAAGGCGCATCGCCGCGGACGATTTTTTCATCGACATGTATCAGACCGCGCTCGAGCCCGATGAGCTGATCACCGCCGTCGAGTTTCCGCTCGCCGAGCGCGCGGGCTACGAGAAGTTTCGCAATCCCGCGTCGCACTTCGCGCTGGTTGGCGTATTCGTCGCGAAGTTCAAGGACGGCGTGCGCGTCGCGGTGACGGGCGCGGCGTCGTCGGTGTTCCGTCCGGCGGAGCTGGAGGCGGCGTTGTCGAAGGACTTTTCGGTCGCATCGGCGCGCAGCGTGACGATCAAACCCGACGAGCTCAACGAGGACATGCACGCGAGCGCCGTGTATCGCGCGCATCTGATTCCGGTGCTCGCGGGCCGCGCGATCGAGCGCGCGATGTCGTTTCCGGCGTGATGCAGGGCGAGCCCGCTTCCATCGACGAGACGCTCGCGCGCTTGCGCGAGCATCAGTACTTCGCGAACCGCGAGCTCGCGACGGCGCTCTTTCTCGCGCTGAAGATGCAGCGGCCGCTCTTTCTCGAAGGCGAGCCGGGCGTCGGCAAGACCGAGCTCGCGAAGGCGGCGGCGGGCTTGTGCGGCACGACGCTCTTGCGCCTGCAATGCTACGAAGGGCTCGATACCGCGAGCGCGCTGTACGAGTGGGATTACCCGCGCCAGATCATGGCGCTGCGGCTTGCGGAAGCATCGGGCGAAACGCCGTCGAACGATTCGCTGTATCGCGGCGAGTTTCTCCTGAAGCGTCCGCTGCTTCAGGCGCTGCTGCCCGATCCCGCGAATCCCGATGCGCGCCGCGTCCTGCTGATCGACGAAATCGACCGCGCCGACGAGCCGTTCGAAGCGTTCCTGCTCGAACTGCTGTCCGACTTTCAGGTGTCGATTCCTGAGTACGGCACGGTGCGCGCGAAAACGCCGCCGCTCGTCGTGATGACGTCGAACCGCACGCGCGAAGTCCACGATGCGTTGAAGCGGCGGTGTCTCTATCAGTGGATCGGCTATCCGGAACGCGATGTCGAGCTGGCGATCGTCGCGGCGCGCGCGCCGGAAGCGGGCAGCGCGTTGCAGGCGAGGGCGGTCGCGTTCGTGCATCAACTGCGCACGCTGGATCTGTTCAAGGCGCCGGGCGTCGCGGAGACGATCGACTGGTGCCGCGCGCTCGCGGCGTTGTCGGTGTCGGAGCTCGATCCGCAATCGGTGCAGAACACGCTCGGCGTGCTTCTGAAGTATCAGGACGATCTCGCGCGCATGGACGCCGACACGCTCGCGCGATGCCTGTCAGCCACTTCATGACGATGGAACCGTTCGCCCGCAACGTCGTGCATTTCGTGAGGCTGCTGCGCGGCGCGGGGCTCGGCATGTCGCCGGCGCATGCGGTCGATGCGCTCGACGCGCTGCGTCACGTCGATCTGAATCGCCGCGACGATGTCCGCGCGACGCTCGCCTGTCTGCTCGTGCACGCCAGCGACGAGCGCGATATCTTCGACGCGGCCTTCGATCTTTTCTGGCGCGATCCCGACTGGGAAGGCAAGCTGCGCGCGCTGCTCCTGCCGAAGGTGACGAGCGGCATGCCGCCGCCAAAGCGCAACAACCGTCTAGCCGATGCGCTCGCCGCGCGTGCGGCGCAAGCGCAGACGTCGGCGCCCGAATCGAAGCCCGAAGAGGCCCACGCGCGCATCACGTTCAGCGCGCAGGAACGCTTGAGCCATCGCGACTTCGACACGCTTAGCGCCGACGAATGGCGCACGTTGCGGCATCAGATTCGCGCCCATCGGCTGCCGCTCGCCACCGAGCCGACGCGCAGGCTGAAGGCCGCATCGCGCGGCACGCACGCCGATCTCAAGGCGAGCGCCCGCCACGCGGTGCGCTCGGGCGGCGACTGGACCGTGTGGAAATATCGCGCGGCGGTCGAGCGCAGGCCGCCGCTCGTTCTGCTGCTCGACATTTCCGGATCGATGAGCGCGTACTCGCGCGCCGTTCTGTATTTCTGCCACGCGCTGTTGCAGTCGCGCGAACGCCTGCAGGTTTTCCTGTTCGGCACGCGCCTGACCAACGCGACGCGCGCGTTGCGCGAACGCGATCCCGATGTCGCGATCGCCACGCTCGGGCAAAACGTCGCCGACTGGTCGGGCGGCACGCGCATCGGTGCGGCGCTAGCGGAGTTCAATCGACGCTGGGCGCGCCGCGTGCTCGCTGGCCGGGCGACGGTGCTGCTCGTCACCGATGGTCTGGATCACGAAGCCATCGACGTGCTCGATGCCGAGATGCAACGGCTCAGGCGCTTCGCGCATCGGCTCGTGTGGCTCAATCCGCTGCTGCGCTTCGCCGATTTCACGCCGCGCGCGCGAGGCGTGCGTGCGATCCTGCCGCACGTCGATGCGATGCTCGCGGCGCATAACCTCGACAGCCTTTGCGCCGTCGGACCGGAACTGGCCGCGCTGTCACGGCACACTGGAGACACGAGATGGAACTGACCGAAACGCACACTTTGCCGGTGCCGCAGGCGCGCGCGTGGGAAGCGCTCAACGACACGTCGATCCTGAAGATCTGCATACCCGGCTGCGACAGCATCGACGCGGACGGCGAGAACGCGTACAACGTCGCGATGACGGCGGCGGTCGGACCGGTGAAGGCGCGCTTCAAGGGAAGAATGGAGCTCACGAACATCGACGCTCCGCATACTTATACGATCGTGTTTGAAGGGCAGGGCGGCGCGGCAGGTTTCAGCAAGGGCAGCGCAACCGTGAACCTCGAACCGGGCGACGACGCCGACACCACGACGCTCAGCTACACCGCGAACGCGCAGGTAGGCGGCAAGCTCGCGCAGATCGGTTCGCGGCTCGTCGACGGCGCAGCGCGTAAGATTGCGGGAGAGTTTTTCAAGCGGTTCAGCGCGCAGTTGCAAGGCGGTGAGGCCGCGCCGGAATCGCAGGACTCGTCCGCCGAAGGGGAAAACGGCGGCGAGAAAGAAGAGAAAGGAAAGAAATCATGGACAGCGTGGATCTCGAAGTCCTGAAGAACAGCGCGCGATGGCTCGATGAAGGGCATCGCGTTTTGCTCGTCACGGTGGTGAAGACGTGGGGTTCGTCGCCGAGGCCGGAGGGCGCGATGCTCGCCGTGCGCGGCGATGGGCATGTGGTCGGCTCGGTGTCGGGCGGTTGCATCGAAGACGATCTGATCGATCGCGTGCGGCAGCGGGGCATCGAGCAGACGAAGCCCGAGGCGGTGAAATACGGCATCAGCGCGGAAGAGGCGCATCGCTTCGGCTTGCCGTGCGGCGGCACGATTCAGCTCGTGCTGGAGCCGTTGACGCTTTCCAGCGGGATCGCCGATCTGTGCGCGGCGGTCGAAAGCGGCAGGCTCGTCGCGCGCACGCTCGACATGGCGACAGGCGCGGTGCGCCTCGAACCCGCGCAGGCCACCGACGGCGTGCTCTTCGACGACGACCGGCTTCTGACGATCCACGGCCCGCGCTATCGCATGCTGGTGATCGGCGCGGGGCAGTTGTCGCGCTATCTGTGCAGCATCGCGGTCGGGCTCGATTATCAGGTGACCGTCTGCGATCCGCGCGAGGAATACACGGACGAGTGGAACGTGCCGGGTACGACTATCGTTCGCACCATGCCCGACGACACCGTCATGGACATGAAGCTCGACGAGCGCTGTGCGGTGATCGCGCTCACGCACGACCCGAAGCTCGACGATCTCGCGTTGATGGAAGCGCTGAAGACGCCTGCGTTCTACGTCGGCGCGCTCGGTTCGCGGCGCAATAACGCGGCGCGCCGCGAGCGTCTGAAGGAGTTCGATCTCAACGAGGCGGAGCTCGCGCGGCTGCATGGACCGGTGGGGATTTATATCGGCAGCAGGACGCCGCCGGAAATCGCCGTGTCGATTCTGGCGGAAGTGACGGCGGCGAAGAACGGCGTGTCGCTGCCCGAACTGTTGCAAGTGGAGGGCGCGAAGGCGGCGCGCGAGATCGCGGGCAAGGGCGAGGTGTGCGGCGTTTGAGTGGAGGCTAAATATTACAAAAGCCTGACTAAACGCCGTCTGCACGCGACGGGCGACTATATAATAATCGTTCTCATTTGCGCAGCCGACGGTGGCTGATGCGAAGCCCGTTCCTTCTGCTCAACTCAACATCGAATGTCCGGCAAGTTTCTGACCGGCGATGGCCGGCGCGCCGCAACACGCGCCGATGCCTCGTCCGCCGCGCCGCGCGCCACGTGCGATCGCAACGAAAAGCGCCACATGAGCCAGCGCGCGCTGCGCGTGTGGGCGATCGTGCATCGCTGGACGAGTCTCGTCTGCACGGCTTTCATGCTGCTGCTTTGTCTGACTGGCCTGCCGCTGGTGTTCGGCCACGAACTCGACATCCTGACCGGCGATGCGATTGAAGCGCCCGCGCTGCCCGCATCGCAGGCCGATGCGCGCGCGAGCTACGACGCCGTGCTGCGGTCCGCGTTGAAGGAACATCCCGGCCATGTTCCGCAATACATGATCTGGGAGCCGGACGAGCCGCTTCTGCCGATCGTCGTGACCGCGGCACGCGCCGATACGCCGCCCGACGACACACTCAGCACCACCGTCGACGCCCGCACTGCGCAGCCGCTCGGCATGCCGCCGGGCAAGGGCTCACTCAAGTTCGTGCTGCTGAAACTGCACGTCGACATGTTCGCCGGGCTTTTCGGCAAGCTCTTTCTCGGCGCGATGGGCGTCGTGTTTCTCGCGGCGATCGTGTCGGGCATCGTCGTGTATTTGCCGTTCTGGCGCAAAGTCGGGCTCGGGCGCGTGCGGCTGAAGAAGAAGCGGCGCATCGTCTGGCTCGACTGGCATAACGCGATCGGCATGCTGACGCTCGCGTGGGCGCTGCTCGTCGGCGCGACGGGGTCGATCAACACGCTCGCGGATCTGATGCTCGAGGCCTGGCGCAACGATCAGCTCGCGCAGATGGTCGCGCCGTATCGCGGCCAGCCGCCGGTGACGGTGCGCGCATCCGTCGACGATGCCGTGAAGACGGCGCAAGACGTCGCGCCGGGCATGATTCCGTCGTTCGTCGCGTTTCCGGGGACGCGCTTCGCGAGTCCGCATCACTATGCCGTCTGGATGCGCGGCGACGGCATCCTCACGACGCGCATCATGCGTCCCGTCCTCGTCGATGCATCGACGGGTGCGCTGACGGACTCGCGCGAATTGCCGTGGTATCTGAAAGTGCTGCTCGGTTCGCAGCCGTTGCATTTCGGCGATTTCGGCGGGATGCCGCTCAAGATCTTCTGGGCGGCGTTCGATGTGCTGACGATCGTGGTGCTGGGAAGCGGGCTTTATCTTTGGCTCACGCGGCATAACCCGCGGAAGGGGATTCGTCAGTAGGCCATTCGGACGAGATGTCCGTGCTCTTGCAGGTCGATAGATTGATCAATCCGAAGAGCGCGCCAATGAGGCGCGTTCTGGATTTCAGTCACGTCAATGCAAGAGGCACAGATGTCGAACAATCTTTCCAGCAATGAATCGCATCACCTGACATTCGAAAGCATCAAGCAAAGCAGCGACGAAGGCGACTTCTGGCTTGCTCGCGACCTTGCGCCAGTGCTTTCGTATCAAGACTGGCGTAATTTTCTGCAGGTGATCGAAAAGGCCAGGATCGCCTGTGAGCGCTCTGGGTACGCGGCTGGTGACCATTTCGGTGAAGTCACCAAAATGGTCACGCTAGGTTCCGGCGCGAACCGCACGGTCACGGACTACCAGCTTTCCCGCTACGCCTGCTATCTGATCGTCCAGAACGGCGACCCGTCAAAGCCGGTGATCGCCAACGGGCAAACGTATTTCGCGATTCAGACGCGCCGTCAGGAACTACACGACAACCGAGCGTTCGGCGGCCTGTCCGAGGATCGGCAACGCCTGATGCTCCGTGGCGAACTCATGCGCCACAACAAGGCGCTCAGCGCGGCCGCACGCGTCGCGGGAGTGACGACCACCGTCGATTACGCGGTGTTCCAGGATCACGGTTACAAGGGGCTCTATGGAGGCTTGGGCAATCGCGACATCCACGCCAGAAAACGCTTGAAGAAGAGCCAAAAAATTCTCGATCACATGGGAAGCACTGAACTTGCCGCCAACCTGTTCCGCGCGACTCAGACGGAAGACAAGCTTCGGCGCGACGGCGTCAGCGGAAAGCAGATGGCCAACCAAACTCACTTCGATGTGGGAAGAAAGGTCCGCGACACCATCTGCGAACTTGGAGGCACGATGCCAGAAGCGCTGCCCACGCCGACGACGAGCATTCAGCAGATCGAGCGGGCTCAGAAGAAGTTGGCAAAGAAGGGGAACGCGAACGAAAACGCTGGTTAACGACGCGAGGACCATTTTGATGAAGCCATCAAAATGGTCACCCGCACGTCAGATCAACCCGCAAACAATCGCCGCAATCAACGACGCCGCCACGATCACCACGCCCGCCGTGCGCCGCTTGTTCAGCTCGGTCCACAGCAGCACGCCCGTCAGCGACAGCAGGATGATGCTGCCCGCGAAAGTATCGATGAGCAGCACCCAGCCCACGCTCAGGCCCACGCCCTTGTGCAGGTTGGTCATCATCGCGAGGAAGGTGTTTTCGGTGCGCTTCACCGAGACGAAATTGTTGCCGACCCAGTACTCAGCCTGCACGCTGCCGCCCGGCGATGCCACCATCACCGACCATTGCTCCGGCTGCATCGTGCTCTTGTCGCCCCAGCCAACCGGATGTGCCGGCTCGCGCCGCGTCCGGCCGAGATTGCCGTCGAGCTTGAGTTCTTTCTTGAGCCAGTTGCCCATGTCGCGCGGCGTCTTGAAGCCTTCGGCGGGCAGCGGCATCTGCAATTGCGCAACCTGCGGCTCGCCTGTCGAAATGCGCAGCGGCGGCGCGCGGTGATTCAGCAGAAAGCCCGTCGTGCCGAACAGCAGCCCAAGCAGCGCGCCCCACAAGCCGATCCAGCCGTGCACCTTGCGCAGCCACTTCAGGAAAGTCGAGCGGCGCGAGCGATTCTTGCGGACGTATTGTTCGGCATCCTCGACCAGACGGTGCGGACGGTAGCTTGTCGGGCCGCTCGCGACGGGCGGCTGCGGATTGAGGGTGTCAGGCGCGTTCACGCGTCTCTCCGAATTCGGGCGTTGGCAGGCAAAGCCGCGCCGCGATCGGCACAACGCGATTCAGACGCGGCGATCGACAATAGGCGGGCAAATGAGAATCGTTATCATTGCATGGCCCGACACGCTTTTCAACGTTTTGCGATTGCCTGACAGTCTGCGAATGTCACGAAAAATTTCAGACAGCCTTCAGACAGCCCACAGCGGACCTTCCTGCATCGCGCCGACTTGCTCGCGCAATTCGAGGATGCGGTCTTCCCAGTAGCGCTGCGTGTTGAACCACGGAAAAGCCGCGGGAAACGCGGGATCGTTCCAGCGGCGCGCAAGCCACGCCGAGTAGTGAATCAGGCGCAGCGTGCGCAACGCTTCGGTCAGATGCAGCTCGCGCGGATCGAATTCGCAGAAGTCTTCGTAACCGGCGAGCAAATCCGCCAGCGCGCGCGATGCGTCCGCGCGTCCGGCCGGCAGCAGCAGCCATAGATCCTGAATCGCCGGGCCCATGCGGCTGTCGTCGAAATCGACGAAATGCGGGCCCGCGTCCGTCCACAGCACATTGCTCGGATGGCAGTCGCCGTGCAGACGCAGATGCCGCACGTCGCCGGCGCGATCGAAGCATTGCGCGACGCCGTCGAGCGCCATCGACACGACGGCTTCCCACGCTTCACGCACATCGCGCGGGACGAAGCCGTGCGTCAGCAGAAACTCGCGCGGCTCGTGGCCGAACGTGGCGATATCGAGCGTCGGCCGTTCGCGATACGGCTCGATCGCGCCCACCGCGTGAATGCGCCCGATGAAGCGCCCGAGCCATTCGAGCGTGTCGCTGCGGTCGAGATCGGGCGCGCGGCCGCCGCGCCGCTCGAAGACGGAAAAGCGGAAGCCGTCGAACTCGTGCAGCGTGACGCCATCGAACGCGCGCGCCGGAACCGCCGGGATCTCGCGCGCGGTAAGGCTTGAGACGAACGCATGCTCTTCAAGAATCGCCTCGTTCGACCATCGTTTCGGACGATAAAACTTCGCGACGACCGGCGCGCCGTCTTCGACGCCCACCTGATAGACGCGGTTCTCGTAACTGTTGAGCGGCAGCAGGCGGCCATCGGTGCGTGCGCCCGCGGGCATCAATACGCGGTCGACTGCGTCGAGCACGCGCTCGGGCGTGAGGCCGGAGAAGGGCGGCGCTTCGCCGTCGTCGGGCAGGGGCGCGCCCTGCGAATCGGGATGGATCGAGTTCATCCCGGCATTGTGCCGCGCTCGGGCGCGGACGGCATCAGCGCATCGAGCGGTTTCTCAATGAACGACCGTATTCGACGGGCGCACGACGTCGCCCGTATCGATGAGATCTTCGAGAAAAAACGGCTCCGTATTGAGCAGCTTGGTGACGCCGGGCTCGCCCGCGTACCACGCGACCATCGCCATGTCGCCGAGAATGCGCATGACGATGCCGCGCGCGCCCTGAGGCACGGCAATATGCACGGAGCGGACAATCGAACCGATTTGCATGATGAATCCCCGTTTCAGCGCCGGCTGAGAATAAAGCGCCGGTCAAGTATTTTCACCAAGCACAGGCTTTTCACGGCTCGTGCACCAGACTGTTCGCCGCTTCTTTATTGCGGCAAGCGCGACATGCGCCGTTTTCATGAACGATTGTGCTTCCACTTTAACGCAACGCGGCGCGTCGGCGCGATGCCAATCGCCGCGTTATGTTGTCGATCGCAGACGGCTCGCAGTAAATATGGGTGATCGACGCCGGAAAGCGGCTGCCGTATCAGGCAAAACCCTAGGATCGGCGTATCGTTGAGGGTTTTTCAGCGGAGACTTCAGACGTGAACGCATCGCCGGCGCCGCAGCGCCCGAATTCCGGCGGCAACGCAGACCGCGCCGCCGACGCCGCGCCGTATCTCGAACGCGGATCGCGCGCCTACTGGCGTGCGTCGCTTGCGCTGCTGTTCGCCGGTTACGCGACGTTCTCGCTGCTGTATTGCGTGCAGCCGCTCCTGCCCGAGTTCACGAAAGCGTTCGGCGTGAGTCCGGCGGTGAGCGCGCTGTCGGTGTCGGTGAGCACGGCGGCGCTGGCGATCTCCATTTTCATCGCGGGATTCGTGTCGGAGAGCTGGAGCCGTCATCGGCTGATGACGCTGTCGCTGCTCGCATCGTCGGTGCTGACGGTCGTCGCCGCCGTGCTGCCCGACTGGCACGCGCTGCTCATCGTGCGTGCGCTCGAAGGTTTCGCGCTCGGCGGCGTGCCCGCGGTCGCGATGGCCTATCTCGCGGAGGAGGTGCATCCCGAAGGCCTCGGCCTCGCGATGGGTCTTTACGTTGGCGGCACGGCCATCGGCGGGATGGCGGGGCGCGTCATCAGCGGCATCCTCGCGGATTTGTTCGGCTGGCGCATCGCGATCGGCGGAATCGGCGTGCTCGGTCTGCTGGCAACGCTTGCCTTTCGCTCGCTGCTGCCGCCGTCGCGACGCTTCGAGCCGCGCCGCGGCGTCGGGTTCGCGCACCATCGGCGGTCGCTTGCGGGGCATTTGCGGCACGGCGGCCTGCCGTTTCTGTTTCTGATCGGCTTCGTGCTGATGGGCAGCTTCGTCACGCTCTACAACTATGTCGGCTACCGGCTGCTCGGCGCGCCGTTCCGGCTCAATCAGACACAGATCGGCGCGATCTTCACCGTCTATCTGACTGGCGTCGTCGCGTCGCCGTGGTCCGGCAAGATGGCCGATGCGTTCGGGCGCGGCCGCGTGCTGATCGCGAGTCTCGTCTTGATGATGCTCGGCATCGCGCTGACCGTGTCGAACTCCGTGCCGGTGATCATCGCCGGCATTGCCTGTCTGACGTTCGGTTTCTTCGCGGGGCATTCGGTCGCGAGCGGCTGGGTCGGGCGGCTCGCGGCGCACGCGAAAGGGCAGGCCGCCGCGCTTTATCTGCTCGCGTATTACCTCGGATCGAGCCTGATCGGATGGTACGGCGGGCACTTCTGGACCGCGTTCGGCTGGACGGGCGTCGCCGGATTGATCGGCGGGTTGCTGCTTGTCGGCCTGGCGGGCGCGGCTTACCTGAACCGACGCGAGCGCGCAGTCGTCGCGTGAAATCGAAAGGCGGTTGAAATACGCCGGATCTAAGGGTTTTCCGCGCTCACTTAAAAATGGGCGCGTGTAAGTCCTTGTCGCGCAAGGCATTCGGACACCAGCGTCCGTCTCTCATCGCACGAAGCCGCGCCGACGAGTCTCGCGGAGCGGCCTATACTCGAATCGTCGAGGCGGTCTCTTATCGCGCGACGATCAAAAAGCCAGAAGCAGGACGATGGGAGACGCACAATGACGTACTTCACGATCGGCGACTTCATTCTGATCATCCCGATGGCGCTCGCTGGCGCCCTGTTTCTCGGGGCCATTCCTTGCGCGACACATTTCAAGAACAACGTGCTGCGCGTCTTCGGCGCGCTACTCGGTGTGCTTGCCGCGTTCCTGCTCGTAGAAGGATTGCCCGCGCTGATATGACGAGCGCGCCGTTCAGGCGCGCCCGCTCAAGCAGTTTCTGTTACAGATGCTCGCCGAGGAAGCTCAGCGTGCGCCCGTGTGCGAGCGCCGATGCCTTCGCGTTGTACGATGCACGATCACCGCAGTTGAAGCCGTGATCGGCCTGCGGATACACGTAGAGTTCTGAATCCTTGCGGCCTGCGAACGTGTGGCGCACGGCATCGACTGCGTCGGCGGGAATGTGCGCGTCGAGCTCGCCGTAGTGGAACTGCATCGGCACCTTGACCTGATCGGCTTTGTCGAGCGCGTTCTGAATGCCGCCGCCGTAATAGGCCACGGCGAGATCCACCGAACCCTGCGCCGCCGCGAGATAGGCGAGACGTCCGCCGAAGCAATAGCCGATCGCCGCGACCTTGCCCGTCACTTCGGGCAGTGCGCGCAGCGCTTTCGCCGCCGCGCCGACATCCGCGACCGCGGCATTCGCATCGGTCTTTTGCAGCAGCTCCATCGCCTTTTGCCGATCCGCGCCTTCGTAGCCCAGCTCGACGCGCGGTTGGGTGCGCCAGAAGACATCCGGCGCGAGCGCGACATAGCCATCGGCGGCGTATTGATCGGCGACGCTGCGGATGTGGCCGTTCACCCCGAAGATCTCCTGCAGGATGATGACGGCGGGCCCGGCGCCCGTCTTGGGCAGCGCGAGATAGCCCTGGAAGCTGCCGCCATCGGCGGGAATGTCGATCCAGCGGGAAGTCACGGAAACGGTCACGTCGAACTCCTTGTACGTAAAAGATTGAGCCGGTGGAGTTTGCCAGCTTTCCCTTTCAGTCGCCCTGAAGCACGCGCGGCGTCGGGCACGCGGTTTGACGCGCGGAGCGATTATTAGAGCAGCAGATCTAAACACGCGCTAAAAGAGCGTTAAAAAAGCAGCTTAATGATGCGGGCGGGCAGAGATTATCGGCGCGCGCTCATCGAACTTGAATGACGCCCAAACCTTTGCGCGCCGATGTCGCGGAAACCCGCATGTACAGGGCCTCTTCGCGCGAACGCCACCACAAACGGCGGCGTATCACAACTGGCGGTTAATCGGTAGTGACACCAGTATCTTAAAAAACTTCCCTAAATTAATTTGACAACCCTACACTTGCGCGCAGTGCGGAAGGCGGCCGTCACAAACGACCTGCCGGAAGGACTTGCCAAGTGCATGACGATGCATCCGGCGTGGTCGTCCACGGGACTGAGCGATCGTGATGAAAGACGGGGCACAGGGCGATTACGTTGTTTTTGGGACCGAAACTGGAGACTTACATGAACACCAAGCTTCACAAACTGTTGCCGATCAGCGCCGCAGCCGTGCTGTTCGCTACGTTGGCAACGTCCGCAGCAGCCGACCAAACGGTCAAGATCGGTCACGTCGCTCCGCTGACCGGCGGCATTGCTCACCTGGGCAAGGATAACGAAAACGGCGCGCGGCTCGCAGTCGAAGAGATCAACGCGAAGGGCCTCACGATCGGCGGCGAGAAGATCACGCTGGTGCTCGACCCGCAAGACGATGCAGCCGACCCGCGTACCGCTACGCAAGTCGCGCAGAAGCTCGTCGACGACAAGGTCGTTGCGGTCGTCGGTCACCTGAACTCCGGCACGTCGATCCCGGCATCGAAGATCTACAGCGATGCGGGCATCGTGCAGATTTCGCCGTCGGCGACGAACCCGGCCTACACGCAGCAAGGCTTCAAGACGACGTACCGCGTCGTCGCGACCGATGCTCAGCAAGGCCCGGCACTCGCCAACTACGCCGCGAAGAATCTGAAGGTGAAGACGGTCGCCGTCGTCGATGACTCGACCGCTTACGGCCAGGGTCTCGCCAACGAGTTCGAAAAGACCGCCAAGTCGCTCGGCCTGAAGGTGATCTCGCACGACGCGACGAACGACAAGGCTGTCGACTTCCGCGCGATTCTGACGAAGATCAAGGGCGAAAACCCCGACGCCGTGATGTACGGCGGCATGGACGCGACCGGCGGCCCGTTCGCCAAGCAAGCCAAGCAGCTCGGCCTGCGCGCGAAGGTGCTGGCAGGCGACGGCGTCTGCACGGAAAAGCTGGCGGACCTCGCCGGCGATGCGACCGACAACATCGTGTGCTCGGAAGCGGGCATGGCGCTCGAGAAGATGGAAGGCGGCCAGGCTTTCGCGGCGAAGTTCCAGAAGCGCTTCGGCCAGCCGATCCAGATCTACGCGCCGTTCACGTATGACGCGGTGTACATCATCGTCGACGCGATGAAGCGTGCGAACTCGGTCGATCCGGCCAAGATCCTCGCCGCGATGCCGAACACGGACTACAAGGGCGTGATCGGCCAGACGAGCTTCGATTCGAAGGGCGATCTGAAGCACGGCGTGATCTCGCTGTACGACTACAAGAAGGGCAAGAAGACGCTGCTCGACGTCGTGAAGATGTAATTTCCCGTGGTTCGAAAAAGCGCGCGGCGCCGAAAGGCCCGCGCGCTTTTTTTTATATCTTCAGGCGCCTGAGAATGCGCGGCCCGATGACGGTGATGATCGCGCAGCACGCCGCGACGACGCACAGGCCGATCGGCAGATTGCTGATCTGCGCGACGCCGCCGATCAGCACGGGCCCGAACAGCAGACCGAAGTAGGCGAGGCCCGCGACCTGCGCGAGCCCTTCGGCCGCGGTCACGCCTTCGACGCGCGCCGCCGCCGCGAACAGCACCGGCATCATGTTCGCGAGACCCAAGCCCATCAGCGTGAAGCCTGTCATCGTGACGATGGCGTTGGGCAGGACGAGCGCCATCACCATGCCGATGAACGCGAGTCCCGCGCTGCCGAAAATCAGTTGCGGCGCGCCGAAACGTGCGCGAACCGCGTCGCCGCCGAAGCGCCCGGCGGCCATGCCGCCCGAGAATGCGGCGTAGGCCGCGCTCGACACCGAAGGCGTCGCTTCGACGACATCGCGCATATACACGGTGGCCCAGTCGTACATCGCGCCTTCCGCGATCAGCGCGACCAGCGCGAGTCCGCCGAGCGCCCACAGCGCGCCCGAGCGCCAGCGGTTCGACGACGACGCCTTCGCGTGCTCGTCGTGATGCGGCACATGCGGCAGCACCGCGCGCATCGACACGAGCAGGACCAGCAGGCTCACGCCCGACGCGAGCGCGAGATGGGCGGCGGGCGCAAGCCCGTGCGCGAGCAGCGCGCCGCCCGCGGCCGCGCCCGCCATGCCGCCGATGCTGAACATGCCGTGCAGAGACGACATGATCGGCCGGGCCAGTGCCTGTTCGACGGCGCTCGCTTCGGCGTTCATCGCGACGTCGAGCGTCGCCATGCCGAAGCCGAATATCGCGAGCACGACGAGCAGCATCCAGTAATGAGGCGTCACGAGGATCAGCGAGCCGCACAACATCATCGTGATGCCGCCCGCCATGCATGCGGTGCGCGTGCCGGCGCGGGCGATCCACGAACCGGTGGTCAGCATCGCGAAGATGGAGCCGCCCGCGACCGCGAGCAGCGCAAAGGACAGCATGCCTGGGCTCAACGCGAACTTGTCGCGCACGGTTGGCACGTGCACGCCCCACGACGCGTACATCATGCCCGCGATGAAGAACACGGCCATCGTCGCGTAGCGGGCGCGGGCGCGCGTGGCAGGGGGAAGGCTGCGATGCAGCGCGAGCGTCGGATTGGATTCGCAGGCAGCGGAGGCGGTGGTCGAGTCGGACACGGAAGAAACCGTCGTTGGAAAGATTGCGTGAAAAACAAGGGAAGCCGTCGATGATGCCATCGGACGCGAAGGCTTTCGATTCTATCGAACGGCCAGGAGACACGCTCGCGCGCGCTGCATTAACATCGTCCGACGATTGACGACCGCACGAGGCCTGGATGAAGATTTCGTCGCAAGCGCCGCTTCATTTGCTGCATCGCGTGTCCGAGGGGACGCTCGCCACGCACTGAGCCGCAGGGCTTTCCGTACCCGACGGCGCTGCCGTTCGCGCCCACGGCACGCCACGTGCCGATGCTGCTCATCAGCCGTCTTGCCGAACACACGCGCAATCTTCACGCGGATGCGCGCGCCGGCTTTCTGGTCGCGCATGCAGCGGATGGCGGCGTGCTGGAAGGGCAGCGTCTGACATTGCTCGGCAGCTTTGCGCCTGCCGCGCCGGAGGAGAGCGGCGAACTCGCGCGCCGCTATTTGCGCTATCACCCCGACGCGGAGCGCTATCTGCAACTCGGCGACTTCTCTTTCTGGGTGATGTCGGTTGAGCGCATGCGCTATATCGGCGGATTCGGCGCAATGGGCTGGCTGGCCGGTGATGAAGTCGATTCGCTGGAGCCGCTTTCGGCGGCGGAGGAAACTTCGCTTTGCGCAGAATTCGACGCTAATCCGGCGCGTCCAGCGGTTCTTCGATTATTGGGGATAGACCGATATGGCTGCGATTTGCTGCTTGCGGAGGCGCGCAATCGTTTTACATTCGATTACCCCAAAAGGACGAGCGGGGAATTGAACGCTGCGCTTATCGACCTTATCGAGCGTCAAAAGGGCCGTGCAGGCGCAATGAATTAAGCGTCGCAGCGGAATCAGCCCCATCCTGCCGCTGCCAGGAATGGATCGGCAACGAAGCTGTCATTCCATGACATGTTCCGACGCACGTTATTACCGGCGTTTCATCCGGTGCCATAAGCCTGCGCAAGGATGTGCGCATTGCTACCTTTTACAGCTCCGCACCGGCTCCTCCAAACTTCGCATTTTTCGGCAATTGTTACGAAGAAAGACACGAAAGTTTATTGGATGGCGATTTGCGCATGCAGCGATAATACGAACTGTGTTAATCTGCGTGCCAGTCCGAGGCTATACTGATATTTGAAAGCGAGCACACGATTCGCAAGTCAGCACACCACTTAGGGAATTGCCATGCCTTCATACAAGGAACTCCTCGCACAGCGCGAGTCTCTCGAACGTCAGATTGAAGAAGCGAAGTCGCGCGAATACGCCGAAGTGCTTAATGAGATCAAGCAGAAAATGGCGGATTATGGCATCACGCTTCAGGAACTGGCTGGCGGCCGGGGCGCAAAAGGCGTGAAGGTCGCACGCAGCAGCCGTGCAGGCGTAGCGCCGAAATACCGCGACCCGGAAAGCGGCAGCACCTGGTCCGGCCGCGGCAAGCCGCCGAAGTGGATTGCGGGGCAAGAGCGCGACAACTTCCTGATCAGCAAGTAAGTTTTGGATTGCATCATGTTTTAAAAGGCCGCGTTGCGTAACGCGGCCTTTTCGTTTTGGCAGAGGAATTTTCCGATCCGCAGCCGCGCAGATAACGGCACTGAACCCCTAAAGCGCTGCGGCATACCGGCTGATAAAATTCAGACACATACGGCTCGGGATAAATTACATGCCGCTTTCGACTACACGCACATCGGAAAAACAGGATGTGGCGCGTCGAACCACCTGGACGAGCATTGCGCTCAATAGCGGGCTCGCCACTGCGCAGCTCGTCGTAGGCTTTGTCGCGCATTCCCAAGCTTTGCTTGCAGACGGCGTTCATTCGCTGGCGGACATCGTGTCCGATTTTATCGTTCTCATTGCCAATCGACAGGCATCTGCCAAGCCCGACCTCGACCATAACTACGGACATAACCGTTATGAAACGGTCGCGTCCTTATTCCTCGGCGGATTGCTGATTGCGGTCGGGGTCGGAATGTTATGGCGCGGCGGTACCCGCATCGTCAACCTTCAGGATATTCCGCCGGTAAAGGCGGGCGCGCTTGCGGTTGCGATAATCGTGCTCATTTCGAAGGAAGCGCTTTTTCGCTATATGCTGCGCGCCGCCGAACGCATTCGCTCCGCTTTGCTGATCGCAAACGCATGGCATGCACGTTCGGACGCGGCTTCTTCTCTCGTCGTCGCGTTGGGGATTATCGGGAGTCTGGCAGGATTTCGAATTCTGGACCCGATCGCGGCCGCGGTTGTCGGGTTTTTGATCGGTAAAATGGGATGGACGTTCGCGTGGGACGCGTTACAAGACCTTTCCGACCGAGCCCTCGACCAAACGACGGCGGATGATTTGCGCGCGATTTTGTCTAGAACACCCGGCGTGCGCGAAGTCCACGAATTCCGTACCCGAAAAATGGGAGATCTGGCGATCGTCGACGCGCATGTTCTCGTCGATTCGCTCATTTCGGTTTCCGAGGGGCATTACATTGCCGAATCGGCGCGTGCGAACCTGCTGGCCGATTCTCGCGTCATCGACGCGCTCATTCATGTCGATCCGGAGAGCGACGCGCTGAATCCGCAGCCGGGCAATTTCCCGCAGCGTTCGACTGTGAGCGATGCCGTGTGCGCCGCATTCGCACAGCAAGGGTTGCCGGTCGTGTCGTTGAATCTGCATTACCTCGGCAGCGGCTTTAGCGTCGACGTCATGTTGCCGGCATCGAGCGCAGGAGATACGACCGCCCGACTGAGCGCGATCGACTTCGACGCGCTCAGGCGCCAGATCGGCGCACGCGAGCTTCACGTGGCGCAGGCGCTCGGCCTTGAGTCGGCCGCGACGCCCAAACGCGCAATCGATCTGCCGCGCTGAAGGTTTCCGTCAGAGCGGCAACTGCGTGTCGAATTTGATTTCGCGAAGCACGACGCTCGTTCGCACCTGCGCGACCGCGGGGATCTTGAAAATGCGATCGTGCAGGAATGCGTCGTACGCCTTGATATCCGGCGCGACGATCTTCAGGATGTAATCGGATTCGCCGGTCGTGCTGTAGCACTCGGTGACTTCCGGGCACGTGGCGATTTCGCGTTCGAACTGCTCGACGCCGCCTTCCGTGTGCCGTGTCAGATGGATGTGCGCAAGTGCGCAGACGTGAAGACCGAGCTTTTCGCGGTCGAGCAGCGCGGTGTAGCGCTGAATGACGCCCGACTGCTCCATGTCCTTGATGCGCCGCCAGCACGGCGTACTCGACAGGCCGACCTGGTCGGAGATTTCCTGAACGGAGCGGCGCGCGTCCAGTTGCAGAAGACGCAGGATTTTTTGTGAGAATGTATCGAGAGTCAACTGCGCCTCCGTTCGGTCGCGATTTGACTCTAATGGTAGAGGCGTCAGAAAAGAAACGCAATGTAAAACGCCTGCACTGAGGGAGTTTCCCTAACTCGCTGGCTTCAGAGCGCGGTTTTACCTTCAGCGTCGTCGTTCGGTTCTTCCGGTGACCGCGCCAACGCCGCCTGCGATGCCCGTAGCTCCGCAAGCATGTTGCAAAAGAGCGCGCCTTGCTCGATGGCGTCGTCGAGTGCGACGTGCGTGTGCGGCAGTTCGTCGAACCAATGCTTGGGCAAACGCGGCTTGATCGCCTTTCGATAGGGCAGGCCGGTCATCGCGAAGGCGAGCGTCTTGATATCGAGCGCCGACCACGAGAACGGGCAGCGTTCGGCGAAACGCATCATGTACCAGAACATATAGGTGAAGTCGAAACCCGCCGGATAAGCGACGAACACCGGCTTTCCGGGCAATGCCTCTACCCATTCGACATAGGCTGGCAGCGCGATCTCCGGCTTCTGCAATTCCTTGCGGCACGCGGCCCACGCGTCGGGCTGCGTTTTCCACCACGCGGCCTGCACCGGATGTGGCGCCGCGCCTTCGAGCGTTTCGAGATTCGCGGAGAACGTGCCGATGAGCTGCTTGTCGGCCGTGTAGGCTGCCGAGGCAAAGCTCAGCATCGAATGCGGGCCGGGAATCGGGCCATCGGCTTCGACGTCCGTGCTGACGTAGATTTCGGGAACCGCGGACGCATTGGCGTTCATGCGGCCACTCCGTCGCGCACGAAGGGATTGCTTTGCCGCTCTTCGCCGAATGTCGACGTCGGGCCGTGACCGGGAACGAACCTGACGTCGTCGCCGAGCGGCCAGAGCTTTTCGCGGATCGAGCGGATGAGTTCGCCGTGATTGCCGCGCGGAAAATCGGTGCGACCGATGGAGCCGGCGAACAGCACGTCGCCGACGAATGCGAGCCTGTGTTCGCGGCTGAAGAATACGACATGGCCCGGGGTGTGGCCGGGGCAGAAATAGACTTCCAGCGACTCATCGCCGAATTTCACGGTATCGCCATCAATGAGCCAACGCTCGGGCGTAAATGCCTCCGCGTTCGAAAATCCGAAGCGCTGCGTCTGAGTGGGCATCTGGTCGATCCAGAACGCGTCCTCGCGATGCGGTCCCTCTATTTGTATGCCGTAATGGTCCGCGAGCGCCTTCGCACCGCCGCAGTGATCAAGATGGCCATGTGTCAGAAGAATTTTGTCGACGGTCACGTCATGACGCTCGACTTCCGCGATGATCCGGTCGATGTCGCCGCCCGGGTCCACGACGGCGGCGCGCTTCGTCGTCTCGCAGATGACGATGGAACAGTTCTGCTGAAAGGGCGTCACGGGAACGAGAATGACTTTCATATGACTGTCGGCGGTACAAGCGGGGCTGTAAAAACGTTCATTGTACCGGTGCGACGAAAGACGCGACGCCTGCCGGAACGCGGCTCAAAAGCGGCCGAAAAGCGGCAATTCTTACGGCCATAGCGAAAATCAATGACGGTTTACGCAGTCCGGCGGGTCAAACCACCGTTTTTTTGTATAATGGCACCACTTGTGCATGGAGCTAACCATGCCGTCAATAGGCGACTGATGAAACGCTAGTGCGTTTTTACAATCGCCGTCAGTACGCTGTTGGGGGCCAAAAGCCTCGCAATTGCAACTCAAGCACCATCAGTAGGTGCACACGTCTTGTCCGGCCAGACGCCGCGCGTCTGTCAGATGGCCTTAGCTGCCGTCACGCCGGATGGGGCCTACGCCGCCGTTCCTGCGCTCACAGAGATTTTTCCAGCGCACGAACGTGATGCCACGTTCGATGGCGGCATGTGGGGTCTGGTCAGGCTGCCGGGGACAGGTTGCGCCAGACGTGAACAATAACCGGGCGTTTGCGGCACGAGTACGCCGCATCCGAGCAGAGTTCGCCGTTCGCTTGACCGAGCGGCGTATTGCTTTGCGCGGAAAGCCTCGAGCAGCCTTGCGCGCGCCGATCTGGTGCGGCGCGGCCGCTCTTTTATCGTTGAAACACGTCTATGAAAGCTCGATTTATTCGACATGTCGGGAGCCTGCTAGCAGTTGGCGTGCTGGCGGGTTGCGCCGCGCCGGGTTCGGGCGATGTCGCATCCAATCCTCAGACTACCAACTCCCTCAGCACGGCAGGTGCCCGCTCGACGGCCCCGCTCGCCTTCGATTCGCACCTGTCCTCGCTTCCCGCAGACAAGCCGAGCCAGGCGCAGTCGCTCTCGAACGCCGAGCCGATCACATCCGGTCCGGATGCCGGCAACTTCGAACAGAAGGGCAAGGCGTCGTGGTACGGCCGCATGTTCCACGGCCGCAAGACCGCGAGCGGTGAGAAGTTCAACATGAACGCGATGACCGCGGCGCACCGCACGCTGCCGCTGGCGTCGTGGGTACGCGTGACGAACGAGGCCAACCACAAGACGGTCGTCGTGAAGATCAACGACCGCGGTCCTTATGTGCACGGGCGCGTGATCGACTTGTCGTACGCTGCGGCGGCCGTGCTCGGCATGCGCGGCGCTGGCACGCAGAAGGTGAAGATCGAAGGCCTCACTCAGCAAGAGGCGCGTGCGGCGCGTGCAGAGCAGGCCCAGGCGCTCGCCGACGACAGCGTGAACTGAACCCCGCATCACGCAGCAGTTCCAATGACGGGCCGTCTCGCGACGGCCCGTTTTCTATTCTTCTTCCGACTCGTCGCGTTTCGCGAGCTTCAGCGCGCGTTCATAAAGCGCGTTGCGCGATGCGCCCGTCAATGTGGCGGCGATGCGCGCCGCGCTCTTCACCGACAGCTCCTCCAGTAGCGTCGCCAGCAGCGCATCGTGTGCGTCGTCGGCGTCCTGCGCCTCGGGCGCGCCTTCGACCACTAGAACGAATTCCCCGCGCTGACGATTCGCATCGGCTTCGAGCCACGCTGGCCCTTCGGCCAGGGTGCAGCGGTGCAGGCTCTCATGTAACTTCGTCAATTCGCGTGCGATCAGCAGTTGCCGTTCGCCGCCGAACGCCTCGGCGAGCGCGCGCGTCGTCTCGACGATACGATGCGGCGCCTCGTAGAACACCAGCGCCATCGGATGATTCACGAGCGAGCGCAGTTGCGTGGCGCGCTGCTTCGATTTGGACGGCAGAAAGCCGACGAACGAGAAGCCGCCGACCCACGCGCCCGCAGCGCTCAGTGCAGTGACGAGCGCGCTTGCGCCCGGCAGCGGAACGACGGGCAAGCCCGCGTCGCGCACGGCATCGACGAGACGCGCGCCGGGATCGGAGATGCCGGGCGTGCCCGCATCGGACACGCAGGCGATGCGCTCGCCGTTCTTCAAATGCCCGATCACGCGTTCGGCCGCGCTGCGTTCGTTGTGCTCGTGCACGGCGATCCACGGCTTCGAGATGCCATAGCGAGCGAGCAGCTGCGCCGTGTTGCGGGTGTCCTCGGCGGCGATGCGATCGACGAGCCCGAGCACATGCAGCGCGCGCACGGTGATGTCGGCCGCGTTGCCGATCGGCGTCGCGACGACATAGAGCGCGCCCGTCGGATAGTGCTGCCCGGTGGCGAGGTCGGAGATCTGAAGCATGAGCGCGACGTGGAAGGAAAGGTCGTCATTTTGCCACGCGCCTGCCGCGTGCAATTGCGGCCCCACGTCGACAACTTTTATGGAGGCGCCTTGTCCAAAACGCTCGGCGATGTTTTCGAGACGCATGCGCTCGAGTTCCTGCAGCGGCAGCGCATGCGCTGCGTCGCGCGCAACGTGACATGCCGCGGTGGCGAGATCGATCTCGTCATGCTCGATGAACGCGGTGCGCTCGTGTTCGTCGAAGTGCGGGCCAGAAAGCGCGGGCGCTTCGCCAATGCCGCCGCGAGTGTCGATGCGAGAAAGCGCGCGCGCCTCGTGCATGCCGCGCAGCATTTCCTCGCGACATGGCGCGGCGCGTTGCCTGCTTGCCGCTTCGATGTCGTTGCGTTCGATGCGGGCCGTATCGAGTGGATGCGCGATGCGTTTCGCGCTGACGAAGCATGAGCGCGGTTCGCTACATGATGCATGCGGTAAACTGCGCAACAACCGGCGCCTTGAGCGTTCAAGCCACATGCCGCAGCATATGCCGCGGCCGATGATCGAGAGTCGATGTCAGTCGAACGTATTCAACAGCAATTCCGCGACAGCGCGGCGCTCAAACTCGAAGCACTCGACACGCTGGCGGTTCCGATCGCGGCAGCCGTCGATACGCTTTTCGGCGTGCTCGCGAACGGCAACAAGATTCTCGTCTGCGGCAACGGCGGCTCGGCGGCCGATGCGCAACGCTTTGCCGCGCAACTGATCGGTCGCTTCGAGCGCGAGCGTCCGGGCTTGCCGGCGATCGCACTGACGACCGATACATCGATTCTCACGGCCATCGGCAACGACTATGCGTTCGAGCAGATCTTCTCGAACCAGGTCCGCGCGCTTGGCCAGGCGGGCGACGTGCTGCTTGCGATCAGCACGTCGGGCAACTCGGTCAACGTGCTCGCCGCGATTCAGGAAGCGCACGAGCGCGAGATGATCGTGATCGCGCTGTCGGGCAAAGGTGGCGGCGCGATGTCCGACGTGCTCGCCGAAACCGACATCCATATCTGCGTGCCGTCCGATCGCACGGCGCGTATCCAGGAAGTCCATCTGCTGATCATTCACTGTCTGTGCGACGGCATCGATGCGATGCTGCTCGGCGACGACTGAAACTGAAAAGGGGGAACGGAGTTGATGAACAAGACACGCGTCAAGGCGACGCTGGCCCAAGCCACGCTCGTGGCGAGCATGTTGTCCGGAGTCGCATTGACGTTGCAGGGCTGCGCTCTCGCGGTCGTCGGCGCGGCGGCAGGCGGCACGTTGATCGCCACGGATCGCCGCACGCTCGGCGCACAGACCGAAGACCGCGAGATCCAGATCAAGGCGACATCGCGGATCAACGAGAATCTGCCCGATACGGCGCATGTCAACGTGACCGTGTTCAACCGGCGCGTGCTGCTGACGGGCGAAGTCCCCGACGAAGCGTCGAAGCAGAAGGCCGAAGCGGTCGTGCGCGACATCAACAACGTGGGCAGCATCGTCAACGAACTGGCGATTCAGGGCGCGAGTTCGATTTCGTCGCGCGCGAACGACTCGTATCTCGAAGGCCGCGTAAAGACCGCGATGGTCGGCGAGAAGGACTTGCGCGCGAACTACTACAAGGTGGTGTGTGAGCGCGGCGTCATCTATCTGATGGGGCTCGTCACGCAGGATGAAGGTGCGCATGGCGCCGATGTCGCCGCGCGCGTGTCGGGCGTCGAACAGGTCGTGAAGGTCTTCCAGTACATCAAGCCGGAAGAAGCGCAGGCGCTGGAGGCGGCTGCCGCATCCGATGCGAGTGCGGTGTCGGCGGCGAGCGCGCCGGCTCCCGAAGCGACGGTCGGTACGGTGCCTGATTCGGGCGTGAGCTCGCGTCCGCTGGACACGCAGTCGCCGGCACCGGTGAAGAATTCGGACGTTCATCCGGGCAATCCGGCTCCGGCGGCGAAATGAAGGCGTTGCGTTTGATCTTCGGCGCGGTGTTCGTCGCCGCGTCGATCGGTGTGTGCGCGGCAGAGCAACCGGTGTCTTCCGCGAACGGGATGGCGGTTGCGCGCAGCAATGCGTGCATGGGCTGTCATGCGATCGATCGAAAGCTCGTGGGGCCGTCGTTTCAGCAGATCGCTGAGAAGTACAAGGGACAGCCGCAGGCGAGCGTGCAGCTCGAGAAGAAAGTGAAGAACGGCGGCGCGGGCGTTTGGGGTCCGATTCCGATGCCCTCGCATCCACGAATGAACGATGCGGATATCAAGACGGTCGTCGCGTGGGTTTTGGCGGGAGCGCCGGAGAAGTAAGTGTCGGGTGTATCGTCGGAAGGCTTGCCTGATGGCGTTTGCGCTGTGATATAATTTTAGCTCGTTGGGGGGGTAGCTCAGCTGGGAGAGCGTCGCGTTCGCAATGCGAAGGTCGGGAGTTCGATCCTCCTCCTCTCCACCACGAATTTGCTTTGGAAACAACGCACTACGTCTTGCGATGTAGTGCGTTGTTTTGCTTTCTATCGCACCTTTATGCACGCGCGATGTGGCAGATTTGTGGCGTCGAGTGGTAGCGCACGAGCCCACCGCTCACTGGTAGAAAACACTTCGCTTTTCTACCGAGACTTTAGAGTTGCTTAAAGTCAACCTTGCATACATCAGCCAACCAACGCCGCTGTGTGCACAAATGTGACATGGCGCAAAAAACAGCCATGTCCATGCAAGCGCTACTCACGGTCGATCAACTCGCCGAGCATTTACAAAAGTCTGTCGCCAGCATCCGTAGCGATGCGACGCGAAATCCCCAGTCTCTTCCGCCAATCTGCCGACTTCCCAATACGAAACGCCTTCTTTGGCGAGCGGAAGATGTAGAAAGGTGGATTGGCCAGCACGTCGCCGATGCAGTGTTTCTCGATGTGTCGGAACTGCCCCTTTCGGAAAAGCGACGACGAGGCCGTCCGACGAAAGCCGAATCGGTCGCGAAGCACACTCGTAGCAACGGCAAGCGGTGAGTCGTACCGACGATGGTCCGCGAGGCCGCATCCGCCCCGTCGTGCAGGGACGAAGACCAGCAGGGGTTGGCGGCGAGTCGTTACGCCACTCGGCTGATGCACTTGTCGCACGTGTTGCCGACATGGAGAAAAAGCATCGCGCGCGGATCGGTGGTCAAAAGCGCGATGAGGCGGCTCCCGCACCGCCTCTGCAGGCACTCGTTCACTTGCCGCATTGGCCGGACTTCGTGCGAGGCGTGCCAAACGGGTTCCTGCGATCAGCACTTTTTGGCGCTATTGCGAAGGGGCACCGCCGCTATTTAGCGGGCGAGCTGATACCCACGCTTGACGGTCTCACAATTATCTACACTGGCGAACGCCTTGATCAGGGCGACCTTGACGTGTGGGAAAGCGTCCTCCACGTTGTGCGCCTTCAGGCGCTAGGACTACCGTGCCGCATGACGTCATATTCGCTGCTCAAGTTAATGGGCAACACCGATACGGGCAAAAACCGCAAGGTGCTGCACACACGCATCACTCGTTTGATAGCTAATGCAGTAGAGATCAAGCAAGAGGGCTGGTCGTACATCGGCAGCCTGATTGATAAGGCGTTCAAAGACGATAAAACCCAAGAATGGGTGATCGTCGTCAGTCCCAGGTTGCACACCTTGTTCGCAGCGGACCAGTTCACGCAGATCGACTGGAATGTGCGTCGCACGCTGGTCGGAAAGTCACTTGCTCAATGGCTGCACGGATTCTACGCAAGTCACGCGAGGCCATACCCCATGCGCATGGAAACACTGCTAAGGCTCGCCGGTAGCGAGGACGAGAGCATGAGCAGCGCGCGACAGACGCTACGCAAGGCTCTCGATGCCTTGGCTGAAGCGAGCAAGGCCCATGGGCAGGCGTTCAGCTACGACATCCAAGGCGACCTGGTGCATATCGACAAGAAGCCTAGCGAGTCGCAACGCCGACACTTGGCCAAGCGGCTCAATGGCCAAAAAGTACTTCTTTGATACCGTTCTAGCGCCTACGGAACTGCCGTTCCTGCACCTACGAGACACCGTTCCTTCGCCTACGCTTTGCCGTTCCGACGCCTAGCGCGTACCGTTCCAGCGCCTAAGCTATCCACAGGCTCAGAGCCTCGCAAACCAAGATTGGTAGGGAGTTCCGGCATTTCACTTGCCACGCCTAATCTTGTTTTAATCTTTTACTAATCGTACTGTGGCTTTCGGCTCCGAGTTATCTTGATTGCCGTTGCGTCGCGTGCTACGTGGATCAAACCTGGCGTTGATTTCCCTCCTGCGGTCCGAAATCTGATCTGCAAGGCTCTGTGGAGGTCGCCGTTCCGATGGAGCCCAATCCAAATCAAGCGCGTCCCAGCGATCTGCATCGGTGATCCACGAGAGAGAAGCGTTAGCGTACAACGGCGCCTCGTGCTTCGTGAGACCAATCGACGCTCGATACGAGCCATCTAAATCCAACCGCTTCTTCTCCATGTTTTCCAACTCATCGCGCACCAGAAAGAAGCCGTCATAGCTATTTAATTCGTGAAAAATCCCCGTGGCGTTGAGACAGTGTTGAACGCAGCGGTAGGCCCCTATTCCATCGACATCGGAGACTGCTAGCGAGTTGATTATTTGATGCAGACGATATAACGCGACCGCTTCCGTAAGGTGATTTAGGGTAAGCGGTTCTCTGTGAGCCAAAGCGATGAGTATCTCGCCCTCAAACTCTCGAATGGTTTCGTAAAAGGTGCGCTCTTTGAAAGAAGTGGTCTCAACTTTTCTCCACGCTGCATCATCGAGCCAAGGTCCTTCGCTACTAAAGCGTGTCCGACACAATGGCCAAAGGACCGACGGATCGAATGCATTGCCCCAAAGGGCGCGCCATAAGTTTGCGGGCCCGTTTTCGAAGATAAGTTCCGCGTCATCAAATAGCTGGCCGAGCATTTCAATCGGGCCGGCAGGGTGAAATATGAAATCACCGTTGTCGAGTTTGTACCACTTGTTCGAAGTCTGTGTGTCCGTCCACCCCAGTTTTTCGGATTCTGTGTTAATCCATGCAGCGAGTTGGTTTATTTTCACGAAGCCTTTCCTGTGCATCAACGATCTCATCATCGTTCTGGCTTTTAGCTTCATGATTTCAACTTCTTTTGAGTTCTTGGGGCGCATATGGCGGCGACGTACGGAAGAGAATAACGGGCTCAGCACGAGAGCTGAACGAATATTGATCAAGATTTATCGAAAATATAACGTGTTTCTACCGTGAAGTGTTCGGTCAGAGACCCGAAAATTCCGTATTGCTTGCAACTGAGCGCATAACGGGGGAAGTCTGATGAAAGAATTGAGTTTGTCGCAAAGAATAGCCGCGCAGGTTTTGGCAGAAGCAACGGGCCCGTCCGGGGCCGTGAATCGAGCTACTTTCCTTGGAGTACAAACCGAGGTCCAGCGTGCGATTGAAGAGGGATGGTCTGTCTTAGCAA
Source organism: Caballeronia arvi (assembly GCF_001544695.2). Classification (GTDB taxonomy): domain Bacteria; phylum Pseudomonadota; class Gammaproteobacteria; order Burkholderiales; family Burkholderiaceae; genus Caballeronia; species Caballeronia arvi. Next base: position 176,903 of record NZ_FCOM02000005.1, read on the forward strand.
TCCACCGCACTCTTCAAGAAGCGGGTGTAATCACGTTTGGGTATCAGGCTTTTCGGCGATATGTCAAAACACTCATCCTTGAGAGGAAACCGATCGACATCAAGACAAGTCAGCGATGAAACCGATCAATGGGCGGACGATGTCGGTTCAACCAAGATGGAAGCGGTCAAAAAGCGAACTGTGCGTGTTTGCGTTACCTTTGATCGCTTATGTTCCGCAGATTCTCGATGAGCGTCGCTGAAACGTATCGATTACGTAGCGGGCAAGATAGGTGAAGTAGGCCCACCCGCAAGCGGGCGTACCTTCTTCACTCTCCCTTATTCGCGCTCCGCGCTCAATGGGAATCTTGCTAAGGAAGTCGTCATCTTATGGCGACTACGGCTCGAGCCGAGGGCGCATACCGGATGAACGCCAGAAGGAATAACGAAATGAAGAGCACCCGAAAAGGTTCCACGCCAATCAAAGTGTGGTGCTTGCCGGAGGAGAAGGCGAGCATCGAAGAGAACGCGCGTAAGGCAGGAATGAGCCTTTCAATGTATCTGCGTAACGTCGGGATGGGCTACCGCATCAAGGGTGTTATTGACGCAGAACTGGTGTTAAAACTCGCCAAAATTAATGGCGATCAAGGACGGCTTGGCGGCTTATTGAAGCTGTGGCTGACGAATAGTGAAAAACTGAATGCACAAGATCCTGAGCAATTGCGCCGAGTTATCCATGGAGTCCTTGAGCGCATTGTTTCGATGCAAATTGCAATGCTGGACCTCGTGAAAACCAAAAGCCGATAGCGCCCGTTCAATGGCCGGTTGTTGTTCTATGCGAACATGTGTTGATATTTCCGCCTCTCCTGATCAAAGCGAGCAGAGCTGGTCAACTCACACTGCCCAAAGTTGATGTCATTCGGAAGGCACACCACTGCTTCTTTGTCATCCACGACATGTGTTTCGGCGTCCGTCGAGATTTAGCGGCTAAATTTTTCGACCGATGTTTCGGATCGCTCACCGCTGACGGTCGGTCAGTGTTCCATAGACGCCGTCGCCGTCGCCGTTACCGGAACGAGGCCGGCGAGTTCGGCGAGTTCGGCGAATTTAGCGGCTAAACTTCAATTTTCAGTTCCGGAGTTTGATCAGAAATGAAAAACGACCAGCTCAAGAGTCTGCCCGACGATACAGACGAGTGGATTCGCCTCTTGCAAACCGATGATGGACGCGCCGCACGAGAACATCTAGCGGCAGGAATGCCGATCTACTATCGTGAGACGGACACTCCGGCTGGGGTTTGTATTAAAAAATTTCCGGACGGACACAGGGAATGGGTCACCTTCGATCGAAGAACCGGGCTCGAATCGGTCATTCGCACGCTAAACGAGAACGATCCGACGCCCCCACTCGCCGCCGCATTGGCGCAGCAAGGTGACGATGTTGGTCTCGACTTTGGCGCTGCAAGCGTGCAGCTCGACGACTTGACGGAGGGAGGCCTAGTGGAAGACGCTGTTGACGAGACCGATCTTGATCAGCGACTCGATGAGGTTGCGGCGTCTACTCAGAAGGCTAATGAAGCCCTGGACGATGCGCTGTCGTTCATCGCCGCTTCCAATTTGCGTATCGACAAGGTGAGGGGCAAGCCCGACGAGGGCTGAATCGATGGCGATTGGGACCGCCCCCGTACTGTCAACGTCGCAGCGGCTGCATGATTACCGCGCGGCAAGATTCGGGCGCCATTGAGGCGTGGTTCTTCCCGTGATCTAGGGCTGGGCCCCATTTCATAAGGCTTCGGGGCCATACCTCGTGGCTTGAGATTGAGCAAAGGGGCTTCTATCTGTCGGCGGTGTCAGCAAAAGCAAAGGCGCGTTTGGTCGCGAGCTTGCATTCGTTGACAGTACGGGGGCGCTCGGTTTTCGCAACCGGAGGACATGGACGGTGAGTTCGTGCTTGGGACGTGATAGACACGACTAGTCATTGACCGCGGGAAGCGAGGCCGGAAGTGAACCCAGAACTAGCTGCCGAACTAGCAGATGAGGCGCAACTGAAGGCAGCAATACGCGAGTTGCGGAAGCTGAGAAAGGACAGCGAACACCTTAACCGGGCATGGTCGGAAACGTGGGCGGCTCGTCAGAAGTATGAGCGAGAGTACTCTTTCATGGTCAAGCACCTCAAGGAACGAGAGGACCGCATCATGGATGAGCTAAGGCCCTATCTTGCCAACATTGAAGAGCTTGAGAAACGAGTAAAGAAGTTGGATCGAAAAATTCGAAAACGGGGCAAAAGCCGTCCTGGAGAACCATAGGGTCATCAGGTATTACGCGACCCGCTTTGTCGACGCAGAACCCCGTTGGTGCTTGGCCAGTTCAGATCATGGCGACGTTCAACAACCCGCAAAATCGAGGAACGGCACCTAATGTCAGACGTGTCCAATAAACGATGAATTCGCAAAAAGGTGAAAATCTGGTTTCGGAGGGCGCGTTTTGCCAAATTTTGTGTCAACCCGTCAAGCTTCCAACGGTGCGCAACTGTTCATCAATCAATTAGTCGAGTGCAGGCGCTCAGTCTGACAATCCGGAACAGAACGAAGCGCGGCGACGCTTTTTTTTCGCCGTGTGCGCTCGCCGGCAACGTACGCCAGGTGCACAACAGAACTATTTAGTGACCGTTGTAACGAAGAGTCCCGAAGAGTCTGCTTTTGTAGCCGTATCAACAGGCTATTTAACGGCCGAGCCGCGCTCGACGGTCTATTCAGAGCCTTTGCCGTAGAACGCCGAGAACTCGCCGGTGCCGCTTTCAATCTCACGCCGGATCGCTCGGGTTTGAGATTCGATGAAACTTGTTTCGGTGTCGCGCTCAACAAACGCCCGCTTGAATTGCTCAAACGTTGCGCTGTGCCGCAAACTGACGGCCAGAGCTGACAGAATCCGGTTCTGGCCGTGCATGAAGCCGAGCTGATAGGTTTCCGACTTCGCCAGTTTTTTGGCAAGCGCTGGGTGGGCCACTTCCCCCCACTCCCTTTCGGTACGCGCATCTCGCTCGATGTCGTTGGTGGCGTAGTCGACGGCATAGGTTTCATCGACTCGCAACCAAGCTGGACGTTCAAGCCGTCTTGCAGCCTCGCCCTTTAGATGTTCCTGGTCGGACGGCGACAGACTGGCGACATGCTCCCGAAGTGCGATGATTGCCCATTCCGGGCACGGCCGGCTGCTGACCCGGTGACTTTCGATCAGCCAGCTCTGCACGGTACGCTCAGTAATCGGATCGCGTCCACTTGCGCGGTTAATCGCCGAAACGGCGAGGCTGTTGCTCTGGCCCAGGTACTGATTGATCAACGCACGTAACTCGCCACGACGGTCTTCATTAAGCAACGTCTGTTGCAAGTCGCGCCTCAACGCATCGATCTCTTCTGACGACATGCGTTGCGCAACCGCTCCAGCCACTGCGAAGGTCCGAAGGCCGTCGGGACCAATCGCGACTTCGATCTGAAGACCGGTCTCTTGATGGGTCGCGGTGCTACTTTGAAAGCGGTTGTATTGCCAGCCCATTTGGGTTCCTGTTGTTTGGAGATCGGCGTATTGTGCGCACGTAGTGCGCACAAGTCAAATGCTTTCGATAGGCGGTGCAGTTATAGGTGATAATGTCCTTTATCAAACATAGGATCGATGTTGAGATCCGGAACAACCGAGCGAGGGCATATGGGCACGACACGAACACTGGATAACTGTGAGTCGGCAGACGGCAAGACATCGTGGCGGCTTTATGAAGAGCTTTTCGAGTCGGGCACGGTCTATCTCGAACTGACTGGCGTCGGGGTCGAACTGGAAACCACCGGACAGGCGCGGACCCATCTCGTGGCGCGCTTGCCGCTCGACCTGGCCAGGCGCCTCGCGACCGCGAACGTCACGCCCGCCCAATGGGACGAGATCGCGAAGGATCGCAACTTCGGAGTGCGGGGTGCGCACGGTGAATGATCTTCAGGCTCCGCTGACCGGTGACGCCGAACGCCATTACCTGCACTCCGTGCTGCGCGAACGGATCGTTGAGCATGCGTTCGTCGGCGACGCCCTGCGTCGGCTGTGGCAGCGCGGCGTCACCGACGTCGAGGTGTTGCGCTCCGAGTTCGATGCCGGCGGCCATGACCTCGTGATGAGTTACGGTCCTATCGTCCGCCACGTCCAGTTCAAGGCGATGGTGGCCGGTGGCAAGCGGGCCAGCGTCACCGCGAGCCTCAGGCTGATGGACAAGCCGAGCGGTTGCATCCTCTGGATCGTGGTCACCGAGGGTCTGGATTTTCACTCCTTCCTGTGGTTCGGCAACCCGCCTGGCGAGCCGCTGCCGGACATCCGGGGATTGAAGGCCGCGACCCATACGAAGGCCAATGCAGCGGGCGTGAAGCTGGAGCGGCCCGGCCAGCGAACCGTTCCGCGCAGCGTCTTCACGCCGCTCGCGTCGCTGGATGCGGTGCTGGAGCAGCTTTTTGGCCCCCTGCCATGAATCATGCTCCAGCACTGACGGCGCCGGCTGTTTTTGCGCTCGTGACCGCGGCCGGCGAACGGGCCGGGGTGCGCTTCCTCGAATTCTTCGCCTCGGCGATCCGCAATCCGCACACGCGCCGCGCGTATGCGCGCGCAGCCAGCGACTTCCTCGGGTGGTGCGCCGGCGCCGGCGTGCCGTCGATCAAGGCCGTGCAGCCACTGCATGTCGCCGCCTGGATCGAGTTGCAGACCACCACGCACTCGGCACCGACCGTCAAGCAGCGCCTAGCGGCGATCCGCCACCTGTTCGACTGGCTGGTGACCGGCCAGATCGTGCTGCACAACCCGGCCGCGTCGGTGCGCGGTCCCAGCCACACCACGAAGCAGGGCAAAACCCCGGTGCTCGACGCCACCGAGGCGCGGCAGCTGCTCGACAGCATCGATGTGACCACGCCGATCGGGCTGCGCGACCGCGCGCTGATTGCGCTGATGGTGTTTTCGTTCGCACGGATCGGTGCTGCGCTGGCGATGCGCGTTGACGATGTCTATGTGCAGCAGCGGCGCCTGTGGGTGCGTCTGCGCGAAAAAGGCGGCAAGGCGCACGCGATGCCGTGCCATCACACACTGGAAGCCTACCTGCACGCGTACCTCGATGGCACCGGCCTCGCCAGTGAACCGAAGGGGCCGCTGTTCCGCACGGTTGCGCGCGGCACCGGCCAGCTGAGCAGTACGCCGTTGCCGCAGGCCAACGCGTATGCGATGGTGCGCCGGCGCGCGCTGGCCGCGGGTATCGCTACGAGGATCGGCAACCACACGTTCCGTGCGACTGGCATCACCGCTTACCTGAAAAACGGCGGCACGCTCGAGAACGCCGCGGCGATGGCCAATCACGCATCGACGCGCACCACGCAGCTCTATGACCGGCGGCGCGACGACATCAGCCTGGATGAGGTCGAGCGGATCCGTCTCTGAAAGCCAGTTCGCTATCTCCACGGCGGGCGGCCATGGGTTATCTGTTCACGCGGCTGCAGCTGTATGAGCTCGTCTGGGCCGAGCCGATCAGCACACTGGCAAAATCACTGGTCATTTCCGATGTCGGGCTCGCGAAGGCGTGCCGGCGGGGAGACATCCCGTTGCCCCCGCGCGGCTACTGGGCAAAGCTCAACGCAGGCCAGCGTGTTGACCGCACGCCGCTACCGCTCCGCGCGCCTGGTGCATCGGACCGTGTCGAGGTCGGCGTCGGCGTCGGGCGCCCTCGGGTGTTCCGACAGGATGTTGCGGACACATCAGTCCCGGACGCCGCACCACCTGAGCCGCTGGTCTATGGCGAGACGCTCGACGCTGTCGAGGCGCGGATCCGGCTGGCGTTACCCGCGAAATTCCGCTTCGTGCATAAGCTGGATAACGCGCACCCATTGATCGGACGGCTGCTGCGTGAGGACGACGCACGCCGCGAAGCGATGGCGAAGAACCGGTATGCATGGGACAAACCCCGCTTCGAAAGCCCTTTTGAGCAGCGCCGGCTAGTGTTTCTTAGCAACCTGTTCACGCTGCTTGCGGCGCTTGATGTTCGTGCGTGGATGAGGGGACGGGAGGCGCGTGAGCTAGGCCTGCACATCGGCGACCAGCATGTCGAGCTGAAAATTGACACGCTTGCGTCGCTGCGCCCGCGCAAGGGACCACCCAAGAAAGCACGCGGTGAGCCGATGGCAGTAGAAGTCAGAGTCGCACGCTGGAAGCACGACGAGCGCGAAGAGCGGCTGTTCTGGAGTGACGGCGACGCGAACCGGCTGGAAAACCAGCTCCGCGAGATTGCCGTCGCGCTCGTGCTGACCGCTGAAAGGCAATATCGGAAGGCTCTGCAGTTTTCCTACGATTGGGCGTGACACGACTTCGAGGTGGGGGGCGACAATGATTGTGTCCGGTGTAGCGACATTCATCTTGGCCGGTAGTGAGGAGTCGGAGGCGGCGTAGCCGCCGCAGACGACGAACTACCGGCGGCGCTGGATCGGCGAGGCCTAGGATGGCTGACTGAACCTAAAAAGAGGCGGTCAGCCCATGTCTGGAAGCCGCATCACCGACCAGCAGGTCCGCCTCTATATGAACCATCGCAAACACCATTCGCAGAAGCTCGCTGCGGCGAAGTCAGGCATGAGCGAGCGCACGGCGCGGCGTGTCGAACACGAAGCCGGGCTACCGTCTCAGCAGCCTCGACGCTACTGGCGCTCGCGCCCAGATCCATTCGCCGATGTCTGGGAGAGCGAAGTGGTCCCATTGCTACGCGCTGGGCCAAAGCTAAAGGCGATCACCCTGCTGCGCAAATTGCAGGAGGACCATCCCGAGCGCTTTCCGGACAGCATGCGGCGCACGTTTGAGCGACATGTCAGCCAGTGGCGCGCGCTCGAAGGGCCGAACCAGGAAGTGTTCTTCCCTCAAACGTATCAACCGGGCGCGCGAGGCCTGTCGGACTTCACGCACATGGACAAGTTGTGCGTAACGATTGGTGGCATCCCGTTCAACCATCTGCTGTATCACTTCGTGCTGGCGTTCTCGCGCTGGGAATACGCCAGCGTGGTCGATGGTGGCGAGAGCTTCCAGGCGCTCGCGACGGGACTACAGAACGCGCTTTGGCAGGCCGGCGGCTGCCCACGCGAACACCGTTCCGATAGTCTGTCGGCGGCGTTCAGAAACCTGCAGGAAGAGGAAGACTTCACAGCTCGCTATGCGGCGCTACTCGAGCACTACGGGATGGAAGGCACACGCAACAACCGTGGCATGGGTCATGAGAATGGCAGTGTCGAATCCTCGCATCGTTATTTGAAGGATCAGATCGATCAGGCAATGGAGTTGCGCGGTCACCGCGACTTCGCTGACCGCGCCGCGTACGACGAGTTCGTGCGCGGGGTGGTAATGCGCCGCAACCGGCGCAATGCTGCAGCGTTCCAGATAGAGCGCGAACACTTGCTGGATCTGCCTGAGCACCGTACCACCGACTTCGACGAGGAAGAAGCGCGCGTGACACGCTGCGGCACATTCACCGTGCGTTGTGTCCTGTACAGCGCCCCGTCGCGGCTGATCGGTCATCGCCTGAAGGTACGCCTCTGCGGTGACCGGCTCGATTGCTATCTGTCCGGCGCGCTCGTGCACAGCACGGCGAGAGCCACACATACGAGCAAACGGCGGGGTCGCGGCATCGACTACCGACACTTCATCGAGTCGCTCAAACGCAAGCCGCAGGCCTTCAGGGGCCTCGCGTTCCGTGACGATCTGTTTCCGCGTGAAGCCTACCGTCGGACCTGGGAGCGACTGGAGCAGGCGCTGACGCCGCGCAGCGCATGCAAGACCATGGTGGGTCTGCTTGAGCTGGCAGGAAACCACGGCGTCGAGGCGCAACTGGCCGAGAGGCTCGATGCATTGCTCGAACTCGGTGAACTGCCCGATCTGAAGGCGCTGTTCGATGAGTTCGCCCCGCGCCAGGCCGAGTGTCCGGTGGTTGTCGTCGAAATGCCGTCCGCCGCGCTCTACGACACACTGCTCGATGAGGAGGTGCTCGCATGAACGCCGCCTACGATGCGGGCCGTATCGCGCTGATGCTCAACGAATTGCGGCTGCCTACGATCGGCCGGTTGTGGCCGGACTTCGCTGAACGCTCGGACAAGGAAAGCTGGCAGGCGTGCCGCTTACTCGGCGCATTGCTTGAACACGAACTCGCCGAACGGGCCAAACGGAGAATCGAGCGTCATCGCACCGAATCACATCTGGATCCGACCAAGACGCTCGCCACCTTCGACTTCGGCGTTGTACCGATGGTCTCGAAGGCGCATGTGATGGCACTGGCAACCGGTGATTCGTGGCTTGAGAAAGGCGCCACGATCCTCCTGTTCGGACCACCTGGCGGGGGAAAAAGTCATCTGGGGAGTGCGATCGGCCATGCGCTCATCGACGCCGGCTATCGCGTATTGTTCACGCGCACCGGCGAAATCGTGCAGAAGCTCCAGGTCGCGCGCCAGAGTTTGCAACTGCCTTCGGCGCTCGCGAAGCTTGACCGCTTCGATCTGATCATCCTCGATGACCTGTCATATGTGAGAAAGGATCAGGCCGAAACCAGCGTGCTGTTTGAGTTGATCGCCGAGAGGTATGAGCGGAAAAGTCTTCTAATAACGGCCAATCAGCCGTTCTCAGGCTGGAATGATGTATTCCCTGACCCCGGCATGACGGTGGCCGCCATCGACCGGCTCGTCCATCACTCGACGATCTTCGAACTGAACGTTGAAAGCTATCGGCGCCGCAAAGCCAGCGACAAACAGAAAGAGCGACGCCGTCAATTACCCGGAGACCACCCGACCGGAGCGACAACCATGCCCAACTAAACAGCGACAATCACCTCGACCGACCGGCCAAGATGATTGTCGGTAAACCGGACGTCCTGCTTGACGCTATCCATCGAGGGGCGTCTTGAAATGGCCAGCAAAGCGCGCGAAGCCGCAGAAGCACGTGAGCGCGACGCGCGCGAGCAGGCCGAGCAGGACCGTGTCAGTCGCCTGCTTGCTCAAGTTAGCGCTTGCCAGCAGGCGCAGCAGATTCAGGAGTACGTGGGCAAAGTCGAGTCCACACCAAATGCAATTGAGTGGCGCGCGTTCGATGGCGATCGCGACGCTTGGGCTCGCTGGGCCTTGGCAATTGCTGATCGTCTCGACCCGTTGATGTAATCCGAAAATCCTGCAGTAACGCGAGGTTAGATCGCCCAACTGATTATGCGGTTTCGTTTAAAAAACCGTCGTTTTTGTCGACATGCTTGCCTAGCGCGTGTTCGTGCGGCCAGTCGGGCACGTTTCTGTCTAAACTCCGATCAATTTTTCAAAGCGCGGCAAACGTCAGTGAATCCACGCATAGGCTACGCGCGAGCTTCGGCGGGCGATCGGGGTCTTGGGCAACAGCGACATGCCCTCACGCAGTCTGGTTGCACAACCATTTTAGAGGAGACCGCTGGCGAATATGCGGCGCGGAGCCCTCGATTTGAGCAATGCTGGAAAATCCTGGCGCCTGGTGCCCCCCAAGTGGCGTGGCGGTTGGATCGTCGTCCTTCGTTCTATCTCTGGAAAAAGCTCTGGAAGTCCCCGTATCAGCTAGCCTCGGCCAATCGGACATAGCTCTTGATAACGCGTACGTAAGACTACTCCACCAGTGCCTTGAAGGCGGCTTGGGACGGTTCGCTGTAGAACTCGATGCGGAGCTTGTCCAACACTTCGGCCGGAAGTGCAGCGAAGTCACGGCTGTTCTCGGTCGGGATCAATACGCGGCGCGCGCCGGCGTCCATCGCAACTCGAAGTTTGTCGCCAAGCCCCTCGACCCTGGACAGCACGCCATGTAGGCTCATCTGCCCGAGCACGACCAACTGTGCGCCGATCGTACGGCCGAGCGTCGCGGAAAGTAGGGCGATGTAAAAGGCCATCCCGAGATCGTCCGCGTCGTTTCCGGGGGTCAACCTCATGACCTGAAGGCTGACGTCGTACTGGCCGAGATCGCGATCGAGACCGATCTTCTTGCCGTTCGCACGCAGGTAGTCGTACGACATGCGTGCGGACTCTCGGATGCCCTTCGACGTCATCCCAACGACGGCGAAACGTCCCCCGCCGGGCGCTACAGAGCACTGAATCCGGAAGAGCGAGTAGCGACCCTCCGCGGGGTCGTGCCCCACGGTAAAGACGTCGCCTGGCGGAAGGGGGCTGTCAGGCAAGATCTGCGTCGAACCGAGCTCTTTGCACGTCACGAATGTTTCGTGGCGATTTTCCTTATCGATGTAGGACAGGTTCACCCGCGCATACTCGATACCGCCCATTCGGCGGAGTTGCTCCTTTACGCGCCGTCGAAGCTCAATCGAGAACTGAAGGTACTCCTCGATTTCGGCCTTCGTGCACTCTCCGTCCGGGTGCAGAAGCTTTATCAGGCCGGAGGTCGACCTAGCAATAGCCTTTCGGTCGCGCTCCTCGACGTGGCTGCCGAGGTGGAAATGGCGGTCATAATGGTCCGCATAGCTGCGCGGCCTGAGCTCGTTGTGGAAGATCTCGGCGATGTAATCAGCAATGAAGCCCATATGGGCGGTAAAGTACCCAGGCTGCATCTTTGGCAGTTCCCACCCCGGAAGGTAGGCGTGCCAGCGGTCGTGGAATGCCATGTCGTTGCGGATCGTGTCCGGGAACGGCAGGAATAAGTGTGAAGTGCGCGCGATCGTCTCTACCTCGCCGTCCAAATTGCCATTGAAGACAAATCCCGCCTCACCCTGAATGGTTCCCTTCGCGCTGCCACGCGAGAACGACCCGAGCTCCATATAGTCTTTGTAGAGCTGCTTGTCCTCGGGCTTCTTGAAGTGCGATCCGGCGACCTCGTCGAATGCGACCAAGTCCCAGCGCGTAACGAGGCCCGGTTCGTAGGGTGGTGCGTTTGACGCGAAAAGCTTCGGGATCGTGACCTGGCCGCCTGAGAGCAAGATCGAGTAGGGCGACAGCTCGCGAAAGACGTACGATTTGCCTGTCCCGCGCGGGCCAAGCTCGACGAGGTTAAAGTTCTTTTCGACGAGTGGGACGAGACGCAAGAGGTAGAGCCACTTGCGGCGGGGTGTGAAGTCTGGATGAGCGGGCTCATATCCCATCGTCCGCAGAAGCACGTCCGTCCACTCGTCACGCGTGAACTGCCGCCGGCCCTCTACGAACTCGTCGTAGCGGGCACTCGCGATCTGGATCGGTGCGAGTCGCTGCAGAACAAATGGCCGGGTGACGCCGCGGTGGAGGATGGTTTCATCGTAGGACAGCTCGATGTTGGCCCAGATGCCGCCCGTAAAAAGCCGCTCGTGCTTGTGCACAAGATCAGGCTCCACATGGATAAAGTCCAGCCCGCTAGCGGCGAGTCTTGCCCAATATTTCCCGCCCTGGTCCTTCTCGTCAAACGTGACCGTACAGAGATCGATGATCTTCATCGAGCGCTGTTTTTGGAGGCGCGCTTTGACTAGCTCGCCCTGGTCTGCGCGTACGATGCGCTCGGTGATGGTGTCCTTGACCTGCCGAAGACCAGCCTCGATCTCATCTCGATTTGTGGTCGAACAGAACTTCCCCAACAGATACTCGAGGACGTATACGGGGACGTTGAACCCGACCTTGAGCCTCTTGACAAGGTCCTTGCGCACCACCCGACCGGCGAAAGTCTCCAGAAGTTTTCGGTCGAGGTCGTCGACAGGCACCTCATCCACCGACGGCAAGTCTATGTTCTGATCGTGGCTATTCATGTTCAGTCCCACTCTTCGAGGTCGACCTTAAGCTCGGCGTTGCAGCGATCGAGGAGCTCGTCATTGTCCGCGTCGCGCACCTGGACTTCGAGGTGTGCGCCGCGCGAGCAGGACTCGTTCGGCTCGCGCTCGAGCACAATGGTGAGCGGCTGCCCCTCGGGCTCGACCTTGTGGCTCTGCGACTTGAACAGCCGACGCCCGCTTCCAGATTCCACAACCTTTACGACGATTTGACGGCTCGTTAGAGATGCGTCCATGCCGAACATCGTGGTCTGGCCTGCCCCTAGCCTTACCTCGACCCGCGGTTTCAGGGAGGTGATCTCTGAGATAGGTGTCAGCACGGCGGCCACCTTCTCGGCCTTCTTTGGCCAGCGGAAAACGACTACGGGGGTAATCAGCTCCTGTAGCGTTGCACCACCATGGAAAAAGCCAATGCCGCCATATGTTCGGAATGCGTTCACGCTACGAGGCACGCGGCACTGCAGCTCACTTCCCCGGATATCTGCGGCGATCGCCGTTGAGTGCTTGAGGCCACGACCCGCGACTGCGCGACGGGACCTCCACAAGATCTCGCCGGTCGGCAGGTTCTCGACCTCGTCCTGATCGGGCTCCCAGTGGATGAAGCCATGGTCCGTGACAATAGCGACTGTGGAATACCCAGCGTCCCGCAGCCGACGGACCACGCGAACGTAGCGCTCGACGTGATCGTCCGCGCCGGTGAATTTAAGCTCGCCCTCGTGCCCCAAAACGTCGAACTCGTCGCCGAATACGAAGAGTAACCGACCGCTCTCCTTCGGGCTCGGGGGATCTGCATCCAGCACACTCTTTACGTCTGTCGTCGCGGCCGGCTTCAGCTTGAACCGCTGGCGCAACCATTCACGCCTCGCCTCGGCAACGGTGAGGTCCTGGCGGCCGTCGCTTGCGGTGACACGCCAACGCACTGGCGCATCATTCGTCAGCTCGACGGTGAGCTCACCGGCATCATCGGCAAGAGCGAACGGCATCCCGAGCGCCGTAATCGAAGGAAGTGGGGCTTGTGCCGGCTGAATCTGCGAGCGGCGCACTGGCTCGCCCTTGTCAAGCTGCTCGGCGATGCGGGCGCCCAGGTCGTAACGGCATGCGTCGAGCACGAGCACGGCCATTGGGTCCTTCGTCGGGCGAACACTAGCCAGCACCTCGCCGGCGAACGGCAGGCCAAGGGCGGCCACCCCATGGTGGTGCAGCAGTTCGGAGAACGCTGCGTTGGATTTATCGAGGTGGCGAAGGTACGCGCGGCGTAGGCGGGCACGAACTCCATGGAGGCCGCCGGGCAATTCTGCGTCGTCGCGAAAGAGCTGCTCCCCCTGGCGATCGATCTCCCAGCCGGACGTCGTGAACCAAGCCACCGCGTCATACGGCGCCTTCCATCCCTTTTCGACTTCGCTCTGCTGGCGGATCAGCGCTGCAGCGCGTGCGAGCGAGACGAGGCTTTGCCAGGCCACCTTCTGCTCCGCACGGCTGCCCCAAAACGCGCGGGCATGCTCGGCGTAAGCCGGCTCATGTTCCTCCAGATGCCGCGCTAACGGATCGAACTCTTCAAGCTGCGCGAGCCGATCGACCTCCCTCTGAAAGAGAGCGTCTTCGGCGGCCCGAGAAGCCAACGCGGGAACGTGCCCGGAAAGATTCCTCGCCCAGTGCACGAGCGAGGTGGAAGCATCCGCCCTACGCGAAAGGTCCTCGAACGCGCCCATTAGCTCGATGTTCTTTTGCCACCGGTCAAGGAGCTTGAGTGCGCGATCGCGCGCTACGCGAAGTGGGATGACCTTGTCCCCTTCCCCCGGCGGCTCGGCCGGGATTCGCGTGGCAGCATCCGTCACCAGCAGGTGTGCCATTGCCGCTATGCGCCACTCGTCGTCCTTCCCGAAAACGGGCGCCGGAAGCCCGAAGTCCTCTGTGACCCGCCGCTTGAAGATGCCAAGGCGGTCCTCGCCGATGACATCTGCGATCCGCGCGTTCGTCCGGGCGAGCGAAGCAAGGATGTGATCGTCGTCGACCAGTGTGGCCTTCGCGTTCCCGGGCGTCAGCTCACGCCACGACGACAGCGGCTGATCGACGTGCTCGATGGCGTAGGCTCGAAGCATGTCCCGCAGCCCAGCTTCGTGGTCACGTGCGATCTCGACTCCGAACCGAGCGAGCGCGGAGACAAGCGACTCGGTCCAGACGAACTCTGCTTGTAGCTCGAAGACCTTCAGGTAGCTGATCTCGTCGCTTGCGACGGGGAGCCAGACGACCCGGGGCGTCGGGGACGTCTTCATTAGCAGGTCGCGTAAGACCAGCTCGTGGTCGCCGTCGGACCATAGCTCGAACGTGCCCCCGTCTGCAGCATGCTTGAGGATGTCACGCCACGAGCCGTCCGGGTCGCACCATAGCACTAGCGGCGGCGGAACACCCTTGCGATTGAGGACGGCCCTGACCTCATTGCGCAGCCAAGTACGGAATGTGTTCGATTCGGTCATGACGCACCCTTCTCGGCGGACCACCAACCCGGCTGCGGGAGCTTGCCCTCCCGGCACCAACGCCGCTCAACCGCGCGCCACTCCGCGCGATCGGCGATGGCCTTCTCGACGTCCTTCGGTGCGAGTACGTCGGCGGCAAGCAAGCCGGCCAGCTGCAATGGCGCGACGTTTGCCCGCACACCGTCGTTAAGGTCTGGGTTGTATCTACTCTCCTGCGCTAGCAGAGCGTCACTCGTCCCGGGTGCCGGGACCCGACCATCCCGGGACGTCCACTTGTCGAGCGGTTCCTTCGCGGCGATTTTACTGAGGACCGGTGACGCAAAGCCCTCGACGACTACTTGCTCAAGCCGTGCGTCGAACACTTTCAGCTCCTCGAGCTTCTCTTCCAGCTCGAAGCGCCTTTCATCTTGCTCAACGGTTCGATCGTTGAGCTGTTCCAGCCGGACGAGTTCCGTCTGCAAACTGGTGCGCAGCGGTCCGACATATTGAGTCCTCAGCTTCGGCAGTAAATCCGCACTCAAGCTGTGGTAGTAGACGAAGCACGAAAAAGCGGGCGTACTTCGGCCTGCTGCTCGCCTGCGGCGTCGCCCGTTATTGCCCCCCGAGCTCACAATCTGCAAGGTGATGGGCCGCTTCCGGAACTGGGACCCGTGATGCTTAAAGAAATCTGAACCAAGCCAAGTCGCGAGGGGCGTACCAATAATCTCCTCAAACTCCCGTTCAACCGCCGACACTTGCGTTGCTCCAAAGTCAGCGGCTAGCCGCTCACGCATTCGGGCGATCAACGCCAAGTGGCCCACATCTCCGGTAATCGGAATGATACCGCCCTGGTCGGCCCAATCCGGCAAGGGTTGGTCTGCTTCCAGCTGTACCGGCCAGCGGTGACCGAGAAGCTGCAGGACGAGCCGGCTCGCATAGTCTTTGACAAATCGCACCAACTCGGGCTTGCAAACGACTCCCTCACTCTCGCGCAGCTCGTGCAGGAGCCAGTAGACAGAGATAGGGTGGACCTCCACCTTCTGCGAGAGATTATCGATCAAAGTTTCGGGAGGGATGGGGATCACTCTGCCAACTGCATTCTCATCGTCTTCTTCGTCGTCGCCCGTTTTTAGTGGGGAATCCGGCTCCGGCTTGCTCGTGTCCTCACGGCCACCCGCCTCGTAGAGGACCTGCAGGCGCCTCTTAAGAGTGGCGAGCTCATCAGGCATGATGCGCCTCGACGTAATGCGTTTATGGGCGCCCGCCAGTTCGGCCTCTTCCGCTAGCTCGTCGGGGTCCGCCGGTATCGAATCGAGACCATGAAGTGTCGGATACCAGCCGGGCGGCACCCCAATGCCCGCAAGCAATGCCGACGCGTTCTCTCTTGGGGCGATGCCGTACGCGATAAAAGCGACTTCATCGAGTATTGCTTCGGCACTGTGCTGCCGACAGGCGGTACGCTCTTCGAGCTCTTGTGCCCGTCTCCACGCGTTAGTCAAGTTGCTCTGTGATTCGATGGATCGACGAACTCGCATTGGGTCATAGGCGCGATCTGTCGGATCATGTTGCGCCCGAATGTAGACCATCCTGTGACAATGACGGCCAAGAGCATCCAGCGACACATTGCCTTTGATGCTTGCGGGAACGGGTATCACAGCCACATCGCCGGTCTGATAATGCATGGACGGATTGATCACGGAGGCGACGTATTCGACGGCGCGGCTACCGAGAAATCCGAGCAGTCCCCAGACCGAGCCGGACCATTCCAAAACACCAGGGCCTTCGCATCCGATCAAGGTATCCGAGGGCAGAAGCCGCGCGTTCAACCCGGTACCCGAGCTGCGTGAGAACGTTACACCTTCACGAAAATACAGGTGCCGATTGGGGATAATGGAGTTGTCCGTAAGCTCGACCCGGTTTGGACCGTCGCTGTCCCATCGTACGACGAAGTGACTGTTGCCATACCACTTTCGAGTGTCTCCTCCCTTGCAATACGGTACCCAGCCACGATTGCGCGCAGGCACCTCCCAGTGCGAACGAACGAATAGAGGGACGGCGCCGGTATCGAGGCCTCGACGAACCACGGTCCCATCAACGGAATTTTCGAGCGGCCGCAGATCTTCGAAGAGACGCGTCACGGCAGGCGGAAGCGTGTAGAGCATTCGAGCACCGGGGAGACGCAAGAAGGCGTGTTGTGCACGGCGAATGGCAGTCGGCCTCCAGCGGAGGACGGGCTGCTTTTCGCGCTCTCTCGTAAGATCGAAAAAGATAACGTCGTGCTCCGCTTGAGGTGGGCTATTCCTCACGCAGATCAAAGCCGCCGGAGCGTGATCTCCGAGTTCGTCGAACGCGTGCGGCCCGAGATGTGCGATCACTTCGAGCGTTGTCTTCTCGACAATGAATTTCCTAACCGGCTCAAGTGAAGACAGAAACAGATATCCGTGCATCGTCACAAGAGCCGCGCGACCGTTTTCGGCGAGAAGCTCGCAAGTGCGGCGGAGGAAGGCGGCATAAAGATCGCGAGAACAGCCCCGATAGTGGTCCTTCAAGTAACCGAGGAGCCGCGAGCCCATCTTGTGCGACCCCATGTATGGCGGGTTTGCGACTACGACGTCGTAGCGCCGCGCAAGCAGTTCCACAAGTGAGAGGCCCCTGCTTGCGGCCTCGCCGAAGATCGACGCTGAGAGGTCCATCTCCTGCGCTTCCGCGCTGAAGTGTCGGCACAGACGTTCGATAACTTCGTGCTTCCACGAGGACCACTCCTCGTCGTTGCTAGGTCCGAACAGCGCGCCGGCGCTAGCTTTGCGCTCGCGCGCGAGTTGCTGATCGCGCAAGTGCAGCAGCTCTCTGTCGACTGGCTCCTCAATCTGCAAGAGTGAGCCGAGCTCGTCAGCATGAGCGAGTCCCTGAAAAATTGTTAGGAGGGCTGGTTTGAGCAGGGCGTCCTCCGGGTGTTTCGCGAGGAACGTCTCAAGGTGCTCCTTGTTGGCCGGAAGGCGGATGTTCGTGGCGACGAGGTTTACGCGGCGCGGCACGAAATTGGGCGCTTTTTCCTTCGCCTTCAAGACTAATGCAAGCGCTGCGATCTGAACGGCGCGTTCGTCGATGTCTATCCCGTAGAGATTCCGCTCAAGGATCGCCGCGCAGATCTGCGCTGGTTCGGTGATCGAACCCTCCTCGAGATACATCGAGTAAAACAGTTCGAAGGCCTCGATGAGGAAGTGTCCGCTGCCGCAGGCTGGGTCAATTAATGCGACTTCGGTGACTGCCTTTTTCGCCTCTTCCACGCGTTCGATATCGCGGACGAAGTACTCCCAGCTCTCCGATAGCCGTGAGCTTGGATGCATGCCCATCCAGATCGCGCCGAGCGAGTTCTGGACGAGGAATTTCACCATATAGGGCTCCGTGTAGATGCAGGTCGCCGGAACGATCTCGGCGCCTTCAATCTTGAAGCCCTTCTGCGTCCGGACTTTCTCGAAGACACGCTCCTTCTCCTCGGTGTTCCAGTACTGGTAAGTCCAGCCGAGCGCGTCTGGTGCGGTGAAGACGTTGTCCGTTGCCGCGTCCTGTCCCCTTACAGTGAAAGTCCCAGAGAGGAGCGAAATGCAGTGCTTCATAGTCGCAACTGAAGGGCGGAGTGCCACTTCGCGTGCCCGCGGATCGAATAGCAGCGGGAGTTCCTCCGCGCGCCGCGCGAACTCGTCGAAAAGCACGGCGAAGAGTCCCTCGTCCTCGTCAGTGCAGCGCTCCGGCTGCTTCTTCGCGAGCCGGTTGTGCTGGAGCGAGCGGCCACCGTAGACGTCCTTCTGAAGGATGATCTCATCGATCAGCCCGCGGGCCTCCATACAACGGAGGGCCAGCAGGCGATTGGCCCACGTATAGGCCGCATCACGGACGAATTCGGCGATTGCGGCTTCGCGTCCTCGTCCGGCTTCTGCCCGGTTCTGGACGAAGGCGTCGATCACGCGGCGCGCTTCGCGATCCTCGGGCACAAGATGAGGGAGCTCATCCGCCGGGACCGGGCCGCGATCCCTCCGTACGCCGATAGCGGCAAGGCGCCGCTCCAGATCCCCTGGCTGCCAGGTTCCTTGGGCGTCGTACCGGCCCTCGAGCTCCCGGCGGAGTTCAAGTGCGATCGACTTGAGGGTGGTCTTCACGTCCATCAGTCGAGCTCCACTTCGAACTGCTTGAGTAGCGCGCGCACTCGTTCATCGAGCTTCTTCAGGAGCTCGTCCCACTCCGCGTCAGTTCGAATGCGCCGGACCATGGCCACGTCAGAGAACCGCAGGCGCCGTATCTCGCGACGCGGCGATGGCTGCGGCTGATTGTTCTCGGGCATCGGGGCGCGCTTCTCGACCTCTTGCTGGATGGCAGCGCCCAGATCGTCGATGAGCCGGCGAGCGCGGTCCGGCAGCGCGGCAACGCGTGCCGGGTCGGTCTCTAAGTCGAGTGCCGAGACGAACGCGTCAAGTGGTACGGCCATCTCCTTGGCCAACTCCTCTTCTAGGAGTTGCTGCTTGAGCTCTGCCGGTAGCCGATCGAGTGCATCATGTACGATCTGCCGCGCTTCATCGCGCCAGACGGACAGCAACGATTGGAGTTCGAGGTCCGCGCTTGCTTTTGCGCCCTGAATCTGCTTCCAAACGTCGGTCTCGCTGAAGCGCGCCCCAGTACGCGCCGTGTCGTACTCGCGCAAAAAGGTCTTGGCTGCGCCGCCTCGGAGCAGCAGGTGTTCGATGGCCCGAAGCTGCTCGGCGAAGGTCTTCAGCTGCGTGAAGGCCATCCCCCACTTGTCCCTGAACGCGGAGGCCTGGTCGATTGCGTCCACACCCCGCTTCAGGTCGTCCGCCCGAGCGTGGATCTCCTTGACGCGATGCACGGGGTTTGCGAGAGCTAGCACATCCTCGATGGCGTCCTTCCCCTCATCGAAAGCTGCAGGGCGCGGGAAGTTGGCCGGCTCGGCCCAGTCGATGACTTTCTCTGCGCGCGCGAGCTTCTCGCGCCCGAGCTCCTCCATCACCTCATGAAGAGCTGCCGGCGTCTCGTCGATCTTGCGCTTACCGGTGAGCTTCATGAGCAGGGCGCGCGCTTCCTCTAACGCGTCGGCAGGAACGTCCGAGTCTTCGACTACCAGCTCTACCCTCTCGAACTCGCGGCTGTCGCGGAGCGCCTTCTGAAGAGTGGGATCGGCAGGATTCGTGTGAGGCATCTTACCGATGAGCACTTTGATGGTGCCGGCGCGCGCATATGCTGCGACTCCGACGCGTACGGCGTTGCGGTCCCAGCCATAAGGAGGCGCGCTGAACTCGTCGAGAAGGTCCTTGCCCAGCGTCCGCTCTTTCTTGTTCTGACGGGTCGCCAGGAAAATCCGTATTGCATCCAGCAAGGGCGAGTGGGGATCGAGGGCGCCGGACTTGTCGAAAAGGCGAAGCGCCTTGACATCGGATGCGAGGTTCTTTTCACCGCTGAGCACATCAAGGATCGCCTTCTGCTCCTGCGCAATGCGGACAGGGACCTTCTCGAATTTCGGGTACAGCGTGGGCCAAAAAGTTGCAAGCTCGGCACGTAGAGTCTCACCCGGCGTCTGCCCGGATCGCGGGGTGAGCGCTCGACTTGAGCCCCGGAAAATGACATGCCCTTGCCGGATGCTCGCCTTGATGCCGTCCCGGACCTTGCGCTCGAGCTTGTCGAGGTCGTTGGCTTCACGTTCGGCGGCGAGCCTATGAGCTTCCTCCGATTTGTGCGGGTCACCCTTCCACGCGTTCACGACCTCGCGCATCGCGAGGAACCGGTTCAAGTCCTGGTCAAACCCTGGGATGCGGTCGCAGAGCGCGAAGACCGTCCGCTGTTCGTCAGCGCGAAGGCTTTGGTCCTCAAGGTCGGGCACCTTCAGTCCACCGAGTGCGGCAAGCGGCGAGAACATCCGCAACTCAATACAGCCGTTCTTGAGGGCAAGCGTTCCGTCCATGCTGACCCGTACCTCGAATTCGGCGTCCTTGAACGGGACGGTCTCAAAGCCGAGCAACGCGTGCAGATGGTTCTTCTTCTTCTCCGGGTCATAGATGAAGTGCTTCGCGAGTCCGGCCTCGCGATCCTGCTGCTTGAGCCCGGTCGCGACGGTCGCGACCTCGTCCTCGAAGGTGCGCCGCTCCCCGGTCAGGAACTCGTACTCTTCGCCGATCCGAGCGACCATTTTCGCAGCAATCAGCTTGTCGAGCTCCGGCTGAAGACGTGCTGTTAGACCAGGTAGATCGTCGCTCGTCGACTCGACCAAGAGCCTTGCGAGATTGTCGATCGTTCTCGGCACATAGGTAATCTCGCGGATAAGGTAGAGCACCTCGGCGGTCCGGCGTGTGAGCGGCGTCGCGCTGTGCACGACTTCCTCGATCCGCGAGAGCTCGCGCCGGACGTCAGGACTTACTTCACCTTCGCCGGAGAGGTTCTCATACACTTCATCGAACGGAACCGTCTCGCCCACCTCAAGTCTCAGGTAGGGGCGGCGGCCGGCACGGAGGATGTCCTGCGTGATCGCGAGAAGGGTTCGTGTTGAGCCGGATAGCTGCTCGCCACGCCCGCCCTTGGAACGAAGGCACTTCACGATCTCCGGGATCAAGTGCACTTGGTACGGGAAGAATGGATAGAGACTGACAAAGCGATGGCGCTCGCAATTCGGCAGTCTCTGACTCGTATTCGCAAGCTCGCCCAATCCCCGTATGACACCCGGTGCGGCATCATACGTCTCTTCAACGGCATCCCGGCCGGCAAGATTTTTCTTGAAGATGCGATCCTCGAGGACCAGCTCAATGTTTTCCGTTGTCAGAGACCATTTGAACCGGAAGCGATCTTCGATTTTCTTCATATCTGCTTGCAGGGCCCGGGCGTTCTGGAAAATGGCGCCCATGTCTTCGTGTGTCGTGACGAAGATCCAAATCTTGCCCTGTCCCTTGATGGCCGCTTCTTCGACTAACGCCTGGAGTTGGGCGAGCCGGCCAGCGTCGTCCTCGATCCACTGACCCGACTCGTCGAGCACAAGCAGCATGCGGGCGGGCTTTTTGACTTCCTGCTCGCGTGACGCGAGATCGTCCAGCATCGTCTGGACGAGGAATTGCGCGTTGTAGAGGTCCCCATGCCCTGCATTCTTGAGCGCTTGCGCGACCTCTTCCGGATTCGCGAACACGTCCGGAGCAACCTGGCATGCCGCGTGATATAGGTGCTTCGAGTAGAAGCCCGGGTTTTTCTGAATGTCGGACCATGGGCGATCTGCAAGAGCCGCGATCTGATTGTGGAGGGCATCGAGCTTGCCGCGCCGATCAATCTCTTGCTCGATCACCCGAGCGTAGAGGAGGTTCGAGCTGTAACCGCGCGACTGATAGTACTGCGAGAGCAGAAGCCGCGGCAGCGGCGTGGTCTTGCTGTCGACTAGTGTGTTGAGGTTGAAAGCGAGGACTCGCGTGTCGGACTGGTCGACACGACCGAGGTTGCGCAGGATCGAAGCACGTCGCGGAGCGGCCGGCGGTACCCGCGCCTCGAAGCGCTTCGTCGCTGTGTGTCCTTGCATCGACCGGTTTTCGGCGAGCAGAGCGAGGATCTTGGCGAGATGGGATTTCCCTGAGCCGAAGTAGCCCGAGATCCAAGAGCCGATCTCCGTCGTCTGGAGGCGGAACGTGTCTGTGTAGTGCTCAAGGAATTCGTCGATGTATTTTTCGATCGTCGGCGTGACGACATAGGCGCTGATCTCCGAGGCGAGCTTCGCCTCGTCCTGAACCTCGCCGACCTTGATGACCGGATCAATCTTCTCAGCGATCCGTGTGTCGAAGATCTCTGCAAGCTTCATTGTTCTTCCCCCATCGTGCGGTCCGTGACACTCTTCATATAATGTCCCCGCGGTACATAAACTCCTCGACCTGCCCGACAAATCGGTACACTCGAGCCTCGACAAGGACGCCGGGGATGAGCAGGATGACTGGCCCCTCGAGCGCGACATTATTGCTGTCCCAAAGAGTCTGCATCACGGCACGCGGCCCCGACGCGGGGTAAAGCGCTGCCAGTCGCTCGATGACAGCGATCGGACGGCCCGGTCCCGTCGGTACCGCTGCGTCGCGCACGACGGTGGCAACGGCGTTGGTCCACATCGAGCCGAGCTCGGAGGTCGGATCGGAGCCTGGCATCGGATCGCTCATGGAATCGACCAGAGTGCGGGCACCAAACTGGTCTACCACCCGCGAGGTCACTTCGAGGACGTCGACGGTGCGGACTGAATATTCCGGCTGAAGTGTCGAAGCCAGAGTGCGCCACTCGCGAAGCACCGAGCGCTCAGCATCCGGCGGGTAGACGATAGCGAGGAAAGGCGCACCTGTCTTGCGCCCGATGTGATCGTAGCGCGCGCGCACACGTTCCGCAGCCTCGCGGAGCTTCCACTCCCAGTCGGTGGTGCCGCTCATAGATTTCCTCCTGCTGGGTCCTTTGGAACCTCGATGATCACGGTGCGGCCTGACCGTTCGAATCGAATGTCGCCGCGCTGGGCCAACTGAGCCAGTGCTTGCGATGTGTCTTGGATATCGCAGAGAAACAACCGCCAGTCGCGCGCCTCAAGAAAGGCACGTCCGCGAAGGCCCTCAAGATCCAGTAGCCGACAGAGATGAAGCACGACCTCCGGGGCGACCACGGGACGCTGAAGGGTCTTCCGCTGGACGCCGGTGAGAACCCCGAAATCGCGCAGCGCGGACAACACGTTTCCGGCGAGCTTGATCCGCGTGCTCTCGCGCCACTTGGCGGGCTGACCGTTCCCGCTGTTGGCTAGGTAGTCAGTGACATCAGCTCGCCGCACCTCGCGGCCGCCACTCTTCCACGAAGGCCATAGCCTGTCGGCCACGAAATCAAGCGTCAGGCGATCGCGGCGCGCGTAATGGACATACACGAGGCCAACGAATGACGGAGAGGTGACGTCGTTGCGCGCGGCGGAAGCCAAGTCCGCAAGCACCCAAGATGGCGGGTTCCAGGCAAAGAACCTCCAGTGCAAGGACTCCCAAATGCGGCGACGCGTCTCGCGCGCTGCCTGTCGTAGAAGCTTGCCAGCGAGGCAAGCATCGCGGACTTCCGAGACCGACTTTCCAGACGCGAGGGCGCGAAAAATAATATGCGACTCGGTAATGAGTGAGCCTTTGGAACTGTTGCGAGTGCTATACGGTCCAGGATCTCGCCCGAAGCGATCGTTAGTGTCCGGTCTGCTGGGCAATGTAAGAACTCCTTCCTCGCCTGGCGAATATGCAGCGGCAAATCCCGTGTTCCACAAGGTCACTGGTGCCTCCTCTGTGTCTTTGCCCTCTTCATAGCGCTCGGTGCGCCCTCACTGGATGTCGAGGACGCATCCGGCTTGTCGCTGCCTTGCGGGGTGCGGTTGTGGCTATCAATCCAGGCCTGGATTGCGCTTCGACTGAAACGCCACTGCCCCCCGACCTTGAACGCTGGGATCTCCCCACGCTGCGCTAGGGTATAGACCGTCTTCTCTGCCACGCGCAGGAGCGCCGCAACTTCGGGGATTGTCAAAATTTCGTCGTTCAATGGCGGGCCCGCAAATTGTTCGAAAAGTTGGGTAGCCGTTACCAAAAAACGGTAAATTACAGCAGTAAACTCAGAGCCGTCAACCGGTTTCCCGTGTGGTGTAGGCGTACCCAGCGGAAGGCACGCTAACGACCACTGTAGGTCTGGACTACGTCGTCTGCCCAGTTTGAGCGCGACGAATGGAAACGCGCGACTGAACCTGCACCGGAAGGCTTGGTGGTCCCGCTCGGCCGAGTGTTTTGGCTGGTCGTGCGGCCTGCCGGCCGTTGTACGAACCCTTACTGTCGCTACTCAGTAGGCTCGTCAACAGGTTTCGCCGGCACATACCCTAATGGGCTCCTTGGCGAAGCGCACCCTGCCAGTCTCATGCGGCAAGCGTGTTGTCAAGCTATCGGAGGACGCACGACTGCGCCGAAGCGCTGCAGAATGAGCAGACTATGTTGGACTTCGAGGGACGCTGGAAGGTGGCTACGTCTTTGAGAACAAATGGCAGAGCCTCTGTACATATCAACGTCGCGGCCTTGAGCTGACCGGCACAGCACACGTACGGCCAGCTTGCTACCACATTGAGATTGACCCGCTCGGACGGACGGATTTGCAGTCAGAGATTCGTCGTGGTCTGGCCTCCGTTAAGCGTTGAATCGCGGGTTGTCCACGGACGGGCAGCGGGTCGCTTCTCACGACCACGACGCTGCCCGGCGGTGGACAACCCGCAGAGCGACACGGTTCTTGTCTTCGCGCTGAGGTTTTCGAATTCGAGCGGAGAACAATAGCCGATGCTGCTATGCAGGCGGCGCACGTTGTACCAACCTTCCATGAACGAGAAGATGCGCCGCCGTGCATGTTCATGGGTCGCGAAGTGTTCGCGCGACAGCAACTCAGCTTCGAGTGTGCCGAAGAATGACTCGCACATCGCATTGTCGTACGCGTCGCCTGCTGTACCCATCGACGGCTGCACGCCGGCTTCGCGGCAGCGTCGCCCAAAGGCAATGGATGTGTATTGGGCCCCCTGGTCGGAATGTAAAATCACGCCCTCATGACGTCGCTGCTGGAGGGCCATGTCCAGGGCGCGCAACATGAGCTCGGTATAAAGATGGTTCGACATCGCCCGACCGACGATGCGCCGGCTGAACACATCAAGCACCACGGCCAGATATAAGAACCCTTCGCCGCTCGGGATATAGGTGGCATCTGCCACCCACAGTATGTTCGGGCCCTCCGCGCTGAAGTGTCGGCGTACGAGGTCCGGCGCACGCCGAGCTCCCGCACGTGGCCGCGTCGTGTGTGGCCATCGCCGTCGGCTTGCCCCGCATAGGCCCGCGATGCGCATCAAGCGCGCTACCCGCTTACGTCCAACGTGCACGCCTTCGCGCGCGAGCTGCGCATGGATGCGCGGCGCCCCATATGTACCGCGCGAACTCGCATGCAGCGTACGAATGCGTGCAAGCAACTGGGCATCGCTACGCGACTGCTTTGATGGCTCGCGCACTAGCCACGCATAGTAACCGCTGGTCGAGACTCCCAGCAGCCGTGCCATCGTGGCGATGGGCCAACGAGCCCGGTTCGCTCTCACGAATCCGTATCCTTCGAGGATACGGCTCCTGTCTCGCGGGCGAACCAGGCCGCCGCGTGTGAGAGTATGTCGCGCTCCATTTTTAGCTGCCGATTTTCGCGGCGCAGACGTGTGAGTTCTTGGCGCTCAGCCGTGGTCAAGCCATCGTGACGCACGCCGGCATCAATGTCAGCTTGTGCTACCCAGTTGACTATTGTCTGCACGCTAGGCTCGAACTCCCGCGCTAACTCCTCAGGCGTTCGCCCCGCCTTCACCAAGTCCACTATGCGAGCCCGGAATTCCGCCGGGTACGGTACTCGATGCTTGCCCATTTTGACACCCCCTTATCCAAAGGATAGGTGTCCGTTTCGGCGGGTCAATTTCACATCGTTGCGGTGAAAGCGATTGACATCGTTCGCAAAGATACGATGGCGCTCGCGCCGGTGAACGTAGGGTGACGAACTGCCCACGGGCGCAAGGTCAAGTGATCAATGGACGAACGCCTCACATGAGGCGTTTGGCTAGGTCTTCGGCTCGTGGATGGTAGTAGCGCATCAGCATGCGAGGGTCTTTGTGGCCCGTGATCTTCGTTAGTTCGTGCATTGGGAAGATCGACGCCAGACGCGACGTCGCTTCGTGCCTAAGGTCATGAAAGCGAAGGTCTGTCAGAAACTTGCCATCGGGGCGTCGGCTGGCTTCTGTGCACTCTTCGAGGTAGCTTTTACGCGCACGCGCTACAGCACGCTCAAAAGCCCTCGTTACTGCATCGCTGCGAATATCGAATACTCTCCGTTTTTCGTCGCCTACGCCGTCACTTGTGGGGGCAACTTTGGGGGCATCCTCGGTTTCGGCGCGATTGTCCTTCAGGGTTTGAAGGACCGCGATAGCTCGGGGCGACAACGGCACGTCGCGGGCGTCTCCATTTTTCGTGGCTGGCAGATGCGCGACTCGGCGCTTGAGATCCACGTGTTCCCATCGCAGCGAAACAATTTCTCCCCGGCGCATGGCCGTTTCAACGGCCAGCCAGATGATAGCGGGCAGTAGCGCAGAGTTGCTGGCCGTGACAACCCGCTCGAGCTCGCCATCCTGGGCGCCCCGCTCCGACTCGGGATCGTCGGCGTCTGGAATTCCTGCAGCTGGCTCGCCGAGGGCAATGCGTCGTGTCCGCGCGTTATTTGGCTGCGGTTTCCGAATTAGCTCGACAGGATTTGACAGGCTTTCCATGGCCCATTCCTTGCGGGCAACGTTGAACACATGCGAAAGAACAGCCAAGCGGCGCAGTACCGTGGCAGGTTTGTAGTCCTCCAGCCATTCATCCCGAAGTTTTGCAATGTCGGCGCTCCGGATTGTGGCTAACGGCCGCTTCGCCAAGTCAGCGGCTTGGCAGATCTTTAAGACGGAAGCTTCTTGTGCCGCCCCCTTCTTTGAGAGCGAGATTTCTTCCTCATAGCGTTTCAGCGCTTCATAGAGCGTTGTTGCCTCGGCCTCATTGCGGCTGACCCACACCCCGCGCGACATTTCTGATTCGATCATGCTGGCCCAAGCTTCCGCCTCGGCCTTGGTAGTAAAGGTCTTGCTTTGCGCGGGGTAGCCGCGCCGGCGTACCTGCGCCTCCCATTGGTACTGGCCACGCTTTCGGATGGTCGGCATTCGACGCTCGCTTGAATGGAGTGTGGGGATATTGTGGCAAATAATCGAGAAAGGCGCTACAATCCTTGTGTTTATTGAGGTGATTTTTACATTCGCAATGCGAAGGTCGGGAGTTCGATCCTCCTCCTCACCACGAATTCTTTATCTCATTGATGAGCAAGGCAATCTTGTTCAAATCGTTGCCGGTGATGGCTTGGGTGTCCCAAATGGATGTCCCAAATGAACCCGGCAAATGGCCTTTAAACTTCCCGCACACCTGCACCGCAATCGTTTCGGCACGCTGTATTTCAGGCTGACCGTTCCTGTAGACTTGCGCGCAATCATTGGACAGGCGGAAATCTACCGCAGTCTAGGCACAGCCAGCGTCCGGCATGCCGCCGATAGCGCCCAAACCCTCAGAATCGCGCTACGGCGGCTTTTCGAGGAGTTGAAGAGTATGAGTGGGGAAGGGATGGACGAAGCCGCCAAAGCGGCGCTGCGCGTATTGATCGACAACCGGAGGCGCAATGCTCGCGACATGGAGGCGCGGGAGGAGCTGGAGCACCGGATCTCCCGGATGAAGTCCGAGCAGTTCCGCGTGGAGTCCGAGCACCGTCGCGTGTTGGAGGCGGCGCAAGCTGCACATGCAAGCGCCGTCGCGCAGGCTTTTGAGTCGGTCGCCGGGTCCGCAGAATCGAAGCAGCGAGTGCAGCCTCGCATGACAAACGCTCAAAAATCGCAACTCCAACAGGATCGTCCCTCTACATAGCAAGCTGATCGAAATGGGGCTGTTGCGACATGTTGAAAAGGCGAAGCTTGAGGGCCGAACTCGGCTATTTCCTGAGATTGATCTCAGCATCAGCACTTCCCACGTGGCTTCCAAATGGTTTGGACGTTATCGCGCCCGCTGCAAAGTCACAGGAGTTGAGGCGCCATTCCACTCGTTTCGCCATACCTTCATCACTCGCATCATGGATGCGGGCGGAAACTTGAGTCAGGTCGCTCCAATTGTCGATCATGGTGAAAAGCTCATCACCGGACATACGTATTGGAACAAGCGAGACGCGCGTGCCCGTCGGGAAGTCGTTCAAATGTTCGCTGTGCCCGAACATATTGCCGCGTTGCTCCCTGACGTCGAGCAAGTGTCAGTAACCCAATCTCTAGTTAGATCGGGGTAGAAGATGGGAGCCGCGCAATAACGCGTTGTAGCTGCCCCAGGGTCCACCGGCCGCCACGCGTCGCGGTAACGCCGGTTCTGTTCAGTTCCTCAACAATCTGACGCTGCGTCAGACCGGCGGCGCGGTAGCTCTTTATGGTGCGGGCGAGGTTCGCCGCGAAGGAATCCGCCGTGCGTTGGCGGTCTTCTATGTTTCGTTTCAGGTTGGCAGGGCCGGTCGCGCCGAGCACCACGCCGCGTGCCTTAGCTGCGGCCAACGCGTCCCGTGTGCGCTCGCTAATGCGTTTCGCTTCGTGCTCTGCGAAGGCTGCCATGATGTGGATGGTCAGTTCATTGGCTTCCGGCATATCACACGCGACGAACCCTACCTTGCTTTCCATCATCCCCGCGATGAAGGCCACGTTTCGCGCAAGTCGATCGAGCTTGGCAATCAACAGCCGCGCACCCGTCTTTCGGCATAGCTCGATGGCTGCGCGCAACTGGGGCCGTTTCGTCAGAGCGTCCGCACCCTTCCCGGTCTCTGTTTCCATGAACTCTCCAACGGACTCCCATGCCCCACCGTTCAGATACCGTGTGACCGCTTCGCGCTGTGCATCCAATCCCAGACCGCTCATCCCTTGGCGTGCTGTCGAAACCCGGTAATACGCTACGAACTTTCAGTTTGCCATTCGCTGACCTCGTTGAAGGACGATCGTCCAATGCGTAGTCAGTTTCCCTGCAAAGCGCTAAAAGGTCAATAAAAATCCGTGTTGACTAGAAAATGACTAATTGATAAAGTCTCGGCTTCATCTCGTTAGTGACACAAAAAATGACACAAGAACTTCTTAGCACACAGGCGGCGGCCGAGTTGGTAGCCGCTGAGATTGACGAATCCGGGGGGGTAACCTATTGGTCGCGTTACCTGACGAATAACCGGCGCGAGGACCGCAGCCCGCCGCACCGCATTCCTTTCCAGCGCATCGGCGGCGGCGCGTTCTACCTGCGTCCAGACGTAGCGGCTTTCATCGCGTTCGAGAAGTCGCGCCGCCTTGGTGTTCTCAAGCTATCTGGGCGCGCTGCAGAGGCGTTGCGCGCCTTCGGCATTGGCGAAGCTGGCGGCGGCACAACCGGCCGTAACCTCGATTGCACGCTCACGGCGCAGCTCGACTCGACAACCGGCACACCATACGCGCAGCTCGTCATTCAGGACCCGCTGCTTGTCTTCCGAGTCGAACCCGATCAGCTTCGGGAGCTTCATTCCGAGATCGCAGCCACGCTCAAGGCGTTCGAGAGGTGGGCAAAATGAAGCTGACTGTGAAAGCCGTCAGATCAAGTGAGGCGGCTCACATCCTTCGTCGCGCGCTTGGCCCGGTGAGAGCGTGGGAGAAAGCACTGGACGAAATGCGCCGGGACGAGGAGGCACATTACCTCGGTCTGCGGATCGAACCCTACGGTCGACAGCGCGATCAGACAGGATGCGCGCGTCCTGTCTATCTACTCGACAACGTGCTGGAGTTTGTTCGCCAAGCCCGTGAGGCCGCTCTGCACCCCACCAATCCTGGTCACGTCCAGATTTTCGAGGTCGAGATCGACACGGCGATCGTGTGTCCGTGGCGATTCATCACATTGAAAACCAAGCGTCCCCATGCCGTTCATTGAGGCACGGACGGTGGACTACAGTGCGTTCAAGTTCGGTGCCGTGGTGGACTGGCTCGCCTTCGAGATAGAAACGGCCAGCCCCACACATGGCGGCACCATTTTCAAGTGTCCATTCGAGATTCAGGCGACAGGCAAGACGTTCCGTCTTTCGAACTACGTGACCCCATTGAACAAAGCATCAGGCGGCGTAGCCACGCGGTTCCGAGTTCGCTTTCAAGACGTGGCAAGCTGGGAAGTATTTCAGTTTCCGGAAGCAGCAGGACGGAATGGAACCGTTGCCCGCGCTGATCCACGGCCGCCACGCTCAGGTCGGCACGCGCAGGGAACGGCGGGATGAAAACCGTAGCAGGCGATTCTATGATCCGAACACCCGGGCCGACGTCGAGCTCAATGAGCGCGCGAGAAAGGCTCTTAGTCGGCTCACCGGGACCATGCGCAAGAAATAACATCTTGACGCGGTGGACGGAAATTCTGACTTTTTCTTAAGGGTGTATGTAGGTGCGACACGTGTTCGCGGTGATTTTCTAAAGACTCTACTGCTACTTTTCTAGCGTCACGCGCCTTTCAATGCCTCTTGCTCCAGCAGCCTTAACGCTGAGCACAGGCTCCAGTTCGCGCCCACGCGTGCGTGCCTACATTTGATGTGAATAGTTACTCAGACAAAAGGCGATTTCGTTGATATTACGTATTTTTTTCGGTGTTGAGCGACCTTAGCACCCTTAGAAGAAGACAGTCCCAACAAGGGGCATCGTTAGAAATTTTTCTCCACTCTAGAAAAAAAACTTAGATGGCGCATCGACGTAGAAACGTGGCTGGGGGTAAGGTCCGCGACGTGCCGGTGCGGGCGGTTTGTCCACCGAGATTGGTTCAAGAGACTGTCTCCTGCGCTCGCTACCTGCACGGTGAGCGCGTCGCAACTGTCAAGAACCTAGGAGCTATGATGCAGCACTCGCGGCCGAGCCAGCATTGCCGGCGATTTACGGGCGAAACAGGTGCGAGCACATTGAGAAGCGCCGGGCTGCCGGTTTGTTGAGGTTTGTCGACGAACGCTGACGCAGGACTTAGAATTCACCTGAGCAAGCTATGCAGCCTTGATGACTCTATGAGTCTGCGCAGGGTCGCAACTTTGCGAAAGATCCCCGCCTCGCTGCAGCCGAGGCAGCTACGCATCTGAAACACATCGACACATGACGAAGCGAACAAATAGCGTTCGAAATTTACGACAAACCTTGCGATTCAAGGAGTCCGCACTCGCCTTCGGGAACGCCAACGACTTCTACGAAACGTGGCAGGCGCCGACGGTGATAGTTTCAGATGGGCCCTACGGCTTAGGGAAATATCCGGGCGAACCGGTCAGTGTGAAGGCGTTGGCTGAATGGTATGCGCCCCACGTAGCAGCGTGGGCCAAGGCAGCAAGACCAGACACTACCTTGTGGTTCTGGAATTCAGAGCTCGGCTGGGCAAACGTTCACCCAATCTTGGAAGCGCACGGCTGGGATTATCAAGAGTGCTGTGTTTGGGACAAGGGAATCGCGCATGTGGCAGGTAACTGCAACTCTAAAACGATACGAGGCACTCCGGTCGTCACTGAGGTGGCGGTTCGTTACACCCGCAAAGTTCAGTTGGCGAAAGTCGATGGTAGTCTGGTAGGCATTAAAGAATGGGTGCGCGCTGAATGGCAACGAAGCGGTCTACCGATGAACCGCGCCAATGAAGCGTGTGGTGTCGCCAACGCTGCGACGCGTAAATACCTTACTCAATGCCATTTGTGGTATTTCCCGCCTGCTGACGCCATGGCGAAGATGGCCGCTTACTGTGCAAAACACGGCCTGCCCACGACGCGACCTTACTTTTCCCTTGACGGGAAGAGTCCGCTCGACGCTCAACTATGGGAGCGTATGCGAGCTAAATGGAATCATTCGCACGGCGTGACCAATGTCTGGACCTCGCCTGCAGTTCACGGTGCTGAGCGATTCAAGGCGTCGAGCGGCTACCTTCATGCGAATCAGAAACCTCTGGCGCTGATGGACTTCCAAATCTGTGCGTCATCGGACATCGGAGATAACGTTTGGGAGCCATTCGGCGGCCTTTGCTCTGCCTCGGTCGCGGCGCTCCGGTCGAACCGCTCTTTTTTTGCTGCCGAGGTAAATCCTGAGTATTTCGACGCCGCATCACAGCGGTTGCATCAAATCGCGCAAAATTTGGAAGTAAGACATGTCGACGCCGCCTGAGGACTCCAAGCTCGAGGAGCCTAACTTGCCCGATCCTCCCGTGCGCTCAGGATGCCCTACGGAAGAATGGCGGAAGCGCCATCCAGATCTCTATGAGAACGTCAGGAAGGCGTTAGAGGCGCTTCCGAATCATTTCACGTCTCACATCTCGATCGGCGGCATCGGTGCGACTGATTTGTTTAGCTTCAACAGTGCGTTGGGGACGGGGATCGAGCAAAGCGTTGTCGAGTCATTGAACGCGATGCGAGCTGTTTGGGACCCCACGGATAAGTATCAAACCTATCGCTTCGTTCGGCATGCACAGAGCTTCCCGGACGTTCGACTCGAAGATTCCGGTTCTGATTCGAAGGAACCAATACTGTTGGGCATTGAATTGAAAGGCTGGTTTGCTCTATCGAAAGAAATGGAACCGTCTTTTCGCTTTACGGTTACGCCAAAAGCTTGCGCGGAGCAAGATCTGCTGGTCGTGGTGCCTTGGGTTTTCAGCAACGTAATCTCTGGC
The DNA here is from genome assembly GCF_001544695.2 of Caballeronia arvi. Lineage (GTDB taxonomy): Bacteria > Pseudomonadota > Gammaproteobacteria > Burkholderiales > Burkholderiaceae > Caballeronia > Caballeronia arvi. The sequence goes on from NZ_FCOM02000005.1 coordinate 209,402, forward strand.
GTTCCCAAGCTACTGCCGCCGTTCATCGAGGAGGCTCGATGGGCCGCCCAAAAGAGAAACTATCACTGGCTCTACGAGCGCCGTAACCAGTCGAAATCGAAAGCCGAAATTCGGCCTGCTTCGCATCGACAGCCTTACCCACCCAAATCCGCTAATTCCTCAGACGCGGCGTTGAATGACAGCGGCGGCAATTTCGGTCGTGCCGCTCGTTCCGGTGTCATGCCAAAATTTGTTGGCGACACGTTGCGATTAGACGCGGCGGGAATTCCAATCGTTTATTGGATCAAGTTTCTTCGAGCCTTTACAGAAGGATCGTCTGAAAAAGCAATTGAGGCAGCGATCAAAGGTTTTTCCGAGGAAGCAAAACGATTGGCACCACTCTCGGAAGTAGATCGTTTAAGTGTTATTGCATATTTGGAAGCGCTGCTGAAAGTAGCAAAAGAGTGGTCGTCAGAGGACGATGCAGCAACAGAACAATAACGAGGTTACGAGGCGCTATGAAACGAGTAGATGAGTTAAGCTTTGGATTTGCTGACGCAGAAAATTATCGTAGGCGGGAAAACAAGAATACACTCAATCAGCTGTTCATTCGAAACGATGCGCTCGATAATTTGTGTAAGCCGGAAATATCTTTTTTGATGGGCGAAAAGGGCACAGGTAAGACTGCCTATTCGGTTTATCTTTCAAATAACGAATACAAAAATACTCGTTCATCAATCAACTATGTTCGAGAGACAGAGTATCAGAAATTCATTGCGCTGAAAAAAGACAAGCAACTACAACTGTCCGACTATAGCGCTATTTGGAAAATTATTATAATGTTGCTGCTTTCGCAGCAAATTAAAGATGTTGAAGGCACTGGCTTCTTAGCGAAGGTCAGTGCCAAGTTCAGTGCGCTCGATAAGGCGGTCGATGACTATTACAATCGAGCTTTTTCTCCCGAAATCGCCTACGCGATTAGCTTTGCGTCGGAAAACAAGTTCTCGGCGGAACTTGTGCACAAATATTTCAAGCTAGCTGGCGAGGACAAGGAGTCGATTCAATTCTCAGAATCGCGGTTCCAGATGAATCTGTTGTATGTTCAACGTCGGTTTCAAGACGCTCTTAGTGCACTGAAGTTGAACAAAAACCATTTGATTTTTATCGATGGCATCGATGTGCGACCAAGTTTCGTCCCTTTCCATGACTACCTTGAATGCATTAAGGGCTTGGCCAATGCAATCTGGGAGTTGAATAACGATTTTTTCCCAAAAATACGCGATTCTAAAGGGCGTCTGCGAGCCGTGCTGCTAATACGACCGGACATATTCGACTCAATTGGTCTGCAAAACCAAAATACCAAACTTCGCGAAAATTCTGTCTTCCTTGATTGGCGAACGACTTATGACGCGCACCGCACCTCCGAGCTTTTCAAGGTGACGGAGCATATGCTCGAGTCACAACAAGTGAAAACTCGCGAAGGCACTGCTGCTTGGGATCACTACTTTCCTTGGAATTCTTCAAGTGCGAAAGATTCGTATTCCTTTAATCTGCCCACTACTTCGTTTGTCGAATTCTTGCGCTGGTCATACTATCGTCCACGCGATATCTTAACGATGCTGAATTTGTTGAAAGATATGCAGTTGAGGTCCGACCCGCGAGCTCCGGTGTTTTCCGAAAAAATCTTTGATGGACCGGATTTTCAAACCGCATACTCCAATTACCTTCTTGGCGAGGTCAAGGATCATCTTTCTTTCTACTACAGTCCTGATGAATACGGGTTGTTTATTAAGTTCTTTGAGTTTCTCGATGGAAAAAACAAGTTTGATTACGAATTTTATGTAGCGGCATTTAAACTTTTAGAAGAGCACATTGCATCGACTTCGGCGGATAAGCCGGCTTTCATGGCCACTGCCAACGACTTTCTGCAGTTCCTATACGATCTAAATGTCGTTTGCTATTTCGAGAAAACGGATCGAGACGAAACTCTGCTCCGTTGGTGTTTCCGTGAGCGCGAATATTCCAACATTTCGCCTAAGGTAAAGGTCGGATTGGAATATCAGGTGTTCTACGGATTAGCTAAGGCGCTTAATGTCGGTAAGCCTCTGCGCAAGTCGAGTCGTGCCAGAGCGAACGGGGCAAAGTGACCATCGAGGCGCTCGAGATTCGAAGCATCGACATGACGAGTATCGAGCGACTTGCTAAACTTCCCCGATGTAGTGTCCCGAGCAATACGGAACTCTTGGCAAGCCAACGCCCGGACGACAAGCAACGATAGGGGATGTCGTGGGGAGTAGGAGGAGGGTTCGATCCTCCTACTCCCACGAATTCAAAGGGCCTGGCTTAAACGTCAGGCCCTTTTTGATTTCGGCACTCGCCGTCGCTGTCCACCATCGAGGTAAACTGAGCCACACATCGAACGTGAGGTCGACAATGCACTTCAACATCCGCGAAATCGATCACGTCGTGATTCGCTGCGCCGATCTCGACACCATGGTGCACTTCTATCGCACCGTGCTGGGCTGTCCGGTCGAGAAAGAGCAGCGCGATCTCGGGCTCGTACAGATGCGCGCCGGCCGCTCGCTTATCGACCTGCTGGCCGTCGGAGCAAAGATCGATCGCCCTGAAAGCGGCGCGCCGGGCGCGGGCCGCAACATGGATCATCTGTGCGTTCGCGTCGAACCATTCGATGCCGATGCGTTGCGCGCGCATCTCGAACAGCATGGCGCGCGCATCGGCGAAGAAGCGCGGCGGTACGGGGCCGAAGGCTTCGGCCCGTCGCTTTATCTGTTCGATCCCGAGGGCAACATGATCGAGCTCAAAGGACCACCCGAAGCCTGAACGTCACGCCGCGCCGGCCTTGAGCACGTTCCAGCGAATCGCGACGGGATCGACGCGCTCGCTGCTCAGCGACGCATCGCCGTCCTGCATCATCAACTGCAAACGCATCGTCCGTTCAGCGAGTTTGCCGAGCGCTTCGGCGACGCCATCTTCCAGCGACCAGACCGTCACGTTCTGCAAGCGCTCGACTTTGCCCTTTACGCCCTGCCACCAGATGTCCGCCGTTCTGCCGGCGTAAGCGATCACGATCACGCGGTCCGAGCGGCCGCTCGCCTTCGAGATGCGCCGCTCGTCGGGCTGGCCGACTTCGATCCATGTCTGAATCTGTCCGGTGAGATCCTTTTGCCAGAGGTCGGGCTCGTCGGTATCGGAAAGGCCCTTGCAGAATTCGAGACGCTCGTCCGCGAAGAGGCCGAATGCGGCAACGCGCACCATCATCCGTTCGTCGGTCTCCGATGGATGACGCGCGATGGTCAGGGAATGATCGCCATAGTAGTGGCGATCCATATCGGCAACCTGGAGGTCTGCCTTGTATATCGTGGATTTGAGAGCCATTCAGCATCGGACGCCGGTTTTTTGGCCGGCGGGAAGGATTGTCGATACGCACGACGACGTCGCGCGAAAGCGACATTGTGCGTTGAATCGATGCTGATTTGGAAGACGGCAAGGCGAACTTATCCCGCGGGCGCGTATTTCGCCGACGATAAATTCGGGCCTAAATCAAATCACCGGCACGATTCGGATCGCGCCGATCACTGTTTTATCGGAATTGCAGAAAACCGCTTACTGATCGATGAAACGATCGGTGGTCCACATGCCTTGCGTATCGTTATTGGAGGCATTGACGAATTCGACGTCATGCCCAACTACACGAATCACGCGAAAATGCGATTCAACCGGAGTCGAAATGCATTCGAAACCCTCGAAAAACTGCTGCATCTTCTGATGCTCGCCAGCTCTCGCGTGCTGGTCGGCCGAATCGAACTTGTCCTTGGACAAGCAGCCATACGAGTTTGGCCGGAAGGTGAACGTCTGCTGCGGCTGAATGACGTTGTCTTGGGCTTGCGCCGCGGAGACGGCTGTGAACAAACCCATCATCGCGAAGAGAGCACTGGCGCGTTTCTTCATGTATAGCCTCCAAACGGAACCGTTTCGAAATTAGCTATGTAATTAAAAGCGGATGACCGCAAGACTCATGCTAATTGAGGGCGTTGAACTTGCAAGCATATGTTGTGTGCGATCGCAACACGTCAGAATGTCGCAGCCTCATTCAAATATGGGAGCGAGCGTCGCGGTGAATGAAATACTTCGAAAAGGCGCCGAGATAGAAATGAAAGCTTACGCTTTGAGCGGTAAGCGTGCGGCAATTTGCCTCTCGACGTCGTTTGGTGCACTGCATTAATCACGCGTGCGCGAAGTCCAACGTATCCAGGAGCCGGGCGCGTGACGTCAAGCTGGCTGAACGGCCTATTGCCATGCTCGCGGGTTCATGGATAAATCGACGCATCGAACCAAGGAGATCCAGCATGACCCTCGCTCAATGGCTGCCGTTCGCGATCGCGTCGGCGATTCTCGTCGCGATTCCCGGCCCCACCGTGTTGCTCGTCGTGTCCTACGCCCTCGGCCACGGCCGCAAATACGCCTATGCGACGACAGTCGGCGTCGCGCTCGGCGATCTCACCGCAATGACCGCATCGATGCTCGGCCTCGGCGTGCTGCTCGCGGCATCCGCCGAACTGTTCATGGTCGTGAAATGGATCGGCGCGGCTTATCTCGTGTATCTCGGCCTCAAACTGTGGCGCGCGCCGGTCATCGATACGGACGCCGTGCAGCCCACCGGCGAATTGCGGACGGGCCGGATCATGGCGCACGCCTATGCCGTCACGACGCTGAACCCTAAGAGCATCATCTTCTTCGTCGCGTTCGTGCCGCAATTCGTCGATCCGCACGCGGCGAGCGTGTCGCAGATCGCGATCCTGGAAGCGACCTTCGTCGGGCTCGCGACCGCCAATGCGTTCGCGTACGCGCTGCTCGCGTCCGGCGCGCGCAAGGCGATCCGCAAACCTTCGGTGCAGCGTGCGGTCAACCGCACGGGCGGCGCGCTCCTGATGGGCGCGGGCGTCGTCGCGGCAGCATGGAAGAAGGCGGCATGAGCACGCCCGATGATTGGACCGCGAGCGCGCGGCGCGTCTACTTCGGCTTGCTGGAGGACTGGAACAGGCAGGACGCAGCAGCGATGGCGGCGCGTTTCACGGATCGCGGCAGCCTCGTTGGTTTCGACGGCAGCGTCATCGACGGGCGCACGTGCATCGAGGCGCACCTTCGGCCGATCTTCGCCGGGCATCCGACGCCGCGTTTCGTGGCAAAGGTCCGCGAAGTGAGGCGCATGGCGAACGGGCAGACGCTGTTGTTGCGCGCCGTCGCGGGCATGTGGCCGCGCGGCGCGACCGCGCTGGAACCGAGTTTGAACGCGATTCAGACGATCGTGCTGTCGCTCTGCGATGGCGCGTATCGGATCGAGATGTTTCAGAACACGCCAGCGGCGTTTCACGGTCGACCTGACGAAATCGAGAAGCTCAGCGCGGAGTTGCGCGACGTCGGCAAGCCCGCAGGCGCGTAGCCTATTTTCCGATGCAGAAGCGGCTGAAGATCACGCCCAACAGATCATCGGACGTGAACTCGCCTGTGATCGCGTTGAGATTGTCCTGCGCGAGCCGCAACTCTTCGGCGAAAAGATCGAGCGCCTGCGAGTGCTGATCCGCGTGTTCTGCAGCGAGTGCGAGGTGCTCGCGTGCTTCGCGCAACGCAATCAGATGCCGTTCGCGCGCCAGATATACGCTTTCCGCGCCTGCCTGCCAGCCGGCGATCTTCAGAAGCTCGCTGCGCAATAGCGAGATTCCGTCGCCGGTCTTGGCTGACAGATTCACTTCACGCGCGTGACTCGCGCCGTCGCGCACGACGGCCGGCGCGCCTGCGAGATCCGTCTTGTTCATCACCCGCACGACGGGCACGCCCGCCGGGAAGCGCGCGGCAATGACGTGATCTTCCGGCGTTGCGCCTTCGCGCGCATCGAGAAGATGGAGAACGACGTCGGCGCGCTCGATCTCACCCCACGTGCGCTCGATGCCGATGCGCTCCACTTCGTCCTGTGTATCGCGCAGCCCTGCCGTATCGATGATGTGCAGCGGAATGCCTTCGACCTGGATCGTCTGTGCGACCTTGTCACGCGTCGTGCCGGCAATCGGCGTGACGATCGCGAGTTCCGCGCCCGCGAGCGCGTTGAGTAGCGACGATTTACCCACGTTCGGCTGGCCCGCGAGCACCACGGACAAACCTTCGCGCAACAGCGCGCCTTGACGCGCATCGGCGAGAACGGTGTCGAGCCGCTCGCGGATGCGCGCGAGTTTGCCGCGCGCGTCAGCTGCTTCGAGAAAGTCGATTTCTTCCTCGGGAAAATCGAGCGTTGCTTCAACGAGCATGCGCAGATTGATCACATCCTCGACGAGCGCGTGAATCTCGCGCGAAAACGCGCCTTCCAGCGAGCGGCCGGCCGAGCGCGCTGCCGCTTCCGTGCTCGCTTCGATCAGATCGGCGACAGCTTCTGCCTGTGCGAGATCGAGCTTGTCGTTGAGGAAAGCGCGCCGCGTGAATTCGCCAGGTTCAGCGAGGCGCAGACCGAATTCTCGACCGGTTTCGATGGCACGCTGCAGAACCAGTTGCAGCACGATCGGGCCGCCATGTCCCTGTAGTTCCAGCACGTGCTCGCCCGTGTAGGAATGGGGCGCGGGGAAGTAAAGGGCGATACCGCGATCGAGCGCTTCGCCATTGCCGTCGACAAACGGAACATAGCTCGCATGCCGCGGCGCAAGCGTCTGACCGCACAACGCTTGCATGGCTTTCTGCGCGGCGCCTTCTCCCGAACGGCCGAACGACAGACGCACGACGCCGATGCCGCCGCGTCCCGGCGCGGTAGCGATTGCGACGATCGGATCGGTGTCGTTGCTCAGCATGACGGAAGTGGGAGTGGATGGGTCAAGAGTGCCGGCATTGTATCGCGGAGCAGGATGCGCGCCGGTATGCCACTGGTACAAAGCGAGCGCGTACGTTATCTTTTTTGAGATACTGTCGTAGGTCGGCGTCGAGAGAAGAATTTTGTGGCAATGCCCAGCAAACACTTGCCGGGTGGTACGTTGCGGTGAGAACTAGCTGCTGTTAGGCAGCTAGATAGAGCACTTAATCAAGATAAACGAACGCAGCTTCACGTAAAAAGTAGCCCGTGTAGTTGACTCGTAATCAGCGATTGCCTTGCACAATCCAGCCCATGCCTACACCGCAAGAAAAAGCCGATTTCTCCGAGCGGCTCAAATTCTCGATGTCCCGCGCACCCGAACGCATGCGCGGCGCGACGGATCTCGCATTGCATTTCAATCTGCGCTACCAGGGGGAGCCGGTTTCGCCTCAGACCGCGCATAAATGGCTCACCGCGCGCTCGATTCCGACCGTCGACAAACTGAAGACCCTCGCGGAATGGTTCAAGGTCGATCAGCACTGGCTGCATTACGGGCCGCCGCCGAGCGGTAGTCCGCAAGTGACGCCGAAACCGCTCGCCCGTGACGAACAGTATCCGGCGTCGGAGGAGACGCTCGAACTGGCGACGAAAATCGAAGCGCTGTCGCCGCATCATCGCTATTTGCTCGAGGAACTCGTCGAGCAATTTTATGGATCGATGACGCGGTGAGCAGTCGTTACGCGCGTTCGGGCAACTTCTCGTGCATTTGGGATAAATCGTAGGCCGTTGGCGAAAGTACGCTAACGCACTGATTCGCCGATTTTCTGCCACTCGCCTTTGCTTCGATGAGACGATTTCGGACACCACCGCTGAAAACCGGTTGGGCGCCCGCTATTTGCCTAACCCGGCAAACATGCGTCGGCTGGCCCAGCTAACGGGCAAGTCTGTTGAATGGCTCGTCGGGCAAAGCGCCGATCGAGAGCATCATGCCTATCCGGAGGAGGCTTAAGTACCCGCTTCGTACGAGGCGGACACCTTCGCGGACAGAGAGAGACAGCGAAAAGCCGCGGTAAAGGAACTGCTCCTCCGCGCGCTGAGAGAACTGGGCGATTGAAGAAAAGAGATCGCACCGCCTGAAAACAAAACGCCCGGCAAGCCGGGCGTTTCCACATGCAGATCAAATCAGACGCAGCGCTCAGGCCGCCTTCGTCTTTCCTTTACCCATCATGCGCGTGATGTAGTACTGCTGGGCGATCGACAGCACGTTGTTCACCACGTAATACAGCACGAGACCAGCGGGGAAGAAGAAGAACATGACCGAGAACGCGATCGGCATGAACATCATCATCTTTGCCTGAACGGGATCGGGCGGCGTCGGGTTCAGCTTGGTCTGCACGAACATCGACACGGCCATCAGCACCGGCAGGATGAAGTACGGGTCCTGCTGCGACAGATCGTGAATCCAGAGAATCCACGGCGCGCCGCGCATTTCCACCGACGACAGCAGCACCCAGTACAGCGAGATGAACACCGGAATTTGCACGACCACCGGCAGGCAGCCGCCGAACGGATTGACCTTTTCGGTCTTGTACAACTCCATCAGCGCGGCGTTCATCTTCTGCGGGTCGCTCTTCAGGCGCTCGCGGATCTGCTGCATGCGCGGCGTGATTTCCTTCATGCGCGCCATCGACTTGTAGCTCGCCGCGGACAGCGGGAAGAACACAGCCTTGATCAGCACTGTGAGCAGCACGATCGCCCAGCCCCAGTTGCCCACATAACCGTGGATCTTTTCGAGCAGCCAGAAGAGCGGCTTGGCGATGATCGTCACCATGCCGTAGTCCTTCACAAGCTCCAGACCCGGCGCGATGCCTTCGAGCATGCGCTCTTCTTCCGGGCCGGCGAAGAGACGCGCATCGACATTCACGCTTTGTCCCGGCGCGATGGTCTGCGCCGGCAGCGTGACGCCCACGCGATACAGCTCGGGGTCGATCTTCTGCACGTAGATGTCGCGCTTCACGCCCTGCTGCGGAATCCACGCCGACGCGAAGTAGTGCTGCACCATCGCGATCCAGCCGTTGTCGGAGGAGGGCTCGAACGATGCCTTGTTCTTGTCGATGTCGGAGAAGTCGATCTTCTGGAAGTGCTTCTGTTCCGTATAGACCGCCGGCCCGATGAACGTATGCGAGAAGCGCGGCGTCTCGACCGGCGTGTTGTCGCGCACGAGCTCCATGTAGAGCTTCGGCGAGACCGGCGCGGTGCCGACGTTCTCGATCTTCGTGTCGACGTTGATCACATAGCTGCCGCGCGTGAACGTGTAAGTCTTGATGACCTTCACGCCACCCTTCACCGGCGATTCGAACGCGATCTTCAGCGTCTTTTCATCGCCCGTCATCGACGTCTGGCCGGGCACCGGCGTGAACACGTCGTTGTGGTTCGGGAAGTCGCCGCCGAGCAGGCCCGTGCGCGCGAGGTACGTATGGTTCGCGGTGTGATCGAACAGCGTGACGTAGAGGTTCGGCTGCTTGCCGTCGCCTTCCTTCATCAGCGTGAGCTTCGAGAGCGTGCCGCCGCGCGTGTCGATCTCACCGGAGTACACGTCCGTCGTGAACTTGACGAGTTGAGCCTGGGCCGTGGCGGGCGGCGTCGTCGAACCGGGAGCGGCGGCGCCGGCCGGCGCGTTAGGCAGCTCGGAAGGCTGCGCGCCGGATGCGGCCGAACCCGGTGCGGGGTTGCTGGCGGTCTTGGCCGGCTGCGTCGCGCTCGGGAAGAACATCGACGGGCGCCCGTGGTCGCGTTGCCAGTTGTCGAACAGCAGGACAACTGACACGAAGAAGATGACCCATAGGACGGTGCGTTTGATATCCATGCGTTGTCTCAGTGTCGATCGGAAAGCGCTTCAGCGCCGTTTAGTGTTGAAAGCTTGTCTTGCGCGGAGGCTTCGGCGTCCGTGCGCGATTCGTGCGCGTTGGGAGGCGGCACGAGATCGACGCCGCCCGCCGAAAAAGGATGGCAGCGGCAGAGCCGCTTCACGGCGAGATACGTGCCATGCGCGGCGCCATGATACTGGATTGCCTCGCGCGCGTAGTCGGAACAGGAAGGATAAAAGCGGCACCGGTTGCCGAGCAGGGGGCTCACAGCAAGCTTGTAGAAGCGTAACAACGCGATGAGTGCCGTTTGCATAAGCTTCGCGCCGCGCGCTGAAATCGCCATCGATGGGAGGCAAATCCGGCGCAATCCGCGCTTCATGACCCTGACGGGCCGGGTGTTTCGTCGACGGCGGGCGCATGAGGCGGCGCCGCCACGGATTCGGCCGCGCGGCGCGCAGCTTCGCGCACGGCACGGTCGAACAATGTTTCCAGCTCGCTGCTGATCAACGCCCGAAGCGGCGGCGAGCTCGCGCTCGGCATCGCCTTGCGGTCGATCTTCGCATGCAGCCGAACGAGAATGTCGAATCCGTTCAACTGCGTGCGGCGCAGCCGGAACGCCTCGCGCGCAAGCCGTTTGACCAGATTGCGCGTGACGGCGCGCGGCGCCTGCTTCTTGCCGATCACCAGCCCGAGCCGCGCTTCCTTTCCGGACGGCTTGCCGTACAGAACGAAGTGCGGCGAACGGCGCCAGGGGCGCAAACGAAAAACGGATGAGAACTCATCCGTTTTCAGTAGCCTTGCGGCCTTGGGGAACGCGGCCTGCGCCGGCAACTGAACGATGTCCTGTTTCAAGACTTCTGTGCGGCGCGTGGGCGGCTCGCTGACATATGAACCTGACTGCGAGCTGCCATTGGCAAACTTAGATTGCCAGGCGCTTGCGGCCCTTCGCGCGGCGAGCGTTGATGACCTTGCGGCCGCCAGCGGTCTTCATGCGAACGCGGAAACCGTGGGTGCGCTTACGGCGCGTGACGGAAGGCTGGTAAGTACGTTTCATGGTGCTCTCACTTGAGTGTTGATTGACCGCGCGGGCTAGGCTCCAGTGGGGTCACTGCAAGCGCGATGTCCGGAGGTTCAGGAATTCTGTTTTCGCGGAACCCGCTATTTAAACCGTTTTCCTATTGACCGTCAATAGTTTAGCGCTTGTGAACACGGATTCAGGCACAAATCCGGCACGTCCGGCGCATTGATTTGACCCTGTGGATAACTCGCGCGATGCCCTGGTTTGGCGTTAGAATCTCGCCTTACTCCCAAATATCCGCCCGCTGCTTCGGCCCGCCGTCCGCCCGCAAACCCTTGCGGCGTAAGCCTCCGAAGCATGCCTGCTCGGCTGTGCCGGGACTTGCCGAACGTTCGGCAAGCACGGCCCGCAGGTGCGGAGCAACCATAACGACCGCATTCGATGAACGATTTCTGGGAACACTGTTCCGCACTGCTGGCGCGTGAACTCACGCCGCAGCAGTACGTCACGTGGATCAAGCCGCTGACCCCGGTGGACTTCGATGCCGACGCGAACACCCTGCGCATCGCCGCTCCCAACCGCTTCAAGCTCGACTGGGTGAAAAGCCAGTTCTCGGGCCGCATCGCCGATGTTGCGCGCGACTTTTTCAGCGCGCCCATCGACGTGCAATTCGTCCTCGATCCGAAGGCCACCGCGCGCAACGCGATCGGCGGCGGCCCCGCCGCGGCCCCGCGTCCGAGCGCGCCGGTTGCACCGCGCGCACCCGCGCCTTCGGCGGCCGCACCGCAGCCGCCGACCGTCGTCGCGCACGCAAACGCCACCGCGCACATCAACGCGCTCGCGGCCGAAGCGGCTCAGCAGGCCGCGCAAGCCACGCAGGAAGATCAGGCCGATCTCGACCTCCCGAGCCTCGACGCCAACGAAGCCGCCGCGGGCCGGCGCACGTGGCGCCCGGGAGGCGCTCCGTCGGCGGGCGGTGAAACCGATTCCGCCTACGAGCGTTCGAAACTGAACCCGGTGCTGACCTTCGACAACTTCGTCACCGGCAAGGCGAATCAGCTCGCACGCGCGGCCGCGATCCAGGTCGCGGACAACCCGGGCATTTCCTACAACCCGCTCTTTCTGTATGGCGGCGTGGGCCTCGGCAAGACACACCTGATTCACGCGATCGGCAATCAGTTGCTGATGGACAAGGCGGGCGCGCGCATTCGCTACATTCACGCGGAGCAGTACGTGTCCGATGTCGTGAAGGCGTACCAGCGCAAGGCGTTCGACGACTTCAAGCGTTACTACCACTCGCTCGATCTGCTGCTCATCGACGATATTCAGTTCTTCTCCGGCAAGTCGCGCACGCAGGAAGAGTTCTTCTATGCATTCGAAGCGCTTGTCGCGAACAAGGCGCAGGTCATCATCACGAGCGATACGTATCCGAAGGAAATCTCCGGTATCGACGATCGTCTGATCTCGCGCTTCGATTCCGGCCTGACGGTTGCGATCGAGCCGCCCGAGCTGGAAATGCGCGTCGCGATTCTCATGCGCAAGGCGCTTTCCGAAGGCGTGAGTCTCTCCGAAGACGTCGCGTTCTTCGTCGCGAAGCATCTGCGCTCGAACGTGCGCGAACTCGAAGGCGCGCTGCGCAAGATCCTCGCGTACTCGAAGTTTCATGGCCGCGACATCACCATCGAGCTGACCAAGGAAGCGCTGAAGGATCTGCTGACGGTGCAGAACCGCCAGATCTCCGTCGAGAACATTCAAAAGACGGTGGCGGACTTCTACAACATCAAGGTCGCCGACATGTATTCGAAAAAGAGGCCGGCTAACATTGCGCGCCCGCGCCAGATCGCGATGTATCTGGCGAAGGAGCTGACGCAAAAGAGCCTGCCCGAGATCGGTGAGCTCTTCGGCGGACGCGATCACACGACCGTGCTGCACGCGGTGCGCAAGATCGGTGCGGAGCGCGGCAACGACGCGCAACTGAACCACGAACTGCACGTGCTCGAGCAGACGCTGAAGGGCTGACGACCGGGCGAAGCGGCGCGAGGAACGCTCACGTCATTTATTGCGCTCGAGAGGCTGTTTTTTGACGTAAATGCCCCCATTTCTAGGGAGCGGTTCCGTTTTGAGGCACAATATAGGTTTAGCCGTCCGTGGCCTGGGCGGCTTTCGAGCGCAGTTTTTCGCGAGTGACCGGCGGGGGCCGGCAACGCGTGTTACGAGGTTGTCCGTCGGGCAATTCTGGTGGCGAAACCGGCAGACAGGCCGTCATATCAACGAAGGAACTCTATGCAACTGGTCAAGACCGAACGAGATAATCTTCTAAGGCCGCTGCAAACCGTGAGCGGTATCGTAGAACGCCGCCATACGTTGCCGATCCTCGCAAATCTGCTCATTACCAAGAACGGCGCCGACGTGTCGTTCCTCTCGACCGACCTCGAACTCCAGATCACGACCCGCGCCGATTTCGGCGTCGGCAGCGACCAGGTCGCCACCACGGTCGCCGCGCGCAAGCTGCTGGACATTCTCCGCGCAATGCCTTCGGGCGAAGTCGTGCTCGACCTCTCCGACAAGCGCCTGACCGTGCGTTCCGGCAAGAGCCGTTTCGCGCTGCAGACGCTCGCCGCGGACGAATTTCCCACGGTCAACCAGGCTACTGACTTCGGCGCGAGCCTTTCGGTTCCGCAGAAAACGTTCCGCCAGCTGCTCGGCATGGTGTATTTCGCCATGGCGCAGCAGGACATCCGCTACTACCTCAACGGCATGCTGCTCGTCGTGGACGGCGACCAGCTGATGGCGGTCGCGACCGACGGCCATCGTCTCGCGTTCTCGTCGATGAAAATCGAAGGCTCGTTCGCGCGTCAGGAAGTCATCATCCCGCGCAAGACGATTCTGGAGCTTCAACGCCTGCTCGAAGATATCGACGACGAACTGAAGATCGATATCGCCGCGACGCAGGTGAAGTTCAGCTTCGGTCAGGTGGAACTGGTGTCGAAGCTCGTCGAAGGCAAGTTCCCCGACTTCCAGCGCGTGATTCCGAAGTCGCACAAGAACACGTTCGAGATCGGCCGCGAGGAACTGCAGCGCTCGCTGCAGCGCGCGGCCATTCTGACGTCCGACAAGTTCAAGGGCGTGCGCTGCCTCGTCGAGCCGGGCCAGCTCAAGATCATGTCCACGAACGCGGACCAGGAAGAGGCGCAGGAAGAACTCGAGATCGCGTATCAGGGCGATTCCGTCGATATCGGATTCAACGTCACGTATCTGCTCGATGTGCTCGCGAATCTGAAGGTCGACACGCTCAACGTGAGCCTCGGCGACGCCAATTCCAGCGCGCTCATCACGATTCCCGAGAACGAGGAATTCAAATACGTGGTGATGCCGATGCGCATTTAAAGCGCGCAAAACCGAAAACACACCAAGGGGCGGCTCGCCCCTTTGGTGTTTTTAAGGTGTTTTGAAAAGTTAGAGCAGTAATTGAAGCGTTATCGAAGCAGTGTCGAAGCAGTGACGCAGAACCGGAAAAATTCCATGACTGAAAACACAAATTCGCAACCCGACAACAAGCCTGACAACAGCTACGGCGCCTCGTCCATCCAGATCCTCGAAGGTCTGGAGGCCGTGCGCAAGCGGCCGGGCATGTATATCGGCGATACGTCGGATGGCACCGGTCTGCATCACCTCGTTTTCGAAGTGCTGGACAACTCCATCGACGAAGCGCTCGCGGGCTATTGCGACGACATTCACGTCGTGATTCACGCGGACAATTCGATTTCCGTCACCGACAATGGCCGCGGCGTGCCGACCGGCCTGAAGCGCGACGACAAGCACGATCCGAAGCGCAGCGCCGCCGAAATCGTCATGACCGAGCTGCACGCGGGCGGCAAGTTCGACCAGAACAGCTACAAGGTGTCGGGCGGCCTGCACGGCGTGGGCGTGTCGTGCGTGAACGCGCTGTCCGAATGGCTGCGCCTCACGGTGCGCCGCGACGGCAAGAAACACTTCATGGAGTTTGCGCGCGGCGTCGCGCAGAACCGCGAGATCGTCGAAGAAGACGGTGTGCAGTATTCGCCGATGCCCGTCGTCGGCGATACGGAAAATCGCGGCACCGAAGTGCACTTCCTGGCGGACGCGACGATCTTCGGCAATGTCGAATTCCATTACGACATTCTCGCGAAGCGCATGCGCGAGCTTTCGTTCCTGAACAACGGCGTGCGTATCCGTTTGACGGATCAGCGCACCGGCAAGGAAGACGATTTCGCGTTCGCGGGCGGCGTGAAGGGCTTCGTCGAGTACATCAACAAGGCGAAGCAGGTGCTGCATCCGAACGTGTTCCACGCGGTCGGCGAGCGCGAGAACGTGACCGTCGAAGTGGCGATGCAGTGGAACGACAGCTTCAACGAAAGCGTGCTGTGCTTCACGAACAACATTCCGCAGCGCGACGGCGGCACGCACTTGACCGGCCTGCGCGCGGCGATGACGCGCGTCATCAACAAGTACATCATCGATAACGAAATCGCGAAGAAGGCGAAGGTCGAAACGACCGGCGACGACATGCGCGAGGGGTTGTCGTGCGTGCTGTCGGTGAAGGTGCCGGAGCCGAAGTTCAGCTCGCAGACGAAGGACAAGCTGGTGTCGTCGGAAGTGCGTGCGCCGGTCGAGGAGGTCGTCGCGAAGGCGCTCGAAGACTATCTGCAGGAGACGCCGAACGACGCGAAGATCATCACGGGCAAGATCGTCGATGCGGCGCGTGCGCGCGATGCCGCGCGTAAGGCGCGGGAAATGACGCGGCGCAAGGGCGTGCTCGACGGCATCGGCTTGCCGGGCAAGCTCGCGGATTGCCAGGAGAAAGATCCTGCGAAGTCGGAGATTTATATCGTCGAGGGCGACTCGGCGGGCGGTTCGGCGAAGCAGGGGCGCGATCGCAAGTTCCAGGCTATTTTGCCGTTGCGCGGCAAGGTGCTGAACGTCGAGAAGGCGCGCTTCGACAAGCTGATTTCGTCCGAGCAGATCGTCACGCTCGTGACGGCGCTCGGGTGCGGCATTGGCAAGGACGACTACAACCTCGACAAGCTGCGCTATCACCGCATCATCATCATGACCGATGCGGACGTCGACGGCGCGCACATCCGCACGCTGCTGCTGACGTTCTTCTATCGGCAGATGCCGGAGATCGTCGAGCGTGGGTTTATCTATATCGCGCAGCCGCCGCTCTACAAGATCAAGGCGGGCAAGGACGAGCGGTATATGAAGGATGCGCACGAACTCAATCAGCATATGTTGAAGCTGGCGCTGCAAGGGTCGGAGCTGATCGCGAGCGAGGGCGCCGATCCTATTTCCGGCGATGCTCTGGGCGAGTTGGCGCGCGCTTACTTGCTGGCGCAGGCGGTGGTCGACCGTTTGAGCCGTATCTACGACGCAGCCGCTCTGGAATCCGTGATGGACGGCGTCGTCATCGATCTTTCATCGCAGGAAGCGGCGGAGGCTTCGGCGAAGCGGTTGGAAGAACGCTTGCGTGCCGATCCGTTGAAGCCCGAGGTTTCGGTTGAAGCGGCTTACGATCAGGTGCGTGAACTGCGTTCGCTGCATATCAAGCGACGTCATCATGGCAACGTGAAGGTTTCCGTGCTGGATGAAGACCTTCAACTCACCGCTGATTACAAGCAGCTCGTTTCGACGGCGGATACGTTCAAGGGGTTGATCGGTGAAGGCGCGCTGATCAAACGCGGCGAGCGTTCGATGGCCGTGAACGACTTCAAGAACGCGATGAAGTGGCTAATCGCGGATGCCGAGCGCAATGTTTCGAAGCAGCGATATAAGGGCTTGGGCGAGATGAATCCCGAGCAGCTCTGGGAAACGACGATGGATCCCAATGTGCGGCGCCTGCTGCGTGTGCAGATCGAGGACGCGATTGCGGCGGATGGCATCTTTACTACGCTCATGGGCGATGATGTCGAGCCGCGCAGGGCGTTTATCGAGAGTAATGCGTTGCGGGCGGGGAATATTGACGTTTGATGGGTAAGCAAAAGCAATGAATCCGTAATCGCCGTGTTTCGACCCGGCGATTACGGGGCGCATCAAAAACAACAAGAAGCCGCAGCAATGGACGCCGCGACATCCGCAGAGATTCTTCACCGTTTCGAGAAGCTCAACGTCTGGCGACGCGGCGACGTGCGCGCGCCTCATAAACCGTTGCTCGTGCTTCTCGCACTCGGGTTGTTCGTTCGGAATATCCGAATCGTTCCGTTCGCGGAATATGGCGAAACGCTGAGCGACTTGCTGCGCGAGTTTGGCCCGCAGCGTCAAACGTACTATCCCGAGCTTCCTTTCCTTCATCTTCGCAGCGATCGCGTCTGGCAAGTCGCCATTCACGATGAACTCGTACTCCACTTCGATCTCACGAAGAAGCAACTACGCGAACTGAACGCGGCGGGACGATTCATCGACGACGTCCAGCGTCTCTTCGACGACGATCCCCGCGCTATTGCAACGGTCGCGCGCCTGCTCCTCGACCGCCATTTTCCCGAGAGCGTCCATCGCGACATACTCGACGCGGTCGGACTTTCGCTCGATATTTCCACGCCCGCCGCGCAAAAGCGCGATCCGTTGTTCCGCGGCGCGGTGCTGACCGCATATGAATATCGATGTGCGTTGTGCAATCTCGATGTGCGCATCGGCAATATGTCGGTGGGTCTCGAGGCCGCGCATATCAAATGGCATCAGGCGCACGGCCCCGATGTCGTTGCAAACGGCATCGCGCTCTGCTGCATGCATCACAAGCTCTTCGATCTCGGCGCGTTTACGCTGGGGGAAGCACGCCGGGTTCTGGTGTCGGACGCAGCGTATGGATCAGCCCGGCAGTTCGATGAAATCCTGCTGCGGCATCACGGTCATCAGTTGAATGCGCCGGTTCACGCGGAAGATCATCCATCGGCCGATTTCATCGACTGGCATCGCGCGCAGGTGTTCAAGGGGCGCGCGAGGCCAGTCTAGGCATCAGCCTTCAACGGCAACCAAATCTCAGTCACCAGATCCGCCGGCGCCGTCTCCCTCGGATCGCTGACATAAACCTCGAACACCGGCGCCTCTCCCGTCTCGCGTCCCGACTTCGGCAGCCATTCGCCATACAGCCACTGATACGCGAAGCAAAGCTGCGCATACGGCCCGACGTGCGTGAGCACCGCAAACTCCCCGCCCGCGACCTCCGCGCGCGACACCGGCGCTTCGAACTTCACGTCACCGGGAGAAAACAACTCGCAGCACGCCATCGACCTCAAATCGTCTTCGGCGACGGCGGAAGGATCATCGAAATAAATCCCTAGCGAGCGCGCACGCGGATCGACCAACCCGCGCACGGCGAGCCAGTGAAACAGCATCTCGAACGCTCGCCCGATATTCATATACGAGCCGCGATGCTCCATCGCCGCTGCGGTGAAGCCACTCTGAGTGCGAATATCAACCTGATGCATGGTCGTATCTCCTGATCGAACTTCATCGAAAGAATCGAATATCGCAGCGCCGCCTTCGCTACGAAACTGCCCGGGCGGCATCCGATAACTCGCCTGAAACGCCCGCGAAAAGGCCTGCACGCTGCCATATCCGGCCCGCTCGGCAATCGAATCGATCGGCGCCGCGCCCTGCACGAGCTCATTCGCCGCCCGATGCAGCCGCAATCTGCGCACGGTCGCCGCCGCCGTCTCGCCGTAAAACGCGTGATAAATCCGATGCCAGTGATACGGCGACAAACACGCTACTTCCGCGAGCCGATTGAGGTCGAGCGCGTCGTCGAGATGATCGTGGATATACGCGACCACGCGCGCGAGCCGCGTTTCATAAGGCTTTTCGGTCATCGCCGACTCCCAGGGATCGTTGCAAGCAAAGTAGCACGACCCGCTTTAGCTTTTCTTGCGGACTTTGCGAAGCACGGCGCACGCGCCCTCAAATGCCGGCTTCGCCCGCAACGAACCGCTCGCTGGCGAATTGCTCCGCCGGCAGATCCGATGCGACGGCAAGCTGCTCGGCCGCCCGGATCAACGCGGCTGGGCCGCAGACGTAAATATCCGGCGGAACGCTCGCGTTTGCCAAGGCACCACGCAACGCATCGACGGGCGTACCGCGAAAGCCGTCCCACGCGCTCGCCGGCCTCCAGACGCACAGCTCGACCGCCAGTTGCGGCAGCCGCGTCTTGAGTTCCGCCAGTTCTTCGTCGAGAAACAGTTCGCTCTCCTCGTTCACGCCGAAGAAAAGCCGCGCATCCTGCATCTCCTGAAAGTCGGCCATGCGCCGTAGCATCGAAAGCATCGGCGCGACGCCCGTACCACCGGCGACGAACCAGCGCGGGCGAAGGCTGCCCTCGCGGATGCCGAAGCCGCCCATCGGACCGCGCACGACGATTTGCTCGCCCACGCGCGCGCGCTCACGCAGAAAAGTCGAGAAGCGGCCGTTCGGCTGCAACCTGATCAGAAATTCGAGCCGTCCTTCCCAGTTGCTCGTATTCGCGAGCGAATAAGGGCGACGTTCTTCGCTGTCCGGTATCTCCAGTTCCATGAACTGTCCGGGTTCGAATTCGGCTGCACAGCCACCCTCTACAGTGGGCGGAATGTCGAGCGTGAGGCGCACGGTGTTGCGCGCGATCGTGTCGAGGCCCACGATCGTGGCGACCCGACGCGGGACCGGCTGACGCAGCACTTTCGTGTGGTCGTAGGGAAGGCTGACATGCAGATCGCTGCACGGCGTCGTTCTGCACATGAGCATCGCGCCCGCCTGATCGCGCGAGAGCGCCTCGGCGCTGTGATCGCCCATGCGGAAATCCCCGTGCGTGACGGTGGCATGGCACGCACCGCAACTGCCTTTCCTGCACTGCGAGGGCAGCACGATATCGGCCGCCGCCGCGGCCGTGAGCAAGTCTTGATCGGACGCGCAGTCGAAACTCAATCGCTGCGCGTCACGTGTCGTCAAGTCGATACGAAAGGTCATAGCAACACGATGGTGATGGCCGGATGCGCTCCCGCATCCGGCAAATGGACTCACGCGGCCTTACGCGAAAGTGCGGCGGCGAGGTCGGAACGCGCATCGCCGATCGGCTGAATCGCGAATTTATCGACGAGAATTGCGAGGATGTTCGGCGTCAGGAACGCCGGCAACGTCGGCCCGAGCCGAATGTTCCTGATTCCGAGTGCCAGCAGCGTCAGCAGGACGGCGGCCGCCTTCTGCTCGAACCACGAAACGATGAGCGACAGCGGCAAGTCGTTGACACCGCATTCGAACGCGTCGGCGAGCGCCGTCGCGATGCGGATCGCGGAATACGAGTCGTTGCACTGCCCGAGATCGAGCAGCCGCGGAATGCCGCCGATATCGCCGAATGCATGCTGGTTGAAGCGATATTTATTGCAGCCGAGTGTCATCACGACGGTGTCGTCCGGCGCCTGTTCTGCGAACTCGGTGTAGTAGTTGCGGCCCGGCGCGGCGCCGTCGCATCCGCCGATCAGGAAGAAATGCCTGATTGCGCCGGCTTTCACGGCGTCGATCACCTTGTCGGCGACGCCAAGGACCGCATGACGTCCGAAGCCAACCGTGATGGTTTTTTCCTCCGCGGTCTCGATGAATCCCGGCAACGCTTTCGCAGCGTGTATCAGCACCGAGAAATCGTGGTTTTCCAGATGCCGCACGCCGGGCCAGCCCACAGGTCCGGTCGTGAAGATGCGCTGGCGATACTGCGGCCGCGGCTCGATGATGCAGTTGGAGGTCATCAGGACCGGACCAGGGAAATTCGCGAAGTCCGACTGCTGGTCCTGCCACGCGCCGCCATAGTTGCCTGCGAGATGCGCGTACGACTTGAGCTTCGGATAAGCATGAGCCGGAAGCATTTCGCCATGCGTATAGATCCGGATGCCCGTGCCTTGCGTCTGCTCCAGCAGCGCTTCGAGATCGCCGAGATCATGGCCCGAGACGAGAATCGCCTTGCCCGCCACCGGTGTAATGCGAACCGCACCCGGCTCCTGAGCTCCGAAGCGGCCGGTGTTGGCGTCGTCGAGCAACGCCATCACGTCGAGATTCAGGCTGCCGAGTTGCAGCGCTTGCGCGAGGAGCGAATCGGTATCGGCGGGATCGGCGGCGAGGAAGCAGAGCGCTGCCTCGACACCCGCATAGATCCCGTCGTTTTCCTTGCCGAGCACCTGCGCGTGATGCGCATAGGCGCAAACGCCTTTGAGCCCGTAAAGCACCAGCGCGCGAAGACCGACGACGTCCGCGCCTACCGTCTCGATGCCCGCATCGATGCCCACGGTCTGCGCCTGCGCGAGCAAACCCATGAGATCGTCGGCGGGCTGCCATGCTGCGGGACCGGCCGGGCGCTGAGCCGGTTTGCCTGCGGCCGCAGCGATGGCTTCATACGATGACCGCACGCGGTCGCGGTGATGCCCCGCGTCGCGAAGCAGCGCAACGAAGCGGCCCGCGTTGAAGTTCACGTTGGTGAGCGTCGTGAACATCGCATAGAGCATGAACCGGTCGGCTTCGCGGTCCGCATGACCCATCGCGCGGGCGAGGCTGTTGTACTGCGCAAGTCCCTTCACCGCATGCACCAGCAGGTCCTGCAGATCGGCCGTCGTCGCATCCTTGCCGCAATTCCCTTTCGCGGATGCACAACCCTGCTGCGCGCCCGTGCGGTCGGTCTGCTCACATTGATAACAAAACACGGTGACTCCCTTTTCGATTCAGTCGTTGATCGGACAACGGTTCACGTCGCACTGAAGAGGTATCGTATGTGCATCTTTAAAGCGGCGAGTCGCGTGATGACGATTCAATGACCGACATCATCGAAAGCTACAAAAACCTGTGTCACAACGGCGCGGTGCGGAAACCATGCTCCGGACGCGTCGACTGCCAAGCGCGCGTACACTCTCGCCTTTGAACCGATCAAACGCGTCACGCATGGAAGAGATCCAACACATGTTTACCTGTCGAAACCAGTCCTGCGGCGCGGAATGGGAACCTTCGGACGTCGTCATCAAGAACGAGGGCCAAGGCCTGCTGTTCCGCTGTCCGATGTGCGGCGCGCGCAATTACGTCGAGCGCCATCAAGCCGACGACGGCACGGCCACGTACGAGCAGATCGCCGACATTCCGCCGCGCGGAACACGCTGAAATCATGACCACCGATACTTCATTCAGCAGCCTGCCGCTTTCAACCGCGATGCAGTCGAACCTGCAGCAACTCGGCTATCTGTCGATGACGCCGATCCAGGCCGCGAGCCTGCCGCCGGCGCTCGCGGGTCACGATCTCATCGCGCAGGCGAAAACCGGCAGCGGCAAAACGGCGGCGTTCACGCTGCCGCTGCTTTCGAAACTCGATGCAGGCCGATTCGCCGTGCAGGCACTCGTGCTCTGCCCGACGCGCGAGCTCGCCGATCAGGTCACGCAGGAAATCCGCCGCCTCGCGCGCGCCGAAGAGAACGTGAAAGTGCTGACGCTGTGCGGCGGAACGCCGATGCGTCCGCAGATCGCGAGTCTCGAGCACGGCGCGCATATCGTCGTCGGCACGCCGGGCCGCATCATGGATCACCTGCAGCGTGAAACCCTCTCGCTCGACGCCGTGCGCACGCTCGTTCTCGACGAAGCGGACCGCATGCTCGACATGGGTTTCTTCGATGACATTGCGTCCGTCGCGCGCCAGTGCCCGAAGGAGCGTCAGACGCTGTTGTTCTCGGCGACGTATCCGGAAGGCATCGCGAAACTGAGCCAGCAATTCTTGCGCAATCCGCGCGAGATCAAGCTCACCGAACAGCACAGCAACGCGAAGATCAAGCAGCGCTTCTATCAGGTCGAAGACCATGAGCGCCTGCATTCGGTCGGGCTGTTGCTGGATCACTATCGGCCGGTGAGCACGCTCGCGTTTTGCAACACGAAGCAGCAATGCCGCGATCTGCTCGACGTGCTGCGCGCGCAAGGCTTCGAAGCGCTGACCTTGCACGGTGAGCTGGAGCAACGCGAGCGCGATCAGGTTTTGGTGCAGTTCGCCAATCGCAGTTGCTCGGTGCTCGTCGCGACCGATGTCGCCGCGCGCGGGCTCGACATCGCGCAACTGGAAGCGGTGATCAACGTCGATGTGACGCCCGATCCGGAAGTGCACGTGCATCGCATCGGCCGGACGGGGCGCGCGGGCGAGGAGGGCTGGGCGCTGTCGCTCGCGAGCATGGACGAGATGGGGCGCGTCGGCGCGATCGAAGAGGCGCAGCGCAAGGAAGTGGAATGGCATCCGCTCGACGAGCTGACATCGGCGGAACCGGGTCACCTCAAGCCGCCGATGGCGACGCTGCAAATCCTGGGCGGCCGCAAGGACAAGATTCGTCCCGGCGACGTGCTCGGCGCGCTCACCGGCGAAGCGGGCTTCGATGGCAAGCAGATCGGCAAGATCAACGTGATGGACATGGTCACGTACGTGGCCGTCGAACGGACCAGCGCCGACGACGCCGTGCGCAAGCTGAGCGCCGGAAAGCTGAAGGGCCGCAAGGTGAAAGTGCGGCGGATGTGAGCGTCAGGCTTTTTGCGAAGGCTCCGCCGCGATGCCGTCCGATGCCGCCTTCGACGGCTTGCGCGAGACGAGCCGCAAGCCGCTCGCGACGCTGCCCGCGCCCGCGAACGCTGCACCGAGCGACAGCGCGAGCGCGGGACCGTGCTTGCCGGCGATGCTGAAACACAGCGCGACGAGCGCCGCGCCCGTCGCCTGACCGATGAGGCGCGAAGTCGCGATCGTGCCGCTCGCGCCGCCGCTGCGTTCACGCGGCGCGCTCGACATGAACGCTTTCAGGTTCGGCGACTGAAAGAAGCCGAAGCCCGCGCCGCAGATCGCCATGCGGATGCAGATTTCCAGCGCGTGCGGCTCTGCCGGCAGCATGGCGAGCGACACCATTCCCACACACAGGATCGCGAGTCCGACGCCGCCCAGCAGACCGGGCGCGTGCCGATCGGACAGGCGTCCCGCGAGCGGCGCCATCAGCGCGACGAGCGCGGACCATGGCGTCATCAGAAATCCGGTTTCGACCTGACTGCGGCCCAGCACACTCTCGAAGAAAAACGGAAGCGACACGAACGCGAGACCCTGCGCGGCGAACGAGCAGATGGCGGTCATCGTCGAGAGCGCGAACATCGGGCGGCGAAAGAGATCGACGGGGAGCATCGGCGCGGGATGGCCGCGTTCGCGTCGCAACAGCAGAATGCCGGCGACGAGCGCGATGCCGAACGACGCGAGCACGATCCGCGCGGGCGCGCGCTGGGCCGCTTCGCCGAGCGCGAAGATCAGCGACGCAAACGTGACGACGTTCAGCAATGCCGCGACTCGATCGAAGCCGTGTTCGGCGCGTTTGGTCTGCGGCAGCGACGGCCACGCGATCATCAGTGCGAACACGCCGACTGGCAGATTGACCGCGAAGAGCCACGGCCACGTGCCGAGCGAGAGCACGATCGACGCGACCGTCGGCCCGACCGCGAACGCAATCCCGACGACGAGCGCGTTCAGCCCGACGCCGCGCCCGAGCCGATGCGGCGGAAAGATCGCGCTGATGAGCGCCGCGTTGACGCTCATGATTGCGGCAGCGCCGATGCCTTGCAACAGCCGCGCGGCGACGAGCGTCGGCAGCGACCACGAGAACGCGCACACGGCGGATGCCACGAGGAACACGATGAGCCCCGCGAGATACACGCGCCGATGGCCGAGAATGCCGCCGAGCGCGGCGAAGGGCAGCAGCGTCGCGACCATCGCGAGCTGATACGCGTTGATGATCCAGACGGAGGCGGCGGGCGTCGTGTGCAGATCGGCGGCTATCGCGGGCAGCGCGGTGTTGGCGATGGCGGTGTCGAGCGTCGCGAGTGCGACCGAGAGCAGGATCGCGGCCATGCCGCGGCGCTCGAGCGGGGTCATCGGCGCGTCGGGATTGCGGGCGGAGGTTGGGAGTCGTTCTTCGGTGGGCACGGCGGCGGTTCGGATGTAAGCGGAAGAAGAATAATCCGAAACGATACGGGAAGATCGCGCGGTCCGCTGAGCGTGCGCGCGGGAGCTTTCAAAGCGATGTCAGCGGGTATGCTTTGCGGGCCGTATTTATCGAAGGAGACCAATGATGACGATACGAATCGTGCGGCTCGGGTCACCGCGCGCAGAGGGCGAGGGATTGCGCATCGGCACGGTGCGTCGGCCGCCGCGCGGTGTGCCAAAGGCCGAGTTCGCGAAGCGCGATTTTTATGACGTGTGGTATCCGGTGCTGTCGCCGACGCAGGAACTCGTGACGGAAGCGCTTCACGCCGAGAACGACAAGGACTGGCGCGCGTTCGTGAAGAAATTCAAGGCGGAAATGGCGGAATCGGATGCGAGCAAGACGCTGGATTTATTGGCGGCGTTGTCGCATCAGACTAATTTTGCTGTTGGATGCTATTGCGAGGATGAAGCGCGGTGTCATCGGTCGGTGTTGCGGGAGTTGTTGTTGGCGCGGAGAGCTGATGTCGTTTGAGAATTCGGGGCAGCGGCAAATCAAAACCGAAAGCCTATAATTCTGCTTCGAAAGCGACCGCTTTCAGTTGATCGAAGGCATCCATGTGCCGATTTTGCGAGTTCGGCTGAAAAGCACGTTTGCATGGCCACGTCATTAGTAGTGCATCCGAGTTAAAAACATAGATTGTTTCAATAATGTCAACTCAACGTTATTCCGTTACTCCCCACCCGATCGAGACATTACTGACATGGGTCAAGTCCGGTGAAATCGCTATCCCGGAGATTCAGCGACCTTTCGTCTGGGAGGCGACTCGGGTCCGGAACCTGCTCGATTCCCTATATCAGGGATATCTAGTCGGCTACCTCATTGCGTGGAAGAATCCGAATGTAAAGCTCAAGGATGGTTCGACGTCGATGGGCAAGCGGATCTTGATCGACGGTCAGCAGCGCGTCACTGCGCTGATGGCCTCGTTGCTCGGCGTAGAAGTGCTCAACGACGACTATGAAACCGTTCAGATTCGCATCGCGTTCAATCCCCAAGAGGAGACGTTCGAAGTATCGAATCCGGCGATTCGCAAGAACAGCGCCTGGTTGCCGGACATTGCCGCCGTGTTCGACTCACAGACCAGCGTTTTTCAAATGGTCAGCGACTACTGCACAGCCAACAGCGGATGTACACAGGACAAAATCTTTAACGTTATCGAGAAACTGCGCGGCATCGTTCACAACCATGTGGGCGTAATTGAGCTGGCCGAGGATCTGGACATAGAAACGGTCACGGAGATTTTTATACGGGTCAACTCTGCAGGTGCCTCGCTGTCGCAAGCCGACTTCGCCATGTCGAAGATTGCGGTGAATGAGACATATGGCGGAAATATGCTCCGCAAGGCGATCGACTATTTCTGCCATTTGGCCGTCGCACCCGACTTCAAAGCAAAGATCGAGGCCTCCGACAAGCGGTTCGTTTCGTCCGGGTTCTATGAGAAGATGAAGTGGATTTGCAATGTCAACGACGACATTTACGATCCCACATACACCGACATGTTGCGCGTTGCTTTCACGTCAGAATTCGGCCGCGGCAAGCTTCAGGATCTTGTTGCTCTCCTGTCCGGACGGAACTTCGAAACAAAACAGTTTGAAGAAGTTATTGCGGAGCAATCGTTCAGCCAACTGAAAAGCGGCGTGCTCTCGTTTATCAACGAGACGCACTTCAATCGATTTACGATGATCCTGCGTTCTGCCGGATTTGTCTCCAGTTCGCTTATCAGCAGTCAGAACGCGGTGAATTTTGCCTACGTTCTTTATCTGCGAGGCCGGAAGAATGGGATTCCCGCGCCTGAACTCGAACGGATCGTACGGCGCTGGTACACCATGTCGACGCTCCGGGGGCGCTATAGCGGATCTCCCGAGTCCCAGTTTGATTTCGACATCAGGCAGGTTGAATCGCAAGGCGTTCAGCAATATGTCGATGCGGTAATCGCGAACGAACTGCCAGACAGTTTCTGGACTGGAATGCTGCCGCAGTTCATGACTACGTCGTCGATCAAAAGTCCATATTTTTTATGCTATATGGCTGCGCAGGCGAAACTGGGAGACAAGGGATTTCTCTCGCGGGATATCACGGTAATGGACCTTCTGCTCAATCAGGCGGACGTGCATCATCTTTATCCCAAGAAGCATCTTTCCAATCAGCAATTCAAAGCGGCCGCGTATAACCAAATCGCGAATTATGTCGTGGCGCAGAGCGAAATCAACATTGCTATCGGTGCGAAGGATCCGAGGGTCTACTTCGAGGAATTATTGATGCAATGTACGGGTGGAGAAAAGAAGTACGGTGGAATCGACAAACGAGAAGAACTGATAGCAAATCTCGAGGCTAACTGTGTCCCCGTTTCCATGCTTTATGGAAACGTTGGTGCATACGATGTTTTCCTGGAAGAACGGAGAAAGTTGATGGCCCTCAAAATCAAGGCGTGGTTCGCGGTGCTTTGAGACGAGCAAGTTCGACGCGGTTGAGGGCGATAAAACGAAATATCGTCACTCAACCTGCTATCTGGCTCACGTGCCATGTACAGCTAAGGCTAAGCCACTGATCGAGTTGGGTGGTGCGGTCAGTGAACAGAGCCGTGACCACAGCGCGCGAGCGCGGACAGAAACGAAAAAGCCCGGTCAGCTTTCGCTAACCGGGCTTCGTAATGCTTGGTGGGGCGTGAGTGACTCGAACACTCGACCTACGGATTAAGAGTCCGCTGCTCTACCAACTGAGCTAACGCCCCAACAGAAACGAAATTATAGCGTCACTTTTTACAGAAGCGCAATACCCCCGCGAAGAAAATTCTTAACTTTCTGACGAAACCCTCCAAATCCCCGCAGCATCGACGCCCCATGGTCCCGGTATCATGGCGCATCCAAACCAGGCCAACAAAAATGGACGATACCGCCATTCGCGCTCTGCTCGACAGCATCCTGGCCCCGTGGGTCAAGGAGTTACGACTTGCGCCCGAATCCATCGCCGACGATGCGGTCACGCTGCGCCTGCCGTACTCCGACCACCTCCGCCACGCGGGCGGCGTCATCTGCGGTCAGGTGTTCATGGCCGCCGCCGATACCGCGATGGTCGTCGTCATCTCGCACGCACTGGGCGGTTTCCAGCCGATGACCACCGTCTCCCTCAACACGACCTTCATGCGCCCCGTAAAAACCGGCGACGTCGTCGTCACCGCGCGCATCCAGCGCCGCGGCCGCAATCTCGTCTTCGGCGATATCGAACTGCGCGACGCGCAAGGCGAACTTGCCGCGCATGCCACGACAACCTACGCGCTCATCACCAAGTAAATGTTCGATCAGGTCGTATTCGCCGGCGGCGGAAACCGCTGCTGGTGGCAAGCCGGATTCTGGGACGTCATCCAGCCGGAACTGAATCTCAGGCCGCGCGTCATCGCGGGGATATCGGCGGGAGCGGCCACGGCGTGCATGCTCTATACGAACGAGTCGCGCTGGGTCATGCGCTACTACGCCGAAGCGCTGCGCGAGAACAGGAAAAACGCCTATTGGGGCAACCTGCTGCGCGGACAATCGGTGTTTCCGCACTACCGCATCTATCGTCAGGCGCTGCTCGATATCTTCGCGGACCGCTTTCGCGACCTCGCGAAAGCGCCCGAGATCCGTATCGGCGTGTCGCATCTGCCGCGCTGGCTCGGTGCGCGCAGCGCGGTCGCGGCGGGTCTGATCGCGTACAACATCGAGAAATACGTGCGCAAGACGCTGCATCCGACGCTCGGTCAGACGCTCGGCTTCCATCCCGAATTCGTGAAAGCGCAGGAATGCGCGACGATCGACGATCTCGCTGATCTCATCCTCCAGTCGTCGAGCACCCCGCCGTTCACGCCGATCCTGCGACGCAACGGCCGTCCCGTCCTCGATGGCGGCATGGTCGACAACGTGCCCGTCGCCGCGCTCGATGCAACGCCCGGTCTTGTGCTCGTGATGGTCACGCGGCTCTATCCGCGCGAGCGCATGTTCGTCGTGCCGCACGGCGAGCAGAAACGCATCTACATCCAGCCATCGCGCAAGGTGCCGATTTCGAGCTGGGACTATACGAGTCCGTCGCAAATGCAACATGCTTACGATCTGGGCCGCGCGGACGGCGAGGATTTTCTCGATCGCGCGCCGAGTCTTCTTAAAGCAGCCGAACATCTCTCCTGACAAGGAGCACGCCGTGGCGAAGCAGCACACATATCAACTGACCGTCGACTGGACGGGCAATCTCGGTTCCGGCACATCGGCCTACGGCGCCTACTCGCGCGAGCATCTCGTGCGCGTCGGCGCCAAGACGGCGATCGAAGCGTCGAGCGATCCGGCGTTTCGCGGCGATCCCGCGCGCCACAATCCGGAGGAGTTGTTCGTGGCGTCGCTGTCGTCGTGTCACATGCTCTGGTATCTGCACCTGTGCGCGACGAACAAGATCGTCGTGACGGCATATGTCGATGAAGCCATCGGCACGATGCAAGAGGAGAAGAACGGGAGCGGACGTTTCGTCGATGTGACGCTGCGCCCGCGCGTGACGATCGGCGCTGGTGGCGACTCCGGTCTCGCGACGCGCCTTCACGACGACGCGCACCGCTTCTGTTTCATCGCCAATTCGGTGAATTTTCCGGTGCGCTGCGAGCCGTCGATCGAGATCTCGACGCTCTAGCCACGCCAATCGCGCTCAGCGGCGGCGCGCGTGCTGGAGCGCTTCCTTGTTGAAGACGCTCGATGTGTCGCCCGCATCGAACGCGAGGATGTTCCGGAACGCGGCGCCGAAGTACAGCTCGTAGCTTTCGCGCTCCACATAGCCGATGTGCGGCGTGCAGATCACGTTCTCCAGCCGCAGCAGGCCGTAGCCCTGCAGAATCGGCTCGCTTTCGAAGACATCAACCGCGACCATGCCCGGACGGTTGTGATGCACCGCATTGAGCAGCGCGTTCTCTTCGAGCAGTTCGGCGCGGCTCGTGTTGACGAAGAGCGCGGTCGGCTTCATGCGCATCAGATCGTCTTGCTTGACGATGCCCGTCGTCTCGTCGGTCAAACGCAGATGCAGCGTCAGGACATCGCTTTGTTCGAAGAATGCCTCGCGGGTCTCGGCAACGGCGAAGCCGTCTTCGCGCGCCGCGCTTTGGGAATGCTCGCGTCCGTAGACGAGCACGTTCATTCCGAAGGCCTTGCCGTAGCCCGCGACCAGTTTGCCGATCTTCCCGTAGCCCCAGATGCCGAGCGTCTGCCCGCGCAGCACTTGTCCGAGCCCGAAGTTCGGCGGCAGCGCCGATGTCTTCAGCCCCGACTGCTGCCACGCGCCTTGCTTGAGGTTCGCGACGTACTGCGGGATGCGCCGCTGCGCCGACATGATGAGCGCCCACGTCAGTTCGGCGGGCGCGACGGGCGAGCCCGTGCCTTCCAGCACCGCGATGCCGCGTTCCGTACACGCATCGATATCGATGTGACCGCCGCCCGCCCGCCCCGTCTGACTGATCATGCGCAGTTTCGGGCATTTGTCGAGCAGTTGAGAGCTGATGCGGGTGCGTTCGCGGATCAGGACGAGCGCGTCGACTTCCGAAAGTCTGCTGGCCAACTGTCCGAGACCACGCACCGTGTTATTGAAGACTTTCACCTCATGGTCATCGAGCAAATGGAAGCAATCGAGCTTCCGGACGGCGTCCTGGTAGTCGTCGAGAATGGCGATTTTCATGGGCATGGATTGGCTTTTGTTAGGCATCGAACGTGCTGCATTTTTATCGAGGGAGAGAATGGAGCGCTTAAATTCGGGTAAATACCGATAAATTGCGCTCTATTGTGTCTTATTGCGCTGCATCACAATGTTCGCGCGATGCGGTGTTATGCTTGACTCCCCATTTTTCAGGAGGCTCGTGCGTCCCCGCCAAAATAGAGAAATTCCGCGCAACTAGCGGAAATCACGGAATTTCGCGAGGAGGCAGGCCACTTAGTATCTCTTTTTAACAGTTTGTTCCTTTGCCACGCAAGCCGCGAAAGGTACGGTTTGCTTGTAAAGGATTCATGCCCGTGACGCCGCATTGGCTCCCGAACCGCATTTCGTGCGATGAAACCATCTGTCGGAGTTGCACGAAAGCGCCCGGCGGTTCGAGTCGCAAACGCCTCTCGCATGCAGCGTCGTATGGGCAAATCGGTTTTCATTGCAGAAGAACGGAGACAGCTCGATGAACCAGCCCGCAGTAGTCGAAGACAACAATAAAAGCGCCGTCGAAATCAAAGCGCCGGCTCATGTCCGTCACCGACGACTCATCGAATGGGTGCAGCAAGTCGCGGCCCTGACCAAGCCGGATCGCATCGAATGGTGCGACGGGTCGCAGGAAGAATACGACCGGCTCTGCCAGCAGATGGTCGATGCCGGCACCATGAAGAAGCTTGACCCCGAAAAACGCCCGAATTCCTTTCTTGCGTGCTCGGACCCCTCGGATGTGGCGCGCGTCGAAGACCGCACGTTCATCTGTTCACAGCGTCGCGAAGATGCCGGCCCTACGAACAACTGGATCGATCCGCAGGAAATGCGCGTGACGCTCGACGGCCTGTTCGACGGCGCAATGCGCGGCCGCACGATGTACGTCGTGCCGTTCTCGATGGGCCCGCTCGGCTCGCCGATCGCGCATATCGGCGTGGAATTGTCGGACAGCCCGTACGTTGTGACGAACATGCGCATCATGACGCGCATGGGCCGCGCCGTGTACGACGTGCTCGGCGAGAGCGGCGGGTTCGTGCCGTGCGTGCATTCGGTCGGCGCACCGCTCGTCGATGGCCGCAAGGACGTGCCGTGGCCGTGCAACGACACGAAGTACATCGTCCATTTCCCCGAAAAGCGCGAAATCTGGAGCTTCGGCTCGGGTTACGGCGGCAACGCGCTGCTCGGGAAGAAGTGCTTCGCGCTGCGCATCGCCTCGACAATGGGCCGCGACGAAGGCTGGCTCGCCGAACACATGCTGATTCTCGGCGTGACGTCGCCGCAAGGGCGCAAATATCACGTTGCGGCTGCGTTCCCGTCGGCGTGCGGCAAGACCAACTTCGCGATGCTGATTCCGCCGAGCGATCTCAACGGCTGGAAGGTGACGACCATCGGCGACGACATCGCCTGGATCAAGCCGGGCCGCGACGGCCGCCTCTACGCGATCAACCCGGAAGCGGGCTATTTCGGCGTCGCGCCGGGCACGAGCGAAAAGACCAACTTCAACGCAATGGCCACGTTGAAGGAAAACGTCATCTTCACGAACGTCGCGCTGACCGACGACGGCGACGTATGGTGGGAAGGCATGACCGACACGCCGCCGGCGCATCTCATCGACTGGCAGGGCCGCGACTGGACGCCCGAAATCGCGAAAGAAACGGGCGCGAAGGCCGCGCATCCGAATGCGCGCTTCACGGCGCCGGCGTCGCAATGTCCGTCGATCGATGCGGATTGGGAGAACCCGGCCGGCGTGCCGATCGACGCGTTCATCTTCGGCGGACGTCGCTCCAACACGGTGCCGCTCGTGACCGAAGCGCGCGACTGGAAGGAAGGCGTCTACATGGCCGCGACGATGGGCTCCGAAACCACCGCCGCCGCTGCCGGCCAACAGGGCGTCGTGCGCCGCGATCCGTTCGCGATGCTGCCGTTCTGCGGCTACAACATGGCGGATTATTTCGGCCACTGGCTGAAGGTGGGCGAGCGCGTCGAATCGATGAACGCGAAGGCGCCGAAGTTCTTCTGCGTGAACTGGTTCCGCAAGGGCGACGACGGCAAGTTCGTGTGGCCGGGCTTCGGCGAGAACATGCGCGTGCTGAACTGGATGATCGGCCGCATCGAAGGTTCGGCGAAGGGCGAGGAGCACGCGTTCGGCATTTCGCCCCGTTACGAAGATATCGACTGGGGCGCGCTCGGCTTCACGCGCGAGCAGTTCGAGCAGGTCATCTCTGTCAACGATACGGCCTGGCGCGACGAACTCGCGCTGCATGACGAGTTGTTCGCGAAACTGAAACACGGCTTGCCGGAAGCCTTGCCGCAAGCAAAAGCCGGGATGGAGAAACGTCTCGCGGCGTAATGCCACGCAGGATTGATGTCAAAAACTGAATCAATCCCCAAAAGAACGGGTCGGCGCAAGCCGGCCCGTTTTTTCTTGCCTACACCGTCAAAATAGACGCGGCCAGTCTTTTAAAAAATTTCGTCTATCAGCGAATACCCGGGCGAGTGTTGTGTGAAGCGCAACAATCGGTGATCTTTCATCGGCATAACGCGGCTAACTACCAGATTTTTTTCGACTTTTTCGTGCTTCCCGGCAACTTCTGCACGAAAGTGCCGGTCCTAGGATAATCCTGAATTGCTTTGCAGCAGAATTCGAGCCGTGTAGCGGCAGGAGTTGTCTTATGGATCATTTGCAGTCGATGAGAGTGTTCGTGCGTGTCGCGGATCTCGGAAGTTTCGCCCGGGCCGCGAGCGCGATGGATATCTCCAATGCGGTGGCGACGCGCCACGTCGCGGACCTCGAAGGCCGCCTCGGCACGCGTCTGCTCAACCGCACGACGCGCAGCCTTTCGCTCACCGAGTCCGGCCAGGTCTATCTGGAAAGGGCGCGGCAGATTCTCGACGAACTGGAAGACGTCGAACAAATGGTGGTGGCGCGCAATCACGAGCCGCTCGGGTCGCTCAGGATCGTCGCGCCCGTCGTGTTCGGTCTGCACAATCTCGCGCCCGTGTTGCAGACGTATGCGCAGCGTTATCCGAAGGTCGTGCCCGATGTGACGCTGGTCGATCGTCAGGTCGATCTGGTCGAGGAAGGTTTCGATGTCGGCATCGTCATCGCCCGGCAGGTGAAGAGTGCGAGCATCGTCACGCGGCGCCTGACGACGGGTTGCATGACGGTCTGCGCGACGCCTGCGTATCTGGAAAAGCACGGCACGCCGACGCGCCCGGAGCATCTGCTCGAACATCCGTGCCTGAGCCTGCCCTCCGAATATTGGGGCGACGAGCGCGTGTTCACCGGTCCGGAAGGCGAGGTGCGCGTGCGCCCGCAGAACGTGATCATCGCGAACAACACGGAAATGCTGCGGCAGTTCGCGCTGCTCGGCATGGGCATCGCGATTTTGCCGAGCTATCTGATCGGCAACGACACGACGCGCGGCCAACTTGTGCGCCTGCTCGGGGACTATCAGTTGCCGCAGGTCGAGATCAATGTTGCGTATCCGAGCCGGCGTCACTTGCCGGCGAAGGTGCGCACGTTCATCGATCACCTGGTCGAGCATTTCAGCCAGACGCCGAATCATCAGCTTGGCGAGCAGTGGATTCGCGATGGTCGCGGCAGGCCCGTGTCGGCGGCGCCCGCCCGCTACGAGCATGCTGATGAACACGCGACGCCCGCGCCACGCTCACGTCCGATCGACGGCGAAATGGCGCCGAAGTTGTCGAAACCTTCGCGAACGCGAGGGCGCGTGCCAGCGGCATCGCCGTTCTGAAGTTATCGCGCGAAAGCCGCGCGCAATGGAAAAAACCCCCGCGAATCGCTTCGCGGGGGTTTTGCTTTTTGTCGCTGAGAGGAACGTCAGCTCGCCTTGCGCGCCACAGTCTTTTTGACGGCGGCCTTCTTCGCCGGCGCTTTCTTCGCGACGGGCTTCGCACGCGTCGTTTTCGCGGCGACGGCGACATCGCTATCGGCGCTTTCGTCGCCGCTCTCGCCCTGTGCTTCCGTCGCAGCGCCGCGCTTGGCCGCAGCCGTCTTCGCCCCCGGCTTGGCTTCCTTCTTCTCGAACTCGAAGCCGATCTTGCCATCCGGCTGCTTCACGAGAAACGCCTTGAAGTTGCGTCCGGTACGCGACGACTTGAAGTTCGTCAGCAGATCGGTGCGGCCTTCGCCGAGCAGTTTTTCCATCTGCTCGCGGGCGATTTCTTGTTGAAGAATCACCTTGCCCGAGCGGAAGTCACAAGTCTTCGGATTCGATACCGAATTCTCGCAGACGTAGCTCATGCCGTGCTCGAACACGCGTGACTGACACTTCGGACAGGCGCCGACCGGCGTCTGTTCGGAGAAATCGGGCGGTTCGCCGTCCTCGCCGCCGCTGTCCTGACCGAAATCGAATTCGAGCTTGTAATTCTTGATCTCGTCATCGAGCGAAAGCTTGAGAATCGCAGAGAACGGACGACCCATCTTGCTGCGGAATCCCGACAGCGGTCCGATGGTTTTCTCGCGCAGCAATTCCTCGACTTCCGGAATTTCGAACTGACGCCCGCCCGGAATCTTCGAAATCGAAAACTCGCACTTCGTGCACGCGAAGCGGCGATAGTTCTCCTTCACCTGCGAGCCGCAGTTCGGACACGGCGTTTCGAGCGTCGCGTAGTCGCCGGGAATCGTGTCCGAGTCGTATTCCTTCGCGCGCTTGACGATGGTCTGCGTCATCCGCGCGATTTCCTGCATGAACTGATCGCGATGCAGGCTGCCGCGCTCCATCTGCGACAGCTTGTGCTCCCATTGGCCGGTCAGTTCGGGCGCGGTGAGTTCTTCGACGCCGAGGCCGCGCAGAAGCGTCATCAACTGGAATGCCTTGGCGGTCGGAATCAGCTCGCGGCCTTCGCGCACCATGTACTTCTCGCCGAGTAGACCTTCGATGATCGCCGCGCGCGTGGCCGGCGTCCCGAGGCCCTTCGCGGCCATCGCGTCGCGCAGTTCTTCGTCTTCGACGAGCTTGCCCGCGCCTTCCATCGCCGAGAGCAGGGACGCTTCGTTGTAGCGCGCGGGCGGCTTGGTCACGAGACCTTGCGCGGCGATCTTCTCGACGTCGACCTGTTCGCCCTTCTGCACCGGCACGAGATTGCCGTCTTCGCCCGCGGCTTCGCGACCGTAGACCTGCAGCCAGCCCGGCTCGACGAGCACCTTGCCTTCCGTCTTGAAGTGATGCCCCGAGACTTCGGTGATGCGCGTCGTGACGAGGTATTCCGCCGCCGGGAAGAACACGGAGAGGAAACGCTTCACGACGAGGTCATACAGCTTCTGCTCCGGCTCCGACAGCGACTTCGGCGCCTGCAACGTCGGGATGATGGCGAAGTGATCGCTGATCTTCGAGTTGTCGAAGATGCGCTTGTTCGGCTTCACCCAGCCCTTGTCGAGCACCTGCTTCGCGAACGGCAGATAGTTGTTGCTCTCCTTGAGCATGGTCATCGTGTCCTTGACCGTGCTCAAGTAGTCCTCGGGCAGCGCGCGCGAATCGGTACGCGGATACGTCAGGACCTTGTGCTTTTCATACAGCGCCTGCGCGAGACCGAGCGTGTTCTTCGCCGAGAAGCCGAAGCGGCCGTTGGCTTCACGCTGCAAGCTGGTCAGATCGAAAAGCAGCGGCGACATCTGCGTCGACGGTTTCGATTCTTCCGTGACCGTGCCGGTCTTGTCGCGACACGCCGCTACCACTGATTCCGCCGCCGCGAGACTCCACAGGCGCGAATCGCGCTGTTCAGGATCGTTTTCGACACGCTTGAACTTCGGATCGAACCAGCGGCCTTCGTAGATGCCCTTCGCGGCGATGAACTCGGCGCGCACTTCCCAATAGTCGCGCGGCACGAAACGGCGGATTTTCTCCTCACGTTCGACGACGATCGACAGCGTTGGCGTCTGAACGCGGCCGACGGTCGTCAGGAAGAAACCGCCGCCCTTGCTGTTGAACGCGGTCATCGCGCGCGTGCCGTTGATGCCGACGAGCCAGTCG
Source organism: Caballeronia arvi (assembly GCF_001544695.2). Lineage (GTDB taxonomy): Bacteria > Pseudomonadota > Gammaproteobacteria > Burkholderiales > Burkholderiaceae > Caballeronia > Caballeronia arvi. Next base: position 245,818 of record NZ_FCOM02000005.1, read on the forward strand.
GCTTCGGAACGGCAGCGGGCGGCGTCGGCGAGCGGCTGCATGTCGGCGTCGCTGCGTAGATTCGCGAAGCCTTCGCGGATCGCGGCGGGTGTCATCGATTGCAGCCAGAGGCGCTGGACCGGCTGCTTCGCTTTCGCGTGCTGCGCGATCAGGCGGAAGATCAACTCGCCCTCGCGCCCCGCGTCGCATGCGTTGATGAGGCGGTCGATGTCCTTGCGCTTCAACAGCTTCGTCAGCACCTTCAGGCGCGATTCGCTTTTCGCGATGGGATTCAGGTCGAAATGCGGCGGAATGACCGGCAGGTTCGTGAAGCTCCATTTGCCGCGCTTGACGTCGTATTCCTCGGGCGCCGCGATTTCGAGCAGATGGCCGACCGCGGACGAGAGCACGTAATCGTCGCTCTCGAAATACTCGTCATGCTTGGTGAAGCCGCCCAGCGCACGCGCGATGTCGTTCGCGACGGAGGGCTTCTCAGCGATGATCAGGGCTTTGGACATGACTCAATAAGTTGGTAACTGGCAGCGGCCCGGTTTGGGCTGCTTTAACGACCGCTTTATAGCACACGGTTTGTGCAGTGGTAGTCGAAGCGCGTATCCGGGCGCTTCAATATGTGGCTCGCGAAGCGCATTTCCCGCGCAAAAAAACGATCAGGCCGTAGCGAGCGCCGGACGCAATTTCGGCGCACCGACCATGCCCGGCAGCGCGGTCAGGTCGGTCAGCATCCGATCGACGATCGACGCCCGCGGCAGCACCGTGCCGAAAAATCGCGTCGTGACCGAATCCTCGATCAGGATGGTCGGAAAATTTTCCACATCGAGGTCATCGAAGCGGTCGGCGTGATTTTCGATATCGATCCACGCGAAGCAGATATCCGGATGCGCGGCCGCCAGCTTGTCGAATCCTTCGCGATATTCGCGGCACGTGCCGCACCATTCGGCGCACAGACAGGCGACGAACAGCGTGCCGGGCACGGCGATGCGCTCCGCGATGCGATCGGCATCGGTATCGAGATTCAGCGCGGACATGGCGGGTGCGGCATCCTTTATTCGAGTGGACTGCGGGGACGGCTCATTTTTCCGCGAATGTAGCACGGCACGGCGTTACGAGCGCTCCACCGCCGTGTAGCGGCCGCCCGCGAGCGCCGCCACATGGCCCGCCAGTTCGAGTTGCAGTAAGGCGGCCTGAAGCGCCGCGCCATCGAGATCGGTGCGCGCCGCGAGAATTTCAAGCGTCGCGGGCGCGTGGCCGAGCGCGTCGAGCACGCGGCCGGCGTGATCGCCGATGTCGGAATCGGCTATTCGCGCCGATGCCCACGACGCGCTGACCGGACGCGGCTTCGCGCGCTTCGCCGCCGCACGCACGATGCTCGCCGACGAAAAACCGAACTCTTCGAGCACTTCCTCCGGCGTTTCGACCAGCTTCGCGCCCTGCTTGATCAGCCGATGACAACCCTGCGAAAGCGGCGCGTGGATCGATCCGGGAAGCGCGAAGACATCGCGCCCCATTTCGTTGGCGAGCCGCGCGGTGATGAGCGATCCGGAGCGCATTGCCGCTTCGACGATCAGCACGGCGCCCGACAGGCCCGCGATCAACCGGTTTCGCTGTGGAAAATTCGCCGACCGGGCGGGCGTGCCGAGCGGCCATTCGGACAGAATCGCGCCATCGCGGGCGATTTCGTGTGCGAGCGTGTGATGCGCCGCCGGATAGACGAGATCGGCGCCCGTGCCGATCACCGCGACGGTGCCGGTGCCGCCTTCCAGCGCGCCGCGATGCGCGGACGCGTCGATGCCGAGCGCAAGTCCCGACGCCACAGCGAGTCCCGCATCCGACATCGCGCGCGCAAAGCGCCGTGCGTCTTCGAGTCCTTGCGGCGAGGCGTGCCGGCTGCCGACGATCGCGATCGCGCGGGTCTGCAGCAAATCGAGCCGGCCTTTCGCGTAGAGCAGCGGCGGCGGATCGGGCATGGTGAGCAGCGCCTGCGGATAGGCGGCATCGGCGAACGTCAGGATGTGGTTACCCGGTTCCGACGCCCACGCCAGAACCGCTTCAATATAGTGGTCGAACGGAACGCCTTCGATATCGGACGGCGGCGCGAGCACGGCTTCGGCGGCGCGGGCGTCGGCGGTTTCGGCGAGCGATGCGAAGCTCTCCGACAGCACGTCGAGCGGCCCGCCAAACGCACCGAGCAGCAGACGCAGCGCGAGCGGCTTCAGACCCTTCGCATGCGCGAGCCGCAGCCAGGCGCGCAGTTCATTGGCATCGAATGTCGAGGCGGCTTCCTCGGTCGGCAGGGCAACGGTCGTCATGTTAAGATTTTTGATCCGGAACAGATAAAGAAAGGTCGCTCAGGCTCGATCCACGGCCCGAAGCGACGCCGATTGGCCGCTTGCCGGCGGCGTTGAATCGACGCGATTCACCCGCATATCTTCGGCATGTCGCCCCATTACCCGCAACCTGGCCGAATGGCCGATTTACACGCGTCGCGGCGCGCGTAGACAATCCGAATCATGGCTCTGCTCAAGATACTCAACTACCCGGACAAGCGGCTGAACAAGGTGGCGAAGCCCGTCGCCGTGGTCGATGACCGCATCCGCAAACTCGTCGCCGACATGGCCGAGACGATGTACGCCGCGCCCGGCGTCGGCCTCGCCGCGACGCAGGTGGACGTGCACGAGCGCGTGATCGTGATCGACGTCTCGGACGCGCACGACCAGCTGATGGTTTTCATCAACCCGGAAATCGTCTGGTCGAGCGATCAAAAGAAGGAATGGGAAGAAGGCTGCCTTTCCGTGCCGGGCATTTATGATTTCGTCGAGCGGCCCGACAAGGTCCGCGTGAAGGCGCTGAATCAGAAGGGCGAGACTTTCGAGCTCGATTGCGATGGCCTGCTCGCCGTCTGCATCCAGCACGAGATGGATCACCTGGCTGGACACGTGTTCGTCGAATATCTGTCGCAGCTCAAGCAGACCCGCATTCGCGGCAAGATGAAGAAGCTGGAAAAGGCGCTGTAACCGATGACTCAATCGCTGCGAGTGGTTTTTGCCGGTACGCCGGAATTCGCTGCCGCCGCGCTCGCGGCCATCCACGCGGCGGGCTTTTCCGTGCCGCTGGTTTTGACGCAGCCCGACCGGCCCGCCGGACGCGGCATGAAACTCACCGCGAGCCCGGTTAAGCGTTTCGCGATCGAGCACGGCCTGAAAGTCGCGCAGCCCACATCGCTGCGTCGCGCGGGCAAGTATCCGCAGGAAGCGGCCGAGGCCATCGGCTTGTTGCGCGACACGCCGCACGACGTCATGGTCGTCGCTGCTTACGGGCTGATCCTGCCGCAGGAAGTGCTCGATATTCCGCCGCGTGGAGCGGTCAATATTCATGCGTCGCTGTTGCCGCGCTGGCGTGGCGCGGCGCCGATCCATCGCGCGATCGAAGCGGGTGATGTCGAGACCGGCATCACGCTGATGCAGATGGACGCCGGCCTCGACACCGGCGCGATGATTCGCGAGACGCGCACGCCGATCCTCACCGACGACACTACCGGAACGCTGCACGACCGGCTCGCGCACATGGGCGCGGAACTGATCGTTGCGGCGCTGCGCGACCTCGAACGGGATGGCGCATTGCCTTCCACGCCGCAGCCGGAAGAAGGCACGACTTACGCCGAAAAGATCGCGAAGCACGAGGCAGCGCTCGACTGGCGTCGTCCGGCGCAGGAGCTTGCGCGCCAGGTTCGCGCGTTCGATCCGTTTCCGGGCGCGTTCGGCACGGTGGATAACGCCGCGATCAAGATCTGGGCCGCGCAGCCGGTCGATGGTTCCGGCGAGCCTGGAATCATCGCCGAGGTTTCATCGGATGGAATCGTGGTGATTTGTGGCGAAGGCGCGCTGAAGCTCACACAGTTGCAGAAACCCGGCGGCAAACGCCTGCCCGTGCGCGAATTTCTCGCGGGCGCGGCGCTCGAAAAAGGCCAGCATTTCGCGCTCGGCGAATAAGTCCGCGGCGAGGGCGCGGCGCTAAAATGAGGCATCTCGAAATAGCGCCCGTCTGGAGTTTCCGATGCTCGGCATTACCGGTTTCACGTTCTTCCTCATCGCCGTTTTTCTTCTGAATGTCACGCCCGGTCCCGACACAGCGTATATCGTCGGGCGCAGCGTCGCGCAGGGGCGCGGCGCGGGCATCGTGTCGTCGCTGGGCATTTCCGCGGGCTGCATTGTTCATACGCTCGCGTGCGCGTTCGGCCTGACGGCGATTCTCGCGGCATCGGCGACGGCGTTCACCGTCATTAAGATGGCGGGCGCGATTTATCTGATTTATCTCGGCGTGCGGTTGATCTTCGCCAAGCACGACGATGCACAACCTGCCCAGGAAAAACAAAGCGAAAAAGCGATGCCGAAATCGCTCGGCCAGCTTTTCGCGCAAGGTTTCGTCACGAACGTGCTGAACCCGAAGGTCGTGCTGTTCTTCGTGTCGTTCTTCCCGCAATTCGTCGCCGCCGACAGCCAGCACAAGACGCTCGCGTTCCTCACGCTCGGCATTGTGTTCATCGCGATGAGCACCGTCTGGAACAGCTTCGTCGCGTGGATCGCGGGCAGCGTCACCGAGCGCTTCGCCGGCAAATCCGGCGTCAAGAAGTGGCTGGACCGCGGCGTCGGCACGGCGTTCGTCGGACTCGGCATCAAGCTCGCGACGGCGCATCGATGAATTGCTTCAAATTGCATCGGCGCGGATTGAATTATTGACGGATGCCCCTATCTAACATTTTGCTTACAATCGTAGTCCCGGTCATGTCGGCCGGGCAACCGCGCACTTCGCGCACTGCATTCAGGGAGAGGAGCTCCGGACATGTTCAACTGGGTCAAAACCGCGATGCTGATGGCTGCGATCACGGCCCTCTTTGTCGTGATCGGCGGAATGATCGGCGGTAAGAGCGGCATGATGCTCGCGCTGCTCATCGCGCTCGGCATGAATTTCTTTTCGTACTGGTTTTCCGACAAGATGGTCCTGCGCATGTACAACGCGCAGGAAGTCGACGAAACCACCGCGCCGCAGTTCTATCGCATGGTGCGCGAGCTGGCCACGCGTGCTCAGTTGCCGATGCCGCGCGTTTATCTGATCAACGAAGACGCGCCGAACGCGTTCGCGACGGGCCGCAACCCGGAGCACGCGGCGGTCGCTGCGACCACGGGCATTCTGCGCGTGCTGTCCGAGCGCGAAATGCGCGGCGTGATGGCGCACGAGCTGGCGCACGTGAAGCATCGCGACATTCTGATCTCGACGGTCTCCGCGACGATGGCCGGTGCGGTCTCCGCGCTAGCGAACTTCGCGATGTTCTTCGGCGGGCGCGACGACGAAGGCCGCCCGATGAATCCGATCGCGAGCATTCTCCTGGCGATTCTCGCGCCGATCGCGGGCGCGATGATCCAGATGGCGATTTCCCGCGCGCGCGAATTCGAAGCCGATCGCGGCGGCGCGGAGATTTCGGGCGATCCGCAAGCGCTCGCGAGCGCGCTCGAAAAGATTCACGCGTACGCGTCGGGCGTGCCGTTCCCGACCGCCGAGCAGCATCCGGCGACCGCGCAGATGATGATCATGAATCCGCTCTCGGGCGGCGGCATCGCGAATCTGTTTTCGACGCACCCGGCAACGGAGGAGCGCGTCGCGCGTCTGATGGAGATGGCGCGCACCGGCCGCTTCTAAGGATCGAATGTCTCAGTGAAGGCCGTTCCGGTTGCGCCGGGACGGCCTTTTTTCTGGCCAGCCGCCACCGGCCCGGCCGCGCAATCCCCGCAAGTTACAATTCCCCGTTCGCGCGAATCTGCGCGTCGCCGTTGACCGTTCCCGTTTTCCATGACCGACAAGCCTTCCCGGCGGCCCACCGCCGCGCATTCCCGCCTGAGCGCGCTGCATCTCGCGCCCGATTCGCTCGCGGTCGCGCTCGACTGCGCGGCGCAAGCCGTGGGCGCGGTGCGCGCGGGCTCGGCGCTGCCCGCGGCATTGCAGACGGTCGTCGGGTCCGGCAAGCACGCGACGGCGCGCGGCGCGGTTCAGGACATCGCGTATCGCGCGATGCGGCGTCTCGCGCTCGCCGATGCGCTGCTGCACAAGCTCGTCAAGAAAGCGCCGCCGCCGCACGTGGGCAACGTGCTCGTCTGCGCTTTCGCGCTGTTGACGGACGACGACGCGCACGCGGCCTACGCGCCGTTCACCGTCGTCGATCAGGCCGTGACTGCGATTGCCGCGCGCCGCGAGTTTGCCTTCGCGAAGGGGCTCGTGAACGCGGTGCTGCGCAGTTTCCTGCGCGAGCGCGCAACGCTGATCGACGAAGCGCGCACGAACGAAGTCGCGCGCTGGAATTATCCGCAATGGTGGATCGACGCGGTCAGACGCGGCCAGCCCGACGCCTGGGAGCGCATCCTCGAAGCGGGCAACGCGCAGGGGCCGCTCACGCTGCGCGTGAATGCGCGGCATGCAAGTGTCGATGACTATCTGTCGCGTCTGCGCGATGCGCACATCGAAGCCGAAGCGGCGGGCCTGCACGCGGTGCGCCTGAAAACGGCGATGCCCGTCGATCGCATTCCCGGTTTCGACGAAGGCGTTGTGTCGGTACAGGACGCGGGCGCGCAACTCGCCGCGCAGTGGCTCGACGCGAAGGACGGCATGCGCGTGCTCGACGCGTGCGCCGCGCCAGGTGGAAAGACGGGACACGTCCTCGAACTCGCGAACGTCGATCTGATCGCCCTCGAGAGCGACGCGGAGCGCTCCGGCCGTATCGGACAAAATCTGACGCGCCTCAAGCTCGATGCGCGCATCGAAGTGGGCGACGCGGGCGATCCGGCGCAATGGTTCGACGGCGTGCCGTTCGATCGCATTCTCGCGGACGTGCCGTGCTCGGCGTCGGGCATCGTTCGGCGTCATCCGGACATTCGCTGGCTGCGGCGCGCGTCGGACATCGATGCGCTCGTCGCCGAGCAGCGCCGCATTCTGACCGCGCTGTGGCCTCTCGTCGCGAAGGGCGGCGAGTTGCTTTACGTGACGTGTTCCATCTTTCCCGAGGAGGGCGAAGCTCAGGCCCACTGGTTTGGAACCGCGCATGAAGATGCGGTACGATTGGACGCGCCGGGCCAGTTGTTGCCGACAGCGGCGCGCACGAGCGCGGACGCGGTGCAGGGTTCACCGGACGGTACAAATTTCGCGTCTCTGAGCCGTGGCGCGGAAACCTTCGCGGACCACGACGGATTCTTCTACGCGCGCTTTCAGAAACGGTGACGATCAAACGCTTTTTTCCGCTTCGGCTCGCGGCCGTCATCTGGACTGCGCTGACGCTCTGGCTGACCGTCGTCGCAGCCTCACCGGCGTTTGCGGAGACCATCGCCGTGCAGCGCGCGTCGCTGCAGGCCGACAATGCCGGCTGGAGTCTCGACGCGCACTTCGACTTCGATCTCAACAGCAGCCTCGAAGAAGCCGTGAACCGCAGCGTGCCGCTCTATTTCACGATCGACTTCGCGCTGTCGCGGCCCCGCTGGTACTGGTTCGACGAAGAGCCGGTCAACGTGTCGCAGAGCATCCGTCTTTCCTATCAGCCGCTCACGAACGAATATCGCGTTTCGACGGGCGGTTTGCAGTTGCGTTTCGCATCGCTCAACGAAGCGCTCGCGGTCATCCGGCACGTGACTTCGTGGCACGTCATCGACCGGAATCAGGTGCGTGGCGGCGAAACCTATACCGCATCGGTGCGCATGCAGCTCGACATCGCATTGATGCCCAAGCCGTTCCAGATCGACGCAGTGAACAACCGCGACTGGAACCTCTCTTCTGACTGGAAGCGTTTCACTTTTACGGCGGCAGAACGTGCGAAATAGATTTCGACGCGGCCGCACGGACATGAAAAGTTTCGTTGTCCGGCTGCTGGTCTCCACGGTTGCGCTCACGGCGGTTCTGCTGCTCGTGATGCTCGCGCTCGCGAGCGCGAACACCGAGTTCTTCGACCGCTACTACGGCTGGCTCTACGCGGCGAACGTCGCCGTGGCGATCGTGTTCATGCTGATCGTCATCAGCCTGTTCATCATCATCGTGTCGCGGGTAAGGCAAGGGCGCTTCGGCACGCGACTGCTGGCGAAGCTCGCGTTCATCTTCGCGCTCGTCGGCGTGGTGCCGGGCGCGATCATCTATGTGGTTTCGTATCAGTTCGTGTCGCGCAGTATCGAATCGTGGTTCGACGTGAACGTCGAAACCGCACTCACGTCGGGCCTGACGCTTGGCCGCGGCATGCTCGAAACCTCGCTCGCCGATTTCAAGAACCGTGGCCGGCAAATGAGCGATCAGCTCGCGAGCGCCGATCCGTCGAGCCTCACGCTCTCGCTGCTGCGTTTGCGCGATCAATACGGCGTGCAGGACGCGGTCGTGTTCGAACGCCCGCGCGATCAGTACAACCGTGAGGATCTGACGTCGAACAACGGCCTGCAGCGTGTCGCGGGACTGCGCACGGTCGCGCAGGCATCGGGCAATTACTACGCGCTCTTGCCGGCCAACGAGCCGACCAGCACGATGCTCAAGGAGGCGCAGGATCATCCGTATGGCGCGATAGAAGGCGAGATCGACGGCGATCCGAAATCGAACGGGCCGAAGGGCGCGCTGCGATTACGCGTGGTCACCAAGATCCCCGATCCGACGACGACCACGGAGTTTCAGCACGTCGACCGCTTTCTGCAGATCGAGCAGCCGGTGAGTCAGGAACTCGCGCGCAACGCCGATGCCGTGCAGCGCGCCTATCGCGAGTATCAGGAGAAGCGGCTCGGGCGCACGGGTTTGCGCAAGATGTATATCGGCACGCTGACGCTCGCGTTGTTTCTCGCGACCTTCATCGCGATGATGATGGCGCTCGCGCTCGGCAATCAGCTCGCGCGCCCGTTGTTCCTGCTCGCGCAGGGCACGAAGGAAGTGGCCGAAGGCGACTACACGCCCAAACGCGAGATCAATTCGCGCGACGAACTCGGCTTCCTCACTCAGTCCTTCAATGCGATGACGCGCCAGCTTTCGGAGGCGCGCGCGGCTGTCGAGAACAATCGCATCGCGCTGGAGCATTCGAAGGCGTATCTCGAAAGTATTCTCGCGAACCTCACGGCGGGCGTGTTCGTGTTCGACCGGCAGTTCCGCCTCGCCACCGCGAATCGCGGCGCGGAGCGCATCTTCCGCCAGCCGTTCGGTACGCTGATCAATCAGCCGCTCGACCGGATCGACGTCCTCGCGGAATTCGGCACGATGGTAAAAAAGGCGTTCGCCGAGCGCGATGCCGCCGCGATCGGCAGCGGGCATCCCGTTGGCGATCGCGGACACTGGCAACAGCAGGTTGCGGTGACGGTGCCGGGCGAGAATGATCCGCTCACGCTGCTCGTGCGCGGCACGCAGTTGCTGAGCGTGACCGAGAGCGACTCCGACGATGCGGAAACGACCGGCTATGTCGTCGTGTTCGACGACATCTCCGACGTCATCTCCGCGCAGCGTTCGGTCGCGTGGGGCGAAGTCGCGCGGCGTCTCGCGCACGAGATCAAGAATCCGCTTACGCCCATTCAACTCTCGGCGGAGCGCCTGCAGATGAAGCTCGCCGACAAGCTCGCGCCGCCCGATGCTGAAGTGCTCAAGCGTGCGTCGACGACCATCGTGAATCAGGTGCAGGCAATGAAGCAGATGGTCGACGATTTCCGCGAGTACGCGCGCACGCCGCCCGCGGTGCTCGGCAATCTGCAACTGAACGATCTCGTCGCGGAAGTGCTGACGCTTTACGGCATCGAAGACGGCAAGACGCCGATCAAGATCGATCTCACGAAGCTGCCGGTGATTCGCGGCGACGCGACGCAGATCCGCCAGGTCATCCACAACCTGCTGCAGAACGCGCAGGACGCGGTGGCGGACGTCGCGGAGCCGCGCGTTCTGCTCGAAACGAGGACAGTAGAATATGGCGAACCCGATGCATCGGGTCATGCGCGCGTCGCGGTTCGCCTGACGGTCTCCGACAACGGCACGGGCTTTCCGGCGCGTATTCTTTCCCGCGCTTTCGAGCCTTACGTGACGACGAAAGCGAAGGGTACGGGCCTGGGACTTGCAACCGTGAAGAAGATCGTCGACGAGCATGGTGCGCGCATCGACATACGCAATCGCTCGAAGACCGCGGATGTGATCGAAGGGGCGCAGATATCGATTCTGTTTCTGCAACTCGCGGACGATACCGCAGCGCCCGGCGCGACGCCGCCGGGGACCGGTGCCGTAGCGAATCAGGGAACGACAAAAGCAACAGTGCAGACAAGGGCAGCTTAAATGGCAACCATCCTGGTGGTAGACGATGAAATGGGGATCCGGGAACTGCTCTCCGAGATCCTGAGCGACGAAGGCCACGTTGTGGAGGTGGCGGAAAACGCGCAGGTCGCGCGCGAGTACCGTCTTGAGCAAACGCCCGATCTCGTATTGCTCGATATCTGGATGCCCGACACCGACGGCGTGACCTTGCTCAAAGAGTGGGCCGCGCAGGGCAAGCTCACGATGCCGGTGATCATGATGTCCGGTCACGCGACCATCGACACGGCCGTCGAAGCGACCAAGATCGGCGCGCTCAACTTTCTTGAAAAGCCGATCGCGCTGCAGAAGCTGCTGAAGGCCGTCGAGCAGGGGCTCGCGCATGGCACTGCCGCTGCGCCCGTGGCGGCGGTCGCGAAGCCGCCGGCAAGCGCGAACGCAGCGGGTGTGCCCGTGGCGGCCGCGCTGCCGACGGCGTCTTCGCTGAACGCATCGGGCGATGCGGCGGCGGGCGCGTCGCAGAATCAGGCAGGGCAGACGGCATCCATCTCCTTCGATATCCCGTTGCGCGATGCACGCGACGCGTTCGAGCGTGCGTACTTCGAATATCATCTCGCGCGCGAGAATGGCAGCATGACGCGTGTCGCGGAGAAGACGGGGCTCGAGCGTACGCATCTGTATCGCAAGCTCAAGCAGTTGGGCGTCGATCTCGGAAAGAACAAGAACGAGGTCTGAGCGCCGTCTTCAAACATTCTTCAGAAAGATGCGCGAAGGGGCTTGAGGGCCGCGATTGTCTCTGCTATAGTTTCACCTCTTCGTTGGCCCGGTAGCTCAGTTGGTAGAGCAGCGGATTGAAAATCCGCGTGTCGGTGGTTCGATTCCGCCCCAGGCCACCAGAATGCAAGAAGCCCGAGAGTGTTTATCGCTCTCGGGCTTTTTCTTTTTCCGCGCGTGTCGTTCGAAGGCGGGTGGCATGCGCCAAAGACAAACGGGCCGTTCGCGCAGACGAACGGCCCGTTCCTGTTTTCAGCGATCCAATCTTTACTTCGGGTTCGACGCCACGAAGCTCCTGAACGCCGTGTACGCAGCTTTTTGCGTCTTGCCGTCGTTTTTCAAAAGGCCATAGCTGCCTTCGCCACCGGACGGATCATCGTAGAGTTGATAAACCTGGATGGCCTGCACGTTATACTGCGACGCCACCGATACGAACTGCGCCATCATCCTGTTGCCGACCATGTACGACGCGATTTGCTGATCGCTGCCGTGCCACGGGCGCACTCCGAACTCCGTCAGCCAGATGGGCTTGCCGAATTGCTTCAGGGTGGCGAGCACGTTGTGACAACCGGTGCCGCCGCAAGCGTTCGTGATGTCGCCTTGTTCCGAATACCAGTGCCATGCAGTGATGTCCCACGTCACGACCGGATGACCGCCCGAACCATCGGGCTGCGTGCCTGCCGCGAGCATCTGATCGAAGCCGTAGTGCAGCCAGGTTTCACCGCCGAGGATGATCTTGCCCGACGTGTCTACCGACTTGATGCCGGCGATCAACCCGCGGATCGCGCCGCGCGCCTTCTGAAAGATGGCATTGTTGTAGTGCTCCGGATAGACGCCGTCCACGTTGCCGACCAGTGCGCCGCCGCTGGAACCGAGTTCGTTAGAAACTTCGTAGTAGGGGTAGCGGTATGACTGCGCCGTTTGACGACCGAGCGTGTAGCCGGCGTTATAGGCGTCGGTTTCGCTGTTCAAGTTGTTGCCGATCAGCAGAACCGGAAACACGGTCACGCCGCCGGCGGCCATTGCCTTTGCGATACCCGCAAGCTTGTTCACCGATGCCTGGTTGTACACCTCGTTGCGATAGAGCTTGACGCCCAGATTCTGCAATTGCGAAAGCTGAAGCGCCGGGCTCGATATGTCGTATGCGCCGCCTCCGTTGTTGTGGCCGTTTGCGCCGTAGAAGATCTTCGCTGCGGTCGATGCCTTATCGATCGATGTGGGCGCGCTGCTGCTGGCAGCGACGGCGCCGCTCGCGGCGACGGAGTTGTTGGCGGCCGTATCGGTCATCCCGGTGCTGCTGGCGGCGGGCGCATCGCTGGCCGCGACGGGGTTGCTCGGAGCGCTTGTGCTCGCGTTAGCGCTTGCATTGGTAGCGTCGGCGCCTTCTCCGCCACCGCAAGCAGCGAGCAGAACGCTGGCCGCGATTGCGCTGGCGATTAGCTTGGCCTTGGGCGCGGTAAATAAATTGCCAGCGACCGATTTGGCGGCGTGAACGTTGCGGGCGAAAGAGTCGATCAGATTCATCATACTATTAGTTAGCGATACTAATGGATGCGCGTGTGTCAGCGAATGGGCTCGCCAGAGCGTCCGGTCAACGAGCGGAAGAGTGCGCAGTTCGGTTCATTCGGACTCCGAACGGTGCTTTCTCTCTATGAACGGAATGTCACAGCGTGTCGCCGGACCCACATCGGCCGTCCCGACGTGCGGTCGAACGGTCATCCGTAAGACGTTACGGAAATGGAATCGAGGTGCGGAACGGAAACGAAAGGGTCGACGCGTTCCTAAAACAAATTACCGATTCATTTCCCTGATTAAAGCAATCTTTGCCGAAATCATCGAAGGCGCGCGTAAGGTTACTATAATTCGGAAGAAATCGTAAAAATGTATCCGCGAAATTTGCCGATTTCGCCGACGAAACGATGCTTCGACACCGGGCGATCGGCATAATTTCCCGCGATCGGACCATCTCGAAATACGATCAGAAATGCGACGCAGACGCCTGTTGCGGCGCGAAAGCGCCGAACCCGCGGCAATAACGAGAGTGGCTGCATACGAAAGCGCCCGCCCCGCCGGCAAAGATGTCGTCGAATGTAAGAGTTGTTTCGATGAAACCGCACTCGGAATGCGGCGCTTTCCAACGCTGCGCACGCGCGCACGTAGTTCAACCCCGCCCGCAGCTCGGCGAACAACCGTGCCACGTGTTAAAATTCGCGCCGAATTAAGGACTTGCCTCGTCCGCGGACCCGCAAGTCCTTTTCTTTTCGACGCTCCGAAACGCATGCGCGAAGCGCCGGAATGCATCACGGCGCCCGGCATTTCCGCCCAACGTCCGCTATCGGCGGCATAAAAGGCGTGCGCGTCCGGGCGACGGTCCCCGGCCTATACTGGACGCGCGGGCATACCGTCCGCGCCGCCGCTCGTTGCGAAGTCCGGTCATTCCGGTTGCCTGTGCTGCGTGCGACGCCATCTCATTCACGGAGTACGGAGCTTTCACGGTGACTCGGATAGACGCTAAAGACAGCGCGCTCGTGCTGTTCTCCGGCGGCCAGGACTCGGCCACATGCCTCGCCTGGGCGCTCGAACGCTACACGACGGTCGAGACGCTCGGCTTCGATTACGGACAGCGGCATCGCGTGGAACTCGAGTGCCGCGACGGCTTTCGCGCCGCGATTGCACGCGAGTTTCCGCAGTGGGCCGAGCGTCTCGGCGAAGATCACATGATCGATCTTTCCGTGCTCGGCGCGATCAGCGATACCGCGATGACCCGCGAGATCGAAATCCAGGCAACGGCGAGCGGTCTGCCCAACACGTTCGTGCCGGGCCGCAACCTGCTGTTCATGACGATTGCTGCTGCGGTGGCCTATCGGCGTGGTTTGAAGGTGCTGGTCGGTGGCATGTGCGAGACGGATTTTTCCGGCTATCCCGATTGCCGCGACGACACCATGAAAGCGCTGCAAGTCGCGCTCAACCTCGGCATGGAAACGCGCTATGCGCTGGAAACGCCGCTCATGTGGCTCGACAAGGCAGATACATGGCGGCTTGCAGAAACGCTCGGCGGCGACGCACTCGTCGAACTGATCCGCATCGAAACGCACACATGTTATGTCGGCGAGCGCGCCGAACTGCATGACTGGGGTTTCGGCTGCGGCCAATGCCCGGCATGCAAACTGCGCAAACGAGGCTACGAGGCGTATCGCGCGGGCGAACAGGTCGACGTCGCGCCAGTTTAATTTTTGAGGTCCACAGAGCAGTCATGACGTACGCGGTAAAGGAAATTTTCTATACATTGCAGGGCGAAGGCGCCAATGCCGGTCGTCCGGCCGTGTTTTGCCGTTTCGCGGGCTGCAATCTGTGGTCGGGCCGCGAGGAAGATCGCGCCGACGCCGTCTGCCAGTTCTGCGACACCGACTTCGTCGGCACCGACGGTGAGAACGGCGGCAAGTACAAGACGCCGGCGGAACTCGTCGCGAAAATCGCGTCGTTGTGGCCGGAAGGCGCCGCGCACCGATTCGTCGTCTGTACGGGCGGAGAGCCGATGCTGCAGATCGATCAGCCCTTCGTCGACGCGCTGCACGAAGCCGGTTTCGAAATGGCCATCGAAACGAATGGTTCACTGCCGGTGCTCGAAAGCATCGACTGGATTTGCGTGAGCCCGAAGGCCGACGCGCCGCTCGTCGTGACGAAAGGCAACGAGCTGAAGGTCGTGGTGCCGCAGGACAACCAGCGCCTTGCCGAATACGAGAAGCTCGATTTCGACTACTTCCTCGTCCAGCCGATGGACGGCCCGTCGCGCGACATCAACACGAAGCTCGCGATCGACTGGTGCAAGCGGCATCCGAAGTGGCGCCTGTCGATGCAGACGCATAAATACCTGAACATCCCCTGAACCGCCGTGCAGACGATTACCCGAAAACTCGAATTCGACGCGGGCCACCGCATCCCCGATCACCGCAGCCAGTGCCGGAATCTGCACGGGCATCGCTATGTGCTCGAAATCACGCTGCAGGGCGATCTCGTCGATGTGGAAGGCGCACCCGACCGCGGCATGGTCATGGACTTCGCCGACGTGAAAGCGCTCGCGATGGAGCATCTCGTCAACAAATGGGATCACGCGTTCATCGTCTACGAGGGCGATGTCAAAGTGCGTGAATTCCTCCAGACGCTGTCGGATCACAAGACCGTCGTGCTGGACCGCATCCCGACCGTCGAGAATCTGGCGGCGGTCGCGTTCAACATTCTGGCCGAAGTCTACGACGCTCATTACGGCGTCAATCTGAAGCTGAAGCGCGTGCGTCTGTACGAGACGCCGAACTGCTGGGCGGACGTCGAACGCGGCTGATTTCTCCTCGAAGCGCGGCAAACGTCCGCGCTTTTGTCACGGTATGATCGTCCGATGAGTCGCCCGCTTCCGGGCGGCTACACTCGGAGCGCGGACATGCCGTTATCCTTGTCTCTTCTTCATCGCATTGGCCTCCGGACAGGAACCGCGCGATGAGCACGTTCACCAATCCTCTCAAGCAGCGCTTTTCCGAAGCGGGCACGCTGTTCGGCCTGTGGCTGTCGCTCGGCAGCGCCGACGCCGCCGAAGCGCTCGCGCATGCGGGCTTCGACTGGCTGTGCATCGACATGGAGCACTCGCCGAACGATAGCGCCGACGTCGTCGCTCAATTGCGAGCGATAGCGGCCGCGCATCTGCCGAGCGAGCCGATCGTGCGCGTGCCGACCAACGAAGCCTGGCTCGTCAAGCGCGCGCTCGACGCGGGCGCACGCACGCTGATGTTCCCGAACGTGCAATCGGCGCAAGAGGCGGCGCGCATCGTCCGGCTCACGCAATATCCGACCGAGGCTGCGCTGCACGGACTGCGCGGCGTCGCGGGCGCCGTGCGGGCGGCGGCATACGGAATGCGTCGCGACTACATGGCGAGCGCGAACGCGCAAATCGCGACGATCGTGCAGATCGAATCGGTGGCGGCGCTCGAAGCGGTCGACGAGATCGCCGCGACGCCGGGCATCGATTGCCTGTTCATCGGGCCCGCGGATCTGGCGGCGAGCCTCGGCCATCTCGGCGACGCGAAACATCCCGACGTGCAGGCGGCGATCGACAGGATCGTCAATGCGGCGAATCGCGCGGGCATCGCGAGCGGCATTTTCGCGCTGGATGCCGCGAGCGCGAAACAGTACGCGCAGGCGGGCGTCAAGCTCGTCGCGATCGGTGCGGATGTGATGTGGCTCTTGAAGGCGACGCGTCAGGCGTTGCAGGAGGCGAGATCATGAAAACCGCCGTTGCGTCGGTGGTCGCAGCGATGATGGCGTTCGCGCTCGCCGGCGCGGCCCACGCCGACAACGCCCCGAAGCCAACCGACATCGCCACGCAAAACGCCGTCGCCGATTACAACGCGGGCAATCTCGTCGCGGCGCGCTCGGAGTTTCGTCGCGCGGCGCAACGGGGCAGCCGGCTCGCCGAATTCAATTACGCGATGATGCTGCTGAACGGCGAAGGCGGCCCCGCCGATGTCGACGAAGGCAAGAAATGGCTGCGCCGCGCCGCCGACGCCAACATGACTCACGCGCAATACGTGTACGGCAAGATGTACGACGACGGCCAGTTCGTCGAGAAAGATCCGGCGGAGGCGCATCGGTGGTTCTTGCGCGCGGCGAATCAGGGACATGTTCAAGCGGAGCTGGCGCTCGCGAACCAGTTTCTCGACGGACGCGGCACCGCGCGCGACAACACGCAGGCGTTCGCCTGGTACAAGAAAGCGGCGGAAGGCGGCGACATGACGGCGCAATACGTCGCGGGTTCGTTCTATGAGCGGGGCGGCGATGGCGTCGAGCGCAATCTGAATGTCGCGCGCGCCTATTATGCGGCGGCGGCCGCACAGGGCGATCCGGCGGCCAAGCTCAAGTATCTGCAACTGAGCGCTGAATTGGAGCAGCAGAAGCCGCAGTGACATCGCGCTACGGAAACGAAAAAGCCGTGGAATCCACGGCTTTTCGCTTGAAAGGTGAAAGGGCCGCTAACTCTGCATCAACCGCTTCTGTCGCGCGACGCTCATGATGAGCCCCACCGCGATACCGAGCGTCGTCAGCGCCGTGCCGCCATAGCTCATAAAGGGCAGCGGCACGCCCACCACTGGCAGAATCCCGCTCACCATGCCGATGTTCACGAACGCGTAAGTAAAGAACGCTAGCGTGAGCGATCCGGCCAATAATCGCCCGAAGAGACTCGCGCCGTTTGCCGCGATGTAGAGTCCGCGCGCGATCAGCGCCATATAGAGGAACAGCAGCACGAGTCCGCCCGCGAGCCCGAATTCCTCGGAGAACACGGCGAAGATGAAGTCCGTGTGCTTCTCGGGGATGAATTCGAGATGCGCCTGTGTGCCTTGCAGCCAGCCTTTGCCAAACGTGCCGCCGGAGCCGATCGCGATCACGGCCTGAATCGTGTGGAAGCCTTTGCCGAGCGGGTCCGATGTCGGATCGAGCAGCGTGCAGATGCGATGCTTCTGATAGTCGTGCATCATCGGCCAGACGACATCCGGCTGGCAGATCTTGTCCTGAAAGATCGCGATACCCGCCACCGCGATGACCGCCGCAATCAGCACCGGCAAGATCAGCTTGAAACTCAATCCCGCGAAATAGATGACGAACATGCCAGCGGCGAACACGAGCACCGCCGTGCCCAAGTCCGGCTGCTTCGCGATCAGGCCGACGGGCAACAGCAGGATCACGAAGCCGACGATGTAATCCCACCAGCGGATATTGCTTTCGCGCTTCTGGTAGTACCACGCGAGCATCAGCGGCATCGCGATCTTCATCAGTTCGGACGGCTGAATCACCACGCCGACATTGAGCCAGCGTTTCGCGCCCTTGCGCGTCAGCCCGAAGGCGGCGACCGCGATCAGCAACGCGACGCCGACCGTATAGAGCGGCACCGCAAAGCGCATCAGCATTTGTGGCGGGACATTGGCGAGCGCCCACATCAGGCCGAAGGTGAGCAAGATGTTGCGCAACTGGTCCTCGACGCGCCCGGGCATGTCCAGGCTCGCGCTGTACAGCGTCACGATGCCGACGCCGAGCAGTAGAAAGACGATGAGCGCAAGCGGTTTGTCGAAGCCCGCGAACATGCGCTTGGCGCGGTCGATGACCTCGCGCTTGTCGAATTGCATGTGCAGTTGCATGGCGGTTTTCCTTTACTCGTCGATGCCGCCGGACGGCGCGAGAACGCGCACGGCGTCGCTTTCGTTGCCGCGGACCATCGTGGGCGACGGCTCGGCGGGGCGCTTTTTCGGCGCCGGTGCGCGGCCGGGCGTGGAGGCGGGCAGCGCGGCCGAGGGCGTCGACGCGGCGCGAGGCTTCGAACCCTTCGGCGCGGACGCCGGAATCGCCGGAGCCGAAGCGGCTTTCGCGACTTCGGGATTCGACGCGGCCTGAGGCGAAAACGCCGGCGACGAATTCGCGACCGACGCGGGCAGCGCGACGGCGGCGGGCGGCTGCGCGCCGCCGATCACGGGCAGGCCGGTGTCTTCCGTCGCCGATGCGGCCGCGGCCACCGCGGCGGCTTGCGCGCCAGGCTTCATGCGGTCGATCAGATAGTAGTCGAGCACCTTGCGCGCGATCGGGCCTGCGGATTCCGCGCCCCAGCCGCCGTTTTCGACGATCAGCGCGAGCGCGATCTTCGGCTGCTCGGCGGGCGCGAACGCAATGAACAGCGCGTGGTCGCGCAGATGCTCGGCCGTGCCGCCGTGGCCCCGATAGTTCGAGCCCTGCAGTGAATAGACCTGCGCCGTGCCGGTCTTGCCCGCCGCGGCATACTGCGCGCCGGCGAAAACCTTGGCCGCCGTGCCGTTCGTCACGACGCCTTCCATCGCGCGCTTGATGAAATCGATGTCCTTCTGCGCCACCGGAATCTTGCTGCTCGGATCGCGCACGGTGACGCGAATGTCTTTCGTGATCGGATTTTCGATGTCACGCACGAGGTGCGGCTTCATCACGAGGCCATTGTTCGCGAGCGTCGCCGTCGCGTGCGCGAGTTGCAGAATCGTGAACGAGTTGTAGCCCTGGCCGATGCCGAGGCTGATCGTTTCGCCTTCGTACCAGCGCTGTTGCTCGGGCTTGCGATACGCCTTGCGTTTCCATTCTGTCGAAGGAAGAATGCCGCGCGCCTCGCCCGCGATATCGATGCCCGTGATCTGGCCGAAGCCCCACGGCTTCATGAAGCCGGCCATCGCGTTCACGCCGAGATCGTGCGCGAGCATGTAGAAGTACGTGTCGTTCGACACGACGATCGCGCGGTTCATGTCGATCCAGCCCTGACCAGAGCGCACGTCGTTGCGGAACGTGTGGCCGCCGAAGGTGTACGAGCCCGGATCCTGGAATCCCCAGCCCGGCGTGCGCTTGTGCAGCGCCAGCGCGGCGAGCGCCATGAACGGCTTGTACGTGGAGCCGGGCGGATAGGTGCCGTGTAACGGCCGGTTCAGGAGCGGGTGATCCGGCGAATTGTTGAGCGCGTCCCAGTTTTGCTGATCGATGCCGTCGACGAAGGCATTCGGATCGAAGCTCGGCGCCGACACGAACGCCAGCACGTCGCCGGTGGACGGCTCGATCGCGACGAGCGCACCGCGCTTGCCCGCGAATGCCTGCTCAGCGACCTGCTGCAAGCCGATATCGAGCGACAGCACGAGATTGTTGCCGGGCGTCGCCTGCGTGCGCGACATCGTGCGAACCGGCCGGCCGCCCGCCGTCACTTCCACTTCCTCGAAACCGGTCAACCCGTGCAATTCGGTCTCGTAACTCTGCTCGACGCCGATCTTGCCGACGTAATCCGTGCCCTTGTAGTTGTTGGCGTCGAGACGCGGATCGTAGTGGTCGGAGCTTTCGTCGTTGGCGTCGCTCGCATCGTCGATGCGTTCCTGATCGCGCTGCGAAATGCGCCCGATATAGCCGATCACGTGCGCGGCGGTCGTGCCGAGCGGATATTGCCGGAACAGGCGCGCGCGCACTTCCACGCCGGGAAAGCGATAACGCTGCGCGGTGAATTTCGCGACTTCCTCGTCGGTTAAGCGCGTGCGGATCGGCAGGCTTTCGAAATTCTTGGAGTCTTCGAGCAGCTTCTTGAAACGGCGACGGTCGCGCGCGTCGATCGGAATGACCTGCGAGAGTTCGTCGATGGTTTCGTCGAGCGTGCCGTTGATCTTCGAACGCGTGATTTCGAGCGTGTACGCCGAATAGTTCTTCGCGAGTACGATGCCGTTGCGGTCGGTGATGATGCCGCGGTTCGGCACGATCGGCGCAACGGAAATGCGGTTCTCGTTCGCCTGCAACGAGTATTTGCTGAAATGCCAGACCTGCAGATAAAGAAACCGCAGCCCGATCAGCCCGAAGCAGACGAACACGAACAGTCCCGCCGCCGCGACGCGCAGGCGGAACTTCGACAACTGTTGCTCGGTGTTCTTTATTTCGGTCATGCAGCTTTCGCGGTTTATCGCGATGTTTCGCGATTCAAGTGTAGTTCGCGCGCGCGTGTTTATCCGGCGATGGACCGCGCGCTGTCATGCTCAGATTGGGCGCGTGTCGTCCGGGTCGGCGGCGCGGCGCTGCGGCATGAGCAACAGGAAGCTCGCGACCGGCCAGAGCAGCGCTTCCACGAATCCGTTGGTCAGATAGCTCCAGCCGGGGAACGCGGCGCCCGTCATCAGGCGAATGATGAACGGCACGAGATGCGCGCCCACGAGCAGCGGCGCGACGACGAACGTCTGCACGGGCAGCGTCATCCACAGCACGCGGCGGTGGATCGTGATCGCGCCGTACGAAAGAAGCGTGTAAGCCAGTGCATGCTCGCCGAGCAGATTCGCGTTGTGCACGTCCATCAGGATGCCGAGCATGAACGCGATGCCCATGCCGACCTTGCGCGGCTGGTGCACGTTCCAGAACAGCAGCACGAGCGCGACGAAATCCGGCACGCCGATGAGCCGTCCCCATGGCATCAGATTCAGTAGAAACGCTGCCGCCAGGCTGAACGTGATGAAGTACGGATTGACAGGCTGCAGGATGTATTGCGGACGATTCATTGCGCGGCTCCCGAGGATGCGGGTTTCGGCGCTTGCGCCTTCTTCGATGGTTTCGCCGCCGCGCCCGATGCCGCTTTGGGCGTCGCAGCCTTGGGCGTGGACGCTTGCGCGGGCTTCGCAGCCGGTGCGGGCGCCGCCGCGGCCGCGGGCGTGGACCCCGGGGCCGGCGCGGATGCACCCGCCACCGCCGATGCACCGCTCGCACCCGCCGCGGCCGCCGCCTTCGGCGCGGCCTTCTTCTTGCCCTTGTTTTCCTTCGCTTCCTTGGCGGCCGCGGCCGCTTCGACTTCGATGGGATTCGGCGGGACGTTCAGGTTGTAATGCAGCACGAGCAACTGACGCGTGCCGCGCACGGCGGCGATCGGCAGGCAGACGACGCGCGCGAACGCCGTGTCCGCCTGCTTGTCGACACGCAGGACTTTTGCGACCGGCAGTCCCGGCGGATAGATGCCGTCGAGGCCGCTCGTCACGAGTTCGTCGCCGGCCTGGACGTCGGCGCTGATCGGCACGAAGCGCAGATCGAGCGTATCGCCCTTCGGCGTGCCGTAGATCACGCTGCGCAATCCGGTGCGCGCGATCTGTACGGGCACGGCCTGATCCTTGTCGGTGAGGAGCGTGACTTCCGATTGCAACGGAAATACGCGCGTGACCTGACCGATGACACCGTCTTCGGTGACGACCGGCGCGCCGTCCTGGATGTTCTGCTGCGAACCCTTGCCGATCACCACTTTCTGTGTGAACGGATCGCGCGTGTCGTACTGGATTTCGGCGGGCGTTTCTTCGGTGCTCGCGCGCGATTGCAGATTCAGCAGCGCGCGCAGATGCGCGTTCTCGATGGCGAGTTGCGCCGCATCGCCGGCCTTCACGGACAGTTCGAGATTTTTGTCAGCGAGCTTTGCGTTTTCGCTGCGCAACGTCGCGCTCGTCACGGCGAGGTCTGCCGCGCCCATGAAGATGTCGCGCGGCACGAGCGCCGCGCGCTGTAGCGGGTAGAGCCCCGCACCGAGCATGCCACGCACGATTTCGAGCGTGCTGAAGCGGGCGTCCGAAATGAGCAGCGCGATGGCCAGCACCACGAAGAAAATCAGACGCGCGAGCGCGGAAGGGCCTTGCTTGAAAAGTGGCGGCGGACTGTATTCCATGGTCGGCGCCGAGGGCGTGAACGGATGGACGATGCTGCAGGTTCTTTCGCCGGCGGCGAAACCTGCCCTACGCTGTTCCGACAACGGCCCGGACAGATGCCGGGCCGTGCGCGCGTCGCGTCACGCGGATGCTTTTGCTGGTCGCGTCGAAGACTAATACGCCCAAAGGACGAAGAGCGAAAGTCTTCGGCAGGGCGATCACTCGTACGAGAAGATGCTGCCGAGCTTGTCCATGCGCTCGAGCGCCATGCCCGAGCCGCGCACCACGCAGGTCAGCGGGTCTTCGGCGACGAGCACCGGCAGACCGGTTTCTTCCGCGAGCAGGCGGTCGAGGTCGCGCAGGAGCGCGCCGCCGCCCGTCAGCATCATGCCGCGCTCGGCGATGTCCGCGCCGAGTTCCGGCGGCGTCTGTTCCAGCGCGATCTTCACCGACGAGACGATCTGGTTCAGCGGGTCCGTCAATGCTTCGAGAATTTCGTTGCTCGAAATGGTGAAGCTGCGCGGAATGCCCTCGGACAGGTTGCGGCCCTTGACTTCCATCTCCTTGACTTCGGAGCCGGGGAATGCCGAACCGATTTCCTTCTTGATGGCTTCGGCGGTCTGCTCGCCGATCAACATGCCGTAGTTGCGGCGAATGTAGTTGACGATGGCTTCGTCGAACTTGTCGCCGCCCACGCGCACGGAGCCCTTGTACACGATGCCGCCGAGCGAGATGACGCCGACTTCCGTGGTGCCGCCGCCGATGTCGACGACCATTGAGCCCGTTGCTTCCGACACCGGCAGGCCCGCGCCGATTGCGGCGGCCATCGGCTCTTCGATCAGATAGACCTGCGAAGCGCCCGCGCCGTGCGCCGCTTCCTTGATCGCGCGGCGCTCGACTTGCGTCGAACCGCACGGCACGCAAATGATGATGCGCGGCGACGGCGAGAACATGCGGGATTCGTGAGCGGTCTTGATGAACTGCTTGATCATCTGCTCGGTGACGGTGAAGTCGGCGATCACGCCGTCCTTCATCGGCCGGATGGCCTCGATGTTGCCCGGCACTTTACCGAGCATCTGTTTGGCTTCCTTGCCTACCGCCTGAATGGTCTTCTTGCCGTTGGGGCCGCCTTCCTGGCGAATCGAAACGACCGAGGGTTCGTCCAGGACGATGCCCTTGCCGCGCATGTAGATCAGCGTGTTGGCGGTGCCAAGGTCAATCGCCAGGTCGTTGGAGAAATAGCTGCGCAAAAAACCGAACATTCAAAAATCCTGTGTCGCTGGGTGGCCGTTCGTCGCAAGCAGCGCCGGTGACGGCAGCGGAAAAAATAACGGTTTGCCGGAGCGGCGAAGGCTCGCCGCGAGGTGCAAATCCGGGAAGAAATCTACAGCAGAACGGAACGCCGTACGCAAACGTTTCTCACAATTCAATGATTCGCGGAGAAAGCCGCTGGCCGGGCGTTCGAGGGGTGAGTCGAACGTGTAATGATACCTTATAATTTGCGGGCATCTATAGGAAAAGGATGGCACTTTCTGCCATCGCCAAACCTGTTTCCGAGGGCTCCTTTCAAGATCGTAACTGGCTGTCGCAGCGAAAGTTTTCGAATCTGGGGCTGTCCACGCTTTCTCCGGTGATTCCATGTCTTTGACCCTGACCGACGTAAAACGCATCGCGCACCTCGCGCGGCTCGAATTGCCCGAGCATGAAGCCGAACCGACGCTTGCGCGGCTCAACGATTTTTTCGGTCTCGTCGAGCAGATGCAGGCCGTCGACACGGCCGGCATCGAACCGCTCGCGCACCCGATCGACGCGATCGAGGAAGTCGCGCTGCGTCTGCGTGACGACGCTGTCTCAGAGCGCGTCGAGCGCGAAGAGTTCCAGCGTTCGGCGCCTGCCGTGCAGGACGGGCTGTATCTCGTGCCGAAAGTCATCGAGTAACCGTCGAATATTCAGCAGAAGCGCGTGGCACGCGGTGCCGCGCTCATCAGGGAACTGCAATGCATCAAAAAAGCTTGACCGAACTGCGCGCCGCGCTCGACTCGAAGGAAGTCTCCGCCGTCGAGCTGGCGCAGTCGTATCTGCAACGCATCGAGGCTGCGAAGGCGCTGAACGCGTTCATCGGCATCGATAGCAACATCACGCTCGAACAGGCGAAAGCCGCTGACGCGCTCATCGCTCAAGGCCGTGCGGGCGCGCTGACCGGCCTGCCGATCGCGCATAAAGACGTCTTCGTCACGCGCGGCTTTGCGTCGACGGCCGGCTCGCACATGCTCGAAAACTACGCGAGCCCGTTCGATGCGACCGTCGTCGATCGTCTTAAGGCGGCCGGCATGGTCACGCTCGGCAAGACCAACATGGACGAATTCGCGATGGGCTCGTCCAACGAGAATTCGTACTTCGGCGCGGTGAAGAATCCGTGGGATCTGAAGGCGGTGCCGGGCGGCTCGTCGGGCGGTTCGGCCGCTGCCGTCGCCGCGCGTCTCGCGCCCGCCGCGACGGGCACGGACACCGGAGGCTCGATTCGCCAGCCCGCGTCGTTCACCGGCATCACCGGGATCAAGCCGACTTACGGCCGCGTTTCGCGTTATGGAATGATCGCGTTCGCATCGTCGCTGGATCAGGCGGGCCCGATGGCGCAGACCGCCGCCGACTGCGGACTGCTGCTCAACGCGATGGGCGGCTTCGACGAGCGCGACTCGACGAGCCTGCAACGCGACAACGAAGACTACACGCGCTACATCGGCAAGAACTGGAGCGACGACGCATCGAAGCCGCTCGCCGGTTTGCGCATCGGCATGCCGAAGGAGTACTTCGGCGCCGGACTCGCGGATGACGTGCGCGCCGCCATCGACGCCGCGTTGAAGCAATACGAAGCGCTCGGCGCGACGCTCGTCGAAGTGTCGCTGCCGAAGACCGAGCTTTCGATTCCCGTCTACTACATCATCGCGCCGGCGGAGGCATCGTCGAATCTGTCGCGCTTCGACGGCGTGCGCTACGGGCACCGCGCGGCGCAGTACAAGGACCTGCTCGACATGTACAAGAAGTCGCGCGCGGAAGGCTTCGGGCCGGAAGTGAAGCGGCGGATTCTCGTCGGCACCTACGTGCTGTCGCACGGCTACTACGACGCGTACTACCTGCAGGCGCAGAAGATCCGCCGCATCATCGCGCGCGATTTCCAGGAAGCGTTCAGGCAGTGCGACGTCATCATGGGACCGGTCGCGCCGTCCGTCGCATGGAATCTCGGCGAGAAGACCGACGATCCCGTCCAGATGTATCTCGCCGATATCTACACGCTGTCCGTGAGCCTCGCCGGTTTGCCGGGTATGAGCGTGCCGTGCGGATTCGGCGCGGGCGCGAATGCGAATCGCCCGGTCGGTATGCAGATCATCGGCAATTATTTCAACGAAGCCCGGATGCTCCAGGTCGCCGACGCGTTCCAGCGCGCGACCGATTGGCACCGCAAGGCGCCAACTGCCTCGATGTCGGGAGAATGAACATGCAGTGGGAAGTCGTCATCGGACTGGAAACGCACGCGCAGCTTTCCACCGTCTCCAAGATTTTCTCGGGCGCGCCCACGCAGTTCGGCGCGAGCCCGAACTCGCAGGCGAGCCCCGTCGATCTCGCGCTGCCCGGCGTGCTGCCCGTGATGAACCGCGGCGCCGTCGAGCGCGCGATCCGCTTCGGTCTCGCGATCGACGCGCATATCGCGCCGCGCAGCATCTTCGCGCGCAAGAACTACTTCTATCCGGATCTTCCGAAGGGCTATCAGATCAGCCAGTACGAGATTCCGGTCGTGCAGGGCGGCACGATTACGATCCAGGTGCCGGCCAATGAAAAGGCGGGCAAGGAAGCCTATTCGAAGACCATCAATCTGACGCGCGCGCATCTGGAAGAAGATGCGGGGAAGTCGCTGCACGAAGACTTCGCAGGCATGACGGGCATCGACCTGAACCGCGCCGGCACGCCGCTGCTGGAAATCGTCACCGAGCCGGAAATGCGCAGCGCGGCGGAAGCGGTCGCGTATGCGAAGGCGCTGCATGGTCTTGTCGTGTGGCTCGGCATCTGCGACGGCAACATGCAGGAAGGCTCGTTCCGCTGCGACGCGAACGTTTCGGTGCGTCCGGTCGGCCAGAAGGAATTCGGCACGCGCGCCGAGATCAAGAACCTGAACTCGTTCCGCTTTCTCGAAGAGGCGATTCAGTACGAAGTGCGCCGTCAGATCGAGTTGATCGAAGACGGCGGCACGGTGGTTCAGGAAACGCGTCTCTACGATCCGGACAAGCGCGAAACACGCTCGATGCGCAGCAAGGAAGACGCGCACGATTATCGCTATTTCCCGGACCCGGACCTGATGCCGCTCGTGATCGATTCGTCGTGGGTCGAGCGCGTGAAGGGCGGCATGCCCGAGTTGCCGGCGGACATGCAAAAGCGGTTCGTCGATACCTACGGTCTGACGCCGTATGACGCGGGCGTGCTGACCTCATCGAAGGCGATGGCGTCGTACTTCGAAGCGCTCGTGCAGAAAGCGGGCGGGGCCCAGGCGAAGATTGCCGCAAACTGGATGATGGGCGACGTCTCCGCGCAACTGAATCGCGAATCGCTCGATATCAGCGAGTCGCCGGTGTCGAGCGCGCAACTGGCGCTGATCGTGCAACGCATCGCCGACGGCACCATCTCCAACAAGATCGCGAAGGACATCTTCCAGACGATCTGGGAAGAGAAGGCGACGGACGACGCGGCGGCGGACCGCATCATCGACGCGAAAGGTTTGAAGCAGATTTCGGACAGCGGCGCGCTCGAGGCGATCATCGACGAGGTGCTCGCGGCGAACCAGAAATCGGTCGATGAATTCCGCGCGGGCAAGGAGAAGGCGTTCAATGCGCTGATCGGCCAGGCGATGAAGGCGACGAAAGGCAAGGCGAATCCGCAGCAAGTCAACGAGCTGCTGAAGAAGAAGCTATCCTCCTGATTGCTTGAAATCTTTTGGAACGGGCTGCTGCCGGTTGAGCTCGGCGGCAGCCCGTTTTTTATTGGCGAACCAAGAACAAGAGAAATGGCAAAGAAATCCGATCTCGATGATTTTCGCGTTCCCTTCTTCGATGCCGGCAAGAAGCTGAAGCCCTTCGATCTCACGTCGGTGGATCCCGCCGCGAAGCCATTCTCCAGTGGCACGAAGGACGGCGATCGCGCGCAGCTCGCGGCTATCGGCGTGCAGCTCGACGAGCTTCAGGAGAAGCTGCACGCGCAACGTCGTCAGCGCGTGTTGCTGTTGCTGCAAGGTATGGACACGAGCGGCAAGGACGGCACCGTGCGCGCGGTGTTCCAGAATGTCGATCCGCTCGGCCTGCGCATCGTGCCGTTTCGCGCGCCGTCCGAGCGCGAGGCCGCGCATGATTTCCTCTGGCGCGTGCACGCGCAGGCGCCAATGGCCGGCGAGCTCGCGATCTTCAACCGCAGCCATTACGAAGACGTGCTCGTGCCGCGCGTGCTCGGGACGATCGACAAGGATGAATGCGAGCGCCGTTATCGGCACATTCGCGATTTCGAATCGCTGCTCGCGGACACCGGCACGACCATCGTCAAATGCATGCTGCACATTTCGAAGGACGCGCAGCGCGAGCGCCTGCAGGCGCGCATCGACGATCCGACGAAGCACTGGAAGTTCGATGTCTCCGATCTCGACGCGCGCAAGCAGTGGGACGACTATCAGTCGGCGTACGCGGACGCGCTCGCCGCGACGTCGACCGACTACGCGCCGTGGTACGTCATCCCGGCCGATTCGAAGACGCATCGAAACGTGATGGTCGCCGAACTGTTGCTGCGCACGATGCAAGGCATGAATCTGGAATATCCGCCGGCCAAGGAAGCGCTGAAAGGCGTGAAGGTCGAATAACCGTTATTAAAACAAAAGGAAGCGTATGTTTCGCGTGATTACCGCCAATCTGAACGGCATTCGATCGGCCGCCAAGAAAGGCTTTTTCGACTGGTTCGGCGAGCAGAAATCCGATGTCGTGTGCGTCCAGGAAATCAAATGCTCGCAGGACGATCTGACGCCCGAGTTTCTCGCGCCGCACGGTTTTCAGGGCTATTTCCAGCACGCGGTGAAGAAGGGCTACAGCGGCGCGGGTCTCTATACGCGTCATGAGCCGGATGACGTGATCATCGGCTTCGGCTCGGAAGAGTTCGATCCCGAAGGGCGCTATGTGGAAGCGCGCTTCGGCAAGCTGTCGGTGGTGTCGGTGTATGTGCCATCCGGGTCCAGCGGCGACGAGCGCCAGCAGGCCAAATATCGCTTCATGGACGAGTTCATGCCGCATCTCGCGGAGCTTTCCAATGAGCGCGAAGTCATTCTGTGCGGCGACGTGAACATCGTGCACAAGGAAATCGACATCAAGAACTGGAAGAGCAATCAGAAGAATTCGGGCTGCCTTCCGGAAGAGCGCGAGTGGCTAACGAAGCTTTTCGACGACGTCGGTTATGTCGATGTATTCCGCACGCTCGATCAGCGCCCCGAGCAGTACACGTGGTGGAGCAATCGCGGTCAGGCGTATGCGAAGAACGTCGGGTGGCGTATCGATTATCAGATCGCGACGCAGGAAGTTGCCGCGACTGCGAAGAAGACGTCGATTTTCAGGGATATCAAGTTCAGCGATCATGCGCCGCTGACGATTGATTACGACTGGAAGGTTGGGAAGAAGAAGTAAGAGATATGCGCGCGATGCCTTCCTGCTCAGGGAGATTCGACGCATGCTGCACGCCCGCCTCGCGCGGGCAGTCAACCAAACGTCAATTATTGACATATTCGCCGATGCGCAGTCGGCGGACAATCGCGTCTCTCCAGTTTTTGCGTATTCTTGAGCGCTATATCTTTCAATAACTGAAACGCATTTAGTTCGTGTTGCGAATCTAGTGCGGTGCGCGCTTGAGGAGAATGCTTTTTATGCGCAGGGCAGCGGCTCGAGACGGCGATTCAACGACTACAGCAGGGCGGGTTTTCGCATCCGGCTCTCGGATTAGCGACAAGGGACGAAGGATCGTACTTGATGGTAACGACGCGACGTGCGGTCAATGCGCCGGCCTTTTCAAGATTCGGGGAAGCGGGCGCAGTATCTTCAATGCAGCCCGAAATGTCGTCGTCGATCAGGACGAAGTGTTATGTCCTTGTGGCAATAATCGAGTGATCGTCGGAGTCAATCCAGGCATTTGGCTGAAATCCGAGCAAGGTGCTCCCCGGACCGGCGCCGCGAGTCTCTTCCAGGAAACCGAGAAATCCGCTGACGCTGGTGATGGCAAGAAGTGCGTGAGGTGGTTTCTCGTACGAGACAGTGAAAGCCGCGAACCGCTGTCCAATCAGCGCTTCATAGCGTATGCGAGCGGTGTGCGGCAGTCAGGCTTAACGGATGCGCAAGGTTACGCGCGAGTCGAGACCGACGGAGTGGAAACGGTGCGACTACATGTCGTCTTCTCGTCACCTAGGCGGGACTTGCATCCCGTGGAAGGAGCGTAACGGCTGTGAACTACAACATCGAGCATTGGACGTCGGCCTGTACGACCTTCGGCAGCACTAAAGACGATGTCATTCCCGTTTCTGTCAATAATCGCGCCGCGACACGGCGCGCGATCATTGATGAGCTTGCACGTCAAGGCTGCCCGCTAATTGAGCGATCGACGTGGCACGCCAAGCCGCCAAGAGGGGCGATGAGGCAAAGTCATTGGGATTATCACGACATCGTGCTGCATCACGCGGGTCGCAGCTATTCCTGTGGTGCCTCTTCCATCGAAGAAATGCGACGTATGCAAGAAGAGGATATGGGCAGAAGTGCACCGTTTGACGATGCAGGATATCACTACGCCATTTCGTGCCAAGGCGAAATATACGAGGCTCGGGACATTCGATACATCGGTGAGCACGTCGCTGGTGATAATACGGGAAAGATCG
This sequence comes from Caballeronia arvi, assembly GCF_001544695.2. Lineage (GTDB taxonomy): Bacteria > Pseudomonadota > Gammaproteobacteria > Burkholderiales > Burkholderiaceae > Caballeronia > Caballeronia arvi. Next base: position 276,001 of record NZ_FCOM02000005.1, read on the forward strand.
GAATTGTTCTTCTTGCAGATCTCGTGCAGGCAGGCGAGGCGTACGAGCAGGAATATGGTCACCTTTCGCTCTTCGATAAAATCAGAAACATCCGCGGAATCTTGACCGATCAGGTCGTTTTTCGGCACGACACTCCGACAGCCTTTCAGCGAAAGGCACTGAAGACTTTATGTAGCATCCTGAGGGAGTTCTTCAATATTGGTCGGCTGGGTGGACATAGGGAGTATCAGCAACTAGCTACGCATAAAGGGCGAGCATGTCCCGGTAATCTTGGAATGGATATCGTGAGGTTGCTGCGTTCAGAGTTATCGCTGGCTGCGCCGGGATCGCGGTCGTCATGACGAGAAGAGGACCTTTACTCGCTCTCACCGTTATTGCTGCGTGCACACTGCTCATTTTTTACTCAACGGTGGGTTACTATTTTTCCTATATCGATCATGAGGCGCACGTCGTCTATTTCTTCAAGAAAGGCGTGACTTTCAGAAGGGAGTTCGTGAATCCGTTCGCCAATGAGGGTGATGCGCTGCCCGTCAGTAAGTTACCGTCCGACGCGCGACGCGAGTTGTCCGACTATTGTGAGTTTGCCTACGGCATAACCCGTAACGACGACGAAGCACTCGAAGGTTGTAGGGCAAGGATCATTCAGGAAGTTCAGTAATCGATGAGCTGCGCACCCCGCCTTCAGGACGCCGCTTCTCATAGCTACCGCCCCGGCTTCTTGAACCGCCCCATCCCCGCATAATTCGGCAACGCATCGATGCTCTTGCCAAGCGCCTTCGCATACAGCGGCATCATGTCCGACATGCGCTTGAGCAAGTCCTGCTTGCGATCCGGCCCGTACGGATGCAGCCAGATGAAGCCGTCATCGGCGCGGCGCGTGGCCGTATCGATCTTGTTCCACAACGTGACGGCCGCGCGCGGATCGTAGCCCGCGCGCGAGGCGATCTCGCTGCCGATCACATCGGCTTCAGTTTCGTCGGCGGGGGAATAGCGCATGGAAAGCAGTTCGTCGCCGATATCGGGCTGCTGCGACGCGTAGTTCGAAAACCCGAAAAGCTGCGGCATGCCGCCCGACGAAAGCTGCGCCGCCTGCTGGCGGCCGAGCCGTTCGCGCGCGTGCTCACGCAGCGCATGCGCGATCTCGTGGCCGATCATCATGCCGATTTCGTTGTCGTTCAGACGCAGCTTGTCGATGAGCCCGCTATACACGACGATCTTCCCGCCCGGCAGGCACACCATGCGTGCATCGGGCGACTTGATGACGTTGATCTCCCACTTCCAGCTCTTCGCGCGATCGTTCCACTTGAGCGCGAACGGAATCTCGTGATTCGCGATATCGCGCACGCGTTTGACCAGCGGGTTGCTGTCGGGAAGAAGCGTCTTGTTGCGCTCGGCGTCGTGGATGACCTGCGCGTATTCCTCGGCGGACTGCGCTTCGAGCGTCGCGGGCGCGATCAGATTGCGAAAGAGCGCCGTATTACCGAAGCGGATCTGGTTGTTCGGTGCGGAGTACGGCGGCGGCGTCTTCTGTTCGTCCTGAGCCTGCGCGGACAAAGGCGCGAGCGACGCCCATGTCACGGCGCAAACCAAGGCGCGAAACTTGAAAGAAACCGTCATCGTTGAGTTCTCCAGGGCGCAATTTTCGGCAACAGTAACATGCCCGGAAAGGACAGCGCGACGCAGATCAGGAAGTACGGAAACCAGCCCGTTTCAGCGACGATATAGCCGCTGCCCGCCGCCGCGAACGTGCGCGGCACGGCGGCGAGACTCGTGAAGAGCGCGAATTGCGTCGCGGTGTAGCGCGGGTCCGTCGTGCTGGCGATGTACGCGGTGAAGGTGGCGAGCGTGAGACCCGTCGCGAAGGTTTCGAAGCCGTACAACACACCGAGCGCCACCGGCGACGGCCCGATCTTGGCGAGCCACGCAAAGCCGAGCGTCGCGATGATCTGCAAAAAGCCGAAGATCCACAGCCCGCGCGCGATCCCGATCTTCACCAGCGCGATGCCGCCGAGCAATCCGCCCGCGATGCTCGCCCAGAACGCGACCGCCTTCGCGATCACGCCGATCTGCGCGAGCGAAAAGCCCACGTCGATGAAGAACTTCGTCGCGAGCGCGGTCGCCATCGTATCGCCGAGCTTGTACAGGAAGATGAAGCCGAGCACGACGAGCGCCGCGCGCCAGCCGTCGCGCGTGACGAATTCGTGAAACGGCTCGACGATCGCCTCGCGCAGATTCTTCGGCGGCGCGCCGTGAATCTGCGGCTCTTTCACGACGAGCGTCATGATGATGCCCGGAATCATGAACGCGGCCGTGATGATGAAGACCGTCTTCCACGGCAGGAACGTCGCGAGAATCAGCGACAGCGATCCGGGCACGAGACCCGCGACCTTGTACGCATTGACGTGCACCGCGTTGCCTAGCCCTTGCTCGGTATCGGCGAGGAGTTCGCGTCGATACGCATCGATGACGATGTCCTGACTCGCGCCGAAGAACGCGACGAGCGTGGCGATCGCGGCGACGGTCCACAGGCTCTGCTCGGGCGAGAAGAACCCGAACGAGCCGATGGCGATCATCACGAGCACTTGTGTCGCGAACATCCAGCCGCGCCGCCTGCCGGGACGCCAGCCCGGAAAACGCGGAATGTAGCGGTCCATCAGCGGCGACCAGACGAACTTCCACGTGTACGGCAGGCCGATCAGCGCGAACAGGCCGATGTCCTTGACGTTGATGTGCGCAGTCGTGAGCCACGCCTGCAACAGGCTGTAGAGCGTGAAGAGCGGCAATCCGGACGTGAAGCCGAGAAAGACGCAAATGAGGATGCGCTTGTTGAGAAATGCGCGCCAGCCAGGGTGATCTTCGTGAGCAGTTAAAGCGGGCGCCTCGTGTGGCGTATCGGGCATGTCGTGTAAACCGGCGGTTGTCGATGCGTGACGACGCCGGTCATGGTTACCGGCGCTTCACGCGATAGACCGCAAGACTACCACGCCAGTTCGCGCCCCAACGGACCGGCTGCCCGTCGTGCAGCACCACGCGATCCAGAATCTCGATGCCGACTTCCGGCGCGAGCGCCTCGAAATCCTTGATCGTCAGCACGCGCACGTTCGGCGTGTTGTGCCACTGATACGGCAGCGATTTCGATACCGGCATGCGCCCCTGAATCACCGACAGCCGATGCTGCCAGTAACCGAAGTTCGGAAACGACACGATGCACTGCCGTCCGACGCGCACGGTCTCGCGCAGGATCGCGGCGGTCTGGTGAATCGTCTGCAGCGTCTGCGAGAGGATCGCGAAGTCGAAGCTGTCGTCTTCGAAGAGTCGCAGGCCGTCTTCGAGATTCTGCTGGATCACATTCACGCCTTTTTGCGCGCACGCGAGCACGCCGGCATCGTTGATCTCGATGCCATAGCCCTTCACTTCGAGCTCCTCGCCGAGCAGCGAGAGCAGCGAGCCGTCGGCGCAACCGAGATCGAGCACGGTCGAGCGCGGCTCGACCCAGCGGGCGATCGCGCGAAAGTCCGAGCGCAACGCGAGCGAATCGAGGGTGTTCTGGTTCATGCGCCGACCTCCGTGGCGATGCGGTCGTAGTAAGCGCGCATCAGGTTGTGATAGCGCGCGTCGTCGAGCAGGAACGCGTCGTGGCCGTGCGGCGCGTCGATTTCGGCGTAGCTCACCGTGCGCTTGTTGTCGAGCAGCGCCTTCACGATTTCGCGCGAGCGCGCGGGCGCGAAACGCCAGTCCGTCGTGAAGCTCGTGACGAGGTATTTCGCCGATGTATTGGCGAGCGCTTTCGTGAGATCGCCGTCGAAGGCCTTCGCGGGATCGAAATAATCGAGCGCGCGCGTGATGAGCAGATACGTGTTGGCGTCGAAGTATTCGGCGAACTTGTCGGCCTGATAGCGCAGATACGATTCCACTTCGAACTCGACGTCGAAGTTGAAGTTGTACGCATCGAGCGCGCCTTCGGCACGGCGCAGCGCGCGGCCGAATTTCGAGGCCATGTCGTCGTCCGACAGATACGTGATGTGGCCGATCATGCGCGCCACGCGCAAGCCGCGGCGCGGCTTTACTCCGTGCGCGTAGTAATCGCCGCCGTGGAAGTCGGGATCGGAGAGAATCGCGGAGCGCGCCGTTTCGTTGAACGCGATGTTCTGCGCGGAGAGCTTCGGCGTCGATGCCACCACGATGCAGTGCGCGAGCCGCTCCGGATACATCATGCTCCACGCGAGCGCCTGCATGCCGCCGAGGCTGCCGCCCATCACCGCGGCGAAGCGCTCGATGCCGAAGCGGTCCGCGAGTCGCGCCTGCGCGTTCACCCAGTCTTCCACCGTGACCACGGGAAAGCTCGCGCCATACGGCTTGCCGGTGGAGGCATCGATGCTCATCGGCCCCGTCGAACCGAAACACGAGCCGAGATTGTTGACGCCGATGACGAAGAAGCGGTTCGTGTCGAGCGGTTTGCCGGGGCCGACCATGTTGTCCCACCAGCCGACGTCCTTCGGATTATCGGCGTGAATGCCGGCGACGTGATGCGAAGCATTGAGCGCATGGCACACGAGCACCGCGTTCGAGCGCGCGGCATTGAGCTCGCCATACGTTTCGACGACGAGCTCATAGTCGCTGAGGGACGAGCCGTTCTGCATTGCGAGCGGTTCGGTGAAGCGCAGTGTTTGGGGCGTGACGATGCCGATCGATTCCATTCATTCCGCCTTTTACCAGGCGGCTAAACGGGTGTCGGCTGAGCGCGGGAGTAGAGCGGAGTGGCGCGGCTGACGACCTCTTTAGCCGCATTTATAGTGAGCCTCGCGCAATGAGCACTGAGGTTCGCGCGCCCGCAATCGAGTCAGCAAATCGGCGCGTTGTTGAGTAACGGGAAATTCTCGTTAGCGATGAAGTATAGCGGAAATCGTCATAAAGCCGCCATTTGCGGCGGCCTTGGGTGCGCTCCGGTTTAGCGCCTATATTGACTAATCGTCTCGTCTTGCCAGGGAACGGGGATGAAACCGAGCCGCGTCAGACCGCTGAGTCATCTGAAGGGCCGCGCGGCCGAGATGATCCGCAATATCGTCGAGAGCCGCGAGCCGATGCTCATCACGCAGAACGGCGAAGGCCGCGTGGTCGTGCAGGACGTGCAGTCATACGAGGATCTGCATCAGACGCTCGCGCTCCTGAAGATTCTGGCGATGGGACAGAAGACCATCGAAGCCGGCCAGTGCACGAGCGCCGGCGACGTGTTCGCCGAGATCGAGCGCATGGACCGCGAGGAAGGCGTCAAGTGAAGACCGTCTTTCTCGATCCCGTCCGGCAGGATTTGAAGGACTTCCGGCGCTACGTCATCAACAAGTTCGGCGGCACGGCCTGGGCCGCCACGCGCAACAAGTTCGCGGACAGCATCGCGCAGATCGAAGCCGCGCCGCGCGACGGCACGACGCCGCCCGAGCTCGTCGACTTTCGCATGTCGGGCTACTACGAAGTCCTGAGCGGCACGAACCGCATCATCTACAAGGTCGATGGCGACATCATCTACGTGCATCTCGTCGTCGATGCGCGCTCGGACCTCGAAGACCTGCTCGCGCGCCGGCTGTTTCGGATGTAGAAGCAATCGGCGCGATGGACGCCATCGCGTCAGAGCACGCTGCCGCGCATCCCGAGCGTCAGTGCGCGCAGCGATCGCACGGTGCGATCCACATAATGCGGCCGCCCCGCGCCCGGCTTGCGCGCCGACATCCCGCCGCCCGACGTGCGCCCGACCGGCAAGTGACCGACGATCCACACCGTGCGAATCCCGAGCCGCCGATAGCGCTTCAGATGCCCGTGCGTATCTTCGACGAGGATCGCGTCTTCCATACGCACATGCGCACGGCGCATCGCGTGACGCAGCATTGGCGCGTCGGGCTTGGCGCGCCATCGGTCGCCATGCCGCATGTCTTCGATCGCGATCACGCGCTCGATCAGCTTCGCGATGCCCAGCTCCGCGAGCACCGAGCGCGCATAGAGCGTCGGGGCGTTGGTCAGTACGATCTTGCGGCCGGGCAGCGCGCGCACCATGCGGCCGAGGCCGCGCTCGGCGCGCACCATCGACGGAAGGTCGGGGAAGGTATGGACTTCGCGCAGGAAGTCCGCGGCGTCGATGCCGTGATGCTTCACGAGCCCGAGCAGCGCCGCGCCGTAGCGCAACGTATAGCCGACGCGCAGCCGGTTCGCCTCGTCGATGTCGACGTTCAGACGGCTCATGATGTACTGCGTCATGCCGCGGTTGATCGCCGGGAAAATCGCGTGCGACGCGTGATGCAGCGTGTTGTCGAGATCGAAGAGCCAGACGGGGCCGTGTGTCTTGACGCGGCGTTGGCGGGACGGGCGATGCGTGGTCATATGTGAAAACGCCCGCGCAGGGGCGGGCGTTCGAGGAGCGAGGGAATGCTCAATGCGAGCGGATCATCGTGCCGAACGGCTGTTCGGTCAGAATTTCGAGCAGCACCGAATGCTCGATGCGCCCGTCGATGATATGCACCGAGCGCACGCCGCTCTTCGCTGCATCCAGCGCCGAGGAGATCTTCGGCAGCATGCCGCCGGAGATGGTGCCGTCGGCGAAGAGCGCGTCGATTTCGCGCGCGGACAAGTCCGTCAGCAGATTGCCTTCCTTGTCCATCACGCCGGGGATGTTCGTCATCATGACGAGCTTCTCCGCGTTCAGCACGACGGCGAGCTTGCCCGCGACGAGGTCCGCGTTGATGTTGTACGAGAGACCGTCTTCGCCGAAGCCGATCGGCGAAATGACCGGAATGAACGCGTCGTCCTGCAGCGCCTTGACCACGGCCGGATTGATCGCCTCGACTTCGCCGACCTGGCCGATATCGATGAACTGGCCCGGATTATCGCGATCCGGCATGAGCAGCTTGCGCGCGTGGATGAGGCCGCCGTCCTTGCCCGTCAGACCGACCGCCTGACCGCCGAAATGATTGATGAGCGTGACGATGTCCTGCTGCACCTCGCCGCCGAGCACCCACTCGACGACTTCCATCGTTTCTTCGTCGGTGACGCGCATGCCCTGGATGAAGGTGCCCTGCTTGCCGATCTTCTTCAGCGCCTGGTCGATCTGCGGGCCGCCGCCGTGCACGATCACCGGATTGATGCCGACGAGCTTCAGCAAGATGACGTCGCGCGCGAAGCCCTGCTTCAGCCGCTCTTCGGTCATGGCGTTGCCGCCGTATTTGATCACGACCGTCTTGCCGTGATACTGACGGATGTAGGGCAGCGCCTCGGCCAGGATTTCAGCCTTCAGGGTAGGCGCGATTTGCGTGAGGTCAGGTAGCTCGGACATGGCGGCAAATGGGGCGAGGGCGTTTAAACACGCCGAATTGTACAGGACTGCCGCAGCGCAGCAGGTCGAAATACTATGCTTGGTTTCTGGTTCCGGCGCGATGGCCGGCATGCGATCATCGTTCGATCGGACCGGTGACAAAATGATGAACGTACACAGCGAAAAGAGCGATCGCGACGCGCCCGGCGCTCAGGTCTGCGAGCGCTGCGGCGCGGCGTTTCGCTGCGGCAAGCTCGCGGGCGACGCGACATGCTGGTGCGCGACGCTGCCCGCGCTTCCCGCCGATGCGCTGCGTCCGGGCATCGGCTGCCTGTGTCCCGCGTGTCTCGCGGCGCAGGTCGCGCGCGTCGCATCTGCGGATTAGCAGACCGCGTGCCGCCGTGCCCGCCCGGCGAGGTGCGACAAATCGCGCCAGATGCCGCAGCAAGCCAGGTGCAAGCGGGATAATGTCGCATGAAGCGCGAACGCGCTACGGCACCATCGGGCACTCGACTCAATGCATCGCATAACCAACACCGGACGGGTCAATCTCGGTCATCTCTTCTGGCTTCGCTCGCTCGCGATCATCGGCCAGTTGACGACCATCGCCGTCGTGCAGATTTTTTTCGGCGCGAAACTCCCTCTGCCCGCGATGCTGCTCGTGATCGCGCTGGAAATGATCTTCAACGGTCTCACGTGGCTGCGCGTCGCGCGGGCGCGGCCGGAGACCAATTCCGAGCTGTTCGGCCAGATGCTGGTCGACCTCGGCGCGCTCTCGGCGCTCCTGTTTCTGTCGGGCGGCGCGACCAATCCGTTCGTCACGCTGTATTTGCCGTCGCTCGCGATCGCCGCCGCCGTGCTGCCGTGGACGATGATGGCCTGCCTCGCGCTATTCGCCGTCGCCTGCTACGCGCTGCTTTCGTATAACTACGTGCCGCTCAATATCGAGAATCCGGCGAATCTCTTCGATTATTTCCGTACCGGCCTGTGGGTCAACTTCATGGTGAGCGTCGGGCTGATCGGCTGGTTCGTCGCGCGCATGTCTCGGGCGCTGCGCGTGCGCGACGCCGCGCTCGCCGACGCTCAGCAGCGGCATCTGCGCGACGAGCGTGCAGTCGCGCTCGGCGTGCAGGCGGCGACCGTCGCGCATGAAATGGGCACGCCGCTTTCGACCATCGCGATGCTGTCCGAGGAATTGCGCGATGCCGCCGCGCACGACCGCAATCTCGCGCCCTACGCGGCGGATTTCGAGCTGCTCGAGCAGCAGATGGCGCTCTGCACGTCCGCGCTCGCGCGCCTGCGCAGCCGCGCGACGGGACCGTCGAGCCGGCAGCCGCTCGGCGAATGGCTGTCGAGTTTCATCGAACAATGGCGTCTGCGGCATCCGCAGGTGAAGTTCGCGAAGCTCGGTGAGACACCAGCGGACGCGTCCATCGACGATCCCGTGGCCGTCGGCCAAATCTTGACGATTCTGCTCGACAACGCCGCGCGCGCGAGCAGCGAATCGGTGACGCTGCAGGCGTCGGCGGAAGACATCGACGACATGGATTACGTGCGCTTCGACGTGTGCGACAGCGGCCCGGGCATTCCGGCTGCGCTACGCGCCACGCTCGGCGCGGGTCCGGTCGACAGCACGCAAGGCGGGCACGGCGTCGGGCTCTATCTGGCGTTCGCGGCGGCGGCGCGGCTGTCCGGATCGATCGAACTGATCGACGGCAAGCCGCGCGGCACCTGCGCAGTGCTGCGTCTGCCGAACCGCGGCGCGGTGGCTGTCGCGGCGTCGGCGGATGCGGCTGGAACTGAACGAAGCGGTGCGGCCTGAACTCGAAGCAAGGCGCGCCTGAAGGCACGATAGGCACTACGGAGAAAAAATGAGCGATACCAACTTTCTGATCATCGACGACGACGAAGTCTTCGCCGGCATTCTCGCGCGCGGCCTCACGCGCCGCGGTTACACCCCGCATCAGGCGCACGACGGCGACGAAGCGCTGAAGCTCGCCAACCAGCACAAGTTCGGCCAGATCACGGTCGATCTTCACCTCGGCAACGATTCCGGCCTGCGCCTCGTCGCGCCGCTGCGCGACCTTCAGCCCGATGCGCGCATTCTCGTTCTGACCGGCTACGCGAGCATCGCCACCGCCGTGCAGGCGGTGAAGGACGGCGCGGACAACTATCTGGCCAAGCCCGCGAACGTCGAAACGATTCTCGCCGCGCTGCACGAGCAAGCCAGCGAGCAGACGGCCGAAGAAGCGATCGAGAATCCGACGCTGCTCTCCGTCGCGCGGCTCGAATGGGAACATATCCAGCGAGCGCTCGCCGAGAACAACGGCAATATTTCGGCGACGGCGCGCGCGCTCAACATGCATCGGCGCACGCTTCAGCGCAAGCTGGCGAAGAAGCCGGTGCGGCAGTAACGCGGCTTCGCGCGAGTGTCAAAGCGCTCGCGCGGGCGTTTGTTCATCGATACGGGGAAGGGCGACAAGCGGCAGGCTTGCCGGACGCGCATCGGCGCGAAAAGCGATCGCCCAAAAAGAACCGCCCAAGCCGGGTGCCAAGGGCGGTAATCGGAGAGTTGCAACGACTACATGCGTACACATGGAACACGCACACAGACAGCATACGTTGCAACGTTGCGCGCCCATATAAGAAAACTCCCAATTAAGAATTTGCCTACTTTGTCTGCTATTTGGCAGCAATTAGTGGAATTCTTTCACCACTCCTTTCACGGCTCTTTCTCGGGCTTGTCAGCGCTCATTCGCACGGCGTTATCTCCCGCATAGGTCGCTCAAGAAAGTCGAAACGCAGGCCGTAAAGCCACTTTGTGCGCGAACCGAGGTTCGCGTAGCGCTGGCCGCGGGCGTCGTCTGCGGGGCGCTGGCTTTGGCGTGGAACCGGGACGCGGCGGGGCAGTGTCCGCTCGGTTCGACGAGAGGAGATTTCGATGAAATGGTTTGACCGGCTGTCCGTGCGCAGCAAGCTGCTGCTGTCCTTCGTGGTGGTGATTCTGTTCACCGCGTGCGTGGGCGCCACCGGCGTGATTTCGCTCGCGAAGATGAACGGGCTGATCGAGGAAATCGGCGATCGCCACATGGACGGCCTCTACTGGGTCGAGGAAGTCAACAAGCACAAGCTCAACACGGACCTCGCCGCCGCGAACCTCACCTTTGCCGACGATGCCGGCAAGGAAAAGCTGAAGGCAGGCATGGCCGGCTCGCTCGACGGCATGCACCGTGCATTCGAGCGTCTGCGCGCGACCGTGCGCTCCGCGGACGGCATCGCGGCCTACGATGCGGCGAGCGAGTCGGTCGCGGCGTGGGAAGACATCGTGCTGATGCAAATGGGCAAGAAGCCGATGCCGATCGACGTCGATCAAATGGGCATCGTCTCGCGTGCGATCGCCGCGAGCGAGACCGCACGCGATTCGCTCGAACGCCTCGCCGAATTCAAGCGCAAGCGCGCGACCGAAGCGCGCAACAACGCGGCATCGGAATACGAAACGATGCGCATCGTCATGCTCGCATTCGTCTTCGGCGCGATGCTGGCGGGCGCGCTGCTCGCGGTGCTGATCGGCCGGCGGCTTTCGGCGCAGCTCGGCGGCGAGCCGGCGTACGCAGCGGATATCGCCGACCGCATCGCGCGCGGCGATCTGGCTACGCGCGTCGACACGCGTCCTGGCGACGACAGCAGCATGCTCGCGAGCCTTGGCAACATGAGCGCGAAGCTCGCGGATATCGTCGGTGGGATTCGTCATTCGAGCGATTCGATCCTGTTCGCATCGCGCGAAATCGCGCAAGGCAACACGGATCTGTCGCAGCGCACGGAAGAGCAGGCGGCGTCGCTGGAGGAAACCGCGTCGAGCATGGAGCAGCTCACGCAGACCGTGCGCCAGAACGCGAGCAATGCCGACGAAGCGAGCGGCCTCGCGCGCGGCGCATCCGATGTGTCGGCGCGCGGCAGCGAGCTCGTCGGCGAAGTCGTGGAGAACATGCGCGAACTGGCGTCGGGCAGCAAGCGCATGACGGACATCATCGCCGTGATCGAGGGCATCGCGTTTCAGACAAACATTCTCGCGCTGAACGCCGCCGTGGAAGCGGCGCGCGCCGGCGAGGAAGGCCGCGGATTCGCAGTGGTCGCGGGCGAAGTGCGTTCCCTCGCGCAGAGGAGCGCGACGTCGGCGAAGGAGATCAAGGAACTGATCGAAGCATCGACGGCGCGCGTGGACAGCGGCGCGGCGCTCGCCGAGCGCGCGGGTTCGACGATGGCCGAGGTCACGCACGCCGTGCAGCGCGTGACGGACATCATGGCGCAGATTTCGTCGGCTTCGCACGAGCAGAGCGCGGGGATCGAGCAGGTGAATCGCGCCGTCGCGCAGATGGATCAGGTGACGCAGCAGAACGCGGCGCTCGTCGAGCAGGCCGCTGCCGCCGCGGGCGCGATGGCCGATCAGGCCGAGCATCTGAAGAGCGCGGTCGCCGTGTTCGAACTGGCGCGCTGAAGCGGGCGTGACACGGCGCGCGCGGCGGCGGCTCAAACGGTCGTAATATCGGCTCGCTTGCCACCCGACGGCACGCTCCGTACACTCGCGCCAGTTTTTTCATCACGCGCGCCGCTTCGACGGCGCTTCACCGCCGCGAAGGAGGCCCGCCCCATGTCCGATTCCTATTTCCCGCGCTGGCCGGTCCAGCCGGATGCCGGCGAGGGCCGCGTCGTCGCGCCTGACGAGCGCCTCGCCTGGCCGCAGATGATCGCGATGGGTATTCAGCACGTCGTCGCGATGTTCGGCTCGACCGTCCTCGCGCCGCTCCTGATGGGCTTCGATCCCAATTTGTGCATTTTCATGTCGGGCATCGGCACGTTGTTGTTCTTCGTGCTGGTCGGCGGGCGCGTGCCGAGTTACCTCGGATCGAGCTTCGCATTCATTGGACTCGTGATCGCGGTGACGGGCTACGGCGGCCACGGCCCGAACATGAACATCGCCGTGGCGCTTGGCGGGATCATCGCGTGCGGCGTGGCATACGCGATCATCGGCGTGATCGTTGCGGCGGTCGGCACGAAGTGGATCGAAGCGCTGATGCCGCCGGTCGTGACGGGCGCGATCGTCTGCGTGATCGGGCTGAATCTCGCGCCGATCGCCGTGAAGGGCGTGATGGGCAGCAGCTTCGAATCGTGGATGGCGCTCGTCACCGTGCTGTGCGTGGGCGGCGTCGCGGTGTTTGCGCGCGGCATGGCGCAGCGCCTGCTGATTCTGATCGGCCTTGCGATTGCTTACGCGATCTATGCGGTGCTGACCAACGGCATGGGGATGGGCAAGCCGATTGACTTTTCGATCGTCGCGAAGGCGGCGTGGTTCGGCATGCCGCACTTCACCGCGCCGGTGTTCGAAGCCCCCGCAATGACGCTGATCGCACCTGTCGCGATCATTCTCGTCGCGGAGAATCTCGGGCATATCAAGGCGGTTGGCGCGATGACCGGCAAGAGCCTCGACAAGTACATCGGGCGTGCGTTCATCGGCGATGGATTGGCGACGATCGCTTCCGGTTTCGCGGGCGGTACGGGGGTGACGACTTATGCCGAGAACATCGGTGTGATGGCCGTCACCAAGATTTATTCGACGCTCGTGTTTGTGATTGCTGCGTTGTTCGCAATCGTGCTCGGGTTTTCGCCGAAGTTCGGCGCGGTGATTCAGACGATTCCTGGGCCTGTTTTGGGCGGTGTTTCGATCGTCGTGTTCGGGTTGATCGCCGTCACTGGGGCGCGGATTTGGGTCGTCAATAAGGTGGATTTTTCGGATAACCGGAATCTCATCGTGGCTGCCGTGACACTCGTGCTTGGGACCGGGGATTTCACGCTCAAACTCGGTGGGTTCGCGCTTGGGGGCATCGGGACCGCTACGTTTGGCGCGATTATTTTTTATGCGCTGTTGCGGCGGCGGGGGGCTGGGGTTGTTTGAGGTTTTTTTGACGTCGCCGGATCCCGCATTCGTGTTGGTTTATTAGCACTGCCCCTCCCCGGGGCGGGGGTAACTTTCTTTGCTGCTGCAAAGAAAGCAACTGTATTGAGAGTCAAGGTTTGAAGCGCAAAAGATCATGGTTTGGAGGGGTTCCAGTGTTTGGCGTCACGCATCATGGCGTTGAGTTGAGTGAGCAACTTACGCATGCCGGCGACGAAGGCGACCTTGGTTTTCTTGCCTCTGGCACGTAGCTGATCGCAAAA
>NZ_FCOM02000083.1 GCF_001544695.2 Caballeronia arvi
TCGACGCCTGCCAACACGCGCAGCGGCACCGTCACATTCCTGTGATCGATGGCAGGCATCGAATAACCCTTAACGACAGTGGTCATGACAGTTGCGAATTGAGCCAGTGAACGGACTAACGGACGGTATTTGACCATATGAGGCCCAACCGTTCCCGATTCAAAGGCTGCAAAGCGTCAGATGAAAGGGCACGTCGACATCGACGGCGCGCGGCTTCAGGTCACCGTCCTGCACCGTGAAGCGCACCCACAGCATGTACTTGTTCGCGCTCGCTTCAGGAATCACGCGCGTGTCCGGCGATACGCGCACCTGCATCAGCTGATACGTGCGGCCGGACAACATCTGCTGGTAGCTGCCCTGCATCGCCATCACTTTCGATGCCTGACCCGATTCGCGCGCGAGCCGCAAGACGATGGTGGCCGCGTCGCGCAGCGCGAGCATCGGCATGACCCATTTCGCGATGTCCTGCCGACGCTCCTCGACCGGCAACTGCTGCCAGGCGTAGTACGACGGCAGATCGAACTTGCAGGTGCCGCCAGGGATGATCGTGCGGCTGCGAATGCTCGCGAGCCATTCGTTGTCGGCGAGATGCTGGCCGGTCTTGCCATGCATCTCCGTGAGTCCGGCGAGCGTCTGCTCGATTTCGCCGAGCACGGCTTCGAGCGCTTCCTGCTCGATACCCGGATTGCCGCGGAACGGCGCGAGCGTTTGCCGCTGCCGCTCCAGTTCCTTCATGAGGTCGGCCTTGAGATCCGTACGGCCTGCGACTTCGGCGATCTCGAAGAGCGTCGTGAGCGCGACGTGATGTTCTCGCGCGTCTTCCTGAGTCAGAAAGAACGTGAAGCGCTCGAACAGATCTTCGAGCCGCAGCAGCGTCCGGATTCGCTCGTTGAAGGGATACTCGTAAAGGATCAAGCGCGCTCGCCTCGGCGTGGGTCGGTTGCTTCCTTGAGCGGAAGTGAGCACATTCTAATGCCGCATCCTCACCCTAGCAAATGGGGGCCGATTTGCGCGGCAAAGCGCCGGTTTCGGCGGGATTTTGGGAACTTTTAGAGCATTTCGCTAACTCAGGCGAACGCGCTTCTTCAAGCCGATGCGAGTAACAGATAGCGTGCGTGCAGCGCGTCGACTTGCTGCGCGAGCGTGTCGAGCGTGGCGGTTTCGTCGTTGACGACGATGTCGTCGGCCGCCGTGAGGCGCGCTTCGCGGGACGCCTGTTTCGCGATGATCGCCAGCACCTGTTCCCGCGTGAAGCCATTGCGTCGCATGACGCGCGCGATTTGCGTCTCGACCGGGCAATCCACCACGAGCACGCGCGACACCCGCGCCGCCCATTCCCCGGACTCGACGAGCAGCGGCACCACGACGATGTGATACGGCCCGGGCGCTGCATGGCGCTGGCGCTCCGTTTCGGCACGGATCAGCGGATGCACGATGCCTTCGAGGCGCGCTTTCGCGGTGTCGTCGGCGAAGACGAGCGCACGCATCTTCGCGCGATCGAGCGAACCGTTTTCCGCGATGAAATCGTCACCGAACTCGCTCTTGATGAGCGGCATTGCAATGCCGCCTGGTGCCGTGATTTGATGCGCGATCAGATCCGTGTCGACGAGCGTCACGCCGCGCGCCGCGAACAGATCCGCGACCGTGCTCTTGCCGCTGCCGATTCCGCCGGTGAGACCAATGCTGAACATCCGTCGCGCTCCTTCATCCGAACAGTGCATAGAGCGGCGTGCCGACGAAGAGCGTAATGGCTCCGCCCGCCGCGAGAAACGGCCCGAACGGCAAGGGCTCTTCGAAACGCATGCGCTTCATCCAAGTCGCCACGATGCCGAACGCCGCGCCCGCGACGGCCGCGATCAACACGACCTGCGCCAGCGACGCCCAGCCGAGCCACGCGCCGATTGCGGCGAGCAGCTTGAAGTCGCCGTATCCCATGCCTTCGACGCCGCGCACGAGCTTGAAGAGCCAGTACACGCACCAAAGGAACAGATAGCCCGCGATCGCGCCGGTGACGGCATCGTGCAGCGTCGCGAAGCCGCCTTCGCCGAAATTGACGATGAGCCCGGCCCACAGCAGCGGCAGGGTCAGCACATCGGGAAGATAGCGTGTGTCGTAGTCAATGAGTCCTGCCGCGAGCAAGGTCGCGCATAGTCCGAACGCCGCCGCAGCGGGCCAGGATGGGCCGAACGCGTAGAGCGAGAGCACCGCGAGCAGGCCGGTCGTCAGTTCGATCAGCGGATAGCGCGGGCTCACGCGCGCGCCGCATGCCGAGCAACGTCCGCGCAACGCGAGATAACTGATGACGGGAATGTTCTCCCACGCGCGCAGCACATGTTTGCAATGCGGACATGCGCTACGCGGCACCGCGAGATTGAAGCGCTCGGGGTACGGATCGGCGTCGGACTTCGGCGCGTCCGGCACGGCGGCTTCGACTTCGGCGCGCCAAGCGCGTTCGAGCAGAACCGGCAGACGATGCACGACGACCGTGAGAAAACTGCCGATTACGAGGCCGAGCACGACGGCGAACCCATACTGCATGGCCACGGGAAGCGCGGCGAATGCCGACAGATAGCGGCTCGCGAAGTGCGCGGTGGACGGATCGAACGAAGGCTGCATGATGGACGAACGGTTGCTCTGGCCCGCGATGCTACACCACGTTGCCGAGCTGAATGATAGGAAGATACATCGCGATGACGAGCCCGCCCACCAGCGCGCCCAACACGGTGATCACGATCGGCTCGCACAGGCTCGCGAAGCCGCCGATGCGTTCGTCGACCTGTCGATCCGCGAGCGTGGCGAGATCGAGCAGCATCGAATCGAGCGAACCCGATTCTTCCGCGACCGCGATCGGCTGCACAACATCTTGCGGAAAGCATCCGGCGGCGCGCATCGCGGCGGCGAGGCGCTCGCCATTGCGCAAGCGCGCGGCGATTTCGACGGTCGCGCGGTCGAACAGGCGGTTTCCCGTGGCGTGCGTGAGCGAATCGAAGGCATCGGAGAGCGGCGTGCCGGCGGCGAGCAACGTGCCGAGCGCGCGGCTCCATCGTGCGACGGCGAGCGAGCGCAGCAGCTTGCCCGCGAGCGGCAGACGCAGCGCGGCGCGATCGGCCGCTTCGCGCGCGTCGGGCGAACGCTTCATCCAGTTGAGCAGGACGACCGCCACGACCGCGCACGCGATGACCAGCGGCACACCGATGTGCGCGGCGCCATCCGAAAGCGCGAGCACGAAGCGCGTCGGCGCGGGCAGCGCGGCGCCGAAGCCGTCGAAAATGGTCTTGAAGGTCGGCACGACGCCGATCAGCAAGCCCGCCGTGATCGCGAGCGACAGCAGCAACACCATGACCGGATAGGTGAGCGCGGCGCGAAGCCGGGCGCGCTGCGAGGCGGCGCGCTCGCGATCGTCCGCGAGACGGGCGAGCACCGCCGGCAAGGCGCCTGCCATTTCTCCCACCGAAACCAACTGGCAGTACAGCGCGCCGAATGCCGCGGGATGCTGCGCCAGCGCCGCCGAAAACGGCACGCCGCGCGTGATGTCGCGGGCCACTGCGCGCACGATGCGCGGCAGCCCGCCGTCCGTTGCGCTACCGGCAAGCAATTCGAGCGCGCCGGCAAGCGGCAGTCCGGCGCGCAGCAGGCCGGCGAGCTGGCGCGTGAAGAGCGTGACTTCCGCGGTTTTCGCTTTGGGCGGCGGCGCGGCGCCGCGCATGTCGAGCGCGATTACGATGACGCCTTCCCGTCGTAGCGCCGTACGCGCCGACAGCGAATCCGCAGCGATGATCGTGCCGCGCTTTTCGCGGCCGTCGGCGTCCATGCCACGCCACGCAAAACGAAGCTCGCTCATCCGTCGATCTCCGTCGCTTCCGTCGCCTCGGCGACGCTCGTCGCGCCTTCGCGCACGCGTGCGAAGGCCGCGTCGCGCAATGCGGGCATGCCCTGCGCCTGCGCCGCGCGCGAGATCGCGTGAGTTGCGGCGCGCGACACGATCAGCTCGCGTATTTCATCGGAGACCGGCATCACCTGATGCACACCGACGCGACCGCGATAACCGATACCGTGACACGCCGGACAGCCGCGCGGCTCATAAGGATGAAACCCGTCCGCGAGCGGTAGCGCCGAGGGCGCGCGGCACTGCGCGCAGAGCTTGCGCACGAGCCGTTGCGCCGTGACGAGCCTGAGCGCCGACGCAAGGTTATAAGGCGCCACGCCGATATCGATGAGACGCGCGATCGCGGCGGGCGCATCGTTGGTGTGCAACGTCGAAAGCACGAGGTGTCCCGTCTGCGCGGCTTTTACCGCGACATCGGCGGTTTCCGCGTCGCGAATTTCGCCCACCATGATCACGTCCGGATCCTGGCGCATGAACGCGCGCAGCGTCACCGCGAAGGTCAGCCCGGCCTTTTCGCGCACGCTCACCTGATTGATGCCCGCGAGCTGAATCTCGACCGGATCTTCGACCGAGCACACATTGCGTGCTTCGGCGTTGAGCATCTGCAGAAAGCAGTAGAGCGACAGCGTCTTGCCGCTGCCGGTCGGACCGGTTACGAGCACGAGACCGTGCGGCGCGCGAATCGCCGATTCGAGAGTGCCGCTTTGCGCGTCATCGAGGCCGAGTGCGGCGAGCGACAGGTCCGGCGGCAACGTGTCGAGCCGGCGCAACACGAGTTTTTCACCGAAGAGCGTCGGCAGTGAACTGACGCGATAGTCGCCCATGCGCCCGCCCGGCAGGCTCAACCGCAAGCGGCCGTCCTGCGGCACGCGGCGCTCCGCGATATCCATGCGCGACAGCACTTTGATGCGCGTGACGAACGCGTCGCGCAAATGCGGCGGCGGGCGCCTGAGCACATGCAGCGCGCCATCGACGCGCAACCGGATGCGCCAGTCGTGCTCCGCCGGCTCGACGTGAATATCGGATGCGCCGCGATCGGCGGCTTCGCGCAGGGTTTCGGTGAGCAGCGAGACGGCGGGCGTCTCGTGATCGGACGCGGCATCGACTGTCGCGCCGGGCGGGCGAGCCGGGCGCGCGAAAGTGTCGAAAGCGTCGCGGGAAGGGGAAATCATGGGCGTCGTGCGGTCGGAGTCGAGATGATCTGATCATCCCGCCCGCGAAGACTCTCGCCCAGTCGTCCGAATGGCTAACGCAGCGCGCGTGTCGGCGCGCCGTCCGGCCGGAAAATCTTCACCGTGCGGATCGCCTGATCGTCGCTGCGCATGACTTCGAAAGTCACGTTGGCGATGCGCATCGAAATATCGCCGTCCGGGATGTCTTCGAGCGTCTCGAGAATCAGGCCATTGAGCGTTTTCGGGCCGTCCGTCGGCAGAGTCAGATGCAGCCAGCGGTTCAGCTCGCGCAGTGGCATGCTGCCCGCGACGATGCACTCGCCGTTATCGTCCCAGCCGCCGCGAGAGCCGGCGCCGCGCGGAATCGTCGTCGTGAATTCGCCGATCAGTTCCTCGATGATGTCCTCGGGCGTGACGAGCCCTTGCAATTCGCCATACTCGTCGACCACGATCGCAATGCGGTGGCCGCTTTCCTGGAAGTACTGCAACTGCTGGAAGACGGGCGTGCCGGCCGGCACGAAATACGGTTCGGCGAGCAGTTCGCGCAGCGTTTCGCGCTCGAGCTCCTGGTTATGCAGCGCCGAGAGCGTCTTGCGCACGTGCAGGATGCCGAGCACACGGTCGATGTCGCCCTGATAGACCACCAGTTTGTTGTGATAGCAGGTTTCGAGCTGATGCAGGATCTGATCGAACGGTGCGTCGAGATCCAGCGCTTCGATGCGCCGGCGCGGGATCATCACGTCATCAACCGTGATGTTCTCCAGATCGAACAGGTTGAGCAGGATGCTGCGGTGCTTGGTCGGCATGAAGCTGCCGGTTTCGAGCACGATGGTCCGCAGCTCTTCGGGCGAGAGGCGCTGATCGCGCTTGTTCTTCGTGTTGATGTGCAGCGCGGCCAGAATCGCGTTGGCAAACAGGTTGACGAACCAGATGAGCGGCCGCGCGATGCGCATGAGCGGCGCGAGCACGAGACTCGCGGGCAGTGCGACCTTTTCCGGGTACGTCGCGCCGACGATCTTCGGCGCAATCTCCGCGAACACGATGATCAGAAACGCGACGACGCCCGTCGTGATGGAAAGGACGAGATTGTCATGACCGAACGTGCGCAGCGCGATGGACGTGGTGAGCACCGGGATGATCGTGTTGATCAGGTTGTTGCCGATCAAGATCACGGAAAGGAGCTGGTCGGTCTTCGCGAGCAGGCCTTGCGTGGTGCGGGCGCGCAGCGATCCCTGGCTAGCCAGATATTTCAGCCGATGGCGATTGAGCGCCATCATTGACGTTTCGGAGATCGAGAAGAAGCCGGAAAGGACGAGAAGCAGAAAAATGGCGCAAATTTGCGCCCATAAGGGAAGGTTGTCCACGCGGTGATCGGATAGGGGGCGGAGATGGGAGGCAATATAGCAGACGGGCCGGGAAGCCTGTCCTCGGCCTTTTGGCCAATGTTCGCGGTTTTGTGCGCGGAAAGAAAAAACCCGCATGGCGGACCATGCGGGTTTTTTTGCAATTCTGGTCGGGGTGAGAGGATTCGAACCTCCGGCCTCTACGTCCCGAACGTAGCGCTCTACCAGGCTAAGCTACACCCCGAATTCGACCAACTTAGACTCTTACTTCGTTTCAGTCTCGTTCAAGACTGCCTCGACGTCGAGTAAGAACATAATTCTAGCAAGCTTTCTTTGAAAATGGAATCAGGAAACGAAGAAATTGCGTGCGCCGCTGCTTCGGCTTCCTTTCGAGCGCATTCCAGCGTGTGATCCAGCGCGCCCGAAGTCGTGATCGCGTGGAAGATCGTGTCGAAACGGTCCGTGCCGCCTTGCTCGATTGCTTCGCGCGCAAGAGCCGCCTGCTCGGGCGTGCCGTGCTCCATCAGATAGATGAGCGGAAGCGTGGGCTTGCCTTCGCGCAGGTCGTCGCCGGCGTTCTTGCCCATCGATTCAGGCGTGCCGGTGTAATCGAGCCAGTCGTCCATGATCTGGAACGCCGTGCCGATGCGCCGGCCGAACTCCGCCGCCGCCGCTTCGGTGCGCGCATCCGCGCCCGAGAGCACCGCGCCCAGTTGCGCCGCCGCTTCGAACAGTTTCGCCGTCTTGTAGCGGATCACCTGCATGTAGCGCGCTTCGTCGACGTCCGGATCGTGCATATTGAGCAACTGCAGCACTTCGCCTTCCGAGATGATGTTGGTCGCGACCGACAGAATCTCCATCACGCGCATCTTGCCGACGCTCACCATCATCTCGAACGAGCGCGAGTAGAGGAAGTCGCCGACTAGCACGCTCGCCGCATTGCCGAACAGCGCGTTCGCGGTCTTGCGGCCGCGGCGCAGGTCGGATTCGTCGACGACATCATCGTGCAGCAGCGTCGCCGTGTGGATGAACTCCACCACGGCCGCCAGTTCGTGGCGATGTCCGGTCGTGTCGCCGAGCGCGCCCGAGACCAGCAGCAGCAGCGCCGGACGCAGCCGCTTGCCGCCCGCGCCGATGATGTACTCCGAAATCTGGTTGATCAGCATCACTTCTGATGCCAGGCGCTGCCGGATGACGCGATTGACCTGCTGCATGTCCTCGGCGATCGGGGCTAGCAGAGCGGCGGCGTTGGGAGAGGAAGTGGCGGTGGACGACATGATCGGCATTAAAGGTAATCCGGCGGATTATAAGGCGAATCCGACCAGACGACGGGTTCCCGGATGTCGAATGCTGGCGCGTCTGCGAAATTCGCGCGTGTTTCGAGGCTGTTTCGCCGAGGATCGCGCAGTGCGGCCGCCTCGCCGCGGCTGATATCACACTTTGACGCTGAGCGTAACTCTATGTATAATCTCGCGTTTTCCCCGCGTAGTGCGTGGGGAAATGTTGAGTTTTCCGCATGAGCGGGAAACGTTGAAGCTTCCCGCGCGAGCGGGAAAGAATTTTGAGTGAGGTTCTCAATGTACGCGGTCATAAAAACCGGCGGCAAGCAGTACAAAGTTGCCGTTGGCGAAAAATTGAAAGTAGAACAGATACCGGCAGACATTGACGCTGAAATCACGCTCGACCAGGTTCTCGCAGTAGGCGAAGGCGAATCGATTCAGTTCGGTACGCCGCTGGTCAGTGGGGCTTCCGTCAAAGCTACCGTCGTGTCGCAAGGTCGTCACAAGAAAGTGACCATCTTCAAGATGCGTCGCCGGAAGCACTACCAAAAGCATGCTGGCCACCGCCAGAACTACACCGAACTGCGCATCGACGCGATCAACGCGTAAGTGCATCGGGTAAGGAGCTAAGCAAATGGCACACAAAAAAGCAGGCGGGTCTTCCCGCAACGGCCGCGACTCCGAGTCGAAACGCCTCGGCGTGAAGGTGTACGGCGGCCAGGCAATCAACGCGGGCGGCATCATCGTTCGCCAGCGCGGCACGCGCATGCATCCGGGTGAGAACGTCGGCATCGGCAAGGATCACACCCTGTTCGCACTCACCGACGGCCACGTGAAGTTCGTGACCAAGGGCGCCGCACGGAAGCACACGGTCGTCGTCGTCCCGGCAGCGTAAGTTTTTACGCACGGGCTTCAGGACCGGAAAAATGGCCCCGCGAAGTTCGCGGGGCCATTTTCATTTGGTGCGATCAAATCGAATCATGAGTGACCGCGAAAGTCGGTCACGGCAAAATACAGCAAACACGGGACGGAGCAACGCATGAAGTTCATTGACGAAGCGAGGATTGAAGTCATCGCCGGCGACGGGGGCGATGGCAGCGCGTCGATGCGCCGCGAGAAGTTCGTCCCGTTCGGCGGTCCGGACGGCGGCGACGGCGGCCGCGGCGGCAGCGTCTACGCGATCGGCGATCGCAATATCAACACGCTGATCGACTACCGGTTTTCCAAAAAGCATCAGGCGCGCAACGGCGAAAACGGCCGCGGCGCGGACTGCTACGGCAAAGGCGGCGACGACATCACGTTGCGCATGCCGGTCGGCACGATCATTTCGGATCAGGAAACGGGCGAGATCATCGCGGACCTGACCGAGCACAATCAGCAAGTGCAGATTGCGCAGGGCGGCGCGGGCGGCCTCGGCAACCTGCATTTCAAGTCGAGCACGAATCGCGCGCCGCGTCAGAAAACCGATGGCAAGCCGGGCGAGCGCCGCATGCTCAAGCTCGAGCTGAAAGTGCTCGCCGATGTGGGCCTGCTCGGCATGCCGAACGCGGGGAAATCCACGTTCATTTCGTCGGTATCGAACGCGCGGCCGAAGATCGCGGATTATCCGTTCACGACGCTCGCGCCGAATCTCGGCGTGGTGCGCGTCGGGCCCAGCAAGAGCTTCGTGATTGCCGACATTCCCGGCCTGATCGAAGGCGCGGCGGAGGGCGCGGGGCTCGGGCATCGCTTCCTGCGTCACTTGCAGCGCACCGGCGTGTTGCTGCATCTCGTCGACATGGCGCCGTTCGATGAAAACGTCGATCCGGTCGCGGAAGCGAAGGCCATCGTCAACGAACTGCGCAAGTACGACGAGACGCTCTACGAGAAGCCGCGTTGGCTCGTGCTGAACAAGCTCGACATGGTGGCGGAAGACGAGCGCGAAGCGCGCATCGCCGATTTCGTCGAGCGTTTCGAGTGGGACGGTCCGGTCTTCGAGATTTCCGCGCTGACGGGCCAGGGCTGTGAAGCGCTCACGTACGCGATCTACGACTACATATCGCAGCATTCGGACGCGTCGCGCGCGGCGGAAGCGGAAGATCTGGCCGCCGACGTGCGTTTTCGGGACGATGCGCGCGACGACGACGCAGCGAAGGAATAAACGCAACCACGAGGAGAAAGCGCACGATGCGTTCGGTCATCGCCGCTGCGAAGCGAATCGTAGTGAAAGTAGGGTCCAGCCTCGTCACCAACGACGGGCGCGGGCTCGATCATGCGGCCATCTCTCGCTGGGCGGCGCAGATCGCGGCGCTGCGTGAGCAGGGCAAGGAAGTCGTGCTCGTGAGCTCGGGCGCGATCGCGGAAGGCATTCACCGGCTCGGCTGGACCAAACGGCCACGCGAGATCGATGAGTTGCAGGCGGCCGCCGCCGTCGGCCAGATGGGTCTCGCGCAGGTCTACGAAAGCAGCTTCGGCGCGCACGGCATCCGCACTGCGCAGATTCTGCTGACCCACGCCGATCTCGCCGACCGCGAACGCTATCTGAATGCGCGCTCCACGTTGCTCACGCTGCTGCGCCTGGGCGCCGTGCCGATCATCAACGAGAACGACACGGTCATCACCGACGAGATCAAGTTCGGCGATAACGACACGCTCGGCGCGCTGGTCGCGAACCTGATCGAAGGCGATGCGCTCGTCATCCTGACCGACCAGCGCGGCCTCTTCACCGCCGATCCGCGCAAGGACCCGAACGCGACGCTCGTCGAACAGGCCGATGCCGGCACGCCCGAACTCGAGCAGATGGCTGGCGGCGCGGGTTCGAGCCTCGGGCGCGGCGGCATGCTGACCAAGATTCTCGCGGCGAAGCGCGCGGCGCACAGCGGCGCGAACACGGTCATCGCGAGCGGCCGCGAAGCCGATGTGCTGACGCGCCTCGCGTCCGGCGAACTGATCGGCACGCAACTCATCGCGCGCATGGCGCGCATGGCGGCGCGCAAGCAGTGGATGGCGGATCACTTGCAGGTGCGCGGGCACGTCGTGATCGACAACGGCGCGGTGCGCAAGCTCACCGACGACGGCAAGAGCCTGCTACCGATCGGCGTGATCGACGTGAAGGGCGCGTTCGATCGCGGCGAGGTGATCGCGTGCATCGACGATCAGGGGCACGAAGTCGCGCGCGGCATCACGAACTACAGCAGTTCGGAGGCGCGGCTGATTCATCGGCGGCCGAGCGGGGAGATCGAAACCGTGCTCGGCTACATGCTGGAGCCCGAGCTGATCCATCGAGACAATCTCGTGCTCGTCTGAAGCGCCCGGAAACGAAAACGCCCGCTGATCCAGCGGGCGTTTGCGTTTTTGCGCGCGGTGAAATCAGCGCACGTTGATCGAGCTCTGCGTGCGCTTGTACTGAATGTTGTTGACGATCTGCTTTGCCGTGCCGACCGGCAGCTTGCTCGCGCAGAAATAATCCTGATAGAGCGCCGCCTGATACGCGTTCAGTTCGCCATTCTCGATGCGTTTGAAATCGAACGCGACAGCCTGATCCCAGCCGTTCTGATCGTCGTTGATGCTCGCGTAACGGCGCCATTCGTAGGTGTCGCAACGAATGCCTTCATAGTTGACGTTGCGCGCGCCTGCCGGACTCGTCACGACGATCACGTAACGCACGACGCCGTCCTTGCCGACCGTGAGCGACGTTTTGTCGACGGCGAAGGTGAGCGGCGTGTTCTGCGAAACGTTGAACGCGAGCAGATTCGACGCTTGCGGCAAGGGCGGCATCGTGTCGACCTTCTCCTCGGTCCAGTTCGGCTTGCGATCGAGCAGATAGGTGAACACGCCGTCGTCTTGCGTGGACGGCGCTTTGTTGCTGGAGCAGCCGGCGAGCACGGCAAGCGCTGCCGCGGATGCTGCGATTACCGCGAGTGAGGCGTTCACTTTCAATTGGGTCTTCCCGAAAAACATGCGCGCGGACCGCGAAGCCCCGGCCCGGCGAAACAAAGCGAGATGGCACGGCGAGAAGTTCGCCGTGCCATCGATCGCAATCGAGTTGAGTGTCAACGTGTGCGAGGAACTGCCGCGATCAGTCTCACGAGGAGCGCTGAATGATCACATGCACTTCTTCGCTGACCGTGCATTCTGCCTGAACCGCCGCGCCGGAGGCAGTTACAGCAGGTGCTTCGATCGTCATCGTCTGCAGCACGCGCGGATAGCGCGGCCCGTGATGCGCGGCACGCTCGCCGCGTTCCCCGCGGGAGTTGGTGCGCCGCAGGAAGCGGGACAGCTCGGTGAGAGCCATTTGATAAACGTCGCGCTTGAACTCGATGACCGCATCCAGCGGCACCCAGTATTCGTTCCAGCGCCAGGCATCGAATTCCGGATGGTCCGTCGCGCGCAGGCAGATGTCGCAATCACGTCCTACCATGCGCAGCAGAAACCAGATCTGTTTCTGACCGCGATAGTGTCCGCGCACCTCGCGCTTGATGAACTTGTCCGGCACCTCATAACGCAGCCAGTCGCGCGTGCGACCGACAACTTTCACGTGCTCCGGAAGCAGACCGGTTTCTTCGTGTAACTCCCGATACATGGCTTGCACGGGGGTCTCGCCGTATTTGATGCCCCCTTGCGGAAACTGCCAGGAATGTTCACGCAGTCGCTTGCCCCAAAACACTTCGTTGCGCGCGTTCAAGAGGATGATGCCGACGTTCGGGCGAAAGCCTTCACGATCCAGCATACAGCCACCTTCAAATCCTTTAAAATTGCTTTGATTATAAACAGTTAACGGACCCCGCGCATCGGTTCGAACCCGCGGCGCGTACCTGTCTGCGGGCATGAATTCCCCGCGCCGGGTTCACGGCTCTTTGCCAGGGTTTGCGGAAGACGGCAAAATCTTCTTCTTCATGCAGAGCCGTCGACCGTTTCAGTCGTTCACCTTCGATACGCCAGCTCCGGCGCCACAACGGCTCCGAAGCGCGCGCCGCTTTTGGAAAATTTGAATGAAAGCATCCCGTTTCTTCATCGGCACCCTGAAAGAAGCTCCCGCCGACGCCGAGATCGTCAGCCACAAGCTGATGATGCGCGCCGGCATGATCCGCCGCGTCGCGGGCGGCATCTACGATTACATGCCGATCGGCCTGCGCTCGGTGCGCAAGGTCGAAGCCATCGTGCGTGAAGAGATGAACCGCGCGGGCGCGCTCGAGCTGCTGATGCCCGCCGTGCAGCCCGCCGAGTTGTGGCAGGAGTCGGGCCGCTGGGAGCAGTACGGCCCGGAACTACTGCGCTTCGAGGATCGCCACGAGCGCGATTTCGTGATGGGCCCGACGCACGAGGAAGTCGTGACGGACATCGCACGCCGCGAGATCAAGAGTTATCGCCAGTTGCCGGTGAATTTCTACCAGATCCAGACGAAGTTCCGCGACGAGATCCGCCCGCGCTTCGGCGTGATGCGTGGCCGCGAGTTCATCATGAAGGACGCCTATTCCTTCGATAAGGACCTCGACGGCCTCGCCGAGACCTATCGCAAGATGTACGACGCGTACGTGCGCATCTTCACGCGCATCGGTCTCGACTTCCGCGCGGTCGCGGCAGACAACGGCTCGATCGGCGGCAGCGGCTCGCACGAATTTCACGTGATCGCCGAAACGGGCGAGGACGACATCGCGTATTGCCCGAGTTCGGACTACGCGGCGAACGTCGAAGCAGCCGATGCCTTGCCGCTCATCGCGCAACGCGCCGCGCCCACGGAAGCGCTGAAGAAAACGCCGACGCCCGGCGCGGCGAAATGCGAGGCGGTCGCGCAGCTTCTGAGCATTCCGCTCGAGAAGACCATCAAGTCGATCGTTCTGGCGACGGAGAACGAAGGCGCTGAACCCACGATCTGGCTGTTGATGCTGCGCGGCGATCATTCGCTCAACGACATCAAGACGAGCAAGCTGCCGGGCCTCGCGGGTTACCGATTCGCGACGGAAGCCGAGATCATCGAATGGTTCGGCACGCCGCCGGGCTATCTCGGCCCGATCGACACGAAAAAGCCGGTGCGCGTGATCGCGGATCGCACGGTCGCGAACATGAGCGATTTCGTCGTCGGCACGAACGAGGTCGATTACCACACGACCGGCGTGAACTGGGGCCGCGATCTGCCCGAGCCGGAAGTGGCGGATATCCGCAATGTCGTCGCGGGCGATCCGTCGCCGGACGGGAAGGGCGCGCTGGAAATCTGCCGCGGCATCGAAGTGGGCCACGTGTTCCAGCTCGGCACGAAGTATTCGGATTCGATGGGCGCGACGTTCCTCGACGAAAACGGCAAGCCCGCGCCGATGCAGATGGGCTGCTACGGCATCGGCGTCACGCGCGTGCTGGGCGCGGCGATCGAACAGAACTTCGATGACAAGGGCATCATCTGGCCGGAAGCCATCGCGCCGTTCGAAGTCGTGATCTGCCCGATGGGCTACGACCGCAGCGACGCCGTGCGCGAGCAGGCCGACAGGCTCTACGCAACATTGCAGCAAGCGGGTATCGACGTGATTCTCGACGATCGCGGCGAGCGTCCGGGCGTGATGTTCGCGGACTGGGAACTGATCGGCGTGCCGCATCGCATCGTGATCGGCGATCGCGGTCTGAAAGAGGGCAAGCTCGAGTATCAGGGCCGCCGCGATACGGAAGCCACGCTGCTGCCGGTCGATGAAGCCGCTGATGCCGTCATCGGAAAAGTGCGGGCCGCGCTCGGGAAGTAATGCAGTACAACTTCCTTTCGGCGACGATCCTGCTGCTGCTGATCACCGATCCGCTCGGCAACATTCCGATCTTCATCAACGCGTTGCGCGGCGTCGCGAAAGAGCGGCGCCGCGTCGTGATCTTGCGGGAAGTCGCGATCGCGTTCGGCATCCTGCTGGTGTTCATGATGGCGGGCGACCGCTTTCTGCGCGCGATGAATCTGACGGATTTGTCGTTGCGCATCGCTGGCGGGATCGTGTTGTTTCTGATCGCCTTGCGGATGATCTTCCCGCATCCGGACGGCGCGATGGGCGGCGATTCTCGCGGCGGGGAACCGTTGATCGTGCCGCTCGCGATCCCGGCGCTCGCCGGGCCGTCGGCGCTCGCAACCGTGATGCTGCTGACGTCGCAGGCGCCCGGCAAGATGCTCGAATGGGTCGGCGCGCTGACCGTCACGATGATCGTCTGCGCGACGGTGCTGATCCTCGCCGAGAAGATTCAGCAGTGGCTCGGCGAGCGTGTCGTCACTGCGTTCGAGCGCTTGATGGGACTCGTGCTGGTGGCGATTTCCGTCGAGATGATATTGACGGGGATACGCACTTTCGTGCATCAGCTTCAGTGAAAAAGCGGCCGGTCGGCCGCTTTTTTCATTTTGCATTGGTCTCGTGAAGCGAGTCGGTTCCGGAGACGCTTACCAAAGGGCGCTTACGCCCATCCGGTCAGCTTGACGACTGTACATAACGCAACTACGCCCTGTATGGCGATAATCATGCGTAATTCCTTTTTTGCACCGTACATCAGCCAGTAAAGAACATTCAGCACTAAAACGAGCAAATTGCCGGCGAGAAGCAGAGCGCCCGCCAGCCAGCGGCCTAGATTCGGCAAGAATCCGCCACTGTCGTTCGTGCACGCAAGAAGGAACGCGACCGCAAAGATGATGAGTGCGACGATGCTTGTCAGAATACGCAGCCAGGCGCCCTTACGTTGATGAATATAGTGTTGGTCGGCCATTTTGCTGGACGAATGCCACCCTTCAGAAGTTAATTTCCTCCAAAGTATGCTGTCGATCTCATACTTCAACGCCGGCCTTCACCATTTTTGACAGCCTGCGATCAAGCAACAAAAAGGCTGCGAAGCAGCCTTTGGGTCATGCGAACTGTGGAGCAAAAAAATCAGCCTCAAGCTACTTCCGTCAACGCCCGAATCGTCGGCAGATTCCGCCAATATCCCTTCGCATCCATCCCGCAGCCGAACACGTACCGGTCCGGCACTTCGAAACCGCAGAAGTCCGGACGCAGCGGCTTCGCCTTCGGGATAATCTTCTCGCACAGCACCGCCGACAGAAACGTCTTCGCGCCCATCGCCATGATGCGGTCGCGGATCGCGGCCATCGTTTCGCCTTCGTCGAGGATGTCGTCGAGCACGAGCACCACGCGATCCTTCACCGATTCCGCCGGCGCCACGCGCCATTGCATCTCGCTGCCGCCCTTGATGGCGTTGCGATAGCGCGTCAGATGGATGTAATCGAACTCGAGCGGGAAATCCAGATGCGGCAGCAGCATGCCGGTGAACACGGCAGCGCCCCCCATCACCGAAAGCACGAGCGGGAAGTCGTCTTGCGTCGCCGCCTTGATGGACGAGGCCATCTTGCCGATCGATGCGTTGACTTCGTCAGCCGTCACGATCTCTTCGGAGTGGCTGAAAATATGGAGGGCTTCTTCGCGATTCATAAGGGGAAGCGGGAAAGGCTGACTTCTTAGTGTGGAAAAAAACGGCGGCGTGCGCCATATGATAAACCCGCGCTTCTTTCGAGTCGGACGACCGAAGAGAACGCGGGTTCAATAAAAGTGCGTATCAGCGCATGCCGGGCAGCATGCCCTTCATGCCGCGCATCATTTTCTGAAGGTTGCCGCCCTTCAGCTTCTTCATCATGCCGCGCATCTGCTCGTACTGATTGAGCATGCGGTTCACTTCCTGCACGTGCACGCCCGCGCCCGCAGCGATACGGCGTTTGCGCGCGGCCTTGATGAGCTCGGGCTTCGCGCGCTCCTTGATGGTCATCGAGTTGATGATGCCTTCCATGCGGCGCATCTGCTTCTCGGCATTGTTCATGTCCGCGCCTTGCGCCGCCTGCTGGAACTGCGCCGGCAGTTTATCCATGAGCGATGACAGGCCGCCCATGTTCTTCATCTGCGCGAGCTGCGCCTTGAAGTCGTTCAGGTCGAAGTCGCCGCCTTTCTTGACCTTGTCGGCGAGCTTCTGCGCGGTGGCCGTATCGACGCCGCGCTGAGCCTCCTCGACGAGCGCGAGAATGTCGCCCATGCCGAGAATCCGGTTCGCCATGCGGTCCGGATGGAAGACTTCGAGGCCGTCGAGCTTTTCCGCTACGCCGACGAACTTGATCGGCTTGCCCGTGACGTGGCGAACCGAGAGCGCCGCGCCGCCGCGCGAATCGCCGTCGAGCTTGGTGAGCACGACGCCGGTGAGCGGCAGCGCGTCGTTGAACGCTTTGGCTGTGTTGACGGCGTCCTGACCCAGCATGGCATCGACGACGAAGAGCGTTTCAGCGGGCTTCAGCAGCGTATGCAGCTCGCTGATCTCGTTCATCATCGCTTCGTCGATGCCGAGCCGGCCGGCCGTATCGACGATCACGACATCGTGATAATGGCGCTTGGCCCAGTCGATCGCCGCGCGCGCGATATCCGCGGGCTTCTGATTCGGCTCCGACGGGAAGAAGTCCGCGCCGACCTGCTCGGTCACCGTCTGCAACTGACGAATAGCGGCGGGGCGATAAACGTCGACGGAAACGGTGAGCACCTTCTTCTTGCTCTTCTCGCGCAGAATCTTGGCGAGCTTGCCGGTGGTCGTCGTTTTACCCGCGCCCTGGAGACCCGCCATCAGAATGACGGCGGGCGGTGCGACGGCGAGATTCAGCTCGGCGGCCTTGCCTTCGTAATCGCCGCCGATCACGGCCGTCAGTTCTTTCTGCACGACGCCGACGAGCGCCTGACCCGGCGACAGGCTCGACAGCACTTCCTCGCCGAGCGCCTTTTCCTTCACCTTCGCGATGAACTCGCGCACGACCGGCAGCGCCACGTCCGCTTCGAGCAGCGCCAGACGGACTTCCCGCAACATCTCTTGCGTGTTGGCCTCGGTGAGCCGAGCCTCGCCGCGGAGCGTCTTGACGACGCGCGCCATCCGTTGAGTCAGATTATCGAGCATGGGGAAATGGTAGAGAATGCGGCCCTTTTTCGATGCAAAACGACGCGTCGCTCCGCGCTGAAGCAAGGGGGAAACCGTCGTGGATCAAGGGCCTAGTGTAAACTTCGAACATGGATATTGTACTGTATGCCCTCACTGCGCTTCTCTACGGCGGACTGGCCGTCGCGGGCTGGCGCGCGCATCGCCATACGGCCGTGGAACCGGCGCTGGCCGGCGTGCCCACGGGCATCGCGCCGGCCGCTGCGCCCAAAAAGTCGCCGGACACGGGTGCGGGCATGGGTCATTCAGGCCGCGCTCTATTATTAATAGCGCTGCTCGTGCACGGCCTGCTGCTGCACGCGACGATTTTCCCCCAGAACGCGATGGTCTTCGGCTTCGCGTTCGCGCTCTCCGCGATGTTCTGGCTCGGCGCGGGCATCTACTGGATCGAAAGTTTCTTCTTTCCGCTCGACGGCTTGCGTCTGCTCGTGCTGCCGCTCGCGTGCGTCGCGTCGCTGTTGCCGCTCCTGTTCGGCGGCGTGCGCGTGCTCTCGTATTCCGCCGCGCCGATGTTCAAGCTGCATTTCCTGATCGCGAACATCGCGTACGGGCTCTTCGCGATCGCCGCGCTGCACGCCGTGCTCATGCTCATGCTCGAACGCCGTCTGCAACGCATGCGCGGCATGGCCACGCGTCATACCGGCAACGGCTGGCTCACGAGCTGGCTCGATACGCTGCCGCCGCTCTTGACGCTCGAAAAGCTGCTGTTCCGTCTGATCGCGGCCGGCTTCGTGCTGCTCACGCTCACGCTCGTGTCGGGCATCGCGTTCAACGAACAACTGGTCGATCGCGCATTGCGCCTCGATCACAAAACCGTGTTCGCCTTTCTCTCCTGGCTGATGTTCGGCGCGCTGCTCACTGCGCGCCGCATTTCCGGATGGCGCGGACGCGCCGCGTTGCGCTGGGTGCTCGCTTCGTTCGCCGCGCTGCTGCTCGCTTATGTGGGCAGCCGCTTCGTGTTCGAAGTGCTGCTGCATCGCGCGGTGGTCTGAGCGCGGGAACGGCGCACTCTTTATCGGCATTGAAACGATGCGAAATTTCATCTTCCTGATCGTCCTGTTCTTCGTGTTCCAGTGGCTCCTGAAGAAACTGCGCCGCGCGAACGAGCGCGCGCAGCAGGGCGATGCACAAGCGGGCGGCGCGACCGCCGGAGGCGCATTCGGCGCGCGTCGCACGAACCACGGCAACGGCGCCGCATCGCCCGAAGCGCCGCAGCTCGCCGATCCGCTCATCCGCTGCGCTCAATGCGGCGTGCATACGCCGCGCAGCGAATCGATCGTCGTCGCGGGCGAGCGCTTCTGCTGCGCCGATCACGCGCGCCATTACGCGGCCCGCCCGACCGGCCGCGACGCGCGATGAACGCTCACGTTCCATCGAAGCGCGATCCGCACATCGACGCGCAAGGCTGGCTCACGAACGCGACGCGCCTGGCATCGCCGAACTTCGAGGCGCGCCCGGACAACGCTGTGCCGACGCTCATCGTCGTGCACAACATCAGCCTGCCGCCCGACGATTTCACGACGAACGCGATCGCCGATTTCTTCCTCAACACGCTCGATCACGACGCGCATCCGTACTTCGATCACCTGCGCGGCATGCGTGTGTCGGCGCACTTCGTGATCCGCCGCGATGGCGAGACGCAGCAGTTCGTCTCTTGCGATGAACGCGCGTGGCACGCAGGCGTCTCGTCGTTCTGCGGACGCGAGCGCTGCAACGATTTTTCGATCGGCATCGAGCTCGAAGGCAGCGACCGCGTGCCGTTCGAAGACGCGCAATACGAAGCGCTCGCACGGCTTGCGCGCATCATCGTGAAGCGCTATCCGATCGACGCGGTGGCCGGTCATTCCGACATCGCGCCCGGCCGCAAGACCGATCCCGGTCCTCATTTCGACTGGCCGCGCCTGCGTCACGACAGCGCGTTGCCACCGCCGTTCTTCCCCTTTCTGTCGAACGTCTGACACGGCGTACGGTCTTTCTCGCTGCGTCGCAACAGCGTCGCGCGCGAGGCCTTGCCGTGCTTTGCGGCAGCAAAAGTCAACCCCGCGGCGGCATATCGAAGGTAAATAAAACTTTTTGAGACTGCCCGGATGTCCACTATACTTGGTGCCGAAAGACGTACTTGGCACTAGATCTTGTGTTGTTGTGGCGGCGCCCGCTCAGCCGAGCCGGCGCCGCCGGCTTTCCGGCGTAGAAGAAGTTTGGCTGGCCCGGGGCGATGCGCGAGGCGGTTCTCTTTGCGAGGAGAGCGTCGCCGGGCGGATCGGGCGCCAGCGAGCAGCACCGTGAAGAAGGCAAGCTAGCGAGCGCGAGTTGCGTCGACCGACACCGCGCGCCAACGCGGGCACCGCATGAGACGCCAAGAACAATGCGGGCCGTAAGCGCCGCGATTCGTGTTATCTGGCCTGCTGCATTCACAGCCCGGCTATACCGCCAAAACACCGCGTTACGCGCGCGGCATAAGTGATAAATCCGCGGACCATCCGCACCATTCGAACACCAGGAGTTTTGCACATGCAAACCACCGAGAACGCCACGACTTCCTTCGAAGGCGCCTCCGCACAGCCGAAGGGCGGTGCGCAAGCCGTGGGCGCCGAGGCGCTCGCGCCGAACACGACGTTTGCCGACTACAAAGTCATCCGTCGCAACGGAAGCGTGGTGTCGTTCGAGCCGACGAAGATCGCGATCGCCGTGACGAAGGCGTTCATCGCCGTCAATGGCGGCCAGGGCGCCGCGTCCGCGCGCGTGCGCGAACTCGTCGAGCAACTGACGCAAGCGGTCGTGCGCGCGCTCGTGCGCAGCCGTCCGCATGGCGGCACGTTTCACATCGAAGATATTCAGGACCAGGTCGAACTCGCGCTGATGCGCGGCGGCGAGCACAACGTCGCGCGCGCGTACGTGTTGTATCGCGAGAAGCGCACGCAGCAGCGGACGCAAGAGCGCTCGGCCGCGCAGAACGCGCAGGGTCAAGAAGGCGGCGTCATCAACGTGACGGACAACGGCATCACGCTTCCGCTCGACATGGACGCGCTCAAGGCGCTGATCGTCTCCGCATGCGCGGATCTGGGCGAAGCGGTGTCCGCCGAGCCGATCGTCGCGGAAACGGTGAAGAACCTGTATGACGGCGTGCCGATGTCGCAGGTCTACGACTCGGCCATCCTCGCCGCGCGCACGATGATCGAAAAGGACCCGGCGTACAGCCAGGTCACCGCGCGCATCCTGCTGCACACGATCCGCCGCGAAATTCTCGAAGGCGAAGTGACGCAAGCCGAAATGGGCGAGCGCTACGCCGAATACTTCCCGCTGTTCATCAAGCGCGGCGTCGAAGCCGGCCTGCTCGACGACAAGCTCCAGCAGTTCGACCTGAAGCGCCTGGGCGCCGCGCTCGACGCGAACCGCGATCTGCAATTCGACTACCTCGGCCTGCAGACGCTTTACGACCGCTACTTCCTGCACGTCGACGGCACGCGCATCGAGTTGCCGCAGGCATTCTTCATGCGTGTCGCGATGGGCTTGTCGCTGAACGAAATCGACCGCGAAGCGCGCGCCATCGAGTTCTACAACGTGCTGTCGTCGTTCGACTTCATGTCGTCGACGCCGACGCTGTTCAACTCGGGCACGCATCGCTCGCAGCTCTCGTCGTGCTATCTGACGACCGTCGCCGACGACCTCGACGGCATCTACGAGGCGCTCAAGGAAAACGCGCTGCTCTCGAAGTTCGCAGGCGGCCTCGGCAACGACTGGACGCGCGTGCGTGCGCTCGGCTCGCACATCAAGGGCACGAACGGCAAGTCGCAGGGCGTCGTGCCGTTCCTGAAGGTCGTGAACGACACGGCGGTCGCGGTGAATCAGGGCGGCAAGCGCAAGGGCGCTGTGTGCGCGTACCTGGAGTCGTGGCACCTCGACATCGAGGAATTTCTGGAACTGCGCAAGAACACGGGCGATGACCGTCGCCGCACGCACGACATGAACACGGCGAACTGGATTCCCGACCTGTTCATGAAGCGCGTCGTCGAAGGCGGCGACTGGACGCTGTTCTCGCCGTCCACGTGCCCGGACCTGCACGATCTGTTCGGCGCGGACTTCGAGAAGGCGTATGTCGCTTACGAAGAGAAAGCCGCACGCGGCGAGATCAAGCTCTTCAAGAAGCTGCCGGCGGCGCAACTGTGGCGCAAGATGCTGGGCATGCTGTTCGAGACGGGCCATCCGTGGATCACGTTCAAGGATCCGTGCAACGTGCGCTCGCCGCAGCAACACGTCGGCGTCGTGCATTCGTCGAACCTGTGCACGGAAATCACGCTGAACACGAGCGAAACGGAAATCGCCGTGTGCAACCTGGGCTCGGTGAACCTCGTCGCGCACATGGTGAAGCAGGCCGACGGCTCGTACGCGCTCGATCACGCGAAGCTCAAGCGCACGATCAGCGTCGCGATGCGCATGCTCGACAACGTCATCGACATCAACTACTACGCGGTGCCGAAGGCGCGCAATTCGAACCTGAAGCATCGTCCGGTGGGCATGGGCATCATGGGCTTCCAGGACTGCCTGCACCTGCTGCGCACGCCGTATGCGTCGGGCGAAGCGGTCGAGTTCGCGGATCGTTCGATGGAAGCCGTCTGCTACTACGCCTACTACGCGTCGACGGAACTCGCGGAAGAGCGCGGCCGTTACGCGACGTATCGCGGCTCGCTGTGGGATCGCGGCATCCTCCCGCAGGATTCGCTGAAGCTGCTGGAGCAGGCGCGCGGCGGTTACGTGGAAGTCGATATGTCCGAGTCGATGGACTGGCCCGCGCTGCGTTCACGCATCTCGACGTACGGCATGCGCAACTCGAACTGCGTGGCGATTGCGCCGACGGCGACGATCTCGAACATCATCGGCGTGTCGGCGTGTATCGAGCCGACGTTCCAGAACCTGTACGTGAAGTCGAATCTGTCAGGCGAATTCACGGTCGTGAACGACTACCTCGTGCGCGATCTGAAGGCACGCGGCCTGTGGGACGAAGTGATGGTGTCGGATCTGAAGTACTTCGACGGCACGCTCTCGCGCATCGACCGCATTCCGGCCGATCTCCGCGCGATCTACGCGACGGCGTTCGAGGTCGATCCGAAGTGGCTGGTCGAAGCGGCATCGCGCCGTCAGAAGTGGATTGATCAGGCGCAGTCGCTGAACATCTACATGGCGGGCGCGTCGGGCAAGAAGCTCGACGAGGTCTACAAGCTCGCGTGGGTGCGCGGTCTCAAGACCACGTACTACCTCCGCACGATGGCGGCGACGCACGTCGAGAAGTCGACGGTCGCGCATGGTGCGCTGAACGCGGTGCCTTCGGGCGACGGTGGTTCCGGCGCGGCTGGCGGGTTCGGTGGTGGCGTGGGCGGTGGGGTATCGGCGGCTGGCAATGGCGGGTTTAATGCCGCCGCGGCGGTCGAGGCGGCTCCTG
The DNA here is from genome assembly GCF_001544695.2 of Caballeronia arvi. Taxonomy (GTDB): domain Bacteria; phylum Pseudomonadota; class Gammaproteobacteria; order Burkholderiales; family Burkholderiaceae; genus Caballeronia; species Caballeronia arvi. The sequence goes on from NZ_FCOM02000083.1 coordinate 23,067, forward strand.
AAGCCGATGGTCCCGTGTGCATGATGCGTCCGGGCGATCCGGGCTTCGATGAGTGCGAGGCTTGTCAGTAAGGGTCGACTGAGGCAGTCGAAGCGGGCCGGTATCGGGGCAGGCTTTATGTTTGCTTCGGTGCCGGTCTGTTTTGTTTTTGCTCTGGCGTTTATGCCGGATCCCGTATTCGTGTTGGTTTATTAGCGTTGCCCCTGTGCGGGGCGGCACCTACTTTCTTTGCTGCTGTGTATAGACCGGGGACATGGTTGACACTTTCGTCGGGGACATAGCTGACACATTCATCTTGGCGCATCGGG
>NZ_FCOM02000150.1 GCF_001544695.2 Caballeronia arvi
CGAGACATCATGAAAAACGAACGCTCCAGCCGACAGAAGCGCGCCGCGGTAAAAGCGACAGCCCTACTGTTGATGCTGCTCGCACGTGATTACTGTGGAGCAGCGCAGCCGAACGCTGCGCCGCAAGCCACGGGGATCGCGGAAGGACAGCCCGCACGCTCCGACCCGTCCGCGCAGCGCGACCAGCTCCGCGAGCGCATCTTCGCGCAGGCCGGCGCTGGTGCGGGGCAACTCGCGCTCCAGGAAGCTCGCGCGAACCCTGACGCGTTTTCCGAGCACGATTGCCTGCAAATCGAAGCCCTCGTTGTCGAAACGGAGGTGCACTGGGGCCGTCAGCAATCGCTCGCGTCCGATGACCCCGACCGTCTCGCGCAAACCAGAGCCGCGCTTGCGCACATCGACGACATGCTCCAACGCATCCCGTCGGGCGAAGAATATGCAGACGTTCGCCGCGCAATGCTCGTCGAGAAGGTCGCGGCATTGCGGGGGCTCGGCCGCATGAAGGATGCCGCCGCGCTTTACGAGGATCTGTCGCGTTCGACCGAGCCGATGCCGGCGCGCACGTATGCAGCGGCAGGCGATGCCTACACCTATCTCAATCAGCCGCGCCTGGCCGCACCGGCCTATGAGCGCGCATTGAAGACGCCCATTGAGCCGCTCGTGCCGTCCGTCGAACCGCATGTGCTGAAGCGCATCGATGTGCAGGAAGGTCTGTTTTTCGCATACCTGGATTCGGGCCGCTACGGTGACGCCCAAGAACTCCTGAGGCAGATCAGGGCGAGCACGCCGATTCGTGCCGATTTGGCTGACCACCCCGAAGATCTTAACGAAGACTATGGCCGGGTGAAGAATCTAGAGGCTCAGTATCTGCTCTACACGGACCGCACGCGCGAAGGTCTCGCCGCGCTCGATGCGCTGCGCTGGGAAGCGCCTTTCGACCCTTCGCTCATCAGCACTCGCTCGGATGTGTCCTTTACACAACAGCGTCCGCGGCAAGCTCAAAAAGTCTACGAAGGCACGCTCGTCGATCACCCGGGCGACATCGAGACGCTCGCGGGTCTCGGTCGCACGGCGCTTGAACTGAACCAGTACGACCGAGCGGCCGAAGTCAACGCGACATTCAGCGATCGCTTCCCCGACAACAACACGGTTAAGGCCTTCCAGGACGACTACGAAGCCTATCGAAGTGCTCAACTGATCGTCGCGGCGAACGGACAGAAGGGCAACGCGGTGCTCGCCGATCACAACTGGGGGATCGACACGCAGCTTTATTCGATGCCGCTCTTCCATTACTGGCGGGTTTTTGCGCATCAATTCAGCGGCCGCGCGGACACCGGCGACGGCAATAGCGTCAGCCGCATTCGCAACGGCATCGGCGGCGATTTTCGCTTTCATGGCGTCGAGGCGGCCGCCGAAGTCGATCATTCGACCGGACCGCAAGCGAAAACCGGCGGCGCAGGCAGCCTGAGCTACGCGCCCGACGACCATTGGCGATTTTCCGCTGGCGTCGACAGCAACATTAATACGCTGCCGTGGAAGGCCTATCAGCAGGGCATTACGGGCCGGGCCGCGACGGGCGGCATGCGCTACAGCATCGACGACTACCGCTACTTCGATCTGACCTATGGCGCGGCGAGGTACAGCGACACGAACCTGAACCAGTCGTGGGTCGGCACATGGTACGAGCGCGTCATCAATACGCCAAGCCATCTGGTCGCCACGTGGGTGAGACTTAACACGAACAGCAACACGCTCGCAAATACGGCCTATTTTGCGCCGCATCGGGACATGACGGCGCAACTGACGGCGATGTATCAGTGGACATCGTGGCGCAATGCGGACCAGTCGCTCGCGAACCGCGCCTACGCGACGATCGGCGGTTATCGGCAGACGGATATCGGCAACAGCGTTTTGTGGGAAGTGCGTCTCGAGCAGCAGTGGCAGTTCAGCGCGCACGCATCGCTCGCCTATGGCCTCGGCGTGTCGAGCCAGCGCATGGACCACTCGCGCGACAACAGCAAGCTCATCTATCTGAATCTGAACATTCCTCTGTAACCCGCCATGGACAAGCTCGATCGCCGACGTTTTCTCGCTTTCGCCGCGGGCCTCGCCGCAGTGCCCGCCGCGCAGGCACGGCTCGCTCTGGACCGTTTGCCGCCGCCGGATGCCGACGACGGCCTCACGTTTCGCGTGCTCGCCTTTCACGATATCCGCGATGATCTGCATGCGGACGTATCGACGGTCTCCGACACCTGCGCGATCAGCACGGCCACGCTCAACACGATCTTCGCGTGGCTGCATGCGAAGGAGTTCCATCCGGTGAGTGTCGATCAGATCGTCGCGTCGCGCAGCGGCGGTCCGCGTCTGCCCGCGCGCGCCGTGCTACTCACGTTCGACGACGCGTACAAGAGCCAGTTCACGCGCGCGTTTGCGCTGCTGCAGCAGTACGGATACCCCGCGCTGATCGGCGTCGTCACGCGCTGGACCGATACGCCCGCGGGCAACCCGGTGCGCATCAGCCACAAGTCGGTGATGCCGCCTGGCTACTTCATGAGTTGGGACGATCTGCGCGTAATGGCGCAATCGGGTCTCGTCGAGATCGCGTCGCACACGCACGACATGCACCATGGGGCGCAGGCCAATCCGCAAGGCAATGAGCTGCCTGCCGCGAGCGCACACCTGTACTTTCCGCAATTGCAACGCTACGAAACTGACGATGAATACCAGGCGCGGGTGCATGACGATCTGAAGCGCAGCGTCGATCTGATTCAGGCGCGCACGGGCGTAACCGTGCGATCCGCTGTGTGGCCGTACGGCATGTACAACGCCGCGCTGGTCAAGGCGTCACAGGCGCTCGGCATGTCAGTCCATTTCACGCTGAACGACGGGCCGAATACGCCCGACGTGCCGCTCACGCAAATTCGCCGCCTGCTGGTGTCGTACGACTGGGACGTCGGCACGCTGATCGCACAGATGCGTTCATCGCGCGCGTATCGCGGCGAGCGAAATCCGGTGGAGCGCGTGGTCAACGTCTCGCTTGACGAGGTGTACGACATCGAACCGCAGAAGCGCGAGGAAAAGCTCGGGCGTCTACTCGATCGCGTCAAGGATCTCGAACCGAAATCGGTGTACCTCAAGGCTTATTGGGACCCGGATGGCACGGGCGTCGCGCGCGCGATGTATTACCCGAATCGTCACATGCCGATGCGTGCCGATCTGTTCAATCGCGTCGCGTGGCAACTGATCACGCGCGCGGGCGTGCAGGTCTATGCGCGTATGCCGTCGCTCGCGTTCGGCCTGCCGAAGGGGCATCCGGCGGCGGAACGTCTCGTGGAAGTCGCCCCTAACAGCCCGAACGATGCGCAGCGTGGCCACGTGACGCGCCTGAGTCCATTTGATCCGCTCGCACGTCACACGGTTCAGGATCTTTACGATGACCTCACGCGCTATGCGAGCTTCAACGGCATCGTGTTCGACCCCGATGCGACGCTCAACGCCTACGAAGACGCGAGTGCAGCGGCTCGGGCCGTGTATCGCTCATGGGGATTGCCGGGCGATATCGACAAAATCCACGCATCCGACGACCTGATGCAGCGCTGGGCGAAGAGCAAGACGGCCTATCTGACCGCCTTCACCAATCAGCTTGCGGATCGTGTGCGCGCTTATCAGGGCGGCGGCAACGTGCTGACCGCACGCTCGCTGCCGGCGCAAGCGGCATTGGATGCGAATGCCGAGCGTAATTTCTCGTTGAGTCTTGCCTCTTCTCTGGCGAACTACGATTTCGTCGCGCTCAAGGCGCAGCCTGTCCCGGGCGACGGGCGCATCGACGAAACATGGCTGGACAGCTTGCAGCGAACGGTATTGCAACAGCCGGGCGCGGTGCAGAAAACCGTGTTCGAGCTACC
>NZ_FCOM02000172.1 GCF_001544695.2 Caballeronia arvi
AAACCAAGGCCGGAATACCGAAACATCGGGATCGGCCAACTCGCGAAGTATCGCTTGCCGCTGGCAGGGAAGGTATCGATCCTGCATCGCATCAGCGGCCTGCTGCTGTTCGTGTGCCTGCCGTTCATCCTGTATCTGCTCGATCAGAGCCTCACGTCGGAGATCAGCTTCGACGCGTTCAAGGGCTTTCTGGCCAACCCCATCGTCAAGATCATCACGCTCGTGCTGTCGTGGGCGTATCTGCATCATTTCTGCGCGGGCATTCGGTTTCTGCTGCTCGATACGCACGTCGGCGTGAGCAAGGACGGCGGCAAGCAGAGCGCGCTGATCGTGCTGATCGTGTCGCTGCTGCTCACGCTCGCGATGGCCCTCAAACTCTTCGGAGCCTTCTAAGAACATGGCAACGCAAAATCGAGTCGGCCCGAAGCGCCTGGTCGTGGGCGCGCATTACGGCCTGCGCGACTGGCTCGCGCAACGCATCACCGCGGTCGTGATGGCCGCTTACACCGTCATTCTGCTCTTCTGGTTCTTCGCCGCGCATAACTTCTCCTACGAAGGCTGGGCCGGCATTTTCGCGACCCAGTGGATGAAGCTCGCGACTTTCGTAGCCTTGCTTTGCCTCTTCTATCACGCGTGGGTCGGCATTCGCGACATCTGGATGGACTACGTGAAGCCGATGGGCGTGCGCCTGTTTCTGCAGGTGCTGACGATCCTGTGGCTCATCGGATGCGCCGGCTACGCCGCACAGATTCTCTGGAGAGTGTAAAGAACATGGCTGCAATCAAGACTTCTCTGCCGCGTCGCCGCTTCGACGTGGTTATCGTCGGCGCGGGCGGATCGGGCATGCGCGCATCGCTGCAACTGGCGCGTGCGGGTTTGTCGGTCGCTGTGCTGTCGAAAGTGTTTCCGACGCGCTCGCATACGGTGGCCGCGCAAGGCGGCATCGGTGCATCGCTTGGCAACATGAGCGAGGACAACTGGCACTATCACTTCTACGACACGATCAAGGGCTCCGACTGGCTCGGCGACCAGGACGCGATCGAGTTCATGTGCCGTGAAGCGCCCAATGCTGTCTACGAACTCGAACACATGGGCATGCCGTTCGACCGCAATCCGGACGGCACGATCTATCAGCGTCCGTTCGGCGGCCACACCGCGAACTACGGTGAGAAGCCCGTGCAACGCGCATGCGCAGCCGCCGACCGTACCGGTCATGCACTGCTGCACACGCTGTATCAGCAGAACGTTGCCGCTAAAACGCACTTCTTCGTCGAATGGATGGCGCTGGATCTGATCCGCGACGCCGATGGCGATGTGCTCGGCGTGACCGCGCTCGAAATGGAAACGGGCGAGGTCTACATCCTCGAAGGCAAGACCACGCTGTTCGCCACGGGCGGCGCGGGGCGCATCTTCGCGGCATCGACCAATGCGTTCATCAATACCGGCGATGGCCTCGGCATGGCCGCGCGTTCGGGTATCGCGCTGCAGGACATGGAGTTCTGGCAATTCCACCCGACCGGCGTTGCGGGCGCGGGCGTGCTGATCACCGAAGGCGTGCGCGGCGAAGGCGGCATCTTGCGTAACGCGAACGGCGATCGCTTCATGGAGCGCTATGCGCCGACGCTGAAGGATCTCGCACCGCGCGACTTCGTTTCGCGCTCGATGGACCAGGAAATCAAGGAAGGTCGCGGCGTCGGTCCGAACAAGGATTACGTGCTGCTGGATCTGTCGCACATCGGCGCGGAGACGATCATGAAGCGTCTGCCGTCGATTCGCGAGATCGCGCTGAAGTTCGCCAACGTCGATTGCATCAAGGAGCCGATTCCTGTGGTGCCGACCATCCACTATCAGATGGGTGGCATTCCGACGAACATGCACGGTCAGGTCGTGGGCACCGCCAAGGGTTACAACGATCCGGTCAGCGGTTTCTATGCGGTGGGCGAATGCTCGTGCGTTTCGGTGCATGGCGCGAATCGTCTGGGCACGAATTCGCTGCTGGATCTGGTCGTGTTCGGGCGCGCGGCGGGCAATCACATCATCAAGCATGCAAGCGAGATGAAGGAGCACAAGCCCCTTCCCGCCGATGCCGCTGACTTCGCGATGGAACGTCTCGCGGTGCTGGAGAAGTCCACGTCGGGCGAATACACGCAGAGCATCGCCAACGACATCCGCTCGACGATGCAATCGCACGCGGGCGTGTTCCGCACGGCGAAGCTGCTGGAAGAGGGCGTCGACAAGATCGGTGAACTGGCCGAGCGCGTGAAGCATGTGCATCTGAAGGACAAGTCGAAGGTGTTCAACACGGCGAAGGTCGAAGCGCTCGAACTGGCGAACCTGATCGAAGTCGCGCGCGCGACGATGGTGTCGGCCGAAGCGCGCAAGGAAAGCCGCGGCGCGCACGCGCATAGCGACTACGAGCATCGCGACGACGAGAACTGGATGCGCCACTCGCTGTGGTTCAGCGAAGGCGATCGCCTCGAATACAAGCCGGTGCAGATGAAGCCGCTGACGGTCGAATCGGTGCCGCCGAAGGCGCGTACGTTCTAAGGCGCACAGCAAGGAAATCGAAATGGCAAAGAGAATTTTTGAAGTCTATCGCTACGATCCGGACAAGGACGCCGCGCCGCGCATGCAGACGTACGAGCTCGAAATCAAGCATGAACGCATGTTGCTCGATGCGCTGGTGAAGCTGAAAGAGCTCGATGAAACGCTGTCGTTCCGCCGCTC
>NZ_FCOM02000151.1 GCF_001544695.2 Caballeronia arvi
TCTTTACGCGCTGCGATCGTTCGCTGCTGCCGCTCATCTCGCGCCTCGAAAACATTCGCGTCATCAACGTGCCGGCCGGGCCGCCCGTGCAGTTGCCGAAGGAACAGCTTCTGCCGCACATGGCTGCGTTCGCTGACTTTATGATCGACTTCATGAAGCGGGAGGCGCAGTCGTATGACATCGTTCACGCGAACTTCTTCATGTCGGGTCTCGTCGGCTTGCGCATCAAGGACGCGCTCGGCGTGCCGCTCGTCACGACGTTTCATGCGCTCGGTCGCGTGCGTCGGCTGCATCAGGGCGAATCGGACGGCTTTCCCGATGCGCGCTTCGATATCGAAGACGAACTCGTGAAGCGTTCCGACTCGGTGATCGCCGAATGCCCCCAGGACGAGAACGATCTGATTCATCTTTATCGAGCCAATCGCGCGCGCATCGATCTCGTGCCATGCGGCTTCGACCGCGCGGAGTTTCATCCGCTCGATAAGGCCCAGGCGCGCGAACAGCTTGGCTGGCCGCAGGACCGCTTCATCGTGCTGCAACTCGGGCGCATGGTGCCGCGCAAGGGCATCGACAATGTCGTGCGCGCGCTCGGCGTGTGCCATGCGGAGCATGACGAAAGCGTCGAGCTTTACGTGGTCGGCGGCAATTCGGATGAAGCCAATGAAATCGCGACGCCCGAGATCGGCAGGCTGCGCGGCATCGCGCGGGAATGCGGCATCGAAGAACACGTGCATTTCGTTGGACGTCATGGACGAAGCGACTTGAAGCACTTCTATAACGCCGCCGATGTGTTCGTGACGACGCCGTGGTACGAGCCCTTCGGCATCACGCCGCTCGAAGCGATGGCGTGCGGCACGCCCGTGATCGGTGCCGATGTGGGCGGCATTCGCTATTCGGTGGCGCACGGCGAGACGGGCCTGCTCGTGCCGCCGAAGCATCCGGCCGCGCTCGCGCAGGCAATCGCCACGCTCAAGCGCGATGCGCCACTCGCGCGACGCATGGGCGAAGCGGGCCTCGTGCGCGCCAACGCGATGTTCACGTGGTCGAGCGTCGCGCAGGCGCTGGCACAGGTCTATGCGCGCGTGAGCGGCGCCGAATCGCAGGATGCGGCCCGTGTCGCGATGGGCGGAGGATCGCGATGACGCAAGCGCCACGGCCGCAGCGCGCCGCCGTCTTCATCGACAAGGACGGCACACTGCTCGACGATGTGCCCTGGAATGTCGATCCGCATCGCATGCGTCTTGCGCCTGGTGCGCTCGATGCGTTGCGCGTCTTCGCATCGCATGGCGTGCCGCTGTTCGTCATCAGCAACCAAAGCGGCGTCGCGCTCGGCAAGTTCGAGCGGCATGCGCTCGATCAGGTCGAAGCGCGTCTGCAAGCGCTCGCTGCGCAAGCGGGCGCGGCCTTTACGCGTATCTACTGGTGCCCGCATCATCCGCGCGGCGTCGTGCCGGAGTACACGCAATCATGCGATTGCCGTAAGCCCGCGCCGGGCATGTTGCTGCGCGCGGCGCGCGAGCATGGCATCGATCTCTCGCGAAGCTGGTTCATCGGCGACATACTCGATGATGTCGACGCGGGCCATCGTGCGGGATGCCGCAGCGTGCTCATCGATAACGGCAACGAGACCGAATGGCTGCGCGGCGAAACACGCAAACCGGACATCGTTGTAAAGGACATGTATGAAGCCGCGATGGCCATCGTCGCCGCGGAGTGTCCTGCATGAAACGTGATCCGGTGAATCAATCGACGCTGCCGCCGGTCGTCGAGGCGCATGCGCGCAAGAGCGCGGCAACCGAAGCGCGCGACTGGGGCGCGGACGTAAAGCGCATCCTGTGCATTCGTCTCGACAATCTCGGCGACGTGCTGATGACCACGCCCGCTCTGCATGCGTTGCGCAGCGCGCAGCCGGGACGGCATCTGACACTCCTCGCGTCGCGTTCGGGCAAGGCGGCGGCGCCTTTCATCGATGCGATCGATGACGTGATCGAATACGACGCGCCCTGGGTCAAGCAGGATGCGCCGATCGATGCCCTCGCCGATCTCGCGATGCGCGCACGCCTCGCGGCATCGCAGTTCGATGCGGCCGTGGTCTTCAGCGTCTACAGCCAGAACCCGCTGCCTGCTGCGATGCTGTGTCATCTCGCCGGCATTCCTCTGCGGCTCGCGCATTGCCGCGAGAATCCATACGGCCTTCTAACCGATTGGGTGCAGGAAACCGAGCCACAGCACGGCACGCGGCATGAAGTGGAACGTCAGCTTGCGCTCGTCGCGCGAGTCGGTGCGCGCGCAACCGATACGCGAATGCGCTTCAAAGTGCGCCCCGACGATGCCGCGTCGCTCGCACAAAAGCTCGGTGAACGCGGCGTCGATCTGCATGCGCCGTTCATCGTCGTGCATCCGGGCGCGACCGCCGCTTCGCGCCGATATCCGACCGAGCGCTTCGCGCAAGTCACCGAACGTCTCGGCACGCAATTGCAATGGCCGATGCTCGTAACAGGCTCGCCAGGCGAAAGCTCGATATGCCGCGAAGCATGCGGAGATAGCGCGCAAGCGATCGATCTCTCGGGCGCGCTCGAACTCGGCGAACTCGCGGCGCTCATCGAGCATGCCCGCGTGCTGCTGTCGAACAACAGCGGGCCGGTGCATCTCGCATCGGCGCTCGGCACGCCTGTCGTCGATCTCTACGCGCTCACGAATCCGCAGCACATGCCGTGGCAAACGCCGCATCGCGTGCTTTATCACGATGTGCCGTGCCGCTGGTGTTATCGCAGCGTGTGTCCCGAGGGTCATCACGCGTGCCTCGTTCAGGTCGGCGTGGACGAGGTCGTGTCCGCCGTGCTTGAACTGTCCGAAAACGCATCGCTCATCAACTCGACAATACAGGTCAGTTAGTCATGTACACATTGGGAATCAATGCGGTCTATCACGACAGCGCCGCGGCGCTCGCCAAGGATGGCGTCGTCATCGCGGCTGCCGAAGACGAGCGCTTCACGCATGTGAAGCACGCGAAGCGTCCCGTGCCGTTCTCGACGTGGCAGCTTCCTTTCGATGCCATCGACTATTGCCTCAAGGAAGCGGGCATCGAACTCGCCGATGTCGATCACGTCGCGTACTCATACGATCCGCATCTCTTCTCCGGCATGCCGAAGGACGCGAAGGCCAGCATCGCCTTGCCGATGAAGCCGTCGGCGCAGATGTTGAGCAATCCGTCCGAGTCGCCGTGGGACCCGCTGTTTCTGAGCTATATCGTCAACGCAAGAGACCAGTTGCTCGACGGCGCGCCGCATCATCTGAAGCGTCGCTTCGCAAGCGGCGGACGTGCGCCGCGCTTCGCCTGGCATAACGTCGATCATCATCTGTGTCATGAAGCGAGCGCGTTTCTCGCGGCGCCTTTCGACGACACCGCCGTGCTCACGATGGACGGACGCGGCGAAGGCGTGACGACGAGCCTCGGGCAATTCGTCGACGGTGAATACAAGCGCCTCAAGCAAGTGGAGTTGCCACATTCGCTCGGCTTGCTCTATGAAGCCGTGACGGGCTATCTCGGCTTCCTGCATTCGTCGGATGAGTACAAGGTGATGGCGCTGGCTTCGTTCGGCAAGCCCGCGTATGTCGATCGATTCCGTGAAATCGTGAAGTATCGGCATGACGGAAGTTATACCGTCGATGCGCCGCGTCTCGTCGAACGCTTCGGTCCTGCGCGCGAACGTGGCGGGCCGCTTACGCAGCATCACTTCGATATCGCGCATTCGCTGCAAGCCGTGCTCGAAGAAACCGCGCTCGAACTCGCGAAGTGGCT
>NZ_FCOM02000300.1 GCF_001544695.2 Caballeronia arvi
CGCAAAGGCCACAACGACACGACCTGAATACGATGGACGACTCAGAATCGCTTTCCCTGGCACTGCCCGACGGCTCTAAGGTCTCTGCGCTCCTCCGAGTGCCGAAGGACGCGCGAGCCCTATATGTCTTCGCGCACGGTGCCGGGGCGGGCATGCAGCACACCGGCATGTCGTCATTGGCCGACGCGCTTGCGGCGGCCAATGTCGCCACATTGCGCTACCAGTTTCCGTACATGGAGCGGGGCTCCAAGCGAGTGGACTCGCCGGCCGTGGCACATGCTGCCGTGCACGCAGCCGTCGCAGAGGCCCGCCGGCGGCTGCCAGCCCTGCCGCTCTTCGCGGGCGGCAGGTCGTTCGGCGGCCGCATGACGTCCCAGGCCCAAGCCATCTCCCCGCTCGACGGCGTGCGTGGCCTCGCTTTCGTCGCGTTCCCGCTGCACCCGGCGGGCGCGCCCGGCGTCGAGCGGGCACGGCACCTGGCGGACGTCACGGTGCCGACTCTCTTCCTGCAGGGCACGCGCGACAAGCTGGCCGAGCTTCACCTGCTGAGGTCGGTCGTCGAGACGCTGGGGCCACGCGCCACGCTGCATGTGGTGGACGACGCAGATCACTCGTTCCACGTGCGTGCGTCCTCCGGCCGGACCGACGCGCAGGTCGTGCTCGAACTAGCACGGACGATGTCGGCGTGGTTCTTCGCCGAAGGAGAGTTCGTGCGCGTTACCTGAGCAAGCGC
>NZ_FCOM02000207.1 GCF_001544695.2 Caballeronia arvi
CTGAAGAGCGGTGTCTGTTCGAGATCGTCGCTGTTGCGATCGGAAAGCGCGCCGATGCACAGGTCGAGATCGCCCGCGCGCAATGCCGCGAGCAGCCGGTCGTTGAGCCCGCTCATCACGCGCAGGCGCGCGGCGGGCCGCTGCTTGAGCAACTCGGCGCAGGCGTCGCTGAAGAAGGTCTGTGCGTAGTTCGGCGGCACGCCCACGCGCACGACACCCAGCTTGCCCAGTGCGAGCTCGGTGGCTTCCTGGATGGCCGCATCGAGATTGGCGCGCACGTGCTGGGCGCGAGCGTAGAAGGCCTCACCGGCGGAGGTTAGCTCCATGCCTTTGGGCGTGCGCTCGAAGAGCTGCAGGCCGAGCTCGCGTTCGAGCCGCTGTATTCCCTTGGTCAGTGCGGGCTGCGTAAGCCCGAGGCGCTCGGCCGCTCGTCCGACGTGCGACGTCTCCGCCACTGCGAGAAACGTGTTCAGATCTTCGATCCGCACTGCGTCATTCCACCGCGTTATGAAGAAAGTGCCGACGATCATCGGCCACGTGCCGCGCTCCGTCAATATGGGCCTTCCACCTGTTCAACGGACGCATTCCATGGCATACGACGTCACCCCTGACCTGCAGGCAATCCGCGACCGCCTCGCTCACTACCTGCACGACGAGCTGATTCCGCAGGAGCAGGCCGCCGGCTACGGCTACGAAGACCGCTTCCACGAAGACACTGTGCGCGCGATCTGGCAGCGCTCGCGAGCGCTGGGATTGTATGGGCTGCATCTACCGACATCGCTTGGCGGAGCGGCGCTGTCGACCGCCGACATGTGCGTGCTCAAAGACGACGCCGCCGCCTCGGGCGCGATCCTGTTTCCTCACGTGCTGGGCGACTGGGGCGGTCCGTCGCGCATTGGAAATCTCGTCAAACATGCGAGTCCCTATCAGGTCGACCGCTACATCCTACCGGTGGTGCGCGGAGAGAAGGGGGCCTGCTTCGCGATGACGGAGCCCGCATCCGGCTCGGACGCCGCAAGCATTCAGACACGCGCGGAGCGGCACGGCGACGAGTTCATCGTCAGCGGGCGCAAGCATTACATCAGCGCATCGACGTTTGCCGACTTCGCAGTGACGATATGTGTCACGACGCCCGGCTGCGGTGCGGACGGAATTTCCGCGCTGCTGATCGATCTCGACCAGCCTGGCGTTTCACTCACCTACGACTGTTTGCCGATGACAGGCCAGCATGTCGACGCGGACATCACCTTCGACAACGTGCGGGTGCCCGCCGCTAACCTCATCGGCGAGGAGGGGCGGGGCTTTCGCATCGCGATGGATCGAATCAGCGTCAACCGATTGCTGCATTGTCCGACGATGATCGGGCTTGCACGTCACGCGTACCGGCTATCGCTCGACTATGCGAAATCGAGGCAGCAGTTTGGCGGTCCAATCAGCCGTTTTCAGGCGATCCAGCACATGCTCGCGGACATGGCGACCGGACTCAACGCCTGCGAAAGTATGGTGACCGCCGCCGCTCGTCAGGCCGATGCAGGTCGCGATGTCCGCATGGAAGCATCGATGTGCAAGCTGTTTGTATCGGAAAAGTGTTTCGACATCGCCGACAAAGCGGTGCAGATCCACGGCAATGCCGGCGTCACGAAGAATCATCCAGTCGAGTTCATCTTCCGGCGACTTCGCTTGTATCGCATCGTGACGGGCACGAGCGAGATCCAGCGCAATACGATCGCCAAGGCGATTCTCGGTTG
>NZ_FCOM02000073.1 GCF_001544695.2 Caballeronia arvi
ACATAAAGCCGGGTGACCGGCCTCTCACTGACCACCAGCGTCGGACCGTAGCCCCTACCGCGCGAGCGGTTTAGTCCGCCGGCCAATATTTGCCGTTCGGGCAACGCTGAAAGTCGTCATTCCAATGGCAGGTTTGCTAAGGGAATCTGTCGCTCGATAGGAGTAACCGCTACCGTCAGTGGTGACCACGGTGATGACGGACGACGACTACCCGCGTTGCCTCCAAATCAAGACAGACGATGCTTCCGGGTTGGGCCGATAGCAATCCGGCTTGCTCCAAAGCTCGCGGATGTGCGCGCATATCCATCGACTCGAGCGTCAGGGTTCGCTAAGCCCGCCTGCACCGCTCATAGACGAGCGCGGCTGCCGCCAGGTCTTCGAGCGCCGTTCCTACTGCCTTGAAGACCGTACGTTCCGTGTCGTTGCCGCGGCCCGACGCTTGCTGGCGGCACAGCGTTTCCAGCGTCGGCCAACGCTGCGGATCGGCGATGATTTTGCGCCGCAGTGGACCCAGCAGGTCGCCGGACTTCTGGAACGCTTCCGACGTATCGACGAACATCGTGGCGTTCATGAAGCACGCGTCGTCGGCTTCGCGCATCGCGGGCGTGAAGCTGCCGATCAGGTCGAGATGCGAGCCCGGCGCGAGCCATTCGCCGCGCACGACCGGTTCGGTGGCGAGCGTCGCGCAGGTCACGACATCGGCGCGCGCCACGCTTTCCGGCAGGTTGCCGGCGACGCGCGCATGGAAGCCGAGTTCGTTCAGACGCGCGACGAGACGTTCCGATGCGGCAGGAACCGCGTCCCATACGTCGACTTCGCGAATCGGCAGCACGGCGCGATACGCCTGCGGCACGAGACTGCCCACGCGGCCCGCGCCGAGCAGCGTCATGCGCGTGGCGTCCTTGCGCGCGAGATAGCTCGCCGCGAGAGCAGACGCCGCCGCCGTGCGGCGCGATGTGATCTCGTTGCCGTCGAGCTGCGCGAGCGGCGCGCCGGTGCGGGCGTCGTAGAGCACATAGGTCGAATGCAGGCCCGGCAGGCTGAGCGCCACGTTGCCGGGAAACACGTTGACGGTCTTGATGCCGAGATAACGCCCCTCCTGCCACGCGGGCATGATGAGCACGGTGCCGTGGTCGCTTTCCGTCTCGATCTTGTGGTTGTGACGAAGCGGCACGTGAGCCCCCTCGATGAACGACTCGCGTAAGGCGTTGATCAGTTCTGGGAAGGGCAGCGCGTAACGCGTGGCGGTCGAATCCAGAATCTTCATTGGCAGATTTTCCTCGTGGTGTTTTCAGGGCATGACGGGTGCGTGGTAGGTCAGCGTTGGCGCGAGCGTCCACAGCATGAACACCACGAGGGGGATATGCACAATGAGCTGCGTGAACGTGAAGCCGACCACATCTTTCGCGCGCAGACCAAGCACGCCGAGCAGCGGCAGCATCCAGAAGGGATTGATCAGGTTGGGCAGCGCTTCGGCCGCGTTGTAGATCTGCACGGCCCAGCCGAGATGCACCTGCAGGGACTTGGCCGCTTCGATCACGTAAGGCGCTTCGATGATCCATTTGCCGCCGCCCGACGGCACGAAGAAGCCGAGGATTGCGGAGTACACGCCCATCACTGCGGGAAACGAGCCCTGCGATGAGATCGCGACGAAGAAGTGCGCGAGATGGTCCGACAAGGGCAGGCCGCCGGGCGCCGCCGCTTTGGTGAGGATGAAAGCGATGCCACCGTAGAGCGGAAATTGGATCAGCACGCCCGCCGTCGACGGCACGGATTTCGCAACCGCATTCAGGAAGCGGCGCGGGCGCCAGTTCAGCAGCATGCCGAGCAGGATGAAGACGAAGTTGTACGTGTTGAGGTTCGAGATCGCGAGCAGCGGGTTCTTCGTCGTGAACTCATGGCCGATCCACACGCTGCCGAGCAGCGCGAGCAGGATCGTCACGAGCGGGCTGTATTCGAGCCACTCGCCGGGACGTGTGGGTTTCGCCAGGTTCATGTCGACGTCGTCGAGCGGCACGCCCAGGTCCTGCGCCGTGCGTGCACGATCGCCGACCGGTGCGGACAGGCCCGCGATGGCGAGCGACACGACGGTGAGCGCGGCGACGATCAGCATCGATTGCGGCAGGAAGATCGTTTCCGAAAACGGAATCACACCGGTGATCGCGAGCAGCGCTTTCGGCAGGCTGTCGGCGTTGGCCTGCAACTGCGCAGCCGACGAGCTCAGGCCCAGGGCCCACGTCGCGCCCATGCCGAGATAGGCCGCGGCTCCCGCAGCGCGATAGTCCATCCGCAGATCAGTGCGGCGGGCCAGCGCGCGCACCAGCAGGCCGCTGAAAACGAGGCTGATCGCCCAGTTGAACAGCGACAGGCCGATGCTCACGAATGCGACGAACATCACCGCGCTGCGTGCGCTCTTCGGCAGGCGCGCGAGCCACGCAATCGCCTTCGACGCGGGCGGCGATACGGCGACGACGTAGCCTGAGATCGCTACGATTGCCATCTGCATTGTGAAGGGAATAAGGCTCCAGAAGCCGTCGCCGAATGCGATGCTCACGCGCTGCACCGGCGCGCCGATCGCCAGCGCACCCACCGCCACGACGATGACTGCGATCGCCGCGAAAATGTACGCATCGGGAAACCACCGTTCGGCCCAGCGCGTTACGCGCGCAGCCATGCGTTCCATTGTGTTGCCGGCGTCCGATGCCGGCGGTAGCGGCTTTGCCTGTGTGACCTGTTCCATGCTGACGTCTCCTGTCAAGCGCGCTTGCGAGTGTGTAGATAGGGGAGTGGTGAGTCGTTAGGCTTCGACGACGAGATTCGACAGCGGAATCGCCTGGCACGCGAAGCACATGTCGGGTTCTTCGGGTGCATTGCCCGAGAGATGATCGGTGGTGCCTTTTGCGAGGCGCACCGCGCAGCTTTCGCACTGGCCGACGCGGCAGCCACTCGGCAGCGACACGCCGATGCTCTCGGCGAACGCGAGCAGGCTGCCTTGCGTCGGCGTCCATCGCGCGGTCTTGTTGGAACGCGCGAATGTCACTGTGAAGGCCTGCGATGCATCGCCGCGCGGCAGCAGCGGCGAGCGGAACGCTTCCTTGAAGATGTCGAAGGCAGGCACGCCGCGCGCGACGAGCCCATCGATGATGGATGTCATCATCGGCTCGGGGCCGCACAGATAGAAGCGCGCGCGGCGTCGAATCAGATCGTCGCTGACGACCGAGGCGTCGAGATAGCCGGCGCGTTCGTAGTCGATGCCCGCCACATCGAGGCCCGGACGCGGATGCGCATAGCAATTGAACACACGCAGCGCGGGCCCTTCGTTGCGTAATGCCGCGATGCGCTGCCTGAATGCATGCGCCGCACCGTGACGGTTCGAATAGAAAAGCCATGTCTCAGGGCGCTTCTTCGTCGCGGTATCGCATGCGAGCGATTCCAGATACGAAATGAACGGCGTGATACCGATGCCGCCCGCGAACATCACGACGGGCTGGCGCGAGCGCATCGGCAGCACGAACGTGCCGCCCGGCGCGCGCAAGGTCACAACGTCGCCCACCGCGAGTTCGCGGTGGATATGGCTCGACATCGCGCCTTCCGGCTGATGGCGCACGGAGATCGTGTAAGTGCGGCGGCCGCGCTCCTTTGCGTGGCCGACGAGCGAATAAGCGCGCGTGGTGCCGCGTTCGCCGAGCGCCGCAACATGCACAGACACGTGTTGTCCCGGCAGATAGTCGGGCAGCGGGCCTTCGTTCTTGGCGGCGAAGGTGACCGTGCGAACGCCTTCGGCTTCGTCAGCGAGCTTCGTCACGACGAAATCGCGCCAGCCTTTCCAAGCGCGCCGCTTGCGTTCAAACGACGGATCGGGCTGCAGATCGCAGGCGAGGGCGCGCATCGGCATGGAGCCGGAGAGCGGATCGTACTGTTTTCCTGACACCAGATTGCTGAAGTTGCTGTTGAGCGTCCCACGTGCGTCGAAACCTTCCATGCCGAGTTCGGCGCACGCTTGCCACCAGCCGTATTCGGCGATGAGCACGTCATCGGCGAGCGCATCCTCGATACGCGCGACGAAACGCGCCGAGCCGCGCGCGGTGCGCACCACTACCCAGTCGTCGTTTTCGATGTCCTTCTTCGCCGCGAGCGCCGCGCTCAATTCGATCAGTGGATAGGGCGCGCGCTTGCGCAGTCGCGTTACGCCGCGATGCTGGCTGTGGCAGTAGTAGCCGTTCTTCGTCGAGGTGAGCACGTAGGGATAAGCCGAGTCACGCGTTTGGTTCGCGAGTCCCGCAGGCGGCACATAAGCCGGCACCGGCGGATAGCCGTGCCGCAACAGCTTCTCCGAATACAGCTCGACGCGCAGCGTCTCTGTAAGAAAACCACGCGGTCCGTCGTGCGTCGGCAGCGCGTACTGCTTCTCGCGTTGTTCGAGTGGAGGCGATATGCCCTCGGGATGCGCGCGCAGCGTTTCGACGTCGAGGCCGAGCGGCGCGAGCATATAGTTCCATCCCGCCTCGATGCTGCCGCCGAAAAACGCATCGCGCATGCCCAGACGCGTCGCGAGCGCAAACACGATGTCGTAGTCCGCGCGGCTTTCGCCACGCGGCGTCACCATGCGCTGACGCAATTGCACCAGTTCCACTGCGCGCTCATCGATTTCGAAGCCGATGCGCAAGCCCTCGCGTTCCCACGGCGTGTTGATCGGCAGAAAGATATCTGCGTAACGCGACGAGGGCGTTTCATAGAGGTCGCAGTGCACGTGAAATTCGAGCTGGCTCAGCGCGGCGTGCGCGCTGTCGGCATCGGGCTGCGAGACGAGCGGATTGGTGCCGAACGCGAACAGCGCGCGCACCTTGTACGGCTCGCCTTCGAGCATCGCGCGATACATGTCGCGCGCCGTGATCCACCCTTGCGCAGGCGGGCCGAGCGGACGTTCGTCGAGGCCGAGCGCCTTGGCGCGTTGCTGCGGCGCGCAGAGTGCGTACGTGCTGACGGCATTGGCCGGCTGCCTGACGAATTCGCGATTCGAGCCGCGCGTGTCGAACGCCCCCGTCAGCGCGTAGAGCGTTGCGATGGCGCGCTCGGTCTGCGTCGCATTGGTGTGCTGGCCGACGCCCGACCACGCGTGATATGCGATGCGCTTGCCCGGCGCGAGCAGCGCGGCGGCACGTTCGAGCGCATCGGGCGCGACGCCGGTGACGGCTTCGACGTGCTCGGGCGTGAAATCGTCCAACGCGCGTCGGTAGCACGAGAATGCCGGTTCGCATTCGAACGCAGCGACCCTGTATTGACCATCGAGCGCGAAGTCCGCGGGAGACGTCTGCGCTTCCTCACCGAGCGCTTCCGCACGGCTGCGCGTCGCGTTCCATACGACATAACGATTCGCCGGCGAATGGGGATCGATATCCCGCTCGCGCAGAAAATGGCCGTTGTCGCGCCGCACCAGCAACGGCGCATTGGTCCATGCGCGCACGAACGCGTCGTCATAGCCGCGCGTGTCGATGATGCGCCGCGCGATGCCCATTGCGAGCGCGGTGTCGGTGCCAGGACGCACGCGCAGCCAGACGTCCGCTTCGCGCGCGAGCGCCGTCGGGCGTGGATCGGCGACGATCAGCTTCGCGCCGTTGCGACGTCCCGCCGCGATCGCATCGGCCTGCGCGAGCCACGTGTTGGCGGGGTTCGTGCCCCATAGGAGGATGACTTCGGCGTGGCGGTAGTCGGCCACCGGAATGCCGCAGCCGAACGTGAACGCGTGTGCGAAGTCCTTGTGCCAGTTGCAGATTTCCGTCGCGTAGCAGATGTTGGGGCTGCCGTAGGACCAAATAAAGCGCTCGACCCAGTCGATGCTGTCGCTCATCGGCGTGCCGCTGGGCGTCGTCACGCCGAAAGCCACCGATTCCGCGCCGTGCTCGCGGCGCAGCGTATCGAGCTTCGCGGCGATTTCGTCCAGCGCCTCGTCCCAGCCAATGCGGATCCAGCCCGGATCGGCGGCGCCTTTCGGCGCGGTGCGGCGCATCGGATGAAGCACGCGATGCGGGCTGTGTACGAGTTCCGGCGCGGACTTGCCCTTCAGACAAATCGCGTGGCCTGTCGGGTGGTCGCGGTCGGGACGCACTTCCGTCAACTGGTCGCCGCGCACGAGGTTAATCGTGCCGCAGCGCGAACGGCAAAGTGTGCAATAGCCCTTTTTTTCCTGTACTTCCATCACGTCTCCGGGTTCCATGGCGAGATCCTACGAAACCAGGAACGAAACCAAATTCATATTTTTGATCCGGCAATATAGAGTTTTTCAATACCTCACATCGGGGCCGCTCCGCATGCCGCGCCAGATCACCCTGCGCCAGATCGAGTACTTTTTATCCGTCGCCGACACCGGGCAAATTTCGTATTCGTCGAATCTGTGCAACGTCTCGCAATCATCGATGACCATTGCGCTCCAAAACCTCGAGGACGCGGTTGGCGTGCCGTTGCTGGCGCGCCATGCCAAGGGCGTGCGCCTCACGGATGCGGGCGTGCGCTTTCTGCGGCATGTGCAGCAGGCGCGGCAATCGGTGGGAGAGGCGGTGCTGGCGGCGCAGGAAGAGCCGGGGCAAATCTCGGGGCTTGCGCGGATCGGCATGACGGAGACGATTTCTGCATATCTGCTGCCGTCGTTGATGTCGACCATCACGCGACGCTTTCGGAATCTGCAGGTGGAAGTGGTCGAGCGCGAGCGCGAGACCATCGAGCGCCAGTTGCTCGACGGCGAACTGGACTTGGCGCTGCTGCTCGTCTCCAACACCGCGCTGCACGACGACCTGAAGTGCGAAACCATGATCCGCTCGCCGCGCCGGTTGTGGACGCCGCCCGATCATCCGTTGCTCGAAGCGCAGCGCGTCACGCTCGAAGACGTCGCGAAAGAAAATTACCTCCTGCTCGACATGGACGAGCATGTGCAGACGGTCGCTCGTTACTGGGGCAAGTTCGGCTTCGCGCCGCGCGTGCGCATGCAGAGCACATCGATCGAGGCGGTGCGCAGTCTCGTCGCGTTGGGCGAGGGCGTGACCATACTTTCTGATCTCGTCTATCGGCCGTGGTCGCTGGAAGGCAATCGCATCAGCCGCAGGGACCTGAGCGTGGCGGTGCCGACAATGGACGTGGGCGCGGTGTGGCACCGGAAGGTGACCTTGGGCCGCCAGGTAAGGACGCTACTGGATCTGTTCAGGTCGTGGAAGCACAGCACATTGTGATCGGCCGCTCCGTCCGGGAACCGGACGTTTGTATCGGGCGTTGCTGAGTGTCGGTTGAGGGTCGATCCGCGGCACACTTATGGCGGATTGCCGACTAGACGCCGGCTCAACCGGGCGTGCTTAAGCGTTTCTTCAGGTTTCGTCGATGGCCCCCGTGCGCCGCTCGGCGCATCCTGACGGCTAGGCGCGAAGTCACAGCCACCCGCAGGCTTCTTCTACGCGCCGACGTTCACGGCTGGTTTCTTGACAGCCGTGCTAAATCCGGAACCGGAGTAAGCCGAAATGAAAATGACCCAAGTCGTAGCGGTTGTCGCAGCGATGGTCGTCTCGTGCCACGTTTGGGCGCAAGACAGACAGTCGACCCAGCCTCAATCAACGCAGTCCGCAAAGGATGTCGGCGGCGTAGCAGATACGTCGGCGAGCGCAGGTTCGCTTTCGTCCCTGGATCGAAGTTATTCCAGTCCTGGCGACTCGGCCCGGTCAAGTGAAATGCGTATGCGGTCCGATACGTTTCGCCATCACTGAACGGTCCCACGGAAAGTCAGTGGCCGATGCGCCGTTCGACATGGCGGAAACGTCCCATCGAGCGGAAACGCCTGAACCACGCGTTCGTGCGAAGCTCGCAAAGCCGAGGCGAGCGTTCGGCGAGCGCGACTTCAAGCCAGTGGAACATCTCGTCCGGCCTCTCGAGCCGCGCGTAGATCTCGGCGAGCAGGAAAGGCGAGGTGTATCGGTGTCGTCGTCTTGCCAGCAAATCTTGTAGGTACCATTCGAGAACCTTTTTATAGCCGCCCGAACACCACACTGTCCGAATCGCCTCGGCACGGGCGAATTCATTGCAGCGCGTGAGCGCGTCGATGGTTGCGTCTATCGCTTCCTCGAAATGCTCCTCGACCTCGAAAGCGGTCGCGAGCAATTGATAAATGAGCGGCGAGCTCGGGCCGCGCCCCACGCTGAGATACTCACGAATCACTTCGTCATACCGACCCGACTGCACGAGCCCGAAGACGCGCGAACCTTCGAATCCGAGGGGATCGACTCTTTCCGCGAGTTCAAACTGGGCGCGTCCTTCCGCCTCCCGGCCGAGCACGAGTAACAGTCGCGCATAGAGGCGGCTGGTTTCGGCGTGGCTCGGATTCAGGCGCAGCGCTGCGAGAAACTCCTCTTCCGCGCGGCGCCAGTCCCAGTCGTAGAAGTAATGGACGCCCGCGAGAGCCTGATGCGCCTCGGGGAGGCTTGGGTCCAGCTCCAAGGCGCGCAGTGCCGCCTCGCGCGCTTTCGGATAGCCCTGCGAAGGCGCATAGAAGCCATGGGTCGCCGTGGACCCGTAGATGTTCGACATCCCTACGTAGCCCAGTGCATAGGTTGGGTCGAGATCCAGAGCGGTCTCGAAGTAACTGTGCGCACGGATGAAGTCCTCGTCGTTCAGCGCATGATGCGCGGCGAAGCCGGCATCAAAATGCACGCGGCGCGTCCAGTAGTAGCGCCCGCGCAAATACGCGTCGTGCGCGGCCGGATCGATTGGCAGCCTGCGTGACAACCTGTGTTGCTGCCGCTCGGCGAGGGCGGGCGAGACCTCCCTCGCTAGCGCCGCGCCAACTTCCTTTTGAATATCGAGGGCGCCTTTCGCCATCGGCTCGTGCGCGCAGCTCAGGAGCTGCACTTGATCGAAGGAGCGAATCAGTTGCGCCAGGATGCGAACCCGTCCGCCTTCACGCATCAGCGATCCTTCTAGCACATAGTCGACATCGAGCTCGCGAGCGATCTGCGCGATGCTCTTGTTGCCCCGCTGATAGCGAGCGGCCGTGGTGCGTGCGATTACCAGGATCCGCTGCGGATCAAGCATGCCGACATTCGCGGAGGTCTCGTCAGCGAGCGCGGCGCAAAAACTGTCGAGGCCGATGTCGTCGCTATTGTTCTCGAACGGCAAAACCAGTACGCGGATCGGTACAGCTGGCGTAGCAGGCGCGCCCGGCTCCCCGGCCACTGTTCGAATGCCTTCCAGACGGTAGCCCTTGCCCTTGACTGTAATCAGATAGCGCGGGACGTCCGGGTCTTCGTCGAGCGCGACACGGATCTTACGGATGGCCGTATTGATGCTGGTGTCGGTTTCACGGTACGCATTCGCGCCCCACAGCGCCCGCACGATGTCCGCGCGCGTGACGAGCTGCCCGTTGCGCGATGCCATCAGGATCAGCAGCTCCATCGGCAGACGTTCGAGCTTGACTGGTTCGCCGCGGCGCCGCAACTCGTAGCGGCGCGTGTCCAGTTCGACGTCTTCCATGTCCGCGGAGCCAGGCGTGTTCATGGGCGCTCTCTCAGGGGCGATCGTATGCTCACATCCGTTGCGTTGGCCGGCCGGGCGTTGCGCGCCATCCCGAACGATGCGGCGAACGACAGCAGCGCGCACGCCACCAGGACGAGCGCGGGCGAAGCGCGCAGTCGCGCATCCAGGAAATGCGCGGCGAGGGGTGTCAGCCCGAGCGCCAAGGTGAGCCCGAGATTCATCGCGGTGGCGACGCCGCTGAACCGGACGTCGAGCGGAAACGACTCGGCGATTGCGCAAGCGTAAGTGCCGTTCGCCAGTGATGCGACGACCCCGGCCATTACATATAATCCGGCCAGGCTACACAAACGATTCGTCACCGCGATGAAAAAGATGGGCGCGAAGAGTGCGGAGAGAACCGTGCCGAGTCTGAACACCTGACGGCGGGACACGCGGTCGCCGAGATGCGATGTAACGAGGATGCACGCCGCGACGACGATGAGATATCTGATTTGCGCGTCGATGATCTGGGCCTGCTCATAGTGGAGTCCGCGCAGATAGGACGGCAGATAACCGATCAAGATGCCGCTCGACGCACCTACCAGAAGGCACGCGCCCGTGCCCGTCACCAGGCGCATGGAATGTCGACGGCAGAGCATGCCGAAGGGCGCACGATGGCGCGCGCTGACGGCGCGCGCGTACTCGTCGGTTTCGGCGAGACGCCTGCGTATCGCGAAGCTTAATAGACCGATCATGCCACCGATGAGAAAGCCGAGCCGCCAGCCGTACGCGTCCATCTGGACGGGAGTGAACGATCTTTGCACGACGAGATTGACGCAAGTCGCGAGGAGGAGGGCGAGATTGACGGCGACGAACACGATGCCGCATAGGAACCCCGGTCGGGCGCGGGCGGTTTCCACCGCATAGACGACGGCACCCGGGAGTTCTCCACCAAGACACAATCCCTGAATCAATCGCAGCAACACGAGAAGCACGGGCGCAGCGATGCCCCAGTCGGAATATGTAGGAAGCACTCCAATGAGGAAGGTCGCCACGGACGCAATCATCGCGGACGACAGGAAGGCAATGCGCCGGCCATACAGATCGCCCAGGCGGCCAAACAGGATGCCGCCGACAGGTCTCGACAGATAGCCGATAGCGAGCACCATGAAGGACAGCGTTTCGCCGGATGTGCCCGCGTGCATGGAGAAAAACGCAGCGCCGATGTTGCGGGCGAAGAAGCCATAGATCACGAAATCGAAGACTTCGAGTGCGCCGCCTGTGCTCGCGACCAGTATCGTCCAGCGTTGGCGGGCAGTCATGGCCGTCGTGAGTCGTGAACGGTTGTCTGGTTTTTTCGACACGAGGCGCCTCCATGAATGCCGGCGATCCGTTTCGATAAAGAGTAGGGCAGTTTTCCTCCTCGCGAAGCTTGGAAAGCGCCCGCCATTCATGATTTCTTCACCTCGTCTCCATTGTTCGCCACCCGCCGCCGCCGCAGTATGGACAAGTGTCGATGACAAAGGGGACCGAAATGAAACACCGATTCTGGAGTGCTTACACGGCCTTGGCGGGCGCATTGCTGCTCTCGGGCGGCGTCGCACGCGCAGATGATCACCAGTGCTCGAACGCTACCTTGAGAGGGACCTACGCCTTTGCCGCTCACGGTTCGCTGGTCGGCATCATCGTTGGCGGAACGATCTATCCGTACGCGAGTCCGCAACTGATCGACGGCGTAGCGGTACAGACGTTCGATGGCAGAGGGTCGTTCACGCGCAAAGACTTCCTGATGAACACCGGGATGGCGCGGCCGGGCGCGGTCAATTCGGCGGGTTTCGCGCAGGGGCAGACCGGGGAGTATCAGGTGAATAGTGACTGCACGGGCTCGATGCACATCGAGTTTCCGGGAGCGCCGCAGGCGGGTGCGATACTCGATGTGCAGATCGTGGTCGAGCGCGACGGTCGCGTCGTGAGAGGGGTGTTGAGCCGCGAGCAGGTTCCCGGCTCGATGCCATCCGGAAACGGCACACCATGCGGCTCTCCATGCCTGCTGGCGCCGCAGATCAGTCTGGAAGGCACCCGAGGGGATTTCGAAGGAGGGAGGTGAGGTTCGATCGCTCATCCGGACGCAGCGGGTAGTTGTACTCATGTTGGAGGCGAGAATGGCCACCCCGTTGCGTACCATCGCACTGCTGACTTTGCTTGCGTCGGGCGCCGCCCGTTTGCCAACACGCCGAATGGCATCGTAGGGCAGCTGGCGCATTGCGGCACGTGACCGATCCGGCCGCTACGGAATCGCGTCATGTGCCCCGAGTGAAGGATCAGTACTGCGCCGAGGCCTGGGTGACGCGGGTTGTCAGCTATGGTTCGGATGGGAGAGAGCGGCTCGACATCGTCGCGCCGGACGCGTCCGACTCAACGGCGTCCATTGCTCAACCTTGCGGGGATCGGTTCGGAACTGCGCCGAAAGCGGGCTCGCCCTTGTTCAGCGCCCGTTTTCCGGGGTTGCGGGCAGCGACCCTCCGTGCATCCGGTCCCAGCTTTCTGCCCCCGCTGGGCACCGTCGCGACGCGTCCCATTGCCCTAACTTTGAATTTTTAATTTCGCGGGTACGAAAAAATGACGGAACGGTCGGTCCCGGTCGAAATCGGCTCAGAGATTCGATACCCCCACCCCCTTCAGCGTTGCTGCCTCCGAAATCGTTCGCCTGTTGACACGTGCGCGTAATGCACTCGTTTGATTACGCGACAACACTTGACGGGAAAGGCTCGGTGCTCCTGTGACCTACGTACATAGTGAAATTTCGCGGTTACAGCAGTTACAGCGGTTACGCATGCGCCAACCCCTTTTGCAACAAGGCTTTCGGCGTAACCGCAATTCTGTAACCGCACATTCGCGTAACCGCGCACGCGGTTACAGACCACGTCGAATGCCGGTTGTCGCGGTTACGCCTGGAGGTTGTCGTCATCATCGGTCCTACAACGTGCCTTCGAGATGATGTGATAGACGTCGGTCGCAATCGTCACGCGACCAGCGCGTTTGCAGACCTGACACGGAGCGCAGTCGCGTAGCAGGATGCGCTCGCGCCGTTTGACCCACGCATTACCATACCCGCGTACGTGGCGGTTATAAGTGGATTTTTTCGGGCGACGCAGAAAGTTTTTGCTTCCAGAAAGCTAAAACCTCAGTGGCCAAGATGACCGCGTCGACACCGAAGTTCCCAATGGTCACCATTTGCTTTCGAAGTTCTTCCGCTTCAGCGACTGAAAGCGAGACGATGAGTCCGGCTTCAACGTAGTCGTCTTGAACATAGTCCGGTACCACATAGCCCAACGTCTGCACGTCGGTAACAGACTTGTGCTTTTGTGGGTAACCTGGAAATGCTTCCCACCATTCGCTAAATGCGATACGACCTGTAGCAGTATCGAACTTTGCCTCAGAGCAGAGCGATTCGCTTTGTCAGCGTCGTTATCGTTCGGATGCAACCAATCCACGACGTGTTCGGTCGTGACGAAAAAGTCGAAAGCAGCGTATAGCCTTTGCCCTGGATCGCGCATGCGCGCCAAGTCAAACGCCAACTTCTTAGCAAGATCGTCAGGTGTTTTCAGTTCGCCGCACGCCGCCCAAGCTGTGACCATTGAAATCCTGCAGTCGAATAATTGATAGAGGCCTAGGCGGGTTGATGATCCTTCAGCCAATCGCGCAGCGCATCGTTCATGCGCGTTTGCCAGCCATCCCCTGATGCCTTGAATGCTTCAATAATGTCCGCGTCGTATCGAACCGTCAAAGAGACCTTCGGCGATTCAGAACGCGGCCGCCCGCCACGACGCTTCATGCGCGCGAACTGTTCGTCGCTCGGCACGAAGGTATCCGGATCGGCAGCGATGCCGCGATTGATCTCGGCATCTTCTTCCTCGGTCGGCATATAGATTTCATGTTTCTTCGTCATAGCGCTTCACCTCGCGTCGGTTAGCCTTGCGCAGGCTGATCACATGCATCTTGTCGCCGCGCTGCGTATACACCACGCAATAGAGGCGACCGTCGATGAGCGCGTAACCGATCTCGCGAAGTTCGAGGTAATCAGCGCGGTCATCGACATCGAACCAGACATCCGACCAATCGATACGAGCAGCGAGGGAAAGCTCAACGCCGTGTTTGGCAAGGTTCGAGCCGTTCTTTGCGGGGTCGAATGTGATGTCCATGTGAGTTATTGTAGTTACGCAAATCTTCGAGTGCAAGAGGTTTTTGTAACTACAGATGCGCAAGTGGCATCACACCGAGGCGCTGTCCTCCGACGCCTGGTGCGATGCGAAAGCAAGCGGGCAGGGGTCCACTTCACACCGCACGCGATCGAAAAATCGCAGCAAATGGGCTAAACCGCAAACAAGAATTTTGTGGATGTGAAAATGCGCCGGAACGGTCGGTCCCGGGCGAGTTCGGCCCAGAGATTCGCTACCCCCACCCCTGTAGCGTTGTTGTCTTCCGAACTCGTTCGTCTGTGACCCGTTGCATGAGGCCGGACGTGCCTCAATTGCGGGAATCACAGCGCGCCTCGGGCCATTTCGCGAACCTTGCTTTTTTTCGGTGTAACAGGTGTAGCAGGTGTAACGCGCGGCGCACACCCAATAGCAGCACGGGATCCGTCGTTACACCACAGCGTTACACCTCCGTCCAGATGAACTTCAGGTGTAACACCGCTGCCGCAAATTCAGGCAGGGCATCGGAAATCTCGGAGCGACACTGCTTCGTTCAGTTCGCGCGTCTGTGATGCAGCGAAGACGCCGCCACCGCTTCCTCCACCAGCGCCGCGTGTTGCTGCATCATTTCGTCCATCTGAGCGACGGTCTTATTGACATTTTCGATGCCGTGCTCTGTTGCAGCGACGAATCGCGAATCTCGGCCATCATCTGCGTGACGCGCAAGATCGACTCCGTTGCGTTGTGCATCGCCTCGTCCGCGCGCTCGTGCCTTCTGCGCCATGTTCTGAGGCAGCGTACGTACGCAGGTCGACTCGGGGCGACTTGTACTACATTGTGGTATGGCGGAATTCCGCATCAATCAACGTGTCGGCTACTGCCCCGACGCAAGTCAACAGATCACCACAGCGAGCCTTTATCGCGGGCAACATCCCCTCGACAGCCTGTTTGGGCCCTGCGTAGTGCAGCCGATCGACATTGACTCAAACTCATCGAGAGTCGTCGGCACCTCAAGGGCGTCCACAGGTCACCTGCTCACCTGCCGCGCGGTTCTTTTTTTCTTCCGCGGTTACCCGTGTTTTTCGGTTGCGCGGTTAACTTCCTTATCTGGCAAGGGTTTGCCGGTAACCGAAGGGGTTTTCGGCAGGTTACGTAACTGAGCGTCGGTTACCCCGAAACCCGCGCCAGCATTGAAACGTAACCCAGTATCCGAAATTTCCGGGGATCCGGCGGGGGAAGACAAAAAGCGTTCAATTCGCCGTTTTTTCCGCTACAGCGCTACAACCCTTATCTGGCAAGGGTCGCAGCGTAGCGGAAGCATTTTATGAACAGCTACGTAGCGCATCACCGCTACGCTCTGATGCTCCCAGTACGGATGTGACAAGCGTGGTCAACATTGCTGCGTTGATCTCCATGCCAAAGATGACACCGATTTTGGCCAACACTCCAACCTGGATCGGAACGAGGACAATTGGATCTGAGAAGGGCATCGGCGTTGCCGCCGCAGGCCGCGAGACCTGCCGCTACGTTCACCTTCTTCTCAGCCTGGCGCTTTTTACTTCGAGGCCCTCGTGGTACGCGTCGAGAGTGCATTCGCATACGCACGCTTCCGGGCCTCGGGTAATAGCTCCAATGTTGTGTCGATCAGAGTGCATCTTGACCACGTGCTCATGCCAACGCCGGTTTTGCTTACGGTTACAACGTTGACCCGGCCAAGCCCCCTGGTCGCCGCGCCAATGGCGTCCCACCATGAGGCTGTGTTGAATTTTATGCTAGGACGATAACTTTGCCGTTGCTTAAGACTTCGTAAAATCCGCCGTAAACATCGAAATCGGCACGGCCTCCCGGTTCGGCGTAGGTCAGCGACACGCTTACGCACTGTACGGGGCAGTGGCGGTTCCGAAGTGTGCCAGAGTTATAAATTCCGGGCCGCCGGCGCGTATGCCGGTGTTGGAATGTAAATTGGGACGTCATCGGGAGGACGCCCTGGCTGCGTACGTAGTCTGGCCAACGTTTAAACATAATTATTCCAAGAGAGAGCTAAATGACCAACGGCCTCCAGACTTTTCTGGCTTCCATAGATCCTTCCCTACGTTATCTGTCTGGCTTGCCCCTGGTCGTTTTCTGTCTGGTCGTCGTCATTACGCTCGCGCTGATACTTTTATATGTTGGTCGGGGCGGGGTGGTGTTTGTGCAGATTTCCGCAATCGTGAAGGGCGTGCGCCACGCCGGAATAGGCCCCGATCCTGATTCGCTTGCTTCGCTTTTCAAGCACGAGCCGTTCAGACATCTGTGGCTCGAATATCGCGATACCCTGCATCCGCTTCGACGGACCGCAAACGGTGCGTCGGAAATTCGTGCGACCCTTCCGGCAGAAACCTATTTCACGCGGGACGTACTGGTCGATAGCCGTCTATTCGACGACTTCGCGCGTCATGCTCCTGGCATCCTGACAGGTCTTGGCATCATTGGGACCTTTGCCGGTCTGCTTCAGGGACTTGGCAAGTTCGATCCCTCGACGCCCGCCAAAGCCGTCTCGGGTTTGTCGCCGCTCCTGGGCGGTGTTTCCCACGCCTTCATTGCGTCAGCTGTGGCGATCGGCTGCGCGATCTTCGTGACTTTCCTGGGCCGGCTCGTTCTCACATTTCTCTATCGTCGCGTCGAACAGCTCAATCACGCGATCGATGCGCTCTACAACACCGGCGCCGGCGAAGAATATCTCGCACGTCTCGTGCACGCTTCCGAGAAGAGCGAAGCGCATGCCGCGCAACTGAAAGATGCGATGGTCGAAGACCTGAGCCGCATGATGACCGAACTCGTCGATCGGCAGATCGCGGCACAGGCCAGCGCCACCGCGGCGCTAGGTGAGCAGATCGGTCAGACTTTGCACACGTCGCTTGCCGCGCCGCTGCAGCGCATGACCGACGCCATGGAGCATACGAGTCGCGGCAATGGCGAAGCGGTGAGTGGTCTGCTTGAATCCATGCTGACGGGTTTCATGGCGAAGCTGGAAGACACGTTCGGCGGACAGATGCGCGGTGTCAGCGAGCAGATCGAGCATTCGCTTTCGGCGATTTCCGCCGTGCAGGGTTCAATGCAGCAACTGCTGGGCGACATTGCCCGGACGAGTACGGAATCGTCGGCTCGGGTCACCGGGACGCTCGAAGAAGCGCTCAAGACCGCTGCCGCCAATCAGGAAACCATGACGAACCAGATGCGCGAGTTCGTCAATGAGTTCCGGCAGCTCGTGACGGCCGAGCACAGCAGGACGAAGCAGGCGATGGACGCGACCGTCGGCCAGATGATGACGCGCGTGAACGAAACGTTGGAAAGTCTGGCCGATAGCCGTGCAACGTCGTCCCGTCAGGAAGAAGAGCGCAACGCTGCGCTCGCGCGACGAACCGAAGACGTGATCGCCGGGCTTTCCAGTCATCAGGAATTGATGATTGCGCAGATGCGTCAGTTCGCGCAGGACTTCGGCAAGACCGCGGTCGAGGAGCAGCAAAAGAATCAGGCTGTCATGGATAAAACCCTCGATCAGATGATGACACGCGTGAGCGGCGCGCTGGACAGTCTCGCCGAAAGCCGCACGCTTTCCGCGCAGCAGGAACAGGCGCGCAACGACGCATTGAGCCGCAGCACGCACGAAGTCCTGTCCGGCCTGTCGGGACACCAAAATACGATGGCTTCGCAGGTGCGCCAACTCGCGGCCGAGCTAGGCGCAGGCGCGAGCCGTCAGCACGAAGAATCTGCGCGAGTGATGAACGGGGCGGTCGAGAAGGTGCTGAGCGACGTGTCCGCATCGATGGCCGCGCTCCATTCGTCGAGAGAAGCGGCCGCGCAGCAAGATCAGGCCCGTAGTGACGCTTTGAGCCGCAGCACGCACGAGGTCCTGTCTGGCCTGTCGGGGCACCAGGACGCGATGGCCGCGCAAGTACGCCAGTTCGCGGCCGAGCTAGGCGCAGGCGCGAGCCGTCAGCACGAAGAATCCGCGCGCGTGATGAACGGTGCGGTCGAGAAAGTGCTGAGCGAGGTATCTGCATCGATGGCCGCGCTCCATTTGTCGAGAGAAGCGGCCGCGCAACAGGATCAGGCGCGCAATGACGCGATGGTGCGCCGGACCGAGGAGACAATTCAGCAAGTCACCAGGCAACTCGCGCAAGTTTCGGAAATGGTGGCTGCGCAGATCACGCGCGCGCAGACGAACATCAACGAGCTCCAAAACGTGAGCATTCGTGCCATCGACGGCATGAATAGTGGTGCCGCAACCTTGAGCGCCGCGGCGCAACGTTTCGAAACCGCTGGCGCTTCGGTCGTGACCGTGTTCGACAGATCGTCGGCGGTCGCGAACGATCTTCAGCGGACGTCCGCGGCTTTGCAGAGTGCATCGTCGGCGGTCAACGCGGCATTCCAAGAATACGATCGCACGCGCGGAGCGGTGCAGGAATACGTCGGCATTCTCAGCAAACTCGTGGAGTCCGCACAGACCGAAACCGGTCTGACGAGCCGAATGATGTCGGACCTTGATCGGATCGTGAATACCTTGAAGAACGTGGAACGTCAGACGACCGAATACCTTACCGGTGTCAACGAAGCGCTAACGCACTCGTTCGAGCAATTCGGCAACGCAATGTCCAACCAGTTGACCAAAACGATCGCCCAGACCGACCGTCACCTGGGCGATGGTGTACAGCAACTCACGGGCGTCGTCCAGGAACTCGGCACCGCATTGCAACGCATGAAGCGCGCGGCATAAACCATGTTCTCGAAGATCACGCTCAAGCGCGCCGCGAAGGCGGAAAGTGAAAGTCCGTTCTGGATTTCGTTCTCGGACCTGATGTCCGCGCTGATGACGCTCTTCCTCGTCGTGATGGCGACGACGCTCGTCACGGTCACGAACAGCGTGTCATCGGTCGAGCAGCGGAAGATTCAGCGCGAGACGGATATTCGCGAACTCATGTCGCAGATCAAGGAACTGTCGCGCGAATTTCCCGAGGTCAAGGTCAACGAATCGACTTATCGCATCGACCTAGGCGATGTGGTTCGCTTCGACAGTGGCCGCTCCGACATCACGTCCAATGGCGCACGCTTCCTGCGCCGCTACGTGCCGGTGCTCCTAAAAGCTCAGCAAACTGACATCGGACGGAGATGGATTCGCCGCATCGTCGTCGAGGGCTTCACGGATCAGGACGGCAGCTATCTGTACAACCTCGGTCTGAGTCTTGATCGCAGCCGGCGTGTCGTGTGTGCACTGTTCGTTTCGCCATCGCAGACAGAAGCGCCGTTGAACATAGCGCAGAAAACTCAGATTCGCGATCTGTTCCTCGTCGGCGGATATTCATTCAATTCGACGAAGGAATCGAAGGAAGCCAGCCGCCGGGTCGAACTGAAGGTCGAGTTTTGGGCGCTGGATGAGAACCCGTCGACGATCTCGGCGCCGGCATCGAAGGAGTTTGGGCAATGTCCGTGACGACCGGACCACTCGCTTCCCTGGCTACCTCTCTCGAAGAAGCCCTGCGCCGCATGTTTTCCGATTGGCAGGAATTGGGTCGGCCTGAACTGGTCGAGCGCGCCAGCAATCACGCCAAGGCGGTCTTTCAAGCCTATGCGAGCGCGCGGCCTTCCGGCAAGGACGCTTATGCCGCCGCTTTGGCTTTCGTGCGCGGGAAGGAACTCGATGAGGTTCAATATGACGCGCTCGCCGGCGCCCTGAACACGAAGATCGAGGAGCGTCGCGGAGAGTCTCCGATTGCCAGTCGCAAGCTTCAGGAAGCGCTGCACTGGTACGAGGAAGAAGCGACCGCCGGCCGGCTGTGGCGTCTAACGTGGTTCGGCTTGTTGACGTCTTATTTCTCCCACGATCCGCGGGCAGTCTCGCCGGCTGCCGAGCAGGGGTGGGCCGCACTGCGCGGCTTGCTGCAAAAAACCTGGCCGCTCATCGATCGAGCCAACCAGAATGTGGCGGTCCCGGAGTGGCTGCGCACGTTGCGCGAGTACCCGGCGCTGATCACGGAGGGCGCGACTGATGAGTTCGCCCGGGACTTCCTTGATGGAAACGAGGCGGCGCTCGATGCCTTGGCCCAGTGCGTGGGCATTCCCGAAGGTAGCTGGTTCTGGCAGGCGCTCGTGCTAAGCGCGGTTCGCGCATGCACTGAAGACACGGATAGCGCTTTCCATGCGTGCATTCCACGTTTGCTGGAGCTGATTCGTTCGCGCCCTGTGTATCGCGATCAGGCGCTCGAACTGATTCTTGCCCGTTACTATCGGCTGGCCGAACGATCTGTGCACGAAGCGTTGCGCGACTTTGTCGTCGA
Organism: Caballeronia arvi; assembly: GCF_001544695.2. Classification (GTDB taxonomy): domain Bacteria; phylum Pseudomonadota; class Gammaproteobacteria; order Burkholderiales; family Burkholderiaceae; genus Caballeronia; species Caballeronia arvi. The sequence continues at coordinate 19,997 of NZ_FCOM02000073.1, forward strand.
CAAGAATGTGTGGCGTAACCCGAAGCTCAAGGCTGCCGGAATCGCGACGGCGTGGAATCGGGTGCCGGAAGAGATCTGGCGCATGGTTCTGCAATGGGTGAACGAAGGCAATCTGCGCGATTTCTTCGATGTGCTTGCCGCGAGAAACAGCGCGGACGAAGGCCGGCTCGCGTTCTGGAGCGGGTATATGAGCCAGATCACCTGGACTCGGCTGATCTTCAGCAGCGATACCTTGATGCTTGCGCGGACGAACAAGGACATCCGCGCATTGATCGCACGCGAGAGCGACTCATATGCCTCACTGACAGGAAACAGGAACCTCGATGCATTCATCATGCAGATCGGGGAGTACATCATCGTCGAGTTCAGCACGGTCGGCAATGCGGCATACGTGTATGACGCCGCCACGCTCAAGTTCAACCGCTACTCCACTTCCTATCACGGCGGAACGGTAGACCTGCGATACGGCTTCAAGTCAGGCGCTCGCTGTCGGATCGTGCACAAGCATGGTTGGGAATGGCAAGCGAAAGCTGACCTGAGCCGTCTCGGTATTCTCCCCGACAATGCTGTTAGCAGAGCGAAATCCCAACCCGTTGCCCCGAAGTCGGTCCTCACCCCGAATGAAACCCGTCGCGCCGACCCGCCCGTCTACAGCCAGATCGAAACACGCCGCACCGAACCGCCCGCTCAGCCAAAACCCGACCCGGTCCGCTCGCGCAACGACTGCGTGACAGTCGGCCCTTTGACCTTCGCGGAACTGCAACGCGAAGTCGCCTGCTTCTCAGGCGCTTATGTCATCGATAAAAGAGCGGCTGACGGCGGCCGCTTATGGGTCGAAGATCCGAATCAGAACATGCAACTCGGCCTGCTGTTGAAGAGCTGGGGTTTCAGATGGGCGAACTCACGTTCGGCCTGGTATTACGGGGAGTGAGTGAGCGATGGCTTTTCTCGACATCTTCAAACGCAAATCGAAGTCCGAAGACATCGGTCCGGACTTGCGCCCGGAATGGACAGGCGAAGGCATCAGTTTCAGGGTTGCGCCGGCTCTGTCCGAGGCCACGGTCGAAGCGTTCCAATCGAGAGTTTATGACGTCGCAGCCGATGAGTTCGTCATCGCGCATCATCTGCTGCAGATGGTGGAGGCCGGCCGCGCACGACTGAATGTCGACAGCGTCGTGATTGCATGGACCGACCACTATCGGCTCGCCAACTCGCCAGATCATGACACGCTGTTCGCGAACATCGGCTTACCGGAAGAAGCGGCATTCCAGCCGGTCATCGACTGTCATGGCACGCTCTCCGACACGGACTTCGATCCGTTCGTCTCCGAATGGGAGCGAGCAGGACGCGTCGTGCGTTCGTCGGCGCAAGCTGGTGCGATCTTCGTCGTTGACGGCCAGGCATCGCTTTTACCTGAAAGAGCGTGGGCACTCGTAGAGGCGCTCAATGTCTTTCGCCATCGACCTGATACGCAGCGAAGCCAGCACGACAACGAACTGGGCTGGGGCACAATCCGCACACTCGCCGATGCCGCGAGCGCACTGTATGCAAGCCAATATCTGGCGACCACACACGTGGTAACACCCGACAAGCTACGCCTGCTCATCGACAAGGACGACACACCGTTTGGCCGCGTCCAGACTGTCACGCCGACTTTCGACGGTGCCCCCGAAGGCTGGATTCGCGCCTTCGATCGGCTGTCGAAAGTGCAGCCGCACTATGACTTCACAAGCGGCACGCAAGGTCGCGTCAGGGTCGTGCTGTCGGAACCTGTGCGCAAGGTGCTCGGCGCGATCAAGCGGGCGATGCCCGGCAGACGGGTCGCCGGCGTCGAAGCCGAAAGGCTTCTACACAATCCGTGGGCGGTACTCGGCGATAGCGCCGGCGAAGTCATAGATGAAGACGATTTCGTGCGCGAGAAAGCATCGCTCGGCGCGTTGAGCACTGTCTTTTCGGTCCAGAGCAGAATGTCCGATGGGCGCATTGAGAGCGTCGAACTGGTGGTGACCGAGCACTTTGCGGACGGTGCGGCAAGAACGTCCGCGTCTGTCTTCGAAAGCTCCCTGGAACTGGCAGAGTTCGCTGCGTCGCTTGAAGATGCGCTGAAACTCGAACGCGAGCAGTTTCCATGGAACGAGTTCGATCTCACCATCGATGCAGAAGCGACGCAACAGTTTGAACTGGCTCAACATTTGCTCGTTCTGTGGCGTAATCAAAGCGACGGCCGGATCGATTTCGAAGACATCTATTTGCTGGATGGATATAGCGAACGAATCACTGGCATCGGTGTAGCCAAGCCGGTCTACGTGCCAGCGATGCAAAGCGCATCGCAACGCGAAGACAGCGACGGCTGGCTGCCTTCCGAACTTACGCCGATGATTTCCGTCACGCTGGCGGGCCAAGATGGCTCGGTCATGATTCCGCTCACTACCGACTGGGTCAAGGACTTCGAGGAGAAGGTCAGCCTCGCGCAAAGCGAAGGACGCGCCGAAGTCACGGACGCAGCCTTGCCGACCGCAATCGAGACGAAACAGGCACGGCAACTTGTCGATTCGCTCACCGCGATGATCGACGCCGGCAACAAAGTCAAAGTCGAGCAGGGGGACACCGACCGGCAGACGCGAAAGAACAAGGAAAGCCTGCTCGTCAAAACGAACTTCAATGAGATCGACTACCAGGAGCAACGCCGCAGCTTGCTCAGCCTGCCGCTCGATCGGGTCGCTGTGCTGCCGGGTACGCTGCGGCCCGGCATCGAGCTGAAGAAGCACCAATTGCATGGTGTCACATGGTTCCAGAATCTCGTGTCGCACAGCCCCGCCGATTGTCGGGGCGCACTGCTCGCAGATGACATGGGACTGGGCAAGACGCTGCAACTGCTGACGCTGCTGGGATGGTTTTACGAAGCGCATCCCGATGGAAAGCCGTCGCTGGTGGTCGCGCCGAAGAGTCTCCTGCAGAACTGGTCGAACGAAATCGAGCGCTTCTTCAATCCCTCGTATCCGCCTCATCTCGTGTTGCATGGCGAGGCGCTTCGCCACCGCAAACAGCCTGTCGCCCTGATCGACGAACAATTGCAGACGCGTGGCATTACGGACTTGCTTCGCCCGGACTGGATCGGCGTGAACAAGATCGTCATCACGACCTACGAGGCGCTGACGGGATACGAATTCACGTTCGCGCGACAGGAATTCGCGTTCGTCATTTGCGATGAAGCGCAGCGCATCAAGACACCCGGCACACGTGTGACGCTCGCGGCCAAGAAGCTCAAAGCGAACTTCAGAATTTGTTGCACGGGCACGCCGGTCGAAAATTCGCTGGCGGATCTTTGGTGCCTGTTCGACTTCGTGCAGCCCGGGCTGCTAGGTGCGCTGGAAACGTTCGGCAAGATGTATCGTCGGCCGATCGAGTGTCAGACGCATGAACAGAGAGCCGCGCTGGACGAATTGCAGGCGCTCATTGCACCGCAGACCTTGCGTCGCACGAAGGAAGAGATCGCGAGCGAACTGACCCGGAAGCATTTTGTCCTCCAGGCATTGAACGATGCGGCATCGACTTTGAGCGCGGCGCCTCTGGAAAACGAAAGGCTGGAGATCCGGTTGTCAGATCATCAGCACGCGCTGTACAAGAACGGCCTGCAAAAGCTTCAGGATGCAGCAGCCGAACGCGACGCACGGCGCCGCGCCACGCTTTCGTTCGGCGCGCTCCATCACATGAAGGCCGTGTGCGCGGAGCCGTATTGCCTGCCGGGCAACAAGTTCGTGCCGGACAAGCGCGGTCTTGAGGCGCACCTCGACAATTCGCCGAAGATGCAATGGCTGCTTAACGAACTCGGGCGTGTCGAGCGATGCGCGGAGAAGGCGATCGTCTTCACCGAGCTGCGCGAGGTGCAGACGGCGCTGTCGTATTTCATTCATGAGCGCTTCCGCATTAAGCCGTTCGTCGTCAACGGCGACACGCAGGGACGGCAGGGCATCATCGATCGGTTTTCGGCGTCGCGCGGCTTCAATGTCATTATTCTGTCGACGCTTGCGGCGGGAGCAGGACTCAATGTCACGGCGGCCAATCACGTCTTTCACTTCACGCGCGCGTGGAACGCCGCGAAGGAAAATCAGGCAACCGATCGCGCCTATCGCATCGGACAGCAGAAAGATGTGTTCGTCTATTGCCCCACGGTCGTCGCCGATTTCCCGACCTTCGAGCTGCGCCTCGACCAAATGCTTAAGCGCAAGGGCAAACTCGCCGGCACGACGATGAGCGGCTCTTCCATGGAGCAGATGCTCAATGGCAGTCCCGACGACATCAAGGTCTCCGACTTGTTACGCGACGTATCGGACGGCGAAGCGTCTCATAGGCGGCCGCAACCGGTGACGCTGGATGACGTCGTCAGGCTCGATGGTTCCGCATTCGAGTATTTCTGCCGGCTGCTGTGGGAAAAGCAAGGGTACGTTGCGTCTGTCACCAAAAAGAGTGGCGGTGACGGTGGCATCGACATCGTTGCGCTGAGGGGCAATGAAGGCGAGTTGCTGCAATGCAAATCGTCGTTGAGTGCCGGAATAGGCTGGGACGCGATCAAGGAAGTGTCGGCAGGGGCGGCGGGCTACCAAAACGCCTATAAAAACACGACGTTTCGCCGGGTGTGCGTGACGAACCAGCGCTTCAACACCGGCGCCCATGAGCAGGCGCGAATGAACCGGGTGCGTTTGGTCGAGCGGGAACAGATCGAAGGGCTATTGGCAAAGCATCCCGTTTATGCGGATGAGTTGGATGATCAGATCATCTTCGGGATTGGCGTGTGACGGAACCGGAGCAGGTGGAGAAAGTCTTGAATAGCAATGAAGCGCTTGAAGTCGTCGAAAATTATATTAACAGCGGCAAGGTGATGCGTTTCAGTCCGCCCGGTCGAGCATCGAAGGCGATCATTTATCGCACTGTGGCTGGACGATGCTTTGCCGTCGAACTGAATGAGGCCAGCGCGCGTCGAACAAAGCTGGTGTTCGAGGCGTCACCTGGCGGTGTGTCGGTGGACTGGAATGCAACCGCCGCTGAGTTCCAGGTCGAAACCGATCACTACCAGTTCAAAAGTACGGCGTATTCGCTGAAGGGCGCCAATCTCGAACCCGGCAAGCAGATATCGGTGTACGTCGAGAATGAAGAGACGCTACGAGCTTTGGTCGACTGGTACGCAGAGACGGCGGCGTCCGCAACGCCCGAAAGGCGACTCGATCGCGCGGCCGTCGAAGCGGCGATGGATATGTTCGACAAGCTGGGACCCGACGGATTCAAGGCTGAGTATCCTCAATTCAACGAGCCGAAGAATTACTGGGTCCGACCGTCCCGGTCCAGGCCGTTCTCACGCTATCCCAGCAAATTGATCGCGGCGATTGCGCTTGGCGTACGCACGCTCAACGGTGGCCTGGCGGCGCGTGATACCGCGGCGTCGTTGCTTCACAATACCGGCTACATCATCGTCGACGGGGACGATAGGCCTGAGCCTGTGCCCGCATCGCAATATCCTCATCTCATCTCTGGCGCAGAACGAATCCGCGCATGCGCCTTCGTCAATTACATCGCCCCGGCACAGGATCGCGGCGATGCGAGCGTCATGATCGTCGCTGGCAAACTTCATAACGAGTTAGGCTTGTCCAACGCCTGGGCCAACGTTTGCCAAGCCCTGCGTGGACCGAAATTTCTTGACCTTGTGTCAGTCCCAACACCAGACCAGAGCGGACCAGATGCGAGTACCACGACCACCTTCACCTATCGTCTCAAGGAGCGAGCAAGCACGATGTCTCAGCTAGCGCAGTCGGCAACCAACCTGATCCTTTATGGCCCCCCGGGCACCGGCAAGACCTACGAGACCGTGATGGAAGCCGTGCGGCTCTGCCTGGGGGAAGCGCGGGCCACTCCGTTGTTTGCCGTCGACCGCCGCGACGATCTGATGAAGGAATACCGGAAGCTTACCGAGGCCGGACGAATCGACTTCATCACCTTCCACCAGTCCTACTCCTACGAGGACTTCGTCGAAGGCTTGCGGCCAACCACGGATGCGATGGACGTCCCGCTGGCGCAGCAGGAAGAGGGCGCGACTGTCGCGCCGGTATCTGGCGGATTCAGGCTGTGCAGCGTAGATCGGATTTTCAAGCTCATCTGCGACCGGGCGCGACTGGATCGCGGTGACGAGCCCGATGACAGGCATCTGGACCGTCATCGCCCCGTCTTCAAGATTGCGCTCGGGCGCAAAGGACAAGACGAAAAGCAGATCGCCGACGGCCTCGCTAACAATCTCATACATTTGGGATGGGGCAGCGATGTCGACTGGTCGGAAGAGCGTTTCGACAACTTCGAAGAGATTCGCCGTGAATGGAATACGACGAAAGATCCTAACGCATCCGGCAAGGACCCGAACATCGAGATGACGTATTCGTTCCGGTCAGCAATGCAGATCGGCGACTATGTCGTCCTGTCGGACGGCCGCGATACCTTTCGTGCATTCGGGATCGTTACCGGTGAATATTTTTACGATACATCGGCCCGCTATCATCCACATCGGCGCAAAGTGAAGTGGATCTGGCAAAGCCCGGCGGGCGCCGACCGCGACATCTTTTATAAGAATTTGTTTCGACGTCAATCGGTGTACCAGTTACGCCCCGGCTTGATCCAGTGGGATGCGCTGGAGAGCATCGTGTGCGGTGAAGACGCGTCGCGTCAGACGCCAGAGTCCCGGCCTTATGTGCTCATCATCGACGAGATCAATCGCGCGAATATCTCCAAAGTATTTGGCGAACTGATTACTTTGCTCGAACCTGACAAGCGTCTGGGCGAAGTCAACGAACTGAAGGTCAAGCTGCCGTATTCCGATGGTCCGCCGTTCGGCGTGCCGGCCAATCTCCACATCATCGGGACGATGAACACCGCCGACCGCTCGATCGCCCTGCTCGACACGGCCTTGCGGCGCCGGTTCCAGTTCCGCGAACTGATGCCGAAGCCCTCGCTGTTGGGGACGGTCGGTGACATTGACCTAGCCGAATTGCTGAAGGCTATCAACGCGCGCATCGAATATTTGTTCGACCGCGAGCATCAGATCGGGCATGCCTATCTCATGAACTGCGAATCGCGCGAGGCTGTCGAGAACGCTATGCGCCACAGAGTGATTCCGCTCCTTGCAGAGTACTTTTACGAGGATTGGGGCAAGGTCGCCGCTGTGCTGGGCGATGCCGACGAGGGCGATGGCGATCGCGAGGGCGGGTTCCTGAATCGCAAGAAACTGGTCCCGCCAAAAGGCATGGGCATGGACGGAGATGCGCCGGCGCGGTTCCGCTGGACCGTGCGGGAAAAGTTCGACTTTTCGAGAATCGTAAGAGGATGATCCGCCGAACCATCCTGGAATGGGAAAAGATCGAGTACGGCGAAGATGCGCAGGATCCCACGACCCTACCCAGACATCTAGCCGATCGCATCGCAGCGGTGGCCGCCGCTTCGCCACTGGCCGGACGTGGCGTCGGTGTGCTGGAGCATGGCGCCAAGGCGCTGCGCGCGCACCGCGTCGTCGGCATGCTCGCGGCAGACGGTTGCTCGCTCGAGATCCTTCCCAAGATCGACATCCCGGGCGAGCCCGAGGATAGCAGGGCGGGAAGTATCCGGCGTCGACTGGTTCATATGCTGGCGATCGCGCTCGACATGAAGATCGACGTAGGGCAGATCATAGCACTTGATTGGCAGCACAAAACGCTGCTCGAAATTCTCATCCGCGTTTTCAGCGAAAAACTGATCAACGCCGTCCGGCAAGGCATGCCGCGTCGATACGTTACGCATGAGGACGATCTGTCCACCTTACGGGGACGCTTGGATATCACGAGGCAATTCACCGCGCTGGCGGCCGATCCGTCCCGGCTGGCGTGCCGGTTCGATGCGCTTTCGCCGGATATCGCTCTCAATCAGATCATGAAGGCGGCGATCGCACGGCTGACGCGCGTCGCAAGATCAGCCGATAACCAGCGCCGGCTTCAGGAATTGAACTTCGTGTACGCCGAGATTTCTGCTGTTCCGGTTTCGGCGTTGAGTTGGGACAAGGTCGTCCTGGATCGCACCAATGCTCGCTGGCGCGAACTTTTGAACCTCGCCAGACTGCTTCTGGGCGAGCGGTTTCAGACGACCTCGGCGGGAGAGGCCGAGGGCTTTTCCTTGCTTTTCGAGATGAACACCTTGTTCGAGGAATACGTCGCGCGCATGATTCGCCGTGCGCTTTCGCATTCGGACCAGCGTTTGCACGTCGTCACTCAGGGAGGCAGGCTGTATTGCCTCGAAACTGACAGCGGAGGACTCTTCCAGACCAAGCCCGACATTCTGATCAAGCGCGACAGCCAGGTCGTTCAGGTTATCGATACCAAATGGAAGCGCCTGGCCTCGCGTCTCAGTGATAAAAAGCAAGGCGTCTCGCAAGCTGACGTCTACCAGATGATGGCGTACGGACGTCTCTATAACTGCCCTCGCTTGACACTTTTGTATCCGCATCATGTCGGCCTGGCAGGGGAAGAAGGGGTGCAGACGTCGCATCGCGTCTCGGGCTGCGATCACTGGCTGGAAGCCGCTACGATCGACGTGGCGAGAGCGGAGGGGATCGGGGCGCGGCTATGCAGCTTTGTCGGCATGACCTCGTCATCCGTCCTGCGATGAGAGGTCCGCCGCGTGAATCGCGTTACTCACCTCGCAACCGCGCAATCACCTCCGAAAGCCGCGCAGTTGTTGTGCATCGAAAGTTGAACCACGTGTTCAACTTCCTGTGTGGACGCCAAGCAGAAAAGCGGAGTGGCAATCGTGAGCGGTTGGCCAAGATTCTGCTGATGCATTTCCGCACCGGTGTCCAATCAGCGCAGAGAATGCGGGGGATGCTTCTTTTCACAGGCGTCGCACGAAGCTGAACGGTCATCACCAATCGTCGTGGCGCAGTTCCAGCACAGAAAGCTGGGACGGTCCGCGCTCCGGACCGTCCCAGCTCTGGCAATGCTCGCCGGTGAGCGAACGCTACCGTTGGCGTTCGTCAGAAGGCCACTGTTAGTGCGCAGTCAGTGGTCTGAAATCCGTCCGGATGTATTCCCCGACGCATGATGTGTAGTGGACTAGACTAAATCTGACAGTGGTCGGTTTTCTCGTGCGGGCGCGCGTTGACGCGGAGGGCGTTTAGCC
>NZ_FCOM02000162.1 GCF_001544695.2 Caballeronia arvi
AGCCACTCGTAGAGTTCGGGCGACAGGCCGTAGGCGCGGTCAAGCGAATCCAGTAAGTCCACCCCACACCTCTTTTTCAGACCTGCGCGCGGCAGGCGTCGAATATCGTTGAGCACTCGGCAACCGAGGCCGTTGAACCACTCGGCGAAAGACCGCACTTCGGGGACGACCATGAAGGGCAGCTCCCCGAGCGTGCGTTCGAGCGAACTCATCTTGAGCACGCGCCGGCGACCGCGTTTGGCAAGCAGCCACGCGCCTTGCCCTGTGGGCGCGACACTCATGCGGGCGGTCACGCCGATCGCTTTGACTGTTTCCCCTATTTGCCGGCAGACATGCACGATGCCGCCGAAAAGCCGAAGACTTGCCGTGACATCGACGACGATGGTTTCCTCTTCGCGAACGGCCACCTGAGGAGAGAAGCGCAGTAGGGCGAATGCGACTTCGCGCTGCACGTCGAGTTCACGCGCAGAACTGCGGTCGTACATCAGCGCGTCGGCCGTAAGTGTCGTGACGCCACCGCGCTTCATGCCCACCATCACACCCGCGTCTCTTGCTGCCTGATCGAGCACGATCACCTTGTCGCGTTCCAGCACCACACATCCGTGTTCAGTCGGAGATGACCATCTCGGACGGAACACCTCCAGCGAGAGCCGGGGCAGGAAGATGGCGACGAACACGGCCATGGGGGCTGAGCAGAATCGGTGATGGTTGAAGGTGGATGGACAGTGGGTCGGTTCGGGTGGGGCCTCGTCGCTTGATGACATCGACGACGAGGCCGCCGTCGGCGGGCCGCACACCCAGCCGTAACGCGGCGGGCGACGAATCCTGCGCGGCGGCGAGCGGTCGAACCAGAATCAGCAGGGTTTCGGTCGCTTGAGCCGCCAGATGCAATCGCCGTAACGCCTCGGAGCGGATGTGCTGTTGCCAGAAGAGCAGCGCGCCGCAACTTCGGGCGTTCAGCACGCGCTCGGCGCACCAGAGCGCGTCTGCCGTCTTGGGCGCCCGCAGCATCATCAGCTTGTCCAGCGGCAGCCCCAGATAGGAAAACGCCAGGCTGTTCGGCACGTGCGGCGCCTGGAGCAGCGCGACCGGCCGCTTGCTCGCGGCCACGAGCGCGGGCTTGAGCAGCCGCATTTCACCGATGCCAGGCTGCTGCACCAGCAACTCCACGAGCGCCCCAACCGGCCAGCCGCCGCCCGGCAGTTCCGCCGACAGGGCCGCGTAGCCGGTATCGATCGTCTTGCCGTAGGCGCGCGCCAGTTGGCTTCCCCTCCAGAGGCTCGGGTGCAGTGTGGCGACGTCTTTGGGTAGGGCAGCCATGATGGAAGGCGGTGATCCAAGTACTGTATATTTATACAGTGTAGCGCAAAAGCTGAAGCAGTGAATTTCGTCTTACATACTCGCGCCCAGACCGACCGATCGATAAGCTGCGAAAACATCCGATGCCTGAGGTTGCGGATTTCGTCGCAAAACTACGCGAGGCGTTCGGCGACGCGACCATCGACGAGGCCGTCGCGCGTGGCAAGGCGGGCGAGCCGACATTCTCCGCGCAAGAGATTGGCTGGACGGTCGGGACGAAGTTCGTCGAAGATTTCAATTGCTGGCGGGTCGACGATAGCCTGCGGCATCGCCAATACTGTCCCGGGTGCGACGGTTCGTGCGTGGGCACAGGAACGCGCTGCAGCGAGCGAAGTTAACTCCTGCGTTATTGAAAAGTCCTGCGCTCGTCCGCACGTGCTGTTGTTGGCTGGTATGTTGGGAATAGTAGGGAGCGAAATGAGCAAACCCGATATTGACGAACTGGCCGGCGCACGAGCCGATCTGTTGTGCTTCCTCGTAGCGACGGTGGCGGCCTCCTACGCGCTGACGCAGGAGTGGCGCGTGGATCATGTCGTCGAGAGTTGCCGCATCTGGCTCAAACGTAGCCTCATTGAGATGCACTGGCTCGAACGTGTTCGCATCGGCCAACTGGCGTTCAAGATCGCTCGGCGTGACTTGAAAGGGGCTGGCATCGCCGTGCGGCAATCGGATGTCCAGGCGCTCTTCACCGGCGACATGGGTCTGAATCATGCGAGTACTGTGGTGCAGAAGATGATGCGGCTCTGCCGCGAAGCGCTGTGACGACGGGCAGCCAACGAAACGGGAGACGATGACGTATGTGTTATTCAGCGCAGATCCAGGCGGACTATCGACGCTACGTGAAGATGTTCGGCGCGCAGATGGACATCCGGGAGTTTGCGCGTCTGTTTTGGGAGCGTGCCGAAGGCAGCAAGGCGAAGATTTCGAAGGCGATGGAAGACGCGTTCGTCCATCCGGAAAATGATGACGAACGGCAGATCAAGGCATTCATCGACCGCTACAACGCGGAGCAGGCGACCAGTCTGGAGCAGGAACTTTTCAAGCAGCGCACTCGCCTCGCCGACGCGGAGCGTACCTTGCAGAGCAAGGTTAGGAAGGCGGCAACCGAGAGCAAACGCATTGCGACCGACAAGGTCGATGCGGCACTGCGGCGTCTCGAAGACCTCAAGCGCACCGACGGGCAGCCGAGAGATTCGCGCATCTTCCCCGGTCACTACGCACCCGTGCTCGTTGTTGAAAACGGAGAGTACGTGGTGAAGCCCATGCGGTATCAGTGCCGTATTGCAGGGAAGCCCGCGAACTACGATGCGCGTTTTCCTGGGACGTACAATTGTCGTGTCGATAGTCTGGGTGGCTTCTGGCGGCCGCTCTTTGGCTACTCACACGGCATCATGATCGTGAACCGCTTTTACGAGAACGTGAGCCGCGCCCGCATGGAAGGGCGAGCGCTTGCCGCAGGCGAGAAGGACGAGAATGTCGTCCTCGAATTCGAGCCGGACTCGGGCGGTGAGATGCTGGTCGCCTGTTTGTGGTCGCGCTGGACGGCAAAGGATCAGCCGGATTTGCTCTCATTTGCGGCAATAACTGATGAGCCGCCAGCCGAAGTCGCCGCGGCCGGTCACGATAGATGCATCGTGCCGATCAAGCCGGAGAACGTGGAAGCATGGCTGAACCCGAATCCGTTAAACCTCGATGCGCTGTACGCCATCCTGAACGACCGCGATCGCATTTATTACGAGCATCGGCTCGCCGCGTAATCCG
>NZ_FCOM02000069.1 GCF_001544695.2 Caballeronia arvi
CGCTCGATCAGCGACAGCAGTTCTTCTCGTTCTTTCTTCGCCAACTTCACTGGCGTTGCATGACGACCTTGGCTCATTTCGAAATGATAGCCAAGACAATCATTTAATCAAGCTATTTAGGGGATGTTGTACTAGTATGTTCGTGCTGAGGCGATGACATCACTAATCCGACCGTCGCGCTACTCGCGCCAAACTTCCAATAGACCGCGGTACCGACGATAGCACCGCCGTCCTCGGCGACAATTACTTCGCCTGTGCTTGCGGCAAAGCGCCACTCTTCCAGGCGATGCGGCCAGCCGAGACTGGACGATAATCCGTAGGCTTTCTTCAGGTCGCTGGTAGGACAGGTTCGGTAGAAAAGTGCGCGGGACATAGCAGTTCACACGTGGTTGCGTCTGGGTAAAATACACGAATTACGCGACCAGCTATAGGACAAAACAACTTTTTCCTGAGGGAAAGGCAATCTTTGAACGCCCTCGGAAGCGTCGATTAGGCTCGCGCAAAGGAATCATTCGCCGGAGGTAGTAGGTTCACGGCGCCGAACTCTGGCCGAGCTAAGGCTTTTGTCGTTAGGCAGCAGAAGTCACAGCATTCGCATCGCTCGAGCGAGCCTGCGGCGACGTCACCGCATCCGAAGCAGTCTCTACATTCGCGTTGCCAATAGACGTCGCCGCCGTGACCTTCTTGCCAGCAGCCTTTGTTCGCAACCTGCGGCCCCTTCGAGCTGCGGTCATCGACCTCTTCGCAGCCGCGCCCTTTCGCACAGTCGTCTTCGTGGACGTCGCCGAAGATTTCTTTGTCGCACCCTTCTTGCGGATACCGTAGCAGCCGCCTACTTCCCAGCCGCTTGCTGCGGCTGCGGCCCGAAGAATTATCTGTCGTGCTTTGCTAGTTCCCTCCCAGGACGTCCCTCGTTGGTCTAGTTCACCCGCTCGAACAACAGTGCAGCCTGCGCAACACCCCGCGCTGGATTCGCTACCACCCGAGCCGGCCTTACCGGCACCGCTTCTGCCCGGCTTACTCCTGATTTCCTCCCTGCTGCCGTCACGTTGTGTGATGACGCAAGTATGAGTCGGCATCTTCCTTCCCGTAGAGCTCAACGCTCAGAAGCCGTAGAGAGTCGCGGGATTGTCGACAAGAATGCGACGTTGAGTCGCGGTATCCGGAGCGGATGCAGCCAGCAAATCGAGGAGTTGTGCATCGTCCGGTTTGCTCACCTTCTCGGTAGGATGCGGCCAATCGCTTCCCCACACCACGCGCTCGGGGGCTGCATCGATGTACGAACGGGCCATTCTCGTCGCATCTTCATAGCTCGGCGGTCCAACCTTTGTATTAAGGTAAGCGGCGGACACCTTCACCCACGTACGCCCATGGTCGAGCATCCCACAAACGACGTTGTATGCATCGCGCCCTGAGTCAGTTTGCGGCAACCGCGCCATGTGGTCAAAGACTACCGGACACGGTAACCGCTTCAACATTTCGGCGTTTTCGACAATGAGGTCCGAGCGCATTTGGAGCTGTATATGCCAACCCAGTTCGTGGATTCTTCTTGCGACGGGTTCAATCATGTCAGCGCGAGTGACAGCATTCTTGGGCTCAAAGAGCGAAAATCGAACACCGCGAATTGCGCCCTGATGTAACGCAAGAAGTTGCTCGTCCGAGATGTCGGAAGAAACTACGGCAATACCACGTGCCTTGTCCGCCCCGAGTTTTGAAATCGCGTCCAAGGTGATGCGGTTGTCTGTTCCGTAGTTTGCAGGCTGAACGATTACGGTGCGCGTCGTGCCGAGCCGGCTTTGAATCTTCCGGTAATCCTCAACCGTCGCCTGGCGTGGAAGCGTGGCGTTCGCATTAACGATTGGGAACCTATCGTCGTAGATGTGAATATGCGCGTCGCATGCCATTGCTGGCGCTTTCAAAGAAGCATTCTCGTTGCCGCTTGAGTTCGAGAATGAAGCGTTCTCTGCGGCCCGAGCAGAGGGCGTACGCAACCAGCTGACCAGGCCCGCAGCAGCCACAGCTAATGTGAACGCCCGACGCCGCGCATCAAACGCATCACCAGCCGTTGAAACCTTCGAATCCATGTCTGTGCCGTTAAAAGTTTTGACTGCGCTTGCGGACGGAGCGGACGCACTCCGCGCTCCGCCGCCCAAACATCAAAGAATCAATTACTGGTTGACTCGCTTCGCGAAAATCGAAATGGCGTCGGCCATCGCTTTCGGCTGCTCCGGCGCCATGGCGTGACCCGCGTTGGGTATCACCACAACAGTCACTCGGTCTCCGAGCATGTTCTTGAGCACTTGCGAGAACCGGCGCGGCGCCACCGCATCATTCTCTCCTTGCAGGTCGAGAATCGGTGCGGTGCCGGCTGCGAAGTAGTCGTCGACGGGAGTAGTGTTGCGTGCATGTCCCTCAGCTTCGTGGGTCTCGGGATGCCAGCCGCCGAGCCACACGCTAGGGTCGTTCCCGGGTGCGAAGAACGCTTCCTTCAGATACTGCAGCCGTTGTGCTTCGGGAAGCTTGAGGTCTCCAGCACCATCAATCGCCTTGCGCATTTCCGCGTTGATAGGCTTTTCTGTCGAACCGGGCGGAACTTTGCCTGCCGAGGCGGCTGCGACCACGACCCCCTTCACAAGGTCTGGGCGGTCTGCAGCCAATTGACGTGCGGCGAAATTACCCCACGCGTGCCCAACCACGACGACCGGGCCAGCCTTCTTTTCGTCGATGACCATCGCAACATCGGACGCAAAGTCGTGAACGCTGAGGTTTTCCATCGGCCCTTTGCTCTTGCCAACACCGCGAGGCTCCGGGCGCAGTACACGGAACCCATCCGCGACGAGATATTGCGCCACCTGGTTGTAGTCGCGCACCGAGCGGCCCAGGGACGGAAGCATAACGATGGTCGGTCCCTTGCCTTGGCTCAGGACCTCAATCTGAATATTCCCATGCTTAACAACATCGTCAGTGACTTTTGCACCGCCGGCTGCCGCAAAGACGCTTACCGACACAGAGAGAATGATTGCTGCGAGACCAGTTTTCGAGAATTTCATGAGAGCGATTCCTTGACCTATTTCACAAAGCTGATTCGTTAGCATCAGCTGCCGCCTACTGCCTGTACATCTGGTGTGCGAAGCGCGCGATGGCGTCGCTCATAGCCTGCGGTTGCTCAGGAGCCATCGCATGTGCTGCGTTCGCGACCACCTCCACTGTCACGCGGTCCCCCAACATCGGCTTGAAAACATTGGGGACAACAACAGCGTCGTATTGACCTTGGAGGTCAAGAATCGGAACCGTCCCACCCGCGAAATACGCATCGACCGGAGTGACATTTCTCGCATGCGCTTCGGCTTCATGGGTTGCCGGGTACCAACCGGTCAACCAAGGCCGCGCGTCATGCCCCGGCGCGAAGAACGCTTGCTGCAGATATTTCAGCCGCTGCGCCTCCGGTAGTGAGAGATTCCCGGACCCCTCAATCGCGTCCCGAAGCCTTCCGTACGGTTTCTCATTTGAACCGGGAGGTAGTTTTCCAGCCGATGCGGCCGCCATGACCAATCCCCGAACGAGGTCCGGACGGTCCACGGCCAACATGCGTGCTGGTTGACTTCCCCACGCATGCCCGACGACGACGACTGAGCCCGTCTTTTGCTCATCCAGAACCGAGGCGACGTCGGCAGCAAAGTCGTGCATATCGACGTTAGTGAGAGGACCTACGCTCGCGCCGATACCTCTCGGCTGAGGCCTCAGCACCGTAAAGCCGTCACGCTGGAGGTATGCAGCGACTTCATCAAAGTCTGCCGCTCCCCTTCCGAGGGACGGGAGAAGGACAATTACCGGCCCCTTACCTTGACGGATAGTCTCAATCGTTACGGTTCTGTGCGTTGTTATCAGGTGCTCGGGTGCAGCGCTCGACGGCAAGTGAGAAGCGCATCCGAATGCAAGACACGTACACGCAAGAGCAATAAAATGGCCCCTTAAATTCATGAGGTTATCTCCTATTTCTAGTAGTTGTACTGATATTGTTACGTGGGTTCCAATCGGCTCGTTTCTTTGCCTCTCTAGTTCGCCGTTGCCTGTGCTTGCGACTGTGGCTGCTCAAGTCCGGTGCTGTCGAAGATTGCCACCGCATTCTTCGACTTCAAATACCCAATGAAGGCTTTTGCGGCTTCAGCCTGTTGGGCGTTCTTCGCAATTGCGGCAGAAATGACACTGACCTTCTGCACTTCGCGCGGGAGAGGGCCGACGAACTGAATCTCCTTGAATGCTTTCAGTTCGCTGATTTGCTGAAGTCCCAGGTCGGCATCACCGCGCTGAAGCGCTGCCCCAACAAGTTCGCGCCCTTTGATAAGTACGCTCTTCTGCTTCATCTGCTCAGCGATACCGAGCTTGGGGAAGAGCGTTCCAGTAATGTACGTTCCGCTAGCGCCTTCAGAGAACGCGACAGACTTGGCTGACAGCAGAGCCTGCTTCAGCTTCTCCGGCGTCGATACGTCCGGCTTCGGAATGCCGGCACGTACAGCGACCCCGACTGCTGATTCGGCAATATCAGCTTTCGTGTCCGGAGCGAACACTCCCTGTTTGATTTGCTCGTCGAGCGCGGCGCCAATCATGAAGCAGACATCCATCGGCTCGCCGCTCTTGATTCTCATGGGCAGAGTGTCTGGCGAGGTTCCATAGGAGGGACCCCAGGAGATTAGAAGGTGGTTCCCAGTATCGCGTTCGAACGCGGGTACAAGTTGCTTGAACGCGGCGGAAAGCGCGCCCGTTGCAAGCACGTGTATATCCGCGGCGTGCGCTGTACCGCTCAACATGGCCGCGCAAGCCAGCGCCAGCATTGATGCACGGATAGCCCACCTTTTTGTTTCGATTGCCATTGCTTGTCTCCTTACCTTGTGGATTTTCGATTCAATACTGCTCAGACGGCGCCACGCGTATTCACGAACAGTGCGTACACGGAGGTCGTCGATGCCATGAACAGGCGATTGTTGTCCCTTCCGCCGAAGCACAGATTTGCGCAGCGCTCAGGCAGCGCAATGTGTCCGATGGCCGTACCGTCGGGCGCGAAGACTCGTACGCCGTCAAGCTCATCGCTGCCGGTACCCCATCCGCACCAGAGGTTGCCGTCGACGTCGACTCTGAAGCCATCCGGAGTGCCGTCCTTCGCGTCGATAAGGACCCGACCGCGCACGAGCTTGCGGTTATCAATAACGTCGAACGCCATAATTGTTCGCGGCCGAGCTCGTGATGCGACGACATACAGCGTTCGCTCGTCAGGCGAGAAAGCGAGCCCGTTCGGACCTTCGATGTCGTCTGCGACGCACTCAATCTGACCGCTCTGCGTGTCAATCCGATAGACACAAGCCGGCAAGTCAGGCGTCCCCTGTTTCCCCATGTAGTCGCTCACAAGGCCAAACGGTGGGTCGGTGAACCAGACGGAGCCGTCACGTGTCACGACGACATCATTTGGCGAGTTGAGCTGCTTCCCTTCGAACGTATCGGCGAGCACGGTGACGCGGCCGTCGTATTCAGTGCGAGTGACGCGCCTTGTCCCATGTTCACAAACGATGAGTCGGCCTTGACGGTCGCGAGTCATGCCATTCGCTTTGCTTGACGGCGACCGCCACGTGGAAGCCTGCTCCGTGGCTTCGTCCCACTTCAGGATTCGGTCATTCGGCAGGTCCGTCCAGTAGAGCACGCCAGCGTCACCGAACCACACGGGTCCCTCTGCCCAGCGGCACCCCGTCCACAGGCGCTCAACCTTTGCATGCGCCAGGCGGTAATGTTCGAATCGCTTGGCCAGGATGCGAATTGCTGGGTCGGGGGTCCTCAAACTTGGCTGCCACGTATTCATCTTGCGTCCTTCCTCTTCATAATCACCAGCAGAACAACAGTCAGAAAGGTCGCCAGGACAAGCATCGCGCCCATTCCGATGAGACCAGCCTTGAAAGAACCCGTGGTGTCCTTCAGCCAGCCGACCATGTAGGGGCCAACCAGGCCGCCAAGGCTACCGACCGAATTGATGAAGGCCAGCCCCCCGGCTGCTGCTTCTTTTCCTAGAAAAGTCGCCGGAATGCTGTAGAAGCACGTACGCACCGATGAGAGACCAATCAGTGCGATGGTCAAGCCGACCATTGCAGGCGCCAGTTCATCGGAAACCACTGAACAGAAGAAGCCAATTGCAGCCAGTCCGCAGGTCAGGGCGAGATGCTTAACGTAGCGTTGCGAGCGCGCCAAGACCCTCCCCCAGAGAAGCATCCCCACGCTCCCGACAACATAGGGAAGTGCGGTCAACAACCCGATTTGCGTGTCACTGAGATGGTGTGTCTTCAAAATCGTCGGCAACCATACGCCAATGCCGAGAATTCCGATGATGTAGCTGAAAAGGATGGCAGTGAGCAGCCACACGCGCCAATCCCGTAGCGAGCGCGTGAAGTGCTTCTCTGCGTTCGCCGGGCGCTCTCGCTCGACAGCGGTCTGCAGAGCCAAACGCTCTTCAGGTGTCAGCCACGTCGCCTTGTCCGGCGAGTCACTCAAAACTTTGAGGCAAAGGACGCCCAGCACGCACGCCGGAAGACCCTGGAGGATGAAAAGCCACTGCCAGCCATGCAGTCCGAGCCACCCCTCAAGCTTTAACATCGAAACGGACAACGGGCCGCTGAATACCGACGACAGCGGCACTGCTGCCAGGAACCACGCCATCATCTGCGTGCGATAGCTAGCCGGAAACCACAGAGTCAAAAAGAAGATGACGCCAGGAAAGAATCCTGCCTCGCCGATGCCTGCGAGCAGGCGAAGAAGCGAGTAACTCACCGCGCCGGTTGCGAAACTCGTCGCGGCTGCGAACAACCCCCACGTAATCATGATGCGAGCCAGCCATCTCCGCGCACCGAACCGGTAGAGCGCGAGATTGCTGGGAACCTCGAAGAAGCAGTAACCGACGTAGAAGATGCCGGCAGCTAATCCGAACTGGGACGCCGTCAATCCGAGGTCGCGATTCATCGCTAGCGCAGCGAAGCCAACGTTCGTTCTGTCCAGATAGTTGATGAAGTAGGCAAACGCCAGCAAGGGAACGATTCGCAAAGCTGCCTTCCGGCAGGCAGCCTGCTCGACGCTGCGCCCTGTCTCCTGAGTAATTGTCGTTGTGCGCATGATGTTGCTTACAGATAAAGTCGTCGCGGATTGCTAACAAGCACCGCATCCGCCGCCTCGGCGTCGCCGCAAACCTCTTCGATAAAGGCGAGGAGCTTTGAATCATCCGGCACGTCGCCCTGAATGTTCGGATGTGGCCAGTCACTGCCCCAGATAGCCCGGTCCGGCGCTGCCGCGAGCAACCCCCTAACGTGAGGAAGCGCTCGGGACCACGGCTCGTTCGACCCGCTCATCATGCGGTCGATACCGGAGAGCTTTATCCAACGGCGCTCGTTATCAAGGTATCTGCGCAGAGCCACAAGCCCGTCTCTGTCCGTCTCGAGAGCAGGGTCGGGACGTGACATATGGTCAATTACCAACGTGGTGCGCAAACTCCGCCAACTGTCGAGAATGGGCAGAATCTGCCCGAGCTTGCCGTGGAGCAGGACGTGCCAACCTAAGGAGCCCACACGCTCCGCCAGCGCCTTGAGTTCGCTTATGTTCTGCCCTTCGGCGAGGTGTCCCATGAAATTGAATCGGATACCGCGAACCCCTCCGGCGTGGAGCGCCTCCAACTGACTGTCGCTTTCCGAGCCGTTGAGCAGCGCTACGCCTTTATATCGGCCCCCAGTGACGGCAATCGCGTCGAGTAACGCCGAATGGTCGGTCCCGTAGCAGGCTGCTTGCACCAAGACACCGTGGGAAATGCCCAAGTTTCGATGCATTTGAAGAAGTGCGGCCATCGGCGCTGCTGCGGGGCGATACACAGCACTCTCTGGAAGCGGAAACTCTTCCCACGGTCCATAGATATGTGTGTGGCAATCCCACCGGCCACCGTTCACGTGGAGGCTGTCCATCAGTCGCACCGTGCCGTCATGCCGCCATCTACGATGATTTCCGTGCCGGTGACAAACCGAGCCTCGTCAGAAGCAAGGAACAACGCAGCGTTTGCCGTATCGCGGCCGTCACCCATGAAGCCCAACGGAATTCGCGCAACTCGGGTCTCCAACAACTTGTCCACGTCGCCGCCTGTCCGTTGACCCGCCAGCCGCGCTTCTACCATCGGCGTATGCAACTGGCCCGGGACCACGGTATTCACACGGATGCCCTTCTTCGCGTACTCGACTGCGACCACCTTGCCCAGTTGAATCACGCCAGCTTTGCAGGCTGCATAAGCGACTTGCGCCGAGCCCGTCCAGCGGATACCGGAGGTCGATGCGGTGTTGACGATTGACCCGCTGCCTTGCGCTTCCATAACGGGAAGGACGTGCTTGCAGGTGATATAGACACTCTTGAGATTAAAGGCAACCTGGGCGTCCCAGGCCTCTTCAGAAAGGGCTACGGGTCCGCCGGCCGCCGAGCCGCCAACGTTGTTCACCAGAACGTCGACGCTACCGTACTTCTCGCGACATGCCTCGACCATCGCCCGAACTGCGTCCGAGTCCGTGACGTCGCAACCGTAAGCCGTGATGTCGCCACCGACTTCGCGCACGCGCCGCACGGTTTCTTCCATCGCGTCCGGGTTTTTGTCGACAGCGAAGATGCGGGCGCCTGCCTGGGCGAAGAGCACCGCAACCGCGCGGCCATTTCCCCATCCGGTGCCGACGCAGCCTGCGCCCGTGACAATGGCGACCTTTCCATTAAGGCGTCCTGAATTCACGCCGTTTACGAGATTTTGCGAAATTTCCACTTGATGTTCCTCAGTTCGATTCTTGGGGGAGTTCAGGTGTGGCGCCTTCCGGGGGCGGCACTTCGAACACTTTGATGGTCATCGAAATCAACGTGTAGTAGCCGGCAATGCCAACGAGGTCGACTACGCCATCCTTCCCGATTTCACCCACGAGCTCCTGGTAGAGAGAGTCGGGCACTTTGCGCTGTTCATGCAGTTCGGTGAGAAAGGCGAACACCAGTTCCTCATCCCGTTTCGCAAAAGGAGGCGTCTTTCCATCCCGGATTGCGTCGATGACTTCGTTCGAAACACCGGCCTCGAGAGCGAAAGGCTTGTGCGCGGCCCATTCGTATTCCGCGAGCCAGTACCTTCCCATGAACATGATGGCAAGCTCCGAGAGACGGGCCGGGAGGCTGCTGTCATACCGGCAGTAGCGACCCAAGGCTTGGGAGCGGTCGGCAAGTTGCGGCCGATGCAGCCAAATTGCGAGCGGGCCTCTGACGCCCTTTCGCGGACCGCTTGCGATTGCGTCGTAGACGGCGCGCTGCTCAGGGTCAAGTTGCCCCGGGTCGATGGGTGAAAGACGTGTCATTTGGGTCGATTCTCAGTAGTTCAGTGAGACTGGGCAGTCGCAGTGGTAGCAGTGCTCTTTTCTTGCTGGAGGCAGAACCGGCGGGGCCTTGCGCCAGTCTCCTGTTCGAAAGCCTTCGCGTCGAAAGCACCTTCCCAGCGGGCAATGGTGAATACCGCGAGCGTGTTACCAACCACATTGACGAGCGCAGTAGCCGTGGCCATTACGCGGTCGATGCCGAACAAGAGACCCAGGCCGCTCAGAGGAAGCGTTCGGACCGATTGGAGCGTTGCTGCAAGCTTCACGAAGGCACCGCCTGCGACCGTGGTACCGCCCTTCGAGGTGAGACTCAGAATGGCCAGCAGTCCAAGCTGCTGCCAGAGGGAAAACGGGGTGTCGGTTGCCTGAGCGATGAATCCGATGGCAATCGCCATGTAAATCGACGTACCGTCGAGGTTGAAGCTGTAGCCGGCCGGGAGAACGAAGCCAACCACCGCCTCGTCGCAACCAGAGCGCTGCAATTTCTCGATGAGTCGAGGCAGTGCTACTTCGCTGGACGCCGTCCCAAAAATAAGCAGCAGTTCGTCGCGAATGAGCCGCAGGATGCTAAAGAACGGGAGACCAATCATCCAGCTAATGCTGCCAAGCACACCGAACACGAACAGCAGAGAGGCAGCGTAGTACAGCACGATGACCTTCAGAAGGTACATAAGCGTCACACTACCGTAGCTACCAATCGCTGCTGCCATTGCGCCAAAAGCTCCCAGCGGCGCGAGTCTCATGATGAAAGCGAGCATGCGAAAGAGAACCGATTGCGCTTCGTCGATACCTCGAAGAAGGACCGAATCGGGACCGACCGCCATATTGAGTGCGAGACCTGCCAGCAGCGAAATGATGAGAACCTGGACGATGTCGCCCTTTGCAAACGCGTCGACCAGAGTATGGGGAATCAGGCTCAGCAGATAGTCGACGGCAGAGATTCCGCCGGCGCTCGCGGTTGCCTTGACGGCTGCCTGGCTTTCGGCGATGTTCGTCGCATGGAGACCTGCACCCGGCTGGAACACGTTCACCATCACAAATCCGAGAATCATTGCGACAGTGCTGACCACCTCGAAATAGACGAGCGACTTGACGCCCATCCGTCCCAGCATGCGAAGGTCTTTGACGTGTGCGATGCCCTGAACCAGCGTGCAGAAAATGATGGGCGCCAGCATCATCTTGAGCAAGGCAATGAACCCCACTCCGAGAGGCTTCATTGCCACTGCCCAGTCAGGCTTTGCCATCCCTAACACGATTGCGCAAGCCAGGCCGATAAGTACTTGCACATGTAGTTGCTTTAACCGCCTCATATCGTCTCCTAAGTTCGAATCGAATGTCTCTTGTAGATGGCCCGATACGGCGTCATCTGTCCTGGGACCTATACCGAAGTTTTGTCCTGAAACTGGGAGAAGCGGAGAAGTCCTGGTCCGTGACAGAGCCGGCGATACGGCCACATCGCGAACTACGCCGGTTCGGGTTAAGCTGCCCAAGAGCAACGTCGCCACGCCGGTGAGGGATTCACCCTCTCGTCTCCGTTCATTTTTTCTAGTTCTTTCTTTAATCCAGAGCATAGGTGAGCGGCGATTGCTTGACAAAGGCCGAGTTTTGATACCAAGCTATGCCCGAATGGCATAGGACATGAGAATGGACATTCGGGAGCTGCGCAGTTTCATCCATGTTGCTCGCGCGGGCAGTTTCAGCCGTGCGGCAGCTGAGTTGTACATCGCCCAGCCTGCGTTAAGCAGGCAAGTAGCGAAGCTAGAAGAGGAAATTGGGGTCGAATTGCTGGCGCGTCACGGCCGAGGCGTCCGGCTCACGGCGGCCGGCGCTCGCCTGCTCGAACGAGCCGAAATGATTTCCAACATGGTGAGTGAAACCGGTGAGCACGTCCGCGCGACTGCCGACGAGGAGCGTGGCTACCTAGCCGTCGGACTGCCGCCCACGATGGGAGCCCTCATTGGCGCTGAACTCGTGCGCGATTTTCGCGAAGTGTATCCACGTGTCGCGCTTCACATCCGTGAGGGGCAAAGTAGTTCGTTGCAAGAATGGGTGGCCGACCGCCGCGTCGACTTAGCGGTAGTCTATAACCAGCCGCCCTTGGACGCCTTTAAGGTTCGGCCGCTCTATAGCGAGCCAATGATTCTAATCGCTCCGCCAGGAACGCCGATTCCAAAGGACGGTTTCCAAATAAGGGACCTCGCCAGCCTACCTCTCATTCTTCCCGGGATGCCGCATAGTAATCGGAGAGTCATCGAACACGCCGCGGTGCAGAACGGCATTCGTCTTCGCTTGGAGCTCGAGGTTGACAGTGTCGCGCTCACGAAGAAACTGGTTAGAGCAGGCGTCGGATATTCCATTCTCACGTCAATCGCGATTCGTGACGAGCTGGCAAGCGGCGACCTGGTTGCGGAAGTCATCACGCGGCCGTCCATACGGTCGACCGTCGCAATAACTACCCTGCGCGAAAACCCGCTCTCGAGGTTTGCAACCGATTGGATGGCGATGCTTCGAGAGAAACTGAAACGGTTTGTCGGTACCGAACAGTGGAACGAAGATATTGTCTGGCTCGATAACGAGGCAACTAATTCTAACTAAACCTCGTTGCAGTCAGCCCTTACAGCCCGTCGATGTGAACGAGTGAAGAGCCGCCGACGGCTTCCGCCTGCCGCGCGCAGTGGCGGTGGCACAAGCCATCGAGCCTTCTGCCTTCACGCAACGGCGTCGACTTCGCTTGTGCTCATCGCAGGCGGCAGAGGCGTCGAGTCTGCAGCTTTCTCTACTATCACTTTGCCACCAGACTTCTTCGCCCCCACCTTCGTGGCAGCAGCTTTCTTGCTCCCAACCCGCAATACCTTCTTCGCCGCGGACGTCGACTTCTTAGCACTAGCGCCCTTGCCGCCAGGAGTCTTCGCGGACGTCGCCGAAGCTTTCGTCGCAACCGCCTTCTTTGCTGACTCCGTCGCGGTCGCCTTCTTCGCCGCTGCTTTGTTTGCCGCGGCCGCCTTCGGCGTGCTTTTTTTGGCATCAGCAACCGAGGTCGCAGCACCGTCAATTAGGAACTTGGTCCGGTCTCTCGCGCCTGCAAGCCAGCCCGGAGCCTTTCCGCGACCGCTCCACTCTGCGCCGCTCTTCGGGTCGCGATACATCGCGAGTTGCTTCCCTCTAACGTAGTTGCGTGGCTTCGCCGCCTTCTCGCCATCAACTGGGGCGCTTCCCGCGCTGCTGTCAATCAGAAACTTGTCGCGATTCTTCGCGCTCGCCAACCAACCAGGTGCCCTACCCCGACCACTCCATGTCGCCCCTGACTTGGGGTCACGATAAAGCGCGGGCTGCGGACCGCGTAGGTAATCGCCGGGCTTCGCGGCGTTCTTCGCGGCTTGATTCGTGGCAGGCGGAGTGCTCGTCGAGCTGCCATCAATCAGAAACTTATCCCGGTTCCTTGCGCCCGCTATCCATCCAGGCGCCCGGCCGTGGCCGGACCAAGTTGCGCCCGACTTCAGGTCACGATACTTTGCATTCGACGCTCCCTTGCCCTCAGTGGTTTTCGTCGCCGCGCTACTTGTCGCCCTTCTTCCATCACTCTTCGAGCCGAGGTCATCGACTGTCAGACCGTGCTCTGCCATCAATGAGTGAATTTGAGCGATGACGCCTGCCGACTGTTTCTTAGTAATTGCTTCAGCTTGAGCTTGCAGTTTCGCAATCCTCGCCTCGATGCTTTCGAGCGTTGCCATGATTTCCCCTCTTGCGTGGTTGCAATCAACGCACTATGCCACGTTCAGCAAGATATGCGAGCTTTCCATGCCTAGAGCAATGCTCTAATCATGCGAGGAGTATGTTTCGAGAGAGAAAACTCAAGGAGAGACTGCAAGTCCAACAGAAAGATGTAAAGGCTTGCCTTCATTCGGGCGCTACTATCGTATCGCTTCACGCACGCGGGTCCAACTCTGTTCTCAAACTCATATCTTGCGCACGATGTTGAAGGCTTCATCATAGCGGGCTTTCCTTGTGCCTTGGTCCGCAGCTATTGCAGCAGACGATGGTAGAGCGCAATCGCTCGCGAGGATAGGTCTTCGCTTGGATTGACGACACGGTTTCCCAAAGACTCGTTGCGAACGTCCCCTCAGCGAAGTTCCGGAGGACACACGAGTGAGTGCCGGTTCAGGTCCTTGAGTGCAGCGGAGTTCCTCCTCAGCCTATCCAAGACCGCCAAGCCAGTTCGAAGTTGTCATATGCCGTCGACGCTGAGGGGACCGAGCTGGGGACCGCTTTCGCCAGGTCAAGCCTTGGTGAAGGCAAAGCCGCATTCCTTCGCGAGCCTTTCATACATCTTCCCGTGCCACGTCGTCCGGAAATCACCCAATGTTTCCCAGCCGACGGACGGACTTTGGCCAAGCCCTTATCCTGCAATCGTTAAGGAACGATTTCATTGACGAAAGCGGAAGGTCACGAGCGGTGCCTGGTCCAGCAACGAACAAAAACCAATTCGGAGCCAAACTCGTCCAAGAGCTACTTCGCGAAACTCGCGGCGTAGGTGTGGCATTCGCGGGTCTGGGCATCGGCACCGGCGTCGGGCTTTCGGCGGCCATCATGATTTGGGCCGCCGACGTAGACATTATTCGAGGGGGTTCTGTTTCCTTCTGGTGTCTCGCTGCGGGTATGTTTTTCGGCTTCACGCTGGTCGTAGGTTACGGCATTCGTCTGAAAACAATCCTTGACCGCCTGAGTCCACTTGTAAATGACATCGAGACTTGGTGCTCGCGCATCGATGCAATCAGCGAGGCAACGAGTGTCGAAACCGTAAGTTTCGGACGGGCCGCCCGGCGTACGCACCTCAATCTGTACCCAGCGGCGCTTAAGGACGAGGCGGAAAAACAGACAACGGTGCTCCTCGAACGCCTCATGTTGCCGCGCAAGCATTAGCGCTCCTTCCCGCTTCGGCCGTTCAAGTGGCTCTTCGAATCCGGCGTCGTTGACGAGAACGCACCGCCGAGCATTCCGAGGAAATCTGCGTTGAGTCGAGTTAATCGAAGCTCTACGCGTGCGAAAAAGGCTTCTTCTTAGTTTTGAAGGAAAGCTCCTAGTTCGTAAGTAACTTCCTTTGAAGAAGTAGCAAAAAGCATCTATACAGAGTGTCGACGCCAAAAGTCGTAGCTTTTGAATGTCGGGCGCTAATCGGAGGCAGCAACCGCATATCAACCGAATCAGCTCCGAAAACTTCAGACGGCCGTCGCATTACTACTTTTGATAGGTTGCCCGGAAGGCAAACCGCAGCTAGGCTGATTGCTCCCGGTCAAACCTCGGAGACATCAATGCGCCGCTCAAGCATTACGATTGCTGTAGTCATTGCTGCAGGGTTCATCGCATCCGCTCAGGCACAAACCGTCGTCACAATTGGCCACTCCGCTCCCCTCACAGGACCTCAGGCGCCCAACGGTAAAGACAACGAAAACGGCGCGCGCCTCGCAATCGACGAACTCAACAAGACCGGCGTCACCGTCGCGGGTCAGAAGGTCACGTTCAAACTGGACTCAGAGGACGACCAAGCCGACCCGAAAATCGGCGTTCAGGTAGCGCAGAAGCTTGTCGACAGCGGTGTCATCGCCGTACTAGGACCCTACAACTCTGGCGTGGCTATCCCGGCATCGCGCGTCTATAACGCGGGCGGCGTGTCCCTGCTTCCCGTTGCGTCCAATCCGGCCCTGACGAAGCAAGGCTTCAAGACCATCTTCCGTATCGGCGCGAGCGACGAGCAACTTGGCGGAACGATGGGCCAATTTGCGGCCAAGACTCTGAAGGCAAAGACCGCCGCAGTCATCGACGACCGCACGGCGTACGGTCAAGGCGTCGCCGAGCAGTTCGTGAAGGAAGCGAAAGCAAATGGAATTCAGATTGTCGACCAGCAGTTCACGAACTCGTCAGCAACCGACTTCCTGGGCATTCTCACGAGCATCAAGTCGAAGAATCCCGACGTCATCTTCTTTGGCGGCTATGCCTCGCAGGGCGCGCCGATGGCCAAACAGATGAAAGCCCGTGGCCTGCGAGCCAAATTACTCGGTGGCGACGGTATATGCTCGGCCGACATGGGTAGGGTGGCGGGTGATGCGGCGTCTATCGTCTACTGCGCGCAAGGAGGAATCTCGCTCGACAAGACGCCGGCTGGCCGAGAGTTCCTGCAGAAGTACAAGGCCGCGTACAACACTGACACTCAGGTGTATGGCGTTAGCTACTATGACGGCGTCAAACTGCTCGCTGATGCGATGGTCAAAGCAGGAACCACGACTGATAAAGCAAAGCTCGCGGCCCAATTGGCGAAGACTGATTACAAAGGCGTCGCCGGCACTTACGCCTTTGATGAGAACGGTGACCTGAAAGGTGCACCAACCACCGTTTATGTCATCAAGAATGGCCTGCCGGCCCCGTACGGTCAGTGACACGCACGCGGTGGCTGTTTCGCTTGTCGCCGGCAGGCTTCATAGCCCGCCGGATGACAGTATCGCCAAACGTGCGAGAACACCGTTAACGAGATTCGAAAGGCATTGATGTTTGCACCGCGCGGGAGCGCTGACAGCTACGGTCGCTCTTCGACTGAACCGATTCGTCGCGCCCCCGACTCCGACGCCATCCTCCGCGCACGCGGGCAGCAAAACTGACCACGCATCGAATGCCAGCAGCGCGCTGACTGCTCTTCCATCTGATGGGTCACGGCACCGGAAACGCCCCGGTGTCGCCAATACCACATCTCAGACGGCGTCTGCGGCAACAAAGCCTACAGCGACCACTGACGTCTCGTTCACCGCGGCAGTTCGGTCCCACCGCGGAATTCGGAGACCCTAAATCATTGACATACCGTGCTGCTGCCTAAAAGAAATACGTTGAGACGTGCTAGCCACTCCACGGTACGAACGCATCGCTTCCGACGATACAGTAGGCATCTAAAACAAATCTTCCCGTCAGAAACCGTTTGAGATGGGTTGCTACGATTTACGCCTCCTGGCGCCTTCTCGCACTATCTGACATGGACAACACCGACGTCTTCAAAAGATTGAGGGAAAGGGTCGAGCGTCAAATCGAGCAACGTCACGCTGAGCTGCTTCCTTTTCACGCGTATGTTTGCTCGCTGGAGAAGGCGGGCTACGACAGCGCGGCGGCTAGATACGTCTTGGAGTGTATGAAACAAGAGTTGATTAAGTGGCAGGACATAGAAGACAGAATCAATGCGTTCGCTCCGGCTGTGCGCAATCGCCTGCGTGCCTGAAGCGAGGCAGCTTAGCCGAGGGGCGCTGGGTTGTCGCGCTGCAAGTCCTGCCGCCCTTCCAGCTTCCGTCTTTTTAGCAGCGACGGCAACGGCCGATGCGCAGCGCCTTCTCGCTCCACCCCCACCAAGCCCTCACTCCAATTGAGCCGCTCTGTGTCGTCACTCGTCGGAATCACGAGGCAAGGGAGCAACGGCCGCCCATCCAATTGAATTGCAAACCGCGCTCCGAGGGTTCAGACGCAGAACTCGTGAGCCATCGTCGAAGGTAAGACATTCGATTTCTACCCCATTCATGAACTCATCTGACGTATCGGGGGACACGCCAAAGTAATGCGTACAGGGAAGCCCGCTTTCACGGAGAAGGTCGACGGCATGTTCCATAGAACCGCCGGAGCGGTCGTGTCGCTGCCATCTGTTCAGTAATGTTGCAGCAATTTCGGCCTCATGCATGTGATGCTCCAATCCACGCCGCGGGACGGCGCCCGAATCTACATGCGAGGAAAACAGCAAAATTTGTGCAACGCAACAAGTCACTCACGGACTTTATCTTCTGGTCTAACCGTCGTTAAATCCGTTAAATCTTCCGAGGAAAAAAGCGAATCTGCTGGGCGACGCGTCCCTGACAAGCGACGCCCGCATCCGACCAATTCAATGCCTCACGCCGCGCTTGAGCGCTCGTAGTCTTTTTTACCGAACACGGAAATATCCGGCCGGCGTGCCTTTTTCCTTGTCGACACCGCTCGAACGTAGCATCTTCCGCGTCAGGGTAAATACTTACTGGCGTCTATGCTCGAGGCTTCTGTCAAGTGGAAAGGACGAACGGATGGACTTCTGGCCTATGGTGGCATCGTCGCGGAGCCAGTAATTGCCATTTCGATTGCCTACTGCGTGTTGTCGAACATCAGTTTTCGTTCGCTGCGGATGGCTCGTTCTCGATGAGCCGCGCGGAAGAGGTGGGCCTTGTCACAACGGACTACGCGCAGCAGCATGCAACCGACGCAGTGCTTTTCAAGCGGGTAGGACGTGAACTATTCGAATATCGAATCAAGCGACCCTTGTTGGGCCACGCGGGCATCCCGTGGCTTTTGCGCGTCGTACAGATATCGACCTTGCGCACCGTTGTGAAAACCATCCGGGGTGCAAGCTAGAGGCGGAATAGCCGACGTGCGCAGTTCCACGCCGGCCGACCGAAACGCACGCGCTCGCATCCGGAAATCGCAATCACAGTCCCAGTTGCTACCAACTTCGAGAAGGTCTGCTTCAGCCGCATATCTATGAGCAATAAACCAGGGCTGCGCAAACCACTGAGAAGGTCTATCCCTCCACTGCTTGGTTCACTCCTTCGGGCCGGCGCCTCCAGCAAAGCATACCCTCTCTCTTTGAAAAGCTGGATTGCTCCTGACGCTTTACACCGCGGCTGTGGAACAAGCAGCGTGCTCACCTTACTGTGTCAACAGCTCTTGATATCCGAAGAGCTATGCTTGGCCGGTTATCAAACAGCGCGACTGGCTTCCGTCCGCGAGGCGCACGCAGCACTTGTGCGGCTGGACTCGGACGCGAAGTCACGCATCGATTGGAAAGCGGCGGGAAGCGACTACGAGGCGTTGCGTGGTGCACTGATGGTGTACGACGAACAGCTGCGCAGTGCTCCTCACGCTCGAGTTCGGAATGCACAGTTCGCAACGGCGAACCGGCTTCTTGACCATCTCGGCCGAAATGGACAACCGTAGCTCATTGGCGCTTTCTCTTCAACCGCAAGGTCACCGGCATCATCCGGTCATTTCAATAATCACGCGTGCATGGGTCTGTGGCAACAGACCGATTGCGACAGTTTCGTTAGTATCCCCAACTCCTCGTGTGTAACTGGTCGCCACGAGGACGACTGTGCTGTATATCGAACTCGCAGTTTCCGCTCTCTCTGGTTGAAGCAGCAGATTATCGGTCGCGACCGAATGGACGCATGTCGGACCCAATGCAGGGCGAATGCGCCCGTTCGAAGCGGCTCTTATTCACGACGAAGGCTGAAATGCAAGTTCCCGCTCATCGCGGTCCTTGGCTTACGACGCGCCGACTGGCACATTGGTTGCATCTGGCATAAGAAAATGACCTGAGGAGCTTACGATGAAAAATGACAATTTCTCGAGCTCATCTACCGATGAATTGGACACCGTCCCGGACACCTCAAGTCCTGCGTACGCGGGCCGCCATCCGTTGACTCGCGCATTCGACAAGTTCGCCAGCCTAGTCACCAGATGGGCAGGCTCGCCCGCCGCGTTCTGCATGGCTGTTCTGACGGTCGTCGCATGGGTAGTGACCGGGCCAATGTTTCATTATTCCGACGGCTGGCAACTTGTCATCAACACGGGGACCACGGTCGTCACGTTCTTGATGGTATTTTTGATTCAACAGAGTCAAAACAAGGACAGTGTCGCGCTTCATCTGAAACTCAATGAGTTGCTGTCCTCACATCGAGCGGCAAGCAATCAGCTCATAGGAATAGAGGACGCATCAGAGGAGGAACTGCGACGGCTCGCTGCGGCCTACCTTCGATTGTCGACGAAACAAACGGGCGAAGTCGCGGCACCAGCGCCGGACGAACTGTCACCAGCCGAAACCGCGGTGCAAAGGGCAGCGAATGGAGGCTAGTCGCTATCCGTGCTCCCCTGCGTTCAGAGTAGACCTTGTGATTGCCGCGGATGTCGACATCAGGATTTGCAGTAGACAGGAGGCTCGGAGCCGATTGCAGACCCGCTCAACAAGTGCTAGAGGCGGTGTTTCTTCAACGCCCCAATTTTTACTTTTCCCAACGGCACAGTCTTCTCGGAGATACCTCGGTCAGAGTGGCTCATTGTACAAGGTGATGTCGCGCAGACGCGCGGAATCTACGGAATGCAGAACCTACTCAGCCGTTTTGTTCCGATGGCTACACTTCTATCACGGCTCGCCTCCGGCTCGCTGACGGAGAAGTTCATATTTATTGAGCCTACGTACGACGCAAAGAACGACTTTCGAAATGGAAATTCGATGCATCCGGCAGGCGACGTTCGCAAAGGCGAGGCATTGGTTAAGCAGGTCTACGATGCTATAAGCACGTCTGCTCTGTGGCCCAGCAGCGTTCTACTCGTCGTTTTCGATGAACACGGTGGCTTCTTCGACCATGTGACGCCGCCTATAGCCGACCTGCCGGACTCAGCGGAAAACGCTCGGCTGAAAACTCACAATTTCTCGTTCGACCGCATGGGCGTAAGGGTTCCCGCTATTGTCGTTTCTCCCTTCGTTCCAGCAGGCACCATTGACCATTCGGTGTACGACCATACGTCCATTCTAAAGACGACAGACAAACTTCTGGGTCTTGATGGGCTCCTTCACCTGACAGCCCGCGTGCGCGCGGCGAACGACTTCACGAAAATGTTGAGTCTTTCGACGCCTCGCGCCGAAATCCTTGTATGCCCCTCGCCTGTCACGATAGCCGGTGGCTCAAGACACCGTCAAGCGAGGGCGCTCCGCGCTCGAAGGACCCATTCTTGCCGCTGTACGCACACCACTGAGGCGGCCTTCGGGCGTCGGCCGTTGAGTCCAATACTGAGGTGCGACGCCGAGCGCTCGCGGCGTCCGTCGCGTAGCGCCTCTTTTCGAACGCGTCGTGAAATCCTCAGCATGGCGATGACTCGCGGGCTTATTAGCCATTTCGCAGAGTAGGTTCACGCTGCCCTATCCGCGCCGCCTTTTTTAATTCATGCTTGTTGGAGTCGACTGCATACTGGGGGTCGCGCTAGGACGACAGTTACGCGGCGAGATGTCACGAGACACACACAAGCGTTGGAGGAACGCTAGAAGGCGGTCGGGCGCCGCGCCTTTTCTAAAGTATCCATCGAAGAGCATCCGTTCGCTGTTTCGAGTCACGAAGTCACCGTCCTTCGATGTGTACGCGCAAATGAACGTCTCGCACGATTTCGGATTACCTCGGAAGGCTCGAGCAGTCGCAAAGCCGTCACGTTGCGGCATCATCAAGTCAAGTAGCACAACGTCTGCTGCCCAGTAACGAAGGATTTCAAGAGCCTCGGCACAACCGCCCGCTACTCTTGTTTGAAGCCCGTTCAACGATAAACATTCAGCCGTGGCGACGGCAGCCCCTCGGTAGTCGTCGACGATGAGCACTCGCTCTACACGCTCGAGTCGACGTTGCGTCCAGTTGCATTGCTCTTGGACCATTGCTCCTCCGCGTGACTCGTTGCTGATGAAGACACGATTATGCGCGGTAGTCGTCACGTGCAAATGCCGTCGACCGCACACTGAGGGGCATTTGCGCGATGCACGGTGATTGGTGCGACTGGAGGGGCTTAATTATGCAGTTGTTTCGTGTACCGGTTGCAAGCGGCGGAGACAGCGACGGATTCGGCCCCATAGCTATCGAGTTCTGCGACAGCGTCGCCTACGAAACCCGAGGATGAGAGTGCCGAAGCCGGACTCTTTGAGAGCGTCGCTAATAGAAAGGGGCGTATCCACAGAGAGAGAGGGGCCTGATAGGCTCCGCCGCTTCATTGCCTTTAGGCCCGATAGACAGGCTTCGAGCGAAGCAG
This sequence comes from Caballeronia arvi, assembly GCF_001544695.2. GTDB lineage: Bacteria > Pseudomonadota > Gammaproteobacteria > Burkholderiales > Burkholderiaceae > Caballeronia > Caballeronia arvi. The sequence goes on from NZ_FCOM02000069.1 coordinate 21,240, forward strand.
AAGAAGGTTGCTGCCGATTTCAGTATCGAACTTGCGCTATCAACTCTGCGGCCGCACGTTCTCCGCCCCCCCCGGGCTGACGACGCCGCTGGGAAAGTGTGGTTTGACCGCGCCCTGCAACACCTCCGTCAGGTCTTCCAGCGATGACACGCCCGCTGCGCATATCCAGCATGATGTCCTTGATTTTATCGATGTCTTCGCCGTCCGACGTGATAACCGTCGTACTGTCAAGTGTGGACGCTGCCATCACATCTGCACCAGGGCCGTCGCCCACACTACTGCCTACGATATTAGCGCCGCCTTGCGCCGCGCCTGAGCCGGTCAGGTTCGTTGTCGTCATGATTGTCGTCTCCCATAGGTCGCCCGCTCACTTGCTTCGTAAACTCACCGCTTCCGGCCCGCCGCAGCGGGCTGCACGTGGCGAAGGTGACTAATCGTGCGCGCAATGGGCATGCCGTCGTACGCCGAAGTAAGACTCATCTCCGATATCGGGAAGCGCGTCCAAGACATCCACCTCGCGCATTACATGTTTGCCTAGACCCGGGTCCCGGTCGCCGTGAAGCACCCGACGTCTGGTGCAGAATCGACAGCGTTGGGGCGTAATCCAAGCATTGACTTGCGAGGCCAGCGAGGGCGGATGCTGAATTCCGCGTTCGTCTCCGTTGCAGACTCAACCGACCTCGGATTTCACTCTCAGCGCCCTCCGCAGGAGAGTCAACCATTGATTCATCCTCAAGGGGACCCCACGGAGCACGTCCACGACATTCGTTGCTCGCACCGCAAATTGATACGCCATGCAAGCCTTCTAGCGTTTACTTCTGACCTTCATTTAAACGGGGTCGGCCTTTGTCCTGCAACGACAGCGACTCATTTGTGAACAACTGCGGTAGCCGGAGAAACCCCTATGAATTCGGGACCGCATTTGTTCCAAAATAAATAAACTAAATACCTGTTTATGCGACTTCGAGAGAGTCGTTTTTCCGGGCCTGTCGTCGGCTTGCGGGGGAGCAAATGAAAAGAACGTCGAGCCAAGTTCGCGGCGAATGGGCATGTAACGCCCTTACCCTTGACGGAGAAATCGAGCACTTGGAGCGAATTCTTGCGGGTGAAGGCGCGCATTCCACGTTCGCGCAAACTTATTGGCGCGAACGTGTAACGCAAGCATTAGAGACGCCGGGATTGATACCAGCACAGCGAGAAAGGCTTCGACGATTGCTTCGGCATATCGACGACCGGTGGCCCACGACCTAGCGTTCCGTTGCCGAAGCCGCATTCGTTGGATGACTCGCGGCGGAGAGCGATGCAGGACGCGGTTCGCCCTCTCTCGCGACGTCCACCACGAACGTTACACGACGAACCTTCTCTCAGGCGGGTTTAATATTAGACGCCTGCTTGCCTTTCGGGCCCTCCTTAACGTCGAACGTCACCCTTTGGTTGTCCTGCAGAGACTTAAATCCCTCAGCTCTTATTTCTGAAAAATGTGCGAACAAGTCTTCGCCTCCATCATCTGGACTGATGAAGCCAAAGCCCTTCGCGTCATTGAACCATTTCACTGTACCGGTTGCCATTTGTTTCCTCGCCTATGTCGAGAGTGGATTCGCGCAAAGAAGGTGTTCGACGCCGTCGAATCTGTCACGGCACTCATATACCAGCAAGACGCATGCAAGGCCTCGCTCGGCCACCGATTAGCAAGCACGCGAATTTGCGAACCTGCGTTAGTCCGCATTTCCTGCCAGCGTTCACTTGGAATGATGCTTGCGACCGCCACTGAGCAGGTCACAACTCACGTCGGTGCCGGCCACGCGCTGATGCGATTGCTCGCACCCCCGATACGAACGAGCGGATGCTTTAGATTGGGTCCTGCCCGCGACGGCTGACCTGGATACAGCGGATACGCTGTGGGCACCCTACTGTGTGGGATTTCGACTTCGCCTGTGGTCGACGGCCGCGTTCGACGACTCGTCTTTAACGCACGCTTCCAATGCAGCTATTGCTGCATTAGCTGCGGCCATAACTTCCTGGCAGAATTTTTATTTTGAACTGTGCTCAAGTCTTGCACATCCCCCGAAGGCGTTGACCTGCGCTACATCAGCGCGCGCTTGTGCGAGCGCGTCTGAGGGGGACCCACTATCGTCGACCATCCTAGCGATGTCGAAGACGGTTCCGGTCGGCAACTCTACGTAAGTCGGGCACGCCGCCTCGGCTATCAGAATCGAAATCGGCCCTGCAACGACCAGCGTGAAGATTCTCCCCAGGCGGACGATAATGAGATGCATGGGAAATCACCTCCCTGATTTTTCTCCCATGCCCTGATAGTCATGGTCATATCAATTGCACATCACTTTCCACGCTCGTCACCTAAAGGGACACTAGGATAGGGATGACGGTCGTTCAAGCTTCTTACTTCGCTATCCTGATGTCTTGCATGAGCTTCAACGTGTGCGCAGCGCAGTAACTGCGGTCGTGTCTAACAACCTAACGAATACTGACCGCCGAGATGCCGGGCTATCTGCAGCCGCGATGGTTACTTCAAAGAAAGACTCGTCTTCATAACGACATGCCCGTTTGTGAAAGAAATGGCCGCCACGTGCAGCCGTACAGTCGGGACGGCACCGGGTAGTTGCGCAACTCTAAGTGGAAGTGATTGGCGTTTAGCCAACCACCCCTCGTTCCGCATCGAGCGTTGCGAAACAATCCTCTTCGGCTGCAAATGAAATCCATCCTTTCAACCGGTTGCAATTGAACGACCACGAGCTAGGCTTTAGTCAGAACACCGCCGATGCGTAGGTTCCACGGGATGTCCAAAAGTTAATTTCCCGCGAACGCCTGGCGCCAATCAGAGACCCTTGACATGTCGCTGCGGACTGCGTGGAAGGAGAGCAACTTATGCAACAGCATGAACTTCTAGGCAGATTTGCAGGCTACCTCTCAGTAGCTATTGCCTTAAGTGGATGTGGTGGTGATTCCGGTGCGAGCTCCTATGGCAGCTCAGTGATTGCAGCCGCACGGTCTGATACCCAGGCAGCGCCGTCTGGTACCGTGAACGGGCGAATCTCCGAGTTCTTCTTTGTTTCGCCTCCGGACGAGGGCTTTCGAGGAAGGACGTATGCCGAGTGGGAGACGTCGTTTTGGCAATGGACTCTAAGTCAGCCGATAGGCGGGCCGTTTCCGCAACCGTTCGATGACTGCAATCGCCCCATCTCTGCTGCACAACGCGGCCCGGTTTGGTACTGGTCCGCGCCCATGGGTGCTCCTGTATCGTGCGACCAGACGGCAACACCAATCCCTCAAGGGACCGCGATATTTCTCACCATCCTCAATATCGAGTCGTCATCGCTGGACGACCCGGACATGCCACCGTTCCGACAACTCTCGGAGACTGGTCAAAGGGAGGTCGCAACCAAGTATGCGAGCCGCATCGAAAACGTGTTCTGCCGGATTGACGGAAATTCCGTGCCTAACCTGCCATCCTTCCTGATACAGACCAAGCAATTCTCGTTCGTTGCGCCGCGGCCATGGATATTCAATCGGAGTGGACTCGGTGGGCAAGGCACGGCCGTCGGAAGCGGCTACTTCTTGATGGTCGCCGACCTTTCTGCCGGCGAACACACCATCGAATATGGCGGCAAGTTCCATTTTTTGGATGGTGACTTCGGGCCCGGCTCGCTGGCGTTTGACCTCCCGCAGAATGTCACCCTTCGAATACAGGTCGGACGAACGCCACATTGACCGAGCTACGATTGACTAACTCCTCGCCCAATCCGGGCGCGTGGCAACGCAACCTGGATTGGTCCTGTGGCTGAATTGGTTGCAGCGGATAACGGTCTTGTTGCTGCGAGAGCAAGGTAACGCCAGTGCACCGTTGATGACTTCGTGACCCACTGCGAGCAGGCAACTCGGCGTCGCGCCGTTGCCGCTCGTGAGTTGCTGGCTTGAACGTGAAGCGATTCGCCAAGCGTTCGGCGCTACCGGCCCAGTCATAGCCAAATGAAACTCATCGCGTTTCCGCAAAAGCATCCGCGCAAAGTTAATGACATCTCGGCTACCGTTATGGGCAGCTTCAGGCTGACCCTCCCGGGCTGTCGATGGCCGCTCCGCTCACACGTCGCGTGTCAACGTTCGGTAAAAAGCACCGGCAACTCAACTAATTCTTTTCGTGACCTTTCGAAGCGACATGTATTTTTCGACGGATAGGAATATCGTTAAGCCAGCAGCAGTCGTATCGCTGTGTAATGCAAGTGCAAGGAGTTGACCATGAAGCTCTCTCTCATGACAGCGGCCGTAGCAGCGACATTTTCCCTCGCAGGCTTGGCTCAAGCCCAACAGTCCACAGACACATCGCAGTCGATGCCCGCGCAGGCTCAACAAAGTGGACAGACGTCGTCAGGAGATACTGCGTACGGTGGCGCGACCCCAACTCGTGTTGCGAGCGGAAAGTCGTCGACGCTGCCGAACAACTGCTCGCCGCAGCCGTTCTGCAACATCTACTCGGGAGGGCAATAGGCCAAAGCACCCCGCGGCCGAGGGCTCCCTCCGTACGTCCGCTTGTTAAGCCCTGACAGCAGGGCCCCACGCGCAACAGCCGTGTAGCAGCATTAGGAGTCCCCTTTGTCAGTGATGAACGGGCTCTTTCCGTTTGGACGCGCGCCTCCAGCGATGTCCAACAATGCCGCCATCCTTCTTCCCTACACGAATTTTGCACGCTCGTGGCGCTCCGAATCCCCGAAAACGTCGTCGCGCCATCCCTGCCAATCGAGTCTGATTTAATCTGCCGGATGCTCTAATCGTTCTAACTGTGCGCCGACCTTTCTACAAACCATAACCCCTATACAGGCGGTGAAAACGGTTTTCCACATAGTGTGTGCGCGAGAGCCCCGGTTGCTTCACTGTCGAGCTGAAGCCATCGCTCGGGGGTCTGTAGGACTTCAATGCGCCGGTCAAGGCGATTTGAATGTATCTTTCATCGCCATGACAAGTGGAAGGTTGCACAATCCCGCCTTCAATTAGTACAACCGATGTATCCTGAGTTGCAGCCAAATCCCGTTCGGCGATTCCACCAACAGACTGCCTCACCATCGGTGCAAACGAACATGCTGCCAACGGTGTCGCATTGGACCGCAGTCGGTCGACCCGCGTTTACAGCCGAACTGTTTTTGGTCAATTCCGGGCCAGACGATGCGACTGCGGCTTCTATCTCTGCGCGGACCCTCACCCTTCCGTCGTTTGGCTTCTTGGTCGCAACGGCGGGTGCGACGCTACACGCAGATACAGACACAGCTACGCAAATGAGAATGGGCGCTCGACCTCCGGTCCTCGAAATTACAGCCTCCTCCTTGTCCCAAACAGATACCTGTGCGCCTTTCTTGCTGCGCCAATAACAGTCGCCAAGAATGCAATTGTATGCCTGCCCCCGCGATAAGTTGCCTACGCGGGAGAGTAGGTCAAATACGTCGTCTATAGTTCAGGTGCACGAAGGTCGAGATGCACGATTTCAAGCCCGCGCAGCATCGCGGCCTGTTTTGCCGCGTCTTTCGTATCAAACGGACCGATTTCTTCCGCACCTTCAAACGGAAAAAGCAGTCGTCCGTCAGTCAGGCGGACCACTTTCAATGTACCCATAAACCGACCGCTGCTGCCGGGGCGATACGACGCATAAACCTTGTAATCGTCCTCCGAGCGCCCCGGAGTCGGTTCGGGAGGCTTCGTCGGGAACAGTACGAGCTTCGGGCGACGGTAGCCGTAATTATCCATGGTAATGACCACACGGGAAGCGAGCATGTGAAAATAGCCACCGTTGTAAAAGCAATTGTTGCACCATCTCGCCCGAATTCGGCGTATTGCCTTCTCGTCGTCATGCTCATGCGCTACTTCTGGACCGTTCCCTGCCTGATGCCGACGGCCGTAACCTGTCCACGAAACTTGATAGCCGGAGTTCGAGCGCGCGTTTTACCGCCCTTACCGGTCACACAGAAGTAGTCGGCAAAGTGATGCCCGGCTTCGACGGTTGCGCCTTCTGGCCCATCAGCATCGATGAGTTGGAAGAGCTGCTCACCCAGAGCCCTTTGCCGACTTAAGAATTGGACGATTGCCTGAACGATGTCGACCGTGAGCACTCGCTCAACAATGCTCGCGCGCTGGGTTAACCCGAGCGCCCTCGACGCTTCTGAACCGCTAGATGCCGGACGGCCTTGTGCCCGTCCGCGCCGCATGCGTTGTTCGAGTGGGACCTTCGCGACCAGCGGAATGTTGATTGCTACGAATGTCACATTGATTATTTTCTGACGCTCACGCAATCGCTCTTGCTTGTCGAAGATAACCCGTTCGACTTGGACCTCGCGTTGATTGCCCTTGAGTGCTGCTCGACGTACTGCACCGTCGGCACCGCTCGCGACGGCGAGGAGGCCCTCGCTTATTTGCGGCGCGAGGGATATGGAAACACCGCCGCAGCAAGGAACCTGCGCTGATGTTGATGGACCTACCAAAGGTAGCCAGTCTCTACGTCCTTCAAGAGATTCGCCGCACGCCAAGCATCTTTTCGCTGCCAGTCGTCGCATTGACATCCTCACGCGAATCACAGGACCTGCGCCGGGGCTATGAATTAGGCATCAACGCATTTGTTGTCAAGCCGGTGGGATTCACTGAATTCTAAAAATGATGGCGCTCCTTGTAAGTTTGTGGGTGCGGACAAACCGGAGACCGCGGAACTCAGGGGCAACCAGCCACCCACTGTGCCGTATTGAGTGCACTTCGCCGCTCGCCGACACGCAACATGCAAAAACGATACGAGTAAACAACCCTTGCTTTACGGACGACCATGGCCCGCCCACGATTCACTAACATTATCAAAGAGCTAATTATCCGGAGACGCCATGCGACCGAAATCCTCTGAGGCAGACTCCGTGCTAGCGCGAGCGCTCGTCGAACGGCTGGTAAGATGCGAGGAATCCCTGTGCAGGCAGAATGCGCTGGTGGAACAGTTAGCAGCCGATAAAAGATGCGACGCGGTACATATCGGGACGCTTGCAAGTATCGAACTAACGTACGAGTTGCTGTTCAGCTTGTGGACGCGCGCCTCCTCATCGGCCGCTGCCAGCAATGCCGCTCTATCGCCCTCACTCCGGAATCGATAGTGCCAAAGATGTAAGTGACCGTGTATCGCGGCGGGCGTGCCATCGAACAAATGCATCACTTCTTTCGCCACCTTTTGGCCGCGTCTACGAAGTCGCATAGGAGACGGCCTTCCCTCGTCGCCCGGCGGCAACGACCGCAAAACCTTAGTGGTAGGTGTCTTCGGCCAACTATCACTCAAAGAACCGCTGGCCCAGTCCCAGTTGCTGCACTATCTCCCATACATACACACGGGAATAACTGACCCCATACTGTTTTTCAATCAAGGCCCGAACCCTCGCATTCGACCATCTCTCTGATTCGAACCCGAACTCAGTTGCTGGCCGCTGCAGCGCCGTTGCGAGCCATTTGCGCGCTTCGGCGTCCAGCGCCGAAGCCCGTCCGCCCAACTTCAGCTGTTTCAGCGCATCAAGGCCATCGGCGTGAACCAGCGCCTCGTAACGCCGGACCGTCTGCAAACAGAGGTGAAGCTCGTCAACGATTTGTTTAATCGGAACCCCGTCGAGAATCTTCCGCCCGGCCTTCAGCCGCCGAGAAACGCTAGGAAGGTTTTCCTCAGGCGCACGCATGGCGTTCCCCTCTTAGGCCGGCGCAACAATGTACTGATGGCGCGCAAAACTGTTCGGCGTACCGATGACATACTTTTCCTTCAATAGCGGTTTTTGGGCAAAATGGCGAGGACACCGGCGGAGATTTTCCGCTTGATTCAAGCCAAGAAACACGTTATTAACGGCGCCTCCGTTAAAGACTTTACCGCACTCACGCTCGTATCGGCTTAAAAATGCCTTGCATTTGGCCATCCGTTTGCTATCGTTTTTGTTGTGTCGACGTGAACTCTCTCGCGTTACCCACCGCTTCGCTACCTCGCTCGCTCGAGTGACGGACACTCCGACATTGAACGCCGTTTCTCCGCAACGGCGCCCACCAATTTCTTTGTACGTCTGCATGGGACGTGCCAAAACAGGCGCGGGGATGCGTTCGCAAGTGTGAGCGTAAGGCGCATCAAGCCGTCGTCATTGAGCAGGTAACGCCTCCATCGTGCGGATTGAATCCACCCGTCGATTCCGGCCGGCTACTACGAGAAACGGTTAGGCCGAACATTTCAGTCGAGACATAGTCAACGCTGGGCCCCTCACCCTACCAAATGAACGCCGGAGCGCAATATGGACCACACTAAGGTGACGGAAATTGCGGGAATGCTTCAGCGAGCTGCGACCCGGCGGACGGTTGTCGGTTATCAGCGATTCCACGGCATGTTTTCAATGAATGAATCCATCGATTACCGATACCGCGTGCTCGAGGAAGCGGCAAAAGCTCTCTGCGACCCGACCTTGCTGGACTATGGCTGCCTAATGGCGCTAGCAAATGGACTGCCCGGCGACGACTTCTTTCTAAGGTTCAAGCGCTTGCGTCCGGCAGAGTATGCGGCAGTAATGGGCTACTCCTCCTCAGGGCGCTCCAACAAGAAACGAAGACAGATTGCGGAGCCGGAGCGCTCTCGAATTTACGAACACGCTGTTTTAATCGAGGGCTGCCGGGCATACCGGCCAGCGCCCGGAAATGCCGCTCGTTCCTCGACCTCAGAAAGAGGTAGCTGCGTTTGGACTCAAAGCGGTCAAATGAGCCATTCTCCGAGTCCGTGATGAGCACTGTCCTACGATACTGGACGCGAAGCGCGCAGGGTCGCGATTCGGGGGAATCGAACATGGCTGCCGTCGATGCTCACGGTCGTCTCCGCCATTCATCAAGAAGCGCGCGGAGCTCTGCGCACAGTGCATTTCTTTCCGCTCGCGACGGCGGACAGGGTCCGTTTTGTAGCGTTATACGTTGGGATTGCCGCCGCCCTTTTGTTCTTAATGCCAGTTCTCATCTATGAGGCGACAATGTTTATCCGGGGCGGCGTGCGGAGACGCGCGCGCTTCGAGAAGGGGCTCGCCAAGAGAATACTTACATGAGTTCGCGGCGATGAGTTCCTGCTGCTCGCAGTCTACAGCAGCGGGGAGACTGAGTTGCGTGAACTCGCATCGCGTTTAGCTGCAGACGTCCGCGAAGTCACAGAAAAGAGTTGGGCGGGCGTTTTCCAGTTAAGGAACATCTGCAAAACCCCTGCTATAGTGATGATAAGGAGTACTGCTATGAAAACAACGACTTGGAGGTATCACGATGACGCAACTTCATCTCGGCTTGGACCTGTCAACCAAGCGGACGCGTAAGCGGGAGTTTCTGGACGAGATGAGACGAGTGGTGCCCTGGGCGACGCTGATTGCATTGATCGAGCCGCATTATCCGAAGGGGAAGACCGGTCGTCCGCCATTTCCGGTCGCGACGATGTTGCAAATTCACTTCCTCCAACAATGGTTCGGTCTGTCGGATCCAGCGATGGAAGAAGGCCTCTACGATGTCCCGCTGTATCGCGAATTCGCAGGCCTCGATGGAGGGATGGCCCGTCTTCCAGACGAATCGACCATCTTGCGGTTTCGGCACCTGCTCGAAGCGCATGGCATCGCTGCGCAGATTCTTGCGGTCGTCAATGAGATATTGAGCGAAAAGGGATTGATGCTTAAGGCGGGTTCGGCTGTCGATGCTACGTTGATTGCAGCGCCCAGTTCGACCAAGAACGGCTCGGGCACACGTGACCCGGAGATGCAGTCGACCCAGAAAGGCAGGAATTGGTACTTCGGTATGAAGGCGCATATAGGCGTGGACGCAGAATCAGGCCTCGTTCACACGGTCATCGGCACGGCGGCTAACGAGCACGACATCAATGCGGCCCTTGCGCTGTTGCACGGTGACGAAACGGATGTCTACGCTGACGCCGGATACCAGGGCATCGAAAAGCGTAAGCAAACGGGCTCTGCTCGATGGCATGTCGCGATGCGGCCCGGCAAGCGAAGGAAATTGAACTTGAAGGATCCTCTCGATGCGATATACGACAAGATCGAACGATTGAAAGCCGGCATTCGTGCAAAGGTCGAACATCCGTTCCGAATCCTCAAGCGACAGTTTGGTTACTTGAAGACGAGATACCGGGGGCTGGCGAAGAACACCGCTCAGATCACCACATTATTTGCGTTGGGAAATTTATGGATGATGCGCAAGGCGCTGCGCAAAGCGTAGAACACACCGCAGGTTGAACATGCTTTCGTCCTCTCGATGAGAGGTCACAAAGTGTTGGCCCATCGCCTCTGTCATTGACGAACCGAGCTGGATAGAAAAGCTGCCCCAAGGCATACATGGTGCGCAGGCATTTGAAACCGTGTTCTGCAGAGCGTCCTTAACGTTAGCATATCGGCATTGCGACACATCCCGACACCGCGAATTCAATCGAGGGCTTGCTCGACGCTGCCGATGCAGCGATGTCCGGCGCCAAGCTAGCAGGCATCCAGAGATGGATACGTTCAACGAAGCGCCGGCGATGCATCAGCCTTAAGTCGCTTTGACTGTCGACATAAGCGAACTCGTCCGTCACCGCGCTGGACCGCATCCACGTTCCTACCGAAATCAGCCAACTCAATTTTCGATAAGCATTCAAATGTCGGATGAGGCCGCGACGGTCGGTGCTCATCGATTTCTGCTTCGGCGGGCTTCTTGAATCTTTGGCAGGGGGCGGAGCACCCGGCGCATTTGTGCGGTGATGCTGATTGCTGTGGATTGGACCCGGTCAAGGCGGCTGCAACCTGCCTTCACGAGGTTTGACATATTGCTTGTACATCGCCCGCATCATCTCCCGGCGCGAGGTCGGCCGAAACGTTGGCTAGCGCCCGTTTCGCAAAAAATGCAGAAGTAGGAATTTGAATAACAATACAGACGTGCGCTTCGCGAGTTCTGACAGCATCCCGAAAGCGAAATTACGCTAGCTCGCAGAACTTGCACGCGGTAAAGACGCATTGAACTTTCTGCACGCCCTAGAGGCAACTGCCCAAGGTTTCGGGTTCAAGGCTGGCGGGAGTTAAAGCGCTTCTATGAACAGCGTGCGATTGAGAAGGCTGCGCTTCCCGAGGAAGTGCTAGCGTATGACCGAGACGTCTCGGACGAGGACCGTTCGTCGCGGCTCCAAAACCAACGTAGCGCGGTTCAGCGGTATCTAAAGTGTGAGAAGAAAAGGGCGACCGAGTTCGTTCGGATATGGGGCCTCACAAGTTCGCACGCGACCGGTTCTTCGAACCGCAAGCAGGAGGCGCGCTTAATATCCCATCAGAGCGGCGTGCAAACCGAACCGCGAAAGCCCCAAGTAGAAAAGTCTGAATCGATACAATCGCACGGCGTTACGCGCGACGCGGCGCAGCGCGCATCGAAGCGACCGACACGTCGACCGCCTCGCGAGACCGGTAGGACGCACGAATCTCGACGCCAGAATCCTCGCGAGGATTTTGCGGTCAAACTCGTTTTCGACCCGACCCGCTGGTTTCGACGGTGTTCCTGTCTGGGATGGATGGCGCGCCCGAACGACGCTGCGCGTTACGGAAGAGGGGCAACAGGTGCAGCGGGCTCGAACTCGCCCGCATCACCAGAACCCGCAGAACAGCCGACCACGTCGGCCGAATCCGCTGCAGACCAACACGTTCCTCGCTCGCCGGGATGAGCGCTCGTTGCCTCAGGTGCGTGAGGATGACGACTACACGGCCCACGGGCCGCGGGCCGGCCTTTCGACTGAAGTGACATACAAGAAGCGTCGAGTTGTTGAAGGACAAACCTGAGGAGTCACCTTTCTCAATCCTCCGTAAGCGTCTCGCCGTGGCCGTTCTGGCGTGCTGATTGAGATTTTGGGTAGTTTGGTATCCACCAAATTATGGT
>NZ_FCOM02000053.1 GCF_001544695.2 Caballeronia arvi
GATACCTTCCCTGCCAGCGGCAAGCGATACTTCGCGAGTTGGCCGATCCCGATGTTTCGGTATTCCGGCCTTGGTTTCTTCAATGCTTCAGCCACGGTTAGACCCCTTCCCAATCTGGTTGACGATTCGCGCCGTCAAAGACGACGCGGGCGCGCGACTCGTCCAGCCTGTTTCGCTCGAAAGCGATCGGCGATGTAATTGGGGAAAAGTTTCTAGCCCGCGCACTGCGCGATAGCGGTATTTTGTCGCGCGATTGATATACTGTCCAATATCTATCTCGTCTATCTGAAATACTTTTTAAAGATATCGCATGGAGCTGCGTCATATCCGCTATTTTCTGGCCGTCGCCGAGGAGCGCAATGTGACGCGCGCGGCCGAGCGGCTCGGCATCGGGCAGCCGCCGCTCAGCCAGCAGATTCACGCGTTGGAAGACGAAATCGGCGTGCGGCTTTTTCGGCGCACGGGGCACGGCGTCGTGCTCACGGAAGCCGGCGAAGCGTTTGCCGTCGATGCCAAGCGTCTCATGACCGACGCGCGTCTCGCCGTCGAAAAGGCGCAGAGCGCGGGCCGCGGCGAGATCGGGCAGCTCAATATCGGCTTCACGGGATCGGCCGCGTTCAATCCGGTCGTCTCGAAGCTCATTCGCTCGTACCGGCAGGCGTATCCGAACGTCACGCTCACGCTCACCGAAGGCAACACCGCGCAACTGCTCGCGCATCTCGACGCCGGCCGCGTGGACGTGGCCTTCGTTCGCCTCGGCAGCCAGTCGCCCGCCGGCGTGCAGATCAATCACATCGCCATCGAGCCGATGAAAATCGTGCTGCCCGCCACGCACAAGCTCGCGAAGAAGCGCAAGGTGCCGCTCGCCGCGCTCGCGGACGATCCGTTCGTGATGCTGCCGCGCGAGGCGAGCCCGACCTTGCACGACGTCATCGTCGGTGCATGCCGCGAAGCCGGATTCGAGCCGGTCGCCGGGCAGCAGGCGCCGCAGCTTTCGTCGGTCGTGAATCTGGTCGCGGCGGAATTCGGCGTGTCGCTCGTGCCGGCGTCCGTGTGCCAGATTCAGGTCGATGGCGTCGCGTACACCGACGCCCTCGGCAGCGCGATCACGATTCGTCTCGCGCTGGCATCGCGCATCGACGCGACGCCCGCCAAAACCGCGAATTTCCTCGATATCGCACGGCGGGTCGCTACGTCATCGGCGTGACATTGTCATCAGAACAAGCGCGCATTGCTTTCGACGCATTTCCGTTGAACACTTCTGCTGGCAACAGAGCGTCAAAGAAGGCCCAATCCTTTCGAGATCGAGGAGCAAGGTCATGCGCGAAGAATCGAAGCATCCGCTGCACTGCACGGCCTGCCGCCGGGGCTTTCTCAAATCGGCATCCGCGACCCTCGCCGGACTCGCCCTCCCGTCTCTTCTTACGATACCCGCCCACGCCGATGCGCTCACCAAAGCGCAGCGCGACGGCATGACGCCCGAGCAGATCATCCAGGCGATGAAGCGCGGCAACGAGCGCTTTCAGAAAGGCGAACGCAAGCCGCGCAATTACCTGAATGAACAGAAAGCGAGCGCAAAAGGCCAGTATCCGGCGGCCGTGCTGCTCAGTTGCATCGATTCGCGCGCGCCCGCGGAAGTCATCATGGATCTGGGTATCGGCGATATCTTCAATTGCCGCATCGCTGGCAATATCGAGAACGCCGATATCCTCGGCAGCATGGAATTCGCGACCAAGCTGATGGGCGCGAAAGTCGTGCTCGTAATGGGGCATACCTCGTGCGGCGCGATCAAAGGCGCGATAGCCGACGTCGAACTGGGCAATCTCACCGGCTTGCTCGCGCGCGTCAAACCGGCCGTCGACGCCACGCAATACGATGGCGAACGCACGGCGACCAATTACGCATTCGTCGATAAGGTCGCGCGCAAGAACGTCGAACTGACGCTCGCGAACATTCGCCGCGACAGCACCGTGCTCAACGAAATGGAAAGCCAGCACGCGATCAAGATCGCCGGCGCGATGTACAACATCAGCACCGGCGCAGTGGAATTTTTCAGTTCCTAACTTTCGACGCGCTCGCGAACGTCTTCCTGCTTCGCGACCGCATCGCGTTTCTTCGACCAATACGCGGTCCGCACGCCGATCTCTTCCGATACGAACGGCCCGCCGCGCGTCGCGCGGTAATGCGCGAGCGCCTTGTACACGAGACGTTGCCCGATCAGCAGAATCGGCACGTTGAGCAGAACCATCACGATGTTCATCAGATCGGACAGCGCCCAGAGATTCGGCAATTCGAGTCCGGCCAGCACGGTGAGCGCGCCGAACGGCACGAACACGAGCGAGCCGACCACACGAATGCCCGTGATGAAACGCGGACTGCGCGAAATGAAGTTCGCCGAGATCTCCGCGAATGAAATCATGCCGAGCAAGGTGGTGAATGCGAAGAGCCCGTAGCACACGCACATCACGATCTTCACGACCTGCGCGACCGAAACCGGCACGAGCGTTTCCACCGATGCGAGATAGACCGTGATCTTCGAGGCCCTGACCGATTCCCACGCCTGGCCATCGACGGTTCCGGTCCACACGTGCGCCATCACGACGATGAAGCCGGTCATCGTGCAGATGACCATCGTGTCGAAGAACACGCCGAGACTCTGCACGAAGCCCTGTTCGCACGGGTGATCGTTATCGGCGATGGCCGCGGCCATCGTGATGGTGCCCTGCCCCGCCTCGTTCGACATCAGCCCGCGCTTGACGCCCTGCGCGAGCGCGGTGCCGATCGCGCCGCCGAAGAGCGCATGCGGCGCGAACGCACCGACGATCACCTCATGAAAGAAGTACGGAATCAGCGGCAGATTGATCAGGATGATGACGAGCGACATCAGGCAGAAGAGCGCCGCCTTGATGGGCACGAGCACATCGGTATAGGCGGTCACGCGCCGGATGCCGCCCATGATGATGAACGCGCACGCCGCGACGAGCGCGACCGCGATGACGTAATACACCGTCGACTGACGCGCGAGATGCGCGCCGGACACCGTATCGGCGATGGTGCCGATTGCGGTGAACACGTTGAACGTTTGCGGCGGCACGTTGAAAAGCGCATAGACGATGAACACGACCGACAGGAACGTGCCGACGATGCGCCTGTCGCCGAGAACGCGCCGCCCGTAGAACGGCAGGCCGCCGACGAACTCGTCGTGCTTCTTCTCCTTGAAGAGCTGCGCGAGCGTCGATTCCATGAACGCCGTGGCCATGCCGAAGAATGCGGCGACCCACATCCAGAACAACGCGCCCGGCCCGCCGACGGAGATCGCGCCCGTGATGCCGACGATATTACCCGGCCCCGCGCGCATCGCGAGCCCGAGCATGAACGACGCCAGCGCGCTGACGCCGGTCTTCGACGTCTGCCGCCGCAACATGATGCGCACGATCTTGCCGACGTTCATCGTCTGGATGAAACGCGTGCGGATCGTGAAATGGATGCCCACGCCGACGAGCAGAAGAATCGCGAACGAAAACTGCCCGAGCACGGGAATGCGCGACCAGGCCTTGAAATTGGTGGGGAAATCCCACAAGAAATCCGAGATGGGCGCAATGAAGGCAAACAATGCATTCACGGACTGGAAGAGACTTTCCACGCGTGGCGTTCCTTTCGTGCTTCGGCCTGTCCTGAACAGGCGTTCGGAATGTTAATAAACCAATGTCGTTCGACGCTGGCGGACGTGCCTGCGCAGGCACGGAATCGCAGGAAGGCTGCGATTATACGGGCCCGCGGAAGCCGTCCAGGGAAGCCTTCCTCTTAATAGCCAGTGGCGAAGCTGAAAGCGGCGATCGTGTGGACAGACCGTTAGTTGCGATGTAATGTGCGTATTCTCCAGTCGATCAATTCAAAGCCACCGCAGCTGCCGCGCCCACGGGCGTCCCCTGCACCGCCACCGATTGCTGTCCGTCCGGCCCCACGGGCACATCGCCGACGAGCGTCGTGCGATACAACTGGCGATCGAAGTCGAGATCGAAGATATCGCTGGGCGCGAGATGCGCGGTCGTGCGGTTGTCCCAGAACGCGATGCTTCCCGGCTCCCATTTGAAGCGCACCGTGAATTCCGGCCGCGTAACGTGCTCCCACAGCAGTTCGAGCAACACCTGACTCTCGCGCGGCGCGAGCCCCACGACATGCTTGAGAAACCCCGGACTCACATACAGCGCGCGCTCGCCGGTCTCGGGATGTACGTGCACGAGCGGATGCTCGCTCACGAGCGTGTGATCGCTGACTGCTTTCGTGAACGCATCGGTGCCGCTCGCGCCTTGCGGCGGCGCGAAGCGATGCACGCCGAGCAAGCCATCGACGAAAGCGCGCAGCGGCGCGGAGAGCTTCTCGTAAGCGATCACGAGATTGGTCCATTGCGTGTCGCCGCCATAGGGCGGAATCGTCACGCCGCGCAGAATCGACGCGAACGGCGGATTCACCGCGGCGGTGACATCCGTATGCCATCCGGTCCACGGCCGCAAAACCGACGGGCCGTCGAAGCGCGTGGCCTTGCGGAACTTCGAGATCGAATAGATTTCCGGATGTCCTTCGACATGACCGAACACCGGATGCCCGACCGTGAGCTCGCCGAATTGCGCCGAGAACGCGATGTGCTGCTCGTGGCTCAGAAACTGCTCGCGAAAGAAGACCACGCGCCATTGAAGCAACGCGGCGCGGATCGCTTTGACCTGCCCGGACGACAAAGGGCGCGTGAGATCGACACCGCTGATTTCCGCGCCGATATGCGCCGAAAGCGGACTGACCGTCAGATCGGTATCATGCTGGATGGCGGCTGCATTCATTGTTCGGCTTCCTTATCAATTTGAAATGGATGCGCTCAACTGCCCTGCGCGTTGGTCTTGTCGGCGAAAAAGTAGTCACGCCACGACTTCGGCTCGTGTCGAATCACACCGACCTTGTGCAGAAACGTACCGAGTTGCAGCGTGTTTTGCGGTGTCGTCGCGAAGCTCGTGTCCTTGTCGCTCAGAATGCGTTCGACGAATGCGGACGACAGCTTCGAGTTGTCCTGTCGGATGTAGATGGCGGCGGCTTGCGCCTTGTCCTTCGCGACGAGCCGCGCCGCGTCGTCGAGCGCCGCGCGCACGGCGGCATAGGTCTTCGGATTGTCCTTGCGCCATTTGTCGGAAGTCACGACGACGCTGCCCGTCGACGGCCCGCCGAGAATCTCCGTCGAACTCGTCACCTTGTGGATCTTCGGGTTTTCGAGTTCCTGATACTGATAAGGCGCATTCGAGAAATGCAGATTGATGACCGAGTTGCCGGACAACATCGCGGTGGTCGCATCGGCGTGCGGCATGTTGACCTCGAAGCGGTCGAGACGCCCATAGTCGGCATCGCCGAACGCCTGCGCCGACGCCATCTGCAACAGCCGCCCCTGCTGCGACACCGCCACCGACACCACCGCGATGCGATCCTTCTCGCCGATATCCTTCACGCTGCGAATGCGCGGATCGTTCGTCACGAGATAGACCGGCACCGCGCTTTGCGCCGCGATCGCGCGAAAGTCCTGATGCCCGCGCGTGCGGTCCCAGATCGTCATCAACGGCCCGATGCCGATGGTCGCGATATCCGCTGCACCCGACAGCAACGACTCGTTCACCGCCGCGCCGCCCGAGAGCGTGTTCCATTGCACGTCGATATCGAGGCCCGCACGCGCACCCGCTTTCTCGATGAGCTTCTGGTCCTTCGCCACCTTGAGCAGCAGCGAGCCGATGCCGTATTGATCGACGACCTTCACCTTGCCTTCGGCGTGCGCAGACTGCAAAGGCCAGGCGAATGCCGCGATCGAAGCGAGCACGGCGAAGAAGCGCTGCAATGGAAAGGTCGGCGTCATGCGGGGTATCGTGAGAAGCGGCAGGCAATCAATGTACTTGCCGCTTCCTCACGCGCGAACTAAGAAATCCTGATACGGATAGCTTCGTTCGCGATAAAGCGCCGGAGAGAATGCGCTGCGCCATGAAGACGCAGTGCAATGAAACGTGCTTACCAGTGATAGTTCATGCCGGCGAAGACCTGACGTCCATAGCCGAACGCACACCAGCTGCCGTAGTAGCACGACGCAACGTATTCCTTGTTGAAGAGGTTCTGCGCGTTCACGTAAAGTTCCGCGCCCTTCAACTGCGCCGCCGCACGGCCGAGGTCGTAGCGCAGCACGGCATCGACGAGGAAGAAGCTCGATACCTTGAAGCTGTTGTCGCTGCTGTACGTCGTGCCGGTGTAGCGTCCGCCCGCGCCCATCGAGAGACCGGCGAGCGGCCCGCGATTGACGGTGTAATACGCCCACAACGAAGCCTGATTCTGCGGAATCGCGGGCAGGAACTTGCCTTCCAGACCGCTGTTGTCCTTCGTGTACTTCGTGTTCAGATACGTGTAGCTCGCGGTGACGTTCAGCGAATCGGTGAGGCTCGCCTTCGCTTCGAGCTCGACGCCGAGCGATCGCGCTTCGCCGGCCGCCGTCTGGAAGGCCGGGTTGTCCGCATTGACGGTCAGCAGGTTCTTGCGCGTCAGATCGAACAGCGCGGCCGAGAAGAACGCGTTGTAACCCTTCGGCGCGAACTTCACGCCGAGTTCATATTGACGCCCGCGCTCCGGCGAGAACTGCTGGCCGTTGATATCGGTGCCTGCCTGCGGCGTGAACGATTCGGTATAGCTGAAGTACGGCGCGATGCCGCTGTCGAACACATACGACAAACCGGCGCGCCACGTGAACGCGCGATCGAACTGATGCGAGACGATGTTGTACGTCGTGTTGTTCGAATCGCTGCTCGCCCAGTCTTCGCGTCCGCCGAGCGTGAGGATCACGTTGCCCCAGCGCAGTTGGTCCTGCGCATAGACGCCGTACTGCGTGCCGCTCAACACCTGGTGATAGCGGTCAGGCGGCGTGATCGCCTGGTTGTAGTCCGGCGCGAACATGTCGAGCGTCGGTGCAGCGCCGAAGCCCGCATCGAAGTTGCTCGCGTAATGCTGATAGTCGAAGCCGAACAGCACCGCATGCTCGATTGAGCCCGTCGAGAAATTGCCTTCGACCTGATTGTCGAAGCTGATCGTGTTGAGATTGTCCTTCGACGCCGCCGTGCCGCGATCGAGCGTGCGCAGATCGTCTTCGAGCGCGCTCGCATAGACGCTCTTGTAGTCCTGCGCCAGATGGATCAGGCGGCCGGTCGAGCGGAACGTCCACGCGTTGTTGAGCTTGCGGTCGAACTTGTAGCCGATCGCTTCCTGCACGCGATTGAAGCTCTCGAAGTTGTGATCGCCGTCGTAGAAATCGCTGGACAGCTTGCCGTTCGGATTGAACAGCACCGTGCCTTGCGGCGGCACGCTGCCGTACGACGTGCTGCGCGGATCGTGCTGATACAGGCCGTACAGCGTGAGCGAGGTCTTGTTATCGGGACGCCACGTGAACGACGGCGCAATCGCGATGCGCTTGTTCATCGTCGATTCGACCTGTCCGTCTTCCGAACGCACGAGCCCGGTGATGCGATACAGATAGCGCTGATCGCCCGCGATCGGGCCGGAGAAATCGAACGTGGCCTGCTTGTGCGCGTAGTTGCCGAACTCGACGCCCACTTCGTGCAGCGGCACGACGGTCGGCAGCTTGCTTTCCTGATCGAGCAGGCCGCCCGCCGCCGCCTGCCCGTAGAGCACCGACACCGGGCCCTTGAGCACTTCGATACGTTCCATCAAGAAGGGATCGAGCTGCGGCACCGCGTACCACGCGTTATCGAGCAGCTTGAGACCGTTCCAGTACTTGTCGGCGTCGAAGCCGCGCACCTTCAGCAGGTCATAGCGCGTCGCGATGCCGCCGCGCGTTTCGGGTGTCACGCCCGACACGTAGCGCACGGCCGCGTTGAGCGTCTGCGCGTTCTGCTGGTCCATCTGCTCGCGCGTGACGACCGAGACGGACTGCGGCGTTTCGAGCAGTGACGCGCTGTTCTTGAGCGCCGTCGATTCCTTCGCGACATAGCCTTTCGTCGGACCATAAGGCTGGTCCTCGTTCTGCGCCGTCACCTTGACGGCGGGCAGCGTGCTGTCGGCCGGCGCCGCGACCACGGGTTCCGATGCCCCCGGCGGCGCGTCCGCCGACTGCGCGTAGGCGAGCGGCGCGACGGCGAACAGCAGCAGCGCAGCCAGCTTCAAAGGCCGCAGGGCGACCGGGTTCGTATCACCTGATTTCATGCTCATTTCTCTTGACATCGTTGCGTGTGTAAATGCGAATCGTTATTATTTTGGTTGCGGATTGTGACTGGACGTTTTGTATTTGTAAAGAAATGATTCAGGCGTTTTGGTCCGAATACGACAGGACCGGCGCTACTGGAGTGGGCGGCTGGAGGGGCTCGCGCAAAGCAAACGTTTGCGCGCGATCGCGTGCCGGACAGCGACGCAATCGCGCGTGCGGTCTACTTCAGGCGTGACCGATTGAACTCGATGGCCGCGCGCACGAGATTCTTCAGCGCCCGCGCATCGATCTTGTCGCCTTCGAAGAAATCGATCGCGCGCCGCGCGTTGCCTTCGAGGCCTGCATTGAAGAGCTTTTCGGGATCGGGAAGACGCGCGCCGTGAGCGAAGGTGAGCTTCACTTTTCCCTTGTGGGCGTTGGCCACGGCGATCATGCCGTCGCGATACCACACCGGGCTGCCCATGTACTTCCACTCCTCGACGATCCCGTCATCCGCTGCGAGGATGATCTTGCGCATATTGGCGAAGGTCTCGCCGCGCCAGTCGGTGATGCCTGCAATCAACTCGTCGATGCGTTGCGATGCGTCCATATGATCTCCGTAGATAAGCGACGACGATCTTATCGCAGCGGCATCAGCGCTTGAGGCCCGGACTGCCTATCGTCAGTTGCAGCCGGTGCGCCTGATCGAGATGAAAAATGAAGGACGGGCGCGAGCGGATCAGCAAGGTCCGCACGTCCGCGTTGCGCGCGGTGCGGATGTAGTCATCGACCGTATTGACGAGCTTTTGCAGAAAGAGCACTTCGCGATCGAGATACGCTTCGTCGAAGTCATACATGCCGACGTCGTCGAGATCGGCGAGATCGTCGGCGCTTTGCTTCATCAGCGCGTCGCTCGTCGCGCTGCGCTGCGGCTGCGTCCCGAATCTTTGCGCAAGCGTCGCGATCTCCTGATTGACCTGCGCGTGCTCCGACACGATGCGTCGCGCGAAAACTTGCAGGCTATACGAGCGCGTCTTGCGCAATGCGAGATTGGCTGCCGCTATCTCCGCCTGATTCGCGACGAAGACGACGCCCAGCATTTGTTCATCGCTGAGGCGCTCCTGCGCTTGCGCGAGACCCGTCAACGCAAGGAACAGCAGCATCGTCGCGATGCATGCGCTTTTCATATGCGTTCTCTCCCTTCAAAGACGCCTCTATTTTCACGCGATGACGCATTGCGTGCGTATGTGATGCGCTCGATGCGAAACGTTAGCGGGAAATCCGCGCCTTCGAGCCATCGGCCTTTTTCGCCAGCGCGATGAACGCCGCGAGATAGTCGATCGATGCATCCGCCTCGCGCGTGCCGAGAAAGATCTGCTTCGCGATGCCCTTTTTGCCGAGCTTGAGCACGTCGAGCGGCATGCGGTCCGCATATTCCTCGGCAAGCCAGCGCGGCAGCGCCGCGACGCCGCGTCCGCTCGCCACCATCTGCATCATGATGTCCGTCGTTTCGATCACCTTGTGGCGTCTCGGCACGACATTCGCGGGCGTGAGGAACTTCGTGTAGATGTCGAGGCGATCGGTTTCGACCGGATACGTGATGAGCACTTCCTGCGCGATCTGCTCCGGCGTGGCGTGAGTCGCACTTGCGAGCGGATGCGCTTCCGGCACGACGAGCACCTGTTCGTAGTCGAACACCGGCGTGAAGCGCAAGCCCGGCTTCTTGAGCGGATCGGGCGTCACGAGCACGTCGATGTCATGGCCGAACAGCGCACCGATGCCGCCGAACTGAAAGCGCTGCTTCACGTCGACATCGACATCGGGCCAGCGCGCGAGATAGGGCGACACGACCTTGAGCAGCCACTGATAGCACGGATGACACTCCATGCCGATGCGCAAGGTGCCGCGCTCGCCCTGCGCGTACTGCTTCATGCGCGCTTCGGCAAGCTCAAACTGTGGCAGCAGCCGGTTCGCGAGGCCGAGCAGATACTGCCCGGCCTGCGTGAGCCGCATGCTGCGCCCTTCGCGCGTCCAGACCGGCGTGCCCAGTTGCTGCTCCAGCTTCTTGACGGTATGGCTCAGCGCGGACTGCGTGAGATTCAGCACCTCGGCGGCGGCGGTCAGCGAACCTTGCCGTTCCACTTCCCGCACGACCATCAGATGCGCACGTTCGAGCATCGGAAGCTCCATGAATAAAATTGATCGATGCATGAAATCAAACCATTTTTATTCATGCATCGAAAATTCTATCATCGCTGTCATATCGCCAACTTCGACAGAGACGACGTACGATGGTCACGACACACAACCTGGGTTTTCCGCGCATCGGCGCACAACGCGAACTGAAGTTCGCCCTCGAAAGCTACTGGAAAAACCAGTCTTCACGCGATGAACTGAAAGCCGTGGGCGCCCAGTTGCGCGCGCGGCACTGGAAGGATCAGGCGCGCCTCGATCTCGTGCCCGTCGGCGATTTCGCGTTCTACGATCAGGTGCTCGACATGAGCTTCACGCTCGGCAACCTGCCCGAACGCGTGCGCGGCTTTCATGGCGATGCGCTCGACAACGCTTTCCGCGTCGCACGCGGACGTTCGGCGCAGGACGCCGAAGCGCACGCCGCGTGCTGCGGCGGCGTGGCGGCCGGCGAGATGACGAAGTGGTTCGATACCAACTACCACTACATCGTCCCCGAGTTCGATGCGGCGACGCAGTTCAGCCTCGATACGTCGCGTCTCGTCGGGCAACTCGGCGAAGCGCGCGCGCTCGGTGTGAACGCGAAGCCCGTCATCATCGGCCCGGTGACGTATCTGTGGCTCGGCAAGGCGAAGGACGATTCGGACAGGCTCGCGCTGCTGCCGCGTCTCCTGCCCGTCTATGCCGCGCTGCTCGATCACTTCGCCGCGCTCGGCGTGGAGTGGGTGCAGATCGATGAACCCGCGCTCGTCACCGAGCTCGACGCGCCGTGGCGCGACGCCTTCGTCACCGCCTACGACGCGCTCTCTGCGCGCCGCGTGCGCCTTTTGCTCGCGACTTACTTCGGCCAGTTGCAGGAGAACCTGGAACTCGCGTGCAGGCTGCCGGTGGACGGCCTGCATATCGATGCGATCAACGCGCGCGACGAAGTGGCCGCGGCGGCTGCATCGCTGCCGGGTGCGTCGGTGCTGTCGGTCGGCGCGATCAACGGCCGCAATATCTGGAAGACGGATCTGAACGCCGCGCTCGAATGGCTCGAACCGCTGCACGCATCGCTCGGTAATCGGCTATGGATCGCGCCGTCGTGCTCGCTGCTGCATGCGCCCGTCGATCTGTCGAGCGAGACGAAGCTCGATGCCGATATCCAATCGTGGCTCGCCTTCGCGCTGCAAAAGCTCGATGAACTGCACGTGCTCGCGCGGGCATTGAACGAAGGCCGCGCATCGGTGACCGATGCGCTCGCGCACAACGCCGCGGCGATCGAAAGCCGCCGCACGTCGTCGCGCGTGCATGACCCGTTGGTGAAGGCGGCGGTCGCGAAGATCGACGCCGCGCTCGGCGAACGCGCGAGCGCCTATCCGCAACGCGCCGCGAAGCAGGCCGCGATGCTCGACCTGCCCGCGTATCCGACAACGACCATCGGCTCGTTCCCGCAAACCAGCGAGATTCGTCATGCGCGCAGCCAGTTCAGAAAGGGCGAGCTCGATGCCGCGAGCTACAGGACCGCGATGCAACGCGAAATCACGCGCGCCGTGAAAGAGCAGGAAGCGCTCGGCCTCGATGTGCTCGTGCACGGCGAAGCCGAACGCAACGACATGGTCGAATACTTCGGCGAACAACTCGAAGGCTATGCGTTCAGCCAGTTTGGCTGGGTGCAGTCGTACGGCTCGCGCTGCGTGAAGCCGCCGATTCTCTTCGGCGATATCAGCCGTCCGAAGGCGATGACCGTCGAGTGGATTCGCTACGCACAATCGCAAACGCAGAAGCCGATGAAGGGCATGCTCACCGGCCCGGTCACGATCCTGAACTGGTCGTTCGTGCGCGACGATCAACCGCGCTCGGTGTCGTGCCGGCAACTCGCGCTCGCGATCCGCGAGGAAGTGCTCGATCTGGAAAAGGCCGGCGTGCGCGTCATTCAGATCGATGAAGCCGCTTTGCGCGAAGGCCTGCCGCTGCGCCGCTCGCAATGGAGCGCGTATCTGCGCTGGGCGGTGGAAGCGTTTCGCATCACGGCGAACGGCGTGCGCGACGAAACGCAGATCCACACACACATGTGTTATTCGGAGTTCAACGACATCATCGCGTCGATCGCGGATATGGATGCCGATGTCATCACGATCGAAACATCGCGCTCGGACATGGAGCTGCTCGACGCATTCGACGGCTTCAGCTATCCGAATCAGATCGGGCCGGGCGTGTACGACATCCACTCGCCCAATATCCCGAGCGAAGCGCATATCGTCGATCTGATGACGAAAGCGGCGGAGCGCATTCCCGGCGAACGCCTGTGGGTCAATCCCGACTGCGGGCTCAAGACGCGTCAATGGGATGAAGTGATTCCCGCGCTGCGCAACATGGTCGCGGCGGCGCGCACGCTGCGTCAGGCGCTCGGTTCACGAGTCATGCCGTGAGCTTGTTGCGCCCCGCCACCTTCGCGCGATAAAGCGCGACGTCGGCACGTTGCAGCGCGTCGTGAAAACCGGTTTCGTTCGCGCCGATCTGCGATACGCCGATGCTCGTCGTCCATTCGGGCATGCCTTCGGTGACTTTGCGGCACGCGTCGTGGATCTGGTTCGCGCAGGCCTGCGCATTCGCGGCGCGCGACGCGGGCAGAATCGCGACGAACTCGTCGCCGCCGAGCCGGCCGAACTCGCCGCCGAGCGACTCGACTTCGTCGCCCGCGAGCCGCGCGAGCTCGATCAGCACGTTGTCGCCTGCGAGATGACCGTGACGATCGTTGATCTGTTTGAAATGATCGAGATCGATGGCGAGCACGGTGGCGCCCGGCGCGGCGAGACGCGTCGCGTAACGCCCGAATCCGGCGCGGTTCCACACGCCCGTCAGCGGATCGCGCAGCGCGGCGTCGCGCAGGCGTTGTTGCGCACGCTCGGCGGGAATCGCGAGCAGGCCGAGATTCAGCACGCCGAGCAGCAGTTGGTCGGAGAGCGTCGGGATCAGCGCGAGGTAGTTGAGGCGCGGAACGGTGAACAGATAGGCCGCGAGCGTCACGGCGTAGCCCGGCAGATAGCCAAGCATCGCGAGTCCGGCGATGCGTCTCGCGCGGCTTTTCTCGCGCCGCCCGCTCGACCAGAGCGTGATGCCGGTGATGGCGGCGGAAACCGCGACGCTGATCGTGTCGCCCGCATGCGTGATCGTCGAGACGACCGGGCCGTGGCCGCCGAGCCATGTCGGCAAGACATGCACCGCCGCACAGCCGATGACCGGCGCGAGCATCCATCCGCGAAAGGGCGGCTTGCCATCGAAGGATCGCAGGCCGGAGACGATCAGCATGTTGGTGACCGCGAGCGCGCCGAGCAGCAGCCCGACGAGCACGAGATTGCCGCGCGCGTACTCGAAACCGACCAGCACCGCGGCATACAGGAACGAGCTCGCCGACCAGTGCACGAATTGCGGCTCGATGCTCCGTCCGAAGCGCACCAGCGCGAAGACGAGCCCGAACGCCGTGCTCGCGAGCACGCTGCAAAGACGGAGTGTTTCTGTGTCAGGTGTGTGGAACATGGCAAAGGCCGCCACGTGCGGGGCCGGAACCGCGGCCGTTCAGGGACGGCGGGCGGCGGATGGTCGAAACGGCCGTATCATACCTTCGCCTTCCGCTGCTGCGACGAATGCACGTTCAGGTCAACGGCACGCGCGACATGAAACTTTAGTCGCGCTCACGTTCTGCGGCATGCGCCTTGCTCACTCAATCGCTTTGAGCACCCGCAATCACGGGAAGGAGCCGCGCATCATGAAACTCTATTACGCGCCCGGCGCGTGCAGTCTCGCCGATCACATCGCGATGCATGAAGCAGGCCTGAACTTCGATCGCGTAAAAGTCGATCTGAAGGCCAAACTCACCGAAAACAATACGCCGTTCAACGACATCAATCCGAAAGGTTACGTGCCCGTTCTCGAATTCGACGACGGCAAGCGTCTCACCGAAAACATCGCGATTCTGTTCTGGGTCGCGCAACAGGCGCCGTCGCTCGCGCCCTCCGGCGACGACGGCAAGTTGCGCCTGATCGAAATGCTCGCGTTCATATCGACGGAAATCCACAAGCAGTTCGGCCGCGTGTTCCGGCCATCCGCCGACGCCGAAGCCACGGCGGCGCGCGAGAAAATCGCTCAGCGTTTCGCGCTCATCGCGACGATGCTGCGCGGCGATTATCTGTTCGGCAAAGATGTCAGCGTCGCGGACGCCTATCTTTTCACGATGCTGACATGGGCGCGCAAGATGAACGTCGATATGCCCGCCGAGCTGCAAGCGTTTTACCAGCGCATGCGCGAGCGGCCCGCCGTCAAGCTCGCATTCGAGCACGAAGGGCTCGAGTGACAGTCGGGACCGGTTCGCGACGACCGACGGCAGCAGCGCCCGCCGAGCGTCGAACCGGGACCGCCGTTTGCTCCGCCCGACATGCAGGCGTGCGTCCCGCGCGCCGCTTCACGCTTTCCGGAGGCCATCATGCAGCAGGACAAGCCCGTGCCGCACGCCACCGCCGACGACATGGACGAACCCGTGGGCCGCGACGACTCCGCGCCGCCGTCCTCGCAGGAAACGAAGCAAGCCGAGCTCGACGCGCGCACGAAGCGCGGCCACGAGGCATCGGAAAACGCGTTGCCGTCGTCGCAGGAAAAGAACCCCGTGCCGCCCGGTTCGAACAAACCGTGATTCCGTGGCAGGCCGTCGTCGCGGCAGTGCTGACGGGCGCGATCGTCTGCTACACGCACTACGAAATTCCGAGCTTCACGCGCGGCACGGGCAAGCGCCGTACCGCGCATTTCGTGATGATCGTGGTGGCGCTCGCGTTCGGCGCAATGGGCGCATCCACGCTCGATTTGCCGATACCCGCATGGCTCGTGTTCGTGCTCGGCTTCGGCGCCGTGCACGTGCTCGCCGCCGCGATTCTCGCCCTCAAGCGCCTGCGCGGCGCGGGCATGTCGTGAACCCTATCGAGAGGCACATCATGTCAACCGAGACTTACGTTCGCAACGGGCACACCGTCGAGATCACCATCGATCACGATCCGACCGGTCAATGCACCTGGGCCTACACGATCGACGCTGACGGCTTCACCGAAATGCGCGACCGCCCGGTCGAAAACTCCGACATGGCGATGGAAGCCGCGAAGACCCACGCAAACGCGAAGGCCGACGCGCTGCCCGCCGGCGACGCTTCGGCGTGACCGCAGACGCGGTCAGGGCAATAACGTCGACGAATCCACGTCGGCCAGTTTGCCGAGTTCGTCGCGCCGCGTGTCGCATGCCTCCCGCACGCGCCGTCCATAACCGACCCAGATCGCGAACGATACGACCGACAAACTTCCGAGCGCCACGAACGCGGCCGGAAAGCCGTAGCGATGCGCGATCCAGCCGCCGAGCATCGGGCTCAGGCACGCGCCCGCCGCTTCGACGCCCAGCACCGCGCCCTGCCCCAGATTCACGCGGCCGCTTCCGTGCAGCAGATGCACGACGAGCGCGGGCACCGCGACGCTCTGAAAGCCCGCGCCGATGCCATCGAACACCTGCACCGGCACGATGCCCCACGCCGGCGCGACGAACGCCGCCGTAACGGCGCGCAGCGGCAGCGTCGCGAGCGTGACGAGGATGATCCACCAGAAGCCGAAGCGGCGGATCGCGCGGCTCGCATAGGCTGCCGCGACGAGCATGACGATCTGCGAGATGACGATATTGGCGGCCGTCACGTGACTCGGATCGGCGGCATGCGTCGATGCGACCGCGAGACTGTAGAGCGGCAGCATCGCCGAATTGCCGAGATTGAACGCCGCGAGCGCCGCCGACAGCACGAGCAGCGAACGATTGCGCAACAGCACGCGCAGGGCGTCGGCGCGGATATCGGAGGCGTCGTCGGCATCGTCTTTCGCGATCCCGCGCGCGTAATGCCGATGCACCGAGCCAGGTGGAATCCACAGCGCCGTGAGGATGCAACCCGCGCCGAACGCTGCGCTCAGCCCGAAGATATACGGCATGCCGAGCCACGCGCCGAGCCAACCCGAGAGCGCCGCCGCCGCGATGTTGCCCGCATGATTCGCCACCTGATTGCGCCCGTATTGCCGGTCGAAATTCTGCCGTCCGACGATACCGAGCGTGAGACCGGCGAGCGCCGGGCCCATCGTCGCGCCCGCGATGGCCGTGGCGATCTGCGAGAGCGTGACCGGCCAGAAGCCGTGGAACAGCCAGATGATGATCGCCGCGACGATCGACAGCGCGCTCGCGGCCGCGACGACGGTGCGCCGGCGCGAGGTCGCATCGACGAGTGCGCCCGCAGGCGTCGTGACCAGCATGCCGACGATACCGCCGATGGTCAGCACGGTGCCGATGCGGTCCGTCGTCCAGCCGTGCGATTGCAGATAGATGCCGAGAAACGGGCCGACGCCCGCTTGCACGTCCGCTGCGAAGAAGCTTACGGCGAGCAGCGGACGGGTCGCCTTCACGTTGTGGATTTGCATGAGCGCGAGTTATAGCGCGACCTGCACGCCGAGTTCGACGACATCTTCGCTTCGAAGTCCGTAGTATTCGGCGCTCGATGCCGAATGGAACGACATCGAACCGAAAAGACGCTCGCGCCAGCGCGGCATGTGCCCGTGAGAACAGCCGGGCGCCGCTTCGTCGCGTGGCAGGAAGTAGGTCGTGTGCTTCGGGTCGAAACTCCAGCCGCCGAACTGGCCGTTCAGCGACGCGAGCAGGCGCGGCAGATTCGGCCGCTCGACGAAGCCGTGCCGCGAGATCACTTCGTAGCAGCCCGCGCCGAGATCGCGCACTTCGATGCGCGTGTGCTCATCGACGCGCGGCGCCGATTCCGAGCGGTTCGCGAAGATCACCGTCGTCTCGTGCAGCACGCGGTTATGGCGCACGTTGCTCGTGAGCGCGGACGGCGTCGCGCCCGGCGTGCTGCCCGGATAGACCGCGGTGCCCGGCACGCGCGCGGGCGGCTCCGGGCCTTGCAGCGCATCGTGCAGAAACGCCGCGAGCGGCTGTGCGCGCGAGGCATGCTGCCCGGCGAGCTCGAGCCCGCGATGCCATGTCGCCATCAGCACGAAAAGCAGCGCGCCGATCGCCACCGGAAACCAGCCGCCCTGCGGAATCTTGTGGACGTTCGCCGCGACGAGCAGCGCATCGATGACGATGAACGGCACGCTGAGCAGCGCGACCGCGGGCCACGGCCAGCGCCAGATGTTGCGCGAGACGCTCACCATCTGCACCGTCGTGATCAACATCGTGAGGCCGACCGCGATGCCATACGCCGACGTCAGCTTGTCCGAACTGCGGAACACGAGCACGAGAAACATCACTGCGCCGAACAGCAGCGCGTTCACCGCGGGCACGTACACTTGCCCGCGCTGCGATGCCGATGTCTCGACCACGCGCAGGCGCGGCAGAAAGCCGAGTTCGATCGCCTGACTCGTCATCGAGAAAGCCCCTGAAATCACGGCTTGCGAGGCGATCACCGTGGCCAGCAGCGCGATGAGCACCGTCGGGATCAGCGCCCATGAAGGCGCGGCGAAGAAGAACGGCTGTTTCGCCGCGCCCGGCTGATGCAGAATCGTCGCGGCCTGCCCGAAATAACCGATGATGATCGCCGGAAACACCACGGCGAGCCACACGAGACGTATCGCGCGCCTGCCGAAGTGGCCGATATCGGCATAGAGCGCTTCCGCACCCGTCAGCGCGAGTATCACGGCGCCGAGAATCGTGAACGCGAGCCCCGCATGCGCGAGCACGAGCGAGCCTGCATAAGCGGGCGACAGCGCGCGCAGCACGTCCGGATGCTGCGCGATCCGATAGACGCCCACCGCCGCGAGATAGACGAACCATACGAGCATGACCGGCCCGAACCATTTGCCGACGACCGACGTGCCGCGCCGCTGAAACAGAAAGAGCGCGACGAGGATCGCCACTGCGAGCGGCACGATGAACGGCTCGAACTTCGCGCGCACCTGGCCCAGTCCTTCGACGGCGGAAAGCACGGAAACCGCGGGCGTGATCATCGAATCGCCGTAAAACATCGCCGCCCCGAAGAGGCCGGCCATGAGCAACGGATGCGGCACGCGCCGCCCTTGCTGCTCGTAGCCCGAGCGCGCGAGCGCCGTCAACGCGACGATGCCGCCCTCGCCTTCGTTGTCGGCGCGCATCACGTAGCACACATACTTCCCCATCACGACGATGACGACGGCCCACACGATCATCGACAGAATGCCCATCACGATGACGGGATCGATGGCGCCCGCTTCGCTCACGCCTTGCCGCAGCGCATAGATCGGGCTGGTGCCGATATCGCCGAACACGACACCGAGCGCGCCCAGCATGAGACCCGTCAGCGCTTTCTTCGGCGCCGACGCGGACGAGGGAAGGTCACGCGCGAGGCGCGGGGATTGATGCTCGCGAGCATCGTCCGATGTCGATGTCATCCACGTTTGCATATGCTGTGAGCCGTGCCGAAACGCCTAGCAAGACATGTTCCGCGCGGGCGCCGGCGTCGGCGTGAGCGTGCATGTAATCAACGGAAAGCGTTGCTTACACATGCTCACGTCCTTTCTCGCGCTCATTGCGTAAAGTCCGGGCATCGATCCCTTGCAACCTTCGGAGAGGAAACAACATGAAGAAGAGTCGAATCGTCGCTGCGCTCTTGTGCGCGAGCATCGGACTGACGACGGGCGCGGTCTTCGCGCAGCCGTCGCCGGGCGGCCCGGACAACAATCACGAGGCCTATCGCGGACCGGGTGGACCCGGCGGCCCCGGTGGTCCCGGCGCGCCGGGTCATGGCCCGCAGATGAACGACAACCACGGCAACGATCGCAACGGACCGCGCCCGCCGGAGCATGCGAACAACGAGCCGCGGCATTCGGACTGGCACAAGGGCGAGCATCTCTCGTCCGATTACCGCAATCGCCAATATGTTGTCGACGACTGGCGTGAGCATAGGCTGCAACAGCCGCCGCGCGGTTATCAATGGGTAGGCGTCGGCGCGGACTATCTGCTGGTTGCGGTGGCGTCGGGCATCATCGCGCAAGTCGTGATGTCGCAATAACGCAAAAAGAAAAAACCCGCCGGTCAGGGCGGGCAATCATGCGCTTCAGAGAGGGGCAGAAAAGCGCATAGTCAAAGCAGGGAACCGGCGGAAAGAAGCATGCGTTTCAATCACGCCATTGCGGACAACTCTAAGGTTTCCTGCGAATCGATTCGGCAGCGTCGCGCCGTTCCGGGGGCCAGGCCGATTGCTCCGGCACGTTCACCGCCTGATCGAAGATAAAACCCATCGCGATGTGCACTGTCTCCGTGGAACCGCATGCCGGACAAGTGTCGTCCTCGAGTGCATCATCAGAATAAATCAGCTTGTTGCAAGCCACGCACCTTATCAGCATTTGCACTCCTGAAGTCACCATCATCGATGGTATTTGATTTATACGTCAAAGCGCGCGCCGAGCCAACAGTTCTTTGCACGAGCCTTTCGAACATGTATGGATCGCGCCGATAAAAAGCGCGGAGTTCATCGCACGATGCTCCACTCGGATTCCAGCGCGCCCGCTGCCATCGCCGATTCGTTGAACGGCGGCACGTGCCGCGCATCGGGCGGGCTATGCCAGCGCACTTCAAAACGCTCTTCCATGTAATCGGTTCCTTTCGCCGATCCCGCCACGCTGGTGAGCCGGCATCCGGATGCGCGCATCGAATCGGTGAGCGTCTCTCGCGAGAATGCGCCCCGCTCATACGTCACCCGCAGTTCAGCGTGAATCTCGCGGGACATGCGGCTTTCGACGGCCTTCATCAGCCACAGCACGACGATGCCCAGCACGAGGCCCGCGATGCCGAGCCCGAACTGACCGGCGCCTAAACACAAGCCGACGACCGTCACGAACCACAGCGTCGCCGCCGTCGTCAGGCCTTTGACGAGCCCGTCCTTGCGAAGGATCGCGCCCGCGCCGATGAAGCCCACGCCCGACAGTATCCCGAGCGGCAGACGCATCAGATCCAGTTGAATGAATGAATCCGATGTCTTGCCCGCCTGCCCGATCAGCGCGTTCGTCAGCAACATGGCGAGGCATGCGGCGAGACAGACAAGCAAGGTCGTGCGCAATCCGGCGTCCTTGCCCGCTTCGCCCCGGTTGTAGCCGATCAGGATGCCGGTCAGCACGGCCAGCGAGATTCGAATGAAGACATCCGTCCATTCGAGCGTGAGAGGCATGTGCGCCATCGTCATCGTCCTGCGTTCATCCCGTTGAACGGGCGTGTAGCAATTGTCGATCCTGCTGTCTCTCCGGAAGCGGCACAGGCTTTGCGCAGAGCTGTGCATGGCGCGCCGCTTCGCTTGTCCCACAAGGCTCTGCGGGCGGTCATTCCTTTCGAATCGTGTTCCGGAGACTTTCATCATGGCTACCACCGTCGGCGATTTTCTGGTCGACCGTCTGCACGCGTGGGGCGTGCGCCGCATCTACGGTTATCCCGGCGACGGCATCAACGGCGTGTTCGGCGCGCTCAGTCGCGCAAAGGGCAAAATCGAATTCATTCAGGCGCGCCACGAAGAGATGGCTGCCTTCATGGCTTCCGCGCATGCGAAGTTCACGGGCGAGCTGGGCGTGTGCATCGCGACATCGGGGCCGGGCGCCGCGCATCTCATCACCGGTCTCTACGATGCGCGCCTCGACCACATGCCCGTGCTCGCGATCACCGGCCAGCAGGCGCGTGCGGCGCTCGGCGGCCACTATCAGCAGGAAGTCGATCTCCCCGCGATGTTCAAGGACGTCGCCGGCGCGTTCGTGCAGCAGGCGAGCGTCCCGGCGCAGATCCCTCATCTCGTCGATCGCGCGGTGCGTATCGCGCTGTCGGAACGCAAGGTCACGGCGCTCGTGCTGCCCAACGATCTCCAGGATCTCGAATACGAGCCGCCGGCCCGCAAGCACGGCACGCTGCATTCGGGCGTCGGTTATCGCGCGCCGAAGACCGTGCCATATCCCGACGATCTTCAGCAAGCCGCCGACGTGCTCAACGCGGGCAAGAAGGTCGCGATCCTGGTCGGCGCAGGCGCGCTGCAGGCGACCGATGAAGTGATCGCCGTCGCGGACAAGCTGGGCGCGGGCGTCGCGAAGGCGCTGCTCGGCAAGGCCGCGTTGCCCGACGATCTGCCCTTCGTCACCGGCTCCATCGGCCTGCTCGGCACCGAGCCGAGCTACAAGCTGATGACCGGATGCGACACGCTGCTGATGATCGGCTCGGGCTTTCCCTACTCCGAATTCCTGCCGAAGGAAGGCGCGGCGCGCGGCGTGCAGATCGACATAAAGGCGGACATGCTGTCGATCCGCTATCCGATGGAAGTGAATCTCGTCGGCGACAGCGCCGAGACCTTGCGCGCGCTCCTGCCGCTGCTGCAACAAAAGACCGGTCGTGCATGGCGCGAGGACATCGAAGGCTGGATCGCGGACTGGTGGAAGAAGCTCGAAAAGCGCGCGATCGAACCCGCGAAAGCCGGCGTGAATCCGCAGCGCACCGTGTGGGAGCTGTCGCCGCGCGTGCCCGCGAACGCGATCGTCACGAGCGATTCGGGCTCGGTCGCGAACTGGTACGCGCGCGATCTCAAGGTGAAGCGCGGCATGCTGTGCTCGCTGTCGGGCGGGCTTGCATCGATGGGCGCGGCCGTGCCCTATGCGATCGCGGCGAAGTTCGCGTATCCCGGGCGGCCGGTGATCGCGCTCGTCGGCGATGGCGCGATGCAGATGAACAACATGGCCGAGCTCATCACGGTCGCGAAATACTGGAAGCAATGGTCCGATCCGCGCTGGATCTGCATGGTGCTGAACAACCAGGATCTGAATCAGGTCACGTGGGAGCAGCGCGTGATGGAAGGCGATCCGAAGTTCGAGGCATCGCAGGATATTCCGTCGGTGCCTTATCACAAGTTCGCGGAACTGATCGGCCTGAAGGGCTTTTATGTCGATGACGCCGAGCGCATGGCCGCCGTATGGGACGAGGCATTCGCGGCGGATCGTCCCGTCGTGATCGAAGTGAAGGCCGATCCGAACGTGCCGCCGCTGCCGCCGCACATCACGCTACAGCAGGCGAAGGCGTTCGCGACCACGCTCATGAAGGGCGATCCGAATCAGGGCAATGTGATCGTCGATACGGCGAAGCAGGTGCTCGGCGCGGTATTGCCGGGGCATAAAGACAAATAAGCGACAAGTAAGCGATCATGCATCTGTCCAAGCGCGAGGCGCCGATCGAGACGATCCGAACGCGCGCCTACACCATTCCCACCGACAAGCCCGAAGCCGACGGCACCTTCGCGTGGCAATCGACGACGCTCGTCATCGCCGAGATCGTCGCGGCGGGCAAGACGGGCATCGGCTACACGTACAGCGATGCGAGCGTCGCGAAGCTGATCGACGGAACGCTTGCCTCCGTGCTCATCGGCGAGGATGCGTGGAATATCGACGCGCTCTGGCTGCGAATGCAGCAACGGGTGCGCAATATCGGGCGTTCGGGTATCGCGGCCACCGCGATTTCCGCGCTCGACTGCGCGCTATGGGACGTGAAAGCGCGCCTGCTCGACATGCCGCTCGCGCGCCTGCTCGGCATGATGCGCACGCGCGTGCCGCTTTACGGCAGCGGCGGCTTCACCACCTATACCGACGACGACATGCGCGACCAGCTCGCGCATTGGGTGCATGACAACGGCTGCCGCTGGGTCAAGATCAAGATCGGCAGCGAGCCGCCACGCGATCCGCATCGCGTGCGCGCGGCGCGTGAAGCGATCGGCGACGACGCCGGGTTGTTCGTCGATGCGAATGGCGCGCTCGATCGCAAGCAGGCGCTTCATTTCGCGCAGATGTTTGCGGAGCAGAACGTCACGTGGTTCGAAGAGCCCGCTTCATCCGATGACATCGCCGGGCTAGCGTCGCTGAGAAACGCACTGCCTGCGCGCATGGAACTGGCCGCGGGCGAATACGGCTACACGATGGACGACTTCCGCGCGCTGCTCGCGAACGAGGCCGTCGATGTCCTGCAGGCCGATGTCACGCGCTGCGGCGGC
The DNA here is from genome assembly GCF_001544695.2 of Caballeronia arvi. Classification (GTDB taxonomy): domain Bacteria; phylum Pseudomonadota; class Gammaproteobacteria; order Burkholderiales; family Burkholderiaceae; genus Caballeronia; species Caballeronia arvi. Next base: position 23,439 of record NZ_FCOM02000053.1, read on the forward strand.
ATCACCGGTTTTCTGCGCGTGGCGGCATTGTGCGACGCGTTTCATATCCCGCTCTCCGCGCACTGCGCGCCCGCGATGCATCTGCACGTCGCATGTGCCGCGCCGCGTCTGCGGCATCAGGAATGGTTTCACGATCACGTTCGCATCGAGCAGATGCTGTTCGACGGCGCACCGCGCGCGATCGATGGCGCCGTTGCGCCGGACTTGTCGCGCCCCGGCTGCGGGCTCGATTTCAGGCATGCGGATGCGCAGCGTTACGCGGTGTAAAGATGAACGACATCAAGACAGGCCATATCGCGATTGCATGCGGCGTCGTTGCAGCAGGCGCCGCGTTGCTCGGCACGCGAGCAAAACCGCGTGCGACGACGCCGGTGCAGACGCATATCGACACCGCACGCACGTTCAATCGCAGTGCGGCGCTGCTCGCGCTGTCCGTGCTCGCCGATAGCGCGATGGAGCACTATCGCGGCTCCTTCGACAACCCCGCGATGTATACGCCGCTCGTCGTGTCCGCGTTGTCGCTGCTCGCGGGCGTGCATGGCGGACGCGATCACGCGCCGCAGCGTCATCCATTGCGTAACTCGGTCTATGTGAGCGCGGCGCTCGCGGGCGTTGCGGGCACGGGCTTCCATATCTACAACATCACCAAGCGCCCCGGCCGATGGAGCTGGCACAACCTCTTCTATGCCGCGCCGCTCGGCGCGCCGATGGCGCTGCTGCTGTCCGGCACGCTAGGCGCGGTGGCGGAAAGACTGCGCGACGAACCCGCGCCCGAGCCGCGTCTTTTCGGCATGCCCGCCGGTCAGGCGCTCGCGCTCGTGACGAGCGCCGGACTCGCCGGCACGCTCGGCGAAGTCGCGCTGCTGCATTTTCGCGGCGCGTTCCAGAATCCGGCGATGTACGCGCCCATCGTCATTCCGCCGGTCGCGTCCGCATTGCTCATCAACGCGGCGATGGCCGCGCCGCGTGCGCGCTGGTTCACGCGGCTCTGGCTGCGTATGACGACGGCGCTCGGTTTCATCGGCGTGGGCTTTCATGCGCGCGGCATTGCGCGCAATCAGGGCGGCTGGCGCAACTGGAGCCAGAACCTCTTCAACGGTCCGCCCTTGCCCGCGCCGCCGAGCTTTTCGGCGCTCGCGCTCGCGGGCCTCGCCGCGCTGCGTTTGCGGGAGACCGAGCGATGACACTGCCCCGCTATCCCGGCTACGACGTGACCATGAAGCGCGACACGCCCTCGTGGGACGACATCACGCGCGAAGTCATCGACGAACGTCTCGCGACGCCGAAAGAGCCGCGCTTCTTCGATGCCGTCGAATGGATCGCAGTGCGTGCGCTATGCGCGTGCATCGTGCCGCAGGACGACGAGCGCGAGCCCGCGCCGCTGCCCGCGCTGCTCGATGCGAAGCTCGTGAAAGACACCGGCGACGGCTTCCGCGACGCACGCCTGCCGCCGATGCGCGAAGCATGGCGCATCGGCTTAGCCGCGCTCGATGCCGAGAGCCGCGCGTGTCATGAACTGCCGTTCGCGAGCGTCGAGAGAGACGCGCAGCACGCGCTCCTGCGCGACATGCAGCAAGGCAAGCTGCACGACGATGCATGGCGCGGCATGCCGTGCGCGCTCTTCTTTTCGATGCGCGTGCTGCACGACATTTGCGGCGCGTATTACTCGCATCCACGCGCGTGGAGCGAGATGGGCTTCGGCGGCCCGGCGAATCCGCGCGGCTATGTGCGCATGGTGTTCGACCGTCGCGATCCGTGGGAAGCCGCCGAAGCGAAACCCGGCCACGAAGACGAGGCGAAGAAGGAGAACCAGCGTGTCCGATGATCCGCAACGCGTGCCGCGCGGCAAACACGGCCGTGCGCCGGATGTCTTTCATCATGGCGCGTGGCTGCCGATGCGCGAGTACGAAGAAAGCGATGCGGTCGATTTCGCGATCGTCGGCACGGGCGCGGGCGGCGGCACGCTCGCATGCCGTCTCGCGGAGAAAGGCTTTCGCGTCGTCGCGTTCGATGCGGGCGCGTGGTGGCGTCCGCTCGAAGAGTTCGCATCGGACGAGACGCATCAATCGAAACTCTTCTGGACCGACGAGCGCATCTGCGACGGCGACGATCCGCTCAAGCTCGGCAACAACAACAGCGGCAAGGCCGTGGGCGGCAGCACCGTGCACTTCGCAATGGTGTCGCTGCGCTTTCGACCCGAATGGTTCAAATCGCGCACGCTGCTCGGCTATGGCGCGGACTGGCCGCTCGACTGGCGCGAGATGTGGCGCTACTACGGCGAAGTCGAGAACGCGCTGAAGATTTCGGGTCCGGTCACGTATCCGTGGGGACCAAAGCGCCCGCGTTATCCGTATCGGCCGCATGAACTGAACGCGGCGGCGCTGGTGCTCGCGCGCGGTTGCGAAGCGCTCGGCATCGACTGGACGCCGACGCCGCTCGCGACCGTCTCCGCGCCGCGCGGCGAGGCGCATCCGTGCGTGTATCGCGGTTTCTGCGTGTCGGGCTGTGCGACCAATGCGAAGCAAAGCGCGCTCGTCACGTGGATACCGCGTGCGGTGCGCGCGGGCGCGGAAATTCGCGATCTCGCGATGGTCGGCCGCATCGTCATCGGCGACGATGGCCGCGCGCAAGGCGTCGAATACTTTCGCGAGGGACGCTGGCGCTTTCAGCGCGCGCGCCATGTCGTGGTCGCGGGCTATGCGATCGAAACGCCGCGCCTGTTGCTGATGTCCGCGACGGACCGTTATCCCGATGGACTCGCGAACAGCTCCGGCCTCGTCGGCAAGAATCTGATGGTGCAGCTGAATCAGGCCGTGTGGGGCACGATGGATGAAGAAGTGCGCTGGTACAAGGGACCGCCATCGCTCTCGATGACCGAGCACTGGAACTACGAAGACAAGGGCAAGGACTTCTTCGGCGGCTATTGCTACATGAGCCAGGGGCCGCTGCCCGTCGCGTGGGCCGCCGTGCAGAACGGGCGCGGGCTATGGGGACAGGCGCTCGTCGATGAAATGCGCAAGTACAACCATCAGGCGGGTTTGAAGATCGTCGGCGAGGCGATGCCGCAGGAGCGCAATCGCGTGACGCTCGCCAACGAGAAGGACCAGTACGGCTTGCCCGTCGCGCGCGTCACGTATTCGCTGTGCGACAACGACAGGCGCCTCGTCAGGCATTCGCTCGATCACATGAGCATGGCGCTCGATGCAGCCGGCGCGCACGACGTATGGCGTCAGGACGACGACACGTGCCACCTGAACGGCACCGCGCGCATGGGCGACGATCCCGCGACGAGCGTCGTGAATGCCGATTGCCGAAGCTGGGACATCGACAATTTATGGATCTGCGACGGCTCCGTGTTTCCGACGGTAGGCGGCGTGAATCCGTCGCTCACGATTCAGGCGATCGCGCTGCGCACGGCGGACCGCATCGAAACGCTCGCGGCACGAGGGGAGTTATAGCGATGAGAAAGCCGAAGGTTGCGGTGATCACGGGCGCGAGCGCGGGCGTGGGCCGCGCGACGGCGCTCGAATTCGCGCGGCGCGGCGTGGATGTCGCGATGATCGCGCGCGATGCAGAAGCGCTCGAACACGCAGCCGCCGACGTACGCGCGCATGGCGTGCGCGCGTTGCCCATCGCGCTCGATGTCAGCGCGGCCGGCGCGCTCGACGATGCCGCCGCGCGCGTCGAAGCCACGCTCGGTCCCATCGACGTATGGATCAACAACGCGATGGTCACGGCCTTCGCCCCGCTCTCCTCGATGTCGGAGGACGAATTCAGGCGCATCACGGACGTCACGTATCTCGGCTTCGTGTGGGGCACGATGGCCGCGCTCAAGCGCATGACGCCGCGCAATCGCGGCGTCATCGTGCAGGTCGGCTCGGCGCTCGCCTATCGTTCGATTCCGCTGCAATCGGCGTATTGCGGCGCGAAACACGCGATACGCGGCTTCACGGATTCATTGCGCTGTGAGCTGCATCACGCGCGCAGCCGCATTCATCTGACGATGGTGCAGATGCCCGCCTTGAACACGCCGCAATTCGACTGGGCCAGGAACGCGATGCCGCACGCGCCGCGCCCTGTCGCGCCGATCTACGAGCCCGAGGTCGCGGCACGCGCGATATGGTGGGCGGCGACGCATCGGCGGCGCGAGTTGTGGGTGGGCATGTCGTCGGTGAAGGCGATCGTCGCTAATGCCATCGCACCCGGATTGCTCGATGCTTATCTCGGCCGCAACGGTTATCAGGCGCAACAGGACGCGACGCTGCCCAACGACGGCAGGGCCGGCAATCTATGGGAGCCCGTGAGCGCGCTGCATCGCGTGCATGGCCGCTTCGAGAGCGAAGCGAAGCGCACGAGTGCGTCGTTCTGGGTGGATGCGCATCGCGGGGTGTTGCTGGGCGCGGCGCTCGCGCTCGGCGCATGTATTGCGCGCGGCGTGCGCCGGCGCGCTTAGACATGACGGCGCGCATCGAAGACTACGCGCTGCTCGGCGATGGCCAGGCAGCCGCGCTCGTCGCGAAAGACGGATCGATCGACTGGCTCTGCTGGCCTGCGTTCGAAGCGCCACCGTGTTTCGCCGCGCTGCTCGGCGATGCATCGAACGGGTACTGGCGCATCGCGCCCGACGAAGCCGTGCTGAAGGCGACGCGCCGCTATATCGCCGCGTCGCTCGTGCTCGAAACGACCATCCACACCGCGCGCGGCGTGATCGAATTGACGGATTGCCTCGCATGGGGCGACACGCCCGCGCGTCTCATGCGCAGCGTGCGCTGCGTATCCGGACGCGTGGCGTTGACGAGCGAATTGTCGATACGTCTCGATCACGGCCGCACGCGTGCGTGGCTGCGCACGTTCGATCGACGCATCGCGGCGATCGGCGGTTCGCGCGCCTTATGGTTCGATGCGCCGTGCGCGCCCGAGTGCGACGCGGGCATCGTGCGCAATCGCATCGAATTGTCGGCGGGCGAAATGCGGGACTTCGTGCTGACCTGCTGCCGTTCTTACGACCCGCCGCCCGTCATGGCGGATGTGCGCGCGTCGCTCGATGTCACCTTGCAACGATGGGCGCACTGGAGCGCGCGGCTCGATCCCGTCGAGGAGCGCTATGCGGAGCCGATACGCCACTCGCTCGCCGTGCTGAAGGGTTTGACCAACCGGCTGACGGGCGGCATCGCGGCAGCCGCGACAAGCTCGCTGCCCGAACGCATCGGCGGCGAGCTCAACTGGGACTATCGTTATTGCTGGCTGCGCGACGCGAGCTTCACCATGCTCGCGCTCGCCGGAACCGGTTTGCGGCCCGAAGCGCAGGCATGGCGCGACTGGCTGCTGCGCGCGCTCGCGGGCGACCCCGGGCGCACGCAGACCATCTACACGACGGAGGGCGACGCGCATATCGTCGAATGGGAATGCCCGTGGCTGGGCGGTTACGAATCGTCGCGGCCGGTGCGCTTCGGCAACGCGGCCGTGAAGCAGTCGCAGCACGACATCTTCGGCGAGATCATCGACGCGCTATTCGTTTCGCGCTGCCACGGCATGCCGCCCGACGACGACATCTGGCTGCTCGAACGCCGTCTCATCGAGCATGTGCGGCGCATCTGGATGCAGCCGGACAACGGGCTATGGGAATCACGCGGCAAGCCCGTGCACCACACGTTATCGAAAGTGATGGCGTGGCTCGCACTCGATCGCGGTATCACGAGCGCGAAGCGCTTCGGCCACGACGCGCCCATCGACGACTGGCAGCGCGACGCCGATGCGATCCGGCAAAGCGTATTGACGCACGGCTTTCATCGCGATGTGAACGCGTTCACGCAGTCCTATGGCAGCGATCGCCTCGATGCCAGCCTTCTGCTGCTGCCGATGCGCGGCTTCCTGCCTGCCGACGATCCGCGTATCGTCGCGACCGTCGACGCCATCGAACGTCATCTGATGCACGACGGTCTCGTGTTCCGCTTTCTCGACGCGCGCGGCGCGCGGCCCGAAGGCGCGTTCATCGCGTGTAGCTGCTGGCTCGCGCAGGTGATGAAGATGCAAGGACGAGAACACGAAGCGCGTGCGCTGTTCGAGCGCGTGCTGTCGCTGCGAAACGATGTTGGCCTGCTGGCCGAAGAGTTCGACACGAAGCGGCAACGTCAATGCGGAAACTTCCCGCAAGTGTTTTCGCATGTCGCGCTCATCAACACGGCCTCCTTCTTCGATGATGAAGCGCACTCGCTTCATGCGCTGTGATCGTGCGCCGGTCTCGTCATGTCGAGGTATCACCCTGAAGCAGAAACGGACGGATCGCGTGCGCGAAGCCATGCGTGTGCGTGCCGCCGTCGATGGTCAGCAGCGCGCCGTTCGGCACGCGCGCCGCCACTTCAGTCGCCCACGCGAGCGGCGCGACCGGACCGCGCGAGCCCGCGACGACGAGCGTCGGCGCCGCGATGCGCGACAGCTTGCGTTCGATGCGATCGCGCATGAGCGCGCGCATCGTCATGATGGCGCGCACGATGCCCGCCTTTGCATAATCGATACGCCCGATCGCCGCCGACGAACGCGCCTGCTCCAGCCGCCCGTTGTGCCAGTCGCGATGAACCTGCGTGAGGAGCCAGCGCGCATTGCGATCAACGGTCGGGCTTTGCAGCACGAGCCGGTCGACGGCTTCGGGATAGCGCGCGGCGAAATCGGCGAGGATCTGACAGCCGAACGAATTGCCGACGAACATCGCACGCTCGATGCCGCGCGCGCCGAGCCACAGGCGCAGCGCATCGGCGAGCTCGGGCACCGAAAGCGTGCGGCCGTGCAGCGCGCTTTCGCCGAAGCCGGGAAGATCGGGCGCGTGCACGTCGAAGTCATCGCGCAACGCGAGCGCCAGCGGCTCCATGTAGCGGCTCGATATCACGAGGCCATGCACGAGCACGACCGGCAGGCGCTTCGCATGGCCGTCCGCGCATGCCGCGCGACGCGAGAACATGCGATACGGCCCGGCCTGCGTGTAGCGCACGGTGATGCCTGCGCGCGCGCTTTCATCGCTCAATGCGGGCGTGCGCTTCAGACGCACCCATTCGACAGCGGCCCACGCCGCGAGCGCGCACGCGCCGACGCCGGCGACGATGCGCCACGATGGCCGCGCGGCTCTCACGCGAAGTCGATTCATGCGGACTGCCTCCCGTCCCGTTCGATGCGAGGTCCAGCATAAACGCGCTCAGCAATAAATGCGCCCCGCTTCACTTGTCTTCCCAGTCGCGCCACTGCACATCGTCGTGCGCCGCGAGATAGCCGTTGACCGCCTCGCCGATGGTGGGAAACAAACGCGCTTCGCCGATCGTCTGCAGCACGCCGTAGCGCCTCAGATTGTCTTTCACCGGCCCTTTCAACTCGGCGAAGCACAGCGCAATGTCGCGCTCGGCGAGCTCCTTGTGCAATCGCTCCAGCACTTCGACGGCGGTGAGATCGATGTCCGTCACGGGCTCGGCGGCGATCACGGTCCAGCGCACGATATCGTCGGCATCATCGATTGCGCGCAGCACGTGCTCGCGAAAAATCTCCGCGTTGGCGAAGAAAAGCGGCGCGTCCCAGCGAAACAGCACGAGGCCGGGCACGCGCCGCGCCTCGGGATGACGCGATACATCGTGGTAACCCTTGCGCCCGTCGATGCGCCCGAGCACTGCGTCATAAGGCCGCCACGCACGCCATAGAAACGACAGCACGGCCAGCAGCAGCGCGAGCGCAATGCCGTTGACGACGCCCAGCAACGCGACGCCGGCAAAGCACGCGAGCGCCTGCACGAACTCGCTCTTGCGCAGCCGATACAGCCGCATCACGCCGCGCACTTCGAGCATCGAAAGACATGCGGCGATCACGACCGCGGCCAGCGCCGCTTGCGGGGTGCTGGCCAGCGCATTCGGCGCGACGACGAGCAAGGCCGCGACGACGAGTGCGGCAAACACGCCCGTCAATTGCGTCTTCGCGCCCGCAGCTTCGGCCACGGGTGTGCGCGAGCCGCTGGCGCTCACGGCGAAGCCCTGAAACAGACCCGCCGCGATATTCGACAAGCCGAGCGCGACGCATTCCTGATTGCGGTCGACGGTTTCCTTCGTGCGCATCTCGTAGGTGCGGGACAGCACCACGACATCCGTGAACGAGACGAGCGCGATCGCCGCCGCGGCGCCCGCGAGCTGCCACCATTGGTCGAGCGGCATCAGCGGAAATTCGAATGAAGGAAGCCCACGCGGCACGTTGCCCACGGTCGCGACGTCCGCGCGCTTGCCGAGGTCCATCGCCTTTACGAGCGCCGTCGCCACGCCAACCGCGATCAGCACGCCGGGCACTTTCGGCCAGAAGCGCTTGACGAGCAGGATCGACACGAGCGCGCCGATGCCGATGGCGAACGCCGTCAGGTTCACTTTCGATGCGGCGAGGCCATCGATCAGATCGTTCACCTGCGCGATGAACGATTCGCCCTTGCCCTTGAAGCCGAGCAGCTTCGGCATCTGTCCGACGATGATCGTCAGGATGATGCCGTTCAGGAAGCCGTATCGAATGGGCAGCGACAGCAATTCGCTGACGAAGCCGAGCTTAAGCAATCCGACGACGAGGCAGATCGCGCCCGCCAGCACAGCGAGCGCACTGGCCGCGATGAGCGCGCGATCCGGGTCGCCCTGACTCAGCGACACGATGCTCGCGGCGATGAGCGCGACCAGCGCCGAATCCGGACCGACGACGAGCAGGCGGCTCGGGCCGAAGACCGCATAGGCGAGCATCGCGGCGAAGGACGCATACAGGCCGTGCACTGCGGGAAGCCCCGCCGCTTCGGCGTAGGCCATTCCCGCCGGGACCAGCACGGCACTCACGGAAATTCCCGCGACGAAATCGTGGAAGAGCCAGCGCGCCTCGTAGGCGCGCAACGCGGCGAAGCCGGGGAACCAGCGAAGCGGATTCATCGCACTTCTTTGTGCGCCGTGCCCGCGGTGCCCGGCTTTCGTGTTCATCGTTCGCCTCTCTCTTCTGCGGGAAGCAAGCGCGGTTCCAGACCGGGAACACGGTATGCCTGCGCGCTCGATGCATCGCTTCTCAGGGGCCCGCGTCATGAATACGCTGCGCATCGATCGCTTGCATCCGACGCAGATGACGCACGGCGAGCGTCAGATCCGCCAGAAGGCCGACGCGTATCGCGCGCTGAGCGCGCATGACCTGAACATGGCGATCGCGGAGAAACCCATCGCCGTGGTGCTCGGGCCGGGCGGCGAGCCGTACGTGATCGATCATCATCATGTCACGTGCGCGCTCGAGCGCATCGGTGTGAAGGATGTGCCGTTTGTCCTGGTCAGAGATTGGACTTCGCTGTCGCAGCCTGAGTTCTGGCTGACGCTGGAAAACAACGCGTGGGTTTATCCCTACGATGCGGACGGACACCGCATCGCGTTCAAGGATATGCCGGTGCGCATGGGGGATGCGGTGAACGATGAGTTCCGCAGTCTCGCGGCCTTCGTGCGCGAGGCCGGCGGCTATGAAAAGACCGACACGCCGTTAGCGGATTTTCGCTGGGCCGACTTTTTTCGCGCGCATTTTTCGCGACCGAACGACGATGCGGAATTCGACGCGCTCATCCAGCGTGCGAAGGAACTGGCCCGCAGCGATTCGGCTGCGGGCCTGCCTGGTTTCATCGGCTGAAACCGTCAGTGCGGATGCGTCGCGATGAAGTTCTTCACCGACGTATAGACCGGCTTCGGCGTCACGCCGTCGTTCAGCATGATGCCGTAGGGGCCTTCGCCGGTGGGCGGATCGTCATATAGCTGATAGACCTGGAGCGACTGGATGTTGTATTGCGGCGCGATCGCGAGCAGCGCGCCCATCATGTCGTTCGCCATGAATGTGCCCGCTTGGTCGGCCGTGCCGGGGAAGTTCGGACGCATGCCCACTTCGTTGATCCAGATCGGCTTGCCGAACGATTGCAGCGTGCCGATCACGTTGTAGCAGCCCGTTCCGCCGCACGCGTTGCGGATATCGCCCTGCTCCGAATACCAGTGCCATGCAGTGATATCCCACGTCACGACGGGATGCCCGCTCGTGCCGTCCGGCTGCGTGCCGTTCGCGAGCATCACGTCGAAGCCGTAATGCATCCACGTATTGCCGCCGATGATGATCTTGCCATCGGGATCGACCGACTTGATGCCCGCAATCATCCCGCGAATGACGCCGCGCGCGATCTGGAAGCAGTCATTCTTGAAGTCGGTGCTGCGCACGCCGTCGACCCAGCCGTCGAGGCATGTCGGCGCGAGTTCATTGGTGACTTCGTACCACGCGTAGCGCTGCACATTGACGATCTGCTGCGCGAGCGTGTAACTGGCCTGATAAGCCGCGTTCTCATCGGGGAAATTGAGTGTCTGAAGGATCACGGGATAAACCGTCACGCCGGATTGAGCAAACTTCTGCGCGACGCTGGCCAGCTTCTTCGCCCCGTCTACATTGCTCACGTCATTGCGATACAGCGTGACATTGAGGTCCTTCAGTTGCGCGAGCTGCTGATCGAGGCTCGTGGTCGTATAAGGGCCGGTCAGATTGACATGACCGTTCATGCCATAAAAGATGCTGCCCGAAGGCGCGATCACCGACGTGGCGGCGTTGCTCGTGCTCGTCGATCCGCTGGCCGGCGCGGGGCTCGATGCGGCCACAGGCGCAGAGGCGCCGCTATCGGGCGTCGTCGTCGTGCCACTCGTGCTGCCGGAATCCGAAGGACTCGCCGAACTCGACTGTGAACCGCCCGTCGTGCTGGCGCCATCGCTGCCACCGCCACCGCCGCATGCCGCGAGCATGAAGGCCGCTGCGAGCGCGGGCAAAACCGCTGTCCATCGTGCCGAAAACAAACGGCGAATCTTTGCAGGGCAGACGTTTAAAAAACGGGAATTGGTTTCGGTCATGGCACGATCGGAAGATTGATTTCGATAACAGGCGTTCGATTAATTGTGCAAAGAGAAACGCCGATTATTGCGACGACACGCCATTGCGAATGAGCATGCAGCGCGGGCGATGACAACGCACGCAGCGCCGTTCGGTACGAGAGATGAAGGCGGCGACCCGACTGGCCGATGCGCTAGATACGCGATGGCCCAGGCACGGCGCTCAGGACGAAAGAACCGCAGCGCAACGTTCGCACGAAGCGCGAAAAATAAATGAACGGAAGGAAGACATGGCCTCTGCGACGCAATGCGCGGACCACGAATACGTTAGTACATCATAACTTCGACGTACGCTTATGCAAGCCTTGCGGCCATCTTAACAAAAGAAGCTGTCGATTTATACCCTTCCATTCGACAGACAAAAGCAATTACCAAGGCGGCAAGCCGCCGTAAGGCGTTCGTTGGGAGCGCAGATTGCTATGCCTTAAACGGTCGTGCGCATCAAATCGATTCGTCCGAGTCCCACTAATCACCGGAGATGCATGCGGATGCTGTCTACGCACAAAGCGATCCATTGTGCCAGGCGTAGCACCCGCACTGTGATCGCTCCATTCATCGCGCTTTGGTGGCAGACGAGCGTCCGCGCCGATGCGCCACTGAACTATTTTCTTCACGCCGACGGCCCCGCCGCCACGCCGACCATGCGGCTCGGCTGGGCGCTCACGGCACTCGTCGTCGCGGTCGCGGTGATCGTGAGCGTGCTGCTCGTGGGCGCGATGGTCCGCAAGCGCCCTCCGCCCACCGAACGCGATGCCGCGCATGTGCAGGGCGAGGGCGGCGGCATGCACTGGGTCTGGATCGGCACGGGCATCTCGTCAGTGGCGCTCTTCGCGGCGCTGGCCTATATGCTCGTGACGCTCGAATCCGTCGCATCGCCGCACAGGGAGCCGGGCCTGGCCATCGCTGTCACGGCTTACGACTGGTGGTGGAAGGTCGAGTACGTCGGAAGCCCCGCTGTCACGACGGCCAACGAGATTCATATTCCCGTCGGCGAGCCGGTGAAGATCGAGTTGCGCAGCGCCGATGTCATCCATGCGTTCTGGGTGCCGCGTCTCGCGGGCAAGACGCAGACCATTCCGGGCGTCGTCAACGAGCAATGGATTCAGGCCGACCGTGCGGGCGTTTATCGCGGGCAATGCTCGCAGTTCTGCGGCGCACAGCATGCGCATATGGCATTCGAAGTGATCGCCGAGCCGCGAGCGCAATTCGATGCGTGGTATGCAGCGCAGGCAAAGCCCAACGCACCGGATGCGAGCGTGAGCGACGGACACGAGCTCTTTCTCGATCGATGCGCCGGCTGCCACACCGTGCGCGGCAGCGAAGCGAACGGCGCACAGGCGCCCGACCTCACGCATCTGAACTCGCGCAGGCTCATCGCGGCAGGCACGCTGCCGAACACGGCATCGAATCAGCTCGACTGGATTCAACATGCGCAGCGCATCAAGCCCGATTCGATGATGCCATCGATCGCGCTCTCCGCCGAAGACGCCGCCGCGCTTGCCGCCTATCTCCGGACACTGCAATGACCGAACATGCTTCCGCGCCACCGCCGCTGCGGCGCACGCTCACGACAGGCCGCATCGAAGCCGGCAGCGAACAGGAGCGCAAGCTGCGCGCGCTGTGGGAGACGCCGCCCGGCTGGCGCGGCTGGCTTTCGACCGTCGATCACAAGAGCATCGGCTTGCGTTATCTCGTGACTGCGTTCGCGTTTCTGATCGCGGGCGGCATCGAAGCGCTCATCATGCGCGTGCAGCTCGCGCGCCCGAACGCGAGCTTCGTCACGCCGGAGCAATACAACCAGCTCTTCACGATGCACGGCGTGACGATGATCTTCCTCTACGCGCTGCCCGTGCTATCCGGCTTCTCGAACTATCTGTGGCCGCTGATACTCGGCGCACGCGACATGGCGTTTCCGCGTCTGAACGCGCTGTCGTACTGGATCTTTCTGTTCGCGGGTCTCTTCCTGTACGCGAGCTTTCCGTTCGGCGAAGCGCCCAACGCGGGCTGGTTCAACTATGCGCCGCTCGCGGGCCTCACCTACAACACCGGACCGAACATCGATGTCTATGCGCTCGGCATGGTGCTGCTCGGCATCTCGACGACAGTCGGCTCGATGAACTTCGTCGTCACCTTCCTTCGCATGCGCGCACCGGGAATGTCGCTCGATCGCGTGCCGGTGCTCGTGTGGGGCACGCTGACGGCATCGGGCGGCAACCTGCTCGCGGTGCCGTCGGTAAGCCTCGCGTTCTTTCTCCTATGGCTCGACAGACGCATCGGCACGCATTTCTTCGATGTGGTCAACGGCGGCCGCGCGCTGCTCTGGCAGCATCTCTTCTGGATCTTCGCGCATCCGTGGGTGTATGCGGTCGTGCTGCCCGCGATGGGCATCGTCTCCGATGCGCTGCCGGTCTTCTGCCGCAGGCCGCTCGTCGGCTATCTGCCGGTGGCGCTATCGACGGTCGCGACGATGGTCATCGGCTTCGTCGTCTGGATCCATCACATGTTCGCGACCGGCATCCCCGCGCTCGCGCTGTCGTTCTTCGGCGCGGCGAGCATGGTGATCGCGATACCGAGCGCGGTCGCGACCTTCGCGTGGATCGCGACCATCTGGACCGGCAGGCCCGTATTCCGCGTGCCGTTCTTCTATTTCGCGGGCTTCGTGTTCCTGTTCGTGATCGGCGGATTATCCGGTGTGCTAACTGCCGCCGTGCCGCTCGACTGGCAGCTCACGGACACCTACTTCGTCGTCGCGCATCTGCATTACGTGCTGCTCGGCATCAACGTGTTTCCGGTGATCGGCGGCATCTACTTCTGGTTTCCCAAGTTCACGGGACGCATGATGAGCGAGAAGATCGGGCGCATCGGCTTCTGGATTCTCTTCGCGGGCTTCAATATCGCTTTCTTTCCGATGCATATCGCGGGCTTGCTCGGCATGCCGCGACGCATCTACACGTATGCGCCCGACATGGGCTGGACCACGGTGAACATGATCACGTCGATCGGCGCGTTCATGTTCGCGGCCGGCGTGCTCGTGTTTCTCTGCGATCTGTTCTATAGCCTGCGGCGCGGTCCCGTTGCTGGCGATAACCCCTGGGATGCGCCCACGCTCGAATGGTCGACGTCATCGCCGCCGCCGCCGTATAACTTCGCGATCGCGCCGCGCATCGCGAGCCGTCATCCACTGTGGGAAAAGCGCATAGCCGGCACGATGCGCTCGCAGCTCGAATACGGCTATGTGCTCGACCAAGGACGCGAGGCGCTCGGCACCACCGCGCTCGACGGCGAACCCGACGTGATCCTCAAGATGCCTGAAGACTCGTATGCGCCGTTCTGGCTCGGCGTCGCGTCGCTCATGCTTTTCGCGGGGCTCGCGTTGACTTCGTGGTGGCTGACGGCGTTCGGACTCGTTGCGTGCGGCGCGGCCATCGTCGTATGGCTGTGGCCCCGACGTGAACTCGGCCAGCGCGATGACACGGCGCATGCGCCACGCTCCGGAGCACCGTCATGAGCGAATTCGCGGATGCCTTGCCCGAAAGCGAGCGCTTGCCCATCGGCAGTCCGGGCGAACGTTCGGGCGGCTGGTGGGGATGCCTCACACTCGTCGCGACCGAAGCCGCGCTCTTCGGCTATCTGATCTTTTCGTATCTGTATCTCGCATCGCAGACTACCGAGCACTGGCCGCCCGAAGGCATGCCGAAACTCGGGCTCGGCGTCGCGAATACCTGCATTCTGCTGTCGAGCAGCGTGTTCGTATGGGCCAGCGAGCGCTTCGTGCGGCGCAGCAGGCGCGGCATGGGCGTGCTGATGCTCGTCATCGCGATCGCGCTCGGCACGATCTTCGTCGGCATACAACTCAAGGAATGGGCCGGTCATCCCTACGGCCTGACGACGCATCTCTACGGCTCGCTGTACATCACGATCACCGGCTTTCACATGATGCATGTGCTCGTCGGGCTCGTCGTGCTCGCGTTCCTGCTGCTATGGACCGCGCTCGGCTATTTCGACTGGGCGCGCTCGGCGGCGCTGACCATCGGCGGGCTGTACTGGCATTTCGTCGATGTCGTATGGCTCTTCATCTTCGCGACGCTGTATCTGTCGCCCTATGTTCTGGCGCGATGATGAACCGCTCATCTCATCCCGCGCGCCCTGGCGCTTTCGCGCTTGCAATCGGCCTGTTGCTCGCGCCCGCCGCATGGATGGTGCAGACGAATCTTGTGCAGACCATCGCCGCGTGGGGATGCTTCCCGCACGAGCGTCCGCTGCATGCGCCCGCGTTGCCGTGGCTCGGATCGGGCATCGTGATCGTCGCGGTGCTGGCGTCGATGCTGGGCATCTCGGGCGGCATCGTTGCGTGGCGCAACTGGCGTCGAACGGGCGCCATCGCATCGATGCGCAATGCGCATGAACCGGTCGACAGACATGCGGCCCGCGACGCGTTCATCGCGCGCGCGGGGGCGCTCGCCAGCGCGCTCTTCGTGTTCGCACTGATCTCGACCGATCTCGCGTGGCTGCTCGTGTCGCCATGCGGAGGACGGTGATCGTCATGACGCACAGACGCCGCGCATTCCTTATTGTTTTCACTGCGATCGCATCGATGCAGTGCGGTCGCGCGCAGACGCCTGATCTCGTCACGCGCGGCGCGTACCTCGCCGAGGCCGCCGATTGCGCCGGCTGCCACACGGCCGCGCCCGTGCCCGGAAAACCGCCGCCGCATCCGTTCGCGGGCGGCCTACCGATGGGCTCGCCCTTCGGCACGATGTGGACGAGCAACATCACGCCGGACGCGCAGCATGGCATCGGCCGCTATAGCTACGAGGACTTCGCGCGCGCGTTGCGTGAGGGCGTTGCGCCGGGCGGCAAGCATCTTTATCCGGCGATGCCGTATCCATCGTTCTCTAAGATCGACGACGACGACATGCGCGCGCTCTATGCGTATTTCATGCATGGCGTCGAGTCGGTCGCACAGACGCCGCCGGAAACGAAGCTGCCGTTTCCGTTCGATCAGCGCTGGGCGCTCGTGTTCTGGAACTTCGCATTCGCGCCGGACAAGCCTTTCACGCCTGATCCGAAACGCGATGCGCAATGGAATCGCGGCGCGTATATCGTGCAATCGCTCGGGCACTGCGGCGCGTGTCATACGCCGCGCGGTCCTGCGTATAACGAACGCGGATATACGGAATCGTCGCGCACGTATCTGACGGGCGGCACCAACGATCACTGGCACGCGCCGAATCTGACCGGCGCACCGGGCGCGGGACTCGGCCGCATTTCGGCCGACGATATCGCCGCGTTTCTCAAGACCGGTCACGGCGCGGGCCTCGTGACGTTCGGCAGCATGGTGCAGGTTGTCGAGGACAGCACGCAATATCTCGACGATCAGGATCTGCGCGCCATCGCGTCGTATCTGAAGAGCCTGCCCGCGAACGGCAGCGGCGGCGCTTACGATGCGCGCTCGCGTCTCGCACGGCAGAGCGTGACGGCGCTGCGCACCGGCGGCGACGAACGTCCCGGCGCAGGCCTTTATCAAAGCACCTGCGCGCGCTGTCACAAGAGCGACGGCACGGGCGAGCCGTTCAAATATCCACGGCTCGCGGGCAATCCGGCCGTGCTCTCGCAAAAGCCCGATTCGCTCATGCGACTCGTGCTGCAAGGCGGGCGCGCGCCATCGACGGAACATGGACCCGAGCCCAAGAAGATGCCCGCCTTCGCCAGCGAGCTCACCGATACCGAAATCGCGCGTGTGTTGACCTTCGTTCGCTCGGCATGGGGCAACGATGCGCCGCCCGTCACGACGCGAGATGTGCGCAGCATGCGCGAGGCGCTGGCGAAGCATTGATGCATCCGGCACATTGCCGATATAACCCCACGCCGCACGTGGCGTGCTCTATGCTGGAAAAGTACATGCGCTCCGCGGAGGCGTTCATGTATTCAATGGGTACATATTTCCTCGAAGTCTTTCCCGAGCCGATTCCAGGCGACGGCTGGACCGGCGATGCGCGCTTTTCGCGCCGGAACGACTACAGGCGGCACGCCGACGTGACGAAGGTGACCTTCCACAGCCACATCGTGAGGCCGACGATGGCAGCGGCGGAATCGGCGATTACAGCGTGGGCGCGCGATTTCATCGACAAGAGCGGCGACGTTCTCGAAGCTTCCCTACGGCTCGCGGAAGAGGCGTGATCCTCTTTCGTTGTCGTCGTGTCTCTCCATTTCATTGCATTCCTAAATATTTGCCAATTCGCGCGCGCTGGAACGCCCAATGCTATATCGATCGCATGGCCGCGCGAGCGGTCGTCTTTTTGAGGCCCATCATGACCGATACCAGCCAATATCCGCGCCCGCCCCTGCCGTCGCAGCAGCAGGACAATCGCCCCGGACTCACCGCCCCGATGAACCCGCAGCCCGATCACGGCGAATCGAGCTACAAGGGCAGCAACAAGCTCGACGGCAAGGTCGCACTCATCACGGGCGCGGACAGCGGCATCGGGCGCGCGGTGGCGATCGCCTATGCGCGCGAAGGCGCGGATGTCGCCATCGCCTATCTCGACGAGCATGCCGATGCGGAGGACACCGCGCGCTGGGTCGAGAAAGCGGGACGCCGCGCGCTGCTGTTGCCTGGCGACATCACCGACCGCGCGCATTGCAAGGAGCTCGTCGCGAAGACTGCGCAGGCGTTCGGGCGCATCGACGTGCTCGTCAACAACGCGGCCTATCAGGCGACCTACGACAAGCTCGAAGACATCAGCGACGACGAATGGGACAAGACCTATTCGACCAACATCGGCGCGATGTTCCGCATCACGAAGGCGGCGCTCGCGCATATGAAAACGGGCGGAGCGATCGTCAACACGACGTCCGTCAACGCCGATGCGCCGAACTCCGGTCTCATCGCGTATGCGAGCACGAAGGGCGCGATCCAGAACTTCACCGGCGGCCTCGCGCAACTGCTCGCCGAGCGCGGCATTCGCGTGAACTGTGTAGCGCCGGGGCCGATCTGGACGCCGCTGATTCCGTCGACGATGCCGCCGTCGAGCGTCGAAAACTTCGGCATGCAGACGCCGATGAAACGCCCCGGCCAGCCCGCCGAACTCGCCGCCGCGTATGTGATGCTCGCGTCGGACGAGGCGAGCTACACCTCTGGCGCGACCATCGCGGTGACGGGCGGCAAGCCCATCATCTAGTGCTCGACGGCACAGCTACGACGGCTTCTTTCGTCCGCGCTGCAAGTGCGCAACGTGCTCTTCGATAAGCACGCGATGCGCCGTCATCGCTTCGAGCGCGCCGCGCAGGCTCTTCAGCAGCGCGACCGCGCTTTCTATATCGTGGCCGCCGGATTCGAGTCGTATCACGATCGCTTTCTGGCGTTCGATGCGCGCCCGTCCCGCCTCGATGTCCCGGTCGGCCTTCCGTAGCCACTCGCTCTCCGCCTCGAGATCCAATGGAACCTCCTCAGTTCAGGCTGCGCTCAATCCATCGATGAAGCCGTGGCCTGCATCGCTTCACGCAGCAGATCCGCGACACGCTCGCCTTCTTCGATACGCGCCTGCTCGATATCGATCTGTTCCTGATTGCCCGCCCGCTCCGCCCAGCGCTGCCGTTCCCTCGCAAAGATGACGCGCTCGTGCACCGCGCGAATGGCGGACCATACGGCCTCCTCCACACGTGACTCGATGCCGTCCTCCAGCGAAAGACCCGTGAACGCATGCCCGGTGTGACAGCGATAACGCAGCGGACGATCGTCCTTGATGCGCCACAGCGCGCCGCCACAATCGGGACAGGTCAGCGCCGAACGGACGCCGACCTCGTCGAGCGTTTCGGGATCGGAAATGCCGCTCGCCGCGATGCGAGCCTCCTGTTCGAATACGCGCTTGCTCATCTCCGCTTCCTTCCATACGGATTCCACTTTCGTGCCTTTCAGCGCGGCCTGAATGCATCGCGAGAGCTCGTGCTCGGAGCAGAGCAAATCCGCGCCGCAGGACTCGAGCGCAGCGCGCGGCATGCTGGGCGATTCGCAATCGGCGGGATTCTGGACGATGGCGAAACCCTGCTGCGCGCGGATGTTCGCGAGACCGGCCGCGCCGTCGTCGAGATCGCCGCTCATCACGACGCCGACGACGCGCGCGCCGTACTCCATCGCGGCGCTGCGAAACAGCGGATCAGCGGCGGGACGGGCGAAGTTTTCCTTGGCGCCGTCGTTGAGCCAGACGCGTCCTTCAGACAGCACCAGATGCCGGTCAGGCGGCGCGACGCGAATCGTGCCGCGCTGGACCGGTTCACCGTGCGTGGCATAACGCGCGGTCAATGGCCCCCAGCCAGTCAGCAGATCGGGAAGCACGCTCGCGTGCCGGCCGATATGCAATACGATGAAAACCGCCGCTGGCAGGTCGGCCGGAAGCTGGCTGACGAGCACCTTGAGACCCTGAAAACCGCCCCGCGACGCGCCGATGACCACGATGTCCCGTTCCGCCATACACCCTCCTGATCGTTGAGAGGAAGCAATCCGCGGACCGGGTGCGACCGTCAGGCCTTGCTTTCTTCGCGACGAACCGGATCCAGCAACAAATCGAGCGTATGTAGCAATTCCGGAAAATCCACCGGTTTGTTCAGATGCGCGTCGAAGCCCGCATGCCGCGCCGCGCGCTGGTCCTCTTCGCGGCCGAAAGCGGTCACCGCGATCGCCTTCATGCCGGCGAGCAAGGGCGTGGCGCGTACGCGTCTGAGAAGCTCGTATCCGTCGATGCCGGGCAACTGGATGTCCGAGATCAACGCATCGACCGGGTTTTTCGACAGCATGTCGAGCGCCTGTTCCGCGTTCGATGCAATCTGCACCGCCGCCTGCTCCAGCCCGAGCAGCGCGGCGAAGGAAGCGGTCGATTCGGCGTCGTTGTCGACGAGCAGAATGCGCGCGCCCGCCACCGGCCGCGTGCGTCCTTCACGCAGCGCCGGCGCGGTTCCCTGCGTGGCCGCCGCCGGCAGCCACACCGACAGCGTCGAGCCGTGCCCGAGTCCTTCGGAGCACGCTTCGATGCGTCCGCCGTGCATCTCGACGAGCTGCTTCGCGAGCGCGAGCCCGATGCCGAGCCCGGCCGCGGTCGGATTGCGCGTGCCTTGCCGGTACATGTCGAAGATATGCGGCAGCGCGGACGCTTCGATGCCCTGCCCCGTATCGGCGACATCGATGCGCACCATGCCGCCGTCGCGTGCGATCGTCAGATCGACCGCGCCGCCGTGATCCGTGAACTTGAGCGCATTGGACACGAGATTCCAGAGAATCTGCTCGCAACGCACCGCGTCGGCGAAGGCGTAGACGGGCTCGCCGGGATGGGTCGTGCGCATGCGGATTTCGCGCTGCGCCGCTTCGCTCTCGGTCACATCGACGATGCGCGCGAGCACCGCCGCGACATCGACGGGAACGATGCTGAGCGCGAGCTTGCCGGTGCGCACGCGCGAGAGATCGAGCAGATCGTCGATGATCTGCGCCTGGCCACGCACCGCGCGGCGAATCGAGTCCGCGGTCTCCCGCACCGCTTCGATGCCGCGTGTTTCCGGCAGGCGCGGCAGGATTTCCGCCTTCATGCCGATCAGATTCAGCGGATGCTTGAGCGCGTGCGACAGCATCGCGATGAAGTCGTCCTTGAGCTGATTCGACAGCGTTTCCTTCTCGCGCTCGGCGTGCTCGTGCGCGAGCGCATCGCGGTTCGCGTCTTCGCGCAGCTTGCGCTCGGTCAGATCGCGCGCGATCTTCGCAAAGCCCGTAAACGACGGGTCCGAGATCGGCGTCACCACGCCGCTGCAATAGACGCGGCGCTCGTCGCGCGTGACGTGCCAGCGTTCGTCGTCGGCGCGTCCCTCGCTCGCGGCGATATCGCGTTCGTGCGCGGGCACGCGCGCCGTGCGGTCGTCGTGCGAATAGATCAGCGCGATGTTCTTGCCGACCACTTCCTTCTCCGCGAAGCCGAAGATGCGCTCAGCGCCCGCGTTCCACGTGACGATCACGCCGTTCGGGTCCTGCACGATGATCGCGTAGTCATTGGTCGATTGCGCGACGAGCCGCAGACGCTGCTCGCCGATGCGCGCCGATTCCTCGGCCAGATGCCGCGCCGTGATGTCGATGAGCGTGAGCACCGCGCCGTCGATGCGGTCATCCGCCGTGCGGTACGGCAGAAGCCGCATCAGATACCACTTGCCGTCCGAGCTTTCGACTTCGCGCTCGATCAGCTTGAGTGTTTCGAACGCCTGCTTCACGTCGTCCGCGAGCGACGAATAACGCAGCGAATGCGTGATGTCGAAGAGCGAGCGGCCGATATCGACATCGATCAGCTTGAACACGCGCGTCGCGCTCGTGGTGAAGCGCTTGACGCGAATCTGCTTGTCGACGAACACAGTGGCGATTTCCGTCGACGCGATGATGTTCTGCAGATCGTCATTCGCCTTGGCGGTGTCTTCGACGCGCGCCTGCAGTTCGGCGTTGACCGTGGTCAGCTCCTCGTTCACCGATTGCAGCTCTTCCTTGCTGCTTTCGAGCTCTTCGGTCGCGGAGCGCAGCTCTTCGTTGATCGCCTGTAGCTCTTCGTTGGACGCCTTCAGCTCCTCGACCGTCGTCTCGTGCTGCTCGATGGTCGTCGCGAGTTGCTCGCGCGTGTGATGCAGCTCGCGTTCGAGCTGCATCAGGAGCGGGTCCTGTCCCTTGTCTTCGGGCAGTCCTTCGTCTGCCATATGTTCCTGCACTTCGTCGAACAGCACGAGGAAAAAGTCTGCGTTCACGCCCGCATCGTGGAACGGGCGCACCGTCATGTTGACCCACATCGTGCGGCCGTCCTGAATCAGCTTGACGCGCCGCGCCTCGACGCTGCTGCCCGTCTGATGCGCGCGAAACAGCGTGGTGCGCAGATCGAGCCTCAGCTCCGGCAGCACCAGCGCCATGATGTTCGACGACAGCTCGCCGCCGCCGTGCCGCAGGAAGCGGCCGGCCGTGGCCGAGAGATGAACGATATTCGAATCGCGGTCGACGACGACGCTCGGCGGCGCATATTCCTCGAGCACGCGCTGATGCAGCGCCGCGAACGAGAAATTGCGGCGCTCCGGCGCCTCCGGCCCGCTTGCGATATTCGCCTGCACCGTCGACGGAGAAATGTCCTCGCGCGGCCCGATATTCGACGGTCCGAGCGACGGAAACGCGACCGGTGGCTTCACGCGGTTCAGCACCGTGCGCGCGCGATAGATGCGGCTCTTTTTATCGACGATGGTGAAGAGGTCGTCGGCGGTATCGGCGGATTCAGCCGTGCCGAGAAAGAGATAACCGCCCGCGCGCAACGCGAAATGGAACAGTTCGAGCACTTGCCGCTGCACCGCGCGATCGAGATAGATCAGCACGTTGCGGCACGAAATCAGATCGAGATGCGAGAACGGCGGATCGCGCAGCAGGCTGTGCGCGGCGAACAGAATGCGCTCGCGCACGGACTTCACGATCTGATAGCGCCCGCCTTCCTGCTTGAAATAGCGGCGCAGGAGATCGGTGGGCACGTCGCTCGAGATGGAGCCGAGATACGAACCGGCGCGCGCCTGCGAGATGGCAGGCTCGTCGATATCGGTGGCGAAGACCTGATAGGTCGTCTCGAATCCGGCGGATTCGCGCGCCTGCGCGAGCATGATCGCGAGCGAATAGGCTTCCTCGCCCGTCGAGCAGCCGGGCACCCAGACGCGCAGTTGCGTCTCGCCCTTGGTTGCGTCCAGCAACGTGGGGACGACATCGCGCCGCAGCGCATCGAACGCATCGCGATCGCGGAAAAACTGCGTCACGCCGATCAGCATGTCGGCGAGCAGCGACGTGGTTTCGTCGGGATTGGCGCGCAGGAAGTCGCGGTACGCACCGATGTCACGCAGCCCGTTCACTTGCATGCGCCGCTCGATGCGCCGCAGAATCGTTGCGCGCTTGTAGTGGCGAAAGTCGTGGCCGGTGCGCACGCGCAGTTGCATGAGCACGTCGGAGAGCGCGCGCTCGGCGCTGCCTGCCGCGGGCGTCTGATCCTTTTCCGCCGACTCGCCGCCGTCCGTGATCGGCAGACGGATCTTCTTCGCGTTGTTCCAGAGGTCGAGCAGCTTCTCCGGCATTTCCGCCGCGGGCAGGATGAAATCGACCTGGCGCGTAGTGATCGCGTGCTGCGGCATTTCGGCGAAATGCGCGTCTTCGGGCTTCTGCGCGACCGTGATGCCGCCCATCTCCTTGATACGCGAAAGGCCCGCTGCGCCATCGGAGCCCGAGCCCGACATCACGATGCCGATCGCGCGCGTGCCGTGCGCGGTGGCGAGCGTGGCGAAGAAGTGATCGATCGTCGTGGGCGAGCCTTGCGCGCCCGCGCGGTCCAGCGCCTCGAGGCGTCCTTCCGACATCTCCAGATGCTTGCCCGGCGCATTGATATAGATGTGGTTCTTCTCGATCGCGGTGGTGCTCGCGACCTGTCTGACAGGCATGTCCGTCACGCGCTGCAGGACTTCGTCGGCGCGGCTCATATGATTCGCCGGCAGATGAACGATCACGACGAATGCCATGTCCATGTCGGACGGCGCGTTTTCGAAGAAATTGAGCAACGCCTCGATGCCGCCCGCGGACGCGCCCATGCCGACCACGGCGAACGGCAAGGGCTCGAAATTTTCGGAAGGCGCCGCCTTGGAACGGCTGCTGGTCATAGATCCGAATCCTCCGGGCTCATTCTGTTCTTTTTATGTCCGACACGCATGGTCTTCGATTGGGTTCGTGAGCAGTTGTCGGGCCGCCGCACTCGCGTCGCACCGGTCACGATTGTAGTGTACGCAACACAGCCGCCCGCCGATGGATGGCGGTCAACGGCGCATGCCGCATGCACCACTGGCGCTGCGCCCGCGCACGAGACAAAGGCTCGCGATGAAGCGATGGAGGAGAAAGTGCGCGCCGACGCTACTTCGAATCGTTGGCGGCGAGCGGCGCCGGCTGGATACCGGCTTGAGCGGTCGTGTCCATGCCCGCGGGCAGCGTGCGAGCGTTGCGCAGGCGCATGATGGTCTGCCGCGAGGTGCTGAGGGAACGCGCGATCTCGGTCACCGTGAGGCCCGCATCGAGCCCGAGCATCGCCTGGCGCTGCTGCGATGAAGTAAGCGAGCTCGGACGTCCCTGCGCGATGCCGCGTTCCTTCGCGGCGCTCGCGGCTTCGCGGGCGCGGCTGCGGCGCGTCACGCGCTCCAGATCTTCCGCGAGCTGTAGCGCCTTCACGAAACCGCGCGCCGCCTCCGAGCAGAGATCGTCTTTACCATACGCGAGACACACCGCGCCGATGCCGCGTTTTTCAAGTCCGTCGATCGTCGTGAGGACATCCGCGACGCTGTTTCCGAGGCCCGAGAGCCGGGTCGTGATCAGCGTGTCGCCCGACTGGAGGCGTCGCAAGACGCGCTGGAAAGCAATGCGCGACGACACGGGCGTGGTGCAACTGCACCGCTCGACGAAGACCGCGCTCATATCGACGAAATAGCCCGCCGCGTCGATCTCGAACAGATCCTGTTCGTGGGTCGGAACACCCCGGCTTTCCTCGAAAACGTACACGACAAGTGCCATTGGCCTGACCCTTCTCTCATTCGGAAGTGTGCGCACGGCTCGGACAGAGACGCCCGCTTACAGTATGGCAGCGGGACCGTCGCAGATAAAGTACGCAATGCGCGCCATGCGTACGTCGTGCCATGCGGACACGTGCAATCAGAGTTCGGGCCGCGCGATATCAGCCTTCACCACGGCATCGCCGTTTTCGACCGCGGCGGCGACGGCGGCCGCTTTCGTCGCGAAAGGACCGATGCTCGCCGCGCCATCGAACGGAAAGAGCAGTCTTCCGTCGGTCTTGCGCACGACCTTCAAGGTGCCGAAAAAGCCGCTCGCGGTGCTGCCTCTGTACGACGCATAGATCTGGAAGTCGTCTTCGTTTACTCCCGGCGTCGGCGCGACCGTGCGCGTCGGAAAGAGGACGAGTTTCGGGCGCTTGCCACTCGATTGAGTCACTGGGACCACCGCTCATTCGTTTGATGCTTCATTGTGGTTCAGCCAACACACGATGACGGCGTACGGAAACCACGCATTGCCGGTCAGCGAGCGCTCGGGCGGCACGCGCATTGCTGAAAACGAATACATTTTTTGGCAGGGAGGCGTCGTCGGATGAGCGAGCCGGTGACGGCGAATCGCGCGAAGTGCCTTTACCAGCGATCAACAACAAGAACGATGAAGGAAACGTCGATGCGGGCAACCATTCTTTCCCACGAAAAGCCGTCCGATGCGTCATCCGCGGAGATACATCGCTTCAGGTTCAAGATAGACGACGAGCAATCCGGAACGATGTTCGAATCCATCTCGCTGCGCACGGCGCGCGTGCTCGTCGAGCATTTCGAGGACGGCAACGCGTTCATTCGCATGCTGAGGGCGATCGTCGCCGCGCATTGCGACGAGTACGACGCGCTGATCGGGCGCGTCTATACGGATCATCGCGAGCCGGCTTGAGAATCAGCAGAATCAGCGGCGCGCTTCGGTCGCCATTCTCATCGCGAGGCCGGCGAGCACGGTGCCCATCAGCCAGCGTTGAACGAGCAGCCACGCGGGCTTGCGCGCGAGAAAGACGGCGATCGAGCCGGCCGTCAGCGCGACGGTCGAGTTGACGGTGATGCTCAGCACGATCTGCACGACACCGAAGGCGAGCGACTGGCCGAGCACGCTGCCATGCGCCGGATCGATGAACTGCGGCAGCAGCGACAAGTACAGCACGGCGATCTTCGGATTCAGCAGGTTCGTGACGAAGCCCATCGTGAAGAGCTTGCGCGGGCTGTCGATGGGTAAATCACGCACCTGAAACGGCGAGCGTCCGCCCGGTTTCACGGCTTGCCAGGCGAGATACAGCAGATAGAGCGCGCCGCCGAAGCGCAGCGCGTCGTAGGCGAATGGAATCGCGATCAGCAGCGCGGTGATGCCGAACGCGGCGCACAACATGTAGAACACGAAGCCGAGCGCGACACCCCCGAGCGAAATGAGCCCCGCCGAACGGCCCTGACAGATCGAGCGCGAAATCAGATAGACCATGTTCGGCCCCGGCGTGAGCGCCATGCCGAGCGCGACGAGGGCGAATGCGAGCAGTTGCGGGGTCTGAGGCATCGGGCGGCTCCGGACGGTAACGGTCGAGCGATTTTCCCGCGCGAATCCGCCTGCGCGCCAGATACAAAACCGGCGCGCTGCGTCGATACACTTAATCGAAGCCGAGGAACGTCGAGAAATTGCGCACCGGTTCGCGCGCCATGTCGATGCGGTTGACGGGCGCTTCTTCATCGGGATAGCCGAGACTCATGCCGCACACGACCTCATGGCCCGGCGGAAAGTCGAGATGCTCCGCGATGACCTTCTGAAAGCGCGCGAACGACACCTGCGCGCAAGTCGCGAGACCGACCGCGCGCGCGGCCAGCATCACCGTCTGGATGAAGATGCCGTAGTCGAGCCAGCTATATTTCGTGAGCGTGGAATCGATCGAGAAGATCATGCCGACCGGCGCGCCGAAGAAATCGAAATTCCTCGCGGTGACGTTCGCGCGCGCTTGCAGATCCGACTTCGCTACGCCGAGCGCGCCGTAATAGCGCATGCCGAACGCTTCCTGCCGCGAGCGCATGACATCGGGTAAGGAATCGGGCATATGCCGCAGAGGCGGATGCGCGTCTTCGTCGTGGGCTTGCCGCAAGGCATCGCTCAACGCGGTCTTGCGCTGGCCCGTCAGCACATGGACGCGCCACGGCTGCGTGTTCGAATTGCTGGGCGCATTGCGCGCGACATCGAGTATGTCTTCGATCACGCGGCGCGCAACCGCCTCTTCGGTGAAGAAGCGAATCGCACGGCGCGAGCGGATGATTGCATCGACGACGGAGGCATCGGGGTGAGCGTGACGATCGATCATGAGGCGATGGCGTGTAAGCGAAGTTGCCTCATGATGACACGGCGAAAAGCGTCGCTGCGGCGAAATCCGTGCAAGACCATCTTGAACGAAACGCCATGCAGCGCCCTTTCGCCAGGCCCGCCGATCAGCGCATGCCGCCGCTCGCGATGAGGCTTTCGCCCGTCATCCAGCGCGCATCGTCGGATGCGAGGAACACCGCGATCGATGCGATATCGTCGGGCTGGCCGAGACGTCCAAGCGGCGTTTGCGCGAGCGCGGCCGCATCGAAATCGGAACCGATGATGCCCGCGCTATGCGTGCCTTCGGTCACGACGACACCCGGATTGATCGAGTTCACGCGGATCTTTCTCGCGCCGAGCTCGCGCGCCAGCACGCCGGTGATCGCATCGACCGCGCCTTTGGTGCCGCTATACACCGCGCTCGCCGGCGGCGTAATGCGGGTCACGACCGAACTCACGTTGATGATGCTTCCGCCTTCGCCTAGATGCTTCGCGGCCGCTTGCGTCGTCAACAGCGTGCCGAGCACGTTGACATTGAACTGCTTATGAAAGTGCTCTTCGGTGATTTCTTCGAGCGGCGCAAACTCGTAGACGCCCGAGTTGTTGACGAGAATATCGAGGCGTCCATACGTTTCGATCGCGGCGCTGACGATGCCTTGCGCATCCGCTGCCTTCGAAACATCGCCGCCGACTGCGATCGCCCGTCCGTTTTTCGCGGTGATGTCCGCGACCACCGCATCCGCGCCCGCCTTGCTGCTCGCATAGTTGACGACGACTGCGGCGCCTTCCGCCGCGAGCGCTTTCGCGATGCCCGCGCCGATACCTTTCGATGCGCCCGTGACGACCGCCACCTTGCCTGCGAGTTTGCTCATGATGTGTTCCTTGAAAAGTCTGTCTGAAGTCGGGAATGACCGGATGTGTGCAATGTAGCCATCTGATCGGGTGCGATAAAGCGGCGTAAAGTGAAAAGACTTGCAGCCTCGGACGAATAATCGACTGGAGACGGCGCATGAACCCGGACACGCTTCGTACCGACACGAACTTCGCGGGCCGGATTCCCGAGCTATACGACCGGCTTCTCGTGCCGATGCTCTTCGAGTCCTACGCCACCGATATCGCAAAACGCGCGGCCGCGCTTGGACCGTCGCACGTACTGGAAACCGCCGCGGGCACCGGCGCCGTCACGCGCGCGCTGGCGCGCGAGTTGCCGGCGCATGCCGAACTCGTCGCGACGGACTTGAATCAGGCGATGCTCGATCGCGCATCGATGACGCCCATCGACAAGCCGGTGACGTGGCAACAAGCCAATGCATTGCAACTGCCTTTCGACGATGCCCGCTTCGATATCGTCGTCTGTCAGTTCGGCGCGATGTTCTTTCCGGACAGGACGGCTGCTTACACGGAAGCGCATCGCGTGCTGCGACCGGGCGGCGCCTTGCTGTTCAACGTGTGGGACCGCATCGAAGAGAACGAGTTCGCCGACACGGTAACCGAGGCGCTCAGCGCGCTTTTTCCCGATGATCCGCCGCTTTTCATGAAGCGCACGCCGCACGGATATTTCGATCGTGAAGCGATCTCGCGCGATCTTTCGAACGCGGGCTTCGATGCACCCGCGCACTTCGATACGGTCACGCGGCGCAGTCACGCGTCATCGGCGGAAGACGTGGCTATCGCTTACTGTCAAGGCACGCCCTTGCGCAACGAGATCGAAGCGCGCCCGCGCGCGAGTCTCGATGACGCGACATCGGCGTGCGCCGCGGCGATTGCGGCGCGCTTCGGTTCAGGCGCCGTCGACGGCAAGATTCAGGCGCATGTGATCCTCGCGCAACGCTAGCGCGCGAGCACGCGTTCGAGCCACGCGAGCAGCGCATCCGGCGAGCACGACGCGCTTCTGAAGCCGATATGCCCGTCCGGCCGCACGACCCAGGCCATACCGTTTTGCGCGCCGAAGGCAGCGGCGAACTCGCCGGCCTTATCGCTCAATGACCGATACGCTTCCGGCGCAGGATCGAATGACTGCCCGTTCGCCACGCCCGGCGACACGATCAAGAGCGCGTTCGCCGCCGTGCCGAGCGCGGCGCGCCACGCAGCGACGGCGGCATTGAACGCGGCGACGCGCGCGCCGCCGGCATCGTCGTCGTCGATATAGCCGATGAGCGTATGACGCCCTCGCCCGAGATGATCCTGCAAGCGCTGCGCGTGCCCGACGAACGCCTGCACGAGCCCGCCCGTTTCCGGCACGCGATCGCCGGGCGCGGGCAATTCCGCCGCGATATCGGCACATTCGTCCGCGACGATCGGACTGCCGCGATAACCGATGAGCAATTGCGTCTCGCGCGTCGCGGGCCGAATCTCGCCATGCGCGAGCACGGTGTTCATCGCGCGGCTCGTCTGTTCGACGACATCGAGACCCACAGGCCGCCGCTCCGCCTCATAACTCGCGAGCAGCGATGCGCCCGCGAGTCCGCGCACCGCGAGCGTGAGTTTCCACGCGAGATTGTGTGCATCCTGCAAGCCGGTGTTCATGCCCTGCCCGCCGACCGGCGGATGAATATGCGCGGCATCGCCCGCGAGAAACACGCGGCCTTGCGAATAATGCTGCGCGATCCGATGACTCACGCGATACACCGACGACCAGCGCATCGACGAAAGCCGCGTGCCTTTCGGAAGAATCGGCAGCATGATGCGCTGCACTTCGTCGAAATCGGGCGTGGAGTTGAGCGTGTGACGCGCGGCATCGTCGGGCAGGAGGACCATCGACAGTCGATAGCGACGCGCGGAACCGCGTACCGGCAGCGCGGCGAGCGTGGTCGATCCGGCGTCGCCAACGCCTGTCACGTTGAAGCGATACATGCGACCGCGCGGCAGATCCCAGTCGACGTCGAGATCGGCAAGCATGAAGGTTTGCGGATACTGATCGCCTTCATAGGCCATGTTCAGATGACGCCGCACCGTGCTGCGCGCGCCGTCGCAGCCGACGAGCCAGCGGCAACGAACGGTGCGCGACTCGCCACATGCGTCCTGAATGTGCGCGTCGATGGCATCGCCGGATTCGGTGAAATCGACGAGCGTCGCGCCGTATTCGACGTGCCCGCCGTTGCGCACGAGCGCCGCCTCCAGGATGCGCTCGGTCTCGAACTGCGCGAGCGCGAGCGCGCCATACGGCAGCCCTTCGCGCGGAATTTGCGCACTGAAGGCGGGCGTGCCGTCCTGAAACGTCTCGGCGGCGGTGAGCCACACGCCTGCATCGATCGCGTCGCGCGCGATGCCGAGATCCTCGAAAATTTCGAGCGTGCGCGCCGTGACGCCCAGCGCTTTCACGAAGAAGGCGCGCTCGTCGTGGGCGTCGATCACGCACGCTTTCACGCCGGCGCGGCGCAGTTCGGCGGCGAGCATCAGGCCGACGGGGCCTGCGCCGGCAATCAGCACATCTGTCGTATCGAACATGATGCGATTTCTCCCGAGGAAACCGTCGATGCTTTGGCGGCGCAAAACGCGCGAGCGTCAGAATAACGCGTCAGGCGCTGTGCGCGCGCGTTCCGTGAATCGTCTCGCGCTATGATTTGCCCATCGCACGATGACAACGACAGCCGATCATGGCCCGACGAAGCAAACAGGAAGACACCCAGCCGGACAACCTCGACACCGCCGACGAAGATGCATCGTCCGGCGGCGGCTCCAGCTATCTCGTGCCGGGCCTCGAACGCGGCCTGCGCATCCTCGCCGAATTCTCGGCGCGCGAGCCGGTGCTGGGCGCGCCGGAGCTGTCGCGGCGTATCGGCATTCCGCGCACGACGACCTTCCGTCTTCTGCAAACGCTCGAGGCGCTCGGCTTTCTGGAGCGCGTGAACGGCGACCGCAATTTCAGGCTGGGCGTCGCGGTGTTGCGGCTCGGCTTCGAATACGTGAACTCGCTGGAGCTGACCGATTTCGGCACGCCGGTGCTCGAACGCCTGCGCGATGCGACCGGGCTTTCCACGCATCTCTTGATCCGCGATCAGCGCGATGTCGTGTTCGTCGCGAAGGCGCAGAGTCATGAGCCGCTGTTCAGTTCGGTGAAGGTGCATGTGGGCACACGCCTGCCCGCGCATGCGACCGTGCACGGACATGTGCTGATGGGCGATCTGT
Source organism: Caballeronia arvi (assembly GCF_001544695.2). Classification (GTDB taxonomy): domain Bacteria; phylum Pseudomonadota; class Gammaproteobacteria; order Burkholderiales; family Burkholderiaceae; genus Caballeronia; species Caballeronia arvi. The sequence goes on from NZ_FCOM02000053.1 coordinate 54,450, forward strand.
CGCTCGCCGCGCTCAAGGCGCTTTATCCCGAGGCGCGACTGGAGAAGTACACGGAGCGCACGCCCGCGAGCGTCGACGAACTTTATGAGCGGGTGGAGGAATGCGCGGCGCTCGGATATGGGTTGAGCGAAGCATCGTTCGAGCGCGGGATATCCGTCATCACCGCGCCCGTGCGCGATCATTCCGGTGGGATCGTCGCGGCGGTTGCGGCGACGGTGCCGCGGTCGGACATCGGTGCCGATGAAGAGAAGTCACGGCTCGTGGAGACGATTTGTGCCGCTGCTGTGGAGCTTTCTATGCGGCTTAATTATCGGGCTTTGGGCGGGGATCCTACCGTTGCGCTCGGCGCGCGTAGGGTGCTTGGTTGATTAGTTGGTTTCTTTCGCCGGATCCCGTTTTGTTTTTGGTTTATTAGCTTCGCCCCTGTGCGGGGCGGCAGTCACTTTCTTTGCTGCTGTGTATAGACCGGAGACATGGGTAACAGGTGTGTCAGGACATGGGTAACACATTTAGCCCCTCTGGCTGCCACGTTTCAAGCTGATCGTATCGATGCGATGATGCACAAAATAGACGTCGTAGCTACCATCGGTCT
>NZ_FCOM02000011.1 GCF_001544695.2 Caballeronia arvi
TGACGAATTCGAGGCGAAGTTGCATGGTGTTTTGCGGGTTCCAAGGCATGGTCAGTCCAGGCATTTCGATGCCCAAAGTGTCAACCATGTCCCCGCCAAATCTGTCAACTATGTCCCCGGTCTATACACAGCAGCAAAGAAAGTGACTGCCGCCCCGCATAGGGGCGAAGCTAATAAACCAATACGAAATCGGGATCCGGCGAAAAACCTCAAACCGCCACATTAAGCAACCGATCCCTCATGACCAAAGCATCGCCCTTATTAAAAACCTCAACAACATAATTCGCATCCCGCACATAAGCAGGAAACCGTCGATCCAAAACGCCCTTCGCTGCGAGCGACTCAACCGACGCATCCCCATCGACCTCACAAGACTTAACGATCATCAACCGCTCAGCATTGAGCGAAGACGAAAGCCACGCGGCAAGCGAATCCGAAGTGGTATCCCAGTTGGTCATCGAATCCGGCGTCGCACGCATCAAATCCGTCGGCACCCAAACCGCAACCCGCCCATCCCGCAACGCACGCCGAATGCGATTCTCATTCGACGCCAGCACGAGTTCCGGCACCACGCCCTGCATCAGAATCGCGTACTGCGCCATCGCGAGCAGACACATGTTGTGCGCGGCAAGATCGTCGAATTGCCATTCGCGCTGATACTGCCGCACCGCGTCCGCAAAATCGCCGCCGCCCGGCACGATCACGACGCGCCCTCCGCCCACTTCCCAAAGCCGCGTCAACCACTCGCGCAGCGCCGGGTCGTGACCGAGGCTACCCCCGATCTTCACCACCCACATGGTTCTTTTCCTCGTTCGATCATGCCGCCGGGCCACGCACCCGGTTCCATACCGCTCGCCGTACCTCACCCACCGTCACGCGGCACGCGGCGATGCTTCGTTGCCCGCCGCGCGATTCGTACCCACCATCGCCGCCAGCAACGCCACCGCCACGCTCGGCGCGCACGTCGATACCCATTCGGCACGCGCCGCATCATCGTCCGGCACGCCTGCGATCCGCGCAAAGTCGATATAGCCGCGCGCCTCCTGCCGCGCGAGCGCCGCCGCCAGAAAACGCCCGCATCCCGCGCCGACGATCGGTGCCGCCGCAAGCGCCGCGTCCTGCGCGGTCACGCGCGCCAGATTCGTCTCGAGCGTGCGCAACTGCTCGTGCCGCCAGGTCTGCGCGAAACGCCGCCATTCACCATCGCTCGCATCGGCGGCGTCGCGGCCGATCATCCGCGCAATCCGTGCGCGACTCGCGGCCTCGGTCTTCGGCCCGTTGTCGGCGCTCGGATGCTGGTCGTGTTCAGGCCACAATTCGCCCGTCAGACGATAGACGTCCGCGGTCGTCGCGAACCATTCGTTCATCACGCCGGCCGTCTCGCCGCGAAACGCGATGCGATGCGCCACCCCGCACAACGGCGTGCGCACGACGCCCTGATAGACCAGCTCGCCGGTGATGAGCCGCCCGGCATCGTTCGCACCGCGCGCAACGACGCGTCCGCCGACGATCGGAATGATGTCGGTCGTCGTGCTGCCGATATCGACGAGCACCGCATCGGGCACGCAGGTCGCGACCCATTGCGCCGTCGCGAGCCAGTTCGCCGATGCCACCTTGCGCCAGCCGTCCGCGCACGCCGAGCGCGCGAGCCAGCCGCCTTGTTCGTTCCCGCCCGCGAAGAACATCGTGCGCGGCCCGAGCCGTTGCGCGAGCACGCGCGTGAGCGTGCGGACGCCCTCTGCGCGATCGGCGAACAGATCGACCATCTCGCCGGTCATCGTGACGGCATGACGCGCGGTTGCATCGGCGGCGCCGGGCCAGCGTTCGAACACGGCGTCGATCACGCGCTCCAGATGCGCGATGCCCTGCCACAACGGACACGCCCATTGCGCGACGTCCGCGAGCGCACCCGCGCGCGTGGTCACCGATACCTTGACGTGCGCGCCGCCCACGTCCCAGCCGAACACCGGCGCATCATTCGAAGCCGACGATGACGTCATGACGACGCTCCGCCAACCGCGCGCAGCAATCCGGCATCGCCGTCGAAGCCGGGCACGCGATGCGCGGCGAGCAGCTCCGCCGCGAGATTTTTCCCGCCGCGCCGGCTGAGTTCCGCATACGCGACCGTCAGGCGCGGATTCACCTCGATCACGACCGGCCCGCGCTCGTGATGCCACACGACATCGATGCCGACGAAACCGCGCAAGCCCGGAAACGCCTCCGCGACGCGCAGCGCGAGCCGCTCGAGCGCGCGTCCTTGCGGGCCATGCCGGTCGATACGATCGACGTCGACGCCGTCGAACTGCACGATGCGCTCGCGCCGTCCGGAGCCCGCCGCATCCGACATGCCGATGCGCTGCCGGTTGATGCTGACGAGCCGCGCGAGCCGCTCGCGGCAGATGAGCGACAGACTCAGCGGCTCGCCATCGATCCATTCCTGCAGCACGGGATTGCGGCCCGCCGCCGCGCGCGTCTGGTACTCCGCGCGCGCGGCGGCGAGATCGTCGTAGACGTAGGTGTCGAGGCCACCGGCGCCGTCGTCGGGCTTGACGACCCAGCGGCGTCCGAGGCCGGCCGTCGCGTGATCCGGTTCGAGCGCGGGCGTCGCGGCAATGCTGCGCGCGGCGAGGCACGCGGCCGTCGCGCTCTTGCTCGATGCCGCGCGGATCGCTTCCTTCGCGCAGCCGAGCCAGCGCGCCTGGCCGACGGCATCGTGGAGCTTGAGCAGCAGGCCGTCGCATTCGGGCGCGACGATCCAGGCATAGTCATGTTCGCGCGCGATGCGGGCGACGAAGGCCGTGACCGGCTCGCCCGGCTGCGCACGCACGAAGCCGGCATCGTCGCCGGTCTGTTCGAAGCGCGAACTCGCGACGGTCACGCCGATGCCCGGCAGTGCGCGCAGATCGGCGGCGATGGCGTCGCGCATCACGCGGCCTTCGACGATCAGCGCGGAGAGGTCGGCGAGGCTGCCTTCGCCTGCCGCGTCCGGATCGATGCCGCCGCCGGTGAGATACTCGAATACGAAGATCTTGGTCAAAGGAAAGCCATCCATGCAGGTGATACCCGTTCTCGATCTGCTCGACGGTCACGCGGTGCGCGCGGTGCGCGGCGAGCGTTCGCGTTATCGGCCGATCCGGTCTTCGTTGTGCGCGACGAGCGATCCGGTTGCGATCGCCCGCGCGCTCGTCGATGCTACTGGCGCGCGCACGTTGTACGTCGCCGATCTCGGCGCGATCCTTTCGCGCGGCGCGCACGACCATGCGCTCGCCGCCCTCTGCGATGCCCTCGGCGACGGCTTTTGCATCTGGCTCGACGCGGGCTTCACCGCGTTTTCACCGATGCGCGCCTTGGTCGAACGCATCGTGCGCCTGACGCGATCGGCCACGCCTGCCGTGATCGTGCCCGTGTTCGGCACCGAGACGCTGCTCGACATGGGCGCGATCGCCGAGGCTGCGGCGAGCGGCTTCGAACCGATCCTGTCGCTCGACTATCGCGGCGGGCGCGCGCTCGGTTCCGCGCTTGACTCAGCGCATGTCGAGAGTGCGTGGTGGCCGTCGCGTGTGATCGTGATGACGCTCGATCACGTGGGCGCGAATGCCGGGCCCGATCTCTCTACCTTTGCTTCCGCCCAGGCGCTCGCCGGTGCTCGCTCGTTGATCGGCGCAGGAGGCGTCCGCTATGACGCCGATCTCGTTCGTTGCGCTCATGCCGGCGCGGCTGCGTGGCTCGTTGCTTCCGCTATTCACGATGGGACTTTGTTTCGTCACGATGTGTCGGGCGGGGCCTCGTCGGAGGCTTGAACTCAATATTTGTGCCAATGGTGTTGGGGACTAGGTTGCCGTGGGCTCGCTTGGGACGGACCTGTTGCATCCGGTGGTGCATGGGTGACAGTGTGTTGCAATGCGGAGCAGTTTTCTTCTTTGCCGGATCCCGTGTTCGTGTCGGTTTATTAGCTTCGCCCCTATGCGGGGCGGCAGTCACTTTCTTTGCTGCTGCAAAGAAAGTAACCAAAGAAAGCAGCTATCCCCAGCCTAAGCACTTCACGCCGGCCGCGGCACAGGCGATCGAACTAATGGCCCCCAGAGTAGCGAGTGTTCTCGAAGGTCTGTTGCGGCGTGGACCGCGCACGGTCTGACAAACCGTGACTTTGAGCGCGCTGGTTCAGCACGAAATAGCTTCGGCACAGCGCTGCGCGCTGCCGACGGGTCTGCAAGGGAAACCAACTGTGGGCGTAGCAAATGCGCGGGCTCACGCAAACCCGATTGACCGGTCAGCCGCGAAGCGGGCTGGAGCTAAATGGTGCTGAACCAGAAAGTCGTGCGGTGCGACGAGTCAGACCGTGCGCGATCCAAGCCCGGTGAGACCTCTGAGGGCACTCGCTACTCTGGGTTCCATTCAGCCAATCGCCTGTGCCGCGGCCGGTATGAAGTGCTTAGGCTGGGGATAGCTGTTTCTTTGGTTACTTTCTTTGCAGCAGCAAAGAAAGTGACTGCCGCCCCGCATAGGGGCAACGCTAATAAACCAACCTGAATTCGGGATCCGGCAAGAGAGCAAAAAAATCGGCATAAACCTTGCTCGCAGCCATAGCCATGCACGATTCCCTCACTAAAAAGAACCCACAGCCGTCAGCAGAACCACTTCCCTGGACCTGTCCGTTCTGCCCCTTGCTATGCGACGACATCACGCTCGCGCGTACCGACGACCAGCGCCTCGCAGCGCCCCACACCGCCTGCCCGCGCCTGACAGAATCACTTGCCCGCTTCGATCCGAAGCAAGCAAACACACCACCCGCAATCGACGGTCACGCCACCGATCTCGCGTCGGCGCTCTCGCAAGCCGGATCGATCCTGTCAGCCGCACGGCGGCCGCTTTTCGGCGGACTCGCGACCGACGTAGCCGGCGCACGCGCACTCTATGAACTGGCCGCGCATTGCGGCGCAATCCTCGATCATCTGCACGGCGACACGCTCGCCGACACCAACCGCGCCCTGCAAGACCGCGGCGTGTTCTTCACCACGCTCTCCGAAATCCGCTCGCGGGCCGATCTCATCGTCGTGTTCGCATGCGCGCCATCGCGGCGCTATCCACGCTTCTACGAGCGCGTCATCGCCCAAGAGCGCGATGTAAGCATCGTATTCGTCGGATGTGATGTCGATCCAGACAGCCCGCAAGCCGAATCGATCCTGCCCGGCACCGATCCCTTCGATACGCTCGCGCTCTGGTCCGCGCACATCAAAGGCGGACGCCCAATCGCTTCGACGGAACTCACCACACTCACCGAACGCATCAATAAAGCGCATTACACCGCCTTCATCTACGAGCCCTCGGCGCTGCCGACGCAACACGCCGCGCTCGCCATCGAAGCGCTGCAACGCATCGTCAAGGCGATCAACCGCACCGCGCGCGCAGGCGCACTCGCGCTGACCGGCGACGACGGCGCGCTGTCCGTCAATCAGGCGATCACATGGCTGTCCGGCTTCCCGCTGCGCACGCGCGTCGCGTATGGATTGCCACTCGATCACGATGCGCATCGCTATCGCACGGAAACCCTTTTGAAGCGCAATGAAATCGATGCGCTCGTCTGGATCTCGAGCTTCGCGCCCGAGCCACTGCCCGCATCGCTCAGTGACACCGTGCCCGCCATCATCCTCGGCCATCCGTCGACGACACTGCCCGCACGTCAGGCTCCGACCGTGTTCATTCCCGTGGCGACGCCGGGCATCGACAGCGGCGGACACCTCTTTCGTGTCGATACATCCGTGGTCGCGCCGCTCGCCGCCGCACGCGAAAGCGTGTTGCCGACGGTCGCATCGATCGCAACGCAGCTCGCGCAGGCAAGGAGGCCGCAATGAGCGTCACGCGCTTGCGAGGCGGCACGCTCTACGATCCGGCGAACGGCATCGACGGCGTGAAGCGCGACGTTTATATCCGCGATGGCCGCATCGTCGATGACGCTTCGAACGAAAGCATCGAACACGATTTCGACGCGAGCGGCATGATCGTCATGGCAGGCGGCATCGATCTGCATTCGCATATCGGCGGCGGCAAGACGAATCTGTCGCGCCTGCTCTTGCCCGAAGATCATCGCGACGATCCACGCGCCGTGCCCGATCGCCCCAACGAAGGCCGCTACATGCGCCTGCCTTCGTGCGGCGTCTGCGCGCCGGGCACGCTCGCGGCCGGTTATCGCTATGCGGAAATGGGCTATACGGCCGCGTTCGAGCCCGCGATGATCGCATCGAACGCGCGCCACGCGCATCTGGAAATGGGCGATACGCCGATCATCGATCACGGCGCCTACGTGATGATGGGTAACGACGAGCTCTTCCTGCAAATGCTCGCCGCGAAGGAAGACTTCGGGCGCCTGCGCGATTACGTCGGCTGGACGATCGATTCGAGCAAGGCGCTCGGCGTGAAAGTCGTGAATCCAGGCGGCATCTCGGCGTTCAAGTTCAATCAGCGTTCGCTCGATGTCGATGAACAACACACGCATTACGGCATCACGCCGCGCGACGTATTGAAGACGCTCACGCGCGCGCTCACCGATCTGCGCGTGCCGCATCCGCTGCATGTGCACGCGAGCAATCTGGGCGTGCCGGGCAATATCGATTCGACGATACGGACGATGGACACCGCAGAAGGCCTGCCCATTCATCTGACGCATATCCAGTTCCACAGCTACGGCACCGAAGGCCCGCGCAAATTCTCGTCGGGCGCGCGCGCGATCGCCGAAGCGGTGAACGCGCGGCCCAACGTGACCATCGATGTCGGTCAGATCATTTTCGGTCAGACCGTCACCGCGTCCGGCGACACGATGATGCAGTTCAAGAACGCGCCAATGGCCCGGCCGCGCAAATGGATTCTCGGCGATATCGAATGCGATGCAGGCTGCGGCATCGTGCCGTTCAAGTATCGCGAGCAAAGTTATGTGAATGCGCTGCAATGGATCATCGGGCTGGAGATCTTTCTGCTCGTTGACGATCCGTGGCGCGTGTCGATGACGACCGATCATCCGAACGGCGCGCCATTCACGAGCTATCCGCATCTGATCCGTCTGTTGATGGATAAATCGTTTCGCGATGAACAGCTCGACAAGCTTCACGCCGATGCCAAAACCGCGAGCGCCTTGAGCGAAATCACGCGCGAGTTCTCGCTGTACGACATCGCGATCATCACGCGCGCCGGTCCCGCGAAACTGCTGGGTTTGAAGGATCGCGGTCATCTCGGCGCGGGCGCGGCGGCGGATATCGCCGTGTATCGCGACGACGCCGATCGCGAGCGCATGTTCACGTCGCCCGCATTCGTGTTCAAAGATGGTGAACTGATCGCGCGCGACGGCACGCTGCTCGCGACGCCCACCGGCGGCATCCATTTCGTGCGGCCCGACTACGACCGCGCGATCGAAAAGCGCGTGCGCGACTATGCGCAGGCGAATCTCGCGACGCGCTTCGAGAACATCGCGATCGGCGACGACGAAATCTGCACATGCTGCAACGGCGGGCGGCTCTTGCCCGTCGCGTGCTTCGCGGCGAGCGGGAGTTGAGGCATGGTCATCAACGACACGCAGATCGACGACACCTTCGCCGAAGCCTTCCCGATGAAGGCGACGCGCCTCGTCATCACCGCGCATTCGCCGACATGGGCGCGGCACGCGGCCAATTCGCTGACGGGTTTCGCCACATCCGTCATCGATTGCGGCTGCGAGGCGGGCGTCGAACGCGATCTGTCCGGCGATGAAACGCCCGACGGAAGACCGGGCGTATCCGTGCTGATCTTCGCGATATCGTCGAAGGAACTCGCCAAGCAGATCGCGCGGCGCGTCGGGCAATGCGTGCTGACGTGCCCGACCACGGCCGTTTATGGCGGGATCGATCCGGCGAACACGCGCGCGCCGCTCTCCGACAACGCACCGCTCGGCGCGGGCCTGCGTTTTTTCGGCGACGGCTATCAAATATCGAAAGTACTGGACGGCACGCGTTACTGGCGCGTGCCCGTGATGGACGGCGAGTTCGTCTGCGAGGAATTCACCGCGACGGTGAAAGCGGTCGGCGGCGGCAATCTGCTCTTTCTCGCGCGCGATATCGACAGTGCGTTGCACGCCGCCGAATCCGCCGTCGCCGCGATGCATCGTCTGCCTAATGTCATCACGCCGTTTCCGGGCGGCGTCGTGCGCTCGGGCTCGAAGATCGGCTCGAAGTACGCGGGCGCGACGGCCTCCACGAACGATGCGTTCTGCCCGACGCTCGTCGGTTTGTCGAAGAAAAGCGAACTGACGCCGGATATCGCGTGCGTGCTCGAAATCGTGATCGACGGCCTCACCGATGCCGATGTCGGCGCTGCAATGACGGCGGGCATCGCGGCCGCGACGAAGATCGGCCGCGCGGGCGGCGTGCTGCGCATTTCCGCAGGCAATTACGGCGGCAAGCTCGGGCCCTATCACTTCAAGCTGCACGAGTTGTCGAAGGATATCGAGGGGAGCCGCGCATGAACGCCTTCGAATTGCGCGTAAAAAATGCGCCGGGCTTTCGCGTCGATGCGTCGAATTTACTGCCTGGGGTGCTTGCGTCGACTGCACCGCACGACGTACCGCGCATCGTGCTGCAAGGCGCGGGCGAAACGTGCGCGCTGGGCGATTGCTTCGATATCGCGTGGACGCAAAGCGATGCGCCATCGCTCACGATCGAAGGCGATGTGCGATGGCTCGATCGCATCGGCGCGAACATGACCGAAGGCACGCTGACGGTGCACGGCCACGCGGGCGATCATGCGGGCATGAAGATGTTCGGCGGCGAGTTGCACATTCATGGCGATGCCGGTGCATTCGCCGCGTGCGAGATGCAGGGCGGGCGGCTCGCGATTCACGGCAATGCGGGCGATTTCGCGGCAGGCGCACTGCCCGGCGACATGGAAGGCATGACGGGCGGCACGCTCACGATCCACGGCAACGCAGGCGCGCGGCTCGCGGACCGGATGCGGCGCGGCACAGTGCTCGTCGCGGGCGATGCGGGCGATTTCGCCGCGTCGCGGCTGGTCGCGGGCTCGGTCTGCATCGGCGGCAAAGTGGGCGCACACTTGGGATACGGTATGCGTCGCGGCACGGTGTTTCTGACGAACCCGCCATCTCGCCTTCCGCCGACCTTCACCGAAGGCGGCCACGGCTTCGACACGTTCTGGCTGCTCTTCACGCGCATGCTTGCAAAGGAGATCGCACCGTTTTCACAACTCGCGGGCAAGCTGTTGCCGCGACGCTACGCCGGCGATCTCGCCGTGGACGGACGCGGGGAATTGCTGATCGCCAATTCATAGCCCGGAGAGGAACAATGGACTGTTTGCTTCATACAGGAAAGATGCGATGAGCACTGCGCGGACACCCGCGACGTCGCGCGACGGCAGACCGAACGCCGCCAGCGCGCGTTATTCAGGCCCGATGATCGCGCTGCACTGGCTGATCGCCATCGCGATCATCGCGATGCTGTGCATCGGCTTCTATATGGTCGGTCTGCCGCGCGGGCTGCCGTTCAAGTCGGACCTCATCAACTTCCATAAATCGCTTGGAATCACGGTTTTCCTGCTTGTGCTGACGCGCATCCTGGTACGCCTGGCTCATGGCCGTCCGCCTCTGCCGCCGATGCCGACGTGGCAACGCGCCGCCGCGAGCATTACGCAGGCTCTTTTATACGTAGGGATGGTGGCGATGCCGCTCACCGGTTATCTCGGCTCGTCGTTCAACAAGTTCGGCACGAAGTTCTGGGGCCTCGCGCTGCCGCAATGGGGCTCGGACGACAAGCACATGCGAGAGATTTTCTTCGGCATCCACGGCTATCTCGCGTGGATCATGGCCGCGCTGGTCATCATTCATTTTCTCGGCGCGATGAAGCATCAACTGATCGATCGCGACGGTCTCCTGCGGAGGATGTGGCCTTGAAAATTCGCGTGCTCGGTTCATCGGCTGGCGGCGGCTTTCCGCAATGGAACTGCAACTGCCGCAACTGCGACGGCGTGCGGCGCGGCACCATTGCGGCGCGCGCGCGCACGCAATCGTCCATTGCTGTTACCGATAACGGCGAGGACTGGCTGCTCGTCAACGCATCGCCGGACATTCTCGCGCAGATCGCCGCGAACCCGGAATTGCAGCCCGCGCGCAAGGTGCGCGACACGGGCATCGCTGCTGTCGTCACGATGGATGCGCAGATCGATCACGTCACCGGTCTCATGATGCTGCGCGAGCGCGGCACGCCCTTGCCGCTCTATACGACCGACGCCGTGTGGCAGGACCTATCGACGGGATTTCCGATCACGTCGATTCTGTCGCATTACTGCGGCGTGGAGCACAGGCGCATCGCGCTCGATGGCGCCGCGTTCTCCGTGCCCGAGCTGCCGCGCGTGAACATCGATGCATTGCCGCTGTCGAGCAAGGCGCCGCCTTATTCGCCGCATCGCGACGCGCCGGAAACGGGCGACAACATCGGTCTCATTTTCACGAATACCGCTACGGCCAAGCGTGCGTTCTATGCACCGGGGCTGGGCGCGCTGGAGCCGCACGTGCTCGATGCGATGCGTGATGCGGACCTGTTGCTCGTCGACGGCACCGTGTGGACCGACGATGAAATGATCCGCCTCGGGCTCACGAAAAAGACGGGAAAAGACATGGGCCATCTCGCGCAGAGCGGCGCGGGCGGCATGATCGAAGTACTGGATTCGATCGATCGCAAAGGCTTGCGCAAGGTGCTGATCCATATCAACAACACGAATCCGGTCCTTATCGAAGATGGACCGGAAAGGCGCGTGTTGTCGGAGCACGGCATAGAAGTCGCGCACGACGGCATGACCTTCGAGTTATGACCTAACCATTGGAGATGCATTCGATGTTCGCACCGATGCTGAATCCCACCACAGGCCCGATCTTCACGAACGTGAGCGACGACGGCCCCGCGTGGACGCGCGATGAATTCGAGGCGCAATTGCGCGCGAAAGGCACGGCGTATCACATTCATCATCCGTTCAACGTGAAGATGAATAGCGGCGGCTGCACGAAAGAACAGATACGCGGCTGGGTCGCGAACCGCTTCTACTATCAGATCAATATTCCGCTGAAGGATGCGGCGGTGATGTCGAATTGCCCCGATCGCGAAACGCGCCGCCGCTGGGTGCTGCGCATTCTCGATCACGATGGTTATGACGATCAGCCCGGCGGCATCGAAGCATGGGCGCGGCTCGGCGATGCCGTCGGCCTCCCGCGCGACGATCTATGGTCGCTGAAACTCGTGACGCCGGGCGTGCGCTTTGCCGTCGACGCTTACGTGAACTTCGCTCGACGTGCGCCGTGGCAGGAATCCGTGTGCTCGTCGCTGACGGAAATGTTCGCGCCGCAGATTCACAAGGATCGTCTCGCGACGTGGCCTGAGCATTACAAGTGGATCGAGCCTGACGGACTCAATTATTTCCGCTCGCGCGTGTCGCTTGCACAGCGCGATGTCGAGCACGGCCTCGAAGTGACGCTCGCGCATTTCACGACGCGTCAGGAACAGCAGCGCGCGCTCGACATTCTGCAATTCAAGCTCGATATCCTCTGGACCATGCTCGATTCGATCGAAAAGGCCTTCCCGCAATGAGCGATAACCCTCCGACTCAACGAAAGCAGGAACCAGTCGAAGCGCCCGACGATTCGTTGCATCCGAAACTCAAACGCCTCTTTCGCCTGCAATGGGAACCGGCACAGGAAGCACATGTGCTGCTGTATCCCGAAGGCATGGTGAAGCTCAATCAAAGCGCCGCGCAGATTCTTCTGCGATGCGACGGCACGCGCGATATCCCCGCGCTCGTCGCGGACCTGGAAGCGGCGTTCAATGCAAGCGGCCTCGGCGACGACGTGCGGGCGTTCATCGCCGGTGCGCGTGCGCGGGGCTGGCTGGAGTAGTGTCATGACCGACTTGTCCGAACCCATCGCGAAGCCCGAACAGGAAGACGCGCCGATTGCGCCGCCCCTGTGGCTGCTCGCGGAACTGACGTATCGCTGTCCGCTGCATTGCGTGTTCTGCTACAACCCGGTGAACTACACCGATCACACGCGCGAACTCGATACCGCTCAATGGCTCGATGTCTTGCGTCAGGCGCGCGCGTTGGGTGCGGCGCAACTCGGCTTCTCCGGCGGCGAGCCGCTCTTGCGCGACGATCTCGAAACGCTCGTCGGCGAAGCGCGCAAGCTCGGCTTCTATACGAACCTCATCACGTCGGGCATCGGCCTGACGGAGAAGCGCATTGGCGCGTTGCACGATGCGGGCCTCGATCACATTCAGCTCTCGTTTCAGGACTCGTCGCAAGAACTCAACGATTTCTTGTCCAGCACGAAGACCTTCGACTACAAGAAACGCGTCGCGAATCTCATCAAGGCGCACGGCTTTCCGATGGTGCTCAACTGCGTGCTGCATCGCTATAACCTGCCGCATATCGGACGCATCATCGACATGGCGCTCGCGATGGGCGCCGAATATCTCGAGCTCGCGAACACGCAGTATTACGGCTGGGCGCATACGAATCGTGCGCAACTCATGCCGACCAAAGAACAACTCGACGAAGCGGAAGCGGTGGTCGAGCGTTATCGCAATGAAATCGGCGACAGGTGCAAGATTTTCTTCGTCGTGCCCGATTACTACGAGCGCAGGCCGAAGCGCTGCATGAACGGCTGGGGCTCGGTGTTTCTCGGCATCGCGCCCGATGGCGCCGCGCTGCCCTGTCATACCGCGCGCTCGCTGCCGGGCCTCACGTTTCCGAACGTCACCGAGATGCCGCTGAAGGACATCTGGTACGAGAGCGATGCGTTCAATCGCTTTCGCGGATTTGGCTGGATGAAGGAGCCGTGCCGCAGTTGCGATGAGAAAGCTATCGACATGGGCGGCTGCCGCTGTCAGGCGTATTTGCTCACGCAAGATCCCGCGAATGCGGACCCCGTGTGCGACAAGTCTCCGCATCACGAGCGCGTGATCGAAGTGGTGCGTGCGGCATCGATAAGACCGGAACCGCAGGAACAGCCCATCATCTTCCGCAACGATGCGAACTCGAAACGCATCGCGGCGCTCGATCGCGATAATGGTTCAGAAGAAGGAGAAGACACGCCATGATTGCCGACATCTCCGTGCTGCTCGTAGACGATCACGCCGTCGTGCGTGAGGGCTACAAGCGTCTGCTCGAACTGAGCCCCGACGTGAATGTTGCGGGCGAAGCGGCAAATGCGGCCGAGGCTTACCAGAAGTTTTGCGCGTTGCAGCCGGATGTCGTCGTGATGGATCTCGCCTTGCCCGGCGCGAGCGGCATCGAGGCGATGCGGCGCATGCTCGCGCGCGAGCCGCATGCGCATGTGCTGATCTTCAGCGTGCACGAGGAAGCGATCTTCGTGCGGCGGGCGCTCGATGCCGGTGCGCGCGGTTATGTCACGAAGGCGAGCGCGCCCGATGTGCTCGTCGAAGCGGTGCGCTCCGTCGCCCGGCGCGTGTCGTATCTGAGTCCGGATGTTTCGCAGGCGCTTGCGTTGCGCGCGAGCATTCAGGAAGGACGCCAGCTATCGGCGCGCGAGTTCGAAGTGCTGCGGCTGCTGGTGCAGGGTTATACGCTGCCGAGCATCGCGGAGAAACTCGGGTTGAGTCAGAAGACGGTGGCGAATCATCAATCCGTGATTCGTCAGAAGTTCGGTGCTGATAACGGCGTTCAACTCGCGCAGATCGCGAATCGCTTAGGGCTTCATTTCGCCGATTTCGCTTCGTCGGCGGCGGCTTCGTTCGGGCCTGAAGTCGGCAACGGCAGCCCCGCCTGAGCCGGCACGCGCGCGCAAAACAGAAAGCCCGAACCCGGCTCGCTTGCGATGTGAAACTCTCCGCCGAGCGCTTCGACCCGCTCGCGCATGCCGATCAATCCCAGTCCTTTGCGCGGCTTCGCGAGATCGACGCCGGGACCATCATCGGCCATTGTCACGACGATTTCTTCCGGCGCACGCGCCAGATAAATCTCGACGCGTGAAGTCCGCGCGAACTTCGACACGTTCGTCAGTCCTTCCTGCACGAGCCGGTACAACGTGATGTTGAGCGTATCGCTCAGATTGTCGAAATCGCCATCGACGGCCAGCGTGAACGTCGCATCCGGCAAGCGCTCGCGCCAGCCATCGACGCAATGTTCGAGCGCGGTCGGCAGGCCGAATTCATCGAGCCCGATGGGCCGCAGCTTGCGGATCATCCCGCCGATCTCGCGATACACATGCGTCGCGCTTTGCATCAGCGCAAGCGACAGCCGATGGATCTCCGCCTCGCGTTGCGCCGACAGATCGCGGATACGTCCCGCATCGAGCGACATCGCGTTGAGGTATTGGCCGAGCTCGTCGTGCAGTTCGCGCGCGAGATGGCGGCGCTCGGTTTCCTGCGCGGCGAGCGCCTGATTCGCGAGACGCCGGTTCTCGGCCAGCAGATGCTCGGCTTCTTCTTCGAGCGCACGGCGCCTCCGCACTTCCGATTGCGCCTCGCGATAACGCCGCCACGCGAACCACGCGAGGCCGAGCGCGAGCACGACGAGCGTCGGCGGCAATTCGTCGAGCTGAAAGCGCTCGGCGCTGCGCGTCCAGCGATACGCCAGCTCGCTGAAATCGAATCGTGCGAAGAGCGCGCCCGCCACGATCGTCGCGCCGAGCACGCATGAAAGATCACGCCACACAGGCGCGCGGCGCTCCGCGTCGTTCGCGTCTTTCGACTCTTTCGCGAGAGAGGGCAGGGATTCGGTCGGCATCACGGAATGCATTCTACGCACGGTGTCATCACGCGGAGCAGTAGCCGAAACGCGATTGGGAACGCTTCCCTGCGCGATCGGGAAAAGCTCCCGGTCCACGCGCCCGTTCTTATGCGACGCTTTCATTGAAAGAAACTTTCCTTTCGCGTGGATCAAAAATAGAAGAGGAGACGATGATGAAGAGCATGCCGCGCAAGCCCGCGCACGCGCATCCGTTCAAACCCCGAGCAGGGCTGCGGCTCGTGTTCGGCAGCGCGGTCGCGAGCATCACGGTGGCCGCGTGGGCGCAGACACCGCCGGCCGGCACCGCCGAAGCGCCCGCGCCGGCGTCGGCAACCGTCGCGCAGGCCGAGACGCCGCCGAATACGGAATTGCCTTCGATCATCGTCGTCGGGACCACGCCGCTCGTCGGCGTCGGCACGCCGCTCGAAAAAGTGCCCGCCAACGTGCAGACGATCAAGGGCGCGGATATCGAAGCGCAGCATACGCCGACCATTACGAACTATCTGGAGAAGAACGTCGTCAGCGTCGATACCAACGACGCGCAAGGCAACCCGTGGCAGACCGACATCAACTATCGCGGCTTCACGGCGTCGCCGCTGCTCGGCACGCCGCAAGGCTTGTCGGTGTTCATGGACGGCGTGCGCATCAACGAGCCCTTCGGCGATGTCGTCAACTGGGATCTGATTCCGCAGGCCGCGATCCAGACGATGCAGATCATTCCCGGCTCGAATCCGACCTTCGGCCTCAACACGCTCGGCGGCGCGGTCGCGGTGCAGACCAAGAACGGCCGCAGCAATCCCGGCGGCAACGTGGACCTGAGCTTCGGCTCGTGGGGACGCAAGTCCGCGCAGATCGAGCAAGGCGGCGTGATAGGCGATCACCTCGATTACTACTTCACCGCGAACATCCTGAATGACAACGGCTGGGCCGATCACAATTCGAGCAAGCTGCGGCAGGCATTCGGCAAGATTCGCTACACCGACGCCGATACGACCGTCTCCGTTTCGATGGGCGGCGCCGACAACACGCTGAACGGCTCGCAGACGATTCCGCGCTCGTTCATGGATAACTTCAGGCAGGCCTACACGTTCCCCGACACGAACGAAAACCAGGTCGGCTATATCACGATCAACGCCGAGCATTACATCACGCCGAATGTGCAGTTGAGCGGCAACGTGTACTACCGGCACTATCGCAACAAGAACGTGAGCTCGAACGTCAACGATGATTTCGACCCGGATGGCGACGATGCCGACGAACTCACGCAGGCCTTCAACGATCAGTCGGTGATCGTGACCGACAGCTACGGCGCGAGCCTGCAGCTCACGCTGCTCAACAAGCTGTTCGGCAAGGACAATCAGCTCATCATCGGGACGTCGGGCGACTTCGCGAATTCGCACTTCACGCAGGCATCGCAGCCGGCGGAGTTCACCGACTCTCGCGCGACCATCGGCACGGGTCCGTTCGCGCCGACGACGGACGCGAAGACGCGCAATCAGAACTGGGGCATCTACTTCGAGAACACGTTCTCCTTCAACGAGCAATGGTCGATGACGCTCGCCGGCCGCTACAACTGGGCGAAGGCCGTGATCGGCGATGAAAGCGGCGTGCAGCCGCAACTCGACGGCAATCACACGTTTTCGCGCTTCAATCCGGCGATCGGTTTCAACTGGAATCCGACGCCTTCCTTCACCGCTTATGCCACGTATAACGAAGGCATGCGCTCGCCGACGGCCATCGAACTCGCATGCGCGGACCCGGCCGCGCCCTGCTCGCTGCCAAACGATTTCATCGCCGATCCGGATCTGAAGCCGGTGATCTCGAAGACCTTCGAAATTGGCGCACGCGGGCGTATCGGCAGCCATACGACGTGGAGCGCGGCCGCCTACAGCACGACGCTCACCGACGACATCCAGTTCATCAGCGCCCAGGGCGCGGGAAGCAATCTCGGCTATTTTCAGAACGTCGGCAAGACGCGGCGGCAAGGCTTCGAGCTCGCGGGCCGTACGCAATGGGGACCCGTGGGCGTCGCTGCAAGCTACAGCTATGTGAACGCGACGTATCGCTCGACGTGGAGCGAAAGCAGCGCAAGCAATTCGAGCGCGGACGATGACGGCAACATCACCGTCCATTCCGGCGATCGCATTCCGGGGATTCCGGCCAACACCGTGAAAGTACGCCTCGACTACAACCCGATCTCGAGCTGGAATATCGGCACGAATCTCACGTATCGCAGCAATATCTTCGCGCGCGGCGACGAGAACAATCAGGACGTGAACGGGAGCGTGGCGGGTTATTTCATCATCGATCTCGACACGACCTACAACGTGACCAAGCAGTTGCAGGTCTACGCGACGGTGAAGAACCTGCTGAACAAGCGCTACGCGAACTTCGCGATTCTCGGCGAAAACTTCTTCGACGGGCCGAACCATACGTTCAACAACGGCGCGACGGTCAACGAGCAGTTTCTCGGCGTGGGCGCGCCGCGCGGCGTGTGGGTGGGGATGCGGTATGCGTGGAAGTGAGGCGGCTTAAAGGCACGCCGTTTATTCCTGATACGACTTCCACGGAATGCCGCGGGCGTTGATCCCTTCCCACATCGCGACGTTGCATTGGTGCTTGTCCTCGTCGCTGCGCGGATGTATTTGATCCAGTTGCCCCGACGCTTGATGAAGCAAGCCGAGAAGTCCGCCTTCGAGCTGCGCCGGATTCGCGCCCCAGCGCAAATCGATCTCCGATATGGCAACCCCGACGGAGCGATGCAGCGCCAGAGCGCCGTTCATGTCCAGGCCGGACTCGAGCGGATGCGCGTGAAGCATGCACAAGTTGGCGACATCATGCCCCGTCACCCGCGGGAAGAACGCTGGCAGGATGCGCGCATACAGGCGAATCTTGGCCTTGTACAACGCCAGCCGGTCCAGATTGAGCGACGTCATGCCGCGATGAATCCGATAGCGGGTGAGCGCTTCCGGCAGATTCGCGAAGCGTGCGCCGCACAGCATGCAATCGAACCAGAAGCCGAGATCGTCGACGATATCGAGATTCGGATCGTAGCGAATGCCGTGTCGCTGGACAAACTCGCGACGGAACATGGTGCTCGGATTGGCGATATAAGCGCAGGCAATCACGAAGCGCGCCTTGATGCTCGCGTCGTCGAGCGGGAACTCACTCAGGAAATCGTCCTCGTCGAAATGCCGGATCTGCGTGCCGATGACCGTGACATCCGGATGTGCATCGAGAAAACCTGCCTGCTTGCTCAGACGGCCCGGCTCTGCGATGTCGTCATGATCGATACGCGCGATGTATTCACCGCGGCACAAGTCGAAGGCCCGGTTCGCGTTGGCCGGACGCCCCTGATTCTGTTCGAGCGGAAAGATGCGGATGCGCGGATCGCTCAGGCTCCGCACGAGATCGAGAGTCGAGTCGGTGCTGGCGTCGTCGAGAACGAGAATCTCGAAGTCCGCGTCCTGACGCAGAAGCGACTGCAAGGTTTCGACTATGTGCTCCTGCGCATTGAATGTCGGGACGACTACAGATACTTTCGGCATGGTTCGGTCGGGCGTGAGCGGATCAGGTCACTGATTATGCGCGCGCCGTGGATGCGAGTTGTGAAATAAGGTTCACAGCACCGATACTATCAGCCGACGCAAAACGCGCTCCATCGCGCTTTGCGAAACAACGCGCGGCTTAAAAAGAAATGGCCGCGCGAGGCGGCCATCGTTGGAACCGAAAATCGCGCGCCTCAACGCCCCTCGATCGACCCCGCACTCGCCGGATATGTGACGATGCCCCACGCGAGCGGCAGGTCGCCGATCTGCTTGACCTCTTTATAGTTCGATCCGTCGAGCACATAGACCGCGTTCGAGCGCCCGCACGCGAGCAGCAGTTTCGAGCCGTCCGGCGTAAAGCTGAAGTGCCAGCAGCGCTGTCCGACGGGCACATCCTGCATGTGCTCATACGTGGCGCCGTCGAACACCTGCAGCGTCTTGTCGCGCGATGCGGCCACCAGAAGCCGCTTGCCCGAAGGATCGAACGAGACACCATAAGGGCCCGTCTTCGTATCGACGGTCTTCACAGTCTTCAGACTGCCGCCATCGAGCACGACGAACTTGTTCGCGTTCTCCAGCGTCACCACGTATTGCTTGCCGTTCGGCGATACCTTGATGCCGCGCGGACGCGAGCCCTTCGCGAGCTTCACCGTGCGCACCGGCTTGCCCGTGCCGACGCGATACACCGACACCGTGTCGTCGCCTTCGTTGGTCACGAGAATCAGCTTGCCATCGGGCGAAAATTCGACGCCCTCGGTCTCGTGCCCGCTCTTGACGGAATGCGTGACCTTCAGCGTTTTCAAGTCGACGATGGCGATCTCGGCGGGCGGCGAGTTCGCGTCGTCATCGTCCTTTTCGGGTTCGCCGGGCTTCGGCGGGCCGCCGCTTTCCCCCGGTTCGTAAGTCACGTAGGCATAGCCGCCGAACACGCGCACGAACTCCGGATTCTTGCCGATCTTCACGCGTCGCACCGCCTTGCCCGTCGACGTATCGATCTCCGACAGATCGCTCGTCCCCTTGTTCGCCACATAAAGCCGCGTGCCGTCCTTGTTCAGCGACAGGCCGCGCGGGCCGTCCTTGCCGAAGTCCCAGGTCTTCGAGAGCGAAAGGTTCTCCAGATCAATGACGCCGACGCCCGCGTTCTCGGTGGTCACGTAGGCGGTCGGCGCGGCGGCGTGCGCGACGCTCGCAGCGCTTGCGGCGGCCAGTGCGAGCGATGGCGCGATGAACGACGCGCAGGCAATGCGCGCCGCCTTGAATCTGACTTGCATGGTCGTCTCCAGCGGTTTCGTGTGGCTTGTTCGAGTTCGTGTGGACGCGCGCGCGCGGCGCATCGCACCGCGCGCGTGCCTGCAAGTCCAACTTAGCCCAATCGACCGCGCGCTGGCAACGGCATCGGCCGGGAGAAATTCCCGAATTCATGCGATGGATGTGCCACGCATTCAGCGCGTCGCGTTCGGATCGTTCGCGAGCAGGTCGACGAGCGCCTTCGCGCCGCGCCGCCACGAGAGGTCGGTGTTGCCGCGGATATCGACCGAGCGCTGAAAGAGCGTCGCGCCCGTGGCCGCATCTTCGACGCGCAGGTTCATGTTGAGAATGAGATTGCTGATCTTCTGCACCCAGCACACACCGACGCGCGACGCATCGAGCTGCTTCGCCACGCGCAGCTCGCAACCGTTGCACGTGCTCATGTCCTGCGTGCGTTGCAGCGACGCGATGAGGTCGCCCGCCTTCGCATTGTCAGCGACGCGAAAGAGCGCGCGCTCGCGCAGATCGTCGCGCAATGCGCCGCTCACCATCCTCAGGCGCTCGGACTGGATGCGATCGATTTCGGCGTCGTTGTAGGCGGCGTTGTCGTCGATGAGCGTGCAATCGAGCATTGCGATCGACTGCGATGCGCTCTGCGCCAGCGCGCCGCTCATGACGATGGCGAGCGTCATTGCGAGCATCGCGCGAAGTGTGTGGATCATGGTCATGGCCTCGATGGTGTGCGGCTGCGTGCGCCAACAGCAGACCGCATACCGTTCGCGCGCATCCAACATACCGGCGGCGAACGCTGCGATCAAGCGGCGCGTCGCATGAAGCGGCGATGCCGTGAGCCAAGACCCGCAAGCCTCGCGCGCGCCTATGCGCGGGCGCGCACATTCATCGCATGAAATGGCATGACGCTTGCAAAAAATTCCCGGGAGCATGTGCCGTGCTCGACACGCCTGAATTTACCCAAGCCAGGAGAACCATCATGAAACGCATGCTGATCATCGAAGACCTGAAGGCCGGTCCCGGGGACACCAACGACGCTTCGCTCACGCCAGCGCAGATGAAGCGCATCGTCGGCGGCCGCGCGGTGCTCGCCACCGTCGACGGTCGCGGCTACGCGACCATCGACGACTGGGACATCAACCTTGCGATCTTCGAAGGCAGCATCAAGGGCAGCGAACGCGATAACTGAAGCAGACACGCGCCGGGCACGCATCGTTCGCGCGATGCGTGCTCACGACGCCGCGCGCAATGCTTCGTCCGCGACGGCGAGCCGCGACGCCATCATCTTCACGACGAAGCGATGCCACTCCTGCGCGGTCAACGGATCCTCGAGCTCGAGCTTGCGCAAGGCCGCGAGCGTGAGGCGCCGCAAGCGCGCGGGCTCGTCGGCGACGACATCCGCGCTGCGCGGCGCGTGCGTATAGACCGCCATCTCGCCGATGATCGTGCCCGGCCCGAACGAGCGCAGCCGCACCGAGCGGCCGTCCGCGAGCGGCAGCGACACGGTCACGCGCCCTTCCTCGACGATATAGAGCGCATCGCCCGCATCGCCGCGCCGAAAGAGCGCCTCGCCCGCGCCGACATCGCAGACATCGAGCCAGTTGGCAAGGCCTTCGAGCGCGTGCGCGGTGAAATGCGGCGCGAGCATTGCGCGGAAATCGCCGGATGGCGCGCACGGCTCGGACGCGCGCGCCAACGCCGAGAGCTGCCGCGCCTCGATCCATTCGAGCCCGGCATCGAGCGTCTCGAACTCGTGAATGCCGAGTGCAAGCGCACCCGTGCGCATGAGCCGCACGCGCGAATTGCGCGGCAGCGCGGTCAGCACGAGTTCCGCGCCGATCGCCGCGCACGCCTGACGCAGCTTCACAAAGGCGAGCGATACGGACGCGTCCATACCGTTGGTCCATGCGAAATCGAGCACGACATAGCGCACCGGACGCGGGCCGTGCGAGCGAATGCGTTCGCGAATGCGCTGCAGCATCGAGTTTGCCGAGCCGAAAAAGAGAAACCCTTGCAGGCAGACGCCGCAGATCTCGTCACCGCGATCGATCAGAAAACGCGTCTCCTCGATGCTGCGCTCGACATTCGACGTGCGCGTGCGGCCGTCGAACTCCATGCGCACGCAACCTGCGCGGCCATACAGCAGGGCGAACGTGACGCACGCCGCGACCACGCCCGCGACGACGCCCGCGATCACGCCGTAGAACGCGATGACCGCGAGAATCAGCGGCACGAGCACATACTCGTGCCACGCGAGCTTGCGATACGCGCCGACGAGCCAGTCCATCATGAGGCGCAAGCCCATGTAGATCTGCATGCCGACGAGCACGGGCACGGGAAACAGCGACACGAGATCGGGCGAGGCGATCAGCACGAAGAGGCACGCGAGTGCGGCGAACACGCCCGCGGCGCGGCTCGTCGCACCGGCGCGCGCGTTGAGCATCGAGCGGTTGTACGACTGATAGCCGACCATGCCGCCGAAGAGCCCGCTCGCGATATTCGCGAGGCCCGCGGCGCGCATCTCGCGATTCAGGTCGATGTCCTGGCCGGTCGCCGCGCCCATCGCCGTCGAGTTCATGATGATCGTGATCGCCGACACCGACGTGACGATGAGCGTCTCGGGCATATGCGCGACGATCGCGCGCCAGTCGATCTCGCCATGCGCGAGCGATGACGGCAGATGCAGCTCCGGAATGTGCAGCGCGTGCACCGGCACATGCTGAAGCAGGAGGCCCAGGTCGCGCGCTTCGTCGGGCGAGATGCCGGCGACGCGCAACAGCGCATAGAAGAGCGCGATGCCGATGGCAAGCGTGATCGGCAACGCGGCCGAATGGCGCCACGTGCGCGCGAGGATCGTCGCGAGCGCGCCGACGAAGAGCGCGGGCGCCCACGCGAGCCAGTGCAGATGCACGAGCCGCGGCAGCGTATGCCAGTCGAGCGCGACGCCCGTCAGCACGCGAAACGCGCCCGCGATCAACAGATAGCCCGTGCCCGCGAGAAACCCGCCCATCACCGGATAGGGCAGGAATTGCAGCGAGCGGCTGCGTTTCGATGAACCGATCGCGAAGAGAATCAGCCCCGTCACGAGCGAGCACAAGGCGATGGCGACGAGCACCGTCAGCAGAATGACCGTGGGCGTGCCGCCGTTCGCGCGCACGCTGCTCGCGACGCCCGCCGCGACGCCGACGAGAAACGCCGTCGCGTTGCTGTCCGGCCCGCCGATGTTCATGCGCATCGAACTCGTCAGCGCGATGACGAACGCCGTGACGATGCAGCTCACGAGCGCGGTCGGCACGCCGAGCTCCGCATAGCGCGCGAGATCGGCACTGAAGATGAGTGTGCCGAGACTCATCGCGTAGCACAGCATGACGAGCGTGGACACGGTGCCTGCGGTGACGTCGCCGACGAGCGCGGTCGCGCGCGGCATGGCGCGCGCAATGACCGTGCGATGTGTCGTGGCTGGCTTCACGGCGCCTCCCGGAACGGGAAAACGGCTGACAGGTGCGCTCAAAAGATGCGCTCGAAGTGCGCGGGAAAGTATCCGCCGCGCGCGAGAACGCTGTCAATTTTCGCGCGACATCGGCCTACACTGGAAGCTGCCGCCACGTCTTTCGTCAGACATGAACGATCATGCGCCCTCTTCTCTTTGCGATGTTGCTGCTGTTGGTCGCGTCGTCGGCGTGCGCGCAGGATCATGAACGCAGCGGCGATGTCGTCATCGGCGAATTTCGTTTCGAGGATGGCAGCGTGCTGCCGCAACTGAAACTGCATTACGTGACGCTCGGAGAGCCCGCGCGCGATGCGAGCGGCGGCATCGTCAACGCCGTATTGCTGCTGCACGACACCATCGCGTCGAGCCGCGCATATCTCACCGCCGACATGCGCCGGCAACTCTTCGCGCCGGGCGCGCCGCTCGATGCCGCGCGCTATTACATCGTGATTCCGGATGCGATCGGCCACGGCGCGTCCGCCAAGCCGAGCGACGGCCTGCGCATGGACTTCCCGCATTACGGCTATCGCGACATGGTCGAGGCGCAATATCGGCTCGTCACCGAAGGGCTGCATATCGCACATCTGCGGCTCGTGCTCGGCACGGCGATGGGCGGCATGCACGCGTGGCTCTGGGGCGAACGCCATCCCGCGATGATGGACGCGCTCATGCCCGTTGCGAGCGTGCCCGTCGCGATCGCGGGACGCAATGCGTTCTGGCGCAGGATGATCGTCGCGGCGATCCAGCGCGATCCCGAATGGAACGATGGCCGCTACAGCGAGCCGCCCATCGCGTGGCTGCGCGCGATGCCAGTCTTCACGCTGATGACCGAGAACCCGGTGCGCATGAACGATGCAGCGCCGGACGGCGAGCGTGCGGTCTGGTACTACGATGCGTCGGTGTATCGCGCGCGCGGGCTGGATGCGAACGACACGCTCTATGCCTTCGATGCGTCGCGCGACTACGATCCCGAGCCGGACCTCGCGCGCATCGAGGCGCGCGTGCTGGCCGTGAACTTCGCCGACGATCTCACGACGCCCGCCGATACCAACGCGATGCAGCGCGTGCTGCCGGGCATCGCGCGTGCTCGTTATGTCGAAGTGCCGGAAAGCGATCAGACGTACGGCACGCAGAGCATCGCGCATCCGGCGCTGTGGCAGCGCTACATCGACGAGTTGTTTAAGAGCGCGCCGCCGCGCACGGCGGTGGATTCATCGCGCCAACAAGAGTAACGTTGATTCGCGAGCGAACACTACAAAGGAGGCGATCATGCCCGACGATCCCGCTCAATGGCATGTCTTCGATTACGAAGGATTCCAGATCCACGTGCTGCCGCAACTGAAGCCGACGCCCGAGCACGCGCCGCCGAGCAAGGCGGAGCGCTACGTGTATATCGGTCATGTGTGCAGGCCCGGCGCCGACGCGAACGCGCCCGGTGAAGCGGTGCATTTTCACGCCGATGGCGACGACGCCTACAAGACCGCGGAGGACGCCGTGGACGATGCGCGGCATATCGGCAGAAGCATCATCGATGGCACGCATCCGGATCTTTCGGTATTGCCGCTCGTATCGCATCAACATCATTCCGGATGAGCGGCGAGCATCGGCAAGACGGCGGCGACGCGCACGTCGAAGCCTTGAGCGCGATCACGCTCGCGACGCACGACATGCCGCGCGCGGTGCGCTTCTATGAAGCGCTCGGCTTTCGCATGCTTTATGGCGGCGCGAACGAGGCCTTCACTTCGTTCGCGCTCGGCACTTCGTATCTCAATCTCACCAGCGAGACGCACGGCCCGATCCAGTTCTGGGGCCGCGTCATCATCTACGTGTCCGACGTGGACGCGTTCTATCGGAAGGTAGTGGCGCACGGCATCCAGCCGCAATTCGCGCCGCGCGATGCGCCCTGGAACGAGCGCTACTTCCATCTCACCGATCCCGACGGTCACGAACTGAGCTTCGCACGCCCGCTTTAACGCGCACGGCGCAGGCACGAGATTCGCTTAAAAGCGAGTGACGGGTAGCGTACGCATTGGCCCTTTCATATGACCGATCGCGCACATACCGTCGCATCGCGTTGCACGAGGATAAGTCCATAGCGTTATGCGTCTTGCATGAAGGAAGCATGGCAGAAAGACGCGTAAAAGCTCGCTGTTGCTATTTCGCAAAAACGGGCACTGCGCATGGAATCCAGGCGTAGAGTTAAAGTGCTTTCTCAGGAACGTGATGCGTCGCGGCAGGGGTTTCATCGAACGGGGCTTTAAACATTGGCGCGTTGTGCCGATAACCCGATCATGAATGTCGCGTGCAGGAGACTGAAAATGAAATGCGCGAACGAGCGATCCCTTCGCTACCAGGTGGACAAATGGCTCGCACCGGGCAGTGTTCCGGTGCATGTGAGGCAGTTCAGCCGCACGCGTTCGGACGGACGCCGCTATGTCTGCGTCGAGGCGTTGCATGGGGCGGCAGCCAGAGCACTGTTCTTCTTCCGTCACGATGACGGACACTGGTGTGTCTATCCGCCCGCGCCGAAGCGACACAACATGCGCGGCGAACGACTCGCGGCCTGATTCAACGCATCTTCAGGACAGACACTTCGATCCGATTCCGTTTTTAGCCGCCCCGCTCAGAGACAGGGCGTTCCTCGCGAAGCAGTTGATAACTACAAACGCAGATTGTTGAGGAACTGAAACCACATTGCGCCGAGCGGATTCGCAACGCCGGCGGTGGCGGCTTCCTTCTTTTCCAGCTTCTCTTCCGGCTTCTCTTCTACTTGCTCGACGCCGGGTTCTTCCTCGCGCGACTCCCGCTCTTCCTTCGCCTGCCGCGATTCATGCAGCGCGATCGCGCTATCGGCGATCTGCCGTGCCGTGGATTCATCGCATTGCGCGCCGAGCAGCACGCCGAACACGACATCGCGGTTATGGCCTTGCGATGCGAAACGCATCGCGAGCGATATGCGCTTTGCATAGAGCGCCTCGCGTGCTTCGCGCTCTTTTGCTTCACGCGCTTCGCGTGCCTTGCGCGCCTTCGCTTCGCGAGCCTCGCGTTCCGCTTCTTCCTTGCGTGTGCGCTCTTCCCAACGACGCATCTCTTCCGCATAGATACGGTCGTACACCTCGCGCTGCGAGGGGTCGGACAGTATGGCGTAGGCTTCCTTGATTTCCTGGAACTTCGCGCGGGCCGCGACTTCATTGCCCGCGTTGCGGTCGGGATGGCAGCGCATCGCCGCTTTGCGATACGCGCGTTTGATTTCTTCTTCGGTGGCGTGCTCGTTCACGCCGAGCGTTTCGTATAGCGTTGCCATCTTGCGTTCGGTGGATACGGGTGCCGATCATCGTAACACGCAAAAAACGGGGTCTCTTCGCGAGATGCGGCATCGCAACACAAACGTTCATCCACCGATGATCGTGCGCGCAGCCGTGCTTCCGAGCGCATCGTGTATGGCGCGCGCGGGCTTCAGATATCGCCCGATATGCAGCCGTATATTGACGACCGCCAGCACGAAAATGACGAGCGTGATCAGAAAATAGTCGCGCCGCTCGGGCGCGACGTGATAGCGCGTATGCAGCAGCACGAAGATGATCCACGCGAACGCCGGCGCATGCAGGCTCCAGTGCCGTTGCGCGAAATGCCACGCGATGCGGCGCACGTCGCGGCGCGATGCGCGATCGAGTCCGGCGAGCGCCGCGTGGCGGCTGAAGAAGAAAGGCATCGTGTCATCCGGCGCAATAGCCATCGTCGCGTCATAAAAGCCTGCGAGAATCGCGCGTTTCGTGCTTTGAGCATACCTGCTCGACGGTTTCCTTACGATGGCGCTTTCAATCGACGACATCCGGTATCTCTTCGACACGCACGGCTCGATCGCCTATAGCGGCGAGCCGGTCACCCAGTTGCAGCATGCGTTGCAGAGCGCGACACTCGCCGAAGCAGCAGGCGCGAGCCGCGAGCTCATCGTCGCCGCGCTGCTGCACGACCTCGGGCACTTGCTGAACCTGCAAGGCGAGACGCCGAGCGAACGCGGCATCGACGACCTGCACCAGTACTACGCGTTGCCGTTCCTGCGCCCGCTCTTTCCCGATGCCGTGCTCGAACCGATTCGCCTGCACGTCGATGCGAAGCGCTGCCTGTGCGCGATCGATCCGTCGTATCACGCGCGGTTGTCGGCGGATTCGGTGCGCAGTCTGCAGTTGCAAGGCGGCGTATTCGACGATGAAGCCACGCAAGCCTTCCTCGCGAAGCCCTACGCCAACGATGCGATCGCATTGCGCCGCTGGGACGACGAAGCGAAGGACGCGCATCGCGTCACGCCCGGGCTGCCACATTTCATGGAGATGGCGGCGAGCGTCGCGCTTTCGCGGAACTGATGACGGACCGAAGCGCGAAAACGCCCGTTCGGGTATCGCGCTAGACTGTGCGCCATGCACCGATCCCCATTTCGACACGACTGCGCCGCATCATGAAAGGCGGTAATTTCCGCGTCACCGCCGCCGTCGTCGCCAGCGCCTTGTTCATGCAGAACATGGACGGCACGATCGTCGCGACAGCCATCCCGACGATGGCCCGCGATCTCAACGTCGACCCCGTTCATCTCTCCAGCGCGATCACCGCGTACCTCGTCGCATTGACGGTGTTCATTCCCGCGAGCGGCTGGGTCGCGGACCGCTTCGGCGCGCGCCGCGTGTTCATGTGGGCGATCGCAACTTTTACGCTCGCGTCCGTCGCGTGCGCCGCGGCGATGACCCTGCCGCAACTGCTCGCCGCGCGCGTCGTGCAAGGTCTCGGCGGCGCAATGATGGTGCCCGTCGGCCGCTTGATCCTGTTTCGCGGCGTCAAGCGCGAAGAGCTTCTGATCGCGACGACCTGGCTCACGATGCCCGCGCTCGTCGGCCCTTTGCTCGGACCGCCGCTCGGCGGCTTTCTCACCGATGCCCTCTCGTGGCGCAGCATCTTCTGGGTCAACGTGCCGGTCGGCGCGGTCGGGCTGTTTCTGACGTGGAAGCTGCTGCCGCCATCGCCGCCCGAAAGCCGCACGCCGCCGGACCTGCGCGGCATGCTGTTGTCGGGCGTATCGCTGAGCCTGTTCATGATCGGCATCGAAAGCGCCGGTCGCGGCGTGCTGCCGGCGGGCGTGCCGTGGATCTGTGTCGCGGTCGGCCTGCTGCTGTTTCGCGCGACGGTGCTGCATTGCCGCCGCGCGCCGAATCCGGCCATCGACTTCTCTCTGCTTTCGATTCCCACGTTTCACGCCGCGACGGTGGCGGGCAGCCTGTTCCGCGCCGGCGCGGGCGCGCTGCCGTTTCTGGTGCCGCTGACGCTGCAAACGGGTTTCGGCTACAGCGCGACGGCGAGCGGCCTCGTCACGTTCGCGAGCGCGCTCGGCTCGTTCTGCATGCGCCCGATGACCGCGCTCGCGCTGCGGCGCTTCTCGGTGCGCACGGTTTTATGCACGGGCAGCGTGATTTTCGCGGCAGTGCTGCTCGTCTGCTCTACGATGTCGCAGGCGTGGCCCGCCGCCGCCATCTTCCTGCTCCTGCTCGTGGGCGGACTCGGCCGCTCGCTCAGTTTCGCGACGATGGGCGCGCTCGCCTTCGCCGATGTCCCCAAAGCTCGCCTCGCCGCCGCGACATCCTTTCAGGGCACCGCGCAGCAGTTGATGAAGGCGGTCGGCGTGACGGTTGCGGCCGGCACGATCCAGGCGACGATGCTCGTTTCGGGCAGCGTCCAGACCGAGCGCTGGCAACTGGCGTGCGGTTTCATCGTGACCGCGATCGTGGTTCTGGCCTCTCTGCCGATGTTCGCGCGGCTCTCCGAAGACGCCGGCGAAGGCATTTCGGCGCCCTCGGCGAAACGCGCCGAGCGCACGTAAAACATGCCGCGTAGCGAAACGAAACATCAGATTTAAGACAAGTCCATGATCCACAAGGCTTTTTTATATGGCTATAATCGCGATTCCGCTTTGATCTCTCTGTCCGATGCGCCGTTTCCTCGTTATCTTTGCCGCCCTTGCCGTCTCGCTGAGTTCAGCGCAAATCTCGCTCGCGCAGGAGGCGCAGACGAGCGCCGCCGCGAGCGACACCGTCGCGCAAGACCCGAAGGCGCAGGAAGCCGGTCACAAGATTTCGGAAATGCTCATCCGGAAATTCGGCGTGGCGCGTGAAAAGGCGCAGACCATCGCTTCGGCGGTCATGTCGTCGGCTTCGAAATATTCGCTTCCGCCAGCGCTTCTGCTTGCCATCATTTCGATCGAATCGCGCTTCAAGGAAACGGCCATCGGGCCGAACAACGCAACGGGGCTGATGCAGGTGGTGCCGTCTGCGCACAAAAAGCTCGTGCGCAATGTCGACCTGACGGACCCGGAAGACAACATCGAAACCGGCTCGGCAATCCTGCACAGCTATATGAAGTCCGCTCAGGGCGATCTCGACGCCGCGCTGAAGAGCTACGGCGGGTCACGCGCCTATGCCGAAAAGGTCAGCTTGCGCGCCAAGTATTTCGAACCGGCTGCATCGGTGGATGCGGTGTCGGCGAGCGGTCAGTAAGTCTCGCGCCGTTTCAGGCGCATCGAATCCGTTTCTCTTCTATTTGTAATTGCGCGCCGCCGCCAGGCGGATGCCGCTTTTCGCATCATCGCGATGCTGCGGCGATCGCACCCGCGTGCGCTGGCATCGCATCAATAAGCCTTGTGCGTGCCGGTTCCGTCCGACTTCATGCCACCCGAATTCATGTTGCCGTTGTTCGGCGCGCTGCGTTGCACGGTGCCCTGATCCTGGCTCATGCCGTTGGTGGCGTCGTTGCCCATGCCGCTCTTGGCGCCGGTGCCCGTCGTGCCGTCCGCCGAGCCGCCCATGCCGGTGCCGCTCATGCCGACGCCGCCGCCCTTGCCGCCCGCAGCCGACCCGGCCCCGGATGAACCGTTGCCGCCTGCGCCCATCGAGCCGCCCGCTTGCGCATAGGCGCCGCCCGACAAGCCCAGCACCAGCGCAGAAATCACCAGCTTCTTCGTAATCGCGTTCATTGCATGCCTCCCGAGTTTGCGTATCGGCCGTGGCAACGCATCGGATGTCACGACCGTGTCGGAGTCAGCGCAAAGGACGTGCCGCGCTTGAAGTCAAATCAATAGCCGCAAGGCACATAGGCACGACGATAGTTGTCGTAGCAATAGCCGGGCGGCTGCGCAGGCTGGGCATAAGCCGGCTGTCCATAGGCGGGCTCTTCGTAGACGGGCTGCGCGTACGCCGGTTGCGCATAGGCCGGCTGCGCATAGGCCGGCTGCGCGTAGACGGGTTGCGCATTCGCGACCGATGTCACCAGCGCACCCAGCACCGCGCCGCCGATCAGCGCGCCGACGATCGCACCGCCGTCGCCACCACCTCCGTGATGGCCGCCGCCGCCATGTCCGTGCGCCGATGCCTGGCCCGCCACCGTCAAACTACCGATCATCACCAAGACGATTGCTGCGCGTTTCATGAGCTTCTCCATTTCCCGACAGGCCGGGTTCATGGAAGTCATCTTAAGCAGTCGGCTAAGAAATAACTGCAGCAGTTGGTAACCGTGCATTTCAACGATTACAAATGCGGTGCCCGGAATAATTTGGATACCCAATTATTCTGTTCACAGTTACAAATCGATGCGAATTCGCCAAATCGTAACAAGTTTTCGCGCGCATCCGGTAACGCGCAACGCAGCGTGCAGCCGGCTCAGACGCTTTTACTGCATGCCGTTTCATTTGCTCGCCACTGGTTACGCTTTGTCACCAGAAGAACGTCAACTCTATCGCCCGGAACGGCGTTTTCATCGTCAGCGCGGCGCACTGTGCCACGCGTCCTCATTAAAAGAATCAAGGGAGTTCAATCCATGAAGAAGATCGTCGCTGCTCTCGCATCCGCCATGCTCGTCTCCACCGTATTCGCGCAAACTGCCACGACCGATGCCGGCAAAGCGCAACTGAAGGCCAACAACGAAAAGACCGAAGCCCAGGCGACCGCCAACAAGAAGAAGGCGGAAGCGCAGCACGATGCCGCGAAGGCGCAGGCATCGGCGAACGAGGACAAGGCATCGGCGCAAGCCGACGCCAACAAGGAAGCCGCGAAAGTAGCGCAGGCGACCACGCCGGAACAAGCTTCCGACGCCCGCGGTGATGCCGCCAAGGCACAGGCGAAAGCCGACAAGAAAAAGCACGCTGCGCAGTCAAAGGCAGACAAGAAAAAGCAGGATGCAGCGAAGGATGCCAACGTGGCGCAAGCGAAGGCCGACAAGGAAAAAGTCGAAGCACAAAGCGACGCTAACAAGTCGGCCGCCGATGCGAAAGTAGACGCGGCGAAGAAGTAAGGGAGGCCGGCGTCATCGCATCGCGCACTGGGCATTGCATATCAACAATCCAGTGCGTTTGATTCAGGCGAGTCTTCGGACTCGCCTTTTTGCTTTCCACTAAAGGAAATGCTCTAGTTGCTACTTTCGATGCGCGGCTTATGATGCGTGAAACATAAAACGATGGAGACGCCCGCCATGCGCTCGCTGACCGATCAGCTATCGCAATACGCCGCTTATCATCGCGACAGGCGTAATGTCGCCACGCACTTCATCGGCATTCCTCTGATCGTGCTTGCGATCGCCGCATTGCTGAGCAAACCCACATGGCCCGTGTTCTCAGGCGCGTTCATGCTCACGCCGGCCTGCGTGCTGTTCGCGCTCGCCACGCTCTATTATCTCTGGCTCGACGTGCCGCTCGGCATCGCGATGGGTTGCGTGTCCGCGTTGAGCGCGGCGTTCGGGCAATGGGCCGCATCGCACACCACGGCGATCTGGCTCGCCATCGGCATCGGTCTGTTCGTGACCGGCTGGGTGTTTCAATTCATCGGACACGTGCGCTACGAGCATCGCAAACCTGCGTTCGTCGATGACATCATCGGGCTGTTGATCGGACCGCTCTTCATTCTCGTCGAGCTGATGTTCGGGCGCGGTCTCATGCGCGATCTGCACGATGCCATCGAAGCGCGCACCGCACGCTGATCATTCGACGCGCTCGATTTCCTCTGCCACCGTTTCATGCTCGACGCTCGCGTGATGCTCGCTCATCGGCAAAGCCTGCTTGCGCGAACGCTCGCGCATTAGAAGCCGCGCGCTGTGCACGCCCGTCAGCACGACCGCGATCCAGATCGGTACATAAGTCCCGAGCTGCCGCGCTGAAAACGGCTCGCCGAGCAGCAGCACGGCCACGCCGACGAGCAGCACCGGTTCCACGTAGCCGAGAATGCCGAAGAGCGCGAGCGGCAAATGACGGCTCGCGCGCAGATACGACGCGAGCGCGATCGTGCTCAACGCGCCGAGCCCCGGCAACAGCAGCAGCCAGAGATGCGGCTCGCCCGCGACATCCGTGAACGAGCCGCGCACGAACAGCATGATTGCCGCGACGGGCGCCATCAACATGATTTCCACCGCGAACGACACGAGCGGATCGGCGTTGAGCCTGCGGCGCAACATGAAATACGGCGGATAACCGAGCATCACGACGAGCGTCGGCCACGCGAACGCATGCGTGACGATCAACTCATGCGCGACACCGACGGCCGCCGCGGCGACGCCCGCCCACTGGAAGCCATCGAGCCGCTCGCCGTAATGAAAGCGCCCGAGCAGCACCATCGCGAGGGGCAGGAGGAAATAACCGAGCGACACTTCGAGCGCGCGTCCGTGCAGCGGCGCCCAGAGAAAGATCCACAACTGCACGCCGAGCAGCGCCGCGGCGGCAGCGAAACCGAGCAACAGATGCGGCGTCTTGGCGAGCTTCGCGACGAGCGCGCATAATTGCGGCCAGCGCTTTCGCAGCGCGACGAGCGCAAGCGCGCCGGGCAGCGTCCACACGATGCGCCATGCAAAGATGTCGAGCCCATCGAGCGGCGCGAGCCACTTCGTATAGCCGGACATCAGCGCGAAGAGCGTGGAAGCGGCGACGGACAGCGCGATGCCGCGCCCCAGGTCATGCTGATTCATCGAAGAGAAGCGCTTTCGCGCGCGGAAGGTGAATGCAAGCCGATCGAAACGGCGAGAGCGCATTCTAAACGCAGCACGCGCGTCTTTTTCAAAACCCGCTTCACACACGATTCACCGGCGTGCGCGCTTCTTGCTTATCAGATGCTTCGCATTTCGGCATGAACTTCATCGCGTGGACGCCGTCTCACGCAACTGTCTTTAGCCGGTCACGATGATCGGCGACCCTTGTCGGTCCGGCGCACGGTTTGCCGGTCCGGTCCCGAAGTCCGAGCGGCACCTCGCGTGTTTTCTCCACCGCTCACGTCATTGCATCCGCAGCAACACGCGCCGTGCCATCGTTTCCGAGGTTGGCACGCGAAGAAAACGCCGCATCGATGGAGACGTCATGACTCAACCCGCCTTGTCGCCCCGCTTCGCCAACGCCTTCGCAGAGGCCGTGCACGTAGGACTCAGCAAGCGTCCGCAAAAAGAACTGCCCTCGATGTATCTGTATGACGAAGTCGGCTCCGCCCTCTTCGAAGTCATCACCGCGCTGCCGGAATATGGCGTGACGCGCGCCGAAGAGCGCGTGCTGAAGGATCATGCGACGGACATCGTCGCGGCCATGCCGGGCGATATCCAGGTCGCGGAACTGGGCAGCGGCAGCGGCCGCAAGACGCGCCGAATTCTTGAGGCGCTGTGTAAAAAGCAGCCCACCGCTTACCATCCGATTGAAATTTCTCGTACCGCCTTGCAGTTGTGCCGGCGCGAGTTGAGCGACATCGAGCGCGTGTCGATCGTCGGACACGAGCGCGATTATCTCGCGGGCTTATCGGAAGTCAGCGCCAGGCGCAAGGACGGCGAAAGGCTGCTCGTGCTGTTTCTCGGCAGCACCATCGGCAATTTCGCGCGGCTCGCGGCGACCAAGTTTCTGCGTTCGATCCGCGGCATGCTCAAACCCGGCGATGCGCTTCTGCTCGGCACCGATCTCATCAAACCGCTGCCGGTGCTGATCGCGGCGTACGATGATCCGATCGGCGTGACTGCCGCGTTCAACCTGAACATGCTGGCGCGCATCAATCGCGAACTGGGCAGCGATTTTCCGCTCGACGCCTTCGAGCACGTCGCGCGCTTCAATCCGGACGCACGCAGCATCGAAATGCACTTGCGTGCGAAGCGGGCGCTGTCGGTGCGCGTTCGCGAGGCGGATCTGCGTGTGGACTTCCGCGAAGGCGAGACGATCTGGACGGAGAGCAGCCACAAATATGCCGCCGATGAAGTCGCGCCGATCGCCGCCGATGCGGGCTTCGAATGCACGCATCAGTGGCGCGACGAGGAATGGCAGTTCGCGGAGAGTCTGCTGGTCGCGCGTTAGTGTTGTTCGAAGCGCTCGTAGCGTTTCTCGACGTGGCGCTCCTCGCTGTGAAACTCGGTGACGCGGGCATGCGGCGGCCCGCGGCGCAGCCATTCGAGCATCAGATCGACCTGATTGGCCGCGCCCTGCACGATGGCTTCGACGGAGCCGTCGTCGAGATTGGCAACCCAGCCGCGCACGCCCAGCGCATGCGCTTTCCTGACCGTGTGATGGCGAAAGCCGACGCCCTGCACGACGCCGCGCACATGCACGTAGTAGGTTTCGATTCTCGTATCCAGATCCGGACCGGGCATTGCGGACTCCATTCGTTCGTCGTTCATAGGCCGCATTGTAGACAATGCTTCAACCGAGCCTGAACGGCTTCGCGCCGTCCGCGCGATCCCCCGGCCCCGGATGAAACACGCGCGGCAGCCTCACTTCGAAAGTCGTGCCGCCTTCGGCCGTCGAGCGCACGCTGACGTCGCCGCCGTGCATCTGCGCGATCTCGCGCGTGATGTAAAGCCCGAGCCCAAGGCCGCTCGATTCGTGCTGACGCCGGCCCGAGCGATACGGCGCGAAGATCGTCGGCAGCACGTCGGCGGGAATTTCGCCCGCGTTCTGCACGGTGATGGTCACGTCGTCGGCGTCGCCGTCGAGCCGGACCTGAATCGCCGAGCCCTTGTGCCCATGTTGTAGCGCATTGCCGATGAGATTCGAAAACACTTGCGAAAGCAGGTCGCCATCGCCTTGCAGGAGCGTGTCGCCCTGACGCAGCACGAACACGCGCCCCTTGCCGACGCGCGCCTCGTATTCATCGACGATATTTCGCGCGAGCGTCATCAGTTCCACCGCGCGCGGCTGCAACGTGACGCGCCCGCCGCGCAGACGCGCGAGGTTCAGCAACTGATCGACCATGCGCACCATGCGCATGCCGCTCGACTTGATGCGCTCGCCAATGTTCGCGACGTTCTCGTCCTTCACGAAGCGCGACAGATATTCCGCCGACGCGATCACCGCCGAAAGCGGCGTGCGCAGATCGTGACCGAGCACGGCCATCAGCATTTCGTTCGCATCGAGCAGTTGCTGCACGGTCGCGAGCTGCGTCGCGAGTTGCTGCTTTTGCCGCTCCATCTGGATGAAGACATCGACCTTCGAGTTCAGGATGCGCGAGTCGAACGGCTTGTAGAGAAAGTCCACCGCGCCCGCTTCGTAGCCGCGGAACGTGCGGTTCGTGTCCTGCGCCGTCGCCGTCAGAAAGATGATCGGCACGTGCGCCGTGCGCGGGCTGCCGCGCATCAGCTCGGCAAGCTCGAAGCCGTCCATGCCGGGCATGTTGACATCGAGAATCGCGAGCGCGACTTCGTGCTTGAGCAGCAGCTCGAGCGCGGCCGGCCCCGATTCGGCTTTCAGCACCGACAGATCCGGCCGCGCGAGCGACGCTTCGAGCGCGGTGATGTTGTTGCGGATGTCGTCGACGATCAGCACGTGGATGGGTTGCGTCATCTGGTGACTCCTTGCCTTCTTTTCATGGCTGGCGGCGGATACATTGCGAAAGCCGCATCGTCATTTCGTCCAGCGTCAGTACTTCATGCACCGCGCCCTGCGCGATCGCCGCGAGCGGCATGGCGGGCGACGAGGCCGTCGACGGATCCTGCGCCCAGCACTCGCCGCCCGCGTCGCGGATCGCGCGGGCGCCGCGCGCGCCGTCGTCGTTGGCGCCCGAGAGCACGATGCCGAGCAGCCGCTCGCCGTAAGCATGCGCCGCCGATTCGAACAGCACGTCCACCGACGGCCGCGAAAAGCGTACCGGCGGATCGACCGAAAGTGCGATCGACGGCGCCGCGCCGCCTTCCGACTCCACGAGCATGTGATAGCCCGCCGGCGCGAAATACACC
Organism: Caballeronia arvi; assembly: GCF_001544695.2. Taxonomy (GTDB): domain Bacteria; phylum Pseudomonadota; class Gammaproteobacteria; order Burkholderiales; family Burkholderiaceae; genus Caballeronia; species Caballeronia arvi. The sequence continues at coordinate 36,283 of NZ_FCOM02000011.1, forward strand.
GTGCCGGGCGCGATCTGGTCCTTGTCGAACGGCTCTTCGACCGGCAGCACGCAGCGCATCGCGTAGAGGCTCGGCAAAAGACTCGGCGGCCCCTGCCGCACATGCACGACGATGAGCACCGGCGGCGCGAAGTCCTTCGGCAGCGCGGGCAACAAGTGATTCAGCGCCTCGACGCCGCCCGCCGATGCGCCGATCACGACTGCGCCGAAGTGCTGCGTGCCGAAAGCGTCGATCATCGTCACACCTTCTGATAAAGCCGCTCGTGCGGATTGAAATCCGCAAAGCGGTCCGCGTACTTCGAAAAGCGCAGGCTCTCCTTGCTGCCGAGACCGAGAAACCCGCGCCGCACGAGCGAATCGCTGAAAAGGCCGAGCGCGCGATCCTGCAGCGCGCGATCGAAATAGATCAGCACATTGCGGCACGACACCAGATGCGCTTCGAGAAACACGCTATCGGTGGCGAGACTGTGATCGGCGAACACGACGCGCGACTTGAGCGTCTGCGAAAACTTCGCCGCGCCGTAGGCCGCGTGATAGTAATCGGAGAGCGAGCGCTTGCCGCCCGCCGACAAATAGTTCTGACTGAAGCCCGCCATGCGCTCCAGCGGATAGATGCCGCTTTCGGCCTGTCGCAAGGCTTCCGCGTTGATATCGGTCGCGTAGAACACGGTCCGGTCCGCGATCTTCTCCTCCGCGAACAGCACTGCGAGCGACCACAATTCCTCGCCGCTGCTGCATCCCGCGACCCACACCTTGATCGACGGATAAGTCTGGAGAATCGGCACGACCTGCTCGCGAATCGCGCGGAAATACTGCGGGTCGCGGAACATCTCGCTCACCTGCACCGTGAGGTACTGGAAGAGCCGCGCGAAGAGCGCCGGATCGCGCAGGATGCGCTCCTGCAAATGCGACAGCGTCCGCGCGTTGAAATCGTGCACGGCCTGCGCGAGCCGCCTTCTCAGCGAACTCACGGAGTAGTGACGGAAGTCGTGCTGATAGCGCAGATAGATCGCTTCCAGAATCAGCTTCAGTTCGATGTCGAACGTGTCTTCTTCGTCGTGCCGGCTGTCGTTCATCTGAGAAGTCACTCGTTCATCGCTGGCGCAGCCATACGCGGCACAGCGACACGAGCTTATCCACGTCGATGGGCTTCGATATGTAGTCGTCCGCACCCGCCTCGAGACATTTCTCGCGATCGCTCGGCATGGCCTTCGCCGTCAGCGCGATGATCGGCAGGCGCGCATGCTGCGCTTGCTTGCGGATCTCGGTCATCGCGGTCAGGCCGTCCATCTCGGGCATCATCACGTCCATCAGCACGAGGTCGATGTCGCTGCGGCGTGCCAGCGCTTCGAGCGCCTCGCGGCCGTTGCGCGCGATTTCGAGCGTCGCACCCAGCGGCTCGATCACGCGCGACAGCGCGAAGATATTGCGCACATCGTCTTCGGCGAGAAGAATCGTGCGGCCCTCGAACACGTCGTCGCGCTGGCGCGCCGCGCGCAGCATGCGCTGCTGCTCGGGCGGCAGCGCGCTCTCGACGCTGTGCAGGAAGAGCGTCACTTCGTCGAGCAGGCGCTCAGGCGATTTCGCTCCCTTGATGATGATCGATTTCGAGTAGCGGCGCAGGCGCTGCTCTTCTTCCTGCGACAGCAAACGCCCCGTGTAGACGATGACCGGCGGCGACGCGTGCCCGCCGCTCGTCGACACCCGTTCGAGCAGTTCGTAGCCGGAGCCGTCGGGCAGCGCGAGATCCATCACGACGCAATCGAACACGCCGCGCTGCATTTCCTCGATGGCTTCCGCAATCGATCCCGCACCGGTGATCGCCACGGTCTCGCTCGCGAGCAGCGCGTGAATGCTCTGACGCAGCGCCGGATCGTCCTCGACGACGAGCACGCGGCGCATGCCCTGCGCCGAACGCGCTTCGAGCTTGCGGATCGCGAGGGCGAGCTCGTCGCGCGCGCTCGGTTTCAGCGTATAGCCGATCGCGCCGAGATGCAGCGCGACATCGGCGTGATCGGTCGCCGAAACGATGTGAATCGGCACGTGGCGCGTGAGCGGATCGTGCTTGAGCCATTCGAGCACCGTGAGGCCCGACTGGTCCGGCAGACCGATATCGAGCAGGATGCCGTTCGGCTGCAGCGAGCGCGCGAGCTCGACGCCCTGCGTCGCGGTGGCCGCGTGTACGCAGTCGAAGTCGAGCTCGTGCGCGAGATCGTAGAGGATGCGCGCGAACGGCTGATCGTCCTCGATGACGAGAATCACGCGATCGGGCCGCTTCCGGTTGGCGCGATCGTCGGCGATCGTCGGGACTTCGGGCACGGATACCGGCACGGCAACCGGCGCTGGAGGCTGCGGCTTTACGGCCACCGGCTCCGGCTCACTGAGATGGCCGATCGCATCCAGCTTCGCGGTGACGGTGCCTTCGCGCGCGGCGATCGGCAGCGTCACGGAGAATACGCTGCCGTGCCCCAGTTCGCTCGACACGGCAACCGAGCCGCCGAGCAGTCGCGAGAACTCGCGCGAGATCGACAGTCCGAGCCCGCTGCCGCCGTACTTGCGGCTCGTGGTGCCGTCGGCCTGCTGAAACGCCTGGAAAATCATGTCCTGCTTTTCGCGCGCGATGCCGATGCCCGTGTCGCGCACTTCGAAGCGCACCGCGTTGTCGCCCGCACGCTGCGCCGCGACGATCACGCGGCCGCGCTCGGTGAACTTGAACGCATTCGACAGCAGATTGCGCAGCACCTGCAAAAGCCGCTGACCGTCCGTGACGAAGTACTGCGGCACGCTCTCGCCATGCTCGGTGACGAATTCGAGTCCCTTGCTTTCCGCGACGGGCGCGAACGACTGCTTCAGCGCCTGCAGAATCGAATCGACGGACGTCGGCGCGAACTGCACGTCCATCTGCCCCGCCTCGACCTTCGACAAATCCAGAATGTCGTTGATGAGCGCGAGCAGGTCGCTGTTCGATGAATGGATCGTCGCGGCGTAGCGCACCTGCTCGTCGCTCAGATTGCCTTGCTTGTTGTCCTGCAGAAGCTTCGCGAGGATCAGCGAGCTGTTGAGCGGCGTGCGCAGTTCGTGCGACATGTTCGCGAGGAACTCCGACTTGTACTGGCTCGCGCGCTCCATTTCCAGCGCGTTCGCGGTCAGTTCCTGCTGCACCTGCAAGAGCTCGGCCTTTTGCCGTTCGAGATGCTGCGTATGCTCTTCGAGTTGCACGTTGGTCTGTTCGAGCTCGGCCTGCTGCTGTTCGAGACGCGCCTGCGAGTCCTGCAACGCGCGGCCGCGCTCCTCCAGTTCCTCGTTCGACACGCGCAGTTCTTCCTGCTGCACCTGCAATTCCTCGCTCTGGCGCTGCGTCTCTTCGAGCAGTTCGACGAGGCGCGCGCGATAACGCGCGGAGCGCATCGCCATGCCGACCGGCTCCGCGGCCATTTCGAGCAGCGCGCGGGCGTCGTCGAATTGTCCTTCGTCGCCGACGAAGCCGAGCTCGATCGCGCCCACGGCTTCGCCATCGGCATAAAGCGGTGCGATCACGACGCGCGACGCCGTCGCGGAGCCGAGTGCGGAACCGGTTCGCAGATAATGCGCGGAAGCATCGCGCAGTTCGAGCACGCGCTCATCGGCGAGCGCCTGGCCGACGAGCCCCTCGCCGCGCGCGATCGTGCGCGGCGCGCTGTCCTCGTCCGGCAGCGCCCACGCCGCGATGCGCACGAGCGCCTCGCCTTCGAGCGCGTAGACGACGCCCACTTTCGCCTGCACGTACGGCACGATCGAACGCAGGATGCTCACGCCGATCGAAGCCGGAGACTGCTCGCCGCGCAGCTTCACGCCCAGTTGCACGATGCCCTGCTGCAGCCAGGTCGTGCGTTGTACGGCGAGCCGCGATTTGATATACAGATGCGCCACCGCCGCGAGCGTGAGCAGCACGACGATGCCCATCGCGCGGTTGACCTGGAGCACGTCGCGGCTCGTGTCCGGATCGATGGGCGACAATGCGTAGCCTGCGATCATCAGCAGCGCCGAGGCGCCCGCGGTGACGATCGGCACGGCGGGACGATCGACCCACACGCACAGCACGACCGGCAGCAGATAGAAGATCCAGATCGCGACGCGCATCGGCGTGAGCACATCGACGGCGAACACGACGGCGAGCGCGAGCGCGATGGCGAGGTAGATCCAGGAGATGAGGTTTCGAGTGTCTTGAGGCATCGTCGACCGGTTGTGTTCATGTTTTGCGCGACCGGAATGTGGCGAGGCGGCGGCAGGCACGGACCTTAGCATGAGCCGCAAGCCCTTGTCACATCGGGCTTTGCAGCCGATCGGCGCATGCGTTTTCGCGCGGCAGTTGTTACGAAAGACGGCCGCACCAGCGTTTTCATCGAGGTAAGAATGACTGATTTTTCCGGCTCTCGCGTGCTCGTCACGGGCGCCTCGGGGTTCGTCGGGTCCGCGGTCGCGCGGCTCGCCATCGAACGTGGTTTCGACGTGCGCGTGCTCGTGCGCAAGACGAGTCCGCGCAAGAACGTCGAATCGCTGAACGCGGAGATCGTCGTCGGCGACATGCGCGACGAAGCGTCGATGCGCGCCGCGCTCAAGGGCGTGCGCTTCCTGTTCCACGTCGCCGCCGATTACCGCATCTGGGCGCCCGACCCGAGCGAAATCGAGCGCGCGAATCTCGAAGGCACGGAAGCGACGATGCGCGCGGCGCTGGCCGAAGGCGTCGAGCGCATCGTCTATACGAGCAGCGTCGCGACGCTCAAGGTGACGAGTTCCGGCGCGATCGTCGACGAGACGAAGCCGTCCGACCCGCAGAGCACGATCGGCGCGTACAAGCGCAGCAAGGTGCTGGCCGAACGCGCCGTCGAGCGGATGGTCGCGCAGAACGCGCTGCCGGCAGTGATCGTCAATCCGTCGACGCCGATCGGCCCGCGCGACGTGCGTCCGACGCCAACCGGGCGCATCATCGTCGAAGCGGCGACGGGCAAGATTCCCGCGTTCGTCGACACGGGCCTGAACCTCGTGCATGTCGATGATGTCGCGAACGGGCACTTTCTCGCGCTGGAACGCGGCAAAATCGGCGAGCGATATATCCTCGGCGGCGAGAACCTGCCCTTGCAGCAGATGTTGACGGACATCGCCGGATTCGTCGGGCGCAAGCCGCCGACCGTCAAATTGCCGCGCGGGCCGCTTTATCCCGTCGCGATCGGCGCGGAGCTGTTCGCGAAGTTCAGCGGCAAGGAACCGATGGTGACCGTCGATGCGCTGCGCATGTCGAAGAACAAGATGTGGTTCACGTCGGCGAAGGCAGAGCGGGAGCTCGGCTATGGCGCGCGGCCGTATCGGGAAGGGTTGAGGGATGCGCTCGACTGGTTCCGGGCGAACGGCTATCTCGCGTAGTGAAGCGCGAAATCGGTGCGTGAAATGTTCCGGCTGGCGCAACGACTGCGAAATATCGCAACTCTTGTATAAGACTTGAAAAAACTTAAGTCGTTGATATAACAAGGTAAACGCCCGTTTTCGCCGTCCGCGCGAGCCGAAATTCACACGCGCGCCACGCAAAATCAGGCAGAATAGCGGTTTGTTGCCGGAGGGGTGACGCAGCCGGCGGTTTTTTCCAACCTGTTTTCGGATGTCGAGACAAGCGATGAGCAATCAGCAACCCACCATCATCTACACCCTGACCGACGAAGCTCCGCTGCTCGCGACCAGCGCCTTTCTGCCGATCATCCGTACCTTCACCGCGCCGGCGGGTGTCAACGTCGCGACGAGCGACATCTCGGTGGCCGCGCGCATCCTGGGCGAATTCCCCGAATATCTGACCGACGCGCAAAAAGTCCCCGACAATCTCGCGAAGCTCGGCGAACTGACGCAGGACGCCGACACCAACATCATCAAGCTGCCGAACATCAGCGCGTCGCTGCATCAGCTGACCAGCGCGATCAAGGAACTGCAGAGCAAGGGCTACAAGCTGCCCGACTATCCCGAAGAGCCGAAGAACGACGAAGAGAAAGCCATCCGCGCACGCTATGGCAAGTGCCTCGGCTCGGCCGTGAATCCGGTTCTGCGCGAAGGCAATTCGGACCGCCGCGCGCCGCTGGCAGTGAAGAACTACGCGAAGAAGCATCCGCACAGCATGGGCGAGTGGAGCATGGCGTCGCGCACGCACGTCGCGCACATGAAGCACGGCGACTTCTATCACGGCGAAAAGTCCGTCACGAACGACAAAGCGCGTGAAGTGCGCATGGAACTCGTCACGAAGCGCGGCGAAACCATCGTGCTGAAGCCGAAGGTCAAGCTGCAGGAAGGCGAGATCGTCGACAGCATGTTCATGAGCAAGAAGGCGCTCGTCGAGTTTTACGAAGACCAGATGCAGGATGCGTTCGACACGGGCGTCATGCTGTCGCTGCACGTGAAGGCGACCATGATGAAGGTCTCGCACCCGATCGTCTTCGGCCACGCCGTGAAGGTCTTCTATAAAGACGCGTTCGCGAAGCACGCGAAGCTCTTCGAAGAGCTCGGCATCAACGTGAACAACGGCCTCGTCGATCTGTACACGAAGATCGAAGCGCTGCCGGAATCGCAGCGCGACGAAGTCATCCGCGACATGCACGCGTGCCACGAAAAGCGCCCGGCCATGGCGATGGTCGATTCGGCCAAGGGCATCTCGAACCTGCACGCACCGAACGACGTGATCGTCGACGCCTCCATGCCCGCGATGATCCGCGCCGGCGGCAAGATGTGGGGCGCCGACGGCCGTCCGCAAGACACCAAGTGCCTGATTCCGGAAAGCACGTTCGCGCGCATCTATCAGGAAATCATCAACTTCTGCAAGACCAACGGCGCGTTCGATCCGAAGACGATGGGCACGGTGCCGAACGTCGGCCTGATGGCGCAGAAGGCCGAAGAGTACGGTTCGCACGACAAGACCTTCGAGATCGCCGAAGACGGCACGGCGCGCATCGTCGACAACGCGACGAACGAAGCCATCGAAGGGCTCACGCAGCAAGTCGAGAAGGGCGACATCTGGCGCATGTGCCTCGTGAAGGACGCGCCGATCCGCGACTGGGTCAAGCTCGCCGTCACTCGTGTGAAGAACTCGGGCACGCCGGCCGTGTTCTGGCTCGACCCGTATCGTCCGCACGAAGCCGAACTCATCAAGAAGGTCGAAACGTATCTGAAGGATTACGACACCACCGGCCTGGATATTCAAATCATGTCGCAGGTGCGCGCGATGCGTTACACGCTCGAGCGCGTGATCCGCGGCATGGACACGATCTCGGCCACCGGCAACATCCTGCGCGATTACCTGACTGACCTGTTCCCGATCATGGAACTCGGCACCAGCGCGAAAATGCTGTCGATCGTTCCGCTGATGGCGGGCGGCGGTCTGTATGAAACCGGCGCGGGCGGCTCGGCGCCCAAGCACGTGCAGCAGCTCGTGCAGGAAAACCATCTGCGCTGGGACTCGCTCGGCGAATTCCTCGCGCTGGCGGTGTCGCTGGAAGAGCTCGGCATCAAGAACGACAACGCGCGTGCGAAGCTCGTCGCGAAGGCGCTGGATGCGGCCACCGGCAAGCTGCTCGACAACAACAAGAGCCCGTCGCCGAAAACCGGCCAGCTCGACAATCGCGGCAGCCAGTTCTATCTCGCGATGTACTGGGCGCAGGAGCTCGCGTCGCAGTCGGAAGACAAGGCGCTCGCCGAGCAGTTCGCGCCGCTCGCCAAGACGCTGGCCGCGAACGAGCAGAAGATCCTCGACGAGCTCGCCGCGGTGCAGGGCAATGCGGCGGATATCGGCGGCTACTACATGCCGGATGAAGCCAAGCTCGAAGCCGTGATGCGTCCGAGCAAGACGCTCAACGACGCGCTCGCGCAAGTGCAGGCGAAGTAAGCTTGGACGGGGCGCGCGCCATGCGCGTCCTGGCGAACCGGCATCTCATTCGAGATGCCGGTTTTGTTTTTAGCGGACGAAATTCTCTCGTTTAATCCGCGGCTTCGGTGCAATTGGTTACAACCTGTGCCGACCTCGCCAAAGGCGAGCGGGTAGAATCGTTGCCTCGCGGCACGCCTGCAAGACACGGAACAGACAGACTCGCATGAATCTACAAGACCAGCTCGGCGCGCTGGAGTCGAGCCTCGACACGCTCCTTCAGACCGCTGTTGAATCTGACCGGTCATCGGCTGAATCGATCGAATCTGTCGCTTCGTCGAATGACCTCTCGTCCGGCGAGCCGCCCGCGTTGGGCGACGCCCGCGGGCGCGGCGACTCCACGGCGCCCGCCGAACCGCCGGCGCTAAACGAGCCGCCGACGCTCGTCGTGTCGCGCCCGGAGCGCGATGCTGTCGAAATGACGATTGCGGGCAAGACGGTGAAGCTGAGCGCGGAAGGGGTGTCGGAGTTGATCGAGGAATTGTCGAACGTGCGCGCGTCGATGTCGGTGGAGCAGCCGACTGGCATCGCGCCCGGATGGCGCTTCGCGGCCACCAAGAACCCGGTCATGGCGACGCAGAAGTACCCGAACGGCGACCGCCTGCTGATCATGCGTCACGCCGGACACGGCTGGGTGCCGTTCACGTTCTCGCCGAACATGGTCATCGAGCTGTATGCCATGTTGACGAAAAAATAAGGCGGCTTCGTTTCCGAAACCGCCTGCGTATCACGAACCTTCCTGCGTCGGCGCCTGCACGCGCGCCTTCCATTGCCCGCCCTTCCCCGTCCAGTAACGCACGGCTGAACCGATCGTCGCGCTGACATAGAACAAGCCGACGAGCGGCAGCAGCGGCGCCCACAACAGCGATCTGCGGTAGTAGCGCAGCATCGGCCCATACGCGATGCACATGAACGCCCACGCCGCGCACGCCGGCCACGCGCGCGCACCGAACGCCAGCGCGAAGACCGGCGGCACGAGATAGATCAGCACCATGCCGAGCACCGTGCCGGCGAGCAGCAACGGTGAGTAGCGCAACTGCGTGAACGCGGTGCGCGCGATCATGTTCCAGATCTCGCGCCAGTTGTCGTACGGACGCAGCGATTCGCTGCGCTCGGCGAGATCGAGGCGGATCGGGCGCGCGTCGTTTCGGCCCGAGCGATGCTTGATGCGCGCGGCGAGACTGCAATCGTCGATCAATTCCTGACGGATCGATTCGATGCCGCCAGCTTCGACCAGCGCCGAGCGTCGCACGAGCATGCAACCGCCCGCCGCGCCCGCGGTCGGCTTCTTCACGTCGTTGACCCACGCGAACGGATACAGCTTCGCGAAGAAGAACACGAACGCGGGAATCAGCGCTTTTTCCCAAAGGGAATCGCAGCGCAGACGCACCATCAGCGAGACCAGATCGCGGTCTTCGAGAATCGTGCGCGCGACGAGTTGCGTGGCGGCATCGGCGGGATGGTGGATGTCGGCGTCGGTCAGCAACAGGAATTCGGCGGGCAGGCCGAGCGTATCGATCGCGCCGACGCCCTGCGACTGCGCCCACACCTTGCCCGACCAGCCCGGCGGCAACGGCTGGGCGGTCAGCACGGTCAGCCGGTCTTCGAGCCCGAGTTCGCGGGCGGCGGCGACGGCGACGCTGGCGGTGCCGTCGGTGCTGTGGTCATCGACGACGATCACATGGAACGCGCCCGCGTAGTCCTGCTTCAACAGCGAGCCGACCGCGCGCCCGATGACATCGGCTTCGTTGCGCGCGGGCACGACCGCGACGAGCGCGGGCCATGCGCCCCGCCGCGCGATCTCGGCGTTGCCGACGGCGTGGATCGTCGTATCGGACAATGCCGGCGCGGGCTGCGCGCGCCAGAAGCCGCCGCGTGCGAAAAGCAGCACGATCCAGATCAGAAAAGAGAGCCAGGCGATCAGTAGCATGAAAAAAACGATTAGCTTGTAAACAGTTGTGTGACCGGAAAGCGCGATCCGGCGACTCGGAATTTGGGATTCGGCGAAACGGGCATCGAGTGCTGTCGCCCGTAGCGTTGCGCGAAAAATACACCTGTACGGGCAGGCCGCGGGGCGGGCCCGCGTCACGCAAATGGCTCAGCACGCGGCCCGAAGCGTCCGACAGTTTACTGGGTTCCGCGAATCGCCGTATTCGGGCGCGTGACGCCGCGTTTCGAATTGAAGCGGGCATTGAGCACCCAAAAAGGGAACGCGCTAGAATACGCGGTCAACTTCGGCGCGCAGACCGACATTACCGTGTCGTTTTTTCCGGTCTGCTTTCCCCGGCCTTCCGAACGACTCCGAGTGTCGTTCAGGGCAGTTCATCGGGAAAGTGCGAGCTTCGCGCCGGCTAACCCGAGACCCGCGTCAGTCGGAGTTCGTTCTTATATGCGTATCATCCTTGCTCAACCCCGCGGCTTTTGTGCGGGTGTGGTCCGTGCGATAGAAATCGTCGATCGGGCCCTCGAACGGCATGGCGCACCCGTTTATGTGCGTCACGAGATCGTTCATAACCGTCATGTCGTCGACAATCTGCGCAGCAAGGGCGCACGGTTCGTCGAAGAGCTGGATGAAGTGCCGCACGGCGCGGTCGCGATCTTCAGCGCGCACGGCGTCGCGCAAAGCGTCGAGAAAGACGCGGAAGCGCGCGGTCTCGATGTGCTGGACGCCACCTGCCCGCTCGTCACGAAGGTTCACGTGCAGGGCCGTCAGTATGTTTCGCAGGGACGCACGCTGATTCTGATCGGCCATGCGGGCCATCCGGAAGTGGAAGGCACGATCGGGCAGATTCCCGGCGTCGTGGTGCTGGTGCAGAGCGAAGCCGAGGTCGCGAAGATGACGCTCGCGCCGGACACGCCTGTCGCCTACGTCACGCAGACCACGCTGTCGGTCGATGACACGCGCGGCATCATCGATGCGTTGCAGCGCCGCTTCACGAACATCGTCGGGCCGGACACGCGCGACATCTGCTACGCGACGCAAAACCGCCAGGCCGCGGTGCGCGAGCTTTCGAGCCAGGTGGACGTGCTGCTCGTGGTCGGCGCCACCAACAGTTCCAATTCGAACCGTCTGCGGGAGATCGGCGCCGAGAGCGGCGTGCCGAGCTACCTCGTCGCGGACGGCTCGGAAATCAAGCCGGAATGGTTTGCCGATGTGCAGACCGTCGGCATCACCGCAGGCGCCTCGGCGCCCGAGGAAATGGTCAAACATGTGATCGATGCCCTGCGCGCGTTCGGAAAAGTCGAAGTCACGACGATGAACGGCCGCGAGGAAAAGGTCGAATTCAAACTCCCCGCGAAGCTTACCCAGCCGGTCGCCGCCGTTGCGGCAACCGCGATTCGCGAAGAATAAGGAGAGGACGCAATTGTCTATCCCGATGCTCCAGAAGGCCCGCGTTGGCGCCTACATCTTCAAGCAGCACATCACGGGCACCAAGCGCTATCCGCTCGCGCTGATGCTGGAACCGCTGTTCCGCTGCAATCTCGCGTGTAACGGCTGCGGCAAGATCGATTATCCGGACCCGATCCTGAATCAGCGCCTGTCGCTGGAAGAGTGTCTCGGCGCCGTCGACGAGTGCGGTGCGCCGGTCGTTTCCATCGCGGGCGGCGAGCCGCTTCTGCACAAGGAAATGCCGCAGATCGTGAAGGGCATTATGGCGCGCAAGAAGTTCGTGTATCTCTGCACGAACGCGCTGCTGATGGAAAAGAAGATGGACGATTACGAGCCGAGCCCGTACTTCGTCTGGTCGGTGCACCTCGACGGCGACCGCGAGGCGCACGATCATTCGGTTTCGCAGCCGGGCACCTACGACAAGGCCGTCGCGGCCATCAAGGAAGCGAAGCGCCGTGGCTTTCGCGTGAACATCAACTGCACGCTGTTCAACGACGCCGAGCCGGAACGCGTGGCCAAGTTCTTCGACACGCTCGGCCCCATTGGCGTCGATGGCATCACCGTGTCGCCGGGCTATGCCTACGAGCGCGCGCCGGATCAGCAGCACTTCCTGAATCGCGACAAGACCAAGAATCTGTTCCGCGAGATTTTCAAGCGCGGCAACAACGGCAAGAACTGGTCGTTCAGCCAGTCGACGCTGTTCCTCGACTTCCTCGCGGGCAACCAGACATATCAGTGCACGCCGTGGGGCAACCCGGCGCGCACGGTGTTCGGCTGGCAAAAGCCGTGTTATCTGGTCGGCGAAGGTTACGTCAAGACCTTCAAGGAATTGATGGAAACGACCGATTGGGACAAGTACGGCACGGGCAAGTACGAGAAGTGCGCGGACTGCATGGTCCACTGCGGCTTCGAGGCGACCGCCGTGATGGACACGGTGGCGCATCCGCTGAAGGCCGCGAAGATCGCGCTGTCGGGCCCGCGCACGACGGGCGCATTCGCGAAGGAACTGCCGATCGACAAGCAGCGCCCGGCCGAGTTCGTGTTCTCGAAGCATGTCGAGATCAAGCTGGAAGAGATCGGACGCGCGCAGAAGGGTAAAGGCGCGAAGACGGCGGCAGCGGTGAGTTGAGCTTCGGTTGAGTGAGTTGGACAAAGGGCGGATGGCTTTGGGTCATTCGCCCTTTTTGTTTGTTGGCTACTTCAAGGCCTCCCAATCCTCAACGCCCACCGGCTCTAGTGGGTCCTGATAAAACAGAACACTTCCACGCAATTCTTCGAGCGGCGAGATCGGTTTTTCCGGAACTTGCTGCACTTCAGGCACTGTTTTTTTTAGGTTCGTCACGAAAAAGGTCCTCCAAGAACAATTGAGCGGAATTGCTTCGAGCGCTGGTTGGGCAAGTCGTTTCGTTCCGCTCGCGTATAGAAGGTCACAAATCGTATTCGCAAAAAAACGCGACGGCTCATCACCGTCGCGTTCTCATCTGCAAGTCAGCAGCGCTGCGTCAACAGCACTTCCCCGCCCCGCTTCCGTACCTCGCCTCCTGACGCTCGCGGAAAAACTCCGCGTAGCTCATCATCGGCTTGTCGGGGTGTGTCGACTGCATGTGCGTGACGTACGCATCATAGTCGGGCATCCCGACCATCAGCCGCATCGTCTGACCGAGATAGCGGCCCGCTTGTCGAAGATCGCTGAACATGGCTCAGTGCCCCGCACGAACCGCAGCCGAAGAAGCGCCGGAAGGCATCGCTTCGAACGGCGTCTCGCGTACCGTCGGCTTCGATTCGCGGCGCGCGCGCAGCACCGCCACCACGCCATAGACCGCGATGCTCAGCACCACGAAGATGAACAGCCCGGAAAGCGCCGCATCGACGTAATCGTTGAAGATGATGCGCTGCATCTCCGGCAGCGACTTCGCCGGCGCCATCACCTTGCCCGCGTCGAACGCTTCTTTCAGCTTGCCCGCGTGCGCGAGGAAACCGACCTTCGGATTGGCGTCGAAAATCTTCTGCCAGCCGGCCGTCAACGTGCAGATGAGCAGCCAGATGGTCGGCACGAGCGTCACCCACGCATAGCGCTCGCGCTTCATCTTGAACAGCACGACGGTGCCGAGCATCAGCGCGATGCCCGCGAGCATCTGGTTCGAGATGCCGAAGAGCGGCCACAGCGTGTTGATGCCGCCGAACGGATCGACGACGCCCTGATACAGGAAGTAGCCCCACGCGGCGACGCACAGCCCGGTCGCCGTCAGATTCGCCGGCAGCGATTCCGTGCGGCGCAGCGCCGGATGGAACGTGCCGAGCAAATCCTGCAGCATGAAGCGGCCGGCGCGCGTGCCCGCATCGACGGCGGTCAGGATGAAGAGCGCCTCGAAGAGAATCGCGAAGTGATACCAGAAGGCCATCATCGCGGGGCCGCCGATCACCTGATGCAGAATCTGCGCCATGCCGACCGCGAGCGTCGGCGCGCCGCCGGCACGCGCGACGATGGTCGTCTCGCCGACCGCCTTCGCCGTCGACGTCAGCATGTCCGGCGTCAGCGCGAAGCCCCAGCTCGACACGGTCTGCGCCACCGCTTCCGGCGTCGAGCCGAGCAGCGCGGCGGGGCTGTTCATCGCGAAGTACACGCCAGGCTCGATCACGCAGGCGGCGACCAGCGCCATGATCGCGACGAACGATTCCATCAGCATCGCGCCATAGCCGATGAAGCGCATGTTGACTTCGTTGTCGATCATCTTGGGCGTCGTGCCCGACGAGATCAGCGCATGGAAGCCCGACACCGCGCCGCACGCGATCGTGATGAAGAGGAACGGGAACAGGTTGCCCGCCCAGACCGGACCGGAGCCATCGACGAACTTCGTGAAGGCCGGCATCTTCAGCTCGGGCGCGACGATCAGAATGCCGATCGCGAGGCCGAGAATCGTGCCGATCTTGAGGAAGGTCGACAGATAATCGCGCGGCGCGAGCAGCAGCCACACCGGCAACACCGACGCGACGAAGCCGTAGCCGATCAGAATCCACACGAGCTGCACGCCGGTGAACGTGAAGTACGGCGCGAGCGTCGCGGATTCGGCGACCTGGCCGCCATAGATGATCGCGAGCATCAGGCCGATGAAGCCGATGATCGACACCTCGCCGATCTTCCCCGGACGAATGTAGCGCGTATAGATGCCCATGAAGAGCGCGATCGGAATCGTCGCGGCGACGGTGAACGTGCCCCACGGCGAATTCGTCAGCGCCTTCACGACGATCAGCGCGAGCACCGCGAGAATGATCACCATGATGAGGAACGCGCCGAAGAGCGCGATCACGCCCGGCACGGTGCCGAGTTCCATCTTGATGAGATCGCCGAGCGAGCGGCCGTCGCGGCGCGTCGAAATGAACAGCACGACGAAGTCCTGCACCGCGCCCGCGAACACGACGCCCGCAAGAATCCACAGCATGCCGGGCGTATAGCCCATTTGCGCCGCCAGCACCGGGCCGACGAGCGGGCCCGCGCCCGCGATCGCCGCGAAGTGATGGCCGAAGAGCACGTACTTGTTGGTCGGCACGTAGTCGAGGCCGTCGTTGTGACGCACGGCAGGCGTCATGCGCAGGCCGTCGAGTTGCAGCACCTTGCCCGCGACGAAGCGCGAATAGAACCGGTAAGCGATGAGATACACGCAGACCGCCGCAATGACGATCCATAGTGCGCTGATACGCTCGCCGTGCGCGAGCGCGATAGTGCCGAATGCGAACGCGCCCAATAGCGCGAGCGCGATCCAGACCAGGAATCCGGAAGCCCGATTCATGGCGTCTCCTTAGTTATTGACCGTTCAGATCGATGGATGCGCCGCGATAGCGCATTGGGCGGTAGTATTCGCTTTCGCCCGAACGCTTACAAGCGCATAACTACGTATGCGCGCTACGTGGCTTCACGTAGCGGAAAACCCTAGGCCCAGGGTCTGTTCGCATACGAAACGGCCATGCGAACGCCCGAAATGGGCCGCAGGGCAAGAAGTAAGGAGCGGCGTTTGGCGAGCCCAAACAAGCGACGCACGACGCCGCCATGCGGCCCAGTTCGGGCGTGCCCGAAGGGTTGCCCTGCAAGGGCAACGCATGGTCGTTTTGTATGCAAACAGACCCTCTATGAACCTCAAAGCCAAGATCTTTCTGCTGGCGATCGTGCCGTTCGCGCTGGCGATCGGCGGGATCACCTACGGCGTGCGCCAGCAGGCGGAATCGCTCGCAAAGGCGCAGCACGAGACCACGCAGGCCGCGTATATGTCGAGCAAGGAGATCGAGCTGCGGCATTACGTCGAAATCGCGATGAGCGCGATCGCGCCTTATTACGACGCAGCCGCGACCGATCCGCGCAGCGACGACGAGCGCCGCCGTCTCGCGCTCGACGCGCTGCAACGGCTCGACTTCGGCCAGGACGGCTACTTTTTCGTCTATACGATGCGCGGCACGTCGCTGATGCATCCGCGCCAGCCCGATCTCGTCGGACGCGATCTCTGGCTCATGCGCGATCCGAACGGCGCGCTGACCATCCAGCAGCTCATCCAGGAGGCGTCGAAGGGCGGCGGCTACGTGCGCTACGTATGGCGTCGGCCGTCGACCGGGCTGCTCGCGCCGAAGCTCGGTTATGTCGTGCCGCTGCCGCGCTGGGGCTGGATGATCGGCACGGGCATCTATCTGGAGGACGTCGAAACGACGCTCGCGCGTATCGATTCACAGGCGGCCGCGCACATCGAGCGCACCTTGATGTGGATCGGCGCGATCGCGCTGGCGGCGCTCGCGATCATCGCCGTGTGCGGCGCGGTGCTCAACATCAGCGAACATCGCAGCGCCGACGCGAAGCTGAAGCGCCTCGCGCGTCAGGTCGTTGACTCTCAGGAACAGGAACGCGCGAGACTCTCGCGCGAGCTGCACGACGGCATCAGTCAGATGCTCGTCTCCGTGAAGTTGCTGCTCGAATCGGCGCTCGCGCGTTTCGAGCGCGGTCCGGCGCGCGAGCCGACCGCCGAAGCCGCGCTCGCGACGAGCCTCGGCCGTCTCTCCGGCACGCTGCGCGAAGTGCGCCGCATCTCGCACGCGCTGCGTCCCGCGATGCTCGACGATCTTGGCCTCGCCGCCGCGCTCGAACAACTCGCGCGCGAGCTCGACGGTCAGGACGGCATCGAAGTGCGCTTCGAAGCGACGGGGAACAGCGCGTCTGCCGCGACGCAACAGGCGACGTTGCCCGATCCCGTCAACACCGTGCTTTTTCGCATCGCGCAGGAAGCGCTGACCAACATCGCGCGGCATGCGCAGGCATCGCGCGCGGCGATCACGCTCGACCTCGCGACGCACGCCGTCACACTCGACATCACCGACAATGGCCGCGGCTTCGACGCCGATGACGCGCTCTCCGGCCCGGCGAGCGGCGTCGGTCTGCGCAACATGCGCGAACGGCTCGACACGCTCGGCGGCGCGCTCGCGATCAGTTCGCAGCTCGGCCGCACGTCGATCACCGCGACGGTGCCACTGCCGCTCGCTGCACCGAATTTTCAGGGACATGCCGATGAACGCTGAATCCGCCCGCATCATTCTCGTGGACGACCATCCGCTCGTGCGCGATGGCTTGCGCGCGCGGCTCGACTCCGTGCCGCACCTGCGCGTGATCGGCGAGGCGGGCAACGCGAAAGAAGCGCTCGCGCTCGCCGCCGACGAGTCGAATCCACCCGATCTCGCGCTGATGGACGTCGGCATGGCGGGCATGACCGGCATCGAACTGGCGGCGCTTTTTCACGAACGCTTTCCCGGCATCCGCGTGCTGATGTTGTCGATGCACGACAACGTCGAATATGTGAAGCAGGCGGTGCGTGCCGGCGCGAGCGGTTATGTGCTGAAGGATTCGCCGTCCGCGGAGATCATCCAGGCAATCGACGCCGTGCTAGCCGGCAAGACCTTCTTCAGCGCGGGGCTCGCCGCGCGCATGATCCAGGCACAGTCGATGCAGACGCCGCACGAACGCCTGACGCCGCGCGAGCTCGACATTCTCGACGCACTGGCCGAAGGCTTATCCAGCAAGCAAATTGCGCAACAGCATGGGCTTTCGGTGCGCACGGTGGAGACGCATCGGCTGAATTTGAAGCGCAAACTGGATATCGACGGGCAGGCCGAGCTGATCAAGTACGCGGTGGAGCACCGCCGAACCTGACGCCCGGCCTTATCGGCGGTACGGAGGAAGGAAAAATTCAACCCGCCGAACGGGCGTTGTGCTCGGAGAGAAACTTGATGAGGCCGTCCACGCCGCCCTTTTGCAACTGACCGGCGAATTGCTGCTGATAGACCTGGATGAGCCAAGCGCCCATCATGTCGATGTCGTAGATTTTCCAGCCCTGCGGCGTCTTTTCCAGACGGTAGCGCACGGGATTGTCGCCGCCCGTGGAGATGACGTGGGATTCGACGACCGTGTCCTTCGCGTTGGCGTCGATGTTGGGCGCATCGAACTTGAACTTCACGTCCTGATCGCGCAACTGCGCAAGCGACGCCGCGTAGGTGCGAACCAGCAGCGTCTGGAACTGGTCGTAAAGCTGCTTTTGCTGCTCGGGTGTGGCGCTCGCCCAAGCCTTGCCGACCGCGATGCGCGTCGTGCGCTGGAAGTCGGTGGCGGGCAGGAAGCGCGTTTCGACGAGCTGCGTGATCTTCGCCATGTCGCCGCCGCGCGCCTGCGGGTCGGCCTTCATCGCGTTGACGGTGCCCTCGACGGCGTTCTTCACGACGGCATCGGGACTCGTTTGGGCAAGCGCCTCGCCTGTGAAAGACATCGAAGCAAGGAGAAAAACGAAGCAAACAGACAGATAGTGTTTCATGGCACCCGTTCTCTGATCAGGTTTGGTGGCGCGGGTCGCGTGGCCTTCGGACGTCGCAGGAGCGGCCGGATGGCTGCGGGGTCAGTATATCGACACCGCAGCGCCGCAACAGTTCAAGCACGGAGTGTTCCGACGCGCCCGCTATACTTGCGCGGCACACCGCGTGTCTTGCGGACACGGTTCGGAATCCGGCGGTCGGCATCATGCAATCCGCGCGTTCGCACGCGCAAAGATAACAGGACACACAGGTAGCGTCTTCATGCTGACGTCCAACATTACCCGCTTCGTCACACTCGCCATCCGCCGCCCGGCGTGGATTATCGCCGTTTCGCTTCTGCTCGGCGTGTTGTCCACGATTTATGTCGTCCATCACTTTCGCATCAGCACCGACGTCAGTCAGTTGATCGAGACCGAGCCCGAATGGGCCGCGCGCAGCAAAGCCATCGACGATGCGTTTCCGCAGCGCGGCGCAACGCTGCTGATCGTCGTGGAGGCGCCCGGCCAGGAATTCGCCGATGCCGCCGCGAACGAACTCGCCGCCGCGCTCGCAAAGGAGCCGGAGCGCTTCAAGTCGGTTTCGCAGCCGCAGGGCGGCGCATTCTTCGAGCACGACGGCCTGCTCTATCTGCCGACCGAAAAGGTCGAAGCGACCACGAAGCAACTCGTGCAGGCGCGCCCGCTCATCAACACGCTCGCGCACGACCCGACGCTCACCGGGCTCGCGCAGACGCTCAACACCACGCTCAATCTGCCGTTGACGCTCGGGCAGGTCAATCTCGGCCAGATGGCCAACCTGCTCGACAGAAGCGCGACCGTGCTCGACCGTGTGCTCGCCAATCAGCCCGCCGCGTTCTCGTGGCGCGATCTGGCGGATTCATCGAAAAGCGATGCCACCGGGCGCGCCTTCGTCACCGTGCTGCCCGAGCTCGACTTCAATGCGCTGAAGGCGGCGGCGGGCACGTCGGATGAGATTCGCGCGAAGGCCTCGGAACTCGGCATCGACAAGAAGTACGGCGCGACGCTGCATCTGACCGGCGCTCAGCCGCTCGCCGACGAGGAATTCGCGTCCGTACAGGACGGCGCCGTGCTCAACGGCGTGCTGACTTTCCTCGTCGTGCTCACCATTCTGTGGGTCGCGCTGCGCTCGAAGCGCATGATTCTCGCGGTGTTCATCACGCTCTTCGTCGGACTCGCGATCACCGCCGCGCTCGGCCTCATGATGGTCCATGCGCTCAACATGATCTCGGTCGCGTTCATGGTGCTGTTCGTGGGCTTGGGCGTGGACTTCGGCATTCAGTTCGGCGTGAAGTATCGCGAAGAGCGTTACCGGCACAAGCGGCTCGATGTGTCGCTCGCGGAAACCGCGCGCCATGTCGCCGTGCCGCTCACGCTCGCCGCCGCCGCGACCGCCGCGAGCTTCTTCTCGTTTCTGCCGACTGCGTATCGCGGCGTGTCGGAGCTGGGGCTGATCGCGGGCGTCGGCATGTTCGTGGCCTACGCGACCAACATGACGCTGCTGCCCGCACTCATCAAGGTATTCGCGCCGCCGGGCGAAGCGCATTCGCCGGGCTTTCCGGTGCTCGCGCCCGTCGACGAATTTCTCGACAAATATCGCAAGCCCGTGCTGATCGGCACGCTCGTCGTCGTGATCGGCGCGTTGCCGCTGCTCTTCGATCTGCGCTTCGACTTCAATCCGCTGCATCTGAAGGACCCGCACACCGAATCGATGGCGACGCTCACCTCGCTCAAGGATTCGCCTCAAGGTGCGGTGAACGATGTCGCGGTCCTGGCGCCGTCGCTTGCCGACGCCGACCGCATCGCCGCGAAGCTGGAAAAGCTTCCGCAAGTCGAGCGCGCGACGACGCTCTCGTCGCTCATCCCCGCCGATCAGCCGAAGAAGCTCGCGCTGATCAAGGCCGCAGCGGATCAGCTTTTACCGGCGCTTGATCAGCCGACCGCGTCGCCGGTGACGGACGAAGTGCGCGTCGCGGCGCTCAAGCGCCTGTCGAGCCAGCTGTCGCTCGCCGCCGACGAGCATCCCGGTCCCGGCGATAAGCAGGCAAAGCGTCTGTCGCAGACACTCGCGAAACTGGCGCAAGCCGACGCCGCGACGCGCGACCGCGCCGAGCACGCGATGGCCGAGCCGCTGCGCCTTGCGCTCGCGCACTTGCGCGCGCTGCTCACGCCGACGGAGATCACGCGCGCGACGCTGCCGCCGCAGATGGTCGCGTCGTTCGTGACGCCGGACGGCCAGGCGCTCGTCGATGTATCGCCGAAGGTTCCGGCGGGCGTCGATCCCAACGACGACACGCTGCTCGCCCACTTCGCCGATGCCGTGCAGAAGGCCGCGCCCGATGCGATCGGCGGGCCGATCTCCGTGCGCCATTCGGCGGAAACGATCATCAAGGCGTTCCAGCAGGCGGCGCTCTACTCGCTCATCGCGATCGCGGTGCTGCTGTGGATCGCGCTGCGCCGTTTTGGCGACGTTTTGCGAACTTTGGTACCGTTGCTCGTTTCCGCGATCGTCACGCTGGAGTTGTGCGTCGTCTTCCGGATGCCGCTCAACTTCGCGAACATCATCGCGTTGCCGTTGATGCTGGGCGTCGGCGTCGCGTTCAAGATCTATTTCGTGATGGCGTGGCGCTCGGGCCAGACGCGGCTGCTACAGTCCAGCCTCACGCATGCCGTTATGTTCAGTGCGGCCACGACCGCGACGGCATTCGGCAGCCTGTGGTTCTCCCATCATCCGGGGACGTCCAGCATGGGGCGGCTGCTGGCGCTGTCGCTGCTTTGCACGCTGATCGGCGCCGTGGTTTTTCAGCCGGTATTGATGGGCAAGCCGCGCAAAGTACGTGCGGCCGACCGTGCGAAGCTGCGGGCGGCGCGACGACATGACAACCTAAGAGGAATTGAAGAATGAAGTGGGGATCGACGGCTTTGACCGCTCGTGCAGTGCGCAAAATTGGAGTAAGTCTGGCGATCGCGGGCGCGCTCGCGACCGCGGGCTGCGCGACCGGCCCGGACCGCAATCCGAAAGACCCGCTCGAGCCGATGAACCGCAAGATCTTCACGTTCAACGACACGCTCGATACCTACGTCGCGAAGCCCGTCGCGCAGTTCTA
Source organism: Caballeronia arvi (assembly GCF_001544695.2). Lineage (GTDB taxonomy): Bacteria > Pseudomonadota > Gammaproteobacteria > Burkholderiales > Burkholderiaceae > Caballeronia > Caballeronia arvi. Next base: position 57,564 of record NZ_FCOM02000011.1, read on the forward strand.
CGTCGATTACACGCCGAGCCCGTTCCGCACGGCGGTCAGCAACTTCTTCTCGAATCTCGGCGATTTCTCCAACTTCGCGAACAATCTGCTGCAGTTGAAGATCACCGACGCGACGCAGGACTTGATGCGTATCGCGATGAACTCGGTGTTCGGCATCGGCGGCCTGATCGATATCGCGTCGCCCGCGGGCTTGCCCAAGCATCATCAGGACTTCGGCCTGACGCTCGGGCACTACGGCATGCCGTCGGGGCCGTATCTGGTGCTGCCGCTGCTCGGCCCGAGCTCGTTCCGCGATTCGACGACCTGGCTCGTCGACTGGCGCGTGAATCCGCTGAGCTACTCGGGGCCCGAGATTCTCTGGCCGCTCTTCGGCGTGAATTTCGTGAGCGCGCGCGCGGATCTGATCGGCGCGACCGATCTGCTCTCGGCCGCCGCGCTCGACAAATACGCGTTTGTGCGCGACGCCTACACGCAGCGTCGTCAGTATCTGCTGACGGGCGGCGGCGCTGACACACTGCCCGATTACGGCGACGAGGGCGCGTCGGCACCCGAAGGCGCGAGCGCGCCTGAAGGCGCCAGCGCGCCGGGCGGAAGCGGTGGCGGCAGCAAGGAGCAAGGCTTGCCGACGTATGACGATCCGGGCGCGGCGGCATCGCCTGCGGGCGGTGTCGGCGGCAAGGCGCCCGCGCCGGCGGAGAGCACGCCGAAGGCTCAGCCGTCGCCGAGTTCGAGCAAGGGGCAGGGGTTGCCGCAGTATGACGATCCGGCGGCGCAGCCGGCGAAGTGAGTCTTCACAATGAAACGGGCGCTTCGGCGCCCGTTTTTTTAGTTGCCTGCAAAGACTCTGCCCTCTGTCCCAGGCAGCAGCGGCGGACGAGATCGACCAACCGATAACCTACGCCTCGCAGGTTCATGGGCCATCACAGATCGTCGAGACTGACCTTGACCGCGCGCTTCACCGATTTCAGCCGCGACTGGACCAAGGTGGCCAACTGGCGCTCGTCATACAGCTCGGCCGTTTCGGCCATCAATTCGGGCGAAACGGCATAGAAGGCCGGGCGGTTGTGGCTAAACACGGCGACGGGTTCGCCGCGTGCTTCTTCCAGCACCTTGCCGGGGTTTTGCCTGAACGCTGAAATGCTGACGGACAGCAACGCGTGGACACGTTCCATGACGGCATCAAAAAATAGGTCTTCACGACGATCAATGTAAGGCCTGCGCAGTTTCTTCCTCGACGACGAAACAAAGGTTTGGCCGGCAGGATGCAGCTTTCGACAACCGATCAACCCAATACCAACGCCCGCGCCGAATCCATCGCGTGCCGCGCCTGCACGAGCGTCGCGCGGGCTTCTCGCGCATCGGACGCTAGCCGCAGCAGCGCGCCGAGCTGCCGGGGCTCGCGCAGCAATTCCCGCAAAATCGGACCGATCGCCGTGGTGCCGTCGTCGCGCAAACCCGCGGTCGCGGCGGGCGGCAGCGTCCGCCAGGCCGGGTCGACCACCGCGCGGCACACGGCGAACGGCAGCCCGCGCGCCGTCGCGATCGCCCCGGCGATATGCGATTCCATATCCACGGCAAGCGCGCCCGTCGACGAATGCAGCGAGCGCTTTTCCGCCTCGCTCTTGACCGGCGCCGTCACGCCCGACATCTTGCCGCGCCGCATGACGCGCTCGACAGGCGTGCCCGCGAACGCATCGACGATACGCGCCGACCACGCCGCATCGGTGCGCAACTCGCCGAACGGCCCGCACACGCTCTCGGCGACGATCAGCGCGCCTGGTTCGAGATCCGGCGCAAGCCCGCCCGCCGTGCCGAAGCTGATGATGCCCGAGCAGCCGCGCGCGATCGCGTCGGACAAGGCGCGCTCGAGCCAGTCGGCGCGCGCCGCGAACACGACATCGACGCCGCGCCCGCGCACGATCTTCGCTTCGAACGCCATGCCGGTCACGGCGACGACGGGCGCGTTCACATCGCCGCCGTCACGCGCGTGAGACCTTCGCGCGTCAGATTGCGATAGCGCGCGAGCGCCCACAGCGGGAAGAACTTGCGATAGCCGTGGTAGCGCAGATAGAACACGCGCGGGAAGCCCGTCGCGGTGAAGCGCGTTTCGTCCCACAGGCCGTGCGTCTGCTGTGTCTTCAGCAGATAGTCGATGCCGCGCGCGACCGCCGGATGCCCGACCATTCCCGCCGCCATCAGCCCGAGCAGCGCCCACGCAGTCTGCGACGACGTGCTCGGCGCCTGTTCGTAGCCACGATAGTCGAGCTTGTAGCTCTCGCCGTCCTCGCCCCAGCCACCGTCCGCGTTCTGGATACCGATGAGCCAGTCCGCGGCGCGCGTCATGCGCGGGTCCGTCGGCGCGACGCCGGCTGCGTTCAGCGCGGACATCGCCGACCAGGTGCCGTAGACGTAGTTCAGGCCCCAGCGGCCATACCAGCTTCCGTCGCGTTCCTGATCGTTCACGATGTAATCGAACGCGCGGCGTGCAGGCTCGCTGTTCAGCGATGTCTCGCCGAGCTGCGCCAGCATCGAAAGACACCGCGCGGAGACGTCGACGGTCGGCGGGTCGAGCAACGCGCCGTGGTCCGAAAACGGGATGTTGTTCAGGTAGTACTGCGTGTTTTCCGGCTCGAACGCGCCCCAGCCGCCGTCGCTGCTCTGCATGCCGACGATCCACTCGCGCGCCCGCGCGATCGATTCGCCGTACATCGCGGTGCCGTTCTCGCGGTCGGCGCGCTCCATCGCCATCGCGACGACCGCGGTGTCGTCGACGTCCGGGTAATGCGGGTTCGCGAACTGGAACGCCCAGCCGCCCGGCCGCACGTTCGGGCGGCGCGAAACCCAGTCGCCGCGCACGTCGAGAATCTGCAGCGGCACCAGCCATTCGAGGCCGCGCGTGACCGCCGCGCGCGCTTTCGGCTCGCCCGTTTCGAGCAGCGCGTGCGCGGCGAGCGACGTATCCCACACCGGCGACAGGCACGGCTGGCAATACGCTTCGCCGTCGTCGGCTTCGTCGATGATCAGCAGTTTGTCGATCGACTTGCGCGCGATCGCGCGGTTCGGATGCTCCGGCGGAAGACCGAGCACGTCGTACATCATGACCGAGTTGGCCATCGCCGGGAAAATCGCGCCGAGGCCGTCTTCGCCGTTCAGGCGCTCATCGACGAAACGCACAGCTTCATCGATCGCGCGCTCGCGGCCCGCCTTCGGCAGCAGCGGATCGGCGACGCGCAGGATCGAATCGACGACGCGGAAGAACGCGAACCAGCCGCGGCTCTGATGCCCCGAGCGCGACGGCATGCCGGTGTTGACCGGCGGATTCGTGAACACTTCGTCGATGCGCACGCCGCGCGGATTGCGCGCGCGCGGGCGCTTCGCGTTGAGCACGAGCATCGGCACGATGACCGTGCGCGCCCAGTACGACACCTTCGACAGATGGAACGGGAACCACATCGGCAGGCGCATGATCTCGACGGGCATCATCGGCACCGCGCGCCACGACACCACGCCGAAGAGCGCGAGCAGAATACGCGTGAACACGTTCACCTTTTCCGCGCCGCCCGTGGCGAGAATCGCGCGGCGGGCGCGCTGCATGTGCTCGGCGTCGGGCGAATCGCCGATCATCTTCAGCGCGAAATACGCCTTCACGGTCGCGGAGACGTCCATCGCGCCGTCGGTGAAAAGCGGCCAGCCGCCGTCCTCGCGTTGAATGCGCCGCAGATAGCGGCCGATCTTCGCTTCCAACTTGTCGTCGGCGGTCTCGCCGAGATAGTGGACGAGCAGCACGTATTCGGCCGGAATGGTTGCGTCGGCTTCGAGTTCGTACAGCCAGTAGCCGTCGCGATGTTGCGCCGCGAGCAGCGCATCGGTGGCCTGGTGGATTGCGGTATCGAGCGGGGCGCCCGATACGCGCGCGTCCACGGCCGACAGGGATAATTCGTTCATCAGCGTTCCATCGATGGGTTCAACAGCGCGTCCACGGCCTTCTGGCCGGAACGGATCGCGCCTTCGATCGTCGCGGGCAGGCCGGTCGCCGTCCAGTCGCCCGCGAGCGTGAAATTGTGCCAGCGCGTGCGCGTGGCGGGCCGCGAGCCTTCCTGCGCGGGCACGGCGGCAAACGTCGCATGTTCCTCGACGACGACTCGCCACGGCGGCGTCGGCACGGCGGGCATGCGCACCGCCTTCGCCGTCTCCAGCCACGTCAGCCGCGCGAGTTCTTCGTGCGGCGTCGAAAGCCATCGTCCTGAATCCGCAAGCGTGACGGAGAGTCGCCCGTCAGCCGCGAAAATCCAGTCCGACATACCGGCGGGCGCGTCGGCGGCGAAATGCACCGTGACGATCGCCCGCGATGCTTGCGGCGCGCTCAGATCCGGCACTACGCGGCGCGCCGCATCGGGCGGCACGGCGAGCACGACGGCATCGTCCGCGCCGAGCACGACCGGTTCCGCCGCGCCTTCGAAAGCGAGCGAGCTTACACGCTCTCTCGAATCCGTGCCCGATATCCCGATGCCCGCCACGCGCGAGCCGAACCGGATGTCCGCGCCGCCATATTGCAGAAGGCGCAGCGCCGGCTCGACGAACGCGTGCGACAGCCCGCTTCTCGCGACGAGCGGACGGCAGGCCTGACCGCCCTGCGCGACCGTTTCGCGCAGCAGCCCGGCGGCGAGTTCCGCGCTCGCCTCCGACGGATCGGCGTTGAGCATCGCGCGCAAAAGCGGTCGCACGAGCAGGTTCCACACGCGATCCTTCCGGCGCACGGATTCATCGATCGTGCGGCCCGGCTTCGCGAAGAACAGCGGCAGGATCGGCAGATAGTCGGCGGGTTGCGTGCCGGGCACGCGCGCGTCGGCGTCGAAGATCCAGCGCGGCAAGCGTCCGGACGACATGCGGATGGTCCACGCGTCGCCGCTCGTCACGTCGAAGAACGGATACTCGGGCTGCGTCGGGCCGATGAGCGACTCCGCCGCGCCGATCGCGCGCAGATAAGCCATCGTCGATTGATTGCCGGACAGCAGCAGATGATTGCCGTTGTCGAGCGTGACGCCGAGTTTCGAATCGAAGAAAGAGCGGCAGCGGCCGCCTGCGTGAGACGCCGCCTCGTGCAGCACGACACGCGCGCCGCGTCGTTGCGCCTCGACCGCGGCGGCGAGGCCGGCCACGCCCGCTCCGACGACGAAAACCCGCCGGGACATCAGATCAGATTGCGCGCCACGATCCACAGCAGGCGCGAACGCGGCGTGCGCACGCGCGTGCGCGGCAGGTCGAAGCCGCGTTTCAGATTGGCGTCGAGCACGGTGCGGTACGCCGCCGACATGATGCGCGGCGCGCGCACCTGCGAACGCGGCGACGCGGCCATGATCGCGTCGGACTGGGCGTAGTGGCCCTTCGCGCGCTCGGCGATGACGGCGCACACGCGCGGCAGACGCGCATCGCCGACGATGGTCGCCGGATCGCTCGTCGAAATGCCTTCGCGCGCGAGCAGTTCGCGCGGCAGATAGACACGGCCGATTTCCGCGTCTTCGTCGATGTCGCGCAGGATGTTGGTCAGTTGCAGCGCCCGCCCGAGATGGTGCGCAAGGCGCCGTCCGGCGTCCTCGTGCATCCCGAAGATTCTCACCGATAGCCGCCCGACCGCGCTCGCCACGCGATCGCAATACAGGTCGAGCGTGGCTTCGTCGGGCGCGACGATATCGCCGGCGGCGTCCATCGCCATGCCGTCGATCACGGCCTGGAAGTCGTCGCGGGAAAGCTGGAAAGCCTGGATGTGACGCGTGAGCGCTTCGAGCGACGGCTTCGGCGTGCCGGCGTAGCACGCGTCGATGTCCGCGCGCCACTGGTCGAGCGCGAGCGCGCGCTCGCGGCGCGGCAGCGTGCCTTCGTCGGCGATGTCGTCGACCGCGCGGCAGAACGCGTAAATCTCGTACATCGCGTCTCGCTGCGCAGCGGGAAGGATGCGCATCGCGAGATAGAACGAGCTTCCCGACGACGTCTTCGCGGCGTCGGGAGCAGATTCGTCAGCGATGATGTTGGAAACGGCCAAGACGAACTCCGCTGTGGCGCCCCCAAGGGCAAATTAAGTGATCAGGCGCGGTCTCGATTCGACCCGGCGCGCGCGGAACCACCTGGCGCTGTAAGGGAAGAATCGAAGAGGAAAGCCGGCGCGAGCCGGCTGCGACTGCGCCGGAAGCGGCAAAGAGTATATCAATACTTTGACCGCTTGCGCCTGATCGCGCCGGGAGCGCCAGGCGGGACGTACAGCGCGCTTCAGGCGAAACCCACCGCCCGGTTGCGCCCTTCGCGCTTTGCGGTGTAGAGCGCCGCATCGGCCTCATTGATGAGCGCCTCGTACGACGACGTCACGCCGCTTCTCGCGCGCGCCGCGCCGACGCTCGCCGTCACCGGCACGCGCGCGCCCTGCACGTCGATGGGCGTTTCGCCGATCGCACGGCGCACCTTGTCCGCGACGATCATCGCGTCGTCAAAATTGGTGCACGGCAACAGCAGCGCGAATTCCTCGCCGCCGAAGCGCCCGAACACGTCCTGCACGCGCACGGTCTTCGCTACGCGCTCGGCCATCACGCGCAGCACCGTATCGCCGACGAGGTGGCCGAGATCGTCGTTGATGCGCTTGAAGTGGTCGAGATCGAAGAGCAGCATCGACAGTTCGCCGCCGTAGCGCTGCCAGCGCGAAAACTCGTCCGCGAGGCGCAATTCGAAGTAGCGCCGGTTCGCGATACCGGTCAGGCCGTCGCGGTCCGCGAATTCCTGCAGCTTCGCCACCGCTTCGTCGCGGGCGCGCTGCATCATGCTCGCGTGCGTCGCGTCGGAGATCGTCACGCACACGGCGCGCACTTCGCGCTCGAGCGTGAGCGGCATGAAGGTGCAATCCTGCTGCATGAAATCGACGCCGCCCGTGATCGGACGGTCGTGATCGAACTTGAAGAGATACGGCCGCTGCTCCCACGAGCTGAACGCGAAGCTGCCGAGCTGGAACACGCTTTCGACCTTGCGCGTGAACCATACGCGCGGCAGTTCCGGAAAGCTCGCAAAAATCGATTTACCGATGACCTGTTCCGCCGTCTTGCCGCTGTGGTCCTGCATGAACCGGTTCCACATCAGCACGTTCAGATCGCGGTCGAGCACGAAAATGCCAAAACCGACGCGCTCGATCACGAGTTCGGAAAGCGCGTGCCGCAGTTCATCCATACTCACGATGACGTCCCGTTCAGATGCTCGACAGCAGCGTGTCGAGCGCGTCGCTCAAGTGCGCGATGGCGTCTTCGGCCATCAGCATCACGAGGTGCGCGCGAAAACTGTGATCCTCGAGCGCGAAATTCACTTCGAGCAGGAGCGCGGTCTTCCACGCGAGCATTGCGGGCTGGAAGACATCGTCGAGGCCGATTTCCTGCCCGAGCATGCCCGGCGGCGAGAAGATCGGCGAGCGGCCGAGGCGGTCGAGAATGCACGACACGCACGCGCCCATCAGCACGGTGGCGACATCGAAGACGAGCTCGGTGCGCGTCGTCGCTTCATAGGTGGATTTGGTGTACGGATCGTCGACGAGCGCGCACAGCTGATCGACGCTGCCGCTCTTGCACAGCACGATCGCCTCGCCCTTGATGTCGGAGCGGAAGCCCTGGCGCACGGCGGTGACGGCATCGGTGATGCCGGTCATCTCGGCGAGCGCGGAGGAGGCCTCGGCCACGCTCACGACGCGCACGCGCGGCACCGACAGCTCGATGAACGTGCCGAGCAGCGCCGACAGGCGCGTCGCAGCCTGTCCCATCGCCATGTTGGCGACTTCCTGCAGCGCGTCGCGCTGATCTTCGTTCAGGGCTTCAACCATGAAGACCGTACTCCTTCAAAACGGGACGCAGCGCTTCGGGCGTCACCGGTTTCGGCAGGAACGCGATCGCGCCGAGCGCGCGCACCCGCTCCTGGGCCATCGGCTGCACGTCGGCAGACACGACGATCACGAACGTGTTCAGGTCTTCGTGCTGCAACGCGTCCAGCACCTGATAGCCGGTCATGTCGGGCATCGTGAGGTCGAGGAACATCACCGAGGCGCGTCCCGCGCGGTAATGCTCCAGCGCCTCGCGCCCGTTGGTCGCGTAGGAGATTTCGACGTCCCAGTCCGTCGGCAGCGCGCGCGTCAGCACCCTGCGCGCGAGCAGGGAATCATCGGCAATGACAATCGGCAACGGCATGGTTGGCTGGATCTCTTGTGCGGTTTCGGGCTGAGGACGTCATGTCGGCAGACACGGCGTGCTCTCGCATACTGATTACGGCATCCGCGCGGCGAACTTTATGGCGATGTTCACGGCGCGACCGGCGCGAGCCCTTTCGCCCGGCGGGAACGCGGGCGCTGTCGGAGTTGCAGTTCGGCGGCGATGAGCCAGGCGCGGCGCCCGTGGACGTACGCGCGCCATGCGGCGGGCGTGCGCTGTGTGATCGCCGTGCGCAAGGCACGCGATGCGTGTTGGGTTCCGATCGGCGTCATCGTGCCTGCCCCGTGCATGATCCGGACGTTTCCGGACAGTGGCCTTCTTCTCCTCGCCTGGTCGCGCGGCTGGCCGGCTTCGTCGCCGAATCAGCGGTACTTCTCCCCGGCGCGCGCCGCGAGGCTGCTCGTATCTCCGTCGCGCGCTCTGTGGCGTATACGTCGGAGGATTGCATTGTGTGCTCATGAGAATGTCAAAGCAACTCGACAAAGCGCATCACGCGAAATGATATGACTAAAAGGATTGCACGCCGAGCAATTTTCGCTCGATGTATCTTGATGTGATACCTTCCATGCTTTTGTGTACGTTTGCGCTTCCGGGAATCTCGCTAAGTGCGCAGACGGTCGAGTATTCATTCAAACGGCGCGCGTGCAAAAAGCGGTCGCCCGGTATGTTTCGTGCGTGCTTTCTGCGGTTCCGCAGCTCACGTCCGATGGGCCGGGCCCGCGCGCCCGTCGCCACGTGCGAAACGCGCGGGCTTCGAGTAAGTTTTCCAATTCGCTGCCAAAAATGACGCTGCAACGTGAGGAGTCCGAGACCGGGCCTGCTGCGCAATCCTGGCAGGACGAACCGCCATTCCCGGTGGTCCCCGAGCGCAACTTCACCGCGCAGCGGATGACGCTGTACGCGCTGCTCGTCGCGGCGATCGTGCTGCCGTGCGTGTACGTCGCGGCGACCGCATTCACCGATTACCACGCGCGCGTCGCCGATGCCTCCGAGCTCGTCGCGCGCAACGCCCGCGTCGCCGAAGAGCACGCGCTCAAGGTCTTCGATCTCAACGTGACGCTCAACGAGCGCATCGTCGATCTGCTCGACGACCTCGACGCCAGCGCGATCCGCCGCGACGGCGCGATGATCCATCAGCGCCTCAAGGCGATCAGCAACAGCTACCAGCAGGTCGCGGCCGCGTCGGTGTTCGGACCGGACGGCAAGCTGCTCGCGACGAGCCGCACGTATCCGACGCCCGACATCTCGATCGCGGACCGCGAGGACTTCGGCGGCCTGCGCGCGGGACGGCAAATCGAGCTGATTTCACGCGTGATGACCGGCCGCGTCGCCGGCGAGCAGGTGTTCAACACGGCGGTTGCGCGCCTGACGCCCGCCGGCAAGTTCGACGGCGTCGTGTCGATCGCGCTGCGGCCCGCCTACTTCGGCGCGTTTTATCGCGAGCTGATCGGCGATAACCCCAGCGTGTCGATCGGCCTGTCGCGCTCCGACGGCGAAGTGCTCGCGTGGTATCCGCCGCGCCCGCCGGAGCGCATGTCGCTCGCGGCCAGCTCGCCGCTGCGCGACGCGTATCGCGGCGGCGTCAGGAGCGGCGTCGTCAAGATGGTCTCGGGGCTCGACAACCAGCTGAAAATCGTCGCGTTTCGCCGCGTCGGCGGGTATCCGGTCTACGTGTCGAGCGGCTATCCGATCGCGACGATCTGGTCCGCCTGGTGGAAGCATCTGAGCGTGCTCGCGCTGTCGATCTTCGCGCCGTGCGTCGTGCTGTGGGGCGTGATCGGCCAGTCGCTTCGGCGGCTCGCGACGGAAGAAGAAGCGTGGGAGCGCTGGCAGGCGGAAGCGTCGATGCGCCGCTCGATCGAATCCGCGTACCGGCAGGCGCGCAAGATGGAAGCGCTCGGCAATCTCGTCGGCAGCGTCGCGCACGACTTCAACAATCTGCTGATGATCGTCTCGACCAACGTGCAGATCGCGCGGCGGCGCGGCGCGCCGGGCCTCGATCGCGAACTGACCGCGATGGAGCGCGCGCTGAAGAGCGGCCAGTCGCTCACGCGCCAGTTGCTCGGCGTCGCGCGCAAGCAGCCGCTGCGCAGCGAGATCATCGGCATCGGCAAATGGGTGACGGCCGGGCGCGAGCTGCTGCGCGCATCGCTCGGGGCGAAAGTGGCGCTCAACGTCGAGGTTGCGCCCGACGTGTGGTCGATCCGCGTCGATCCGGCCGAGCTGGAGCTGGCGCTCATCAACCTGGCCGTGAACGCGCGCGACGCGATGCCCAACGGCGGCACCTTCACCGTGCGCGCCAGCAACGTGCGCTTTCGTCATCAGGACGGTTTTCCGATCACCGGCGAATTCGTGCAGATCACGCTGGAGGACACCGGCATCGGCATGAGTTCCGATGTGCTCGGCCGCGCGTTCGAGCCGCTTTTCACGACGAAGCCGAAAGGCATGGGCACGGGACTGGGCCTGCCGCAGGTGTTCGCGTTCTGCGAGCGCGCGGGCGGGCTCGCGACCATCGACAGCGCGGTCGGCGCGGGCACGGCCGTGCGCCTGTATCTGCCGCGCGCGGCGGCGGCCGCGGCGCCGGGCGTGGCTGCCGCCGAAGAACACGCCGCGGCGGCCGAAGCCGACGGCCTGCGCGTGCTGCTGGTCGAGGACAACGAGGAAGTCGCCGCCGGCACCGAGGCGCTGCTCACGATGATGGGCCACCACGTCACCTACGTCTTCAACGCCGATACCGCGGCGACCGTGCTCGAAGCCGCGCGCGCCGACGCATCGATTAGTTTTCCGTTCGATGTCGTGCTGTCCGACATCCACATGCCGGGGCAGATGAACGGCATCGATCTCGCCGAAATGCTGCAGCGCTTCGAGCCGCACGTTCCGGTGATTCTCGTCACCGGTTATGCCGAAGAGCTCGACCGCGCGCGGCAGGTCGGCGCGCGCGTGCTGTCGAAGCCGTTCGACATCGCCTTGCTCGATTCGCTTTTGCGCGCGATCGGCGAGCGCAAGCGCGAGCCCGGCCGCTCGTCGTCCGACGTGCGGACGGCGCGTTCCACCGAGCGTTGAATCGGCGTCTTTTGTACGCGTGGTTGTAAAAGCGCCGCCCCGCTTTCGTCCCCCTTTTGTCTCCGCTCGTCCGCACGCGCCGCCCGCGCGCATCCGGCACGCGAGTTGCGTGAATCCCTCCATGTACGGCGACGCGACGTCGCCGATCCCAGGAATTCCGCCCATCGCAGGAGGCGACCATGCGGCACACCGTCATCGGAGTTTTCGACACTTTCGCGCAAGCCGAGGACGCGCGCTCGGCCCTGATCGCCGCCGGCTTCCCGCGCGCGGATATCGAACTGCAGGCCAATCCCAAACGCGACGACGCCGCCGCGCCGTCCGACATGCCCGACGCCCAGACGCACGCGGAGCCGGGCATGCTCGCGAACATCGAGCGCTTTTTCAGCATGCTCTTCGGCGGGCGCGATCAGCCGCCTGAAGTCGCGCATTATTCGGAGGCCGTGCGGCGCGGCGCGGTGCTCGTTGCGGTCGATACCCCGAGCGTCGAGCAGGCGGATGTCGCCCGCGCGACGCTGAGCGACCAGGGCGCGATCGATATCGACGAACGCGCGGCAAGCTGGACCGCGCTCGAGCACGGCACGCCGGCATCCGCGGCAGCGGACGACCGCGATCATTCGATACTCGACGAACTCGGTCTCGGACGCGGCAGCGCCGTGCCGGGCCGCGAACCGGTGAACGAGCCGGAGGTCATGCCGCCGCCGCGCGCGCGGGCTTATCCGCGGGCCGACGTCGGCGATCCGGCCGAGTTGACGCCGCGCGATTACGTCAGCGACCCGGCCGACGATCCGCTGATGCCGCGCCAGAGCATGCAGTCGCAATCGCAGTCGATGCAGTCGCAGTCTCAATCGATGATAAGCGAAAGCGAACGCGCCGCGCGCGACCCCCTCGCCGGACGCGATCCGCTGACGGGCCGCGATCCGTACGCGAGCACCGGCATCGATCCGCTTGCCGATCCGCTCGCCGGCACGTCCGCCGATCCGCTGGCGGCGCGCACGGAGCTTTCGGGTCAATCGCTGTCGGAGCGCGATGCGCTCGCGGGCCGCGATCCGCTGCGCACGACGGGCGCCGTTCCGCCCGATCGCGCCGCGATGGACGATCCGCTGATGGCGCGCGATCCGCTTCCGGGCGTGCGCACCGACACGGCATCCGAATGGCGCTCGGTCGAACCGCTCGGTCCGCTCGACGAGCCGGCGGCGCCGTATCAGCCGGGCGCGGCACGTGCGGCGGGAACGTCGCCCGATCCGGTCATGAGCTCGGCCGGCACGCAGGCGGGCGGCCCGGTGGGTCCGTCGCCGACGATGTATCCGCAAACCGTCCCCAACGAGTTCATGGAGTACGAAGAGGACTTCCGCGCCGACTACGATTCGAAATATTCGGCGACGGGCGAGCCGTATGAGGACTATCAGGGCGCGTATCGCTACGGCGCGACGCTCGGCAACGACGACCGCTTCCGCAGCCGCGCATGGGACGATCAGATGGAGTACGAGACGCGCCGCGACTGGGAAAGCAAGCATCCCGAAGGCGATACGTGGGAGCGCTTCAAGGCAGCGATCCGCCACGGCTGGGATCGCGTGACGGGACATCATCACGTGTGATTTTTCCCCGCGTCGTGAAAGCAACGGCCCGCGTTTGCGGGCCGTTTTGCGTTCAGACGAGGTGAACGATCACGCCGCGCGGTCGCGCACCCATGCGGCGTACTTGTCCATGAACGTCTGCAGGTACTTGCGCGTGTCCTCGCTGACGATGTTGCCGTTCGCGTCGATGCGGCTCTCGTCGTGCTTGATGTACATCTCCGGCTGATTCATCAGCACGATATCGAGATAAGCGCACACGCCGCGCAGATGCGATTGCGCGATGGCCGTGCCGATCGCGCCGACCGACGTGCCGATGATCGCGCCCGGCTTGCCGCCCCACACGCTCTGCCCCCACGGACGCGACGCCCAGTCGAGCGCGTTCTTCAGCACGCCCGGCATCGAGCGGTTGTACTCGGGCGTGACGATCAGGAGGCCGTTGGCATCGGCGATCTTCTGCTTGAACGCGCGCGCGACCTCGGGAAAGTCGCTGTCGTAATCCTGGCTGTAGAGCGGCAGGCCGCCGATGTCGACGAACTCGAAGGAAAAATCACTCGGCGCGAGCGACACGAGCGCATGCGCGAGCTGCTTGTTGAACGAATCCCGCCGCAGGCTTCCAACGACCACCGCGATCTTCAAGGCCATGACATGTCCCCCGTAAAGGATAAAAAAGTGAAGGAGCCGGGCGATGACCGGTCCGGAAACGCCGTCCTCATGACGGCGCGCGTGCACATGATAGGCGCATCGCGGGAGACTCGTCTTCGATGCCCGCCGACGCATTTCGCCTATTTTTGCGATGAATACTGAAATGTACCTTGCGCCGCGTCGCCATGCGGTTCGCGGCGAGCTATCCCCACGGTTATCCACAGAAACTGTGGATAAGTTCGGGGTAACTACCATGCCGTTTAGTTTTTGATACGAAAACGAAACACGGTGGATTTGAATCGACGGCGTGCCTGCTCAGGCAGCCAAAGTTTTCGATCGATGGAAGGCGAATCGCGCGCCAGCATTCAACCACTCTCGACAACAATGTGTTGGCTCAATCGGTATTTTTGTCCAATAGGTTTCCTCCTAGACTGCTTTTCAAGCGTCACCCGACGCAAAGCCATCCGAAGAGGTTTCCCATGAAAAAGATGCTGATCAGCGGTCTGGTCATGTCCGCGCTGCTGGCCACCGCGCCCGCTTTCGCTCAATCGACGTCCGCAGGCAAGACTCGCGCCGAAGTCAAGGCGGAACTCGCCAGCGCCCGGAGCGCGGGCGATCTCGATGCCATCAATTCGCTGAGCTATCCGCAATTGCGTCCGTATCAGGAGCGGCACGCACAGCTTCGCGCCGACATGCGCGATGGCGGCGGCTCGCGGTAATTCGCAACCCAACCAAGGAATCAGAGGCAGCACAGCCTGAACTGGCCCTCCTCCACCATCGAACAGAAGGTGGTTTCGCCCGGTGCGCTCGCGCCGGGCGTTTTTTTGCGTGCGTGCTCAGAGCATGGCGGTCAGACAGATCGTGACCGTGACGAGCGATATCACCGTCGAGAAGAGGATCGTGCTCGACGTCACGCCGCCTTCCCGTCGATAAAACTCCGCGAGCATGAACGGTCCGGTCCCGGTCGGCAGCGCGCTCAGGATTACCGCTGAACCGATGCCGAACGCAGCAATGAACGCGGGCTGATCGAGCATCCTCCACGGCGTCTTCGCCATGATGTCGAAGAGCAGCGCGGGCAGCGCGAGATAAACGACGAAACGGTTGAGCTCGGACGCCGCACCCGGTCCGAGCTTGTTCAGCTTGCGGCACGCGTAGCCTGCGAAGATGAGACCGAAGACCGGCGGGATGATCGTGAGGAGCGGAGTGAGCAGCGAAGGCAATGAGGCGAACGCTCGAGGCAAGTGAACCGGCGAAGGCATGAGGCAGCGCTTTGAATGCGGGATGGAAAGAGCGTGAGGATACGCTTCGTCATGAAGGGTGAGGCGTTTCGGGAGCCGGGCGACGGTGAGCCGCACAATGCGCGCGAGGCTCACTCTTCGATGAATCATCGGGAACGCGAAGCAATTATGCGATCTCAGTCACATTGTTAACTGGCTGACGCAAGCCATTGTTCCTTAACGTATTAAGTTTGCAGGGCGACAACGTTGCCTCGGTAATCGTGCGGCTTGCGCCGATCGGAGCCAGAACGAGCTGCATCGCCTTGCGAGGCTTTAGGTGAGGTGATTCGGGAGCAGTGCAGCGGGCGCGATGTTTGCATGTCCCTGCCCTACCGGTACAAGGCAAAATCCCCGCACACACAAGCACTTACGGGCTTTCGCCCCGATGCCGCGCACGAGCGTGAGCGCCTTCGCCGATGGCCAAAGGTGAGGAAATTCGGGAGCTGAAGCGGACGGAACGGAGCTTGCTGCTCCGTCTTCCCAGACTTCTCACTCACCGGGAAACATGAATATTCGAAGACCTTGGGCATACGGCGCTGCGGCGCTGGCTTTGATCGGCGGTATCGCGACGCTCATCGCGTCCGCATCGAACGGGGCGCGCAAGAGCGGCAACGATCACGTGCCGGAACCGTCGAAAGCCGTCGATCTCGATCGCTATCTCGGCCAGTGGCACGAGTTCGCGCGCTATGAAAACCGCTTCGAGCGCGACGGCGAAGCTGTCACGGCGAACTACGCGCGCCGCGAGGACGGGCTCGTGTCCGTTGTGAATGCTTGCAGGCAAGGCGGGCTGACCGGGCCGTACCGTTCGGCGGAAGGACGCGCGAAGGTCGTGCCGGGATCGAACGGAAGCAAGCTGAAGGTGTCGTTCTTCGGTCCGTTCTACGTCGGCGACTACTGGATTCTCGATCACGCCGACGATTACACGTGGTCCATCGTCGGCGAGCCGACCGGTCGTTATCTGTGGATCTTGACGCGCGAGGCGAAGCCCTCGGCGGAGTTGCGCCGCACGCTGATAGAGCACACGCGCGTGCTGGGTTACGACGTCACGATGCTGCGCGAGACGCAGCACATTTAGGCGGCATGCCTAACTTCCCTTGCACGCGACGAGCAGCGAGTTCTGATTGTTCTCCGTCGACTGGTCGAGCACGTCGTAACCGCTCGGGCAGAGCGCTTTCGCGTTGTCGGTGCAATTGCGCCAGCCGCCGTATGCGGGGCACTGGACCTGCTGCGTCGGACGTCCATCGGCGGAAAAGAGCGGCGGCGCGCTGCTGCATCCGGCTAGCGCCGATGCGAGGCCCGCAAGCATGATCGAAAGGCCCAGTCCCTTGCCGAGTTTCATCCCATACCCCTTTGATTTTTGGTCGTTATTTTCGATTTCGGGAGTATGCCACGCGCAGCTTTCGCGTCGATTTTGCCGTTCGCAAAAACCCTTCAGACGGTGATTCCGAGCGCGGTGATCTTCTTGTACAACGTCGCCCGCCCAATGCCGATTTTCTCGGCCGCATCCGCGACGCGCCCGCCGCTCGCGCGCAACGCATCGGAGAGAAAACGACGCTCGAAGTCGGCCATCGCGTCCGCGTAGGACACGGTCGGTGCATCGTCGCCGTCTTGCGCCGCCGTGTCCGCGGGCGGCGCGAGCGCCAAGCGTCCCGCGTCGATGAACGCGCTCAGCATGCGGGCGTCGATGTGCTCGGTCTCCGACAGCATCAGCGCGCGTTCGAGCGTGTTGCGCAGCTCGCGCACGTTGCCCGGCCACGCATACGCCTCGAGCAGCCGCAACGCGTCCTGGTGCAGCACGAAATGGCCGACCTGGCCGGGCCGCGTATCCGCCGACAGATCTTCGAGCGTCGCGTAGGCCAGCGCCTCGATATCGCCGGGACGCTCGCGCAGCGGCGGCGCGTGAATCGTCAGCACGTTCAGCCGATAGAACAGGTCCGCGCGAAAGCGTCCCGCCGCGACGAGCGCGGGCAGATCGGCCGATGTCGCCGCGATGATCCGCACGTCCGCGCGCACGATGCGATTCGAGCCGAGCGGCTCGAACTCCTTGTCCTGCAGCACGCGCAGCAGCTTGCCCTGAAGCGGCAGCGGCATGTCGCCGATTTCGTCAAGAAAGAGCGTGCCGCCGTCCGCGAGCTCGAACTTGCCGACGCGGCCCTTTCGCTCCGCGCCCGTGTACGCGCCCGCCGCCGCGCCGAAGAACTCGACTTCGAGCAGCGTGTCGGGAATCGCGGCGACGTTCACGGTGACGAGCGGCTTGCCCGCGCGCGTCGATGCGCCGTGGATCGCATGCGCGAGCAGTTCCTTGCCGGTGCCGGTTTCGCCGAGCAGCAGGACGGGCGAATCGACGAGCGCCGCGCGCCGCGCCTGGCGCTTCACTTCGAGACTCGCCGGACTCGTGCCGACGAAGCTCGAAAACGTGTACTTCGCGCGCCGCGCCTGAGCCAATGACTGGCGCGTCGCGATCAGTTCCTGCTGGACGCGCGAATAATGTGCGAAGAGCGGCGTGAGCGCCTTCATCTCGTCGAACAGCGCAAACCCGATCCCGCCGATGGTCGTGCCCGCCTCGTCCTTCAGCGGCAGCCGCGTGACGACGAGCGGCTCGCGGTCTGTCTCCAGCACGTCGAGCAGAATCGGCTTGCCGGTCGCGACGACTTCGCGCATGAGGCTGTTCGGAATCACCGCTTCGCAATCCAGCCCGATCGCGTCGAGCGGATCGGAAAAACCGAAGCGCGCCGCGTAGCGCTTGTTGATCCAGACGACGCGCGCGTCCGCATCGACGATGAAAGTGCCTTCGCTCAGATTCTCGAAAGTCTTGAAAAGCGATTCCATCGCGCGGCGCATCACGTCGCTGTAGTCCGCGGGCACGTTGATCCAGTCGTTGCGCATGACGCCCAAAGTCTCCGTTTTCTCTTTGTGGAGACGTAATATCTCAATTTTGAGACGAGCCGCCAATCCGCATCTGTACTAATCTTCTCGCCGCGATGACGATCGCGCGGCGCTTTCAGGGCGTCTCGATTCGGAGACATCGGGCTGAAACGTTGCGATGGCATTCTGATCGGATGCCCGTTCCGTATGGGTTTCGACACCTTGGCATGAAAGCTGCGTTACGCCCGCGCGCCTCGGCGTTTTCACAAGAAGCGCGCGAGCCGTGTTTCAAAGAACAAACCACCAGGAGACTCAATGTCGTTCATCATCGTGCTCGCCGCTCTGGCGTTCCTGATGCTCGCCGCCTATCGCGGCTACAGCGTCATTCTTTTCGCGCCGATCGCGGCGCTCGCCGCCGTCCTGCTCACCGATCCCGCCGCCGTCGCGCCGGTGTTTTCCGGCATCTTCATGGAGAAGATGGTCGGCTTCGTGAAGCTGTATTTCCCGGTGTTCCTGCTCGGCGCGGTGTTCGGCAAGGTCATCGAGTTGTCCGGCTTTTCCGAGTCGATCGTCGCCGCGGCCATTCGATACATCGGCAAGTCGCGCGTGAATGCGGTGATCGTCGCGGTGTGCGCGCTGCTCACCTATGGCGGCGTGTCACTGTTCGTCGTCGTGTTCGCGGTGTATCCGTTCGCGGCGGAGATGTATCGGCAGAGCAATATCCCGAAGCGCCTGATGCCGGGCGCGATCGCCTTGGGCGCGTTCTCCTTCACGATGGATTCGCTGCCGGGCACGCCGCAGATCCAGAACATCATCCCGACGACGTTTTTCAAGACGACCGGCTGGGCCGCGCCGTGGCTGGGCGTGATCGGCTCGCTGTTCATCATCGTGGTGGGCCTGAGCTTTCTCGAATGGCGCCGCCGCTCGGCGATGGCGAAGGGCGAGGGCTACGGCACGTCGCTCGTGAACGAGCCGGAGCGTGTGGAATCGACGTCGCTGCCGAATCCGGCGCTGGCGATTGCGCCGCTGATTCTCGTGGGCGTCGCGAACTTCGTGCTGACCAAGTGGATTCCGACGTGGTACGGCGCGAATTACACGGTTCCGCCGGAAGTGTTGCCTGGCGTGCATGCGCCGGTATCGACGGCGATCAAGACCGTCGTCGCGATCTGGGCCGTCGAAGGCGCGTTGCTGCTCGGCATCGTGCTCGTGCTTCTGACCGCGTTTTCGCGCGTGAAGGAGCGTTTTGCGGTGGGCACGCGTGCTGCCGTCGCGGGCGCTTTGCTCGCTGCGATGAATACGGCCTCGGAATATGGCTTCGGCGGCGTGATCGCGGCATTGCCGGGCTTTCTCGTCGTGTCGGATGCGCTGAAGAGCATTCCGAATCCGCTCGTCAATGCGGCGATTTCCGTTTCGGCACTCGCGGGGATTACGGGTTCGGCTTCCGGCGGGATGAGTATCGCGCTGGCGGCGATGTCGGATACGTTTATTGCGGGCGCGCAGGCGGCGCATATTCCTTTGGAGGTCCTGCATCGGGTTGTGGCGATGGCTTCCGGCGGCATGGATACGTTGCCGCATAACGGCGCGGTTATTACTTTGCTCGCCGTGACGGGGCTGACGCATCGGGAGTCTTATCGCGATATTTTCGCGGTCACTATCATCAAGACGCTTGCGGTGTTTTTTGTGATCACTGTGTATTACTTGACTGGGCTCGTTTGAGGGTTTTTTGGAGGCGGGGAATCCTGTTTTCGTGTTGGTTTATTAGCGTTGCCCCTATGCGGGGCGGCAGTCACTTTCTTTGCTGCTGCAAAGAAAGTAACCAAAGAAAGCAGCTTCTCCCAGCCTAAGCACTTCACACCGGCCGCGGCACAGGCGATTGACTTAATGGCCCCCGGAGTAGCGAGTGTTCTCGTAGGTCCAATCGGGCGTGGACCGCACACGGTCTGCCGCCCGATAGCTTTAAGCGTGCTGGTTCGGCACGAAAGAGTTCCGGCACAGCGCTACGCGCTGCCGAAGGGTCTGCAACGGAAACCAGCTTGTGCTTGTGCTTGTGCTTGTGCTTGTGCGGTGAGATAGAGACTTAAGCAAGGAAGCACGCGCAGACCCGCTTAACCCGGCAGCCGCGAAGCGGGCTGGAGCGTGCAAGGGCTGCGCCAGAGAACTCAACTGTGCGACGAGGCAGACCGTGCGCGATCCAAGCCCGGTTAGGCCTTCGAGGGCACTCGCTACTCCGGGGGCCATTCGGCCAATCGCCTGTGCCGCGGCCGGCTTGAACTGCTTAGGCTGGGGATAGCTGCTTTCTTTGGTTACTTTCTTTGCAGCAGCAAAGAAAGTGACTGCCGCCCCGCATAGGGGCGAAGCTAATAAACCAACGCGAATACGGGATCCGGCGAAAAACGAACGCGAAAGCGAAAAGCAAAAAGCGAAAACAAAAAGCAAAGCAAAACCCCAATTCCCACTACCCCCGCAGCACTCCAAACTCTCAACACTACAAAACCCAACCCGAAGGAAAAGACCCTCCCATGAATCAAACAACATCAAACAAACCGCTCGCAGGCAAAACCGCACTCGTCACCGGCTCGACGAGCGGCATCGGCCTGGGCATCGCCACAGCCCTCGCCCAGGCCGGCGCGAACCTCGTCCTCAACGGCTTCGGCGATATCGACAGCGCGCTGAAACAAATCGAAGCGACCGGCGCGAAAGCCGTCCATCACCCCGCCGACATGACGAAGCCGCAAGAAATCGAAGCGATGATCGCGTTCGCGAACGAGCAGTTCAACGCCGTCGATATCCTCGTGAACAACGCCGGCATCCAGCATGTCGCGACCATCGAGGAGTTTCCCGTCGATCGCTGGGACGCGATCATCGCCATCAATCTGAGCTCGGCGTTCCACACGATGCGCGTCGCCTTGCCGCAAATGCGCGCGCGTAACTGGGGCCGTGTCATCAATATCGCATCGGTGCATGGGCTCGTCGGCTCGGCGGGCAAGTCGGCCTACGTCGCCGCCAAGCACGGCATTCTCGGCCTGACCAAAGTCGCCGCGCTCGAAAACGCGCGCACCGGCGTCACGGTCAACGCGATCTGCCCGGGCTTCGTGCTCACGCCGCTCGTACAGAAGCAAATCGACGATCTCGCCGCGCGCGACTCGCTCTCGCCCGACGCAGCGCGCACGAAACTCCTCGGCGACAAGCAGCCGTCCGCGCAGTTCGTGACAGCGCAGCAGATCGGCGACATGGCCGTGTTTCTCTGCTCCGACGCCGCAAGCGAGATGCGCGGCTCAGCGCTGCAAATCGACGGCGGCTGGAGCGCGCAGTAACGAACGCGCGCCCTATCGGCGACAAATCGCCACACTTGAGCGTTTCGCTCGGATTCCCCTAAAGAACGTAGGGGCAATGTCCGTTATGTCCTTGTAATCAGACGCGCGCCGCCCCTCAGCAAGCGGCGCGCGAAACGAAGAAGAAACAAGGACATCATGCGCAACAACCAGCCCGTCACCCAGCAAGAGTTCGATTTCCCCGCCTCGGAGATGCTCGTCTCCGCCACCGATCTCTCCGGCAACATCCAGTACTGCAACCCGGCATTCGTGTCGGTGTCCGGCTTCTCGCGCGACGAGCTGATCGGCCAGCCGCACAACCTCATCCGGCATCCCGACATGCCGCGCGAAGCCTTCGCCGACCTCTGGGCGACGATCCGCGCCGGCCGCTCGTGGACCGCGCTCGTCAAGAATCGCCGCAAGAACGGTGACCACTACTGGGTGCGCGCGAACGTCACGCCGGTGATGGAGCACGGCAAGGCCGTCGGCTATCTGTCCGTGCGCGTGAAACCGACGCGCGATGAGGTGCGCGACGCCACCGCGCTCTACGCTCGAATGAAAGCGGGCGATGCCTCGCACAAGCTCGTGCGCGGCGCGCTCGTGAAAGAAGGATTCGCGGGCAAGCTCGCCGCGCTCGCGCACCTGCCGGTGAGCGCGCGTCTCGGCGCGGCCTTCGCCGCCGTGCCCGCCGCCATGCTGATCGCGGCGCTCGCCGGATGGCGCGGCGCGCCGCCGCTGCCCTTCTGGTGGGCGTTCGGCGCGAGCGCGGCCGCCGGCTTCGCGGGATGGCTCGCACTCTCGCGTCAGGTCGATACACCCGTGCGCTCGATGTCCGGCTTCGCGGCGCGCATGGCCGCGGGCGATCTGACCGTCGACATGCCCGCGATCGCCCGTCGCGACGATCTCGGCGACGTGCAGCGCGCACTCGGCCAGTTGAAGGCGAATCTCGCGGCGATCGTCTTCGACGTGCGCGGCCAGATCGGCGGGATGCTCGACGCCGCCAACGAGATTTCGAGCGGCAACACGGACCTGTCGCGCCGCACGGAGATGCAGGCGGCATCGCTCGAACAGACCGCCGCGACGATGGACCAGCTGACCACGACCGTGCAAGGCAACGCCGACGCCACCGTGCGCGCGCTCGAACTCGTGAAGGAAGCGCAGGCCGCGGCCGACGACGGCGGGCGCATCGCGAGCCAGGTCGAACAGACGATGGCGGGCATCACGGCGGCGTCTCGACGCATCGCGGATATCACCGGCGTCATCGACGGCATCGCATTCCAGACCAACATCCTCGCGCTGAATGCGGCCGTCGAAGCGGCGCGCGCGGGCGAGGCGGGCCGCTCGTTCGCCGTCGTCGCGACCGAAGTGCGCAACCTGGCGCAGCGCTGCGCGGCATCGGCGAAGGAAATCGAAGGCGTCGTGGCGACGAGCGTCGCGCAGATCGCGGAAGGCACGAGCCTCGTCTCGCGCACGACGAGCCAGATGCGCGCGATCGACGAAGCCGTGCACCGCGTATCGGCGATCATCATGGAAGTCGCGAAGGCGAGCGGCGAGCAGGCCGAAGGCATCGCGCAGGTGAATCAGGCCGTCGCGCATCTGGACGACTCGACCCAGCAGAACGCCACGCTCGTCGAGCAGGCGGCCGCCACCGCCAAGCGGCTCGCGGAACGCGCCGAAGTGCTCGATGAAGCCGTGCGCCTCTTTACCGTTGCGAAGGCTTAAGCAAGCGCGCGGCGCTTGGTACTATCGGTGCATTCACAACGAGGAGTGTCTCCGATGACCGCTGAGAACAATCGCACGGAAGAAGCGCGAGCGATGGAACGTATCGTCAACGCGACGCGCCAGGTTCAGTCCGCCTTTCTCGCGCTGCAAAAGCACTTTCCGCCCGAAGGCGACGCTCGCCCATCGCAAATGGCGCTGCAGACCTTCGACGCCGCGCTCCAGGAGCTCGAAGACGCGCAAGCCGCCTTCGACACCATGCTCAACGACCTGTTCGACGGCAACCGCTGAACGTCATTCAGCCCCGCGTCACTCGTTTCGCAGCTCGGCGACATCCTCGCGCGGGCCGCTCAGCGCCGCCTCGCCGCCCGTGTCGTCGAGGCCCGCCCACGGCACGCCGTCGGTGGACTGGCGCCGCGCGGCGGCCACGCACGCGTCCACCAGTTCCCTGAACGACACCGCCGCCGAGCTGGTGCGCACGAGCACTTCGCCTTGCAGCGGGCTTTCGGGAAACACCAGTCCGACGATCAGTTCCGCCAGCGGCGCCCGCTGATGCAGCCGCCGCAGCAGATTGCGCAGATACGGCGGCGACTCGGCCGCATCGAACGACACGACGCAGATGATCGACACGCCCGCGAGGTCCACTTCGCCGAAGCGCCCGCGCGAGAAGCGCTCGTAGCCCGCGAGATCCGCATGCAGGCCGTGCTTGCGGAATAGCTGCACAGCGATGGCCGCCGCGAGGTCATCGAGTTCGCTGCGCCCCGCGATGCACAGCACCGACGCCGTGTGTCCTTCCTTTGCGGCGTCGAAGCGAGCGGGCGGCAGCTCGTGCGGCAGCGGCCCGTCGTCCGGGGAATCCAGGCTCGCGGGCAATTCTTCCTTCGGTACGGCGGTGACCGCCGTGTCTTCCGTGTCCTCCAGTCCTTCGATGATGTCGAGCGCCGATTCGTTGATGCGCCGCAGCTGATCCGCCGTCACGACACCGCGCAGCACGTCGTTATGGGCGTAGCGCAGACCTTCGAGCGCGACTTCGTCGTAATAGGCGATGAGCGAGCGCTCCTTCAGCAGCGACTCCGCCTGCACGAGCGCTTCGTCGGGATCGTTCGCGAGCAGGCGCTGATAGAAGTTTTCGGCCGGCGTGAGCGCGGGCCGGTCGCCGAACAGCACATCGAGAAATTCAAGGCGATCGACGTGGCGGCCGAGAATCACGAGACATAGCGTGAGCGGCGTCGAGAGCACGAGGCCGATCGGCCCCCAGATCCAGCTCCAGAAGATCGCCGCGACGATCACCGCGAACGGCGACAGCCCCGTGCTGTGCCCGTACAAGAGCGGCTCGACGACCTGCCCCGCGATGATGTCCGTGGCGGCGAAGATCACGATGGTCCACACGAGCATCGCCCAGCCGGGGCCAACCGCCGCCGCGAACACGACCGCGATGATCGCCGCGATCCACGTCCCGACATACGGCACGAAGCGCAGCAGCGCGGTCATCACGCCGAACAGCAGCGCACCCGGCACGCCGATGATCGCAAGCCCTATCGCGATGACGATGCCCGCGCCCACGTTGATGCCGAGCTGCGCGAGGAAGTAGCGCGACAGGCGCCGCGCGGCTTCGTCCATCGCGGTGGTCGCGCGATGCAGATCGCGCGAGCCGAAGAGGCGTATCAGCCGGTCGCGCAAATCTTCGCGCTGAAGCAGGATGAACACTGCGACCACCAGCACGATGCCGGTGGTCTCCAGCGGACTGATGACGGGCGACAGGAAGCGTTGCGCGAGCTCCAGCGGCGTCGGCGTCGGTTCGTGGACTTCGACGGGCATCGGCTGGTCGATCGGCGACGCGGCCGGGTTGTCCTCGTTCTTCTGTTCCTGCTCGCGGGCCGGCGACAGGCGCTTGAGCGCATGCGCCGCGCGGCCAAGAAACTCGTCGGCGCGGCCGATCGTCAGCTTCTGCACGGTGTCGACCTTGCGCTCGACCGCGACCTGATATTTCGGCAGATCGCCCGCAAGCTGCGCGACTTGCGCGCCGATCAGCGCGCCGACCGCGGTCAGCACGGACAGCGCAATCACCACCGCGACGATCACCGATGGCACCTGGCCGAAGCGCAGCCGCCGCAGGAAGTCGACGAAAGGCGCGAGCAGGAAGCTCAGCAGAATCGCGAGGATGATCGGAATCATCACCGCGCGTCCGAAATACAGCGCGCAAATGACGACGACGCCCGTCACCAGCGACGCCAGCGCGCGCACGCCGGGCGCTTCGGGCGGCAGGATCTTCGCGGGTGGCCGGCGCGGCCCGGGTGCTTGCGGCATGGGTAACGGCTCGCTGTTGGAGTGAAGGCAGGCGGCGCCCGGCGGGTGCGGGAGGCAACATCAATAAAGCAAGGCACGTGCCGTCGAGCGCGTGCCCGCCCCGCAAAGGTGAGCCGGTTCGGGAGCCGAATTCTACTGCAACCGGTGCAACGGTGAGGAAATACGGGAGTGACGCGGGGAGGCGCGGGAGTTGCGGCGTGCTCTATCGAAATGATCGAAACAATCAGTTGGATGCGCGCACGAAGCGCGTGCGACATTGGCGCAACTGGAACGCACGGGACTCATCATGGCAGTCGATTCACCCTGCATCAGCATCTGCAAGTTCGACGAGAAAACCGGCTTCTGCATCGGCTGTTTGCGTACGAAAGACGAATGCAAACAGTGGAAGAAGATGAAGGACAAGCATCGCGTGCGGATCATCGACGACCGGTCCGCGCGCAAGGCGAAGCTCAAAAAGCACAAGAAGTAGGCACCGCGTAAGAACAAACGCTGGACTGGTCGGGCGTAGGGTGATCGCGGATTACTGACTGCGCCGGGACTACACTGGAAGCGCCATCGGCTCTCCGTGGAGTCCGCCATGAAACTGACGACAGCCGCATTCGTTTTCGCGTCTTCCTTCGCTGCATCCGCCGCTTTCGCGCAACTGCATCCGAGCGCCGAAACCGACATGTACGCGCCGCAGAACAGTACGAAGCTCATGCCGAACGCACCGCTCGGCAGTCAATATCCGACGCACGGCAACGCGCAAGCGGGCGAGCTCAATCTCAATCCGAGCGATCCGCGCGCTCAACTGGTCAACGGCCTGCCGAACAACGCGAATAGCGGCGGCTACGGCTCGCCGCTCGCGGGCAACAAGGCGAACGTGCCTCGCGGCGAATAAATCCAAAGTGAGCCGAAATAAAAGACTGCCCTCACCGTTCTCGTTTCGAGAATAGTGATTTGAATTTCCCCGGTATTCAGCTTCATCACGCAAGAACCCATACTTGGTTTCACGCGGCGGACCTCTCCCGCCCGACACGATCAACCAAGGAGACTTGCCATGAAGCTTTACTACCATCCGCTGTCCGGGCATGCTCACCGCGCGCGTCTTTTCCTGAGTCTGCTTTCGATCGAGCACGAAGAAGTCTTCGTCGATCTCGCGGCCGCCGCGCACAAGACGCCTGAATATCTGAAGCTGAACAGCTTCGGCCAGATTCCCGTTCTAGTCGATGGCGACAACGTGATCGCCGATTCGAACGCGATCCTCGTCTATCTCGCGAAAAAAGCGGGCGCCGCGCAATGGCTTCCCGAGACGCCCGCGCAAGCCGCCGCCGTGCAGCGCTGGCTCTCCGTCGCGGCGGGACAGATCGCGTTCGGCCCCGGCGCCGCGCGGCTCATCACGGTGTTCGGCGCGAAATTCAACGCGGATGAAGTCATCGCCCGCGCGCATGCCGTGCTCAAGGTGATCGACGTGGAACTGGCGAATCGCAAGTGGATCGCCGATTCCGGCAGCGCGCATCCGACCATCGCCGATATCGCGCTCTACAGCTATATCTCGAGCGCTCCCGAAGGCAACGTCGATCTCGCCGCTTACGCGAACGTGAACGCGTGGCTCGCGCGTGTCGAAGCGCTGCCCGGCTTCGTTCCGTTTCAAAAGACGGCCGCGGGTCTCGCGGCGTAAAGTGAGCGCGGCGGCGACGCGCGTTCGCGTGGCCGCCGCGCACGAATCGAAGAGGCATACGATCATGTCCGCTTCCGCCCCCGTTGTTGTGACACCGTCGCCGTGGCATCGCGGCGAAATCGCCATTCAGAAGGCCTTCGGCGCGTTCGAGCGCATGGACGGCGTCGGACGGCGCGTCGTGCGCGATCACATGCCGGATCAGCATCGCCAGTTCTTCGCGCAACTGCCGTTCATCGTGGCCGGTTCGGTCGATGAGCACGGCGATCCGTGGGCGACGCTCTTCGCCGGCCATCCCGGCTTCATGCGTACGCCCGATGCGAAAACACTGGCGATGACCCGCGCGCGCGATCCGCTCGATCCCGCCGACGCCGGCATGCACGACGGCGCGTCGGTGGGACTGCTCGGCATCGAATTGCATACGCGCCGCCGCAACCGCATGAACGGCGTGATCCGTCGCGATGGCGCGGATGCCGCATTCGATGTGGCCGTCGAGCAGAGTTACGGCAATTGCCCGCAGTACATCCAGTTGCGCGATTTCGAATTCGTGCGCGATCCCGCCGTGCCTTCTCCGGTACCGCCGCTCGCGCTCGATGCGTTGTCGCCGCGCGCAAAGTCGATGATCGAGAGCGCGGATACGTTCTTCGTCGCGTCGTATTTCGATCGCGAGGACGGACATCGGCAAGTGGATGTGTCGCATCGCGGCGGCAAGCCGGGATTCGTGCGCGTGGCCGACGACGGCGCCCTCACCATCCCCGATTTCGCAGGCAATCTCTTCTTCAACACGCTCGGCAATATTCTCGTGAACGGCCGCGCGGGACTCGTGTTCGCCGACTTCGAAACGGGCGACCTGCTGCAACTCGCGGGCGACGCTGAGGTGCTGCTCGATTCGCCCGAAATCGCCGCTTTCCAAGGCGCGGAGCGGCTGTGGCGCTTCACGCCGCGGCGTATCGTGTATCGCGCTCAGGCGCTGCCGCTGCGATGGAAGGCGCGTGACGAAGGTGCGTCGCCGAATTCGCTGATGACCGGCGACTGGCGGCAGGTCGACGAGCGCATGAAGGCCGCCGCGCTCGCGAACGCGTGGCGCACGTTCCGCGTGAGCAAGATCGTCGACGAAAGCGCTGCGATCCGCTCGTTCCATCTCGAACCGGCGGACGGCGCGGGCATCGTGCCGCACAAGGCCGGCCAGCACTTGCCGATCCGCGTCACATTGCCGAGCGAGACCAAGCCGATGATCCGCACGTACACGCTGTCGGTGGCGCCGTCGGACGGCGTGTACCGGATCAGCGTGAAGCGCGATGGACGCGTGTCCGCGCATCTGCACGACACGCTGAAAGCCGGCGACATCGTCGAAGCGCGCGCACCGGCGGGCGACTTCACGATCGACCCGTTAGAGCGGCGTCCGGCTGTGCTGATGGCGGCGGGCGTCGGCATCACGCCGATGCTCGCGATGCTGCGGCACATCGTCTACGAAGGCCTGAGAAAGCGGCGCGTGCGGCCGGTATGGATGATCGTGTCGGCGCATTCGCTCGCGAGCCGCGCGTTCGCACGGGAAATCGACGCGCTCGCGCAAAGCTCGGGCGGCGCCGTCAACGTGATCCGCGTGCTGAGCGACACGAACGGCGCGCAGATCGAACGCGATTACGACGTGTCGGGGCGCATCGATATCGATCTGCTGACGAGCCGACTGCCCTTCAACGACTACGACTTCTATCTGTGCGGGCCGGGCACGTTCATGCAGACGATCTACGACGGCCTGCGCGCGCTCAACGTTTCCGATGCGCGCATTCACGCGGAGGCATTCGGTCCATCGGCGCTGAAGCGCGCGGCGGATCGCGGCGCGGACGTGAAGCCGATGCGTCCGGCCGCCGCCGAGCCCGTCAAGATCGAATTCCTGAAGTCGGCCAAGAGCGCGCAGTGGAAGCCGGGCTGCGGCACGCTGCTCGAACTGGCCGAGGCAAGCGGCCTGTCGCCGGAGTTCAATTGCCGCGGCGGGACGTGCGGAACCTGCAGGACGCGCATCGTGAAAGGCGCGGTGTCGTATGAAAACGAGCCGGCGTTCCATGTCGGCGATAACGAAGCGCTGATCTGCTGCGCGCTGCCCGCAGCCGACTCGGACGGGACACTGCAACTCGATCTCTAGATTGTGTCGGGCGCGCCGATCCTCGACAATGCACGGCATCTTTTCAGCGGATGCCCGGCGCGCTCACATGGACCGATTACAGGCAATGACGACCTTCGTCACGGTGGTCGAGACGGGCGGCTTCGCATCGGCGGCGCGCAAGCTGGATGTATCGCCATCGGTCGTGAGCCGCGTCGTGACGGAGCTGGAAGAGCATCTCGGCGTGCGGCTGCTCACGCGCACGACGCGCGTCGTGCGTCTCACCGACACCGGCAGCGGCTATTTCGAGGACTGCCGCCGCATTCTCGGTGAAATCGATATCGCCGAGCTTTCCGCGACGGGCACGCATTCGTCGCCGCGCGGCCTGCTCTCGATCACCGCGCCGGTCATGTTCGGCCGCCTGCATGTCACGCCGATCGTGCTCGACTATCTCCGGCGCTATCCCGAAACCGATGCGAACTGCTGGTTCGTCGACCGCGTCGTGAATCTCGTCGATGAAGGCATCGATGTCGCGGTTCGTATCGCGCAACTGCCGGACTCGTCGTTGCAGGCGATCAATGTCGGACGCGTGCGGCGCGTGCTGTGCGCCTCGCCCGCGTATCTCGAACAGCACGGCACGCCGCGTCATCCGGACGAACTCGCGGAGCATGTCGTGATCGCGTCGACGGGTTCGTCGACGCCGCCGGAATGGCGTCTTCAGGATGGCGAGCGGCAGATCGCCGTGCGCACCCATGCGCGCTTCACGACGACCACCAACGATTCGGCCATTGCCGCCGCACTCGCCGATTTCGGCATCGCGCGGCTGATGTCGTATCAGGTCGCGCAGCATGTGAGCGAAGGGCGGCTCGTCATCGTGTTGCCCGATTTCGAGCCGCCGCCCTTGCCGATTCATCTCGTGCATCGCGAAGGACGCCATGTCGCGCAGAAGGTGCGCGCGTTCCTCGATCTCGCCGTGAGCACGCTGCGCGCCGACGATACGCTGCGCTGATCCCCGCGCACCCATACGCACCGCGCGTGACAATTCGTCCATGATCGGGAAATCGAACGCCCGTTAGCACGACCGCCGTGCAAAATGCCGGCAAAACATGCAACATAGCTGTCTCGAACGATCGCACCGATCGGCGCGCTTTCGGCTTATCTGAACCCTTACCGGCTCACGCACCATGACGAAACCAACTTCTCCTTCGAACGAACGCCCGCTCGACATGATCATCTTCGGCGGCGGCGGAGACCTCGCCGCGCGCAAGCTGCTGCCGGCGCTTTACATGGCGCACACGCACTGCAACCTGCCCGCCGACACGCGCATTCTCGCGATCGGCCGCAAGGACTGGTCGCGCGAGGATTATCTGAAGAACTTCATGGAAGAACAGGCGCGCCCGTTCATCGAATCGAAAGTCTTCGATGCGCAGTCGTGGGACAAATTCCTCGCGCTGTTCGACTATGTGCGCATCGATGTCGAGAATCCGTCGGACTTCCAGCGTCTCGCACAAGCCGTGCGTCCGGGCTCGCAGCGCGTACTCTATCTGTCGACGTCGCCGGAACTGTTCGTGACCATCTGCGAGAACCTCGACAGCGCCGGCATCCTCGATGACAACGCGCGCGTCGTGCTGGAAAAGCCGCTCGGCCACGATCTCGCCTCCGCGGTCGCGATCAACGATGCGGTCGGCAAGCACTTCAAGGAAGAGCAGATTTATCGCATCGACCATTATCTCGGCAAGGAAACCGTGCAGAACCTGATGGTCCTGCGCTTCGGCAATGCGATCTTCGGGCCGCTGTGGCAATCGCCATATATCAAGAGCGTGCAGATCACGGTGTCGGAGACGGTCGGCGTGGGCAGCCGCGCGGGGTTCTACGATCACACCGGCGCCTTGCGCGACATGGTGCAGAACCACTTGCTGCAACTGCTGTGCATCGTCGCGATGGAGCCGCCCGTATCGCTCGATCCGGACGCCGTGCGCGACGAAAAGCTGAAGGTGCTGAAGTCGCTGCGTCCGATGACCGTCGCCGATATCGCACGCGACACGGTGCGCGGCCAGTACACGGCGGGCGCGGTGGGCGGCGAGGCGGTGAAGGGTTATCTCGAGGAACAGAACGTTCCGGCCGACAGCCGCGCGGAAACCTTCGTCGCGTTGCGCGCGCATATCAACAACTGGCGCTGGGCCAACGTGCCGTTCTTCCTGCGCACCGGCAAGCGCATGCAGAATCGCCGCTCGGAGATCGTCATCGACTTCGCGGATCTGCCGTTTTCGATCATTCCGGAAGGTCCGCGTCACTACGGCAACCGGCTCACCATCACGCTCCAGCCGGAAGAATCCATCCAGTTGCAGATGATGGCGAAGGAACCGGGCAGCGGCATGCACATGCAGCCCGTGACGCTCAATCTCGATCTCCAGCAAGCGATGACGCAGCGCCGCGCCGAGGCGTACGAGCGTTTGCTGATCGACGTGATTCGCGGCCGTCTCACGCACTTCATGCGGCGCGACGAACTGGAAGCGGCATGGACGTGGGTCGAGCCGATTCTCAACGGCTGGAAAGAACTGGGCGACCGGCCGCGCGGCTATACGGCGGGAACGTTCGGGCCGGCGGCATCGAGTGCGTTGATGGCGCGCGAGAATCAGGCTTGGGCGGAAGAGGCTTGATGCCGGGCTGGATTCGCTGATTCAGGCTTACCGCATCGCGGCGTGTGGCGCTTTTCTTGCTGCCCGCGCCGCGCCCGCCGCCATCACCGCCGACAGCACCACGATCCCGCCGAGAATCCCGCCGAGCCTCATCAGCGCCGGCATCGGGTCCGACGACCAGTGATGGTCCTGCACGAAGACCATGATGAACGCGATGCCGAACTGCCGCCCGACATAGCTCGCGCCTTGCGTGCCGGTCTGCACGTGGCAGCCGATCCATACGCCCGCGCACAGCGCGATCATGCAGGCGAACGCGTTGTCGCCGAGCAAGGGCAGCAGCGCGAGACTCACCGCACCCGCCAGCAGGCAGCCGACGAAGCGCTGAATCATGCGCTCCGCGATCGGCTTGTGCGTCGGCTTGCCGAGCGCCGATGCGGGCAGGATCAGCACGGCGATCGCCGTGACCATTGCCTGCGCGAAGCCGGGCAGGTCCCATACGTAGGCAAGCGATGCCAGGATCATCACCGACCACGCGCTTTGCCAGCCGAGCCGCTTGCGCATTGCGAGCGCGCTTTGCTCGGCGCGCGCCGCGTGGGTCGCATCGAGCGCCTGCACGGCCAGAGCCGCATCGGACGGCATGACGGTAACGATTTGCGCATTGGCGCCGTCGACGCGATCGATCGTCGATGCCGCCTGTGCGCGCGGCACCGGCGCCGCGCCGCGCGACTTGCGATAGTGCTGCACGCCCGCATGAAACAGCGCCGACACTGCCACGCACGCCACCGTCCCGACGACCACTTCCGCGACGCGCAATAGCGCGAAGGACGCCGTCGCCGCCGCGGACACGAGCCGATGCGCCTCGAAAATCACCATCAGCGACGTGACCGCGCCGAGCACCCACGCGTAGCCCGCATCGGAAACGAGCGCGCGGTACACCGCTACGCCCGTGATCACGCCGAGGAGCGGCACGAAGATCCACGGCACATCGCCGATGACGGGTCCGGCCGCCGCGCCGATCAGCGCGCCCGCGACCGTGCCGACCACGCGCTGCACGCCGCGCTGCGCGCATGCGGAGAACTTCG
Source organism: Caballeronia arvi (assembly GCF_001544695.2). Taxonomy (GTDB): domain Bacteria; phylum Pseudomonadota; class Gammaproteobacteria; order Burkholderiales; family Burkholderiaceae; genus Caballeronia; species Caballeronia arvi. The sequence goes on from NZ_FCOM02000011.1 coordinate 90,029, forward strand.
ACTGCATCACCGCGAAGCCGCTGATCGCCGCCCACCAGATGTTGCTCAGGTGAAACGCATAGGCGAGCGCCACGGCGAGCCCGACGGAGAGCATCGCTTGCGTGGCGAAGAGCGCGCGCGCCGGCGTCGGCCTGATCGCGATCAGCTCGCGCCCGAGCGACGCAAACGCATCGCCGACGATGCGAACGAGCGTGCCCAGTGCAGCGGCGCTTTCATGAAGGATCGGCTGGGCGCTTCGGGGAGAATCGTCGGTTGGCATCGTTCTGGCGATTGATCGGGCGTTTGACTTGAGCGTAGCCGCCCGTCGCCCGGATGCAAAGCCGAACTGCGCGAGGTGCGGCAAATCCGCTACACGCGCGAAGTCAAAAGCCGGATGCCCGCCGCGCCGAACACGAGCGCGAGACACGCATCGAGCCCGCGCTGGACGCGCTTGTAGATGCGCCGCGCGGACGCCATCGAAAAGAGCGCGGCGTAGCCGCCGAACACGCATGCGCCGATGCACAGACATCCCGCGACGACGACGAGCATATGCCCCGGCCCCTCGCCCGACGACGATCCGAGCGCTGCCACCGACATCCACACGAGAATCGCCTTCGGGTTGGTGAGATGCAGGAGCGCGCCGCGCGCGTAGAGCTTGCGCCCGCTTTGTCCTTGCGCATCCGCCGACGCTGAACGCACCGGCGGCTTCAACGCCGCGCGCCCCGACTTGAACGCGAGCCACAGCAGATACAGCCCACCGCAAATCTTCACGCCGACGAGAAAGCCCGAATAAGCCGTCAACGCCGCGGAAAGGCCGAGCGCGGCGAGCATCGCCCAGAAGAACGAGCCGGACATCACGCCCGCCGCGAATGCGAATGCCGCGCGCCGGCCCGACGTGCTTGCGATCGACATGATCGCGAGATTGCTCGGCCCGGGGCTCGCGGTGCCGACGAAGTAGGCCGAATAAGCGATGAGCAGATTCGCGCTGAGCAAGGCGTGGCCGTTCATGGCGGTGGCGTCTCCATCCGGATTGGAACGTCTGACATTGTCGGCGAGTTGCGCCGTGCGCGTCCATGAACGATTTGCGGTTGCGTGGGCGGGCCAGTTCGGTGCGTTCAATTCAAAGCGGTGTGGCGCAACATATATCCACGAATCGGGCCTATCCACGCGGTATGTTTTCCGTTGATCCATCAGGATCGCCAACGAATAACAACGAACCGCGTATGAGCGACAGAGAAAAGTGTGACAACCCCCGCTGCCCCGTCTGTTACCCGAACTGGAAAGAAGAGGAAGAAGCGGCGAGGCGCAAGGCTGAAGAGGATAAGGAGAACTGCATCACCTGCTGGCGCAACTTGCAGAAAGAAGCCGAGAGGATCGCTTCCGCATCCGATCCGATTGCCCGTAACCGCCAGATCAATGCCGCCTATGCGCAACTGTGGTGGGAGGAGCGCCGTTTTCAGTGGGCGGGGCTCGCGGCCTTCGCCTCAAAGCAGGTTGGTTGCGGCCTTCTCAACGCCGCCGAGATGATTCAGAAATCGAATCGCCAGCGCGACGCATATCAGCGCTGGGACCGAAACGCTTCGGCGCTCGAGAGAATGTCGCCGTATGGCAGCCCGCGCATGCCCATGCAGGATCAGGCGATGGGCGAAGGCGCGACCAAGGTGCATCAGATGCTCGCGTTGGGGAACACGGCCCTGTTTCTCGAAATCTGGCCGCTGCACAAGTTTTACGAGGCGTTCGGTCTTGAGCGGTTCAAACAGTGTTACCCGCTTCGTAAAACCATAGCCGCCGAGGTCAACTGGCCGCTCAGTCGTCAGATCGAGTTTGGCCGCCCGTGGACGGAGGTGACCGAGGCATTTTCTGCAATCGACCGTGGCGATATCGCGGGCGGTGTTGACTGGATGGCGCGTCACGAACAGCTCAACATTTTGCAGCCCGCCCTCTACGAGGACCCGATGTTCGTCACCCTGATGCGAGGCAATCAGCTTGCATGGGCCACGCACTTTCCCACGGGATCGGCCAGGGAGGTTCAGTTGACCCTTGCCAGCCAGTGCACGGTGAGGGGAAACAATGCCGCTCACGTGCCGTTTAGCAAGGAGCCGCTGGCGAATCTCGCTGATCCGGTGCAGCGCATGAAGTTCGTTCGGGAGGCTGCCGAACGATTCGACAAGATGCTCCATCACGCTTTCGAGAAGTATGACGTGGAGAATTCCCTTTATCTGCTTGCTCATCCGAGGTCATGATGATGTTCAGAAAAACCTGGCTGGTACGGTGTTTCGCGTTTGCACTCAAGGCGTCGCTTCTTGCCGCCCTCGTGGGGCAATTGTGCAGCGGGAAGGAATCGACTGATGTGGTAGTGCTGAAGCTGGCTGAACCTTACGAGCAGGTACGTCAGCATTCTCGGTCCACGTTGCCCCCGTGGGAACCGGGCGACTTTCTGGCCATCGTCACCCGGCCCGCGACGTTTCGCTTCGATGATGCGCGATATGGCTTCACGACGCCTGCTGCAAAATTTCTGGCGGTAGGTATGAGTAGTCGCACGAGCAAGGTCGACTCAGTCACGCTTTCGCCGCAAGTCGAGGCGCTGCCGCTCGATGACGCCGTGGCGATACTCCTGGACTTGCAAGCTCAGTTGCGACGGAGTGGATGGCGGCCATTTCAGGCAAGTTACTGGCGTCCTATTGAGGATGAAAGCGAACTACGCCGCGCTATCCGCGAGTGCAAATCCCCAATGACCGTCTGGAATGCAGGGACCGAGTATCAGGTCAATCTGGATATTCGATGTTTTGGCACTGATCCGCGACGTGAGCGCTACCTGATTACACTTCAGTTCGGGCGTCAAGTCTTCGAAGACTTTCCCTACGATTGACTGGGGCTTTCCCCCCGAACGCTCAAACCTCCACATCGAGCTTCACTTCCCAAAGCGACTTGCCGTTCAGATCATGCAATGAAACGGTCATCGCGCGACTTACAGGATCGATCTTCGCGCGCCCATAGAACTGTTGCAGTGCCGCGGGCGAGCGGTTCTGCAGATTATCCTTCGGCACACTCACATAGCGCAGCTCGGGACCAAACGTCATGTCGAGATCGTTCGGGCCGAACGTGCCCGCGTTGATCGGCCCGCCGACGAACTCCCAGAACGGCTTGAACTCCGTGAACTGCGCGCGCGACGGATCGTAGTGCGTCGCCTGCGCGTAGTGCACGTCCGCCGTGATCCACACGACGTTCCTGATATCTTCCTGCTTGATGAATCGGAGGATCTCTCTCAACTCCAGTTCACGGCCGAGCGGCGTGCCGTTGTCCGCGTTGGCCCAGGCTTCGAACGTGCCCTTCGGCACGTCGGGGTTCGCATCGGGGACGACGAGCGAGATCGGCATGTCGCTCGCGATCACCTTCCACGTCGCGCGCGAAGCCTTCAGCGACGCCTTCAGCCACGCGGTCTGCTGCGAGCCGAGAAAGGCAGAATCCGCATCGAGGCGCGTCTGCCTGTTCGGCGAATTCGCGCCGCGATACGAACGCTCGTCGAGCATGAATACATCGAGCAGCGGGCCGAACTGAAATCCGCGATACACCTGCTCCGGATCGAGCTGATTGATGCGATACGGGTTGTATTCGAACATCGCCTGCTTCGCGCGCGCTTCGAGCAGGTTGATCGAGCGCGTCTGATAGCGCTTCTCCGCGTCGCCGATCTGCTGACCCGGATACCAGTTGTTGCGCACTTCGTGATCGTCCCATTGCACGAGGAACGGCACTTCGGCGGCGAAGCGGCGCTTGTTCTTGTCGAGCTGGTTATAGGCGAACGCGGCGCGGTAATCGTCGAGCGTCTGCGCGACATGCGACTTGCCTTCGGTGACGATATTGGTCCACATCGTGCCGTCGGGCAGCTTCACTTCCTCTTCGATCACGCTGTCCGCATAGATCTGGTCGCCCTGATGGATGAAGAAGTCCGGCGACTCGCGGCGCATCGCTTCATAGATGCGATAACCGCCGAAGCGCTCGTTGATGCCCCAGCCCTGCCCCGCTTCATCGCCGGAGAAGACGAACGTGACCGGCTTGTTCGCGTCGAGCGATGCCGTGCGCAGGCGTCCCGTCACGGGTTCGCTATACGCCTTGTCATCGACGAGATCAGCGAAACGCACGCGATAGAACACGTCGGCGCCGGGCGGCAGATCGGTCAGATCGACGCGCGCCGTGAAGCCGCTGCCTTCGAGCGCCGCCGGCCCGATGCGCCGCTGAAACTTGTCGAAGCGCTCGCTCGTCGAGTATTCGACGATCATGCGCGCGGGCCGGTCCGTGCGGCTCCAGACGATGCCGCTCGTCGCGGTGACATCGCCGCTCATCACGCCGCCGGGCAGTTGCGGGCGCAGCTTGTCCGACGTGACGACCGCCGGCGCGACGCCTTGCGCGAGCGCATCGGCGAGACCCGCGCCCGTGAGCGCGAGTCCCGTGCCGGACACGAGGCCCTTCAGCAAGGTGCGTCGGGACGGTTTGACGATGCGATCCGGCATGGCAGGCTTCCTCTGGAACTGTACGCGGGGGCAGCGGTGCGCTGCGTCGAATCGACGATAGTAAAACGTAACGGTGTCGCTTTTGTTGCAGCGGGCGCTTCAAACTCATCATCCGCTGGGTTCGATGCGATCAGCAAGCGGCGGTTGCTGTGACGGCTCACCGCGTCGGACACGCGTTCTTGCCAGAAGCGCCAGTGCGTGCCCTTCGCGCGGCCGATCACGATGAGGTCAGCATCGAACTCGCGCGCCGCCTCGGCAATCATGCGTGCGAGCGTGTTGCCCATCGGCAGATCCATCGTGACGCAGATGCCGTCCACGTCCGATGCGCGCATGGTCTGCAAGGTGCGCCGCTCGACTTCGCGCGCCACTTCGTCGACATGCGCGAGCGCCGCGCCGAAGTCGTACTGTGCCGACGATACCGCCCAGAACGGCATGCGGTCCACGATATGCAGCGCCGTTAGACGCGCGTCGAATTCGCGGGCCCGCGCGATGCCGAGTGTGAGCGCGGCATGGCTGAGGCCTGGTCCCACCGCGACGAGAATGTGTTTTTGCATGATGTCGTCTCCAGTCGATCGCGCGTTCACTGCATGCGCCACGTGCGCTTTACGGCATCGATCACATCGGCTTCAGAACACGTCATGAAGCCGTCCGCGACAACCGCCGATTCGCATAGCGTGAGCACGTCGCGTCTCATGCGCTCGTCGCGCACCTCTTCCGCTAGCTGCTGCACGATATGCGTATCGACGCGGCACACGTCATCCCATGTGAGATGCGAATGACGCATGAGGTCCTCACACACCTCGCGCACGATGTCGTGCAGGTCGCCGGGCGCGAGCCCGAGCCGCGCATAGAATCCGCGCCGTTCGAGCTCCTCGATCTCTGCACAGCCGATATGCCCGTCCGCAATCAGCGACATCACGACGATGCGCGCCGCCGCACGGGGACTGTCCGATGGATAGTGACGCATGGCTTCTCTCCTCGATGAAACGTCGTCAACGAAAGGCAGTGCGTCCTTCTTCATCGATATCGCGCCGCCTGATGCCTTGCATCGTAGGGACGGAGAATGAGCCTCGAATGAGCATCGGCGTTGTTCGTGCGGCCCGAACAGGCGCGTTGAGAAGCGTTGGCTAAAGCACGACAGTTCGCTTTGGTTCTAGCCCTCGTCAATCCCGGTGAACCTTGCAGCACAAGGCTTCCGCACAACTGGCACGGCCGATGCATAAGGCATAGCCGTCGCGTCATGACTGCCTGCCACTGTTTGACGCGACCGGGCCGGCCGCCTCGTGCGCCGGCCCGTTTCATCCGGCGCCGCGCTCGTTCAGGTTCCGGCGGCACGCGCAGGCGCCAGGGAGAATCACCATGAACAACTTCGACGACGCCTTCGACGCGCTGATCGGCAGCGAAGGCGGCTACTCGTTCCATCCGGCGGATCCGGGCGGCGAAACGATGTGGGGCGTGACGGCGCGTGTCGCGCGCGGTTACGGCTATGCGGGCGCGATGAAGGATCTGCCGCTCGAACTTGCGAAGCGCATCGCCAAGCAAAAGTATTGGGATCCGCTGCATCTCGATGAATTCGATCCGCGCGTCGCCTTCCAGATTTTCGATGCCAACTACAACGGCGGCCTCGTCGTGCTCTGGATGCAGAAGGCATCGGGCGCGAAGGAAGACGGCAAGTTCGGCCCCGATACGGTCGATGCCGTGAAGGCCGCCGATCCGATGCGTTTCGTACTCCGATTCATTGCGTATCGCTTGCGTTATCTGAAGGGCCTGCACGCATGGCCGACGTTCAGCCGCGGCTGGACCGAGCGCATGGCCGTGAATCTTCTTTTGGGAGCAGCATGATGGACTGGTCGAAAGTGGCGTCAACGATCGGCGCGAAGGCGCCTCTTCTGGCGGGTCTCATCGGCGGGCCGGTGGGCCTCGGCGTGACGACCGCGGCCGCGATCATCTCGCATGCGCTCGGCACGCCGAGCGATCCGGATGTCGTCGAGACCGCGCTCAACGATCCCGACGCGCTCGACAAGATCGGCCGAGCGGAAAGCGCGAACTCGCTGCAGTTGCAGCAGCTCGTGGTGGCGGCAGCGCAGGCGCGCCTTACGTTCGAAGCGGACATGGCGCGCATCGCTGCGGGCGACCGTGCCGATGCGCGCGCGATGGGCATCGCCAACAAGGACTGGGTGCCGAAGGTGCTCGCGATGTGCGTGACGGTCGGCTTCTTCGGCATTTTGTTGTTGATGGCGTTGCGCGCGTTGCCCGAGCCGAATCGCGATCTCGTGAACGTCGTGGTCGGCGCGCTCGGGACGGCGTGGATCAGCATCATCGGTTATTACTTCGGGACGTCGGCAGGCTCGATGCGCAAGACCGAGCTGCTCGCGCAGCCCAGCGTGCCGATTACGTCGGAAACCGCGGTGACCTTGCGCGATCCGGCGCCGGCATCGGGGTCTACGGCTCGCGATGCGTCCGGCGCTCACGCCGATCATGCGCCGCGGGCGTTCGTGCCCGGCGGGCAGGGTCCGATCTTTACGGGCGGGTCGTGAGGTTCAATCGATCGTGCAGCGCGCGCATGTCGAGCGGCTGCACGGTTCGCGCGATTATCGTCGCGCGCTCGATGCCTTGGCTGCTCTTAGCATTGCGATAAGTTCAGCATGCACATCCTGAGCGGCGAAATATTCTCGCGTTCTTCGCGCTTCTTCCGACGCCGCAATACCGCAGGCCACGAATTTGCCTTGACAAAGGGACTTGTCGAGGGCGTCGCATGTTTGTGATTCCTCGGGCGACACGGCGGAACGTGCGATTTTCATTTTCTGGATGAGTGGTTTCGGCGACGCCAGAATAGCACCGACGAACATCGCTTCGGCTTCAAAAACATAATTCCCGAAAACCCTCACCTTTCGCGCTTCTGCGCTCGCCCAAGGCCCTTACTACAAGGGCCTCGAACGCTCTCCGGCATCCCCACTCCCGAAAACCCTCACCTCAGATCACATTTAGCATCGACAGCGCCGTTTCCTGCAACGGCTGCAGCACTCGTAGCAGCGCCGCCTCGCCCGTCTCTTTCCCGATCGGCATGTTCGCCGACAAAGCCGCCACCACTTCGCCATGCCGGTTCTTCATCGGCACCGCGACGCCGCGCACGCCCATCTGCAATTGCTGCTCGATCGCGACATAACCATCGACGCGCGCCTGGCGGATCTTCTCGTAGAGCTTTTCCTTGTTGGTGATCGTGAGCGGCGTGAAGGGCTTGAACTCGGTCGCATCGAGCCACTGGCGCACGGAGGCTTCGTCCTTGTACGCAAGCATCGCGATGCCGCCCGACATCAGCGCCGCCGGCACGCGCGCTCCTAGCACGAAGCCCGTCGTCATCACGCGCGTGGAGCCGTTGCGCGCGATGATCACGAGATCCCAGTCGTCCAGCACGCTCACATACACGGACTCGTGTATCGACGCACTCAGTTGCTGCAGATAAGGCTGCACGATGCGCGGCAGCCGCGCCGACTCGAAATACGACCACCCCATGCGCAACACGCGCGGCGTCAGATTGAAGAGCTTGCCGTCAGTCTGCACGTAGCCGAGATGCGCGAGCGTCAGCAGATAACGGCGCGCGGCCGTACGCGTCAGGCCCGTGCGCATCGCGGCCTGCGTCGGCGTCATGCGCGCGTGCTGATCGTCGAAGGCTTCGAGGATCGCCAGACCCTTTTCGAGACCCGCAATCCAGTCGCGTTTGTCGAGTGCCGGTTTAGTCATGCTGACATGCTTGTTTAGTTATGGATCACGGGATGTTTCGGTGCCCCACGAAAGCCAATTGCTAGTGCTAACCCCGAAAGTGAACGATTATCGGACACTAGCGTGCGATAATCGCGCAAAATTTATCATAAAACATTGATCCAAAGGGGTTGCGCTCTTATTCTCCAATCACTTTCAGAGCGACGCGAATTCCGGCAAACAAAATGCCCCGCCGCTCGACCAGGTTCCCAGGCTCAACTCCATAAACCCATTGTTCGGAGACATCTCTATGGCTAGCCCTAAGGACGACGCGCACGGCGGCCGCCAGGCGAAAAAAGCGACGGCGAGCGGCTGGATCGGCTCGGCGCTCGAGTATTACGACTTCTTCATTTACGCCCAGGCAGCAGCGCTCATTTTCCCGCAGTTGTTCTTCCCGTCAGGCAATCCGAAGGTGGCGATCATCGCGTCGCTCGCGACGTACGGCGTGGGCTACGTGGCCCGTCCGATCGGCGCATTCGTGCTCGGCCATCTGGGCGATACGCACGGCCGCAAGAACGTGCTGCTCATCTGCATGTTCCTGATGGGTTTCTCGACGATGGCAGTCGGTCTCCTGCCGACGTATCACAGCGTCGGCATGCTGGCTCCGGCGTTGCTCGTCGTGTTGCGACTGGTCCAGGGCTTCGCGGTGGCCGGTGAAATCTCCGGCGCCAGCTCGATGATTCTGGAGCATGCGCCGTTCGGACGCCGCGGTTACTACGCGAGCTTCACGCTGCAGGGCGTGCAGGCCGGCCAGATTCTCGCGGCCGCCGTGTTCCTGCCGCTCGCCACGTTCATGCCGGAAGACATGTTCAACTCCTGGGGCTGGCGCGTGCCGTTCCTGCTGTCGGCCTTCGTGCTGGTCGCGGGCTACATCATCCGGAAGGAAGTGCATGAAACGCCGGCGTTCACGGCCGAAGAATCGCACGGCGATCTGCCGAAGTCGCCGATCAAGGAAGCGTTCGCCAACAGCACGCCCGACATGATCCGCGTCGTCTGCATGGCGCTGATGAACGTGATTCCCGTCGTCGCGACGATCTTCGGTGCGGCGTATGCGGTGCAGTCTTCGTATGGCATCGGCTTTCACAAGAGCGTGTATCTGTGGATTCCGGTGGTCGGCAATATCGTCGCGGTGCTGGTGATTCCGTTCGTCGGCAATCTGTCGGACAAGATCGGCCGTCGTCCGATGATGATCGGCGGCTCGCTGATTTCCGGCATGCTGGCGTTCGCCTATCTCTATGCGATCAGCATCCACAGCGTGCCCCTCGCATTCCTGATGTCGCTCTTGATGTGGGGCGTCGTGTATCAAGGGTATAACGCGATTTTCCCGAGCTTCTATCCGGAACTCTTCCCGACCCGCTCGCGTGTTTCGGCGATGGCGATTGCGCAGAACATCGGCACGACCATCACCGCGCTGTTGCCCGCACTGTTCGCAGCGGTTGCGCCGCCGGGATCGAACAACATCCCGCTGACGGTCGGCGCCATCGCGTTCGGCGTGACGATCATCGCGGCGATCGCGGCTTACTCGGCGCGTGAGACGTATCGTATCCGCCTGAACGATCTGGGCAAGAAGGACGCGGTGCCGATGAGCGAGCAGGAATACGAACGCCTGCGCGCCGACTCGATGAGCGTGGATAAGGTCGCCAAGGCGCGCCACGCGTAAGAAGACCGTGTTGGAGTGATTTTCGGGCCCTTCGGGGCCCTTTTTTTTGTGCGCAGTGTCCGATCCCGCGTTAGCCGATAACATGAATGCCCTTTCATCGATGACGCGGAGTCGTGAATGGCGGGCTTCAACGAACGCATCCTCAACGGCATCAGCGTATTCGCAGCGATCGTCGATGCAGGCACGTTCGCCGCCGCGGGCGATCGTCTCGGCATGTCGCAACCGGGCGTGAGCCGCGCGATCGCACGTCTCGAAGCGCGCCTGAAGATTCGTCTTTTCGATCGCACGACGCGCAGCGTCGCGCTCACCGACGACGGCCGGCGTTTCTTCGCGCAAGTCATGCCGCACCTCGCGGGCCTCGAAGAAGCAGCGGCTACCGCATCGGGCAGTTCGACGGCGGTGCGCGGGCGCTTGCGCGTGAATGTCGATCCGATTTTTTCGCGCCTCTTGCTCGGCCCGAAGCTCGATGCGTTCTTGAAGACGCACGCCGATCTGCAACTGGAGCTCATCACGAGCGACCGCCTGGGCGACATGATCGCCGACGGTTTCGATCTCGCCGTGCGCTTCGGCGAGCCGCGTGAATCGAGTCTCGTCGCGCGCAAGCTGCTCGATACGCCGGTGCGCACCGTGGCCGCGCCGTCCTATATCAAGCGATGCGGCAAACCCGCGACGCCGCATGAACTGGCCGATGATGCGCATACCTGCATCGAGTTTCGCGATCCCGAAACGGGGTGGCCGTTCGTGTGGGAGTTTCATCGGAAGAAGAAGCGCATGACGGTTCAGACGCATGGCCGTCTGACGGTGAACGATCCGGGCACGATGCTGAGCACGCTGCTATCGGGCTATGGCATCGCACAGATTCTCGCGCTCGGTCACGAGCATCTGCTCGCGGATGGCAAGCTGATCGATCTATTCCCCGACTGGCCCGACGAGCGCTTTCCGCTGTATGCGTTCTATCCGTCGCGGCATCATCCGCCGGCGAAGACGCGCGCGTTTCTCGATCTCGTCATCGCATTGACGGGCAAGCGCTAAGGACACGCATCAACCTAAGACTTTCTCGAACCAGTGATCCGCGTAAGCTTCGTCGCTGAATGGCGCGACTTCGACATAGCCCGCTTGCCGATACAGCTTGACCGCCTCTTGCAGCGCCTTGTTCGTCTCCAGACGCACGGCTTTCGCGCCGCTTTGCCGCGCGTGCTGCTCGGCCTCCGCGAGCAAGCGTCGCCCGACGCCGAGCCCGCGCGCGGACGCGCTCACCCACATGCGCTTCAACTCCGCCGCTGACTTGCCATGAAACTTGAGGGCCACGCAGCCCAGCGCCGCGCCACGCAACCTCGCCACGATCAGCGCGCCATGCGGGGCGACGAGTTCGCGCGCATCGGCGGACAGGCTGAGCGACGGATCGAAACCCGCATCGAAGCGCGCATTCAACTCGGCGAAATATTGATCGATGCACCATCGGGCGTCATCGCTCGTCGGATCTTCGAGCGCGAAGCGCATCAGCGAGGGCTGCAGCAAGCGCTCCACTTCCGCCATCGCCGCGACAAGCCGCTCGCGCTGCGACTCGCTCAACGGCTCCAGCATGCTGCCCGCGACCGTATCCGATAGCCGTTCGAGTTCGTCGCGTTCGCCGCGGCCCGCTTCGGTCAGCACGGCGCGACGCACCCGGCGATCGTCTGGACGGGATTCGACCGCGACAAGCCCTTGCCGCTCGAGCGATGCCAGCGTGCGGCTCAGATAGCCCGAATCGAGACCGAGGCGCTCGCGCAGCACGCGAAGATCGACGCCTTGCGCACCGATCTCCCAGAGCAGCCGCGACTCGCCCATCGGCCGGCCGCGTCCGAGAAAATGATCATTGAGCGCGCCGATGCCCTCGGCAACGGTGCGATTGAAGCTGCGAATCTGGTTGATGGCGGTCGGATTCATGGCGATGACTCGGGCAAATCGATATCTCTGACCTTAGTCAGAGAATCGGCCCGCGTCAAGCTCAATGCGCTTCTGTCGCGGCTTCCACGCGCGTCTTTTCGCGTCGCCACGTAGCGGGCGGCTTGCCGACGAGACGCTTGAACGCGCGGATGAACGCCGCCTCGGACGCATAGCCCACATCCTGCGCGACCGACGCGATCGTCGAGTTCGTATTGCGCAAGAGGCCAGCCGCGACCTGCATGCGCCAGTTGACGAGATATTGCATCGGTGGAAGTCCGATCATGTCGACGAAGCGCTCGTGCAGCGCCGAACGCGAGAGACCCACGCGCTCGCCGAGTTCCTCGACCGTCCACTCGTGCGCGGGCTCGTCGTGCATCACGGCGAGCGCGCGGCCGACGAACCGGTCGCGCAATCCCGCGAGCCAGCCGCGGCTTTCGTCGGGCAGCACATCGACGTAACGGCGCACCGCATCGACGAACATCATTTCGCTCATGCGCTCGAGCATCGCCTCGCCGCCTGGCCGCTTATGGCGCGATTCGACGACCGCCTGCTGCATGAAGTGATTGATCCAGCCCTGAGTGCCCGTTTCCCTGAGATGCAGGAGCCGCGGCAAGGTGGCGATCAGCGGATTGAACGGACGTAGATCGCAGCCGAGAAAACCGCATACGAGCATCGTTTCGTATGAATCGTCGGGACGGCGATTGTTGCGCGCCTCGACCGCGTCGTAGGTCAGCGTGAAGGGCAACTGATCGATCTTCATCGCGAACGGATCGACATCGGCTTCGGCGCGAATGCCCGGCGCGCTCGAAATCACGTGCGCGTCGCCATGCGGAAACACGATGATGTCGCCGCTCGCAAGGCGCACCGGCGCCTCGCCGACGAGCGCGCCCCAGCAATTGCCGTGCGTCACGACGTGATATTCCATTACGTGCTCGCAATCCGGCATGACGATGCTCGCGATATCGCGCGCGGGCGGCGCTTCTGCCGCCCAGTTGCGGTTGCCGCTCACGTGAAAGAAAAGCGCGCCGCGCAGGCGCACGGTGCGCAGCACGTCGGACAGGATGTCGTGACTCATGTGTCGGCTCCCGTGATCGAAAGCATCGGTGCGCCGCAAACAATCAGGAGAATCGCAAAGCGGACGATCGGGCAATTCGCGGCGACGCACGGACAGGCATCGAAGCGATGGTAACGGGATACTGCACGTGCCCGCCATAGGGCGATGCTCGACACATCATCTGGAAACTGGGAACCTGGAGAAGGAACCATGCATGCGTTGAATACATCCGCGGTTTGCGACGAGCCGATCAAAGCACATCCCGACTTCGCCGCGATCAAGGCGAAGCAGCAAGCCACATGGGCGAGCGGGGACTTCGCGGTGATCGGCACGACATTGCAGATCGTCGGCGAGATGCTCGCCGAGTCCGTCGACCTGCGCGCGGGCGAACATGTCCTCGATATCGCCGCAGGCAACGGCAACGCGACGCTCGCCGCCGCGCGCCGCTTCGCTCACGTGACATCGACCGATTACGTGCCCGCGCTGCTCGAAAAAGGCCGTGCGCGCGCGCAAGCCGAAGGACTCGCCGTCGATTTCAAAGTGGCCGATGCCGAAGACCTGCCCTTCGACGACGGCAGCTTCGACGTCGTGCTGTCCACCTTCGGCGCGATGTTCACGCCGGATCACAGGCGCCCCGCGGCCGAAATGCTGCGCGTGGCGAAGAGCGGCGGGCGCATCGGCATGGCGAACTGGACGCCCGAGGGCTTCATCGGACAACTATTCAAGGTAATCGGCTCATATGTGCCGCCGCCCGCGGGCCTGCAATCGCCGGCGCTGTGGGGCACGGAGCCGCATCTCGTCGCGCTGTTCGGCGCCGAAGCCGTCGATATTCGCTGCGTCCGCAAACACTTCAGCATGCGCTATGAATCGAGCGCGCACTGGATTCAGGTATTCCGCGATTTCTATGGCCCGGTGCATCGCGCGTTCGCGGCGCTCGATGCCGCGAAGCAGGCGGATCTCGAACGCGATATCACCGCGTTGCTCGAGCGCTGCAATGTGGCGGGGGCGTCATCGCTCGTGGTGCCGAGCGAGTATCTGGAAGTGGTAATCGTCAGGCGCTGAAGCCCGGGCGAAGATTCACGCGTCCGCGCGGCGCGTGAATCGCCCGCGAAAATCAGAGCGTCACGGGCTTTTCGCTGCGCGCGCTCTTGATGATCGCCGCAAGCGTCGCGGCGTTGTCGAGGCTCACTTGCGCGTAGTACTCGATCGCGGCGGCATCGTTTGCCGCGATCATGCGCGCGAAGCTTTCCGCCGCGAAGAAGAAGCCGCTGCCCGCGTCCGATGCGACCGGCTCGAACGGCACCGAATTCGGAATGCCGCGCCGCACGCGCAACTGGCTCGGCAGATAGCCGTATTGATCGCCGGCAGTCTCCGCGCTCGTGTGATTCAGGTACTCGGTATCGATCGTGCCCTGCGTACCGATGATCGTCGCATGACGATGATTCGCCGCGTCCATCGAGCACGAGACTTGCGCGCGGCGGCCATCGGCATAAATGAGCGTCGCCATGAGGCTGATATCGACGTTGCTGTCGGCCCAGGTCGCGACCGCATCGACGCGTTGCGGTGCCCGTCCCATCACGAGGCGAATGAGGCTCAGCGGATAGCTGCCCGCATCGAGCAGCGCGCCGCCGCCGAGCTCCGGCTTCATGCGGATATTCGCGCCGGGATTGCCCACCGTGAAACCGAAGTTGGCCTGAATCGCGCGCACATCGCCGATCGCGCCCTCGCCGATCAGCGACATCATCGCGGCCGTCTGCGGCTGGAAGTAATACGGGAACGCTTCGAGCAGCATCACGTCATTGCGGTCGGCGGCTTCGAACATGCGCACGGCTTCATCGAGACCGAGCGCAAGCGGCTTTTCGCACAGGATGTGCTTGCCGTGATTCGCGGCCTTGATCGCCCATTCGGCATGCAGGCTGTTGGGCAGCGGAATGTAGACGGCGTCGATGTCGGGAGAAGCGAGCAGCGCGTCATAGCTGCCGAACCAGGATTCGATGCCGTTCGCTTCGGCGAACGCTTTCGCGCTTTCGTCGCTGCGGCTCGCAACCGCGACGACACGCACCGTTTCGCTCGGCCTGACGTCGCGCGTGAATTGTTTTGCGATGTTCGCGCCGCCGAGAATGCCGAGGCGCAGAACGGAAGAGGCTTGAGTGGAAGACAAGGCGGCTCCTTGAATTTTGTACCAAACGGTTCACTCACGAAAGGTACCACAATCGCGCGCCTTCCGGTTTTCAGTGCACGCACGAATCCGGACGAGGCTTCGTGCCGCGCTGTTCGACGGGCACGTTGCAATTGTCTACCCGTTGTTCGTCGCTGGCCTTGTCGCCGAGACGTTCCTTCAAGGTCTTCGGCTCCGATGCGGCGGACGAAGTGGCATCGGGCGCGGCGGCATCCACGGCATGCGCGGCGCCGGTCCACACGAGGCAAGCACAGATCAGAACGAGCTTCTTCATGACAGGCCCGGCAGCAAGGATCGAAACAGCAAGCATCGCCGCGTGCGAAAGGCGCGACGCCCCGCTTCTTGCGCTTTCATTTGCGCTTTCATTGCGCTTTGATTCACGCATGCATTCCGCTGACGATATCGCTCGCGCGCGCCGATGACGTCACCGCGCGCAAGCCGCGCACCGATACGCTGAGCCCGCTCGCGCCGTCGCGGTTCTTCACGTCGAGCGTCGCGTGATGCCGTTGCGCGACGCGATGCGCGATGGCGAGTCCGAGCCCGCTGCCGTGCCCCGACGTGCCGCTGCAACGATAGAACCGGTCGCACACGCGGTCTATCTCGCTCTCGGGAATGCCCGATCCGGAATCGAGCACCGTCAGCGCGATGCCTTGCGCTTCGCGCCGCAACGTCACGTCGACGCGGCCGCCGATCGGCGTATGGCGCACCGCGTTGTCGAGCAGATTGTTCACGAGCGCGGCGAGCGCGTGCGTGTCGCCCATGATGACGAACGCGTCGCCGTCGCTCTGCGCGTGCTCGAGTTCGAGACCGAGATCGATCTTCCTGGCCTCCGCCAGCAACGAGAAATCGCCGACGCGCGATTCGCAGAGCGCGCGCAGGCTCATCGGCGCGATGGCCGCTTCGGGCGCGGCGTCTTCGCGCGCCATGCTGAGCAGTTGTTGCGCGAGATGGATGAGCCGGTTCAGGCGGCCATCGATCTTCGCGATCGTCGCGTGTTCGACCTGCAGCGAGCCGTCGCTGATCGCGCTCTGGATCTGCAGCTTCAGCGCGGTGAGCGGCGTGCGCAACTCGTGCGCCGCATCCGCGACGAAGGTTCTTTGCGCCTGCGAGGCCTCGTTCAGGCGCGCAAGCAGGCCGTTCAGCGCGTCGACGAGCGGGCGCAGTTCGTCCGGCATCGGCTTCGCCAATGCAATGGGCTCGAGCGATTCAGGCGAGCGCGTGGCGAGCGAATGCGACAGCTCGCGCACCGGCGACAGCCCGCGCGCGACGACGACGAGCACGATCACGACGATCACCGGAATGAGCAGCGCGAATGGCCAGATCGTGCGCAGCGCGAGTGTGACGACGAGCTCGTCGCGAATGAAGTACGGCTGCGCCACCTGCACGAAGCGGTCCGGCTGCGCGACGCCGAACGCGCGCCAGCGATAGCCTTCGCGTTCAGCCGACCGAAAGCCTTCGCCGAAGCGCGGCAACGCCGGTTCGTGCGGCGAGTGATAGATGAGGCGGCCCGAGCGGTCCCATATGTCGATGACGAGCCGGTCGTCCGCGATGCCATGCAACTCGGGACTGCGTCCCTGAGCGACATCGTCGGCGGTGATGTTGTGCGGCAGCGAGAGCGCGACGGTGCGCAGTTCGTAGTCGAAGAGCTCGCCCGCCTCGATCCGCACGGTGTTGAAAATGCCGAAGCCCGCGACGAGACATGCGATGCCAAGCCCGCAGATCAGCCAGCCGAGCAGCCATCGTCGGATCGACGTCATCCGATCCTCTTCAGGCGATAACCGACGCCGCGCACCGTCACGATTTCCTCCGCGCCAATCTTGCGCCGCAGGCTGTGCACGTGGACTTCGATCGCGTTGCTGCCGACCTCCTCGCCCCAGCCGTACAGCTTTTCTTCGAGCTCGTGGCGGCGAAACACGCGCGACGGTTCTTCGATCAACGCCTGCAGCAGCGAGAATTCGCGCGGCACGAGATTGAGCGCCACGCCGCCCTTGCTGGCTTCGTGCGCGGCGGGATCGAGCGCCAGTTCGCCATGCGTGTACACCGGATGCTTGTGCCCCGTGCGCCGTCGCAGGAGCGCGCGCACGCGGGCGGCAAGCTCGTCGAGATCGAAAGGCTTCATCAGATAGTCGTCCGCGCCGGTATCGAGGCCGCGAATGCGGTCATCGATGCCATCGCGCGCGGTCAGAATCATCACGGGTGCGTCACCGCCCTGCTTGCGATAGTTCGCGAGCACGTCGATGCCGTCGCGCTTCGGCAGCGTCAGGTCCAGCAGCACGAGGTCGTACACGTCGTTGCCGAGCGAAAGCTCCGCGGCCCGGCCGTCCTGCGCCCAGTCGACGGTGTAACCCGCGCGGCGCAGCGCGGCCAGCACGCTCTCCGCGATCATCTCGTCGTCCTCCACCAGTAACAGGCGCATGCACTTTCTCCGCTCGAACACCTCGCCGCCGATTCTCCGTCTCGCATGCTTAAGCGCCACTTAAGCAATGCGTGCGGCCGCACACTGTGTCCCCGTTATCGACGGCGCGCGCTCGTGGCTTAAGCATCGCATAAGGAGGGACCACGCACTATACGACGACGCGCCGGTTCGTGGCGGCGCAGTAACGGAGATGCCGATGCGACCATCCACGCTCGTTTGCCTGCGCGCGAATGCCGTGCTGATTGCGTTGTGCGTCGCCGCGTCGGATGCGGCATGGCTCGCCGTCTGCGGCTGCGCGGGCCATGTGCAGGCGCTCCAAACCACCGCGATACGGCTCGCGACGCTGACGAGCGCGGCGGGCATCGTGCTCGTCGTGCGTCGTCTCGCGAGGCTCGCATTCGACACGGCCCGCTCGGCGCGGCGCATCGCCTGGGCATCGGACAGACTGGTGATCGACGGAACAGGGCCGGGCGACTGGCTCGTGCAGCTTCATGCGGAACTGCATCCGGCCGGCTCCCGGCACAGCGCGCATGCGTGTTCCCGCAGCGCGGCGTGCAGCAGAGTGCCACGCGGTCGGGCGTGACTCGGAACTCGCCCGATCCCTTTTCGCCCGGCCTCGAGCCGGGCTTCTTTTTTGTGCGTCGCCTTACATTTCCCTGTGCGCGACGGTCTCCGGCGATAAGCGTTTCTTAAGCGTCGCGGCCGCAGGCTGCGGGTTCATCATGCCTACGCGACTCGCTCATGACCGCACAATCGATTCCGCTCGTGTTGTGGCTCCTGATCGCGCTGTGCTGCGCTGCGACGTGTCACGCCGCGCTGGCCGCGCTGGTGTATCCGGGCCCGCGTGCCGCATCGGGCGCGCGGCGTCACGTCGACGTGTGCGGCTCCGTCAGTGTGCTCAAACCGTTGTGCGGCGACGAGCCGCGCCTTTACTCGAATCTCGAGACGTTCTGCACGCAGACGCATCCGTCGTATCAACTGCTGTTCGGCGTGGCGAGCCCAACCGATCCGGCCATCAACATCGTGCGGCGTCTCGCTCGCGCGTGGCCTCAGCGCGATATCGAACTCGTGGTCCACGGCAGTGTGCACGGCAGCAATCGAAAGGTATGCAATCTGATCAGTCTCGCCGCGCGCGCGAAGCACGAGCTCATCGTGATTGCGGACAGCGATATCGCCGTCGAGCCGGACTATCTCGTGCGCGTGACGGCCCCGCTCGCCGATGCGTCCGTCGGCATCGTCACGTGTCCGTATCGCGCGCGGCGCGTGGGCGGCTTCTGGTCGCGCATCGGCGCGCTTTTCATCGACGAATGGTTCGCGCCTTCCGTGCATGTGGCGCACGCGCTCGGTCGCGCGCGCTTCGGCTTCGGCGCAACGCTCGCACTCAGGCGCGACGCGCTCGCGAGAAGCGGCGGCTTCGAGGCGCTGCGCGATTGCCTCGCCGACGACTACTGGCTCGCAGAACGCGTGCACGCGCTCGGCTTGCGCACGGTGCTGTCCGATGTCGTCGTCGCAACCGATGTGACCGAGCGCGATCTCGCGTCGCTGTGGCATCGCGAAACGCGCTGGCTGCGCACGATCCGCTCGATCGAGCCGATCGGCTTCGCGTTCCTCTGCCTCGGCTTCACCACGCCGTGGCTGCTGACGAGCGCATTGCTCGGACTCGGCTTCGAGCACGGCATGGACCCGGCACAATCCATCGCCGATACGATCGTCGATCTGAGCACGTCGCTCGGCCTTTCCGCGCGGCTCGTGCTGCACTGGCGCAGCGCGCGCTCGTGGCGCGCTTTCTTGCGCGACCTGCCGCTCATTCCGTTGCGCGACATGCTGATGTGGCTGCAATGGCTCGCCGCTTCGTTCGGCTCGAGCGTCGTGTGGCGCGGCGCGCGCATTCCGCTCGACGATGCGCGCGACCGCTACGACGCCAACGCCTCCGATAGTCAATGACGCACTCACCGGACTACGCATCATGAAGCACACGCTCTTGTTGCAGGGGCCGTCCTTCGACGGCGGCGCCGGTTCGCGCTATCAGGCGAAGCGCGAGATCCGCTCGTTCTGGTATCCGACGTGGCTCGCACAACCCGCCGCGCTCATTGCCGATAGCCGCCTGCTCGACGCCCCCGCCGATGGCCTGTCCGTCGACGCGGCGCTCGATATCGCCGCGCAATACGAGCTCGTGATCATCCATACGAGCACGCCTTCGTTTCCGTCCGCTGCGTTCTGCGCCGAGAAGCTGAAAACACGCGCGCCGTCGATCCTGATCGGCATGGTCGGCGCGAAAGTGGCCGTCGATCCGCACACCTCGCTCATCGCAAGCGATGCAATCGATTTCGTGTGCCGTGAGGAATTCGATTTCACGTGCAAGGAGATTGCCGAGGGCCGCGCGTTCGCCTCCATTCGCGGCTTGAGCTATCGCTTGCCCGATGGCTCGATCGAGCACAATGAAGCGCGTCCGATCCTCGAAAACATGGACGAGCTGCCGTTCGTCGCGCCGGTCTACAAGCGCGATCTGAACACGTGAAGAACTACTTCTATAAACGCTTCTATTTCCGTCCGTCGAAGATATGGGAAATCGTGCGCGAGATGCTTACGAGTTGGGAAATGATGACGCGGCGTCTGCGCGAAGGCGTCGAGTTCTTCCGCGTCCTGCGCGCACACGAGGCGTGATGCGGTGCGCGGTCTGATCGTCACCGCCGATGACTTCGGCCTGCACGAGCGCGTGAATGCGGCGGTCGCGCGCGCGTATCGCGATGGCGTGCTCACGTGCGCGAGCCTGATGGTCGGTGCGAGCGCCGCCCACGATGCCGTGAAGATCGCGCGCAAATTGCCGGACTTGCGCGTCGGGCTGCATATCGTGCTGACCGATGGCGCCGCGTCGCTGCCGCGCTGGTCGATACCCGATCTCGTCGATTCGCGCGGCAATTTCGCAGGCTCGATGTTCTGGAACGGCATGCGCTTTCATTTCCTGCAACGCGTGCGGCGTCAGCTCGCCATCGAGATCCACGCGCAGTTCAGGGCGTTTGCCGCGACCGGGCTGGAACTCGATCACGTCAACGTGCACAAGCATTTTCATCTGCATCCGACCGTGCTTGCGCTGATCCTCGATATCGGTCCGCAGTTCGGCATGCGCGCGATGCGGTTGCCGCGCGAGATGCACGGCTCGTTCTTCCTTGCGCCGTGGGTCGCGTGGATGAGGCGGCGGCTCGATCGCGCGGGCATCGCGTACAACGACCGCGTCGCGGGCATCTCGGCGACGGGCCGCATGGACGAAACCGCGCTGCTCGCTCTACTGGCCGACGCGCCGGAAGGCGTGCTCGAAATCTACAGCCATCCCGCGACGGAAGGCCCCGGACCTTTGACGCCGTCCATGCGCGGCTATCGGCACGCCGACGAGCTCGCCGCATTGTGCTCACCGCGCGTGGCGCGCGCCATCGAATCGACGGGCGCGATGCACGGCGGCTTCGCGGATATCTTCGGGCACGCGCGCACGCCGGAGCCGGTCACGTGAGCGTTTTCCTCGGGCGCATCGCGTGGCTGCGCTGGCCCGCGTCCATCGCGCTGCTGGTTGCGCTCGCGCTGCACGAAGGCATCGCGGACGCGTTCTCGCTCATCGCGCGCACGGGTCCGGTGCTCCTGTGGCTGGTGCCGCTGCACGCGCTTCCTCTGCTGCTCGATGCACGCGCATGGCAGCTTCTTCTCGATGAACGCATCGGCCTGTCCGCGCTATGGTGGATCGCTGCGGTGCGCGAAGCGATCGGGCGGCTGCTGCCCGTGCTCGGCATCGGCGGTGAGCTCGCAGGCATCCGGCTCGCCACGCGCTATCTGCCGGACGTGAGCCGCGTCAGCGCATCGGTAATCGTCGAACTGCTCGTGACGATCGCCGTGCAATATCTGCTCGCCATGCTCGGCCTCGTGCTGCTGCGCTTTCATGCGAACGATGCGCGTGACATCGGCAACGTGATCGCCGTGGCGCTGGTTGCGTCGCTGCCGGTTTGCGTCGCCGCGTTCGTCGTCGCGCACAAGGGCGCGCCGTTTCATCGTCTCGAAGCGCTCGCGCGGCGCTGGCTCGATCCCGCGCACGCACTCGCTGCACGGCTCGACGGCAAGCGGCTCGATCGCGATATCCGCGCGTTGTTGCAGCGCATGCCGTTGCTCGCGAGAGCCTTGGCGTGGCAGTTCGCCGGATACGTGCTCGGCGCAGCCGAGGTTTTCGTAGCGCTCGACATGCTCGGGCATCCGGTGTCGATCGCCGGCGCCATCGCTATCGAGGCGTTGACGCAAGCCGTGCGCAACGCGGTATTCATCGCGCCCGCCGGCCTCGGCGTGCAAGAAGCGACGATCGTCGCGATCGCGTCGGCATTCGGCGTCGATCGGCAAGCGGCGCTCTCGTTCGCCTTGCTGCGGCGCGTGCGCGAATTCGTGTGGGGCGGCATCGCGCTCGCGCTGCTGCGCATGATGGATGCGAAACGCGACGGCGATTTGGTACGCGATCGGGGCTAAAGGTGAGAGTTTTCGGGAGCATCGTTTTCCTTGCGAAAGTTGCAGTCCGCAACTAATATCGAACGATGTAGTTGCGCCTCGCAACCAATGGAAACCTCATGGACTTCATCGATCCGCCCGTTCAATCCCGCGACAAAACCATCCTCGAACTACGCGAGTTTTCGCGCAAGCTCGTGCGCGAGCTGGGCTTCATGCGCAACACGCTCGCGGATAGCGGCCTCGCGCCTTCGGCGGTGCACGCGATCATCGAGATCGGCGCGACGCCCGGCATTCAGGCCCGCGATATCGCCGCGACTCTGCGGCTCGACAAGTCGAACGCGAGCCGCCAGATCGCGCGGCTGGAAGCGGCGGGCCTTATCACGCGCCAGACATCGAGTGAAGACGCGCGCTCGTCCGAGCTCTATCTCACATCGGCGGGGCAAAAGCTGCGCAGGAAGATCGACAAGTTCGCGACCGATCAGGTCTCCGACGCGCTGCGGCGCATGGTTCCCGAAGATCAGCAAACGCTCGTGCGCTCGCTCGCGCTGTACGCCGATGCGCTCGCGCATGGCCACGATCACGCACGCGAGAAGCCGCGCGCCGCGCAGACCGGGAGCGTGCGCATCGTCGAAGCTTATCGGCCGGGATGCATCGGCGATATCGCGAGTCTGCACGCGCGTTTCTATGCGCATCACGCGGGCTTCGGCGTCTTCTTCGAACGCAAGGTCGCGACGGAACTGGCCGCGTTCGCCGAAGGCTTGCCCGCGCAAGGCAAGGCGTTGTGGCTCGTGATGGAAGGCGAGCGCACGCTCGGCTCGCTCGCGATAGACGGCGACATGGCGACGCGCGTCGCGCATCTGCGCTGGTTCATCATCGACGATGCGTTGCGCGGCAGCGGTATGGGCAAACAATTGATGGCACGCGCGATGGACTTCGTCGACGCGCACTACGACGAGACCTACCTCTGGACCTTCAAGAGCCTCGACGCCGCGCGTCACTTGTACGAATCGTTCGGCTTCGCATTGACCGATGAAGCCGAAGGCAGGCAATGGGGCAAGCCGGTGACCGAGCAGCGCTTCACGCGCCGCCCGGTGCGATGAATCATCGGCGCAGTACGCGCGATGTCGGCCCGAGATATTGCGCGAAACGCCGCGCGCATTCGATGCCGAACTGCGTCGGACGCGCGCCGCGATCGTGCGCGACATCGAAGCCCATGCGCCACGCCGCGATGCGCTTGCCGTAACAGGTGAGCGTTTCCAGGGACTGCATCACGAAGACGATTTCCGGCAGCACGTCCGCATACAGCGATTGAGCGTCGTGCTCGTGTCCTTCGGCAAAGGCGTCATGGATGGCAACCTGACGATCGTACGCATCCGGCGCGACGATAAGACCATCGCAGCCCGCGCGCAAGTTATCGACGAGTTCCTGACCGCCGCGTCCATTGAACACCGCGAGCGTCTGTTCGAGCGCGCGAAGGCGTTCGATGGTCGCGCGTATCGTCACGGCAGGGCCTTCGCCCTTCAGCAAGCGGAAGTTGGGCCGTTCGGCGGCGAGCGCGGCGATCGATTCCACCGACAAACCCACGCCAAGATATTCAGGCGCGTTCTGTATGCCCGCGTTCGCGCCGGTCCGTTCGAGCACCGTGGCGAAGAAGTCGTAGTAGAAGGCCTCGGGCTCGCCGCGCTTCGAAGGCGGCTGAAGAATCAGCCACGACGCGCCGCGTTCCAGCGCATAGTCTGCGAGCGCGACTTGAGCATCGACACTGTCGCCCGTGATGGTGACGGCGAGCGGCACGCGGTTCGCGATATGCGCGGCGCAATCGTCGATCATCGTGCGCTTTTCTTCTTCCGACAAGCGATTCACTTCCGTCGCAAGCCCGAGCGTGACGATGGCAGGCGCGCCCGCCGCGATGGTCGCGTCGATCTGCTTGCGCGTGGCGTCGCTGTCGAGGCGGTTCAGCGCGTCGAAGAAAGCGTAGAGAACCGGCCACATGCCCGGCGGCGGCGCCTGATGATGGTTCGTCATGAATCGCCTCCGGTCAATGCGAGTCGCGCGGCACCGGCGCGCCGCTCGATCCGACGAGGAAGTCGAGATCCGCGCCCTGATCCGCCTGCAACACGTGCTCGACATACAGGCGGTAGTAGCCGCGCTTCGGCAACTCCGGCGCCTGCCACGCGGCGCGGCGTCGTTCGAGTTCCTCGTCCGATACGTCGAGATGCAGGCGCCGCGCCTCGACATCGAGCTCGATCATGTCGCCCGTTTGCACGAGCGCGAGCGGACCGCCCGCCGCCGCTTCAGGCGATACATGCAGCACGACCGCGCCATACGCCGTGCCGCTCATGCGGCCATCGGAGATGCGGACCATGTCCGTGATGCCCTTTTGCAGCACCTTCTTCGGCAGCGGCATGTTGCCGACTTCGGCGAAACCCGGATAGCCTTTCGGCCCCGCGCCCTTCAACACCATGATGCAGTGCTCGTCGATATCAAGCGAATCGTCATCGACCTTCGCATGCAATTCCTCGACGTTTTCGAACACGACCGCGCGCCCGCGATGCTTCAATAGCGACGCCGTCGCCGCCGATGGCTTGATCACCGCCCCGTTCGGCGCGAGATTGCCCTTCAGCACCGCGATGCCCGCATGCGGCTTGAACGGCTTCGCAAACGTGGTGATGACCTTTTCGTCGTAGTTCGGCGCTTCGCTCACGTTGTCCCAGATCGTGCGGCCGTTCACCGTGAGCGCATCGCGATGCAGCAGGCCTTGCTCGCCAAGCTGGCGCAACACCGCAGGCAAGCCGCCTGCATAATAGAAGTCTTCCATCAGGTACTCGCCCGATGGCTGAAGGTTCACGAGGCACGGCACGCTGCTGCCGAGCTCCCAGTCTTCGAGCGTCAGTTCCACGCCGATGCGCTTCGCGAGCGCGATCAGATGCACGACCGCATTCGTCGATCCACCGATGGCCGCGTTCGTGCGAATCGCGTTTTCGAAAGCCTCACGCGTGAGGATCTTGTCCATCGTGACATCGTCTTTGACCATGTCGACGATACGCCGCCCCGCCATATGCGCAAGCACCTGGCGACGCGCATCGACGGCGGGAATCGCTGCGTTTTGCGGCATGCCCATGCCCAGCGACTCGACCATCGAGGCCATCGTGGAGGCGGTGCCCATCGTCATGCAATGTCCGCGCGAGCGGTTCATGCACGATTCGGCTTCGACGAATTCTTCCTGCGTCATCGTGCCCGCGCGCACTTCCTCCGACATCTGCCATACGCCCGTGCCCGAGCCGAGCGTGCCGCCGCGAAAGCGCCCGTTCAACATCGCACCGCCCGAGACGGCGAGCGCGGGCAGATTGCACGACGCCGCGCCCATCAGCAACGCGGGCGTGGTCTTGTCGCAGCCGACGAGAAGAATGACGCCATCGATAGGATTGCCGCGTATCGACTCTTCGACATCCATCGACGCGAGATTGCGAAACAGCATGGCCGTGGGCCGCAGATTGGATTCACCGAGCGACATCACCGGGAATTCAAGCGGCAGACCGCCCGCCTCGCGCACGCCGCGCTTCACGTATTCCGCGAGCTCGCGAAAATGTGCGTTGCACGGCGTGAGTTCAGACCATGTGTTGCAGATGCCGATGACCGGACGGCCATCGAAATTATCGTGAGGAATGCCCTGGTTTTTCATCCACGAACGGTGAATGAAGGCGTCTTTGTCTTTACCGCCGAACCAGCTTTGAGAACGGAGCTTGCGCATGAATGTCCCCTTTTTGATGTGCGTTTGTCATAGTGTGGGATCCAGAAGAAAAGGCCGCACGGGGCGGCCTTTGTCGTTCCCGGATTTGTCGAGTTATACACCTCGCTCATCGATCCGGTGCGCTTTCCATCGCAAGATTTGACGATCAGTCGAGTGTTTCCCTCGATCGTTCGCGCATGCACGCCACAGCGATCACCGACAGCGTGCCGCAGCCGATCACATACCATGCGGGCGCCATCACGCTCTTCGTGATGACGATGAGCGACGTCACGAAGAACTGCGCGAAGCCGCCGAAAATTGCGACGCCCAGACTGTAGACGATGGCCGCGCCGGTCGCACGCACCGAACGCGGGAACAGCTCGCCGAGCATCGCGCCCGTCGGTCCGACGTTGAGCGAATGCACGATCGACAACGCCGTGACGACCGCGAGCAGCGTCGACGTGGTCGGCGATTGGTTCAGCAGCGCGAACGCCGGCCAGATCGCGAGCATGAGCAGGATGCGCGTCGTCTGCGCGAGCCGGTTGCGGCCGATGCGATCCGACAAATAACCGCCGATCGGCGCGACGATGAAGAGAATCGCGCCCGACACGCAGCCCGAAAGCATCGCGGTCCAGTTCGGCAGGCCGAGTTGCTTCACGCCGTAAATCGACAGATAAAACACGATGATGAAATGCGCCGACGTGCCTCCGATGGTAAGGCCCAGTCCGTTGAGCACGGCGCGGCCATGTTCGCGCAGGACCGTGACGAGCGGCATCTTCGGCGCTTTCGGTTGTGCCTCGACAGTTTCGCGCGGCGCTTCCTCCATCGTGCGGCGCAACCACCAGCCGACCGGCACGATCGCGGTGCCGATGATGAACGGCACGCGCCATCCCCAGCTTTCGAGTTGCGCCGATGTCAGCGATGCCGTGAGCGCGACGCCCGTCAGCGCACCCGCGAGCGCCGACAGGCCCTGGCTCGCGAACTGCCACGATGCGTAGAGGCCGCGCCGGTTCGAAGGCGCTTGTTCGAGCAGCAGTGTCGTCGATGCGCCCACTTCGCCGCCCGCCGAAAAGCCCTGAATCAGCCGCGCGATCACGAGAATGATCGGCGCAGCGATGCCCGCCTGCGTGTAGGTCGGCGCGACGGCGATCATCGCGGTGCCGAGCGCCATCAGGCCGAGCGTGAGCAGCATCGCCTTCTTGCGGCCGGCGCGGTCGGCGTACATGCCGATCAGCAAACCGCCCACGGGACGCGTGAAGAACCCGACGCCGAAGCTCGCCACCGCGAGCAGCAACTGGCCGACCGGATCGTTCACCGGAAAAAACAGCTTGCCGATAATGAGCGCAAAGAACGCATAGACCGTGAAGTCATAGAACTCGAGCGCGTTGCCGACTGCCGCCGCCATCACCAGCCGCGTGCGCGCTGCACGGCTCGTCTGCGTCGATGCATTCGCCGGCGCGCTGGCGAAAGTGGGTGCGTTCATGGTGTGCTCCGAAGGAATCAGTCGGCGAGCCAGGCTTCGGCCAGGCGCACCCAGTAGCTCGCACCGATTGCGAGGATGTCGTCGTTGAAGTCGTAGCCGGGGTTGTGGACCATGCAGCCGCCTTTCGAGCCGACGCCGTTGCCGATCCACGCATACGTGCCCGGGCACGCTTCGAGCATGAACGCGAAGTCTTCGCTGCCCATCAACGGCTTTGCGGCCGGATCGACGCGTTGCGCGCCGAGCATCTTCACGGCGACATCGGTGGCGAAGGTCGTGGGTTCGGCGTGATTCACGAGCACCGGATAGCCGAGTTCGTAATCGATCTCGGCCGTGCAGCCGTAAGCGAGCGCCTGTGCGTTCGCGAGCGCGGTGATCCGTTCCTGCAGAAGTGCGCGCACACCCGCGTCGAGCGCGCGCACGGAGAGCTTCATCAGCGCGGTTTCGGGAATCACGTTGCACGCCTCGCCCGCCTGCACGCTGCCGACCGTGACGACCGCGGGCTTCTGCGCATCCACTTCGCGCGCGACGATGCTGTTGAGACCGAGCATGATCGATGCAACCGCGGGCATCGGATCGCGTGCGACGTGCGGCATCGCACCGTGACCGCCGACGCCGCGCACCGTGATGTTCACGCGGTCCGACGACGCCATGCCCGGCCCCGGCGTGAAGAACATGTCGCCCGCGGGCAAGCCGGGCATGTTGTGCAGGCCGAACACGGCATCGCACGGGAATTTGTCGAAGAGCCCGTCTTCGATCATTGCGCGCGCGCCCGCCTCGCCTTCCTCGGCGGGCTGAAAGATCACGATGAGCGTGCCCGAGAACTGCCGGCTTTCCGCGAGATAACGCGCGGCGCACAGCAGCATGGCGGTGTGGCCGTCGTGGCCGCATGCGTGCATCGTGCGGGCGTGCTGGCTCGCATACGGCAGGCCGGTGGTTTCTTCGATCGGCAACGCGTCCATGTCCGCGCGCAGGCCGATGCGCTTGCCGCCCTCGCCCGCCTTCAGCACGCCGACGACGCCGGTCTTGCCGAGCCCGCAATGCACTTCGTAGCCCCACTGCGCGAGCGATTCCGCGACGAGAGCGCTGGTTTGCGTTTCTTCGAACGCCATTTCGGGATGGGCGTGAATGCGTCGCCGGACATCGACGAATTCTGACGCGATAGCCGCGATGCCTGGGATGACGGGCTCGACTGACAGCATGTGACACTCCTTGCTCGATGCAGTTTTCAACGTGTTCCAAGCATATAAAGCCTAAAAGCAAACCAAAAGACTGTAAATTTGCTCCGTGATGACTGATGGTTGTCGGGCATAACCCTAAGGTGTCGCTGATGAGCATGAAATACCACCAGCTCCGCGCGTTTCTCACGACCGCCGAGCAAGGCAGCATCCGCGCGGCCGCGCGCAGCCTGCACCTTTCGCAAGCCGCGCTCACGAAAGCGATCAAGGAACTGGAGCAGGATCTCGGCGTGCCGCTCGTCTTGCGCACCGCGCGCGGCGTGCAGCTGACCGCGTTCGGGCAGCAGTTGCGCGTGCGTGCGCATCTGATCGTGAGCGAGATGCGCCGCGCCGAGGACGACATCGCGCAGATGAAAGGCACGGGCGCGGGAAGCGTGAGTGCGGCTGTCACACCGACTGCGGCGCTGTCGATCCTGCCGCAGGCGTACCGCGCGTTCCGCCGGCAGATGCCGAATGCGCGCGTGAGTTTCATCGAAGGCTTTCCGGGCGTCGCGATGCCGCGTCTGAGGGATGGTTCGCTCGATTTCGTCGTCGCGGTGGTCGTGCCCGAGCATCTCGCGCCGGAATTCGATCACATCGAGCTGTATCAAAGCCGCTCGGCGATCGTCGGGCGCGCGGATCATCCGTTGCGGCACTGCACGTCGCTCGCGGAGCTGTCGGATGCGGAGTGGCTGTTGAATCCGTCGCCGGAAAGCTCGACGCGGGCGCTGCTCGATTCGTATGCGGAGCGCGGCTTGATGGTGCCGGGTCGCGTGATCGAGTGTCCGAGCTTCATCATCGCGCACGGATTGTTGCGCGGGTCGGATGCGTTGGCTGCAATGCCGGCCGCGCTGCTCGAGCATCCATGGGTCAGCGACGGGCTCGCGATCTTTCCTATCGCCGATCCGTTGCCTGCCGTGTCGGTTCGTGTCGTGACGCGGCGGGATAGTCCGTTGACGCCCGCCGCCAGCCTGTTGCTCGAGTGCTTGCAGCACGCGGCGCGTTCATTCGACACACCATGAACTGAAGTGTCAGTGCGACCGGTGAGAATATTCAGGATCGCTTAAAATTTCACTTTGAGCATGAAGCCGAGCGTGAACGGCAGATCACTAGAAGGTATCGGCGGAATCAGGATGATGTTCGCGCCCACACGCTTGTAATCGAGCATGATGAGCGGCGCGGCCACGGGCCCGACCGTATGGTTATGACCGATGCCGTAACTGCCGTAGTCGTAGCCTGAAATGAGGCCGGCCATCACGGCGAGCCTGATGTGATTCCAGTGCAGGAAGTCCGGTCCCCAGACGCCGCCGCCATAAAAGGAAGGCTTCGACAACGAGTTGCGGAAGTAGCCGCCCGTGACCGCCCATTGCGGCGCGACCCAGCATTCCAGTCCGATGCCGGGATTAAATTGTTCGAAATCCTTGTCAGGATGAAAGTGGTGCGAGGCGATCATCGCATCGACCCAAAGGCCGTCGCCGCACCATTCCGCGTGCGCGGCAGGCGCCCATGCCGAAGCGACCAGGACGACAGCCGTCAGAAAGCGAGCGCGGAAGTGTCGGAAAGGAAGCAGCCATGTGCGCATGTTTTCTCCGCCATCGCACGTATCCAATGGCGCCTTATTTTTGAGATGTTGGTTCGAGGCGAACTCTACCTGATCGCGCTATTTTCGGGGGAGCGGGCGAAAAGCGCGTGACGATCCGCGCACGTTTGCTCGTTCTCGGCGAAACTTGTCGGCGTTCTATTTCTTATTCGAGGCAAAGCGCGATGAAGTTTTATAAGCATCTCATTGCGTTTCTGGCGGCTGGCGCATTGATGGCCTGTACGCCGTTGCAGGTGGTCACGCATCGCGTGTCGGCGAATGAAGCGAGCGTGCCGCCGGGGCGTTATCAGCTCGACGCGCATCACTGGAACGTGAGCTTCGACGTCGATCATTTTCACTACTCGCGATTCGTCATCCGATTCGACAAGACGACGGCGCAGCTCGACTGGAATGCGGACGGCATGTCCGGAAGCTCGGTGCGAGCGACCATCGATGCATCGAGCGTGAACACAAACGTGCCGCTGCTCGATCGCATGCTCAAAGGGCCGGACATGTTCGATGTCGCGCGTTACCCGAGCATCGTTTTCGCGAGCACGGGTTTTCAGCGCACCGGAGACGACAAGGGCGTGCTGACCGGCGATCTGACGATACGCGGCACGACGAAGCCGGTCACGCTGAACGTGACGTTCAACGGTCACGCGGTCAATCCGCTCACGAAGCAGGAAACGCTGGGCTTTTCAGCCGACGGACATTTCAGCCGTGCGCAATTCGGATTGACGACGTGGTATCCGGCCGTCGGCGACGATGTGCACGTCGCCATTCAGGCGGAGTTTTCGAAGGCGCCCGCGGATGCGGCGCAGTGATGCGCCTATCGGGCGCGTCGTGTCGGTGTTTCAGGCCTCGGTCCAGTCGAGCACGACTTTGCCGCTATTGCCCGAGAGCATCGTGTCGAATGCGCGCTGATAGTCGTCGACGGGGAAGGTGTGCGTGAGGATCGGCGACAGATCGAGACCGCTTTGCAGCATCGCGACCATCTTGTACCAGGTTTCAAACATCTCGCGCCCGTAGATGCCTTTGATCTCGAGTCCCTTGAATATCACCTTGTTCCAGTCGATCGCGGTTTGCGCCGGCGGAATGCCGAGCAACGCGACCTTGCCGCCGTGGTTCATCGATTCCAGCATCGACGTGAATGCGCTCGGCACGCCGGACATTTCCAGACCGACGTCGAAGCCCTCGGTCATGCCGAGTTCGCTCATCACGTCGCGCAGTTGCTCCCTGGCCACGTTGACGGCACGCGTCGCGCCCATCTTGCGGGCGAGTTCCAGGCGGTAATCGTTGACATCGGTGATGACGACATTGCGCGCGCCGACATGCCGTGCAATCGCCGCGGCCATCACGCCGATCGGGCCCGCGCCGGTGATCAGCACGTCCTCGCCGACGAGATTGAACGAGAGGGCGGTATGCGTCGCATTGCCGAACGGATCGAAAATCGCGGCGAGGTCGTCGGAGATATCGGGCGGAATCTTGAACGCATTGAACGCCGGAATCACGAGATATTCGGCAAACGCGCCTTCGCGATCCACGCCGACGCCGACCGTATTGCGACACAAATGCCGGCGCCCGGCGCGACAGTTCCGACAAAACCCGCAGGTGATGTGTCCTTCGCCGGACACGCGATCGCCGATGGCAAAACCGCGCACCTCCTGGCCCATCTCCACGATCTCGCCGACATATTCGTGACCGACATGCATCGGCACCGGAATCGTCTTCTGCGCCCACTCGTCCCACTTCCAGATGTGGATGTCGGTGCCGCAGATCGCAGTCTTCCGGATGCGGATGAGAACATCGTTGTGGCCGACTTCGGGCCGCTTCACGCGCGTCAAGGTAAGGCCGGGCGCGCGTTCGAGTTTGGCGAGGGCTTTCATTGCGTTTGATCCTGACGTTTGGTCTTGGTGGTGCTTCTTCGAGGATCGCAGGCTTGTGGCCCGGTCCCCTCGCTTTATGCGCATAAAGTCGCGCTGCGCTCAGCGGATGACACCGAGCGATCGGCCGACGCGCGCGAACGCATCGACCGCGCGATCGATCTGTTCCGGCGTATGCGCAGCACTCATCTGCGTGCGGATGCGCGCGCGTCCCTTCGGTACGACGGGATATGAGAAACCGATCACATAGACGCCTTCATCGAGCAGCGCATCGGCCATTTTCGACGCGAGTTGAGCGTCGCCAAGCATCACGGGGATGATCGGATGCTCGCCAGGAACGAGATCGAAACCGTGAGACGACATGGCGCGGCGGAAGTGCGCGCCGTTCTCGCGGACGCGTTGACGCAACGCGGCGCCTTCGTCGCTGTCCAGTAGTTCGAGCACTTTCAGCGTAGCGGCCGCGATATTCGGCGCCAGCGTATTCGAAAAGAGATACGGCCGGCTGCGCTGACGCAGCAATTCGATGATTTCCTTGTGCGCGGCGACATATCCGCCCGACGCACCACCGAGCGCCTTGCCGAGAGTTCCGGTGATGATGTCCACGCGATCCAGCACGCCGCAGTGCTCCGGCGTGCCACGTCCTTTTTCTCCGATGAAACCGACGGCGTGGGAGTCATCGACCATCACGAGTGCGCCATAACGGTCTGCGAGATCGCAGATGCCGGCGAGGTTGGCGATGATGCCGTCCATCGAAAAGACGCCATCTGTCGCGATCAGCTTGAAGCGTGCGCCGGCGGCGTCGGCCTCCTGAAGGCGCGCTTCGAGATCCGTGAGATCGTTGTTCTTGTAACGCAAGCGCCTCGCCTTCGAAAGACGCACGCCATCGATGATGCTGGCGTGATTCAATTCATCGCTGATGATCGCGTCTTCTTCGGTCAGCAACGTTTCGAAAAGTCCGCCGTTCGCGTCGAAGCAACTCGAATAGAGTATGGCGTCCCCGGTTTCGAGAAATTGCGCGATCGCCTGTTCGAGTTCCTTATGCACGGTTTGCGTACCGCAGATGAAGCGCACGGACGCCATGCCGAAGCCGTCGGCGTCGAGGCCCGCTTTCGCAGCGTCGATGAGACGACGATCATCGGCAAGCCCGAGGTAATTGTTCGCACAGAAGTTCAGCACGTCGTTCCCATTCGCCAGCCGAATATCCGACGACTGTGGGCTCGCGATGACGCGCTCCGCTTTGTAAAACCCCGCCGCACGAATTTCGTCGAGCGTCGAGCGCAAATGGGATAGGAATTGGTCTTTCATCGCGATCCTTGTTCTTGGCCTGTCCGGGCGATCCGCGCTTCGCTGCTCGCGGCGCGGCCCTTAGCCCTGTTATAGTGCATCCATCGAATCGGACATGTTCGATATTTCGAACATTTTTCCGATATGTCGAACACTCTAAGGGATTGACCGAGACATGGCAAGCACGGGCCCAGACGGAAAAGCAGGCGACTTCGCGGGAACGGCGCCGCCGCGCGTCGGAGAAATCATTCAGCGATTGCGCAATGAACGGAAACTCACGCTCGACGACCTGTCACGGGCCGCCGGCGTATCGAAGTCGATGCTCTCGGAAATCGAACGCGACAAAGCCAATCCGACGATCGCAGTCGCCTGGCGACTGACCAACGCGCTAGGTATCAGCCTCGATCAGCTATTTACGCAGCAGAAGCCGGCAGAGGCGATACGCGTCGCCGGGCCGCACGACATCCCGACTTTGAGCGGCGACAACGGCGGCTATCAGTTGCGCGTCTGGGGGCCGATAGAACTCGCCGGCAAATTCGAGTGGTACGAGCTCACGCTACAGTCGGGCGCGGCACTTACGTCGAACGCGCACGAGCCGGGGACACGCGAGCACCTTACGGTGCTGAACGGATCGATCGAAGTGGAGGCATCGGGCGCGACTCGTCGACTCAAAGCTGGCGAAACCGCGCGATATGCGGCCGACGAAGCGCATGCGATTCGTAACGTCGGACGCGCCGAAGCGCGAGCACTGCTGGTGGTGATCCACGGCTGACTTTATGCGCATCAAGTTTGGACCGGCCGGCAATGCCTCGGCCCAACAAAAAACGGGACGCGCAAAATCCGCGTCCCGCATCTAAGCGGCGCCGCGAACGGCGCCGTCAAGCCCGTGTTACGGGTTCTTCTTGACGCTGTCCTTCAGATCTTCGCGTGCGTCACCCACGCCTTTTTGGACCTTGCCCGCCGCCTGCTGCAGGTCACCCTTGGCTTCCTGAGCCTTATCGCCGGTCATTTTTCCGACGCCCTCGTTGATCTTTCCCTTGACCTGCTTGCCAACGCCTTCGACTTGATCCTTGTTCATAGCAGTTCTCCCGTGGTTTGCAGCGCGATTGGCCGCGCGATGCCGTCGAACGTACGCAGAAGAGCGCCTGCGCGTTCCGCTCAGGAGATTTCCTAAGCATGGTTCCACGATGCGCTTCGTTCGCGAGCGCGCATAGCGGCGCCTGTCTGAAATGCACGTAGGCGGAATCGCACATACACCCGGGCCGACTAGCGAGAGGCTATTTTTATTGCAACAAGTACTGTATGTTTGTACAGTACTATAAGACCAGTTGGGAAGGGGTGAATCATGGAGTCGAACGGCGAAAATCTAAGCAAGAGGCAGTTTGCCCGTGCTGTGCATGATCTCGAACGCATTACGCGTCAGATAGCGGGGCGGTACATCGACAAAAACGTGCCGCTGACCTGGCGGCTGCTGCATGCCATCGAAGCCGAAGCCGTGGCAGACCTGGGCTTTGCGGGAAGGCACGAAGCGACATTGCGCGAGCTGTTTGCGCGTCCCGATAACTTTCACTTCCCCGAAACCGACGACGTAGTCGACGTCGCATCCTCCGATGCCTTGCCCGCCGTCTTCGCTTTCGCCGTGGACGCCTACGAGCGCGCCGCACGACACGGCCGACCGCAACTCGCCATCGCCGCACACTGACGCGCGTCCCCGGCACGCGCCCGCGTGCCGTGCGCGGTTCCGCTCATCACGCAACGCACATCATCACGGCGCGAAATCGGCTGACATGTCGGCGTCGGATCGCGCTTCGAGCTTGCCGTCCCGGCACGCCGCGCGAAACGTCTCGTAATCCTTTTCCACCTGATCCGCATAGCCGCGTCCGTAGCGCACGAGCACTTCGGCCATGCGATCGCTGTTGCCGAGATAGCCCGAGATCTCCGGCGCGCATCCGCCCGATTTCGCATGCGCGCGGGCGAGCGCCCAGCCGCACATCGCGGCATATTCGCGAAAGGCGTCATCGGTGAAGGTCTCGAGCTCGGCGGAGATTTTCATGTCGCGCAACTGACGGATGTACAGTGAGCGTCCGAGCGGGCCCGTCGCCCAGCCGAGGAACGGATCGGTGGCCGCCTGCATCAAACGTTGTCCATGAACGACGCGCTGACCGTCGTGTTCGGGATCGTCCGCATCTTTCGCTTGCTTCGCGTATCGCGCGACGACTGAGGTCGATGCCTCCTTCATCTGCAGGAAGAGCGGCTTGTCGTGGGCATCGGTGAGCAGCAGAACGAGGCAGCGCGTGCCGACACTGCCTACGCCGACCACCTTGA
Source organism: Caballeronia arvi (assembly GCF_001544695.2). GTDB lineage: Bacteria > Pseudomonadota > Gammaproteobacteria > Burkholderiales > Burkholderiaceae > Caballeronia > Caballeronia arvi. The sequence goes on from NZ_FCOM02000011.1 coordinate 125,484, forward strand.
ACGCAACGTCCTGCAGCGTGAACTGCGAAAGTAGCCGTGCCCGCTCGGGCGTCAGCGTCACGACGTATTTGCGCATGAGACTCGCATAAATCTCTTCTCGAGTGCCCTCGAGGGTCATCCATTCGTCGTTCTTGTCGATCAGCGTGCTTTTGCCGCGAACGTGGAACACGGCGGGCGGCGCATCGCGGATGCGCCACATGCCGCCCGTTCGATCCGCCAGCTTCGGCAACATCGTCTCGTGCGTGCGGCGCGAAGCACGCTCGATGCCACGCTTGATGCGCCGCCGGGCGTCATCGCTCTGCACGGCAGCGTACATGCGATCGAACGTGATCCGTTCGTACCAGAGATCGAGCGCGCTCATTTCGGCGTACTCACGCATATGCGTCTGATAGCTGCGCGCAGCGAGAAAGGCAAACTCGTCGGCGGCAAGGTCGCCGTGACCGAGATGGCGCCCGGCAATCGTGAAGCTCGCGACAAGGCGCTTCACATCCCACTCCCAAGGACCGGGCGCCGTTTCGTCGAAGTCGTTGAGATCGAAAATAAGCGCACGCTCCGGCGTCGCGAAGCCGCCAAAATTGGACAAGTGACAGTCGCCGCAAATCTGGATGGCGATACCGCTGTTCGGCGTAGTGGCCAGATCGTGCGCTTGCAGGATCGCGCTGCCGCGGTAGAACGTGAACGGCGACACCAGCATGCGGCCGTAGCGCAGCGGAACGAGCGCCTCGACGCGCCCCTTGCTGCTCGATTGCAACAGTTCGATGGGATCGCGATCGATATCGCCGATCGCTTCGTGCGCGCCCCGTGGCGTGCGCTCGCGCGCGGCGCGTCCGATTGCGCGGCGGTCCTGCCAGGATTGCTGGGCCATCGTTCACTCCTAGTTGCGCATGAGCTCGAGGGTGGAAGGAAGCCGCATAGATGACAGTAGTCGACAAGTCACGCGCCCCGCAAGACAGTTATCGACACTTCGATGAACACCTTCGCTTGACGTCAGCCCCCCGAAGCCCGACCCTGTGCCCAGTGCCATACAGCGGGCGATGCGCCTTCCGACACCATGCCGAACACTTCCGATCTCTTCGACCAACAGCGCGCCGACTGGCAGGCGGATCCGCACGCCGCCTTCGACGCATGGCTCGCTCAGCAGGCATTCCGGGCGTCATCGGCGGATGTTTATCGCGCGCAGTGGGGCAACTTCCTCGAGTGGCTGACCGCGAAACGCGCGACGCTGCACACGGTGCAGCGTCCCGTCATCGAGCAGTTCGTCGCGCAACTGGATATCCGCCGTCCGCAGCGCATGCGCTACCTGAGGTTGATCGAACGCGTGCTGGATCACGTGCGCGAAGTGGAATCGGCCGCGACGAACCCGGCGCGCTTCATCGCTCAGGACGGCAACGCCGCGTGGCGCAAGGCGCGCGATAACGAGCCGACCGGCTTTCTGACTCACGACGAGCGCGCGCTGCTCGTCGCGCATCTGTTCTCGCCGATCGGCGCGTTGCCGGCCGGACAGCGTTGGCGCGAGCGGCGCGATCGGGCGTTGGTCGCCGTCTTTTTGGGTGCAGGCGTGAAGACGGGCGAAGCCGCGCAATTGACGATCGATTGCTATGCGGCAGGCGCGCCGTATATCACCGTGGACGCGTCGAATCCGTTGCTGATCCGGCAGGCGCGGCTCGCGCCGTTCGCCGTCGAATTGCTCGACAACTGGATCAGCGAACGCAAAACGGCGGGACTCGCGGGCGAACTGCTGTTTCCGGCCGCGCCGTCGGGACGCTCCATGCACAAGGCGACGATGCTGCGCGCGATCGACGCGGTGGTGGCCGCGTCGGGAATCGCCGCGTCGCGCGTCGCACGGGCGAGCCCGCAGACCTTGCGCAACACGTATGCGGCGGAACTGTTCGAAGACGGAACGGACCCCGATCGTGTCGGGCAATGGCTCGGATTCCAGCAGACGATCTCCGGCCACCGCCTGCATCGCGCGTGGGAGGAATGGATGGGTGAGCAAATACGGGAGCGGGATATCGCGAAGGCGCGCGCCGGTATGGCTGTGGACGCTGGCTCGGCGGGCCCGATCGAGGGTCCCGAAAACACTCACCTTTGACGTTTTCCGACGCCGGTCAGGAGGCGTCGACGCGGGCGGACCGGATGAAACCATCGACGGCCGCGAGTTTCGACGAAACCGCGCCCGATGTCCGCTCGCAATTCGGGCAGGACAGCTCGTACTCATCTTCGTGACGCTGCAATTCCGGTTCCGCGAGTTCGCAAGCCGGACAGACCCCAGGCGCCGCCACATGCGCATCCAGTTGCGTCCCCAGACCGGCGATTTCGGCGGCGCTCAGGCGTCCCTCCGCCGCCATCGACGCGATCAATGCGCCGACTTCGGCGCTCGCTCCGGACTGAACGCGTTGGGCATCGCGTTCGCGAATGAGTGCATCGATTTCGTCCGACTGCTCCCGAACTTGCGATTCGAGCCGGTCAGCTCGGCTTCTTGCGGCGCTAAGCTGTTGAATGAAATCGAATTCTTTCTGGCTTGTGTCGCGAACCCCGGCCTGATAGGTGGCAGCCATACCGCGCAGGGAATCGAGTTCCACCAGCATCGGCCGGACGCGTCGCTCGGCTTCCTTGATGGCGTCCTTGATCTGCTGAGCGTAGTGCTCGGTATTCTGACGCAGCTCGCTCTGCAGTTCATCGATACGGTCGCGCAGCCGCGCCGTCGAAGCTTGTTCTTCGCTGAGGCGCTCGGATAGCGCCTGGCTCTCCTTTTCCCAGCGTCCGATAACCTCGCGCAAGCCCGCTTGAGCGTTCGATCCCTGATCGCGCAGCGCCTTGAGCTCGGCCTCGAGTGCCGCGATCCGCGCCGCGCCGGCTTCGGCGCGCGCCTCGGCGCGTTGATGAGCTTGCTCGATCGCCTCGCGGCGAACATCGGCCTCGTGAACCTGGGCTTGCGCGGCTGAGAGGACAGCGTCGAGGTGGGCTTTGTCATCGACCAGGGACGCACGTGCCTGCCGTTGGGCCTCGTCATACAAAGCCGCCAATAGTTCGCCGGCACGTTCTTGCAGCGATTCGGGAATCGCGCCAGCATCGATACGCATGCGCAACGCTGAACGCAAGCTGGACCAGAACGCTTCGATGTCTTTCGGGATATCGCTCGCACTGCCTGTTTGCGTGAATTCGCGGACCGCGGTTACCGAGGGTCGAATACCCAGATCGAAGAAAAGGCGCTTGCATGTGTGTTGCGAGAGATCTTGCCGCCGAGCGCCGGCAGCGCGCATGGCATCGATTTCTTGCCGCAGGGCATCGCGAATGTGGTGTTCCATGTCGGAAATGAGCCGGATTTAACGTAACAATCATAACCTTTTACGTGTCAGGCGTTACGAATATCGAATTGTCCTCCGCCTGCACGTGGATGCATCACCATTCACGCCTCATCGACTAGACTCTGCTCAATGACAGTAGAGAGTCTCGTGAAACATCTTTAGGAGATGATCTTAACTCACTGATTGAGCGGCGATTTTAGCTTGATCCGCGGATAGATGTCGTGTTTCACGACTCTTCGGTTTTGAACATGTTCGCTAGCCACGACACTGGGCTTGAGAGTAATAGAAGTAAACACCCTTGAACCTTCTTGAAAAACAGTTAACGCCGCGCGAAAGCCTTGTGCCATAAGGGTTTGCGGGATGTTGGGTGAGACCTTTCGGGACCTATGGTGAAGCTTTGCAGGATATATCGGTGATGGGCTTCAGGGGGCTTGGTGAGTTCTCGCGGGAAACATCGTGAGCGGATTCGGGAAGCCCCGGTTTCGCTCAGGTGAGCGTTTTCGGGAGGTCTATCGCGAGCAGGCATTGATTTGACGGGATGAGGAAGCCGCTGAATTTCTCTTGATGGTGAGATTCCTCGGGACCTGAAGAAACGCACTTTTTGCAAGCCGATTTAGGTAAGGTTTTCCGATTGGTGAGTGATTACGGGGAAGAATCGCATGCAACGGTGAGGGTTTACAGGTAGCCGTGTGCTGTCGTACTGGAACAAAACCCTCTTTCGGTTCGAAGGTGAGGTTTTACGGGAGTAACAAGCCAGCAGCCGAACTTCTACGGGACTGTATCGGTTCGTTGGCGGCCTTTTTGCGCTGTCATGCCGTTAAGGTGAGACTTTGCAGGAGCGTGCGGGCGCCAATTTTATTCTCGTCCGGTCCGGGTTTAGGCGGAAAGGTGAGTATCTTCGGGATTCTCATTTGTTGCCAGGGGATACTGGACGCGTCGGCGTTTCTGGATAGCAATTTGTTTAAAAACAGTTAGTTATCCCCAATCTGTCAGTATGCGCTCAATCAATGGTGAGTAAATTCGGGAGCCGTCGAACGAGCGCCATAACCGAAGCCCGACGAAGGTGCAGTGAGCTTTTACGGGAGGATATGTGTTTGCCGTTAGCTCGAGAGAGCGAGATGAGTGCCTGCTACGGGCAACTTTGGAGTTAGCGATACAGAAAGGTGAGTGTTTGCGGGATCACGTGAGTGAGTCGTTGGAGGACGTCTGAACACGAGAGGGAAGCCCAGTAAAGCCAAGGCTTTACTGGAGACGGTTGCTCTGCTAAGGCCTGTATAAAGCCGTGATGCTTTGCTCTCCGACCCGTGTCAGTCGCTAAAGGTGAGGTTCTTCGGGAGCGTTCGCGCTTTCCTTCGCGAGTGAGTCGGACAGTCGATGGATACGCACCGCGAGCCGTCGATGAGTCGGTCGAAAAACGCGCAACTAGTGCGCTGTCTCTCGTGCGCCACAGCTGACTGTTGCCGAAAATATTTTGAGGTGAGTGTTTTCAGGACCCCGCTTGGGCGTTGCGAATTCGAGTGAAACGCGCTGCAATCCGTTTACCCGCATGGATGCTAGATATATGAGATGGGTGCGATCGGTGAGCGGTGAGCGTTTACGGGGGCGCACCGCAGTGAGGCTCAACAACGTGTCCGTTATCACCGCAGGATGGTGAAGACACCCCTATAGACGCGGTTCACCCCAATCGGTATCCTTCGTCGCAACATCGATCCTGACCATCGCATGGCCACGAAGCGCGCAAAGAAGACCGACGTTGTCAGCCCGAGCTCGGCGGAATTGCGCAAGGCTGTCGAGGCCATCGCGATTCAGCCGAAAAACGGCAAGATTACGCTGCTGACTCGAAAGCTTTTCAACGTGCTGCTCGCGGTCGCCCAGCAGGCTGACGAATCCGGGGACACGTATCGTGCGCTGCTTTCCGATATCGTCGCCAATTCGGCGTTCGACTCGAACGATACTGCGCTCGTCAAAGAACATCTGCGTCGCATGGTGTCGGTGCAGGTCGAGTGGAGCACCGGCACATCGAGCCAGAAGCCCGGCCGCAAGTGGGGCATCTCGACGTTGATCGCCGATGCGGAAATCCTGGAAGACCCGACGACGCGCCGTGTATGGGTCGAGTTTTCCTTCGCGCCAAAAATCAAAAAGAAGCTGCTGGATCCGGTTCAATATGCGCGTCTGAGCCTGCAGTTCCAGAGCCAGTTGCGCAGCAGCGCGGGCCTTGCGCTCTATGAGATCTGCGTCCGCTACCTGACCAATCCCAGCCATTTGACGATGCGCGAAACTTGGGAGTGGTGGCGCCCGATCCTGTCCGGTACGCCCGACACGGAAGCCGGTGACGAAGCCAAGCGCGAATACAAATACTTCAAGCGCGATTATCTGCGCCCCGCGATTGCCGAAGTGAACGCGGTGACGAACATCTTCGTCGAGTTGGTGGAGCATCGCGAGGGAAGGCGTGTTGCGGAGATCCAGTTCCGCGTGACCGAGCGCAAGCAGCCGATGCTCGCGCTCGACGAGCATCCGAACGTGTTCGACAGCACCCTGGTCGATCGGATGGTGAAGATCGGCATTCCGCTCAAGGACGCTCAGACGCTCTATGCGGACAGCGAGGAGAATCGCATCCGGGCGGCATTGCAGATGACCGAGCAACGCATGCGCAGCACGTCCTTGCCACCGGTTCGAAGCGCAGCGGCGCTTTTCAAGGATGCGCTCAAGAAAGGCTATGCGCCGCCGGTGGAGGCGTTGCCTCCTGCGACGAGCGGCGCGCCGGCACGCACTCCGGGGGCTGCCGCCGCGGCCGCTGACGATCTCAAGGCACGCTTGCTGAGCGAATTTTCCGCGTACCGTCGCAAGGAAGCGCGTGTGCTGTACGACGAGCAAGGTGAGGAAGAACGGGAACTCGCACGTCAGTCGTTCGAGGATGACGTGCTGCCGGCTTTGGGCACGCACATGCGCGACGATTGGCGCAAGCGCGGATTGGATTCGAAGCTCGCCGAAACTTCGTTCTTCGACTGGCTTGCTCGAAAGACCTGGGGCGAGCCCACCGACGGCGACTTGCTGGCATTCACGTTGAGCCAATCGCGCGTGGGTTGATACCTTAGGCCCCGCGACAAGTTCTTCAGAACGATTCTCGCGATTCAGTATGGCCACCGAGAAAGACTCGGTGGCCATGCATCACTTCACTTCTTCGTCTCGACAGGCTGAAGCATCGACTCGATCTGATGCAGCAGCTCGTCACGCCGTTCACGCGATAACCCGCGCAAGCGCAGTTCGAGGCGGTCTTCCCCATATGACTTCAGATCACCGACCGCGACGCCATCGAGCTCGATCTCGAGGCGCTGCGCATAGCGCTGGCGACTCGGCGTCTTCGGTGTGTCCTGAGGGCTCGCGCGTCCCTTGACGATATCGGCGACCTGGCGCGTGCTCAGGTCGTCCGATGTGATCTTGTTGATGAGACGCAGCGTGGAGTCGCTGCCGCGAGCGGCGTGGTATCGGGCGATCTGATAGGCCATGTTCGATCCGAAACGGTCGGGCCGCGCGACCATCTCATGCATCACGTTTTCAGGAAGCTTCGCGATGGACAACGCCACGGCGATCGTCGATTCGTCGAGGCCCAGATGATCCGCGAGTTCGCGCTGGCTCTGAAAATGCGCCTCGTCGAGGAAGCGCCGCCAGACCACAGCGTTGTCGAACACCGTCTGCGAGTCGCGTTGAACGTTCAGATCGTAGCCCAGCTTGTAGCTCTGAATGCCGATCGGCAGATCAACGACCACAGCCTTGACGGCTTCCTTGTTGGCTTCTTTAAGCGCCCGCACGCGCCGACCGCCATCGCTGACGAAGAACGTTCCCGGATTCTCATAATCGGGGATGACGTGAATTGCCTGTTGCTGCCCTTGCTTTGCCAGGTTGACGGCCAATTCCGCGATCGAGGACTTGAGATAGAAATGACGCGGGTTGAACGGACTGGTCTTGATCGACTTCAATGGCAGTTCGATCACTTGTCCCGTCGTATAGCGATTCGCGCGTCGCCATGCCCGATAGTCCTCGGACTCGACGCCGGTAGCGATATCGCCGGGTTCCTCGGCGACAAATGCGCTCGACCGGCCGTTTGCGGCCTGCCCTACGTGCTGAAGGTCAACGATGCCGTCGATGGCGTTCAGGCGATCGAGTGCCGTGCGCTTTTCGCTGCTCGTCGAGTCGGGGCGGGCCTTGAAGCCCTTTGCAAACTGGGACGGTTTCATTCAGGGTCCTTTATGCGCATAAAGTCAGGAGAGCATGTCGAGGATTTCGTCAGCCACGGCGCGGATCTCCGCAGCACCGAGGCGCGATCCGCGGTCACTCATTTGCAGAACGGTTTGTCCGAGCGCCATCGCCTGCTTGTAGCACTCGCGTGTGGGAATTTGCGTTTTGAGCAGGGGAAAACCGAGCTCCTCGAGCGCGACCTTGAGTTCGCGCGTGAGCATGCGCTTCTCTTCCGTCTTGTTCAGAAGGAAGACGGCGCGCAGGTCTTCGTTCATGACTTGCGCTTGCTGAACGAGCTTGACGAGACCGACACTCGACCAATAGTCCGCCGGCGACGATGACGTGGGAATCACCGCGACACTCGCCGCGAGCAGTACGACACCCGATACCTTCTCGGTGATCGACGGCGGGCAATCCACCACGATGAACTCGTAGTCGTTGACGAACTTCTTGATCTCACGATGGATCTGCCCGCCCGCTTCAGAAAGATTGACCACGGGAAAGGGTATTCCACTCGCGCCATCCGATGCGGCGCTCGACCAATGGATCAGCGTGTTCTGCCCATCAGCGTCGACTACGAGAACGCGCTTCTTCTTTTCGTGCAGGGCCGCACCGAGGTGCATTGCGATCGTGCTTTTGCCGACCCCGCCCTTTTGCTGCGTGATCGCTATGATTTCCGCCGCCACGTTCCGCTCCGAATTTTTAAGTTCGTTGAATTCTACATTGGCGTAATCATTTTTCCAGTGAAATTCGACAAGATATGACGCGCGTTAGCCATTCGGCCTAGCTTTATGCGCATAAAGTCCGATGCACTGCGCCCAGGGCTTCATGCGATGCGTCGGCGCGAGATCGATCGGAGCTTTATGCGCATAAAGTCGCGGGTGCTTCCGATCGCCGAGGACGGTCGATGAGGATCGTCTGACAAGCGCATATGACGTCGCCCATCATCACCCGCTAAACGAAATCGCCTATCCTAGCCCCTGTCTAATCGTCCCTGTGCCGGAGCCGCTATGACCGTTCGCAACCTGGACATTCTGTTCGCCCCTAAATCCATCGCGATCATCGGAGCCTCATCGCGCCCGGGCAGCGTCGGTGAAATGGTATGGGCGCGCGCTGCATGCGCCGGCTTCTCAGGATCGCTTTGGCCCGTCAACCCAAAATACGGATCGCTAGGCGGCGAACTCGTGTACGCCGACATCGATGCGCTGCCCGAAGCCCCGAACGTCGCCGTGCTCTGCACGCGACCGCATACGTGGCCGGATCTCATCGAACGATTGGGGCGTCGCGGAACGAAAGCGGTCGTGATCGTGGGTGAGGCGATACAGCGAAGTGCGTCATCGATATCGCGACAGGACGATCTGCATGGCTCCGCTGCCGGAGCAGACGAGTGGACTATCCGCACGCTTGCCGCCGCCCGCCCCTTCCTCGTGCGCATCGTCGGACCTGCCAGTATCGGCGTGGTGACACCCGCGATCGGCGCCTGTCTCGGCGCGCCTGCCTGCAACGTCAAATCGGGCGGAGTCGCATGGGTATCCGGATCGAACGCATTGACCAACGGCGTGTTGGGCTGGGCGCGTGCGCGCGGCCTCGGCTTCTCGCGAATCGTCGCCCTTGGCGATGAAGCCGACGTCGATTCCGGCGATCTCCTCGATTTCCTGGCGAGCGATGCGTCGACGCGGGCGATTCTGCTCGCGATCGAAACCGTGCGATCTGCGCGCAAATTCATGTCTGCCGCGCGCGCCGCTGCGCGAAACAAACCGGTGCTCGTGCTTCGCACCGGCCGAGACGATCCGTTCGATCGACTCTACGGCGCTGCTTTCCGTCGTGCCGGACTCGTGCGCGTCGATTCACTCGACGACTTGCTCGACGAAATCGAAACGCTCGGCATCGGCCGCGTCGCGGCGAGCGACGTCGCGACCGTCGTCACGAGCGACCGCGGCGTCGCAGCGCTCGCGCAGGATGCGTTCGGCGCTGCGGGCGACGACCTCGCGCAATGGCCCACTGCTGCGCGCGATGCGATAGCGGCCGCGCTGCCTCGCGCTCGCGCGGGAAATCCGCTTCTGCTCGGCGACGCGGCCACTCCCGCCGATTTTGGCGCCGCTCTGGAAGCGCTAGCGTTGCATCGCGAGACCGGCACCGTGTTCGTCGTGCATGCGCCGACGCACAGCGCGCCCGTTGCGGACGTCGCGCGCACGCTGATTGCCGAGCGGCGCCATGCCTACCGCGGATTGCTGGCGTGTTTCTTTGGCTGCGTCGATGCCGCGACGCGCGACGAATTGCACGCGAACGGCATTCCGGTGCATACGACGCCGCATCGGCTCGCACGTGGATTCGCGCGACTCGTCGATTTCCGGCAAGGCCGCGAATTGTTGATGCAAACGCCCGACGGCCTGCCAGCCGATATCCCAGACGACATCGATGCCGCACAACGCGACATTCGAAGCGCACTCGCGAGCGGAATCGCCGAACTGAATGGTGAACGTGCGGCGCGTGTGCTCGCCCGCTTCGGCATCACGGTGAAGCCGGGGCCACCGGATTCGCTGACGAGCGATGCCGTCGAGATTCAGGCGCGGATGCTCAACCACCGCGTATTCGGCCCGGTGTTCGAATTCAAGGCCGAAGGTGCACTCGGTCTGGCGGACGCGCTCCACGAGTTCGCCTTGCCGCCGCTCAATCCCGTGCTCGCGCGCGATCTCGTCAAGCGTTCGCCTCGGTCGCGCGAATTGCCCGCGGACACGCTGCTCAATTCGTTGACGTCGCTGTCGCAACTCGTTTGCTATATCGAAGAAATCGTTGCGTTGCGGCTCGTCCTTCGGGTGACGCGCGATTCGGTCGCCGTTCACGAGCCGCAGCTCACGCTGGGCGCACATCGTAAGCCGCTTGCGATCGTGCCGTATCCGCGCTGTCTGGAAGAGACGCTCGACTGGCGAGGTATGCGCGTGACCGTGCGGCCGATTCGCCCAGAGGATGAAGAAGCGCATGCCGCGTTTGTCGCCGCGAATACCGCCGAAGACTTGCGCCTGCGCTTCTTCGGCGCCGTGCGCAGCTTCGATCATTCGCAACTCGCCCGGATGACGCAGATCGACTATGACCGCGAGATGGCGCTGATCGTCACGCGGGCGAATGGCGAAGGCATGAGTGAGACGCTCGGTGTCGCTCGCGCTATCGCCGATCCGGACAACGAAACCGCCGAATTCGCCGTGGCCGCGCGTTCGGATATGAAGGGAAAGGGATTGGGAAAGCTACTGCTGTCGCGCACCATCGAATATGCGAAAAACCGCGGTACGCGCTGGATGATCGGCGAAGCGCTGCGCGAGAACGCCGGCATGATCGCGCTCGCGCGCAACATGGGCTTCGAACTGACGAAGACCGAAGACCCGGGCGTCGTCGGCTTCAGATTGCGATTGTGTGAAACGCCGTCGCCTACTTCGAGGGGCGCGAGCGGCGATTGATGCGGCATGCAGATCGGCGATGGCCGCACCTCGACTTTATGCGCATAAAGCCAGGCGCAGCCCCTCACTGACTCACGCTGCCAGCTTGCCAAGCGCTTCATCGACGTGAACGCGCGAAAGCGAGAGTTCATCGAGCAATGCTTCGGCGTACGTATTTCCCGTTTCCTTCTCGAGCCGCGCGATCGTCAATGCGCAGCGCGACGTGTCCTTCAATGTCGCGATGAACGGTTTCACCGATTGCCCCGACGTGAACGCTTCGAACAGCGGCACGCGAATCTCCTCGGGCAGCGCACGCGAAGTCCACTGATACGGCTTGCCGTTGTGCGTCAGTTGCGGCGGCAGCGTGCGTTCTTTCTTCGCAGCGGGAATGAGGCCGAAGGTGCGGGCGGCGTCGCCGATCTGCTCGGCCGAGAAAAGTTCGTCCGGCGTGATGTCGAACTGCGCGATATACGCTTCGATTGCCTGCATCGCGGCCGCACGATCGTCGCGCTTCTTCTGCGCGTGTGCGACGATCTCGCGCAGTTCATCGGCTTCGTCGGACGTGATCGTGAAGTTCGCCTGCTTTTGCTGTAGTTCGGTGAAGCGGAGGAATTCGGAATCGGAAAGGAGTTTCGCCATCGGGGAATGCGTCTGTTATGCGTCGGAATGGAAACGGCGGCACGCTATCGAAGCCCGCCGCCATTTTGAGAGGGCCGCCATTCTAACGCGCGAAGAGACTGACGGTCAGTCGTGCATCATCGAAAGCGATGCGGCCGCGTCCTTCAGTAACGCGGTGACGTCTTCGATGGACGGCGCCACGTATTCATCGATGCGACGCATGTAAGGGCAGGTGAGGGCGGCGATCGCCTGTCCAGACGGCCCGAGCAGCGGAAAGGTCACGTCCGTCACACCGAAGGTCTGCTGACTGTCCTTCTTCGAATAGCCGATTTCGCAAATTTGCCGGTAGTCGGCATCGAGCACCGCGCGATCGAGCGCAAGTTCGCCCTTGACCTTCGTATGTTCGGCGAGCATGTGTTCGCGCTGTTCGTTCGTCTGGAAGGCGAGCACCACACGGCCCGAACCGGTGTCGATCAGTCCGACGCGCGAACCGAGCCGCACCGAAATGCCCCACGTTCCGGGCCCATCCACCTGCGCGATGACCAGCAGATTGCCGCGATCGTAGACGGCGAGATGCACCGACTGCTCGGCTGCGTCGGCGAAACGCTGCATCACGGGCAGCGCCTCGGCAATCAGCCGATTCATCGGCGGATGACGATGCGCGAGCGCATAGAGCTTGAGGCTCAACGAATAGCGGTCGCCTTCGGGCGAACGCACCACATATTGCCGCGCGACGAGCCGCTCCAGCATCCGATACATCTCGCTCGCGTTGCGCCCCAGCATCTTCGTTATTTCCGCGCGCGTGAGCCCCGATTTCTGCTCGGACAGCAATTCGAGGATATCGAGCCCCTTGTCGAGCGCGGGTGCGCGGTAACGGTCGGCATCGTTGTCGTCAACGTCCATATGCAGTCTGGGTCGATTCATGAATTGGCGCCGAGTTTAAGCCTTTCGTCAGGGAGCGCGGACGTCGTCGGCGAAAAACCGGCTAGGGAAATTACCGATCGTCGTTGCCCATCATCGTTCTTGACTTCGATTTGTGCGTATATGAATAATACGTTCACTGATGAATATATGCATCGACAGTTTCCGCAGTACCCACGTTGCAGTCACGAAAGAACGCACGTATCAGGAGACAACGCATGAAATTCACGAAGACGCTCGCCGTCACCCTCGCCGCAGTCGGGACGATCGGCCTCGCCAACGCCGCCGACAGCGGCAAAGTCGGGCTCGGCTTGCCGATGCTCACATCGCCGTTCTGGCAGTCGTACAACAACTACCTGCCGAAATACGCGAAGGACATGGGGCTCGACATCCTCGCGCCCGTCAACTCGAACGGCGATCCCGCGCAGCAGATCACCGACATGAACAATCTGCTGAACCTCGGCGCGAAGGGCATCCTGGTCGGGCCGCTGGATTCGGCGGCGATCAGCCGTGCGCTGGACGCATCGTCGGCGAAGAGCGTGCCGGTCGTCGCCGTCGATGTCGCCCCGACGCAGGGCAAGGTCGCGATGGTCGTGCGAGCCGACAACCGCGCATACGGCACGAAGTCGTGCGAGTACATCGGCGAGCACGTGAAGTCGGGAAAGGTCGTGCAGATCATGGGCGATCTGGCGTCGGTGAATGGACGCGACCGGTCCGAGGCGTTTCGCGAGTGCCTGAAGAAATATCCGTCGCTGAGCCTGCTGGAGATTCCCGCCGCGTGGAAGGGCGACGCCGCCGCGACCGCGCTCGACAGTCTGCTGACCGCGAATCCCGATGTGAAGGCGATCTACATGCAGGCGGGCGGCGTTTATCTGTCGCCGACGCTTCAGACGCTGCGCCGCAAGCAACTGCTCTTCAAGGCGGGCGATCCGAAGCACATCGTGATCGTCAGCAATGACGGCATTCCGCAGGAATTTGATGCGATCCGCCGCGGCGAGATCGATGCGACCATTTCCCAGCCCGCCGATCTCTACGCGAAGTACGGCCTCTTCTATATCAAGGCGGCGCTCGCCGGACAGACCTTCAAGCCCGGTCCGACCGATCATGGCAGCACCATCGTCCAGCGCGCGCCCGGCATTCTCGAGGATCAGTTGCCCGCGCCGCTGGTGACGAAGACCAACGTCGACGACAAGTCCCTCTGGGGCAACACGGTCAAATGAGCGATCAAATGAGTGCGCCCGTTGTGGAAGCGCTCGGCCTGACGAAGCGCTACGGTTCGACCGCCGCGCTCGCCGACGTCACGATGCGCGTGTTGCCCGGCGAGTCTCACGCGCTCGTCGGGCGCAACGGCGCAGGCAAGTCGACGCTCGTGTCGATGATCACCGGCTTGCGCAAACCCGACGCCGGTGAAATCCGCTTCGGCGGCGAGCCGGCGCCGCCGCTCGCTGACCGCGACGCGTGGCGCGAGCGCGTAGCGTGCGTCTATCAGCATTCGACGATCATCCGCGAGTTGTCGGTCGCCGAGAACCTCTTCATCAACCGGCAGCATCGGCGCGGCGGCGTGATCGACTGGCGCGCGATGCGCCGTGACGCCCGCTCGCTGCTCGATCACTGGAAGATCGACGTGCCTGAGGACGCGCGCGCCGGCGATCTGACGGTCGAGGCGCGGCAGCTCGTGGAAATCGCGCGGGCGCTGTCATATGGCGCGCGTTTCATCATCCTCGACGAACCGACTGCACAGTTGGACGGAGAGGAGATCAAGCGTCTCTTCAGGCGTATCGAAGAGTTACAGACAGAAGGCGTCACTTTCCTGTTCATTTCCCATCACCTGCAGGAAGTGTACGAAATCTGTCAGGCAGTGACCGTGCTGCGCGATGCACGCCATATCGTCAGCGCGCCGGTGTCGGCTTTGCCGCGCGACAAGCTGATCGAAGCGATGACGGGGGAGCAGGGCGGTCTCGCCGTCGCGGATGCCGCCGCGCGTGCGCCTTTACCCGCCGATGCATCGATCGCATTGCAGGTCGATTCCCTCTCCGGCGACGACTACGCCGACGTCAGCTTCCAGGTGCGGCGCGGCGAAGTCATCGGCCTGACGGGCGCGACGACGAGCGGCCGCACGAGCGTCGCGGAAGCCATCGCCGGATTGAAGGCGCAGAAGCGCGGCACGATCCGGGTCGATGACCGTGCGCTTCCGCCCGGCGACGTGCCCGCCGCGCTCGCGAGCGGCGTCGGCTGCGTGCCGAAGGACCGGCATCGCGAAGGTCTGGTGCTGTCGCAGTCCGTCGCGGAAAACGCATCGATGACGATCGCGCGCACGCTCGGCCGCTTCGGAATCGCATCGCCCGCGAAGAAAAACGCGTTCGGACGCCGCATGATCGCCGCGCTCGGTATCAAGACACCTGGGCCCGATCACGAAGTGTCAGGCCTGTCGGGCGGCAATCAGCAAAAGGTCGTGATGGCGCGCGCACTCGCCACTGACCCGAACGTGCTCGTGCTCATCGATCCGACCGCCGGCGTCGACGTGAAATCGAAAGAAGCGCTGCTCGGCGTCGTCGAACGCGTGCGCGAGGAAGGCAAGGCTGTGCTCGTCGTCTCCGGCGAACTCGACGACCTGCGCACCTGTGACCGCGTGCTCGTGATGTTCCGCGGCGCGATCGTCGCCGAATTCCCTGCCGGATGGCAGGACCATGAACTCATCGCATCCGTCGAAGGAGTGAGTCTCCATGAAGCATGACGTTTCCAGTCCGGCGATGGCCGGCGTGCCGATGCAACGGCCGCGCCCGCGCATCGAGCTTGCGCGCTTTCGCGATCTCGCGCTCGTGCCGGCGCTTGCGTTGCTGCTCGCGATCGGCGCGTTCGTCAGCCCGAGCTTTCTGACGCAGGCGAACCTGATCAGCATTCTCGGCGCGTCGGCGGCGCTCGCGCTCGTCGTGCTCGCCGAATCGCTGATCGTGCTGACGGGCAAATTCGACCTGTCGCTGGAATCGACGGTCGGCATCGCGCCCGCCGTCGGCGCAATGCTCGTGATGCCCGCGGCGTCGTCGGGCTTCGGTCTCGAATGGCCCGCGGCGGGCGGGCTCGCGGCGATCGTCGTCGTGGGCGCGCTGGTCGGTTTCGTCAACGGCTTTCTGGTCGTGCGGCTGCGGCTCAACGCGTTCATCGTCACGCTCGCGATGCTGATCGTGCTGCGCGGCATGCTGGTCGGCGCGACGAAGGGCGGCACGCTGTTCGACATGCCGCCGTCCTTCTTCACGCTCGCGACGACGCTCGTGCTCGGCCTGCCGCTCTCCGTCTGGCTCGCGGCGGCGGCGTTCGCGTGCGCGGCGTTCATGCTGCGCTATCACCGCCTCGGCCGCGCGCTCTATGCGATCGGCGGCAATCCGGAAGCGGCGCGCGCTGCGGGCATCCGCGTCGAACGCATCACGTGGGGCGTGTTCGTGCTGGGCAGCGTGCTCGCGTCGATCGGCGGATTGATCGTCACGGGCTACGTCGGCGCGATCAACGCCAACCAGGGCAACGGCATGATTTTCACGGTGTTCGCCGCAGCCGTGATCGGCGGCATCTCGCTCGACGGCGGCAAGGGCACGATGCTCGGCGCACTGTCCGGCGTTTTGCTGCTGGGCGTCGTGCAAAACCTGCTGACACTTGCGCAAGTTCCGTCGTTCTGGATTCAGGCGATCTACGGCGCGATCATTCTCGGCTCGCTGATGGTGGCGCGGCTCGCGGGTGGCGAAGCGCAAAACTGAGAGACACACATGCAAGGAAACACCGACCCGCGGCTCATTCTGCTGAGCCCGGACGACAACTGCCTGATCGCCGCCGCGCGTTTGCCGGCGGGCGAAACGCTGATGATCGAAGGCGAGGCCGTCACGCTCGCGACGACCATCGACCTGGCGCACAAGATCGCGCGGCGCCCGTTGTCGAAGGATGAAAAGGTGCTGCGCTACGGCGCGATCATCGGTCATGTGAATGTCGATGTCGCACGCGGCGAGCATCTGCATACGCACAATCTGGACAGCGACTACATTCCCACTTACACGCACGACGCCGGACACGCCTACGTGCAGCACTGAACACTTCCATGAACACTTCCGCACTGCAAGGCTATCTCCGCGCGGATGGCCGGAAAGGCATCCGCAATGTCGTCGCGGTGGCGTATCTCGTCGAATGCGCGCATCACGTCGCGCGCGAGATCGTCGCGCAGTTTCGTCCTTCGTTCGATGACTTCGATTCCGCCGCACGCGACGACGAACCTCCCGTGCATCTGATCGGGTTTCCGGGTTGCTATCCGAACAGCTACGCCGAAAAGATGCTGGAGCGCATCTGCACGCATCCGAATGTCGGCGCGGTGCTGTTCGTGTCGCTCGGCTGCGAGAGCATGAACAAGCACTATCTCGCCGATGTCGTGCGCGCGAGCGGCCGTCCCGCCGCGGTGCTGACGATTCAGGAGAAAGGCGGCACGCGCAGCACGATCCAGAACGGGCTCGACTGGGTGCGCGACGCGCGCGCCACGCTTGCCGCGCAACAGAAAGTGCCGATGGCGCTCGACGAGCTCATCGTCGGCACGATCTGCGGCGGCTCCGACGGCACGAGCGGCATCACGGCGAATCCGGCGGTGGGCCGCGCGTTCGACGCGTTCATCGATGCGGGCGCGTCCTGCATCTTCGAGGAAACGGGCGAGCTCGTCGGCTGCGAGTTCCATATGAAGCGGCGCGCGGCGCGGCCCGAGCTCGGCGACGCCATCGTCGAATGCGTGCAAAAAGCCGCGCGCTATTACACGACGATGGGCCACGGCTCGTTCTCCGTCGGCAACGCGGACGGCGGGCTGACGACGCAGGAAGAGAAATCTCTCGGCGCGTATTCGAAGAGCGGGGCTTCGCCGATCGTCGGCATCATCAAGCCGGGCGACGTGCCGCCGACCGGCGGCCTCTATCTGCTCGATGTCGTCCCCGATGGCGAACCGCGCTTCGGCTTTCCGAACATCAGCGACAACGCGGAGATCGGCGAGCTGATCGCGTGCGGCTGTCACGTGATTCTGTTCACGACCGGGCGTGGGTCGGTGGTCGGCTCGGCGATATCGCCGGTCATCAAGGTCTGCGCGAATCCGTCGACGTATCGCAATTTGTCCGGCGACATGGACGTCGACGCCGGCCGCATCCTCGAAGGCCGCGCGACGCTCGACGAAGTGGGCCGCGAAATCGTCGATGTGACGTTGGCGGTGGCGGCGGGCGCGGCGTCGAAGTCCGAATCGCTCGGGCATCAGGAATTCATCCTGACTTACAAAACCTTCGAGCCTGTCGGTCCGGCGTGTTTGCCGGGCGGCGCGGTACGCGTTACTGTGGCGGCTTGACTTCCGCCATCTCGAAATCACTCGGGGCTTGCAGATGACCGCAGAAGCGCAAGAGGCAGTTTCACGCCGGCGCAGGATTGGCCGCACCGCGCTCGATGTCACGGCGCTGTCGCTCGGCACGGCGCCGCTCGGTGGGCTGTATCACGAATTGTCGGAAGACGAGGCGCGCGCGACCGTCGATGCCGCCTGGCAGGCGGGCATCCGTTTCTTCGATACCGCGCCGCACTACGGCCACACGAAGGCGGAGCATCGGCTCGGCGATGCGCTGCGGCGTTATCCGCGCGGCGACTTCGTGCTGTCGACCAAAGTGGGCCGGCGCTTCGTTCCACGCACGACGCCTTATGACGGCAGCGAGGGCTGGGCCGCGCCGCTGCCGTTTCAGGCGATCTACGACTACACCTACGACGGCATCCTGCGCTCGTTCGAGGACAGCCAGATGCGCCTCGGCATGACCGATATCGATATCGTGCTGATCCACGATATCGGCCGCGTCACGCATGGCGAGATGAACGCGCACTACTGGAAACAACTCGTCGATGAAGGCGGTTTTCGCGCGCTCGACGAATTGAAGAATTCGCGCGGCGTGAAGGCGGTCGGGCTCGGCGTGAACGAAGGCGCGGCGGTCATGGAAGCGATGGCGGAATTCGACATCGACTGCGCGTTGCTGGCCGGCCGCTACACGCTGCTCGAACAAAACACGCTCGACGATCTGTTGCCCGAATGCGAAAAGCGCGGCGTGAGCATTCTGCTCGGTGGCGCGTTCAACTCCGGCATTCTCGCGCGGGGTCTCGATGCGAACGCGCATGGCGACCTCAAGTTCAACTACGGCGACGCGCCGAAAGCGATCGTCGAGCGCGTCGGCAAACTGGAGCGCGTGTGCCGCGAGCATGGCGTCGCACTGTCGACGGCGGCCATCCAGTTTCCTTATGCGCATAAAGTTGTGGCCACGGTGCTGATGGGCGCGCGCACGCCCGATGAAGTGCGCGAGAACGCGGCATCGTTCGCGACGCCGGTTCCTTCGGCGCTGTGGGACGCGTTGCGCGCCGAAGGTTTGCTTCACGCAAACGCGCCAGTGCCGCGATGAATACGCAACCGCACATCGATGCGCATCAACATTACTGGGACCCGGCTCGCGGCGATTACGGTTGGCTCACGCCGGAACTGAAGCCGTTGTATCGCGTATTCGGTCCGGCCGATCTCGCGCCTCTGCGTGAAGCGACGAACATCAAACGCACGGTCGTCGTTCAAGCTGCGCCGACCGTCGAAGAAACGCGCTACTTACTCGATCTCGCGCGCTGCGACGATTCGATCGCAGGCGTCGTCGGCTGGGTGCCGCTGGACTCAATCGATGCCGTATCGATCATCGAGGAGTTCGCGCACGAGCCGAAGTTCAAGGCCGTGCGCCCAATGCTTCAGGATTTGCCCGACGATACGTGGATCGAACATGCGCCGCGTGAGGAAGCCATCGAACGCCTGATCGATCTCGATCTCGCCTTCGACGCGCTGATCTTCGCGCGGCACGTTCCGTCGATCGTGAAGTTCGCCGGGCGTTACCCGAAGCTCAGAATCGTCATCGATCATGGCGCAAAGCCGCCGATCCGCGATGGCATCGAGAAAGGCTGGCAACCGTGGGCCGATGGCATCGCGCAACTCGCCGCATTGCCCCAAAGACTACTTTGCAAACTTTCCGGTCTGGCGACGGAATCGAAGGAAAACTGGATCGACGAAACCTTAGAACCTTACGTCGCGCATCTTCTCGAACATTTCGGACCGCAGCGTCTGATGTGGGGCAGCGACTGGCCGGTGCTGAACCTGAACGGAAATTACCGCGACTGGCACGCGACGGCCCAAAAACTCACCGCATATCTCGAAAAAGCAGATCAGGACGCGATTTTCGGCGGCAATGCCCGCCAGTTCTATCGGCTCTGAATCGGCCGAAATACCCGGCATGTCTCAAAAACACATTCGACTGGAGCAGTAGATGGTACAAAGACTGGCAGGCAAGACGGCGCTCATCACGGCGGCCGGACAGGGCATCGGGCTCGCGACGGCCGAGCTGTTCGTGAAGGAATGCGCGCGCGTGATCGCAACCGACATCCGCACGGAATCGCTCGAAGGCAAGCCGTTCGAGGTCAAACGCCTCGACGTGCGCGACGCGCAGGCGATCAACGCGCTCGCTGACGAAATCGGCCCGATCGACGTGCTCTTCAACTGCGCGGGTTTCGTGCATGCCGGCTCGGTGCTCGAAGCGAGCGAGGAAGACTGGGATTTCGCCTTCGACCTGAACGCCAAGGCGATGTATCGGACGATCCGCGCGTTCCTGCCGAAGATGCTGGAGAAGGGCGGAGGCTCGATCATCAACATGTCGTCGGCGGCGTCGAGCGTGAAGGGCGTGCCGAATCGCTTCGTGTATGGCGCGTCGAAGGCGGCCGTGATCGGTCTCACGAAGTCCGTCGCCGCCGACTTCGTCACGCGCGGCATCCGCTGCAACGCGATCTGTCCCGGCACGGTGGAATCGCCGTCGCTGAAGGATCGCATCGCCGAGCAGGCGCAGGCGCAGGGCGCGACCGTCGAGCAGATCCAGGCGGCGTTCGTCGCGCGCCAGCCGATGGGCCGCGTCGGCCGCGCCGAAGAGATCGCCGCGCTCGCGCTCTATCTCGGCTCGGACGAATCGTCGTTCACGACCGGCCAGATTCATATAATCGATGGCGGCTGGTCCAACTGATCAACCGCTCAACTTTTTTCGGAACCAGGAGATCAAACCAGATGAAGCTGCTTCGTTACGGCCCCAAGGGTCAGGAAAAACCGGGTCTGCTCGACGCCGAGGGCAAGATTCGCGACCTGTCGAAGGTCGTCGATGACATCGCCGGCGCGACGCTGACCGAGGCGGGCCTGGCGAGACTGCGCGCCGTCGATGTGGCGACGCTGCCCGTGGTCGATGGCACGCCGCGCATCGGGCCGTGTGTTGGGCGCGTCGGCAAGATGGTGTGCATCGGGCTGAACTATGCCGATCACGCTGCGGAATCGAATCTTCCGGTGCCGACCGAGCCTGTCATCTTCAACAAGTGGACGAGCGCGATCTGCGGCCCGAACGACGAAGTCGAAATCCCGCGCAATTCGGTCAAGACCGACTGGGAAGTCGAGCTGGGCGTCGTGATCGGCAAGGAAGCCAAGTACATCGATGAAGCCAACGCGCTCGATTACGTCGCGGGCTATTGCGTCATCAACGACGTCTCCGAGCGCGAGTGGCAGCTCGAGCACGGAACGCAATGGGACAAGGGCAAGGGCTTCGACACGTTCGGCCCGATCGGTCCGTGGCTCGTCACGAAGGACGAAGTCGCCGATCCGCAGAAGCTCGATCTCTGGCTCGAAGTCGACGGCCATCGCTATCAGAACGGCAACACGAAGACGATGGTCTTCACCGTCGCGCAACTGGTCGCGTATCTGTCGAAGGTGATGAGCCTGCAGCCGGGCGATGTCATTTCGACGGGCACGCCGCCGGGCGTCGGCATGGGCGTGAAGCCGAACGCCGTCTATCTGAAAGCGGGGCAGACGATGCGTCTCGGCATCCAAGGCCTGGGTGAGCAGCAACAGAAGACCGTCGCCGCGCAATAAACAGCGCAAGACATTGCAGATTTTGGGGAAGCCCGCCGCTTGACACGCGTGCGGGCTTTTTCTTTGGCGCAGAGCCGCCATTGTTCGGCCACGCCGGCAACTCTGTTCAATGCGCGGCGCTTTTTCCCATGCGGATCGGGGCCTAGAGTGTCAGGCCTCAATCCAGCATCAGTGCCATCATGCAAATCGATACACCAGCAATGCCAGCGTCGTCGGGAGGAGATTCTACGTCCGTGCGTCAATGGCTTTCGGTCATCGCGGTAGCGGTGAGCGCGTTCGCGTTCGTGACAGCGGAATTCCTGCCTGTCGGATTGCTGCCGCAGATCGCACAAGACCTCGGCGTGTCGACGGGCGTCGCGGGTCTCATGGTCACGACGCCCGGCGTCATGGCCGCGATCTTCGCTCCGACGCTCATCGTCAGTGCAGGCCGCATGGACCGCCGTTACGTTTTCCTGCTCCTGACCGCCGTGCTGCTGATCGCCAACGCCGTGTGCGCGGTCGCAGCCAGTTTCCCTGTCATGCTCGTCGGGCGAGCCCTGCTCGGCGCCGCGCTGGGCGGCTTCTGGACGCTCGCTACCGCCGCCGCGCCGCGACTCGTGCAGGCAAAGGATGCAGCGAAAGCGACAGCCACCATTCTGACCGGCGTGACCTTCGCAACCGTCATCGGTGTGCCGCTCGGAACGTTCATCGCATCGTTCGCGTCATGGCGTCTGTCCTTTGCCGCCACGGCCGGATTGGTGGCGCTGGCGCTCGTCGCGCAGGCGTTTCTCGTGCCCTCGCTGCCGTCGGCATCGGCGCTGCGCATGGCAAGTTTCAGGACGCTGCTGGGCCGGTCTCATACGCGCATGAGCCTGTTGATGGTCGCGCTCGTCTTCGGAGCCCATTTCTCGACGTATACCTACATCGCGCCGTTGCTCGAACAGGACTTTTCGCTAAGCGCGATCACGCTGCTGCTCTTTGGATTCGGGCTCGTCGGCTTCTTCTCCA
Source organism: Caballeronia arvi (assembly GCF_001544695.2). GTDB lineage: Bacteria > Pseudomonadota > Gammaproteobacteria > Burkholderiales > Burkholderiaceae > Caballeronia > Caballeronia arvi. The sequence continues at coordinate 147,950 of NZ_FCOM02000011.1, forward strand.
ATGCATCGATGTCGATGATGGTCTCGGACCACCTCAAGAAATCCGTCGCCATGATGATCCTGCTGCTGCTGGCCGCCATGTCGTCGATGCTGTTGCTCGAACATTCGACGATCGGCGAGACGGCCGGGATGCTGCTGTGGGGCATTGCGTTCGGAGCGCTGCCGCTTTGCTTCAGCGTCTGGATTCAGCGCGGGACGGCGGACTTGCCGGAAGCGGGTTCCGCCATGTTCGTCAGCATCATCCAGGTTGCGATTGCGGCAGGTTCGGCGGTGGGCGGCACGATCGTCGACCGCGCGGGCGTCCACGCCGACTTCACGCTGGGACTCGTGCTCGCGCTGCTCGGCCTCGTGACGCTGCAACGGCTCGCAGCCCTCGAGCGATCTGACAAGGCCTCGTCTTTCGAACGGACCTGCGACGCATCGATCGATTGAATCACGCTTTGCGCGCACGCCGTGGCCAGCGCGGCGTTGCTACAAATGTGTATTCTCTCGTAGTCGTTCCTCGAGAGGAGCCGCCGTGAAATACCCGCTGATTCTGGGCTTCGGTATCGTTGCCGTGGATCTGGTCGTGTGGCGCGCGAAGCTGCCCGGCAACGACCTCGCGCGGCTCTTCATACGGCTCGGACTCTTGTTCGCGTTGAGCGCGGTGCTCTTTTCCTCGGGGCTGAGTCCGTTCACGCAAGCCCCTTACAACGACGTCGTCGAGCTGCACTGGCTCGGGCAGATCCTCGAAATCATCTGGTGGTTGATGGGTGCGCGTCTGCTCACCCTCTCGCTGGACACGCTGTTGCTTCCGCGTGCGTGGAGAAAGCAGCGCCTGTTCTCCGACGTATTCGGCGCCGTCGTTTTTCTCGCGGCGGCAGTGGCGGCGCTCGGTTTCGTGCTCGAACTGCCCGTGCGCGGACTCGTCGCGACGTCGGGCGCGCTCGCCATCGTGCTGGGCCTCGCCATCCAGAGCACGCTCAGCGACGTTTTCGCCGGCATCGTCATCAACACGACCGAGCCGTATGCGATAGGCGACTGGGTGACGATCGATGACGTCGAGGGCAAGGTCGTCGAGATGAACTGGCGCGCGACGCACTTGCTGACCGGACAGGGCAACACGCTCATCGTGCCGAACGCCGTCGCGGCGAAGGCGAAGATCGTCAACAACAGCAGACCGGGGGACGTCCACGGGCTGTCGCTCATGCTCGAGATCGAACCCGAGGCGCGGCCGAAGACCGTACTGGATGCACTGGGGCGTGCGCTCACGGGCTGCAACGTCATCCTGTCGACGCCGGCTCCGTTCGCGCGCATGAAGCGCACCACGGCCAACTCGGTGCAGTACGAAGTCGTCGCTTTCGTGGACGATATGAACAAGAAACTCGCCGTATCCAACGAGCTGTTCGATCTCTGTTACCGCCATCTGGCGGCGGCGGGCGTCGGCTTGCGCGCGCTCGGCGTGCCGGCGACGATGCTCACCTCGCGCGATGAAAAAGAAGCGCTGCTAAAGCGCGTGAGCTTGTTCGACAGCCTGTCCGGCGAGGACGTGACGAGGCTCGCGAAGCGTCTCTCCCGACACGAATATCAGCCGGGTCATCAGGTTCTGGCGCCCGACACGGTACCCGACAGCCTGTCGATCGTGCATTCCGGCGTGCTGTCGGTCTCGATTATCGAGTCGGGCAGCACACGCGAAATTTCTCGCATTGGACCGGGAGAAGCGTTCGGCGAAGCGGGCCTGCTTGCCGGGCTCGCGATGCAGGTGTCCATCACGACGCTGACGCCGTCGGTGCTGTTTCAGCTCGTCAAGGACGATATGACTTCGTTCCTCAAGGACCATCCCGATGTCGCGAAGCAGATGTGCGAGCTATTGGCGTATCGGCAGGACAAGCTCGGCAAGCTCACGACTGCGATGCCCGCCGAGCAGGAGAAGGATCACTCGCTGTTCCAATGGCTCATCGGGAAAGTCTGGAATCTGCATTCCCTGCACGATGACACCAGAAGTAGTTGAGGTGCACCCGCGATGGCGCATGCCAACTCTCAAGCATGAAAAACCGGCTGCGCAGCGGTGCTTTCCGCAATCCGCGTGATCGTGCCCTGCGCGACCGCGACGAGCTGTTCGGCGCCGCCGTCGGTGACGAACACATCGCACTGGCAGGTCGCCTGCGTCATGCCGGCGTGCACGACGCGCGCCCGCGCCATCAACGTGCCGGAGACGGCCGGACGCAGATAGTTGATCTTGTATTCCCCGGTGACGACCTTCGGCCCGAGCCGCAGCGCGCCCGCGAAAGTCAGCGCGTTGTCGACGAGATAGCTCACGACCCCGCCGTGCACGAAACCGTGTTGCTGCCTCAACTCGTCCCTGATGGTCAGGCACAGCGTGAGACTCGCTGAATCGACCTGCATCAGTTTGGTTCCGAGCAAGGCGCTGAACGGCTGCGCATTGAGCGCACCACGCGCGATATCGACGATTTCGGCCATTCGGACACTCCTTGGGTGGGTTCGGTGCCGTCCTGCAAAGACAATAGGAAGCGTTCGCGCGCACTGCAAGGAAGTCACGCAAAAATTGTGCAATGGTGCGTTTCGGGCGGCACGCGCGTGTCTTCGACGACGATTCGCCGACGCCGCGCATTCCCTGCATTCGCGTAGACCAACCGTCGAGGCAAACGATTCAAGCTTTGGTGCCCCACTGCCGTAAACCCGCAGTGTCCCCGCATAGGGCGGGCCTATTTTCGGAAGTGTGGGTGTCTGTGATGTTCGGAAAAATCAAGGTTTCATCGGGTTTGCTCGCGGTTCTGGTGGTGTTTTGTCTCTTTCAAGTGGTGACCGAAGGGCTCGGATTCTGGTCGCTGTCGCGCACGCACGACGATGTCGGCAGCCTGTCGGACATCGCGCTCGCGCAGGTCAACGCGGTCAACAAGACCACGCAGCATCTGATGGACGCGCGCATCAACCTTTCCCGCGCGGGCACGCGCATGGTGCGCGGCGGCACGGAGCCGACGGAAATCGTCCAGCACGCGCGCGAGCAGATCGCGGCGGCGGACAAGTCGTTCACCGCGTTCCTGAACGCGCCCAAAACCGGCGACGAAAACACGGCGCGCATGACCGCGCTGCAGGCGAGGTACGCCGAGTATGCAAAGGCGCTCTCGGAGCTTGTCCAGTATCTCGATGCGGGCAATATTCAGGCGTTTCTGGATCAGCCGACGCAGGGTTTTCAGGACCGCTATCTCGCCGAGCAGCAGAAGTTCGTCGATTTCGGCGATGAAGCCGGCCGCGGCTATCTCTCGTCGATCGACACGCGCTACGCGTGGTTCCGCGCGGTGGGCATCGCGATTTTCGTGGCACTCGTCGCGGGCGTGGCGCTCACGCATGTCGCGCTGCGCCGCGGCGTGATCGAGCCGCTGGAGGAAGCGGGGCGTCATTTCGAGCGCATCGCGAACGGGCGTCTCGATGAGCGCATCGAAGACCGCGGCACGAACGAAATCGGCCGTCTGTTCGCCGGACTCGCGACGATGCAGGCGAGCGTCGCGGGCACCGTGAAGACGGTGCGCGAGACGTCGGATTCGATCAACTTCGGCGCCGACGAAATCGCCAGCGGCAACGCCGATCTGTCCGCGCGCACGGAGAATCAGGCGGCGTCGCTGGAAGAAACCGCATCGAGCATGGAAGAGCTGACCGCGACGGTGCGTCAGAACGCCGAGCACGCGCGCGAGGCAAACACGCTCGCGGGTCAGGCGCTCGACGCGACCTCACGCGGCTCCAGTGTGGTCGATGACGTCGTCGAGAAGATGCGCGGCATCGCGGCGAGTTCGGACAAAATCGCGGAGATCATCTCGGTCATCGACGGCATCGCGTTCCAGACCAACATCCTCGCACTGAACGCGGCGGTCGAGGCGGCGCGCGCGGGCGAGCAAGGGCGCGGCTTCGCGGTCGTGGCGGGCGAGGTGCGCGGGCTGGCGCAGCGCTCGGCGCAATCGGCGAAGGAGATCAAGGAACTGATCGGCGAATCGGTCGCGCAGGTGAGCGACGGCTCCGTGCTCGTCGAGCGCGCAGGCACGGCGATGCGCGATGTGTCGGCGTCGATCTCGCGCGTCACGCAGATGATGGCGGAGATCAGCGCGTCGTCGCTGGAGCAGAGCGTGGGCATCGAGCAGGTGAATCAGGCCGTCACGCAGATGGACGAGATGACGCAGCAGAACGCGGCGCTCGTCGAAGAGGCCGCGGCTGCCGCGTCGTCACTGCACGAGCAGACGCGGCAACTGAAAGCGGCGGTTTCGGTGTTTCAGCTCGCCTGAGTCTGCTTTCGCTCAGAGAGACAGCGCCGCGTACGACGTCGCGAGGTGATACGGCGTGGTCGACGGCATCTCGGCGCGGGTGATTTCGCTTGCGCCGAGCGGCATTCGACCCGGCCGGTGCCATGCAGAAAGCGCGGGCCAGCCCTTTTCATCGAAACTCGCTTGAACACGGTGCGTCGTCTCCTCCACGCCGTCACGCCACTTCGAATAATCCCCGGCTCGAGTCGGTAACCTGACGCGCACGTCGGCGACGTCGCGGCCGCGTGCGCCCTTCCTATGCCCATTCGAAAGGGATAAAGCGACATTTCCGAATCGATAATTCGTCACGATAAGCCCGCATCATGAGCCGCTGCGCGGGAATAGCCTTGATGAAACGTTGAATTTCATGTAATTCGTGCGCAACTCGTTGACCGATATTACATTCGATGCAAACATTGACTCTCTCTGCGGCAAAGACTAAACGCTTTAACGCTTTGTCGCGCCCTTGATATGCCGTCGTAATAAATGCGACCGTATTGTCAAAGCTCTTTATAGATAAGTCATGTTGCCTAGAATGCCTAACGTCTCAATCGTCATTCCGTGCTTTAATGCAGCGCGGACTTTGGCCCGCGCATTGGATAGTTGTATTGCTCAGCCTGAAGCGGCGCAAATTATCGTCGTGGATGACGCTTCGCAAGACAGGTCAGCTTCTGTCGTCGAGTACTTTGCGCTCAAAGACCGACGAGTCCAATTATTGCGGATGTCTGAGAACGCCGGCCCCGCAAAAGCACGAAACTACGGAGCGAGTCGCGCAGAGGCTCCGCTTCTGGCATTTTTAGATGCCGATGACGAATATCTTCCGGGTGCGCTGTCAGTCGCGACTTCCTACTTGGCCGGAAATCCGCTGCGATTTGCAGCGCGCCTGGACGTCGATTTCTCCACCTTTCCGCGAGAAATTCTCAACTCGCCCGACTTCGCACGTCATGCCAACATGATGAGCGAGACGGTAGCGAGCAGCCTGATTATCAAGCGTTCGATTTTTGCTTCGCTAGGTGGATTTCCGCTCGACGACGTGTTTCGTCAATATGGCGGCGAAGATGCTGCGTTGGCTAACGCGATAAATGACATCTTCGGGTGTTTTCGAATTTTGGGACCTAAGCGGGTGCGCATGCACTATCACGAGAATAGCCATGCCGCGCGCTACTTTCGACGCGCGATGGGCGAGCCGATGGATCCTCGCGAGGTCAGCGAGATTAATGAAGCCATTAACCGATTCGTGGAATCTGCGCGCCACGCGATTCATCTGAAAGCGCAGTAATAGAAGCATCGCGATGCAGCGGTAAGAAGCAGCCAGCATCAAATGAATCAGAGAGGCAACGCCGCGTATGACGTCGCGAGGTGATACGGTGTCGTCGACGGCATCTCGGCGCGGGTGATTTCTCCTTGCGCCGAGCGGCATTCGACCCAGCCGGTGCCATGCAGAAAGCGCGCGCTGAAACGCTCGATCTGCGGCCCGACGGCGTCGCCCCGCGTAGCCAGCGCGCGCAGATATTCCGTCTGCGCCCAGATGCGTTGCGTGCCATCGATCACGCGGCCGCTTTCGTCGACGGCGGCGTACACACCGCCGGTTTCCTCGTCGACCCCGTGTTGCTGCGCGAAGTCGAAGGCGCGCACGAGTCTTTCGTTGAGGCCTGCCGCTTCGAACGCGGCGTGCCCGCTGCCGAGCGCCAGGAAGTACCACTCGAACTGATGGCCCGGCTCCAGCCGGTTGCCCGCGGCGCCCATCGGCAACTCGGCGATCGAGCCGCTCGGCTCGTGCACGAACGCATCCGCGACGGATCGCGCGAGCTGCGCGAGACGCTTGTCGTAGGCGGCGGCGCCCGTCGCCTCGCGCGCGGCGAGCCACGCTTCGGCGAGATGCATCAGCGGATTTTGCAGCGGGGTTTCGAGCGTCGTGCCGAAGTCCTCTGCGAGCGCCGCGTTCAACAGATCGCCGCCGCTCGAAAAGCGCGTCTCGATGACCCGCGACGTTTCATCGAGCAGTGCAAACGCTTCAGCCGAGCCGCTCTTCTTCGCGTAGTGCGCGCACGCGAACACCACGAACGCGTGCGTGTAGAGATCCTTCTGACGCTCGAGCGGCGCACCGCTCGCATCCACGCTATAGAACCATCCCCCGTTTTTTCTGTCCTGAAAATAGTGCCGCAGCGATTCGAAGAGCGTCGCGGCATGCGCGAGGTCGCCGGCTTCGGAGAACACGAACAGTTGCCGGGCGCAGGCCATCGCGCGATAACGCTTCGGCTGCAACGGCGCGTGATCGCCGGGCGCGACGGCTTCGTACGCCAGCCCGAGCGCCGCATTGAACCCCGGCCCGCGCCATACGGGCAGCACGATGTTCTCGTAATGCGCGCGCAACGGCGCGGCGGAATCCGGGCTTGTCGATTGCACCGGCGATGAAGTGGATGGTTGCTGATCCTGCATACGAAGACTCTGATTAGGTCCGGAAAGCGCGTTGCCGTGGGAGGCGCACGCAACGGGAAAGAATAGCAAAACCGGCCCGGCGCGCGCCGCGTTTTCGGGCTTTCTACGGCGAGGAGGGCGCAAAACATGTTGGGAAATATCGAACTCGTTTCGCGGCTCGTCATGGCCGCGGCGCTCGGCAGCGTGATCGGCTTCGAGCGCGAGCGGCTCGCGTGGGCGGCGGGGTTGCGCACGCACATGCTCGTGTGCGTCGGCTCGGCGCTCTTCATGATCGTATCGGCGTTCGGCTTCGCCGATGCGCTGACGGCCAGTCACGTCGTCCTCGATCCGTCGCGGGTCGCGGCGCAGGTCGTGTCCGGCATCGGCTTCCTCGGCGCGGGATCGATCCTGCTGCGCGGCGAAATCGTCCGCGGGCTCACGACGGCCGCGAGCCTGTGGTCCGTGGCGGCGATCGGGCTTGCGGTTGGCGGCGGCCTCTACACGGCGTCGATCGCGGCGACGGCCATCATCCTCATCATCCTCGCGGGGATCAAGCCGCTCGAGCGCCGCTTCATCAACGTGAAGCAACGCCGGCAACTGACGATGCTCGTCGATCGCGGTGCGCTCAGCTTTCACGCGCTGCACGAGGCGCTCGGGCCCGGCAGCGTGCGCGTGAAGCAGTTCGTCGTGCAGCAAAGCGACGATTCGGCCGATCTGGACGAGGTGCGCGTGGAGTTGTCCCGCGCATCGGCGCCCGAATATCAGGCGATCTGCGAGCGTTTGCGGCAACTCGACGTGGTGCGCGAGTTCCGCGAGGACGACGCGAGTTGAATTTGCCTGGCGGCCGCCGTTTTGCCCGTGCCGCCATGCGACAATGCCGCCTCTCGAAAATATCCGCTGAAACGCCGGTGCGCCTTGCGCGTCGGCCGTGGAAGCTGCCGGCTTGCGAACCTATGCCAGATTCCGCAGTAGAAAGAGATCCTGACACGCTCCGGGGCGAATCCGCCGCAAAATCCCGTCGCCGGCGTGCGGCCGGCATGCGCGACGAGCACGACATGCCCGGCGCCGATGCCGAAAAGAAGCTCGCCCGCGCCGCGCGCTCGGCGCAGCGCCTCGCGCAACTGAGCGAAGACGCGCGCGGCGGTGAAACGCTCGATCTGTTTGCCGAAGACACCGAGCGCGCGCAATTCCAGGCGATGAACACCGATATCCGTCAGGGCACGTTCGAAGGATTCGAGTTGCCGGAAGTGTTTCTGGCGGCGGTCCAATCGAATTGCGGCACGGCGCCGGCGGGTGTCGATGCGGCCGAATCCGCCGCCGCGAAACGCGCCGCGCGCGGGACGGCGTCATCGGTCGTCCCGGAGCAGGGCCTGTTTCAGGACGAACTGCCTCACGTCGACGCCGCACGGCCGGATCAGCCGAAGTCCGCGGACAAGACCGGCGCGATCGCCGCTGCGGCGACGGGCTCCGCGAGCGTCAGCACGTCCGTCGCGCTGGAGAGCACGGGCTTCACGCTGATTGCGCACGATCATGGCGACCCGGGCGAACGCGGGCCGCTCGCGCAGACGTCCGCGCCCGAACTCGACCGCGCCCGTGTCACGGCATTCGCTGACACCATCGACGCGCTCCATGCGGTGATGGCCGAGCAGCGCACGTCCGCCGCGGCCCACGCGCGCCGGATGAAGACGATGCTGACGATCATCGTCTGCGTGATGCTCGCCACGGTGGCGACCGGCATCGCGCAGACCGCGGTGCTGCTGCGCATGAGCCACGACGGCAAGTTGCAGCAGGATCGGACCGAGCAATTGATGCTGAATCAGCAGGCCACGCTCGCCTCGCTCTTCGATACGGATTCAGCGACCATCAGCCTGCACCGCCCATCCGACACGCCGCGCATCGCTGACGACGCGTCGCCCGTGCAGCCCGTCAGCGCCGTCCAGTCCGATTCCTCGCCGAAAAAGCACACGCGTCACGCGCACCATCGCGCCAGTTCCACGGCGCACTGATCCCGCCCTCCGTCACATTCCTGCGACACACCGCGCCGCGGCGGCGTGTCGCTGCTTTCTGCCGCTCGCTGGCGGAACCCCGTCGAATGGACATGTGCGTCCTGTCCCTGCTTCCATGACGCTGCCAAAACGCCCTCAAGGTAGAAAAACTACAGGCAATTTTCCTAGAAATGTTGCATTGCACTAGAAATCAGACCGAGTCATCTCTATAATTATTTCTAAGGGAAAACCCTCAAACATCAAACCGGAGTCAGTCATGAGCTACCTTTTCGCCCTGCTGCAAAAATTTGCTTCGATGTTCGAATCGCCGCACCTTCCGATGGACACCGATTACTCGTATCAAGCGCGTTTCCGTGAATCCGAGCGTCAGCGCAAGTCGCGCGGCACGGCTTTCGGCTTCCGTCTGTAATGCGTCGTTGATGGCGGCGCGGGAAACACAAGATAAGCAACACACGACGGCCAACGCCGTACGCCCCGCCCGCCCATTTTTCTGCGCTGTGTAGTTTTTCTAGTAGTCTCTCCTCATCTCAGCGTTCTCATGGACGTGTCTCTTCTCCGCGCTTTTTCGCGCGCGACGCAGTTTTCTTTCCTTTCGTCTTTCTGACACTCGCTTCGCAAGCCGCCTGCATCGAAAAAAGCGTCCCGACTTGTTCTCGCGCGACATGCCGGAATTGCCGCGCTAATCCGCTTCATCGCCCGCAAAGCCTTGTCGGACAAAGCTCTCGTCGCACCGGCGAACAATTGCCTATATTCAAGTGTCGTATTTCCACATGTGGTTGTCGCAAATAGTCGGCTGATGAGACTTTTTTCTAGCAACTATGTATGCACAGCGCGGACGCACGTCCGCCCTCGCCAGGAGATATTCGATGAATTCCCCGAAGGTAGTAGTCGAAGGACTGTGCAAAGTATTCGGCAACAGTCCCAAACAGGCACTCGACATGCTGGCCGGCGGCGCGACGAAGGAAGAAGTCTTCAAGCGCACCGGACAGATCGTCGGCGTCCATAACGTCTCCTTCGATGTCAAGGAAGGCGAGATTTTCGTGCTCATGGGCCTGTCCGGCTCGGGCAAATCCACGCTGATCCGGCTCATCAACCGGCTGGTCGAGCCGACCGCCGGCAAAGTGCTGATCGATGGCCGCGACGTCGCCGCCGTGAAGCGCTCCGAGCTCACGGCGCTGCGCCGCAAGGACATGAGCATGGTGTTTCAGTCCTTCGCGCTGATGCCGCAACGCACGGTTCTTTCCAACGCCGCATTCGGCCTCGAGGTCGCGGGCGTCGGCAAGAAGGAGCGCGAAGCGCGCGCGATGACCGTGCTCGAACAGGTCGGTCTCGCGCCTTTCTCGCAGAAGTTGCCGGCGCAGCTATCGGGCGGCATGCAGCAGCGTGTGGGTCTCGCCCGCGCCCTCGCGGTCAATCCTTCGCTGATGATCATGGACGAAGCGTTCTCAGCGCTCGATCCGCTCAAACGCAAGGAAATGCAGAACGTGCTGCTCGATCTGCAACGCGAGCAGCGCCGCACGATTCTCTTCGTGTCGCACGATCTCGAAGAAGCGATGCGTATCGGCACGCGCATCGCGATCATGGAAGGCGGGCGGGTGGTGCAGATCGGCACGCCGCAGGAAATCATCACGAATCCCGCCGATGACTACGTTGAGGCCTTCTTCGAAGGCATCGACACGAGCCGCTATCTCACCGCCGGCGACCTGATGCAGACCGACGAAGTGCCGCTCATCAGGCACAACATCCAGATCGACGCGTCGAGCGTCGCGCAGACGCTGAACGGCAGCGCCGACTATGCGTTCGTGCTCGATGCGCAACGGCGCATCCGCGGCTTCGTCGGGCGCGAGAACGCCAGTGTGCAGCATATCGATTGCATCGAGCGGCACATGGCGCTGGACGACGTCGTGAACCGTGTGGTCGCGAGCCCTGCGCCGCTGCCCGTCGTCGAGGCGGACGGCTCGTACTGCGGGTCGATCAACAAGACCAATGTCCTGAAGGTCCTTACGCACCATCGAGGTTCCCATGTCTGAAATCATTCCGCTTGGCAGTTGGGTGGACCACGGCGTCCACTATCTCCTCGATCACGACGCGAAGACGTTCGATTCCATCGGCAAGGTCATCGAGACTTTCGCCGCGGCGATCGAGCACGCGCTGCAGTCCGTTCCGATGTGGGCGCTGATCGCGATTTTCGTGGGCATCGGCCTGTGGCGGGTCGGCTGGCGATTCGCGGCGTTCGTGCTCGCTTCGTTATTGCTGATCTATGCGACCAACTTCTGGGATCAGATGGTCATCACGCTGGGCCTCACGCTGTCGTCGACATTGATCAGCCTGCTGCTCGGCATCCCGCTTGGGATCTGGGTCTCGAAGAGCAAGTATGTCGAAATGGCCGTGCGCCCCGTGCTCGACCTGATGCAGACCATGCCCGCGTTCGTCTACCTGATTCCCGCCGCGATGCTGTTTGGCCTGGGCCGCGTGCCGGGCATTCTGGCGACCGTCATTTTCGCGATGCCGCCTGCCGTGCGTCTCACCGCGCTCGGCATCAAGCAGGTGAATCGCGAGATCGTGGAAGCGGGGCAGGCGTTCGGCTGCACGTCGTTCCAGTTGCTCTACAAGGTGCAGATTCCGAACGCGCTGCCTTCGATCATGACCGGCGTGAACCAGACGATCATGATGGCGCTGTCGATGGTCATCATCGCGTCGATGGTCGGCGCGGGCGGTCTCGGCAACGACGTGCTCGCATCGATTCAGCGTCTGGATATCGGCCTCGGCTTCGAGAGCGGCTTGTCGGTGGTGTTGCTGGCGATCATTCTCGACCGCATCACCGAGAGCTTCGGACGGTCGCCCGGCATGGCGCGCGCCCCGCTGTTCTCGGGTCTCAAGAGCGTGATGAAAGTGCGCCGCACGCCGGCGACGCAACAAAGCTAACGAGGCTCCTGCATGAAGCGCGACGTGATCGTCCCAGCGGTTACCGATTCACCGTTGTCCAATCTCGCGCACTTCGGCTTTCTCACGCTGCCGAACTTCTCGATGATCGCGTTCACGAGCGCGGTCGAGGTGCTGCGCATGGCCAATTACATCGGCCGCGCGCAGCACTATCGATGGTCGATCATCACGCCGGACGGCGAGCCGGCGCGCGCGAGCAACGGCATCACCGTGAAGCCGACGGTGACGCTCGATGAAGCCGGCATGCCCGATGTTCTGATCGTGTGCGCGGGATGGCATGTCGCTGAATACGTGGATGATAAGGTCATCGAACTATTACAGCGCGGGCATGCAGCGGGCATTCCGCTCGGCGGCATCTGCACCGGTCCTTATGCGCTGCTCGCGGCGAAGCTGCTCGATGGCTATCGTTGCACGCTGCACTGGGAAGACATGTCGCCGGTCAACAAGCGCTTTCCGCATGTACGCTTCGCGGATGAGCTCTTCGTGATCGATCGCGACCGCATGACCTGCACGGGCGGCACGGCGCCGCTCGACCTGATGCTCAATCTCGTCGGTTTGCGGCTCGGGCAGGCGCATGCGGCGCAGGTGTCGGAGCAGTTTATCGTCGAACGTATTCGCGGGTCGACGGATTACCAGCACATTCCCGTCGATGCGCGCGTCGGTTTCTCTCGCGCGGAGCTCGTCGAAGTCGTGCGGCTGATGGAGGCGAATATCGAGGAGCCTTTATCGCTCGAAGAACTTGCGCGGCTCGTGCATCTGTCGCAACGGCATTTGCAGCGCATGTTCAAGATGTTCCTCAACGTTTCGCCGACGCACTACTACCTGACGCTGCGGCTGCGTCGCGCGCGTGAATTGTTGCGCAACACGGATGCGTCGATTGCGCGTGTGACGAGCATCTGCGGATTCCATTCGCCTTGTCATTTCAGCAAAGCGTATCGCGCGCAGTTCGGACATGCGCCGAGCGTCGAGCGGCGATTATCGGCCTGACGTTTTTCTGCTTGCTTTCTTCGGCCGCGCGGGCTGCTTCGAGCCTCGCGCGCGGGCCCTGTCGTGCTTATGTGCTTATAAAAAACCTGGGAGAGAGATATGAAACGCTTGTGGATCGCATCGATAGCGTCGATGGCGGCGGCAATGTTATCGGGCGCGTATGGCGCCGAGCCTGCCGCATGCAAGAACGTGCGCTTCGCCGATGTCGGCTGGACGGATATCGCCGCGACCACCGGACTTGCATCGACCATTCTTCAGGGCCTGGGTTATAACCCGACGAAGACGATCGCTTCGGTGCCGATTACGTTCGCGGGCGTGAAGAGCAAGCAGATCGACGTGTTCCTCGGCTACTGGTCGCCGACGATGGACCCGATGATCGATTCGTTCAGGAAAGCGAATCAAGTGAAGGTGCTGGCGACGCCGAACCTGACCGGCGCGAAGTACACGCTCGCGGTGCCGGATTATGCGTACCAGGCGGGCATCAAGACCTTCAACGACATTGCGAAGAACTACGACAAGCTCGATGGCAAGATCTACGGCATCGAGCCGGGCAACGATGGCAATGCGCTCATCAAGAAGATGATCGACAGCAACATGTACGGGCTCGGCAAGTTCAAGCTGGTGGAGTCGAGCGAGGCGGGCATGCTGGTCGAAGTGAATCGCGCGATTCGCGATAAGAAGCCCATTGTGTTTCTGGGCTGGGAACCGCATCCGATGAACGTGCAGATGAAGATCGATTATCTCGCGGGCGGCGATGATGTATTCGGGCCGAACTATGGCGAAGCGAAGGTGCTGACGGTGACGCCGACCGATTACGACACGCGGTGCCCGAACGTCGCGAAGCTCGTGGCGAATCTTCAGTTCACGACGGATATCGAGAACCACGTGATGGTGCCGATCATGAACAAGACGGATGCGAACAAGGCGGCGCGCGAGTGGCTGAAGGCGAATCCGGCGGTGCTGGATAAGTGGCTGGCGGGGGTGAAGACTTTCGATGGGAAGGAAGGGTTGCCGGCGGTGAAGGCGTATGTGGCGGGGAATTAGGAAGAGATAGTCCGCAATTGCAAGCAGACGGAACTTTAGTCGGCGGCGCCCAATGAATCGAATGCCGAGCAGAGGAGCCTTGAAGTGACGCGCGAACGAGTTCGCACGTCACCTCGTTCTCTTACTCGAACCAGCGCTCACTCGTAGGGGTGTTGGCTCCGCCGAAGACCATCACCCCTCCGTCATCCAGTACCGTGGAGCCGTGGAATATGCGGCCATTATTCATGTCTTTAGCGAGCGACCATTTGCCCGTGGCGGGGTCGTAGATCTCCGCAGACGAGAGTGGGGAGACTCCGGAACCGCCGCTGATCAATACCTTGCCACTTGCGAGCAGCACAGCGGAAGCACCGACCCGCGCGACATTCATTTGGCCCGCGCTACTCCATTTACCGGAAGAAGGATCATAGATTTCCGCACTGGCTATCGCAGCAGCGTCCCAGCCGCCTGCCACGAGGACGCGACCGTCGCGTAACGCCACCGCGGCAAATTGATCTCGCGCCGTGTTCATCGTTCCGGTAGGCGTCCACGTTCCGATTGCAGGATCGAAGACTTCCGTCGAGGCCGAGACACTGAAGTTCGAGTCTCCCCCAGCGACAAGCACCTTTCCGTTCGGTAGGCGTATGAGCGTCGGTCGTTCACGAGGCGTGTTCATTTGGCCTGCATCGACCCACCTGCCGCTCGACGGATCGAATATCTCCGATGAAGCAATCGAACCGAATGTGGAGCCGCCGGTAACCAGTACCTTGCCGTCGGCGAGCAAGACCATAGCCGGACTCACGCGCGCTTGACTCATGTTCCCTGTCAGGCTCCAGCGGCTTGTCTTCGGATCGTAGATTTCGGCTGACGAGAGGAAATTGGTTTGAGAGCGACCTCCAGCCGCCACCACTCTTCCGTCGGCAAGAACAGTCACGGCTAGTTTGGAGCGTGGCGTGTTCATCGTGCCGGTGTAAATCCATTTCCCGGTCGGCGAGTCGAAGACCTCGGCGCTCGGAAGCGCATTACCGCCGGTGTCCGTGCCGCCAGCCACCACGATCTGGCCGCCGGGGAGGACTGCAACGCCAGGAGCGCTGCGTTGTATGTTCATAGCACTCGCACCAAACCATTCCCCTGCGAGAACCACCGATATTGCGATGCCGGTCACCGTCTTCCCTGCACCGTTCTCACCGGTGATCGTGTAATAGCTTCGCTCCTGCTTGAGTGTAGGTGTCCCGCTAATCACGCCGGTCTCGGAATTCAGAGTCAAACCGTCGGGCAACGCTGGCGATACCGAATAGTGGGTAATGGCGCCACCTTGCGAGTCGGGCGTAGTTGGCGAGATTGCTCTTCCCACTGCGAAGGTCGAAATATTAGTCGAATAGCGAAGATTCGCCGGGGGCGTTTCGACCTTGGGCGCGGGAGAATCAATCTGTGGTTCGCTGGCCGCAGAGGGACGGCCTTCGGTTGCTGTTCGGCCGGAGTCTCCATCTCCTCCTCCGCCACATCCAGCCAGCCAAGCAGAGGCCAATGCGCTTACAAGAATTGCTTTTGTGATTTTTCTCATCGATTTCGAGTGGTTTGGATTATCGAGCGAGTGCGCTCGCCGAAAGTTGACCACAAGCTTTCAATGAAATATATTGAGACGCTTTGAATAGACGTAATATTACATAGCTCGATGAACTATCGAGAGGCGGTCACCGGAAAGTGAGAACGTCCGAGATTATTCAATGGAAACGTGGGGTTGCCGGCGGGGAAGGGTTTATCTGCCGGCAACTGAATGTGTCATTGTAAGGCGAATGACTCAACTCCGATAATCCGTCTTCGCACCTTCAATCATCCTCAACGCCGCATCCCACTGCAGCGCCAGGATCCCATCGGCTTCATCGCGCCGATACTGGGAAGCCGTCAACTCGCAAACCTTCTGCGACGGCAGATTCAATTCCGCATTTCCCGCGAGTGCCCGAATCTGAATCTCGCACGCCCTTTCAAGAAAATACATTTCCTGAAACGCCTCCGGAATCGACTTACCGCAAGTCAATAATCCGTGATTCTTCAAAATCATCGCGTTATGCGACCCGAGATCATTCACGAGCCGATCGCGCTCCGCGAGATCCAGAGCAATCCCTTCATAATCGTGATACGCGATATGCCCGTAATACTTCAGCGCATGCTGGCTGATCGGCAAAAGCCCTTGCTTCTGCGCCGATACCGCCGCGCCCGCCGCCGTATGCGTATGCACGACGCACAGCACATCGGGCCGCGCCATGTGGATCGCCGAGTGAATCGTGAAGCCCGCCGGATTCACGCGATACCGCTCGGGATCGCCGCTCGCGCCCGCTTCGACGGGACGCCCTTCCTCATCGATGCGCACCAGATCCGATGCGCGCATCTCGTCGAAGAGCACGCCATAGCGATTGATCAGAAAGTGATGGTCCGCTCCCGGCACGCGCGCGCTGATGTGCGTGAAGATCATGTCGGTCCAGCGGAAGTGACCGATCACGCGATAAAGCGCCGCCAGATCGCAGCGCACTTTCCATTCTTCCTGCGAATACCCGTGAGTCTCCATGCCGTTCCTCCCTGGTTTGACGAGCCGCGGAAAGCGTGAAGCGGATAAAGCCTAGATTGCCTGAGCGCGGCCCGGAAAAACTTCGTCGTAGTCCATTGCCTGAGTGGCTTCCTGCGCGTCCTGTGCGCCGCCGCCCTGCTCGCGATACATCATCGGCGGCACACCGAATTGCTTGCGGAACTCGCGGCCGAGATGCGATGCATCCGAAAAGCCGCAGCTCGACGCGATATCCGCGACGGTCTTGTCCGAACTCGTCAGAAGCCACGCGGCGGTACGCAGCCGCACCTGCTTCGCATACGCCTGCGGTGCCTTGCCCGTCTCCGCCTTGAAAAGCCGTTCGAGCTGCCGCGTCGACAGATCGAGCTTGTAGGCGAGTTCATCGAGCGAGAGCGAACGGCCGACGTGCTGCTCCATCAGCAGGATCGCACGTTTCACCTTCGGATGCGTCGCAGGGGCGAGACCCGGCGGATGCGGCTGCGGCGCGTTGCCCTTCTGCATGTCGTCGACGAGCAAGATGCGCAGCGCCTTTTGCACCGTGGCGGTTTCGAAGTGACGAAGCAGAATCGCGGCGGCGACATCGATCGATGCGCGCCCGCCCGAACATGTGATGCGCCGTCTGTCGATCACGAAGAGACGGTCCGCGACGAGCGCCTGTTCATCGGCATGCGGAAAACGCTCGACGAAATCCCAGTAGTGAAACCAGCTCACGCAGATGCGATGACCTTCGAGCACGCCCGCGCGCATCAGCGAGAACACGCCCGTGCACATGCCGACGAGCGTCGCGTTCGTCGCGGCGGCGCGCCGGATGAACTGTAGCGTCGCCTCGCTCGTGGCGGGTCCGGAATGCAGCAGGCCGCCGACCACGACGACATAGTCGAACGGCTCGGCCTGATCGTAGGTTTCCCACGGCGTGATCTGGATGCCGCAACTCGCGCGCACCGGCGCGAGCGTCTCGCCGATCACGCTCCACGAGCAGCGCACCGGGCGGCTGAAATCGCCTTCGTCGGCGGACAGACGCAACAGATCGACGAAACCGGAGAACGCGGTCAGCGTGAAGTTCGGCAGCAGGATGATGCCGAAGCGGATGCGCGATTTCGATTGACCGTCGATAGACGACGGCGGAAGGGATTCTGCGGGGCTCATGCGGGCGACATGCGGCTGGACGTTATCCAGCGAGCATAACACTCGGCCGCGCGCGACGGGCGCGTGTCAGAAACGAAGCGGCCGGCGTCGCGTGACGCCGGCCGCGTGAATCGAAACGGAGAACGACAGGAGACGGTTCAGCCGCCGAGCACGGCGAAACCCCATGCGAAGACGCCGCCGATCAGCGCGCCCGTCGCGCGGCCGAGCACGCTCGCGATCGTGTAATCGCCCCAGCGCTGTTCGATTTCGGCCTTCAACACGCCGAAGTAGCGCAGCACCGGATCGATCGAGCAGAGGAACATGAGCGCGGCCCAGACGGGCGCCTGACGCGTGAGCACGTGTTCGGGCGAGAGCAGGCCGATTGTCTGAAGCGCGCCGACGACACCCGCGCCGATGAGGAAGGAGAGAACCCAGGACTTGAAGAACTGATCGGGTAGTGCGTGAGTTTCCATCGATGCAAACCGGAAGAAGCGAGGAAAGAAAGCGTGAGCAAGGGCCCAGCCGAGAACCTAGGGAATATACCGAGACGGGCTCTTCCGACGCTTCGGATCAGTCTCAAAAATATGGAAAGTGCAACGAAGATGCGCAAAAAAGCACCAGATGCGAAATGGTCTGTTACGCGCGGCGTGATGAAGAAAGCGCCCCTCGAAGCGGCTGCGGCGCTGCGGGAAACCCTGACGAAAAGCCGGCGATTCACGCGCTGACGCCGCTATCCCATTTCGACGGCGTTTTTGTTCTATCGGGTCTTTTTAGGGTTTGGTGCAATAAGCGCCATAGAGAAACCCGCCAAACCACGGCAGCGCAGCGCGCCACGCCAAACCCAGGGACACGCCAATGAACGTCAGCGTCTTCGATCTGTTCAAGATCGGCATCGGACCGTCGAGCTCGCATACCGTCGGGCCGATGATCGCGGCATGCCGGTTCGCGTCGCATATCGAGGATGCCAATTTGCTCGGCTTCGTCACCCGCGTGCGTGCTGAATTGTTCGGCTCGCTCGGTGCGACCGGCAAGGGCCACGGCACCGACAAGGCCGTGCTGCTCGGTCTCGAAGGCAATCTGCCCGACCTCATCGATCCGGACCTCATCGCGCCGCGTCTGAAGGAAATCCGCGACAGCAAGCGCCTCAATCTGCTCGGCAAGCACGAAGTGGTGTTCGAAGAGCGCGAGCACATCGGTTTCTATCGCAAGCTGATGCCGGGCGCGCCCGGATCGAGCATCGTGCACCCGAACGGCATGCGCTTTCAGGCGTTCGACGAGAACGGCCAGCTGCTCGTCGAGAAAGAGTATTACTCGATCGGCGGCGGCTTCGTCGTGAATCGCGAAGGCGATCGCGTCAACGGTTTGCGCGCGGGCGGCACGGTGCCGCATCCGTTTCGCACCGGCGACGACCTGATGCGCATCTGCAAGGAGACAGGTCTGTCTATCGCCGAAGTGACGATGCAGAACGAATGCGCGAGTCGCACCGAGCAAGAGGTGCGCGAGGGCATGCTCGCCGTGTGGCGCGTGATGGCCGCGTGCGTCGAGCGCGGCTGCAAGGAGCGCGGCGAGCTGCCCGGTCCGATGCGCGTGAAGCGCCGCGCAGCCGACTTGTCCATCCAGTTGCGCACGCGTTCGGAAGAGTCACTGCGCGATCCCCTTTCGATGCTGGACTGGGTCAATCTCTACGCGATGGCCGTGAACGAAGAGAACGCAGCGGGCGGCCGCGTCGTCACCGCGCCGACGAACGGCGCCGCCGGCGTGATTCCCGCCGTGCTGCATTACTACGTGAAGTTCATGCACGGCGCGAACGATGAAGGCATCGTGCGCTTCCTTCTGACCGCGGCCGCCATCGGCATCATCTACAAGGAAACCGCGTCGATCTCCGGCGCCGAAGTCGGCTGCCAGGGTGAAGTGGGCGTCGCCTGCTCGATGGCCGCCGCCGCGCTCGCCGCCGTGATGGGTGGTACGCCCGAGCAAGTGGAAAACGCTGCGGAAATCGGCATGGAGCACAACCTCGGCATGACCTGCGATCCGGTCGGCGGGCTCGTGCAGATTCCCTGCATCGAGCGCAATGCGATGGGCTCGATCAAGGCAATCAACGCGGCGCGCATGGCGATGAAGGGCGACGGCAAGCATTACGTGTCGCTCGACTCGGTCATCAAGACGATGCGCGAAACCGGCGCCGACATGAAGACGAAATACAAGGAGACGTCGCGCGGTGGCCTCGCCGTCAACGTCATCGAATGCTGAATCGATTGCAAGCACAAACCCCGCACGAAGGAAGAGATACACCATGAGCCGCTATTCCATCTTCAGCCTGCTGCGCAACGGCATGTCGTATCACGAGAACTGGGAGCGCCAGTGGCGAAGTCCCGAGCCGAAGCGCGAGTACGACGTGGTGATCGTCGGCGGCGGCGGTCATGGTCTCGCGACTGCCTACTATCTTGCGAAAGAGCATGGCATCACGAATGTCGCGATTCTCGAGAAGGGATGGATCGGCGGCGGCAATACGGCGCGCAACACGACCATCGTGCGGTCGAACTATCTGTGGGATGAATCGGCCGCGTTGTACGAGAAGGCGATGAAGCTGTGGGAAGGCCTCTCGCAAGACCTCAACTACAACGTGATGTTCTCGCAACGCGGCGTGATGAACCTCGCGCACAATCTGCAGGACGTGCGAGATACGGAACGTCGCGTGAACGCGAACCGCCTCAATGGCGTCGATGCCGAGTTCCTCACGCCGCAGCAGATCAAGGAAATCGAGCCGACGATCAACCTCAACAGCCGTTATCCGGTGCTGGGCGCGTCGATTCAGCGTCGCGGCGGCGTCGCGCGTCACGATGCGGTGGCCTGGGGCTTCGCGCGCGGCGCCGATCGCGCGGGCGTCGACATCATCCAGAACTGCCAGGTCGTCGGCATTCGCCGCGATGGCAGTCAGGTGACGGGCGTCGATACGACCAAGGGTTTCATCAAGGCGAAGAAGGTTGCCGTCGTCACTGCGGGCAGCACGACGACGCTCGCCGACATGGCCGGCGTGCGTCTGCCGATCGAGAGTCATCCGCTTCAGGCGCTGGTGTCGGAACCGATCAAGCCGGTCGTGAACACGGTCATCATGTCGAACGCGGTGCACGCGTATATCAGCCAGTCCGACAAGGGCGATCTGGTGATCGGCGCGGGCGTCGACCAGTACGCGGGCTACGGGCAGCGCGGCAGTTTCCACATCATCGAAGGCACGCTGGAAGCGATCGTCGAGATGTTCCCGGTGTTCTCGCGCGTGCGCATGAATCGTCAGTGGGGCGGCATCGTCGACGTCTCGCCGGATGCGTGCCCGATCATTTCGAAGACCGACGTGAAGGGCCTCTACTTCAACTGCGGCTGGGGCACGGGCGGCTTCAAGGCGACGCCGGGTTCGGGCTGGGCGTATGCACACACCATCGCGAAGGACGAGCCGCACGCGCTGAATGCGCCGTTCTCGCTGGATCGCTTCTATACCGGTCATCTGATCGACGAACACGGCGCGGCTGCCGTGGCTCACTAACCGCATCAAGGAAAAGAAACATGTTGCTGATCGAATGCCCCTGGTGCGGGCCGCGCGCCGAAACCGAATTTTCCTGCGGTGGCGAAGCGGATATCGCGCGCCCGCTCGACACCGAAAAGCTCACCGATAAGGAATGGGGCGACTACCTCTTCATGCGCAAGAACCCGCGCGGCGTGCATCGCGAGCAATGGAATCATGCGCAGGGTTGCCGCCGCTGGTTCAAGGCGCAGCGCGATACCGTCACTTATGAGATTCAGGGCTACGAGACGTTCGACCGTCCGCTGGCTGTAATGAATGACAACGGAGGCACGTCGAAATGAGCCAGAAAGACCGACTCGGCATGGGCGGGCGCATCAACCGCGCAATTCCCGTGACCTTCACATTCAACGGCAAGACGTATCAGGGCTTTGAAGGCGATACGCTCGCTTCGGCCTTGCTTGCCAATGGCGAGCGCTTCGTTGCGCGTAGCTGGAAGTATCACCGTCCGCGCGGCATCATCACGGCGGGTGTGGAAGAGCCGAATGCAGTGGTGCAGCTCGAAACCGGCGCGTACACCGTGCCGAACGCGCGCGCCACGGAAGTCGAGCTTTATCAGGGCCTCGTCGCGACGAGCGTGAACGCGAAGCCGAGCATCGAGAAGGATCGCATGGCGGTCAACCAGAAGATCGCGCGCTTTATTCCCGCGGGCTTCTACTACAAGACGTTCATGTGGCCGCGCAAGTTGTGGCCGAAATACGAAGAAGTCATCCGCGATGCGGCGGGTCTCGGCGAAGCGCCGAAGCAACTCGACGCCGATCGCTACGACAAGTGCTTCGCGCATTGCGACGTGCTCGTGGTCGGCGGCGGGCCGTCGGGACTGGCTGCTGCGCACGCTGCGGGTTTGTCGGGCGCACGCGTGATTCTCGTCGACGATCAACGCGAACTCGGCGGCTCGCTGCTGTCGTGCCGCGCGGAAATCGACGGCAAGCCCGCGCTGCAATGGGTGCAGAAGATCGAAGCCGAATTGCGAAAAATGCCTGACGTGAAGGTACTTTCGCGCAGCACGGCGTTCGGCTATCAGGATCACAACCTCGTCACGATCACGCAGCGTCTGACCGAACACCTGCCGGTGTCGCGTCGTCAGGGCACGCGCGAGCTGATGTGGAAAGTGCGTGCGAAGCGCGTGGTTCTCGCGACCGGTGCGCACGAGCGTCCGATCGTCTTCGGCAACAACGATCTGCCGGGCATCATGCTGGCGTCGGCGGTGTCGACGTATCTGCATCGCTATGCGGTGCTGCCGGGCCGTCACGCGGTCGTGTTCACGAACAACGACGACGCGTATCAATGCGCGCTCGATCTGAAGGCCGCGGGCGCCGAGGTGACCGTCGTCGATCCGCGTCCGGCCGAATCGAAGGGCACGTTGCCCGCGGCGGCGCGCCGCTACGGCGTGCGTGTGATGAACAATGCGGTCATCACCGTCGCGCGTGGCAAGTACCGCGTTGCGTCGGTCGAAGTGGCTTCGTATGCGAACGGCCAGGTGGGCCAGAAGCAAGCCGATGTCCCGTGCGATCTCGTCGTGATGTCGGGCGGCTGGAGCCCGGTGCTGCACCTGTTCGCGCAATCGGGCGGCAAGGCGCACTGGCACGACGAGAAGGCGTGCTTCGTTCCTGGCAAGGCATTGCAGGCAGAAAGCAGCGTCGGCGCATGCGCGGGCGAGTTCTCGCTGGCGCGCGGCATTCGCTTCGGCGTCGATGCGGGCGCGGATGCGGCGCGCGCGGCGGGCCATATCGTCGCGAAGCCGAAGGCCGTGCAGGTCGCCGAAATCGTCGAAGCGCCGATGATGCCGCTGTGGATCGTCGGCAACAAGGAAATGTCGACTCGTGGTCCTAAGCAATTCGTCGACTATCAGAACGATGTATCCGCTGCCGACATCTATCTCGCCGCGCGTGAAGGCTTCGAATCCGTCGAGCACGTGAAGCGTTATACGGCGATGGGCTTCGGCACCGACCAGGGCAAGCTCGGCAACATCAACGGCATGGCGATTCTCGCAGGCGCGCTGGGCAAGACGATTCCGGAAACCGGCACGACGACCTTCCGCCCGAACTACACGCCCGTGACCTTCGGCACGTTCGCGGGCCGCGAGCTCGGCGAGTTCCTCGATCCGGTGCGCAAGACCGCGATCCACGAATGGCACGTCGAGAACGGCGCGATGTTCGAGGACGTCGGCAACTGGAAGCGTCCGTGGTACTACCCGAAGGCCGGTGAAGACATGCACGCGGCGGTTGCGCGCGAGTCGCTCGCGGTGCGTCAGAGCGTCGGCATTCTCGATGCATCGACGCTCGGCAAGATCGACGTTCAAGGTCCGGATTCGGCGAAGCTGCTCAACTGGATGTACACGAATCCGTGGAGCAAGCTCGAAGTTGGCAAGTGCCGCTACGGCCTGATGCTCGACGAAAACGGCATGATCTTCGACGACGGCGTCACGGTGCGCCTCGGCGAACAGCACTACATGATGACGACGACCACCGGCGGCGCGGCGCGCGTGCTGACGTGGCTCGAACGCTGGCTGCAGACCGAATGGCCCGACATGCGCGTGCGTCTCGCATCGGTGACCGATCACTGGGCGACGTTCGCGGTCGTCGGCCCGAACAGCCGCAAGGTGCTGCAGAAGGTGTGTCACGACATCGACTTTGCGAACGGGGCGTTCCCGTTCATGAGCTATCGCGATGGCACGGTGGCGGGCGCATCGGCGCGTGTGATGCGCATCAGCTTCTCGGGCGAGCTCGCCTATGAAGTGAACGTGCCGGCGAACGTCGGTCGCGCGGTGTGGGAAGCGCTGATGCTCGCGGGCGCCGAGTTCGACATCACGCCGTATGGCACGGAAACGATGCACGTGCTGCGCGCGGAGAAGGGCTACATCATCGTCGGCCAGGATACCGATGGCTCGATGACGCCTTATGACCTCGGCATGGGCGGACTGGTGGCGAAGTCGAAAGACTTCATCGGCAAGCGTTCGCTCACGCGTTCGGATACGGCGAAGCAGGGCCGCAAGCAGTTCGTCGGCCTGCTCACCGATGATCCTTCGGTCGTGCTGCCGGAAGGCGCGCAGATCGTCTCGGGTCCGTTCCAGGGCGACACCGCGCCGATGCTCGGACACGTGACGTCGAGCTATTACAGCCCTATTTTGAAGCGCTCGATCGCGCTGGCCGTCGTGAAGGGCGGTCTCGACAAGATGGGCGAATCGGTTCTGATTCCGCTTGCGAACGGCAAGCGCGTCACCGCAAAAATCACCAGTTCGGTGTTCTACGACAGCGAAGGAGCACGTCAGCATGTTGAATGAAGTCAAGGCATCCGCGACGGTCGTAGACCGTGCCATCAGCGGACAAGGCGTGTGGCAGGAGAGCCCGCTCGTAGGCGCCGATGCGCTCATGAAGTCGCACCAGAGCGGATCGCCGAGAGCGGTTCGCCTGACGGAGCGCCCGTTCCTCGAACTCGTGAACGTGCGTGGCGATACGCGCGATGCGGCCTTCGTGAAAGCGGTGCAGAACGTGATCGGCTGCGTGCCGCCCGAGAAGGCGAACACCATCGCGCGCGGCAACGGCTACACGATGCTGTGGCTCGGCCCAGATGAATGGCTCGTTCGTTCCGATGCCGCGCACGACGCAGCGCGTCCCGCGCCGCTCGAAGCGAAGCTGCGCGATGCGTTCGTCGGCCAGTTCTCGGCGGCGGTGGATATCGGCAGCGGTTACACGGTGCTCGAAATCGATGGTCCGAAGACGCGTGAGCTGCTCTCGCGCGGCTGCCCGCTCGACCTTCATCCGAAGGTCTTCGGAGAAGGCCAGTGCGCGCAGAGCCACTTCTTCAAGGCATCGATCACGTTGACGCCGCTGGGTGGCGATCGCTACGAGATCATCGTGCGCCGCAGCTTCGCCGATTACTTCGTGAAGATCATGCTCGACTCTGCCGAGCCGCTGCTCTCATGAAGCCTTTCGAGCCGCTCGAGGTTGGAGGGCAGGGCTGGCGCGTGGTCGTCGATGAGTTGATCGTGAAGACGCGCGTCGGCCTGTACGAGCATGAGCATGAGGGTCCGCAGCCCGTCTGCATCGATGCGAGCCTGCGCTATCGCGAGATGCCGCACGAATCGAGCGATGGCCTCATCGATTACGAAGCGTGGTGCAATCGCGTGAGCGCGTTTCTCGAGACGAAGCCGCATACGCGTCTGCTCGAAACGCTCGCGGTCGAGATCGCCGCGCTGTCTTTCGATGAATGGCCCGCGCTCGATGGGCTCACGCTCACGCTGCACAAGCCGAAGATTCGCGAAGGCACGAAGCGTCTCGGGTTCGAACTCGACTGGCGTCGCGCGGACTACGATGCGTGGCGTCTGAAAGCCGCCGCGCGCCACGCGTCCGTGTGATGAACGCGTCACGCGACACCGCCGCGCAGCTTTCCGTACGTGCGTGCAAGAAGCACGATGCGGGCGCGGCGCTCGCGCTGCTCGATCGAAGCATTGCGCTGAAGCATCGGCGCATCGCGTTGATTCGCTATCTTCATGCGCAGTATCTCGATGCGCCGCTCGAAGCGCGGCACCACGATTATGTGAAGACGATCGCGGCGCGGCTCAGCCCGGAAGCGTTGATGCAGATCGCCGCGGCGGCGCGCGCCCGCTTCGGCGCATGACGTATCCGCACTATTCGATGACGCAAATCCTCTGATGCAGAGAATTATGTTGGCGTCTACTGAAGTCATCTGAACTTACGCGGCGCACGCCGCATCGAGAGGGATGACATGTCTTTCGCCACGCAGCCACGCGCGAGCGCTGCGGCACGGCTCGAACGCCTGCCGTTTTCCGGGTATCACCGCACGATCTTCATCATCATCGCGATCGCGTTCTTCTTCGATTCGGTCGATCTCGGGACGATGACTTTCGTGCTCGGTTCAATCAAGACCGAGTTTGGTTTATCGACTGCAACGGCGGGTCTCGTCGCGAGCGCGAGCTTCTTCGGCATGGTGCTGGGCGCCGCGGTTGCGGGCTTGCTTGCGGATCGCTTCGGAAGACGGCCTGTGTTCCAGTGGAGCATGGTGTTGTGGGGTCTTGCGTCGTATCTGTGCTCGACCGCGCAATCCGTCGATGCGCTGATTTTTTATCGTGTGCTGCTGGGTATCGGCATGGGCATGGAGTTTCCGATCGCGCAGACCTTGCTGTCGGAATTCGTGCCGACTGCATCGCGCGGCCGCCTGATCGCGCTGATGGATGGCTTCTGGCCGCTCGGGTTCATCGCGTCGGGCGTGGTGTCGTACTTCGTGCTGCCGAAGTTCGGTTGGCGCACGGAGTTCGCGTTGCTCGCGATTCCGGCGGTGTTCGTGCTGATCGTGCGTCGCGTGGTGCCGGAGTCGCCGCGCTGGCTGGAGCATCGCGGACGCTTCGATGAAGCGGACCGTGTGCTTGCCGATGTCGAAGTGAAGGTGATGAAGGCGAAAGGCCTGAGCCGGTTGCCGCCGCCTTCGATGCTCGCCGAGCCGCCCGCGCATCGCGGAACGGGGGCGTTTCGCGAGATCTGGAGCGCCGCGTATCGGCGTCGCACGGTGATGGTGTGGATGCTGTGGTTCTTCGCGCTGCTCGGGTTTTATGGGCTGACGTCGTGGCTGGGCGCGTTGATGCAGCAGGCTGGTTTTGCCGTGACGAAGTCGGTGCTTTATACGGTGCTGATTTCGCTTGGCGGCGTGCCGGGATTCTTGTGCGCGGCGTGGCTCGTCGAGCGATGGGGACGCAAGCCGGCTTGCATCGCATCGCTTTTGGGTAGCGGCGTGATGGCTTACGTGTACGGACAGACCGCGTTGCATGCCGAAACGCCGACGTTGCTCATCTGCGCAGGGCTGGCGATGCAGTTCTTTCTCTTCGCGATGTGGGCCGTGCTTTATACCTATACGCCCGAGTTGTACGGGACGGGGGCGCGGGCGACGGGGTCGGGTTTCGCGTCGGCGATCGGGCGTGTGGGGTCGTTGATCGGGCCTTATGTCGTGGGTGTGGTGTTGCCTGTGTTCGGGCAGGGCGGGATATTTTCGCTGGGCGCGGCTTGTTTCGTGGTGGCGGCTTCGGCCGTTTGGGTGTTGGGTATCGAAACGAAAGGGCTTGCGTTGGAGACGCTGGTCTCCGAAGCGGAGGAGCAGGAAGGGAGTGGCGTGCTGGCTTCGGCCAGGGAGTGAGTTTGCAGGTGTATGAGGTAGGGCGATTTTAGGGCCGCGCTTGCGCGGCCTTTTTTTGTCCGGTGCCGTGGAAACGATAGGTAAGTGTTTTGCTGAACGGTATTCGCCTGTAAAAAACATAAGGTGTAAATTCTGCCGCCGACCTAACTAGTCATTTCACGGTGACATGTCGTTCATTTCAAGGCGAAGCCGATACAAGCGAATTCACGATCGATACATGAGCGTAATTCAGCGCGTAAAGCACAAATACGAGCTTATTGACTTATTGAAGTTTACGCATTAATATGTTCTCACTTTCGCTTGGCGCTTCAGTCGTCGAGCAGCAGTAGTGTTTTGAAAAATCCGACCCTCAGATTTTCGCAGTATTTCATCCATTTCACTCTCGATATCTGAAAGCGGAGAGGCATGCCTAGCTCCGTCTCGACTTCTTTTATTTCTTGCGAGGAGGCGAATGTAATTATAGCCGCGTAGACCGAGTCTTATTTATTCCATAAGCTGAGCGTACATGCCGCGCTCACGGTACGGGCTGCTTGTCGGCCATCGTCAACACCTCGCGTGTGCACAAACGACCCGATTCGGGTCGAATAATCTCTTCTAGATCTTCCGCTGATTAGGGCTTCGACGCTTTCATGCTTCGAGGTTGGACACCTTTACCGCTGCTATCTGCTCTTTCGCGCCGCCGAGAGCTCGTGCCGCGTCGTTCGTGCATTTCAACCCCGCTACTCTTCTCAACTATGAAAAAAATCGAGTATTTGACGGAATTCCATTGATCATTTAACAAACTTCGTAATCTCAATGCCAGAAGAAATGTGCGACAACGGCTGTCTAGAGCAGAGAGAGACGGTCGATTTAGTGACTGTTCTTCAGTTGGAGAAGGTGTGTCTGAGATCAAGATTGATATTGGGCCTGGTTATCGTATCTACTTTGCATACAGAAAAAACAAAGTCTTTATACTGTTATTTGGCAACAAATCTTCACAAGAAAGGGATATCAAGCGAGCGCAACAAATGGCGAAAAGACTAAGTCGATGAGGTATCAGATGATGGCGTCAGGAATAGTCCTTCCCCATCGCGCTACTACCTTTTACTAATTCTTCGATCTGAAGAAATCTGAGATGACTTGGGCTGGAATCCCTCCAGCCCGAGAAGCATCCGAAGCGGCCCTAGTGTATGAGAGAGAGTCGGCTATGCGTCAACGTGCCGCCCAGCATCGACGCTGCTATACCTCCGTGCCCTTTTCCCCCTCGCGACGAAATAAGCCGTATCCACCCTCCCCAACGCCTCCCGCCCCCGCACCCGATCCGCAATCTTCTCCGCCAACATGATGGTCGGCGCATTGAGATTCCCCGTCGTGATCTGCGGCATGATCGACGCATCGACAACGCGCAAGCCTTCCATCCCATGCACGCGTCCTTCGCCATCAACCACAGCCATATCGTCATACCCCATCTTGCACGAGCACGATGGATGAAAGGCCGTCTCCGCCTTCGCCCTCACGAACGCATCGAGCTCATCATCGCTACTGAGATCATCGGACGGATGCAGCTCACGTCCGCGATACCGCGCAAGCGCCGGCTGCCGCATGATTTCCCGCGTGATGCGAATCGCATCCCTAAACTCGCGCCAGTCCAACGTATCGGCCATGTAGTTGAAGAGAATGCTCGGATGCGCGTTCGGATCGCGCGACGTGAGCTTCACGCGCCCGCGACTCGGTGAACGCATCGATCCGACGTGCGCCTGAAACCCATGCATCCTGATCGGATTCGATCCGTTGTAGTTGATCGCCACCGGCAGAAAGTGATACTGGATGTTCGGCCACAAATCATCGTCGCGCGTTCGGATGAAACCGCCCGCTTCGAACTGATTGCTCGCGCCGATGCCCGTGCCGTTTAACATCCATTCGAGCCCGATCGCCGGCTGATTCCACCACTGCAACGCCGGATACAAAGACACTGGTTCCTTGCACTCGTACTGCATGTACATCTCGAGGTGGTCCTGCAAGTTCTCACCGACGCCCGGCAGATCATGCACGACAGAAATCTCCAGCTCCTTCAGCCAATCAGACCGCCCCACGCCCGAGCGCTGCAATAACTGAGGCGATGCAATCGCGCCGCTGCAAACCAGCACTTCACGCCGCACATGCGCCGTCACACGCTGCCCGCCATGTACATAAGCGACACCGATCGCACGCTTGCCGGAGAACAACACGCGATCCGTTACCGCATGCGTCACGATCGTCAGACCAGCGCGATGCTTCGCGCGATCCAGATACCCGCGCGCCGTGCTCGCGCGCCGTCCGTTCGCGGTCACGGTGCGATCCATCGGACCGAACCCTTCCTGCTGATAACCGTTGAGATCTTCCGTGCGCGGATAGCCTGCCTGCACGCCGGCCTCGACCATCGCCGCGAAAAGCGGATTGTTGCCGGGCTTGCTCGTCGTCACATGCACGGGACCATCGCCGCCGTGATACGCATTCGGCCCGATATCGCGCGTCTCCGCCTTGCGAAAATACGGCAGACAGTCGAGATAACTCCAGTTCTCGAGACCGGACATCGAAGCCCAGTTGTCGTAATCGAGCGCATTGCCGCGGATATAGCACATGCCGTTGATAAGCGACGATCCACCCAGCCCCTTGCCGCGTCCGCACTCCATGCGACGGTTGTTCATATGCGGCTCGGGCTCCGTTTCATACGCCCAGTTATAGCGCCTCCCCTGCAACGGATAAGCCAGCGCCGCCGGCATCTGCGTGCGAAAGTCGAAGCGATAGTCCGGCCCGCCCGCTTCGAGCAGCAGCACGGTCACGTCGTCGTCTTCGGTGAGGCGCGACGCGAGCACGTTGCCCGCCGATCCCGCGCCGACGATGATGTAGTCGTATTCATTCGCGCTCATCGACATGCTCCTCAAAACACCGGCTGATAAGGACCGAGCTCGACCTGCACGGACTTGATGCGCGTATAGGCGTGCAATGTCGCAATGCCGTTCTCGCGTCCGATGCCCGACTGCTTGTAACCGCCCACAGGCATTTCCGCGGGCGATTCGCCCCATGTATTGATCCAGCAAATACCCGCTTCCAGCCGATGAATCACGCGATGCGCACGCGACAGGTTCTCCGTCACGACGCCCGCAGCTAATCCGTACTCCGTATCATTGGCGCGTTCGATCAATTCGTCTTCGTCATCGAATGCGAGGATGCTCATTACCGGACCAAAGATCTCTTCGCGCACGATACGCATGTCGTCGCGGCAATCGGCGAACACGGTCGGCTCGACATACTGACCGCGCGCGAACGTGCCATCGGCGAGACGCGCACCGCCCGCGACGAGCCGCGCGCCCTCGCGCTTGCCGCTCTCGATGAAGCCGAGCACCTTCTGCAATTGCGCCGCGCTCACGAGCGGCCCGAAGTTGGTAGTGGGATCATCGGGCGCGCCGATGCGAATGCGCTTCACGCGCTGCGCAATCAAGGCTTCGAACTTATCGATGACACCGCGCTCCACGAACACGCGCGTGCCATTCGTGCATACCTGTCCCGAGCTGAAGAAGTTCGCGCTCATCGCGATATCGGCGGCGCGTTCGAGGTTCGCATCATCGAAGACGATGAGCGGCGACTTGCCGCCGAGCTCCATCGTCACTTCCTTGAGCGTCGATCCGCCCGCGCGCGCCATCACGTTCTTGCCGGTCTCGACGCCGCCAGTGAACGATATCTTCTCGATGCCGGTATGCTCCGCGAGCATTGCGCCGACGCGTCCATCGCCCTGCACGACGTTGAAGACGCCCGCCGGCACGCCCGCTTCGCTATAGATTTCCGCGAGCTTCAGCGCGGTCAGCGGCGTGACTTCGCTCGGCTTGAAGATCATCGCGTTGCCGGCTGCGAGCGCGGGCGCGGACTTCCAGCACGCGATCTGAATCGGGTAATTCCATGCGCCGATGCCCGCGCACACGCCGAGCGGCTCGCGCCGCGTATACACGAACGATGATTCGCGCAGCGGAATCTGCTCGCCTTCGATTGCCGTCGCGAGTCCCGCGTAATACTCGATGACATCCGCGCCCGTGACGATATCGACGGCGCGTGTTTCCGCGATCGGCTTGCCCGTGTCGCGCGTTTCGATCGCGGCGAGCTCGTCATTGCGCGCGCGAAGCAAATCGACTGCGCGCCGCAAGATGCGCGAGCGCTGCATCGCGGTCATCGCGGCCCATTCGCGCTGGCCTTCACGCGCCGATCGCACCGCGCGATCGATATCTGCCTGCGACGCCTGCTGCACCCGCGCGAGCGTTTCGCCCGTCGCGGGATCGAGCGTGTCGAAGGTTTCGCCGCTGGTTGCATCGACGTATTCGCCGCCGATATAAAGCCGTTGCTCTCCGAATGCGGACATGTCGCGCTCCCTTAAAAGTATTGGCTTAACCGCGCGCTTCCAGCACGAGGTCGATGTATTCATAGGCGACGCGCAGCGCGCCTTTCGTGTCGAACGGTTCGCCGGCGAGTGCGCCGCGCAGCCAAAGGCCGTCGATCAGCGCGGCGAGACCGCTCGCGGCGCGGCGCGCGGCGGGCTTCGTCAGCGCTCGCGCGAAATCCGCACAAAGGTTCGAATAAAGCCGCCGCGTGTTCACGTGCTGCAGCCGCCGCAACTCGGGCTTGTGCATGCTTTCCGACCAGAACGCCAGCCAGGTCTTCATGACCGGCCCGTTCACCTGTTCGACATCGAAATTCGCCGCGACGACCGCGCGCAGCTTCGAGCGCGGATCGGGCTTTGCGGCCTTGCGGCGGCGCGCCGTGCCCTGCCACAGCGAGCGCAACACGTGGCGCATCGTGGCTTCGAGCAGGCCGTCCTTGTCGCCGAAATAATGGCTCACGATGCCCGTCGACGTGCTCGCGCGCTGCGCCACCGAGGCGAGCGTCGCGCCCGCGAGCCCGGACTGGTCGATGGTGTGCAGCGTGGCGTCGATGAGTTGCGCGCGGCGGATTTCGCGCATTCCGAGCTTGGGCATGGTTCGAGTCAAGGGAAATCGTCCGTTGATACTAGTTTTTTTATATTGAACGGTCAATCAACAAAAAGAGGTCGCAAAGGCGATGTCGGTTTCAGTCAAACGCGCGTCGCATTGAGTGTCAGTCGCGTGCTCGTGGCGGCGTACGCTCGTTGGACGGGCGTGGTCATCGTTCGGATGTATCGCGCGTGCCGTCCACGAAACAAGGAGACGATCAATGAGCAGCAATCGCGGCGTCGTTTATCTGGGGCAGGGCAAGGTCGAAGTGCAATCCATCGACTATCCGAAAATGGTCGATCCACGCGGGCGGGCCATCGGCCACGGCGTCATTCTGAAAGTCGTCAGCACCAACATTTGCGGCTCGGATCAGCACATGGTGCGCGGCCGCACGACGGCGGAAGTCGGCCTCGTGCTCGGCCATGAAATCACGGGCGAGGTGATCGAAATCGGGCGAGATGTCGAGACGCTTTCTATCGGCGATCTCGTTTCGGTGCCGTTCAATGTCGCATGCGGCCGCTGTCCGACGTGCAAGGCGCAGCACACGGGCGTGTGCCTGAACGTGAATCCGTCGCGCGCGGGCGGCGCGTATGGCTATGTCGACATGGGCGGCTGGATCGGCGGCCAGGCGGAATACGTGATGGTTCCGTATGCGGACTTCAATCTGCTGAAGTTTCCCGACAAGGCGCAGGCGATGTCGAAGATCCGCGACCTGACCTGCCTGTCCGACATTCTTCCGACGGGTTATCACGGCGCGGTGATGGCGGGCGTCGGGCCGGGCTCGACGGTGTATGTCGCGGGCGCGGGACCGGTCGGGATGGCGGCGGCGGCATCGGCGCGCTTGCTGGGCGCGGCGTGCACGATCGTCGGCGACATGAACGAGGAGCGACTTGCGCACGCGCGTGCGATGGGCTTCGAGACGATCAACCTGTCGAAGGACGCGACGCTGGGTGAGCAGATCGAGCAGATTCTCGGCAAGCCGGAAGTCGATTGCGCGGTCGATTGCGTGGGTTTCGAGGCGCACGGCCACGGCACCGACAGCGGCCATGAAGCGCCCGCCACGGTGCTGAACTCGCTGATGGAAATCACGAAGGCCGCGGGCGCGATCGGCATTCCGGGCCTCTATGTGACCGACGATCCGGGCGCCGTCGATGCTGCCGCGAAGAAGGGCAGCCTGAGCATCCGCCTGGGCCTTGGCTGGGCGAAGTCGCACTCGTTCCACACGGGCCAGACGCCTGTGATGAAGTACAACCGCAATCTGATGCAGGCGATTCTGTGGGACCGTTTGCCGATTGCGGATATCGTGAACGTGACGGCCGTATCGCTCGATGAAGCGCCGGATGGCTACCGCAAGTTCGATGGCGGCGCGCCGCGCAAGTTCGTCATCGATCCGCATGGGCTGCTGAAAGCGGCGTGATTTAGCAACAGCATCGAAAACGGCGGCATACTTGACGGTATGACCGCCAATTATCTCCGCACTGCGCTCACTTTTCGGCTCGCCCTCGCCGACGACGCCGCCGAGATCGCGCGCATCCACGTCAAGGCCTGGCAGGCCGCATATCGTTCGATCTTTCCCGCTGCATATCTCGATTCCCTTTCGGTTCCAAAGCGTCAGGCGCTATGGACGCAACTGATTGCGCGCGGCATGCCGCGTGTGATGCTGGCGCAGCGCGACGATGTGATGCTGGGCTGGATTGCGTGGGGCGCTTCACGCGACTACGACAGTAGTCAGACGGATGCTGAAATCGAGGCGATCTATATCGACCCGCCGCATTGGCGCGAAGGTGCGGGGAGGATGTTGATCGATGAGGCGATCAACGCGGCGGCAAGCGAAGGTTATCGACAGATGACGCTGTGGGCGCTGGAAGAAAACGTGCGCGGGCTGCGTTTTTATAAAGCGCTTGGATTTGCGCTGGATGGGGTGTTCAGAACGGAGAGGGTGGGCGGGTGTGAGGTGTGTGAAACGCGGCTACGAATGGCGATATAGAAAACCGTGAAAACCGATTGACCCATCGGCCGCACAGCGGGCCGGAGCG
The DNA here is from genome assembly GCF_001544695.2 of Caballeronia arvi. GTDB lineage: Bacteria > Pseudomonadota > Gammaproteobacteria > Burkholderiales > Burkholderiaceae > Caballeronia > Caballeronia arvi. The sequence goes on from NZ_FCOM02000011.1 coordinate 182,036, forward strand.
TGCAAGGGCTGCGCCAGAGAGCTAAGCGGCGCGACCAGACAGACCGTGCGCGATCCAAGCCGGAAGAGACCTATGAGGGCACTCGCTACGCTGGGGGCCATTCAACCGATCGCCTGTGCCGCGGCCGGCATGAAGTGCTTAGGCTGGGGATAGCTGTTTCTTTGGTGACTTTCTTTGCGTCGACCAGAGTTGGCGCTTTAGCGCTTACTCTGGTCCCGAGCAAAGAAAGTTACCCCCGCCCCGGGGAGGGGCAGAGCAAACAGACCGACACGAAATCAGGTTTTCACGACAAAAACCCTAAGCCACCAAAACGGAAGAGGGAGAAGAAACCGAAGACAAAGAAGGCACTTGCTTCCTGCGTTCCCGCGTCGGCGCGGTCCCAAACGCATCGCGATAGCTTTTAGAAAAATGGCAAGCCGACTGAAACCCGCAAGCCATTGTGATATGCATGATCGACATATCCGTCTGAAGGAGCAGCTCGCGAGCGCGTCGCAAGCGCAAAGTCAGATAGTAATGCGTCGGCGTCATGCCAAGATGCTCACGGAAAAGCCGCTGCAACTGCCGCTGCGACATCCCCGCCAGCCGCGCCAATTCCTCCCGCGACAAAGGCTCTTCGATGTTGTTCTCCATCAGCGAGATGACTTCGAAGAGCGACTTGTTGGCCGATCCAAGCCGAGCCACCAAAGGCATGCGCTGCTGCGCAGAAGTATCCCGCACATGTTCGACGATGAACTGCTCGGCGATCTGCGTGACCCGCGCCGTACCGACGCGTGAAGCGATCAGATTGAGCATCATGTCGAGCGGCGCGACACCGCCCGTGCACGTGACCCGATCGCGATCGACAACGAAAAGCTCTTTGAGAAAGCGCGTATCGGGAAACTCTTCTTTAAGCGCCGACATGTTTTCCCAATGAATCGCGCAGGCATAACCGGCGAGCAGGCCGGCGCGCGCCAACGCATACGTTCCGGTACACAGAGAACCCAGCACGCTCCCAGTACGAGCAAACCGTCGCAAAGCAGACAGATGCTCGGAAGTCGTCGAACGCTGCACGTCGATGCCGCCGACCACGAACACGATGTCGGGCTTTCCCACGCAATCGACCGGACCGGTATCGACGGAAAGTCCGTTGCTCGCCGTCACCGGCCCGCCTTCCGGACTCACGATGGACCATCGATAGAGCGGCTGCCCCGTCAGGTAATTCGCCATGCGCAGCACTTCGATCGCATTGGTGAACGCGATCATCGTGAAGTCGGGGAGCGGCATGAACGCGAAGTGCGACAGCGACGCCGTGCGATCGGAGGACATGTGAGGACTGATTCCTTGGAATCTATTGATTGGCGCCGTTCAAGTCGCGGCGCTTTGCCACTTTTCTAATTTTGATTTCGAGTGCAACTACCATGCCATCAGGCTAAACCCTGAGCCCTACAAGGCACCCGCCATGCTCCGCTGCGCCCACGCACTTGCGCGGGGCCATGCGCGACAAGGAAAGCACTGCCATAGCGCACGATCGTTCCGGCGCAGTGCAGCAGGTCAAATAAAAAATTGCGCTACACCGGATCGCAAGTCGCCACTTGTCGAAAACAGACGCGCATGTCGGAAAAGGTAAAGAACACGTCTGAATTCGTAAATTGACCGGCAGGGCGAAAGACAAGAATAGACGCACTGACACAGGCATCGAGCGGGCGAAGAAAAGCCCACCGAACCTAAGTGTTTCCCCTCTACCCGGCAACACGGAGCACACACAGATGAGCACCCTGCACGACAACAGCATCATCATCGACGGACTGAATATCTCGAAGTTCGAACGCTCCGTGTTCGAGGATATGAGAAAGGGCAATGTCACCGCAGTGAACTGCACTGTCTCGGTATGGGAAGACTTCCAGAAGACCATCGACAACATCGCGGAGATGAAGCAGCAGATCCGCGAATACAGCGAAATCCTCACGCTCGTGCGCACGACCGACGACATCCTGCGCGCGAAAAAGGAAAACAAGACCGGCATCATCTTCGGCTTCCAGAACTCGTATGCGTTCGAGGACAACCTCGGCTACATCGAAGTGTTCAAGGAGCTCGGCGTGAACGTGGTGCAGCTTTGCTACAACACGCAGAATCTCGTCGGCACGGGTTGCTATGAACCGGACGGCGGTCTCTCGGGTTATGGCAAGGAAGTGATCCACGAGATGAATCGCGTGGGCATCGTGGTCGACCTCTCGCACGTCGGCGCGAAGACTTCTTCCGATGCGATCGCCTGCTCGAAGAAGCCCGTCACGTATTCGCACTGCTGCCCGTCGGGTCTCAAGGATCATCCGCGCAACAAGTCCGATGACCAGTTGCGCGAGATCGCGGACGCCAATGGCTTCGTCGGCGTGACGATGTTCTCGCCGTTCCTCAAGAAAGGCCCGGACGCGACCGTCGACGATTATCTCGAAGCGATCGATTACGTGATCAATGTGATCGGCGAAGACAAGGTCGGTATCGGCACTGACTTCACGCAAGGCTATAGCACCGAATTCTTCGACTGGATCACGCACGACAAGGGCCGTTATCGCCGTTTGACGAATTTCGGCAAGGTGGTGAATCCGGAAGGCATTCGCACGATCGGCGAATTCCCGAACCTGACCGCCGCAATGGAAAAGGCCGGCTGGAGCGAGTCGCGCATCAAGAAAGTCATGGGCGATAACTGGATGCGCTACTTCGGCGAAGTCTGGAACGTCTGAATCTGAGAGCAACGACAAATACAAGGAACCCTGCGATGCAACCGCAACTGCCTATCGACGTCGATCCGCAAACCGGCGTATGGACCACCGACGCGCTGCCGATGCTGTACGTGCCGCGCCATTTCTTCACGAACAATCACGTCGCCGTCGAAGAAGCGCTCGGCCGCGACACGTATGCCGAGATTCTTTATAAAGCCGGCTACAAGTCTGCCTATCACTGGTGCGACAAGGAAGCCGAGAAGCACGGCATCAGCGGCATGGCCACGTTCGAGCATTACCTGAAGCGTTTGTCGCAACGCGGCTGGGGCCTGTTCGACATCGTCGAAGCCGACCCGACGACGTCGCATGCGCGCATCCATCTGCGTCACTCGTCGTTCGTGCTTCAGCAACCGGGCAAGCAAGGCAAGCTCTGCTACATGTTCGCAGGCTGGTTTGCCGGCGCGATGGACTGGGTCAATGACACCGCGCCCGACAGCGCGAAGAAAGGCCCGCGCTCGAAGTCGATCGAAACGCAATGCGCTGCCGAAGGCCATGCTCATTGCGTATTTGAAGTATCGCCGCTGTAAGCAAAGACACCATTCCGAGGTCGATCGCAATGCGTTACCCGAACCTTTTCAAGCCTCTTCAGCTCAACAAGCTCACGTTGCGCAACCGCATCGTCAGCACCGCGCATGCCGAGGTCTATGCCGACGCGGGCGGCCTGCCCGGTGATCGCTATATCCGTTACTACGAGGAGAAGGCGAAGGGCGGCGTCGGCCTCGCCGTGTGCGGCGGTTCGAGTTCCGTTTCGATCGACAGTCCGCAAGGCTGGTGGAAGTCGGTGAACCTCGCGACCGACAAAGTTATCGATCCGCTGTCGCGTCTCGCCGAAGCGATGCATCGTCATGGCGCGTTCATCATGATCCAGGCGACGCACATGGGCCGCCGCTCCGCATGGCACGGCGAGCACTGGCCGCATCTGATGTCGCCGTCGGGCGTGCGTGAGCCTGTGCATCGCGGCAACGCGAAGATCATCGAAGTGGAAGAGATTCAGCGCATCATCAAGGACTTCGCAGCGGCCGCGAAGCGCGTGAAGGATGCGGGCATGGATGGCATCGAGATCTCGGCGGCGCATCAGCATTTGATCGATCAGTTCTGGAGCCCGCGCACCAATTTCCGCACGGACGAATGGGGCGGCTCGCTCGAAAACCGCATGCGCTTCGGCACCGAAGTGCTGAAGGCCGTGCGTGAAGCGGTGGGCGCGGATTTCTGCGTCGGCCTGCGCATGTGCGGCGACGAGTTTCATGAAGACGGTCTCTCTCACGAGAACCTGAAAGAGATCGCGCAGGCGATGTCCGAGACCGGCCTCATCGATTACATCGGTGTGATTGGTTCGGGCGCGGATACGCATAACACGCTCGCCAACTGCATGCCGCCGATGGCGCTGCCGCCCGAGCCGTTCGTGCATCTCGCGGCGGGCATCAAGACGGTCACGAAGCTGCCGGTCATGCACGCGCAGAGCATTCGCGATGCGGGCCAGGCCGAACGTCTGCTCGCCAGCGGCATGATCGACCTCGTCGGCATGACGCGCGCGCAAATCGCCGATCCGCATATGGTCATCAAGATCCGCGATGGCCGCGAAGACGAGATCAAGCAGTGCGTCGGCGCGAACTATTGCATCGACCGTCAGTACAACGGCCTCGATGTGTTGTGCGTGCAGAACGCGGCGACGTCGCGTGAAGAGACGATGCCGCATGTCATCGAGAAAACGCGCGGGCCGAAGCGCAAGGTGGTCGTCGTCGGCGCGGGCCCTGCCGGTCTCGAAGCGGCACGTGTCGCACGTTCGCGTGGTCATGACGTCGTGCTGTTCGAGAAGAACGATTATGTCGGCGGACAGATCATGCTCGCCGCGAAAGCGCCGCAGCGTGAGCAGATGGCCGGCATCGTGCGCTGGTTCGACATGGAAACGAAGCGTCTCGGGGTCGATCGCCGTCTCGGTGTCGCCGCCGACGACAAGATGATCATGGCCGAGAAGCCGGATATCGTCGTGCTCGCGACCGGTGGCTCGTCGTTCACGGGTCAGGTGCCCGCATGGGGCGTCGAGCAAGGTCTGGCGGTCAGTTCGTGGGACATTCTCTCGGGCAAGGTCGAGCCGGGCAAGAACGTGCTGGTGTATGACGGTGTTTCGACGCATGCGGGCGCGGGCGTCGCGGACTTCATCGCGTCGCGCGGCAACAACGTCGAGATCGTCACGCCCGATGTGAAAGTCGCCGACGACACCGGCGGCACCACGTTCCCGATCTTCTATCGACGGCTCTATGCACAAGGCGTCATCCATACTCCTAACTATTGGCTCGACAAGGTGTACGAGGAAGACGGCAAGAAGATCGCCGTGCTCCGCAACGAGTACACGGAAGAGCAGGAGGAACGCGCGGTCGATCAGGTCGTGATCGAAAACGGCATCACGCCCAATGACGCGCTCTACTGGAAGCTGAAGCCAGAGTCGCTCAATCGCGGGCAGACCGACGTGCACACGCTCTTCGCATCGCAACCGCAGCCGTCGCTCTCCGAAGAACTCGGCAACGGACGCTTCCTGCTGTTCCGCGTCGGCGACTGCATCTCGATGCACAACATCCACAGCGCGATCTACGATTCGCTGCGCCTCTGCAAAGACTTCTGACGAGGTATTCGACGATGAACCCCGTGTTTGTCATCACCGCGCTGCTGTGGCTTTCGATGGCGGGCCTGGCCTTCGCCTTGCTCAAGCGCGCAGCCTACTGGCGCGAAGGCCGTGCGACGACGGCCGGCGCATATGGATGGGCGAATCTGCTGACCATCCCGAAGCGCTATTTCGTGGATCTGCATCATGTCGTGGCGCGCGATCCGTATATCGCGAAGACGCACGTCGCGACCGCGGGCGGCGCGATCCTCGCGATGGCGCTCGTCTTCATCAACTACGGTCTCGCGATTTATTCGGTCTGGCTCGACCGCGCGATCTTCCTCGCGGCGATCATCATGTTCGTCGGCGCGGTGTTCGTGTACAAGCGCCGCCGTGCGAAGGACGTGCCCGCGCGTCTGTCGCGTGGACCGTGGGACAGCCTGCCGCTCCTGCTCGGCTCGTTCGCCGTGGGTCTCGCGTTGTTCACGCTGTTGCCGGCTTCGTGGATGTCCGGTTCGCTCGCGATCATCGTCGCATTGCTGATCGCAGCGGGCGCATACACGATGACCTTTGGCGCCGCGCAAGGCGGCCCGATGAAGCACGCGATGGCCGGTCTTCTGCATCTCGCGTTTCATCCGCGCCAGGAACGCTTTCATGCGAAGACGCAGCATGAACATGATGTCGTGCCGCCGACGGCCTTGAAAAAGCCCGTGCTCGATGCGAAGGAATACGGCGTCGGCAAGCCCGTCGAGTTTCGCTGGAATCAACTGCTGAGCTTCGATGCCTGCGTGCAATGCGGCAAGTGCGAAGCGGCGTGCCCCGCGTTCGCATCGGGCCAGCCGCTGAATCCGAAGAAGCTGATTCAGGATCTCGTCGTCGGCATGGTCGGCGGTTCCGACTCGCAATACGCAGGCAGCCCGACGCCCGGCATTCCGGTCGGCAAGCATTCGGGCGGTCCGGCCAAGCCGCTGATCTCGCAGATGATCGAAGCCGACACGATATGGTCATGCACCACATGCCGCGCTTGCGTGCAGGAGTGCCCGATGCTGATCGAGCACGTCGATGCGATCGTCGATATGCGGCGTAACCAGACGCTAGTGGAAGGCGATGTGCCGGGCAAAGGCCCGATCACGCTCGCGAACTTGCGCGAGACGGGCAGTCAGAACGGCTATGACATCGGCGCGCGTTACGACTGGTCCGTCGATCTGCAAGTGCAGGTGGCGCAGCCGGGACGTCCGGTCGATGTGCTGCTGATCGCAGGCGAAGGCGCGTTCGACATGCGTTATCAGCGCACGCTGCGCGCATTGGCGAAAGTGTTGAACAAGGCGGGCGTCGATTACGCGGTGCTCGGCGGCGTGGAGACGGATACCGGCGACACCGCGCGTCGTCTCGGCGATGAAGCCACGTTCCAGCAATGCGCATCGAAGCTGATGAACACGCTGTCGCAGTATCAATTCCGCCGCATCGTCACGGCCGATCCGCACGTTCTGCATAGCCTGCGCAACGAGTATCGCGCGCTGGGCGGCTATTACGAAGTGCAGCATCACACCGCGTTCATGGCCGAGCTCGTCGCGAGCGGCAAGCTCACGCCGAAGGCCGCCGCCGTGCTCGCCGACAAGAAGATCACGTATCACGATCCGTGCTATCTCGGCCGCTACAACGGCGAAACCGAAGCGCCGCGCAAGCTCTTGAAGACCATCGGCATCAAGGTCGTCGAGATGGAACGTCACGGCATGCGCGCGCGCTGCTGCGGCGGCGGCGGCGGCGCGCCGCTGACCGATATCCCCGGCAAGCAGCGCATCCCCGATATCCGCATCGCCGATGCGAAGTCGATCGGCGCGGAAGTGGTCGCGGTCGGTTGCCCGCAATGCACCGCGATGCTCGAAGGCGTGGTCGGTCCTCGTCCCGAAGTGCTCGACGTGGCGGAGCTGGTCGCCGCAGCGCTGGAGTGAAGCGATGAATAACGACATCAAACGAATCGATCCGCGCCGTCCGTTCATCATCACGTCTGATGGACTGAAGCGCATCACGCTCGGCGAAATCGGTAACGGCGTCGTGCTGAACTTCACGCACGGCGGCCACAAGGAAGCGACCAAGCCGCGCCGCACGACGAAGCCTGCGACGCGCGCGCTGCTCGTCGCGGCGCACACGGATCGCGGCGCGCTCGACGATCACGCGCGCCAGGCGCTCGCCGCCGCCGCATTGCTCGCGGACGATCAGACCGAAGTCGTGCTGATCGCGTTCGGCGAGTTCAAGGACGATGCCGCCGTGCTGGGCGCGGATCGTTATATCGAACTGCCGTCGTTCGATCGACGCAGCTTTGCGCCGGATGAAGAAGTGCGTGCGCTGACGGCATGCGTCGCGGCCTTCACGCCCGCGCATGTCTTCATGCCCGACAACGCGACGGGCGACGGCGATCTCGGCCGCCGCTATGCCGCACGCGCCGATGCATCGATTGCGACGCACGTCGTCGAGCTCGATCATGCGCATGTCGCATCGTATGCGCATGCGGGGCGTGCGGTCGCATCGCGTGCATTGCCCGATGTGGTCCTGATCGCACCCAATGCCGTCGATGCAAAGCTGCCGTTCGTCGGCGCGGGCGAAGCGATGGAGGCGCAAGACATCGTGCCTGCATCGAAAGCCAGCGCTTATGTGGATCTCGGCATCGAAGAGATGGACGCGGCGCAAGTGGCGCTGGAGGAAGCGGACTTCATCGTGTCGGCGGGCAATGGTGTGTCCGATATCGCCGCGTTCGAATCGCTCGCGAGCACATTGGGCGCTGCGATCGGTGCGAGCCGTGTCGCCGTCGACGATGGCAAGTTCACGCGCGACAAGCAGATCGGCGCGACCGGCAAAACCGTCGAGGCGAGTGTGTATATCGCGTTCGGCATTTCGGGCGCCGTGCAGCATTTGCAGGGCATCAAGGATTGCCGTCACGTGATCGCGGTGAATCTCGACGCCAGCGCGCCGATTGCCAAGCGCGCGAATCTCACGATCGTCGCGGACACGCAAGAGACGATCAAGGCGTTGTCCGATGCCGCCGCCGCTGCGCGCGCCGCGCGTGCCAGCGGTGGATCGATCGTGCAGACCGCGCGTGTCGTCGAAGGAGTCGCAGCATGAAGATTGCCGTACTCGTTTCAACCGGGCGTCATCCCGTCAGCGGCACGGCGCGCTATAGCCGCAACGATGCAGCGGCGCTGACCATCGCCATCGATATCGCAAGGAAGCACGGCGCGCAGCTCGACGTGCTGCATGCGGGCGATCCGGCGAATCCGGCGCTCGCGGAATATCTCGCGCTCGGCGCGCCGAAAGTCGAAGTGCTCAATACGCAGGGCGACGCATGCGCGGCGCTGGCGCAACGGCTCGCGGGCTACCAACTCGTTATGACCGGCACGCGCGCGGAAGGCGCGTTCGACAGCGGCACGCTGCCCTACAAGCTCGCCGATGCGTTGAACGTGCCGCTCGTTGGCGCGGCCGTCGATGTGAGCGTGACGAAGGAAGGCGTCGAAGTGCGTCAGTTCATGCCGAAGGGCTTGCGCCGCCGCGTGCGCGCGCCGCTGCCCGCGCTCGTCGCCGTGCATCCGCTCGCCAATGCTGCGCCGCGTTACGCCTATGCGCGCATGCGCGAGGGGCATGTCGCGCCGGTCGCCGCGAACGCGCCCGCCGACAAGGAAGGCAAGGCCTGGAGCGTCGGCCCGATTACGGCCAAGCCGAAGAAACTCGCTGCACCCGAGAAGCGTTCCGGCCACTCGCGCATGCTGTCCGCGACGACGACGGAAAGCCGCGGCGGCAGCGTCGTAATTGAAGGGAGTTCCGTCGAAAAAGCACAAGTGATTCTGGCGTATTTGCGCGAGCATCAACTCGTCGATTACTGATTTATCGACACACATCGACCCACATACAGGTGCACACGATGAAAGTTTCGGCAGACGTTCGCGCATTGATCGAACGCCGCAAAAAGGGCCACACGCTCGAGGCGCCGTTCTATACGAGCGACGAAATCCACGCGCTCGACCTCGATGCCATTTTCCGCAAGACCTGGATTCAGGTTGCCATCGAACCGGATATTCCCGAACCGGGCGATTACACGACAGTCGAGATCGGCAACGATTCGATCCTGATCGTGCGCGACGACGACATGGAAATCCGCGCCTTCTACAACGTGTGCCGGCATCGCGGCGCGCGCCTGTGCAATCAGGAGAAAGGCTCGCTCGGTAATATCGTGTGCCCGTATCACAGCTGGACGTATAACCTTTCCGGCGATCTGATGTTCGCCGAGCACATGGGCGATCAGTTCGACCGCTGCAAGCACAGCCTGAAGAAAGTGCATGTGCAGAATCTCGCGGGCCTGATCTTCATCTGCCTCGCCGACGAACCGCCCGCCGATTTCGCCGTGATGCGTGAAGCGATGGAGCCGTATCTCGCGCCGCATGGCCTGAAGGATACGAAGATCGCGGCGAGCATCGATATCGTCGAGAAGGGCAACTGGAAGCTCACGATGGAGAACAATCGCGAGTGCTATCACTGCGTCGCGAATCATCCCGAGCTGACCATTTCGCTCTATGAATACGGCTTCGGTTATCAGCGTTCGCCCGCGAACGAAGAAGGCATGGCCGCGTTCGAGAAGACCGTCGAAGAGCGTACGAAGCAATGGGAAGCGATGTGCCTGCCGTCCGCCGAGATCGAACGTTTGAGCGATCTCGTGACGGGCTTTCGCACGCAACGCCTGCCGCTCGATCGCGATGGCGAATCGCAGACGCTCGACGCGAAGGTCGCATCGAAGAAGCTGCTTGGCGGCTTCGAGCAGGCGGACCTGGGCGGCCTGTCGTTCTGGACGCAGCCGAACTCGTGGCATCACTTCATGAGCGATCACATCGTGACGTTCTGCGTGCTTCCGCTCGCATCGGGCGAAACGCTCGTGCGCACGAAATGGCTCGTGCACAAGGATGCGCGTGAAGGTATCGATTACGACGTCGACAATCTCACGGCCGTGTGGCGCGCGACGAACGATCAGGATCGCACGCTCGTCGAGTATTCGCAGCTCGGCGTAACGAGCAACGCGTATGAGCCGGGTCCGTATTCGCCGTTCACGGAAGGGCTCGTCGAGAAGTTCTGCGAGTGGTACATCGGGCGTCTTGCCGATTACGCGGATACGCCCGAGCACGGCGTGGATGCGTCGCACGGCGAGAAAGTCGTTTCCTTCATGCGCTAAAGCCGCTGTAGCAGGAGCAGAACATGATGCGCGATCAGGCCACGTTCGAGCCGACCTCAAGCCGTGTCACCCAGCCGCAATTCTGGGGGACGCTGCCCAGGCGCTGGGATTGCGATACCGACGAGACACTCGTCTGTTGTCACGTGCGGCAAGAAACGCACGACGTAAAGAGCTTTTTCTTCAAGGCGCCCGGCGAACGCACGTTCGCGTTCCAGCCGGGGCAGTTCATCACGCTTGAACTCGATATCGACGGCGAGCAGATCAATCGCTGCTACACGATTTCGTCGCCGCCGACGCGTCCGCACACCATCTCCATCACGGTGAAGCGCGTGCCGGGCGGTCCGGTGTCGAACTGGCTGCACGACAACATGGTCGCGGGCACGACCGTGCGCGTGCTCGGGCCGGCGGGCGAGTTCACATGCGCGCGTCATCCGGCGCGCAAGTATCTGTTTCTGTCGGCGGGTTCGGGCATCACGCCGCTCATGTCGATGAGCCGCGCGCATCACGAGCTTGGCGACGATGCCGATATCGTCTTCGTGCATAGCGCGCGCACGCCGGACGACATCATCTTTGCGCGTGAGCTGGATCTGATCGCGTCGAATCACAAGAACTTCCGTACTTCGTTCGTCTGCGAGCGCCTGGGCGCGCGCACGAACTGGCCGGGCGTGACGGGCTTTCTGACGCTACCGCTGCTGAAGCTGATCGCGCCGGATTTTCTGGAACGCGAAGTCTTTACGTGCGGTCCTGCGCCGTATATGAAGGCCGTGCGCGATCTGCTCGATCAGGGCGGTTTCGATCGCAAGCAGTATCACGAGGAAAGCTTCTCGTTCGGTGTCGTCGAGGAAGTGGCCGCGGAACTCACGACCGCGCATGTCGCCGATGCACTCGCCACGCAGACGGATTTCGTCGAAGCGCGTGAAGAAGCGATCGGCTTCGCGCCTGTTGTCGATGAGCCTGTGCCTGTCGAGGAGCCGGTTGAAGAGTCCGTGATCGAAACGAAGTTCAAGGTCAACTTCGCGAAGAGCCGGCGCGATATCGAATGCGGCAGCGGCGAGCACGTACTCGATGCGGCGAAGAAGGCGGGCGTCCGTTTGCCTTCGTCGTGCACGCAGGGCATGTGCGGAACGTGCAAGGTGAAGCTCGTCTCCGGCGAAGTGAGCATGAATCATGCGGGCGGCATTCGTCAGCGCGAGATCGATCAGGGCATGGTGCTGTTGTGTTGCAGCAAGCCGTTGAGCGACCTCGTCGTCGACAAATAAAAATCGAAGGTTCCCCGAATGGGGGAGACAGGCAATGAAGCGTCGTTTCTGGACAATTGAGTGTCGGAAAAGTGCGCTACGGGCCAATTCTGGCTGGTGATTCTGTTCACTACACGGCGTGGGCCGCTAAGGGGAAACTGAATGAAACCGATGAGAAGAATGCTCGTTCTCGGCGCGATGTCTGCCGCCTTGACCGCGAGCTTTGTGGCGAGCGCCGCTGACAAGCCGACCATCAAGATCGGTTACGTGGAAGGCTGGGACGATAGCGTGGCGACGTCGAACGTTGCTGCGCGCATCATCGAAAAGAAGCTGGGTTATCCGGTGCAGCTCGTGCCGGTCGCGGCGGGCGTGATGTGGCAGGGCGTCGCGCGCGGCGATCTGGATGCGACGCTGTCGGCGTGGCTGCCGGTGACGCACGGCGCGTACTGGAACAACTTCAAGTCGAAGGTGCAGGATCTCGGTCCGAACTTCGAGGACGCGAAGATTGGCCTGATTGTGCCTGAGTATGCGAATGTGTCGAGTCTTTCCGATCTCGAAGCGAAGAAGGCGGAATTCGATTCGCGCATCGTCGGGATCGACGCTGGCGCGGGTGTGATGCAGAAGACTAGCGAGGCTATCAAGGCTTATAACCTCGACTACAAGTTGCTGCCGAGTTCGGGTTCAGCGATGACGGCGGAACTGGCGCGTTCGGAAGCGGCGAAGAAGCCGATTATCGTGACGGGCTGGAAGCCGCATTGGATGTTCGCGAAGTACAAGCTGAAGTTTCTGGATGATCCCAAGAAGGTTTTTGGGGAAGCTGAGCATGTGGATAGCGTCGTGAATCCCGAGCTTGAGAAGAAGGCTCCGCCGGTGGTGGCTTTTTTGAAGAAGTTTCAGTGGAAACCGGGTGAGATCGATAGCGTGATGCTTGCGACGCAGAATGGGGAGAAGCCGCAGGCTGCGGCAGATGCCTGGATTAGCGCTCACGGGGATCGCGTGGATTCTTGGACTAAGTAAGGGTTTTTTTGCGTTGGGCAACGCTGGCACCGTGGGGGATTTGTCCTTGCGGTGCTTTTTTTTGTTTTGTTTGTGCTTCTATGGAATCCTGAATTCGTGTTGGTCTATTAGCGTTGCCCCTCCCCGGGGCGGGGGTAACTTTCTTTGCTGCTGCAAAGAAAGTCACCAAAGAAAGCAGCTTTTCCCATCCAAAGTGCCTCACGCCGGCCGCGGCACAGGCGATTGGCTGAATGGAACCCGGAGTAGCGAGTGTTCCCGCAAAACTCGCGGGGCGTGGATCGCGCACGGTCTGACAAGCTAGTACCCAAAGGCCGCCGGTTCAGCACGAAATAGCTTCGGCACAGCGCTACGCGCTGCCGCGGGGCCTGCAAGGGAAACCAACTAGGAACGAATGCAGTGAGATAGAGGCGAGCAAACCCGATTGACCGGACGGCCGCGAAGCGGGCTGGAGCTTGCAAGGGCTGCGCCAGCGCCCTAAGCGCCGCGATGTATCAGACCGTGCGCGATCCAAGCCCGGTGAGACCTTCGAGGGCACTCGCTACTCCGGGGTCCATTAGGTCAATCGCCTGTGCCGCGGCCGGCGTGAAGTGCTTAGGCTGGGGAAAGCTGCTTTCTTTGGTGACTTTCTTTGCAGCAGCAAAGAAAGTTACCCCCGCCCCGGGGAGGGGCAACGCTAATAAACCGACACGAAAACGGGATTCAACGCTCAACGCAATACGACAGTCCTTTCCCCATTAATAAAAACCCGCCGCTCGACAAAAGCCTTAACCGCGCGCGCAAGCGTAATGCACTCCACATCCCGCCCGGTAGCCAGCAACCGCTCCGGACTATAAGAATGGTCGACCCGTTCAACTTCCTGCTCGATAATCGGCCCTTCATCAAGATCATCAGTCACGAAATGCGCCGTCGCACCAATCAGCTTGACCCCGCGCGTATGCGCCTGATGATAAGGCTTCGCCCCCTTGAACCCCGGCAAGAACGAATGATGAATATTGATCGCGCGCCCCGCGAGCTTGCGGCTCGTTTCACCCGAAAGAATCTGCATATAGCGCGCAAGCACCATCAACTCCGCCCCCGACGTCTCGAACAAATCGAGCAAACGCGCTTCCTGCTGCGCCTTGGTATCGGCGGTGATCGGCAGATGATGAAACGGCAAGCCATGCTGCTCGGCCAGCGGCGCGAAATCCGGATGATTCGACCCGATGCCGACGATATCCATCTTCAGCTCGCCCATGCGCCAGCGGAACAGCAGATCGGCGAGACAGTGCTCCAGCTTCGACACCATGATGAGCACCTTCGGCCGCACAGCGAGATCGTGCATCGCCCAGGTCATCGCGAAACGCTCCGCGATGGGCTCGAATTCGCGCTTCAGCATCGCCAGATCGAGCGCTTGTTCAACCGAAGCACCATGAAACACACAGCGCACGAAAAAGCGCTCGCTCAGATCGTCGTCGAAGACGGTGAATTCGTCGATATAGCCGTGATGCCGCTCCAGAAACCCGACAATGGCAGCGACCTGCCCCGCCGCGCTCGGGCACGAAACGGTAAGCACCAGTTGATCAAAGCGGGAATCGGCGGCCATGCGTGCTCCACATTCGAATGGTTGCAGCGCCGCGAAATGCGGCAAGCGTACGCGCTAGTAAAGCAAACGCGCGTGCTCTCCGTATAGAAGCGAACCGCCGCGCCGATAGTACGAAAACGTCAGCCGACCACCTCGCATTCGTCCAGCAGCCACTCGCTGAACGCGCGCACCGCCGCCGACGGCTCGCGCGGCGTGACCAGAACATAGCCGCGATCGGTGATGAGCGGGGTATCGCAAAGCGCGACGAGCTGGCCCGTCGCGATCAGTTCATCGACGAGCGGCGCCCAGCCGAGCGCCACGCCCTGTCCCATCACCGCCGCATGCGCGACCAGCGCGTAACTGTTGAACGTGAAGCCGCCATGCGTGGGCGGCGCGGCCAGGCCGTGCGCCTCGAACCAGCCGCTCCACGAAAGCCAGCGCTCCGGAAACGTCGGCTCGAGATGCAGCAGCGGCAGCGAGAGAAGATCGGCGGGCGAAACAGGCCCGCTTCTGCCCGCGACGAGCGCCGGGCTGCACACCGGCATCACGCGTTCAGGCAGCAGCTTGACCGCGCTTTTCGCGCCCCAGTCGGTGCGTGGCTCACCGAACGCGATGAGCACGTCCGCATGATCGCCCGATGCGCTCGGCAGGCTCTGCGACGTGATGATCTTCACATCGACATCGGGCATCAGCGCCTTGAATTGCTGCAGGCGCGGCATCAGCCAGTATGTGGCGAAGCCGAAGTCCGTCGACAGCGTGAGCGTGCGCTGCGCGTGACGCGAACGGATATCGGCGGTGGCGGCGCGGATCACGTCGAGGCCCTGACGCACCGCATCGAAAAGACGCGCGCCGTCTTCCGTCAGCGTGACGCCGCGATGCCCGCGCTCGAACAGCGCCGCACCCAGCGATTCCTCCAGTTGCACGACCCGCTGGCTCACGGCGGGCTGCGTCGAGCCGAGCTCGCGCGCCGCAGCCGTGAAGCTCGCGAGACGCGCGGCGGATTCGAACATCAGTAACGCCTGCATCGGCGGCAGACGGTCCGGCCGCGGCATAACTCCCCCTTATGAACGCATAACGTTTTGCTGTCTTCACAGACGCGAATTGAACGGCAATAGTGATGTTCAACGCTCGTCGAAACATTCGAGCCGGTTTATTTCGATTCTATGCGAGGCACGCTTTCATGCTTGAGACGAAACAAAATATCCTTGTGCTGATGGCCGATCAGCTCACGCCCTTCGCACTCTCCGCATACGGCAACCGTGTGACGAAGACGCCGCGTATCGATGCGCTCGCGCGCGAAGGGGTCGTGTTCGAATCCGCGTATTGCGCAAGTCCGTTGTGCGCGCCTTCCCGCTTTTCACTTCTCGCGGGCAAGCTGCCTTCGAATATCGGCGCTTACGATAACGCCGCCGAATTCCCGTCCGAAACGCTTACCTTCGCGCACTATCTGCGCGCCGAAGGTTATCGCACGATTCTCTCGGGAAAGATGCATTTCTGCGGCGCGGATCAGTTGCACGGCTTCGAGGAGCGTCTCACGACCGATATCTATCCCGCCGATTTTGGCTGGACGCCCGACTGGCAGAACTTCGACGCGCGCCCGACGTGGTATCACAACATGAGCTCCGTGATCGACGCCGGTCCATGCGTGCGAACGAATCAACTCGACTTCGATGACGAAGTGACCTTCACGGCGCGTCAGAAGCTCTTCGATATCGCGCGCGAGCGCCACGCGGGCAAGGACGCGCGGCCGTTCATGATGGTCGCGTCGCTGACGCATCCGCACGACCCGTATGCGATTCCACGCAAGTACTGGGACATGTATCGCGATGAAGATATCGACATGCCTTCGTATCGCGATTCGTTCGAAGCATGCGATCCGCATTCGAAGCGCCTGCGTCACGTGTACGAAGCGGATCGCACGCCGCCGACCGAGCGGCAGATCCGCAACGCGCGGCGCGCGTATTACGGCGCGGTGTCCTACGTCGACGATCAGTTCGCGTCGATTCTCGAAGCGCTCGAACAGGCGGGCCTCGCCGACGATACGATCATCGTCGTCACGTCGGATCACGGCGAGATGCTCGGCGAGCGCGGCCTCTGGTACAAGATGACGTTCTTCGAAGGCGGCTGCCGCGTGCCGTTCATCGTGCATGCGCCGAAGCAGTTCCGCGCGCATCGCGTGGCGGATTCCGTCTCGCATCTCGATGTGCTGCCGACGCTCGTCGAGTTCGCGCGCGGAGAAGCGCCGCAATCATGGCCCGATAGCATCGATGGCCAAAGCCTCGTGCCGCATCTCACCGAATCGGGCGGCCATGACGAAGCCATCGGCGAATACCTTGCGGAAGGCGCGATCGCGCCCATCGTGATGATCCGGCGCGGGCGCTTCAAATTCATTCACACGAGCGTCGATCCCGATCAGCTCTACGACGTGAAGGCCGATCCCTTCGAGCGCGAGAATCTCGCAGGCGACGAGCGCCATGCCTCGCTGGTCGCCGACTTACGCACGGAAATCAAAAACCGCTGGAATCTCGACGCCTTGCATCAGGACGTGCTGACGAGCCAGCAACGTCGCCATTTCCATTTCGCCGCGACGACGCGCGGCACGATTCAATCATGGGACTGGCAACCGCATGTCGATGCGAGCCAGCGCTACATGCGCAATCACATCGACCTCGACGATCTCGAAGCGATGGCGCGTTTTCCCGCCGTCGAGCATTGAGGCGCGCTTCGCATCATCACCCCACTTCCGACAGGAAAGCACCATGAAAAAGGGCTTCATCCATGCGCTCTTCGCCGCCGCGCTCAGCTGCTGCGCGGCATCTCTCGCGCTGGCCGCCGAGCCGCCATCGTGCACGCAGGTGCGCATGGCCGGACCCGGCTGGACCGATATCGACGCCACCAACGCAATGAGCGGCATCGTGCTGAAGGCGCTCGGCTATCGGCAGAACGTCGCGAACCTGTCGGTGCCGATCACGTATCAGGGCATGAAGAAAGGGCAGATCGACGTCTTCCTCGGCAACTGGATGCCTGCGCAGGCGCCGCTCGTGAAACCGTTCTTCGAAGAGAAATCGATCGGCGTGGTGCGCCCGAATCTGTCGAACGCGAAGTTCACGCTGGCCGTGCCGGACTACGTCGCAGCGGCCGGCGTGCATTCGTTCGCGGACCTCGCGAAGAACGCCGACAAGTTCGATAACCGCATCTACGGCATCGAGCCGGGTGCACCCGCGAATCAGAACATCAAGCGCATGGTCGATGACAAGGCGTTCGGTCTCGGCGACTGGAAAGTGGTCGAATCGAGCGAAACCGCGATGCTCACGCAGGTGGATCGCGCAGTGCGCGACAAGAAATGGATCGTGTTTCTCGCGTGGGAACCGCATGTGATGAACACGAAGTTCAAGCTCGCCTATCTCGATGGCGGCGACAAATACTTCGGCCCGAACTACGGCGGCGCGACGGTGAATACGGTGGCGCGCAGCGGCTATGAACAGCAATGCCCCAACGTGGGCAGGCTATTCAGGCAGATGGCGTTCAACGTCGATCTGGAAAACGGCGTGATCACCGAAGTGCTGGAGAAGAAAACCAATGTCGATGCCGCCGCCACGGATGCGTTGAAGCGCCATCCGGAACTGCTGAAATCGTGGCTCGATGGTGTGACCACGGCGAGCGGCGGCAACGGGCTCGAAGCCGTTCAGACCGCGCTCGGCGTGAAGTGAGGAAGAGAAACGCGCGCGCTCAGCCGAGCTGCATGCTTGCGCGATCCTGTGCGGCCATCAGCGCGGCGCGCATGGGCGTCTGGATCGCGACGAAATGCACCATCAGGCTGTCCGCCTGCTGAAAGTACCACGGCGTGTTGATGGTCATGCAGTCCAAACCGTGTTCGAGTTTCCAGCCGAGACGGTCCGTCAGCAGGTTCGCGATGATGGTTTGATCGCCGCCGTTCGCATACGTGCTCGACTTGTCGGGCGCCGCGCTCACGTGCGCATGAATCTCGTCGACGAAAGCAAGGGTCGCGGGCTTGCGGCGGAAGCCGAGCACGCCGGCATTGATGACCCACGAGCCGATGTCATGCGCAACGAGGATGTCGCGCCCGGCGAGCACCGGTTCGAGCTGCTTCTTGTGATCGAAGAACAGGATGTCCGCATCGATCCAGATCGCCCACTCATGATCCGGCAGATGCTTGCGCAGGAACCACGGCTTGAGCCACGTTCCCGACGTGCCCGGCCCGACTTCGGCGGGCGTCTGTCGATAGACGTACAGCGTATAGCCGTGGCGCTCGCAATAGCGGCGCATGTTCTGTTCGGCGATGGCGCCATACGCGCGCACGTTCGGCGTGTAGTAGGTGACGAGCGCGATGGGCTTGCCGGGGTTGTAGACGCTGTGCTCCGTATCGTCGACGGCGGACTGAGCCGCGAACTGGAAGAGCGGCGCGCTCTTCTGCTGATAGTCGTTGATGTGTTCGGCGAGCATGTCGCGAAAGCTCGACGGAATCCCGCCGTACACGGCTTCCTCGCCGAGCACGATGGTCCAGAGGTTGGAGAATTGCGCCCAGACCGGTTCGAAACGCGGACCGCAATGCATCGTTGCCATGATGCCGTCGCGCTCGCCGTGCGCCTCGATGTAGTCGAGCGCTGAAAGAAGCTCGACTTCGTTCAGCGCCTCTTTGCCGATCTTGCATCGATCGATGTAGTGAACGACGAGGCTCCGGACATCCGCCGTGTTGCGCCAGATCTGCACGTCCGTCTGGTGCGCTTCCGCTCTGCCCGAAACGGCCATGAGCGCGTGCTGACGACCATCGGCGACAGGTTCGACGGGATGCATATTGAGCACGATGCAGTCTTCGCTCATGCAGACGAGCAAGGCCATGTCGGGCATTCGGCGCAGGTGATGCAGGATCGCTTCGTACTTGAGCAGCAGTCGATGCGAATCGCTGCGGATGCCGGCCATCGAGACCGTCGCATGCTCGTAACCCATGCGGGAAGCGTAGTGCTTGTGATTGATGAGGACTTCGGGTGCGTCGACGTGGAGGAGGCTCAGGCAGCGTGTGGTCATGTCGTTCGGATCGAAAACGTGTCTTGCGGTGATGCGGTTTTTTTACAGATTCGGAGTATCCGGACCGGTGACCGGGAGGGCTATCGGGCATGTCCGAAATAGAGAGAGTTCGAAAGCCGAAAAGAAACACTGCATTGCATTAGTCGCAACTGGACAGATTTCCGTCGCAATCGGTCGAGCCGCGACATATATGGAACCTTATTTTTGAATGTGTCGACGCAGCGATCGATCGCGTCGGGCAGCAAGTCGAACGCAGTCAGTCTTCGGTAGTTTCCGCAAGTGTCATCGCGATATGCCTTCGCGCCGTGCGCGTGAGGCACGGCATCGCTTTTTCCAACGCAACACAGATCTGGATCAGCAAAGGACGAGCACATGAGAAGAAGACATGCCGCGAAGATTGCAGGCGTCGCGTTCGCAGCGGGCGCGGCGAGCGTGCCGATGGCGGCGCACGCGCAAAGCAGCGTGACGCTCTACGGCATTCTCGATGCGGGCATCACCTGGGTGAGCAACACGGGCGGCTCGCACGTCGTGAAGTTCGACGACGGCATTTCCTACGGCAACCGCATCGGCTTTCGCGGCGTCGAAGATTTGGGCGGCGGCCTGCAGGCGGTGTTCGTGCTCGAATCGGGCTTCCATCTGGGCAACGGCCAGTACGCGTTCGGCGGCGCGGAGTTCGGGCGGCAGGCGTATGTGGGCCTGAAGAACCAGTGGGGCACGTTCTCGCTCGGCAATCAGCTCGATATGACCGAGGAGTTCGTCTATCTCTACAACATCTCCGCATGGGCGAGCGGCTATGCGATTCACCAGGGCGACTTCGACCGCATGAATGGCGACCGCCTGCCGAATTCGGTCAAGTTCCTGTCGAACGATTTCGGCGGCTTCACGTTCGGCGGCATGTATTCGTTCGGAAATCAGGCGGGCAACTTTCATCGCAACAGCGCGTGGAGCGTGGGCGCGCACTATGCGGCGAGCACCTTCAACCTCGGCGCGGCCTATACGCAGTTGAACAACCCCAATGGCATCTATGCCTTCGATCCCTACGCGATGATCGGCGCACGCACGTTCCTCGGCCAGCCGACCGTGTCCGTCGATCCGACGACGGGCGCAGTCACTGATCTCTACAGCGCGAACCCGTTTCCCGTCGACAAGCAGGGCGCGTTCGCGGTGGGCGCGGCGTGGACCATCGACAAGCTGATGCTGTCGGGCAACTTCACGTACACGACGATCAAGGGACTCGGCCAGACCTCGCACATGCAGGTGTACGAAGCCGGCGCGTCATACAGCTTCATGCCCGACCTGAACCTGTACGGCGGCTATCAGCACACGCGCTTCGAAGGCAATCACTGGAATCAGGGTTCGCTCGGGCTGCACTATCTGCTGTCGAAGCGCACGGATGTCTATGTTTCCGGCGATTATCTGCGCGCGTCCGGTCCGATCGATGCGGTGATCGGCTACAGCTTCACGCCGTCGTCGTCGAATACGCAGGCCGATGTGCGTATCGGCATGCGGCACTCGTTCTAAGCCGCAGCGAGCCGCGCGGGAACGACGGCGCGCAATGCGCTGCGGTCCTGCCGCGGGCTCGTGTTGAAGCGCACGCGATACGTGCGCGAAAAGTGCGACGGCGATTCGAATCCGCACGCGACGCATACTGCGAGTATCGACATGTCCGTCTGCTGAAGCAGCTCACGCGCGCGGGTGAGGCGCAGGCCGAGATAGAAATGCGTCGGCGTGTCCTTCAAGGAAGCGCAGAAGAGCCGTTCGAGCTGACGCCGCGTCACGCCGATGGTTTCCGCCAGCGCGTCGGGCGACAGCGGCTCTTCCATGTTCTCCTCCATCAGCTCGATCACCTGGATCAGCTTCCGGTTGTGGATGCCATAGCGCGCCGCGATCTGCAGCCGCTGATGATCCGAGCGCTGCCTGATGCGTCCCAGCACGAACTGCTCCGACACCTGCGCGGCGAGGCTCGCGCCATGCTCGCGCGCGATCACGTCAAGCATCAGATCGATCGATGCCGTGCCGCCCGCACACGTGATGCGCCGCGTATCGATCTCGAAGAGCTCCTGACTCGTCTCGATGGCCGGATAGCGTTCCGCGAACGCCGCGGCCGCTTCCCAGTGCAGCGTCGCGCGCTTGCCCGCGAGCAGACCCGCTTCCGCGAGGATGAAGCTGCCGGTGTCGATGCCGCCGAGCGTTGCGCCCGTGCGATCGAGCCGCTTCAGCCAGTCGCCGATTGCGCGCGTATAGCGCGACAGCGGCTCGAAGCCCGACACGACGAACACCGTGCGCGCATCGCCGACGCTGTCGAACGCGCCTTCCGCATTGAGCGAGATGCCGTTGCTCGCGGCGACCGGGCCGCCATCGACGGAAAGAATATGCCAGCGATACAGTTCGCCCGCGAAGCGATTGGCGACACGCAGCGGCTCGATCGCGGACATGAATCCGATCGACGAAAACTCGGGCAGCAGCAGGAAATGGAAATCGTGCGGAGCGGACATCGGATCGATCTTGAAGGCGGGTCGAAGAGCGGTCGTCCACGTTATCAAGCGCAAGAAGCGCGCGCAATCCGGCGCGCCCCGAAGGGCGGCCGGATTCTGATGGTGCGAACGTGCGTTCAGCCGCTCTTCAGTCGCTCGCGAGCGCGTTCGTGAGCGTCTCCGCGACCGTGGCGAGATGCGGCTCGACGACGAGATCGGTATGCCTGCCGTCGACCTTCATGACGCGCAAGCCGTGCTTTGCGACGCGCTGCCAGACCGGCAGCGGATCGCCGTACGAATCGTCGAGCAAGGTTGCGCGGACATAGACGATCGGTCCGCCGTCGTAGCGGCGCGGCTTGTAGTTCGTCATCGCGACGCGCATCGACTCACGCACGCGCAGAAGCGCGGGCGGCAGGCCGGCCAGCTCGGCGGAAGGCTCGGACGCCTGCCCGCCGATACCCATGCGCCCGCGCACGCGATCGGTGATCGCGGCGGCCTTGCCGCGCACATAGCCCAAGCGCCCGCGCGCATCGAGCGAACGCAGTTCACGCAAACGCTCTGCGACCAGGCTCGCCTGATGGCGCGTCCATTGCGAGAAGGGCAGGCAGTGCTCGTGGACGTAGGTGTCGAGCAGACAGAGCATCTCGATCTTCTCGCCCGCCGCGACCAGCTGCTGCGCGATCTCGAACGCGATCAGGCCGCCGAACGAATAGCCGACGAGCGCATACGGTCCGTTCGGTTGCACTTCGCGCATGCGCCGCACATAGCCGCGCGCCATTTCCTGGACGCTGTGCTGCGGCGCTTCATCGCCATCGAGGCCGAGCGCCTGCAAGCCGTAGACGGGCCGCTCGTTTTGCAGCATGCCCGCGAGCGTGAGGCACTCCATCACCGAGCCGGTGATGCTGTGCAGCATGAAGAGCGGCCGGCCGCTGCCCGCGCGCATCTGCACGAGCGTGGAGTTGCCCGCGCACGCGTCCGGATCGGCGGCGAGGACGGCGGCGAGCCGCGCGATAGTCGGCGCGACGATCATCGTCGAAAGCGGCAGGGTGCGGCCGGTGGCGCGCTGCACGTCGTTCAGCATGCGCGCGGCGAGCAGCGAATGGCCGCCCAGGTCGAAGAAGTTGTCGTCGCGGCCGATCGGCGAGAAGCTGAAATGTTGCTCCCAGAGCGCGCAGAGATACGCCTCGATCTCCTCCACCGATTCGCCCGGCGCGGGCAGATCGCGCTTCACGCGCGTGAGCGACGGATGTTCGCGGATCGGGTCGAGACATTCGGGGTTCGCGAGCGACGACACATTGCGCGCGGGCAGGCCGTTGACCGCATCGCGCGCGGCTGCTTCGGACGGCTTGTTGTTGTGCGTGACCGGCAAACCGTCGACCTGAACGATCACGTCCGGCACGAGCGCGGTCGAGCCCTGGCGCGTGAGATCGCGGCGCACGCGCGCGGCGAGCGCCGCATTCAGTTGCGCGCCCGCCCGCAGCACGAGCAGGAGCACGATGCGCTGGCCCGCGTCGCCCGCGTTGGCGCCGGTCTGCGGCACGACCATCGCACGAAGAATTTCGGGAATCCCGCTCAGGATGCGATAGATCTCGCCCGGACTCACGTTGATGCCGCGCACGTTGAGCACGCCGTCGCTGCGGCCGTGCAGGCGCGCCGAGCCTTCCGGCGAGAACTCGATGACATCGCCGTGCGTCCACACGCCTTCGTTCGCGGCGAAGTAGGCCTTGTGAAAGCGCGAGCCGTCGTCGTCGCCGAAGAAGCCTAGCGGGCGCGACGGGAACGGATTCGTGCAGACGAGCTCGCCCGGCATGATCGTGCTCGCGCCCTGATCGAACGCCTGCACGGCGAGACCGAGGCTTCTGCACTGTGCTTCGCCGGCGAAGACGGGCAGGTTCGGATTGCCGAGCACGAAGCAGCCGATGATGTCCGTACCGCCCGAAATCGATTGCAACTGCAACGGCTTCACGTGCTCATTGACCCAGCGGAACTGCGAATCATAGAGCACGGCGCCCGTGGACATCATCGCGCGCAGGCTGGAGAGGTCGAGTTGCGCGGCCGGCTCGATGCCCGCATCCTCGCTCATCTTCAGATAGGCAGGACTCGTGCCGAAGACGGTCGCGCGCTCGTTGGCGATGAGGCGCCAGAGCGTATCGACGGCGGCGACGGGGCCGTCGTAGGTGATGATCTCGACGCCCGACGCGAGCACCGACAGTTGCCAGTTCCACATCATCCACGAGCAGCTCGTGTGGAAGAAGAGCTTGTCGTCGGGGCCGAAATCGCTGTGCAGCCGATGCTCCTTCACGTGTTCGAGCAGCGTGCCGCCCGCGCCGTGCACGATGCATTTCGGCTTGCCCGTCGTGCCCGACGAAAACATGATGAAGAGCGGATGATTGAACGGGAAGCGCTGCCACGAGAAGCGCGTCGCGTCGCCGCGCATGATCAGCGAGCGCAGTTCGTGCTGGCGCTGCGTCACGGAGCTCGGCAGTTCCGTTTCATCGAGACACACGATGTCCGTCAGCGACGGCAACTGCGCTGCGACCGCGGCGACATGCCCCGAGATGGAGCCGCCCGTGTCGAACGGGCGTTGCGCCGTGTGCGCGAACAGCATCGTCGGGTCGAGCGGCGCGAAGCGGTCGAGTATGGCCTGCACGCCGTTTTCCGGCGCGGCGGTGGACAGCGTCGCGCCGAGCGCGGCCACGGCGAGCGCGACGGTAATCGCGTCGCCGTCGTTGCGCATGATCGCGACCACGCGATCGCCGGATTTCAGCCCGAGTTCGGAGAGCGTCTGCGCGAGGCGCACGACGCGCTCGCGCAGCTCGCCGCGCGTATAAGCGATGCGGCGGCCGTCCGCGTAGCACGAGGTGAGCGCGGGGGCGTCGTCGGGGGCGATGCGTTTGCCGAGCAGATTTTCGGCGTAATTCAATTCGACGTTGGGAAAGAACCGCGCTGTTTCGCACTGGTTGCCAATGCAGACTGGGTCAATGGCACCCGACCATTCGAGGTCGGGAACCGATTCGAGAAAACATTTCCAGAATTGCCGGTATTCACGCGCCGAATAAGCGTGTAATTGTGAATAATTGATGAAACGCTCGCCGCTCGCTTTTTCGAACGCCTGTGTGAAGACGGTCATGCGCGATGTCAAGACTTGCTCGGCGGAAGGTTGAAAGAGCGCTTCGCGTTCATAAAAGCGCGAGCGTTCACGGATGGCGTCCTGACGGTCCATGTCTCGGATAACCCTTTGTATTTGGAGTGTTTTAATTAGCAGTCTGCTCGGCGACTATCGCAGGAAATCTTGGCTTCCTATGTCCGCGCCGGTGCCGGAGACGTGCGTATCCCTCTCGATCAGATTAACCCGAGAAAAACGCCCGTAACGTGCGGATTACCACAAAGCCCACGGCGTTTCGGCAAAAGTTGGCCTTGCGCAAATGCGGCTATATATGATCTGGATTCCGAAAAACGGCAAGAAATACCCCGCTGCTTCAGCCGACGATTTCAATCAGCATTAACACTATTCAGGAGCGGACGAAACGTTTTTGAAAGGATGTGCGCTGACTTAAAGCAAAAGAAGGGGCAGGTCGCAAGCAGTCAAGTCGCGGTCGCAAGCGGACGTTCGGACGCTTTTATGCGGCGGTACTTTCTCATCACGCCAGCACTCGAACCGGCGCATCGATTCAACATTCAACGGAAGCCACGTCATGAGACATCGCCTTATTTCGAACCTGCTCGTTGCCGGCGCCTGCGCTGCCGCGCTCGCCGCCACGCAGGCCGCGCATGCGCAGGGCGCGGAGGACGCGAGTTGCCGCACGGTGCGCTTCGTCGATATCGGCTGGACCGACATCACGTCGACGACGGCGCTTGCGTCGGTCGTGTTCGAGGGGCTGGGCTATGCGCCGCGTACGACGGTGGCGTCGGTGCCTATATCGCTGGCGGGTTTGAAGAGCAAGCAGATCGACGTATCGCTTGGTTACTGGTGGCCGGTGCAACAGAAGGCGGTCGAGCCATTCCTCGAACAGAAGAGCATTCAGAAGCTGGAACCGCCGAACCTTTCCGGTGCGAAGGCCACGCTTGCCGTGCCGAGTTATGCCTATGACGCGGGCATCAAGACGTTTGCGGATATTGCGAAGCATCGCGATGAGCTGGGCGGCACGATTTACGGCATCGAGCCTGGCAGCAGTGCGAATGCGAAGATCAAGAAGATGATCGACACGAATCAGTTCGGCCTTGGCGGATTCAAGCTCGTTGAATCGAGCGAGGCGGGAATGCTGGTGACGGTCGGGCGCGCGGTGCGTGAGAAGAAGCCGGTTGTGTTTTTGGGCTGGGAGCCGCATCCGATGAACATTCAGATGAAGATCAACTATCTTGCCGGCGGCGATGAAGTGTTTGGGCCGAACTATGGCGAGGCGCGGGTTTATACGTTGACGAATACGGACTTTCTGGCGCGGTGCCCGAATGCGGGGAAGTTTGTTTCCAACCTTCGTTTCACGACTGATCTCGAGAATCGGCTGATGCAGCCTGTCATGAATAAGGAGCGGCCTCAGGAAGCGGCCAAGGCTTATCTGAAGCAACACCCGCAGGTGTTGGATGCCTGGCTTGCGGGGGTCAAGACTGTGGATGGGAAGGATGGCCTGCCGGCGGTTAGGCAGTATCTCGGGCTCTGATTTTTTTGGTTTTGATTTTTCGCCGGATCCCGTTTTGTTTTTGGATTATTAGCTTCGCCCCTATGCGGGGCGGCAGTCACTTTCTTTGCTGCTGCAAAGAAAGCAACTGTATTGAGAGTCAAGGTTTGAAGCGCAAAAGATCATGGTTTGGAGGG
>NZ_FCOM02000152.1 GCF_001544695.2 Caballeronia arvi
TTTCGACAGTGCGTCCGTACATCATGCGCGCGACGATTGGCGAAAGCGTGTAGCGCAACACGTCTCCGATGACCGGAGTGGCGGCGGGTGCGCTGATCGCAACGTCTGCTCGTAGAGTCGGATAGAAGTAGCCGGAGATCAGCGTGAGCCCGCGGATCTCCGTGTTCGGGTCAAGCGCCATTGCCGACGCAACCAGACAGCCGAACGAGTGGCCCACGATCATCGCACCGGAAAGCCCCATCTTTTTAAGTGCAAGCTGGACCGTGCGTGCCTGTGCATGCGGTGTCCAAAGGCGGTCGCGGGGCCGCTCGCTGTACCCGAATCCGGGACGGTCGAAAGCGATGACGCGATGCCGCTTCGTGAGACGACCGAAAAGCCCGCTCGCAAGGAAATCCTGCGCCGTGACCAGATTTCCGTGCAAAAGCACTACGACCGGCCCTTCGCCCTCATCGAAGTAATGCAGACGCACGCCATCGGCCTCGATGAATTGACCGAGAGGTGGACAGTCGCGCTCCGCACGCCGAGCCCGCATTGCCGTCCAAGTCGCCACGCCGATCGACGCAGCGACCGCGCCGCCGATCAAGGCATACCGCGGAAGCGATGATCGGTTCTGTTCATCCTTCATGGTGCCCCATAGAGTTCGATGCTGACGTTGAACAGTGGAGCGCGACCCGTCGAGGACCAAGGTGCGACTCCTCAATGCCGGAGATGTCTCGCCCACCGCTAAGCGCCGGTTTGTAGCTTGTAGGCCCTCCCCGTTCCCGTGGCCGACTTCGGAACAGCGCAACGCTGCCTTCCAACCGTTCCAGGACCGAGTACAGCAATGCCATCCGCGAAGCAGGGAAATGCCAATCCCACGAAATCAAAGAACGGTCAAGGCACGGCGCAAGGCCAGCAGCAAAAGAATCAACAGAAGCGTGCATCAGGGCGGTCAGCGTCAGCGACGCGCGATAAGCGTAGAGGCAGACGCGCGTGCAGCAACGCGCGTCTGCGTTTCTTCAATTATCAAGCTTTGACACCTGAGCCACTGGTTGCAACAATCACTGCACGCCCTTTTTGGCAGCGAGGTCCTGCGCCATCTTCAGATGTTCTTGGATGGTCGGCAGCGCCTTCTGTGCGGCCTTTTTGAGGTCGGCGTTCTGACCTTCTTGCGCCTCCTTTTGGAAAGCCGCCACCGCCTTCTGATGCCCTTCAACTCCGACCTTCTGGATGTACATCCTGTCGAACTCCCGGCCCTTGAGCGGCTTGAGCGCATCGATGACCGACGTGTCAGAGTTATCCTTCGGCACTTCGACGCCGTGCGGCGCCGCCATCTTCAACTGCATGGTCAACTTCGTGTGATCGACCATCATGTGATGGGCAAAGCTTTTGACGTCCTTGTCCTGCGACTGTTTGGTTGCGAGCTTGGCTGTGTCGATCTCCGTGGAGCTCGATTCCGTCGCGGCCTGAACGAAAGCCTTGTCGACCGCGGGTAGTTCGTTAGCCTGGGTCGTGCTCGCTGCCTGCGTCTGCGCGAAAACGATGAGGGGCGCGCCGCTCATCAGCGCAGCGCTGAAGAGGGTGGTTAAAGTCGAGCTTGCCTTCATGCTAATCTCCGTGATAAATGAGCCGATAGCGCAGGTTCTGTAGCAATTGCGATACCGTGCCCGGTTACGACGGGTTCCGCGGCTTACCTCGACGCCGAGCCTTTGACGCGCCGTCCGATTTTGCGAGCGGTTCGTCGGGCGCCTGGTCGTGCGGCGGAAAGGCTGTGCCCACGACCCTCTCGCCGTCTTGTAAATCGGGATGGGGCATTTCTGGCCCTGCAATCCTATGGATCATTGCCCCCGTCAGTATCCTAAGTACCCGCAGATCTTTTCCATCATCGGTCGAACTGGCTTGTCATAAGCAGGCTATCCGGCGATTCGCTTCTCAAATCGGCCGCCGTCACCCACCTTCACGCTCACTTGGATGCACAACTCTGCCATAGCTCATAGATGTCCGCCGTCTTGGAGCGTCTCCTGACCGCGCCGCACGCGCAAGGCGGACGCGTGGCACTTCGCTTCGCGCTGACCCACCGTCGCTGAATGCGCCGTCGTCTCGTACAAGCAGTCGCGCCACAGCTGAACGATTTCAGTTACTTGTTCGGTTAGAGAGTGCATCGTGCCATCGGCGTCTCCATAAAAGACAATCAAGGGCGAGCGCCGCCGCGCTGTTTCGTTTGCCGGTGCGATCGCCAAAAAGTCCGGCAGCTGCGCGTCCGCCCGGACCGTCAAACCGGAGCGCAGCCCTTAGGCGGAGCTTCCGCCGCTCGTCCATCCGCGGGCCGCCACTTTTTCATCGCATTGCAAATATAACGCCCGCATCACGGGCCGCTCGTAGTCGATGATCCCGATCGCCGTAACGAGCTGGAGCTCCAGGCGGCCGGCTTCAGTCTCGAGTATCGAACCGTTCCCATGCGCGAGCTGTGCTGCGATCCATGAAAGCTGCGCGGTTTCTAACCAACTGGCGGACTTTTCGTGAGCCGCCAACCATCGCCGTATCGCTTGCTCGCGGTACTGAATGCCAGGCCACGCACCCGACCTGTGGTAATTGGTCATCATTGCCCAAGTCAGCCAACAAAGTAGTTGGACTCGGTCTCGATGCTCGAGCGGACGAAACAGGTTGAACATCGGTCATCTCGCGCTAGGACTCGCACTCTGCCCTCTCAAGTAGGAGACAGCGCATTTCACGGGTTATCTCGTTCGAAGCGCCGACGCCGCTACAGGGCTCAGCCTTTTTCGTGCCAGCACTATCGGGACTAGACGATGCGTCGGCGCAAATTCGTGCAACGGATTTGAAGCTATTTCCAACTTAAGAAAATCGAATCCTATCGCTTGTAAGGCCGCTGCTAGACGTGGCGCAAAGACAGTCGAATTGTTCGGACGATAATTGCGTCGCCTGATCGTAGCCGGTATGGGTACACTAAGAGTCAAGCATCAAGCGCGTGCGGATCGCCGGCGAGCGTATCGGAAAACTATCATGCGAACTCAATCCATCTTGAAAGGGCGGTTCACCGTTATTCCGGACTTTGACTTGGCGGCGCCGGGCAGCTACGTTGCGATCGTTCGGGTTACCGAGCAAACCGATGGCGGAATGAAGACTTCGATACGCAGAGGAACGCGCCTGTTCGCCTCTGCGCCCGACGCACTGGACGACGCGGCCCTTCAAGCGCGACGTACCGCGGCCGCACTGACTTAGCTACCAGACTCGTACCGGTCAGCCAAACGGATCTCGTCAGTTGCGATTCTCACTTCCGAGGCAAATCCCGCTTCTTTGTATGGGCTATGGTTGCATCGAACGTCCGCTCGGTTCGATTGAGAGCGCGCTGCCTTCCTGATTGGGTTCTCTCGCCTTGTGTTCTGCAGCTTTCGCCGAGGCGCGGACATTCGCGCATCGTCCTCCATGCAATGGGCTTTTTCACGAGTGCGCCGCCGGACCTTCGCATCAACGGTGCGGCAGATCACCACAAAAACGTGAACATCAGCGCCTGATTTCACGAGCAGTATCGGTCCGGGTACGGCACGGGTTCCGTGCGTCGCGAGACGCCCCGGAGATGTTGCATACTGAATGTGGACGGGGCCTGTTGCACGCCGCAGTAGTTTCTTGCGCACCTCAATTCGATGGGCGTTTCCCTTCTCCATGCGGGTCAAATTGCCACCAGTTCGCAATGCCGATTTCATCGGTCAT
>NZ_FCOM02000159.1 GCF_001544695.2 Caballeronia arvi
TTCGTGAGCTGCCTTCTATAACGTCCGCAGCTACGTGAGCGATGACCGCCGAGCTCTATTAATCAGCGTTTCCCTAGGGGCGGGAAATCGAACGAGGGTGGTGCCGTCACTTCGAAAAAGACCGATTGTCAGCGCCTTGTCATGCGTGGTTAGCCGCTGGTAAAACGATTGGAAGTAGTCGCGACGCAGAGAGATGACGAGGACACCGAGAACATGTCCTGTCGCGTCGTATCTGGGCAGAGAAACATTGAAAACGTCGAAAATTGGGTCGGAGATTTGTTCGGGTTGAGAAATATTCAGCCCGGCTTCGCTGTCATCCCGGTCGGACGTTAGGAGAGAACGGTCGCCAATTGACTGAAGTCCGACGGGGTAGACACTGCTACTTGCCAGCAGATTCCCCTTGCGTCCAAAAATTGCGATAGAGGCGACGGAAGGCAAACGCCGCGCGGTGTCCGCGAGGAAATTGTGTATCGATAGCTGTCTTGCGCGAAGTTGCGCGTCGCCGTCATCACCGAGAAGGGCCATGATTCGGAGCGACATCTCCTGCGTGACGTCCAGGACTTTTACAGCTTGTTCTTCGGCTACCCTTGTGAGACGGTCAATTCCCTCAGACGAATCGGATATGCGGGTTTGATAGCCGAAGTAACCGTAAACGGCCAAAAAGAGTAGTGGGGTGACGATTGATGCAACGAACGCCGCGATGAGCATACGGCGGGTTGACCCAAAATCGCGCGGCGGTACAGGGATGTCTAGCGCTGAGCCTTCGGAAGTCGACGCATCGTGATGGGTAATCATGGGGAGTGCATAGCGGTGCGCGAACGCGAAGTCTATTCATATGTTTGTGCTTCGTCAAACGCCTGGGCTGGAGTGGAACTGGACGGGAGGAAGTCGGCAGCGAGTTGCCGATTGGACCCTTGGAGTTCTGTTCCGTCCTTGTGCAAAGCCGTGAAGAACAGGAAGATGGGGGCCGACCAATGGTGTACCCCGAGATGCTCTTACATTAGTTGAGTTCACCATCGCCCGATATTTGCCGGTCAGCGACCGACTCGGGAGGACGCTCGTATGAACTGGTTCTCACCGCAACCGCCGCACTGCGCAGTTCGTCGACGCTCGGGTCAATGCGTTATCGACGAGGTTCGCTTAAGGTTTGATGTGCGCTTTTACAAGGCTAAACCGCGAAGAAAGCCAGCCAAGGGAGAAAAACTAGGCTGTCCTCGCGCTCGATGGCCGCCTATTCAACCGCAACCAGAAGGCGGCGACGAAAGAAAGCGTCTTAGAGAATTCGCCGAAATTCATCGGCTTAACGACGAACGCGTTGATGCCAGACTCATAGCAGCGACGCAGGTCACGTGACTCGCAAGATGAAGTCAGCGCGACGACGGGCAACAGAGCGATTTTCGGAGTGCGACGAATTTCTTGTAGCACGTCAAATCCATCCATCTTTGGCAGCTTCAAATCCATCAAGACAAGTGCAGGGTCGTCGCCAACTCGCCGGAGCCAACGCCCCTCACGCCGCAGATACGCCAACGCCTCCTCACCGTCGCGGGCGGTCTCAATCGCCAGGGAATCGGAGTACGACTCCAACGCAATGAGAGTGAGGTCAAGGTCACGCGGATTGTCTTCGACGATGAGAAGCGATTGCATGTTGAGTCTGACATCTGCTTTGAGTTTTCGCGCAAGCAAGCGATGTTCCGCCCGACTTGGCGAATTCGAGCTGCACCGGTTTGCGACGAACCGCGGCCTTTCGGCAGCGTTGGCGCATCCACTGGCGATTATTCTCGTCTGCTGCCAAGCCGGAACACGGGAAGCTGCTCAATGACCGCAATGAGTTGGTAAAAATCGACTGGTTTCGGAAGAAACGCATCCCAAACCATCGGCACGTTGGCCGGTGGCTGACCGCCCGAGACGAGGATGACAGGCAACGAAGCGAACGTCGGGTAGCACTTGAGTCTTTTGCAGAGTTCGATGCCATCGAACTGAGGCATCTCCATATCTGTGACTACCAAATCCGGTAAGTGCTTCGCTAACTGGGCGAGCGCCACACCACCGTGCTCGGCCCCAAATACCTGAAAGTCGTGGACTTCGAATACGAAGCGAAGAGCTGACAGAGAGTCGAAGTCGTCGTCGACAAGTAGGACGGAATGCATTTCGATTGCCCGCAAACTACAGTTCATCGTACACGGCTACGCAACGACCGTACCGCCTCGTCTAAGCAGAACTCGATGCCGGAATCTTGAACGACTGGATGTCAAGACAGAGACATCGCGGCAATCAGGCAGCTGCTCGCAGTCCGTTCAATGGTGGCGCTCTTTTGGTTTCGGCCTTGCTTGCCTGCGGCACAGACGTTCGGACTGATGCGGGTATGCCGGTCTGTCCCCGTGCCGCTGAAATCCATTTTTGACATAGCTGCGACTCCAGGTCTAGGTATTTTGCCGGCGACGCATTCGATGACGCCGGTAGCCCGTCTCCGGATACGAAAGTTGCCGCTGCCACAGGCAAGGCTTTCGCTCACGTCTTTAATCCAAGCCGGCGGCCGAGCGTGAGCGCCCCAGTCGCGCCGGTTTTCGGATTCAGTGGGCCGGCGAAAGGCTCTCGCAAACGCAGGGTAGAATTGCTCTATGTGCGCTGCGGCAATTGCCGTTTTGCTCAAGGGGGACAATTAGCGCCTGCCAGGTTGGGGAAAAGACCATGGTTTCAACGAAGGCGAGCCTGACGCTCATACTGCTTTTTTGACTTTCTTC
This sequence comes from Caballeronia arvi, assembly GCF_001544695.2. Classification (GTDB taxonomy): domain Bacteria; phylum Pseudomonadota; class Gammaproteobacteria; order Burkholderiales; family Burkholderiaceae; genus Caballeronia; species Caballeronia arvi. The sequence continues at coordinate 2,742 of NZ_FCOM02000159.1, forward strand.
ATTTCCGCATGCAGCGTCACGCCTCCCGCACCGACAAAGAAGTCAAACGAGGGAAGCGCGAAAGTTCGTGCAGCGATAGAGAGCGCAGTCGCGTCATCGGATTCAGAGCTGACAAAAGACAGTCCGACGGCAAACGGTCGTCGGCAAGCAATTGTTCAATGCGACGCTGTTGGCAGCATGTTCGTTTGCACGGATGGCCAGGCGATATGCTGGTGGAATCGTCGGTCAGGCTACGGCTGCAATTGATGACAGTTTGCTCGCAACAGGCAGCTCAGGGACGAACCCCTCGCAATGAGGGTTCGCTCTCCCCACAAACCGTGGCTAATCGATTTCGGGTCAAGGCGCTATGGTTCCGAGTCGCGTATGTCCCGTGCAGAAATGAGGCTCGGTGCCGGACTATCTCAACACCGAGCCGAAATCTCTTTGCGGCGCGAAGATGTCAACGCCGACTGAAACCTGACCCACATTCGAAGGCTTCGCCGAAGTAAATCTGACCCACCTGGGTCCAGTATCA
>NZ_FCOM02000160.1 GCF_001544695.2 Caballeronia arvi
CCATGTACACCCAATCCCTCGACCTCCCGAGCCCCACGCCTGCAGCCGAGGCGTCCCCATCCGCGGTATCTCCCGAGCAAACCCGCTTCGACGCGGTGATGCAAGCCGACGGCAAGATCGAAGCGCAGGACTGGATGCCCGAGGCGTATCGCAAGACGCTGGTGCGCCAGATCTCGCAGCATGCGCATTCGGAGATCATCGGCATGCAGCCCGAGGGCAACTGGATCAGCCGCGCGCCCAGCCTCAAGCGCAAGGCGATCCTGCTGGCCAAGGTGCAGGACGAAGGCGGCCACGGTCTGTATCTGTACAGCGCCGCCGAAACGCTCGGCGTCTCGCGCGATCAGCTGGTCGCAGCGCTGCACGCGGGCAAGGCCAAATACTCGAGCATCTTCAACTATGCGACGCCCACGTGGGCCGATGTCGGCGTGATTGGCTGGCTGGTCGATGGCGCCGCGATCATGAATCAGATTCCGCTGTGCCGCTGCACCTACGGCCCGTATGCGCGCGCGATGATCCGCATCTGCAAGGAAGAGTCGTTTCATCAGCGCCAGGGCTTCGATGCGCTGCTCGCGATGATGAGGGGCACGCAGGCGCAAAAGGATCTCGTGCAGCAGGCGGTGGACCGCTGGTGGTGGCCGGTGCTGATGATGTTCGGCCCGAGCGACAAGGACTCGATCCACAGCGGCCAGTCCTTCGCGTGGGGCATCAAGCGCATTTCCAACGACGACCTGCGTCAGAAGTTCGTCGATGCCACCGTCGAGCAGGCGAAGATTCTCGGCGTCACGCTGCCCGATCCGGATCTGAAGTGGAACGCCGCGCGCAACGCGCACGACTACGGCGAGATCGACTGGGAAGAATTCTGGCGCGTGGTCAACGGCGACGGCCCCTGCAACAAGGAGCGCCTCGCCACGCGCGTGAAGGCGCATGACGAGGGCGAATGGGTGCGCGAAGCCGCGCTTGCCTATGCCGAGAAACAGAAAGCGCGCGCACATCGCGAAGCGGCGTAATCAGGAGACGAGAGAGATGAACAAGGAATGGCCGATCTGGGAAGTGTTCGTGCGCAGCAAGCAGGGACTGGATCACAAGCACTGCGGCAGTCTGCACGCGCCGGACGCGGGCGCGGCGTTGCGCATGGCGCGCGATGTGTACACGCGGCGTCAGGAAGGCGTGAGCATCTGGGTGGTGCCGTCGGCGGCGATCACCGCATCGGACCCGGCGGACAAGGGCGAACTGTTCGAGCCGGCGGGCGACAAGATTTATCGGCATCCGACGTTCTTCGTGCTGCCCGACGAAATCAATCATATGTGAGGCGCGATACATGACACACGCGCATCAACATCTCGCTTACGTATTGCGTCTGGCCGACAACGCCCTGATCCTCGGTCAGCGCAATGCCGAATGGTGCAGCCACGGCCCGGCGCTGGAAGAAGACATCGCGCTGGCGAACATCAGCCTCGATCTGATCGGTCAGGCGCGGCTCTTGTACACGCATGCGGCGACACTCGAAGGCGCCAGCAAGACCGAAGACGATTACGCGTACTTCCGCACCGAGCGCGAGTTCGCCAACTACACGATCGCGGAGCTGCCGCACTTCGGTCCGCTCGCAGGCACGGCGCGCGCCGAGCGCGATTACGCGGTGACGATCGTGCGCAACTTCCTGTACTCCGCGCTGATGGCGCAGGTGTGGACGGCGCTGCAGGCGTCAAGCGACACACAACTCGCGGCGATCGCAGCGAAGTCGATCAAGGAAACGAGCTATCACCTGCATCACGCGCACGACTGGCTGGTGCGTCTGGGCGATGGTACGGACGAATCGCATCGACGTACGCAGGCCGCGCTCGATTATCTGATGCCGTACACGCGTGAGTTCTTCGTGACCGATGACATCGAGCGCGCAGTGGCCGAAGCCGGCATCGCGCCGCTTGCGAGCGATTTCGAAGCAGCGTGGCGCGAGCAGGTGCAAGCCGCACTCGATGAAGCGACGCTGCAAGCGCCCGCAGAAGTGAAGCACGTGAGCACGGGCAAGCTCGGCGAGCACTCGGAGCACATGGGCTATCTGCTGGCGGAAATGCAGAGCATTGCGCGTCAACATCCGGGCGCGCGCTGGTGATGGAGACCGTCAACGCAAACGCCAGGGCAAACGTCAACGCAAACACGACGATCGAACGCGCGTGGAGCGTGCTCGAAGCGGTGCCCGATCCGGAGATTCCGGTGGTCTCGATCCGCGAGCTGGGCATTCTGCGCGACGTGCGTCACGGCGACGACGGTGTGCTCGAAGTGGTGATCACACCGACGTACTCGGGGTGTCCGGCGATGTCGCAGATCGCGGAGGATATCGCGCAGGCGATCGATCGAGCCGCGCTCGGCGCGCATCGCATCGAGACGGTGCTGGCGCCCGCGTGGACCACCGACTGGATCACGGACGAAGCGCGCGAGAAGCTGCGCCGCTATGGCATCGCGCCGCCCTCGGGCACATGCGGCAGCACGCACGCACCAGCGGAGAAGCCGATCCGTTTCGTGCCCTACAAGAAAGAAGTGATCGCCTGTCCGCACTGCGGCTCGACGCACACCGAGAAGCTTGCGCAATTCGGCTCGACGGCGTGCAAGGCGCTGTATCGCTGCATCGATTGCCGCGAGCCGTTCGATTACTTCAAGCCGTACTGAACCGACTTCATATCATCGACATCATGGCGACTCCGCAATTCCATCCGCTGCGTATCCGCGACGTGCGTCCCGAAACCGCCGACGCCGTCACCGTTTCGTTCGACGTGCCGCCTGCCTTGCGCGACGCGTTTCGCTTCACGCAAGGCCAGTTCGTGACGCTCAAGACGCACCTCGACGGCGAGGAAACGCGCCGCTCGTATTCGATCTGCGTGGGCGTGACCGACTACGATCGCGACGGCGAATTGCGCATCGGCATCAAGCGCGTGCGCGGCGGGCGCTTCTCGAACTTCGCGTTCGATACCCTGAAGCCCGGCCATGAGATCGACGTGATGACGCCCGACGGACGCTTCTTCACGCATCTGAACGCGGACCACGCGAAGCATTACGTGGCGTTCTCGGGCGGCTCGGGCATCACGCCGGTGCTGGCGATCATCAAGACGACGCTCGATATCGAGCCGACGAGCCGCTTCACGCTGGTGTACGGCAATCGCAGCGTCGACGCGATCATGTTCGCCGAGGAACTCGAAGATCT
>NZ_FCOM02000325.1 GCF_001544695.2 Caballeronia arvi
CGCTCGATCAGCGACAGCAGTTCTTCTCGTTCTTTCTTCGCCAACTTCACTGGCGTTGCATGACGACCTTGGCTCATCTCGAAATGATAGCCAAGACAATCATTTAATCAAGCTATTTAGGGGATGTTGTACTAGGACGGCAGTACCTGCGGTGCGGGTCTCCAGCTCGATAAAGAACTGACCTCCATCGGCCCGAAGGATGGCGTTGAGCACGCCACCGGCTTCTGCGGCGGCGGTGGCCTGCGACACGTCGAGAGTTTTCATCACGAACCCGATAGATGAGGTTTCCACGGTCAATAGTAACACGTGTATCAAACAACGTTTATGCGTGGCTAAACCGCAGATGGAATAACGGAATAACAACCAACCGCAAGTCTTGCGCTACGCGCGACTCAAGGTAAGATCCCGTCCAGACCACGATGGAGGCAGGCATGAACAAACAGGATCTAATTGAAGCCGTCGCCGCGCAAGCGGGTGTGAGCAAGTTGGCGGTTCAGGAAACTATCAATGCGGTGCTCGACACGATCTCGCAGCAACTGGCCGCGGGTCATGCGGTTCAATTGGTAGGCTTTGGTAGCTTTAGCAGGCCGTTGAAATATCCGTCGTTGGCGCGCTAAGGCGCGTTGCGACGGATGCTGAACTCGCACTTCTGAGACG
>NZ_FCOM02000233.1 GCF_001544695.2 Caballeronia arvi
CAGGTCGTTGAAATACCTCGTCGAACGGTCATCCTGAATGAAGCGGTGAACGTTGAATCTGATGTCATTAACGAGAGCGAGATGGAACGGATGCGCGGCAGCGATGGTTTTACCGAGTCGATGTTCACGGTGTTGAAGCTTGATGATTTCGTGCCGAAGGACCATCCGTTGCGTCCGATTCGTACATGGCTCAATGACTCACTCAAGCGCATGGATGATGTGTTCTCGCGAATGTACGAGGCAGACGCGAGAGGTGGTCGGCGAAGCATTGCACCGGAGAAGTTGGTTCGGGCGCTGTTGCTGCAGGTGTTGTACTCGATTCGCAGCGAACGGATGTTGATGGAACAGATTTCCTACAACATGTTGTTCCGCTGGTTCGTCGGTCTGCCGATGGACGGAACGGTGTGGGACCATTCGACGTTTAGCAAGAACCGCGACCGCTTGCTCGAACACGATGTACTGGTGTTGCTCTTTAACGAGACGGTCGAGACGGCCCGCGAGCGAGGCTATCTCTCTGGCGAGCATTTCAGCGTCGATGGCACTTTGATTCAGGCGTGGGCCGGGCATAAGAGCTTCGTGCCCAAGGCGAGTCCGAGCGACGACGATACGCCTCCAGACGAACCGCCCGCACCGAATGACAACTGGCATGGACAAAAACGCAGTAACGAAACGCACCAATCCACGACGGATGAGCAGGCGCGCCTGTTCCGGAAAAGCAAGGGAACGGGAGCGATGCTCTGTTATATGGGTCATGTATTGACCGACAACCGACACGGGCTGGTTGTCAACGCGCAGGTGACGCTGGCGACCGGCACCGCCGAGCGAGACTGCGCGGCGCAGATGCTTGCCGATGCTGCGAGTGTCGCACCGAGCGGCATCACGGTCGGCGCGGATAAGAACTATGACACCGCCGGCTTCGTAGCCAGTTGTCGCTCGAATCGCGTCACGCCTCATGTGGCGCAAAACGAACGGCGCTCAGGAGGCTCAGCGATTGATGAGCGAACTACACGTTGGCCGGGCTACGCGGTGAGCCAGCAAAAACGAAAACGGATTGAACAGGTGTTTGGATGGGGCAAGACGGTCGGACGAATTCGACAAGCGATGTGTCGGGGACTTGAACGTGTAGACCAGCTCTTCGTGCTGACCCAGGTCGGCTACAACCTGACGCGCATGCGCACACTTGCAGCTTGAGGGGCAGGAAGCAATCGATAGCGTCGGTTTTGTGAACTCACGAGTAGCCTCGAACGCTCACAAAGGTTTTTTACGCGTCTCAGAAGTGCGAGTTCAGCATCCGTCGCAACGCGCCTTAGCGCGCCAACGACGGATATTTCAACGGCCTGCTA
>NZ_FCOM02000163.1 GCF_001544695.2 Caballeronia arvi
TGTCCTGCATTGGGTCGCGACGAGTCCCGAAGGCTTGAAGGAGGCGGACTTCCATCTGAGTGCCGCGACTGCGCCTGGTGACACCGATCACTGTCGAAGGTAGAAGGGGTTGCTTGATATTCGTCCGAGTGCGCCGTGGAGGACCACACAGCGCAACCGGCGCTCCACTCCACTCTGCAGTACGAAGGGGAGAGTGGTACTGGCTGACGGCGAACGCTTAAAGCGACCGTCCGATGTGAGCGCCGATGCGGGTGCACTCGACGAACGCTGCGAAGGCTTCGGTTCTGGCGCGCCGAACAGGACGCCTGCGATCCGGGCTCCGTGGACCAAGACCTTCAGGTAAGCAGCTGCAAGCAACGCACGGGGGAGTGCCGCGACCCTCGCGGCGCTGCGGGCGGACTCGGCCGACCGGGCCGCGACGTCGCCCTTTGTCCGGGTTCTCTTCCTTGACGGCCGTAATCAACCCGACGATACTCCCAAGCGCTTCATTGACGATCAAGGTGAGTTGGCCAGCCGCTTACAGTTGATCCACTGGAGCGCCGCTTCCTTTTTCCGGGCATCCTTCGGTATCGCCATCGTCGAACCAGACCGGTGCGCCGCCCTTGGGGATGTAATTTCAATCTTGTACGGCTTGTTCGCCTTCATCGCGCAATGCTTGGCGATTACCACGTCCCCGACCACCCGTAAGCAAAGCATATGTCGCTGCCGACCTGCCGACCAGATCGTTGATATAGGCCGATGAATTGAACCGACGGATAGAAGGTCGGATCTTTTGAGCATGGCGAGCGAGGCGCGATAGTCAGCCGGGTTCGTGCTCATCGGATCCTTGCCCATGTAGTGCAGCGCGGCCGCGAACATCTGGTCCGGCGCGGCCAGCACGGACGCGCCGCAAGATTTGAGCTTCGAAATATTCTCGGGCTTAGTCTAAGGCGCAGCAAAGACATCGGTGCGATTGGTTAGACTGCCCGAGTTAGTTTGTATGAAGAATGGTACAAACGTCGTTCCCATTACGTCGAGGCCCTGATAGTCGCCCACGAAGAGGCCTTCCGCATTCGGGGCCGTTTTCATATCGAACGGACCGGCGACATGCAGTTCACCTCCAAATTCACTGCCAAAGCTCTGTCCGCCGTTATTTGACATGGTGCGCCACATGTTAGTCGGCAACGTCTTGGTGTTGCCAGCTTGGAGGTCGCGGAAATCATAGTAGGTGACTGCCACGGAGCCAACAGAGTTGACGCGAACTGACGGATTGAACGCTGCTCGACCTGTCCGAGTGTTCACGGGAATTGGTGTACTCCACGTGTTGCCACCGTTCGTGGACGTCGACAGCGCGATCTCGTCGAACTGGCCGCCATTGAAGCGCGAGTCCTGCCAGACAACGTAGAGCTGGCCGGTTGCCGGGTCAATGGCTGGTTCGGGAATGATGTCGCCGGTACGCAGAGCCTTGCCAGTGTTGGGATTCGTCACGCCGACGGTTCGCATGTCCGCGATGATCTGAGGCTTCGTCCAGGTGGCGCCGTCGTCAGTGGACTTGACGAATGCAACCTTGTTGGCCGTGACGTTAAAGGGTGGCGTGATCAGATTGAAGAAGTCATAGAGCGTTCCGTCCTGGGAATTGACCACAATCTGATTACCGATTGTCTGCTGCCGCGACGGGACGTTCACGATGATTTTCGGCGAACTCCACGTTTGACCGCCATTGACCGTCTTTGCGAAGAAGGTCGGCCCCCGGAATGCAACGGTGTGCAGATTCGCGTACGGATTGCCGTTCGGCGACTGGAGGCGGTGCCAGACTGCATAGGCAATGCCCGGCTTGATAGGGTTGGCCGTTACCGACTCTTTATCATTGAAGAACTGGGTGGTAGGTTCGTTATTGGCAATCAGAACGCTCAAGTTGCCCCACGTCTTCCCGCCATCACGGGAAACCGCAGCGCCCACCGCATTGCTGTTGTTGGACTTGTTGAACGAAATCGACACGGTGTAGGCCGTGCCATCTGGGCCGATCGATACCCACGGATCGGAAGCCCGTTCATATGCAAGTCCGCCGGCACATGCGCTGAAGGGCAGGGTCGTCTCTTCCCATGTCTTACCAGCATTGAACGAGTAGCCGGCAACGAGGCCATGCGCGCCGCCGTTCGACCAGCGGTCCTGCTGCCACACACCGATCAGGTTCCCGGGAACGGCGGGATTTACGGCTAGCCAAGGCTCGACCTCGGCGTTCACATAGTTCGTTCCGGGGCCGCCGATGGTGCAACTGGCGAAGGGGCTGGCACCCGAGACCAGTGAGGCAGCCCAAGCGGTGCTGGTTGCCAAGACTATCGCAAGTGGAACTCCAATCAGGCGTACGGCTGGCTTTTGACGACGCATGCGTAAACTCCTCATCCAGATGCGACCTCTGACAGCCGGACCGGTCGTTTTCTAGCAGCGAAACAGCGCCACTGATATCGATGGGCTCTGGTTGTCGCTCGAGACGCAGGCGCGGCGTTTTTTTGAGGAGGTCGTTTCCATCGTCAACTGCTCGACTTGCCTCTCGAGCGCGGCAATCTTCGCCTCATACTCAGCCACTACGCTGGCCGCAGCAACTCCTCGTTCAGGTCACCCGGGTCATACTGCGTCAACCACATCTGCAACAGGTTTGCTGACAACCCGCGAGTGCGCAGGGCTTCGCGGCGGCCAATCTTGCCGGCACGGATATCAGCGCATAACTGACGCTTGAACTCGCGGCTGTGACGACGATACGAGCCTCTAGATGAGATGGACCTTCTCCTTTCGATGAAGGCCCAGCAAGCTTATCACTTTGCTGCCTCTCTATGCCCAGCCTCAGGGGTTCACTCCAGAAACCATCGAATGTGGGTCAGGTTTCAGTCGGCGTTGACACTTTTCATCTGTAGTGACACGACGTTTCATCGTCTTGGCACTACGGGTTACAGCTCCGACTGCAAGGTCTTCGTCGCAACAACGCCGCAATTGGCCGCATCAATGACTTTCTCCATCCGGAAAGCAGATTACGTAGTCCGACCTGCAAAATTCGATTTCCATCGCGGACGTTTTCCGGCGGTCGACCGACTTCCGCCGCACTCCGCCAAC
>NZ_FCOM02000167.1 GCF_001544695.2 Caballeronia arvi
ATGGTTTATGCTAGACGGGCGTCACTGGCGCTATCAATCGTCGTGAGCAGGTCGCTTACCATCGAAAACTGATGGTGGAGAAGGTGACGCTCTCGCAGCAAATCTTGCAGGCGACGGCGCCAATAAAGTGCAGGAAGCGCCGAAGCTGGTTCTCGCAAAACCGTTTTTATGGCGAGCCGAATGTGGGCGATGTCGGCGTCGATCATACGAAATTCGAACGCGCCGACGGTGTTTCTGTAGCGAGTGTCCATATTCAACATATCGGCAGCAGAAACCACTGGCTCTGAAGCGAACGAAACGTCTCAGACTCGGAGATTTTGAAATTGGCGTCGGGTCGGTACGGGCTCTGGCCTTTCCCCTTGATGGCGCCCAGAGACCGTTTTGCCTTTTCGCGACCGTTTGGCGGTCGGCGTTTTCCCGGTACTCTTGGCACTAAGCGTCCACCGTTCAGAATGTATATCCCACGGACAGGAACGTCACGATCGGGTCCAGCTTGAGCTTCGATTCGCTCTTGACTTGACCGACGGACGAGTTCGTCGTGAGCGTCGCACGCGCCGACAGCCACATGTACGACACTGAGAAGGCTGCCGACCAGTGCTTGCTGAAGTTGTATGAGAGTCCCGCGTTCACGACCGGCGCAAAAGAACTGCTGATGTGCACGCTTGTCGGGCCGGTCAGCGCCGTGCCGGTTTGCGGTGAATAGAGGAACGCGCCGTTCGCCATCTGCTGGCTGAGCTTTGCGTCCGAGAACCATACATACGAGGCGCCCGCGCCAACATAAGGCCGGAATTTGCTCTGCGCACTTAGGAAGTAATACTTGAGCAGCAGCGTCGGGCTCCATTCGCGAACGGTCCCAAGTTCACCCAACGGTCCGAGCGTCCCTTCGCCGTTCAGATGAAACTTCGGCGGCACGCCCGTGACCGCTTCGACGGCGATGTGGTCCGTGACGAAGTACTGCAGCGTCAAGCCGAAGGTATCGGCATCACTGACCGACGCACCTGCGCCCTGATTCGTGACCGTCTGGCCCAATGCAGTGATGTTGAACGGGCCGCTCGAGTCTTGTGGTGCGAAGTGCATCCAGCCAGCACTGACCTGAACATCGCCCGCCGACTGTGCATGTGCGCCGCTCGCGCCGGCCAGAGCCAATGTCGAAAGGGCTGCGCATGCAATGTGTTTCAGTTTCATTTTTCTCTTCTCGTTTCAGATATCAATCAGGTATAGCCGAGCGCGCCCGCGTCGCTTGAGTTGAGATAGCCGGGGCGATGAGCGTGCAACAGGCGAAAGCAGTGGAACCAGTGGTCTCTACAGACAGCAGTCGAGGCTTACCTTGAAATATTCATAACTCATTTGAATGCTGCGTTTTACCGCATGCACCTCGTCGACGCCGGGCGCATTGCCAAGCAGCGTCGCGACGATCTCGAGCGCTTCCCACGGATGCGCGTCGTCATAGTGCGCGTGGAGGCTGAGCCAGCGCGTGGCCTTGCGACGGATCGATGCCGGGAAACTGTTCGCGTAAGTGTCGCTGCTGCAAACGAAGGCGGACCATTCGCCGGTGACGCCTTCGACGGCAAAGTTGGTCGCGGCGATGCTCGCGGCAAGCGGGTCGCCGCTGCTGCTTTTCCAGCACCAGTGCGACAGTGCATAGGCGAGGGAAGGGCCGCTGCCCTTCATCAATGCGCGTTTGTTCACATCGTGCGCCGCAGCCCAGTCGACCCAATAATCCGCGTGGTTCTGCTCGACGCGGATATTGCGCGTTAGATAGCGCCGCGCCAGGTCTTCGCCGCGCGAATGCCCATAGCGCAGCTTTTGAAGATTCATCGCCATGTATTGCGGAAACTGCTCGACGACCGGCCAGCCATTCACCAGAAATGCCTCGGCCTGGTGCGGCGTCAGCTCGGCTTCGCGCATCGCGGCAAAGATGGGATGGTCGATGACCTGCCGCTTGGCCTCGTGCGTTTCGGCCAGCACGTCGCCGAGCCATGCGGGATAGCTGGCAATGTCCTTCAAGTCGCCAACTCGCTGAAAAGTGGGATCCAACATCTCCTCCTACGTCACTTCAAGAAATTCAATGTTCTGTGCCCAGAGCGCCGGTCGCCCGACATGAAACCCCTGCACGAAATCCACGCCCAACGCGCCGAGCGCCTGCAGGATCGCTTCGCTCTCGACGTATTCCGCGATCGTCAGGCGCTCCATCGAATGGCCGATATCATTGATCGCCGCCACCATGTCTCTGCTAACGGCATCTTTGAGCATGTCCTTGATGAATCCGCCGTCGATCTTGATGTAGTCGACGGGCAGATGCTTCAGATAGCCAAACGAGGACATGCCCGCACCGAAGTCGTCGAGCGAGAATTTGCAGCCGCGCTCTTTCAACTCGCGGATGAAGCGCGCCGCTGCGGCAAGATTGGCGACGGCCGTGGTTTCGGTCACTTCGAAGCAGATCGACGCGGGGTCCACGCGGCTGATCTCGAACTGATCCGTCAGGAATTGCAGGAAGCGTTCGTCGCCGATCGAAGCGCCGGACAGGTTGATGGCGTATTGAATGCCCCCGGCATTGCCGGTTCTGGCGAGCGTGGCGAAGACCGCGCGCACGACCCAGCGATCGATTGCGGACATCAATCCGTAGCGCTCTGCGGCGGGCAGGAAGTGGTACGGCGAGACGATCTTGCCGCTGTCGCCGACCATGCGCAGCAGCACTTCCACATGCTGCGGATGCTGCTTCAATGTGTGTCTGCCGGCCGAGTCGACCGGGCGAATTTCCTGGCCATAGAGGCAGAAGCGGTTGTTCGCCAGTGCATCCTTGATGCGGCCGCACCACGACATGGCGCTCGCGTGCCGCGTGAGTTCCTTGTCGCCGCGAACGGCAAGATGCACGCGGTCGCGCCCGCGTTCCTTCGCGAGATAGCAGGCGATATCGCCGAAGCGCATCGCCGTTTC
>NZ_FCOM02000224.1 GCF_001544695.2 Caballeronia arvi
GAGGTCTACATGAACGCCCCCCGTTTGCGACGGCTTTCTCCTGCGTTGAGTGACAGGTTAGGTTGCAGCTCTACATTCGGCCTTATTGCAGCCTGCTTCGCTGCTGGCCCCGATGAAATCCGCTGACTCGCGCCTCATTCCGTCCTCGAGCTCAAGGCTCTCTCTGTAATCCAGGCTTTGCGAGTCCCGGTCCGACCTGTCGTGTCATCACACTTGAATGCCAACGCAACCTTTGGAAGTGTCGTTCCTCCTGTAAAGCACGTAATGCTTTATGCAACACCGCAAGTTCATGCTGCTTTACTGACGTGACCCTTTTCGTATGGCTTCCCGTGAGCAAGGATCGCCCAGATGGTACGGGCTATCTTGTTCGCGATAGCTACGATAGCCACATTGCGATGTCGCCGTTTGGTGAGCTGTTCGATCCACGCGCCCGGCTCGCGGGAGTGCGAGAGCACGCTTCGCGCTCCGTGAACGAGCAAGGTCCGCAGATATGTGTCACCTCGCTTGCTTATCCCTAGCAGGACGATCTTGCCGCCGGTACCAACCTGTTTTGGTACAAGGCCGAGCCAGGCTGCAAATTCGCGGCCGCTTCTGAACGCTTTCGGATCACCCATTGTGGCGACGGCCGCCGTTGCGGTCACGAGTCCTACGCCCGGGATCTCAGCTATTTTTCTGCATGCTTCGTCGTCCTTCAGCCATGCCCGCAGACGCCGCTCGATGTCGGCGATCTGCCGATCGAGATTCTGAAGGTCATTCCACTGCTCGCGCAGTGACTCGATGAGCATGGCCGGCAGACGACCGGCGATCCGCTCAAGGACCCCTGGAATTGCTTTGTCCAGGGCCGCTCGGCTCTTGCCCATCACTTCGCCATATTCTGTCAGCAGGCCACGCAGGCAATTCATCTGCATGGTCCGGAACTTAATCTTCTGTTGCCGTATCCGGTGCAGAGCAAGTACGGCTTGCTGAGCCTCTGATTTGACCGCCACAGATTTTCCCGGCATCTGTGTGGCCATCCAGATGGCGCGAGCGTCGGCAGCGTCGTTCTTGTTACGAATATTGAACGCCTTCGCGAACTTCGCCGGTATCAGCTTCACTTGATGCCCCATTTCCAGCAGTCGTCTGGCCCAGTGCTGGGCACCGCCGCATGCTTCCATGCCTATCAGGCAAGGAGCACGATTCGCGAAGTGCTCAAGAAATGCGGCTCGCTTGATTGCTTTGTTGATGATCTCCCCGGAGTCCGGATCTACCCAGTACAACTGGATGACGTTCTTGGCGATATCGGCTCCAACTGTCGTATAGTTCATCGTGGATCCTCCGGTTTGCCTTGGGAAATCGTCATGATCTCCCATCTTGGGCACTCTGATGCCGTCGGCCCGCGAGGATCCACCTTCCTGCATTTCCTCGTCGGCCACAGTGGGGGGCGTTCATTCCATTCCG
>NZ_FCOM02000050.1 GCF_001544695.2 Caballeronia arvi
CGCCATCAAGCGCCCACACTTATCGGCTGTTAGTTTTTAAAGAGCACATCGCAAGACCGTCAAACTTCACTACCGTCCTGCGTCGCTGCGTTGTCTGCAGCAGAGAAACGAGATTATGAAGAACGACTCGGTTACTGTCAACAAGAATTTCGAAGATCTTTACTTGCTGATCGCGCCTGGAACCTTCTACAACCTACTCCAGGCGCACCACCGATTCCCCTCTCCCGCTCCCTTCGCGCTCATCGATGCGCGAAGGAACGGAATTCTAGTAAGTGGCATCAGGAAGCGCAAGCGCTTTCCCAAATAAAAATCATCGATGCCTGAAGACCGGCTTACGTTTCTCGACGAAGGCGGCCATGCCTTCCTTCTGGTCCTCCGTAGCAAACAGCGAATGGAACAGCCGCCTCTCGAAATGCACGCCTTCCGCAAGCGTCGTCTCGTACGCGCGATTGACTGCCTCCTTGGCCATCATCACGACCGGCAACGAAAATCCTGCGATGATCGTCGCGGCCTCGACGGCCTCGTCGAGGAGACGCTCCGCCCCCACCACACGCGACACCAACCCCGCGCGCTCGGCCTCGTTCGCGTCCATCATTCGCGCGGTCAGGCACATGTCCATCGCCTTGGCCTTCGAAACGGCGCGAGGCAGACGCTGCGTGCCGCCCGCACCCGGGATGACGCCAAGCTTTATCTCGGGCTGGCCGAATTTCGCCGTGTCGGCAGCAATGACGATGTCGCACATCATGGCAAGCTCGCAACCACCGCCAAGCGCAAAACCGGCCACCGCGGCAATGACAGGCTTGCGGATCGTGCGAATCGTCTCCCAGTTGCGCGTGATGTAGTCGCCCCGATAGACATCCATATAGGAATAGCTGGCCATCATGCCGATGTCCGCCCCCGCGGCGAACGCCTTCTCGCTGCCGGTCAACACGATTGCACCGATGTTCTCGTCGGCGTCGAACGCCTTGAGCGCGGAGCCCAGTTCGTCCATGAGCGCGTCGTTCAGCGCGTTCAGCGCCTTGGGGCGGTTTAGCGTGATGAGTCCAACCCGATCACGCGTTTCGACCAGCAGATTCTCGTAAGCCATTCACTCCTCCCTCTCTACCCTCAGGTAAGCCCTAATGAAAAGACATCGTCACAGCATCTCGATAATGCTAACATCGCCAACCAACCGGTCGGTTAATTATTAGACCCAACATCTCTCTTCCTCGTACTCTTTTCGCGACCATGACACATCCGCTATTCACGAAGCACGAAGCGACGCTCGACAAAGCGCTCGCAGCCATCGAAACGCGCGGCTACTGGAGCCCGTTTGCCGAAATGCCGAGTCCCAAAGTGTACGGGGAAACGGCCAATGCCGATGGCGAAGCCGCGTTCAAGGCGCACTTCGGCAAGACATTCGAACTCGATCAGCCTTCCACCGGCGACACTGTCGGCAAGGAACGCTCGCCCTTCGGTATCGCACTCGACATCCGTTACCCGAAAGCCGATCCCGATGCGCTCGTCCGGGCCGCCGCCGATGCGCAAGCCGGCTGGCGCGCCGCCGGACCGCGGGCTTGGGTCGGCGTTAGCCTCGAGATTCTGTCGCGTCTGAATCGTGCCAGTTTCGAGATCGCCTACAGCGTCATGCACACGACCGGACAGGCATTCATGATGGCTTTCCAGGCCGGCGGCCCGCACGCACAGGACCGCGCGCTCGAAGCCGTCGTCTATGCATGGGACCAGTTGCGCCGCATCCCCGCCGAAGCGCACTGGGAAAAGCCACAAGGCAAGAACCCGGCGCTCGCGATGCAAAAGCGCTTCTCCATCGTCCCGCGCGGCACCGGACTCGTGCTCGGCTGCTGCACATTCCCGACGTGGAACGGCTATCCGGGCATGTTCGCCGATCTCGCCACAGGCAACGCCGTCATCGTCAAACCACACCCCGGCGCAATCCTGCCGCTCGCCATTACCGTGCGCATCGCGCGCGAAGTGCTGCGTGAAGCCGGTTTCGATCCGAACGTCGTCACCCTGCTCGCGACCGAGCCCAACGACGGCGCCCTCGTTCAGGATCTGGCCGTCCGCCCGGAGATCAAGCTGATCGACTTCACGGGCAGCACGCAAAACGGAACCTGGCTCGAGCGCAATGCACATCAGGCGCAGGTGTACA
Organism: Caballeronia arvi; assembly: GCF_001544695.2. Lineage (GTDB taxonomy): Bacteria > Pseudomonadota > Gammaproteobacteria > Burkholderiales > Burkholderiaceae > Caballeronia > Caballeronia arvi. The sequence continues at coordinate 2,150 of NZ_FCOM02000050.1, forward strand.
CCGAAAAAGCGGGCGTGAATCAGATCGTCATCGATTCCGTGGACGATATGAAAGCCGCCGCGCGCAACATCGCCTTCTCGCTCGCGCTTTATTCCGGCCAGATGTGCACGGCGCCGCAGAACATCTACGTGCCGCGCGATGGCATCAGCACAGCTGAAGGCCATCTCAGCTTCGACGATGTCGCGAAATCCATCGCGGGCGCCGTCCAGAAACTGGCATCCGATCCGGCGCGTGCCGTCGAACTCACGGGCGCGATCCAGAACGATGGCGTCGCGAATCGCGTCGACGAAGCCCGAGCGCTCGGCGAAATTCTGCTCGACAGCCAATCCCTGGCGCACCCGGTGTTTCCTGACGCCCGCGTGCTCTCCCCGCTCGTGCTCAAGCTCGACGCGCGAACCGATGAAGCCAAATTCACGAAGGAATGGTTCGGCCCGATCTCCTTCGTCGTGGCGACCGACTCGACCGCGCAATCGCTCGACCTCGCCGGCTCCATCGCGCGCACGCACGGCGCACTGACGCTCTCGGCCTACAGCACCGACGAAAAGGTGATCGAAGCTGCGCACGAAGCGGCCATCGAGGGCGGCGTTGCGCTTTCGATCAACCTTACTGGCGGTGTGTTCGTCAATCAAACCGCAGCGTTCTCGGACTTCCACGGCACGGGCGCAAATCCGGCTGCGAACGCCGCACTGTCCGACGCCGCCTTCGTCGCGAACCGCTTCCGCGTGGTGCAGAGCCGAGTCCATGTTGCTCCGACGGCCGCGCCGGCGGTAGCTGGCCAAACGGCATAAGCCAAAGCGACAACGAAAGATGCGAAGGCCGAAGAGCCGTGCAAACGGCTTATGCCATTCGGCCTGATGGAAAGCGGTGCGCCGCGCGGCTAGTATCGGAATGTAAGGGAACCGGTCAGTCGTGGCCGGCGCGGCCGGATCGGCGACAGAGGAGAAGCAATGACAGAGAAGTCCGTATTGTTCCGCATCGATGGCGAAACGCGTGTCGCGACGCTGACGCTCAATCGCCCAGACAAGCTGAATAGCTTCACGCGCGAGATGCATCGCGAGTTGAACGAGGCGCTCAGTGAAATCGAGGCGAGCAGGGCGCGCGCGCTGGTGATTACCGGCGCAGGCCGCGGTTTTTGCGCGGGTCAAGACCTGGCGGATCTGGATTTCACGCCCGGCTCGATGTCGGATCTCGGTAATCTCATCGACGAGTACTTCAATCCGCTGGTTCGCAGACTGCAGGCGATGCGGCTGCCGGTAATCGCCGCAGTGAACGGCACGGCGGCCGGGGCCGGGGCGAACCTCGCAATGGCGTGCGATCTCGTCATCGCGGCACGATCGGCAAGTTTCATACAGGCGTTCGTGAAGATCGGCCTCGTGCCGGACTCCGGTGGCACGTGGCTTTTGCCGCGTCGCGTCGGTGAGGCGCGCGCGCTCGGCCTCGCGTTGACGGGCGAAAAACTCAGCGCGGAAAAAGCCGAAGCCTGGGGAATCGTGTGGCGTGTCGTCGATGACGGCGAACTGCAGCAAGCGGCAGCGCAACTGGCCGCGCAACTCGCGCAACAGCCGGCGCGCGCGGTCGTCGCGATCAAGCAGGCAATCCGCGCGAGCGCGAATAAGACTTTCGACCAGCAACTCGACCTCGAACGCGATCTGCAGCGCGAACTGGGTGCGTCGCCCGACTACATCGAAGGCGTAGCAGCATTCAAGGAAAAGCGCGCACCGCGCTTCGAAGGTCTGTGAGAACCCAATCAAACCGGAGACACCCGTGACGCCACAACAACTGGCGGAAGCCACGGCCAAGGCCATGTATGAAGGCGACGCATGCTCGCGCGCGCTCGGCATCGAACTGATCGAAGTGCGGCCGGGCTATGCGCGGCTGCAAATGGACGTGCGCCCCGACTTTCTCAACGGTCATGCGATTTGCCACGGCGGCCTGATGTTCACCCTGGCGGACTCTGCGTTCGCCTTCGCATGCAACTCATACAACATCAGCACGGTCGCGGCAGGCTGCTCGATCGAGTTTCTGCGACCCGTGCAAGGTGGTGATCGTCTGACCGCGGAGGCGATCGAGCAGACGTTGAGCGGCCGCACCGGCATCTACGATATCCGCGTGACGAATCGCGACGGCGAGGCGGTAGCAATGTTCCGCGGAAAGTCCGCTCAGATACGGGGCACTGTGATCCCCGCGTGACGGAAATAGTTCATCGAACGGACGCGGCATGTAAAGGCCGCGCCGCATAGTCAGCATCAAGGAGACAGCAATGACCACACCGCTGCCGCTCGAGCCGATCGAAAAGGCGAGCCGCGACGAACTCGCGGCGCTGCAACTCGAGCGCCTCAAATGGACGCTCAAACACGCCTACGAGAACTCGCCGGTCTATCGGCGCAAGTTCGACGAGGCGGGCGTCCATCCGGACGACGTCACATCGCTTTCGGATCTCGCGCGCTTTCCCTTCACGACGAAGAAGGACTTACGCGACAACTATCCGTTCGGCATGTTCGCGGTGCCTCAGGAGCGTGTCTCGCGCATTCATGCATCATCAGGAACGACGGGGAAGCCGACGGTCGTCGGCTACACGGCGCAGGATCTCGACAACTGGGCGAACCTCGTCGCACGCTCGATCCGTGCGGCCGGCGCGCGCCGTGGCGACAAGGTTCACGTGAGCTATGGCTACGGACTCTTCACCGGCGGTCTTGGCGCGCACTACGGCGCGGAGCGTGCGGGTCTCACGGTCATTCCTTTCGGCGGCGGCCAGACCGAGAAGCAGGTGCAACTGATTCAGGACTTCCGCCCCGACATCATCATGGTGACGCCGAGCTACATGTTGTCGATCGCCGACGAACTGGAGCGCCAAGGCCTCGATCCGGCGGCCTGCTCGCTGCGCATCGGCATTTTTGGCGCGGAGCCGTGGACGAACGACATGCGCCGTGCGATCGAAACTCGCATGGGCATCGACGCAGTCGACATCTACGGACTCTCGGAAGTAATGGGGCCGGGCGTCGCGTCGGAATGCGCGGAAACCAAGGACGGCCCGACGATCTGGGAAGACCACTTCTATCCCGAGATCATCGATCCCGAGACCGGCGAAGTGTTGCCCGACGGCGAATTCGGCGAGCTCGTCTTCACGTCGCTCACGAAGGAAGCGCTGCCGATCATCCGCTATCGCACGCGCGATCTGACGCGCCTTCTGCCCGGCACCGCGCGCACGATGCGCCGCATGGAGAAGATCACCGGCCGCTCCGACGACATGATGATCGTGCGCGGCGTCAACGTCTTTCCGACGCAGATCGAAGAGTTGCTGCTGAAGCGGCCCGTGCTCGCGCCGCACTATCAGATCGTGCTCACCAAGGAGGGCCCGCTCGACGTTCTGACGCTGAACGTCGAGCCTTGCCCGGAGTCGGCGCCCGACCTAACCGCACTCGACAGCGCGAAGGCCGCGCTCGCTTACGACATCAAGGCGCTGATCGGTGTGAGCGCCGTGGTGAACGTGCTCGCGGTGAATGGCATCGAACGTTCGGTCGGCAAGGCGCGGCGCGTGATCGACCGGCGCAACAAGCCGTCCTGACGTAAAAAAGCTCGCGGGCCTTGCGGGCCGCGAGCTTCTCAAAGACTAAGCAAGTCGAATCAGGAATTCGGCATCAGCAGCCACATCCTGCCGCCTTGCTTCATGCGGCCCGCGAGATCGCCGGCATCGTCGCCGAGACCCCAGAAGTAATCCGCGCGCACGCCGCCCTTGATCGCCGAGCCGGTGTCCTGCGCGAACACGAGACGGTTCATCGGCTGATTGCTGAGCGGACGGGTCGTCTGCAGGAACACGGGCGTGCCGAGCGGTATCGCCGAAGGATCGACCGCGATCGATCGTTCTGGCGTCAACGGCACGCCGAGCGCGCCCACCGGACCATCGCCCTGGCTCGCGGTCACCGTGTCGTTCGCGGGCATTTCGCGGAAAAACACGAAGCGCGGATTCACGTCGAGTAGCGCGTCGACGCGCGCCGGATTCGCCTTCGCCCATGCCTTGATGCCTTGCATCGTCGCCTGCGCGGGCGTCAGTTCGCCGCGATCGAGCAGTTCCTTTCCGATCGACCGATACGGCTGATTGTTCGTGCCACCGAAGCCGACGCGCATCACGCTGCCGTCTTCCATCGTGACGCGTCCCGAACCTTGCACCTGCAGAAAGAATGCCTCGATCGGATCGTCCACCCATACGAGTTCGTTGCCGCTCAACACGCCCGAACGTTCGAGTTGCGCTCGCGCGGGCAGTGCCGAACCAGGCTTGTACCGATACGGCCAGCGATAAAGCGCGTACTGATACACACCGTGGCGCGTGCGCGAGCCTCGCAGAAGCGGCTCGTAATAGCCGGTCACGAGACCGTCGAGCGTGCCGTCGGTATTGGCGAGCTGAAATGGCGTGAAGTAGGTTTCGAAGAAGCTGCGCGCCGCCGACATGTCGAGGTCGTCCAGTCGCAGCGCCGCCGCACACGCCTTCTGCCAGTTGGCCTGACGCGCGAGCCGGTTGCAGTTCTGACGCAGCGCGGCTGTCGCGCCGATCAGCGAATCGTCCTGCCAGCCCGGCACCTGCTGCCAGCTCACCGCCGTCAGGCGCGACGCGGCGCGCTGCCCGGTTATGACCGGCGTGGTGGTTGCCGTGGCGGGGCCCGGCTTCACGTAACTGCCGCCTCCGCACGAGGCGAGCAGGACAGCCGTTGCAATCGATGCGGCCCAGGCCGCCAGCCGCGCGGTGGGCCGCGCGAAACGCATACAATGCTCGTTCTTGATGGGAACCGCCATGTCTGATCTGTTCGACGAATATCCAATGCTTATTTTTGCGCTCGAATCGCTCGTGGCGCTCGCCTTGCTGATCTTCATCGTCGTGTGGACGGCATCGGGCAAGAAGAAAAACCAGAATCGCACGAACGATCCAGCCGACCGGCGCTGAGTTGCGCCGCGTGCCGCAGGCTTCCGCTTAGTGGAGCGTGCGCGGCATGTGCAATGCGAATTCCGCTATGGGCGCCTCGAAGCGCTCGCCATCTTCCGCCACGCAGAAATACTCGCCGCGCATCGTGCCGACCGGCGTTGCGATCACGGCCCAGCTCGTGTATTCGAACTGCTCGCCCGGAGGCAGGAGCGGCTGATGCCCGACGACGCCGAGCCCCTTCACTTCCTGCACGTGACTGTTGCTGTCGGTAATGATCCAGTGCCGCGAAATCAACTGCGCCGCGACCTGGCCAGTATTGCGGATCGTCAGCGTATAGGCGAACGCGTACTGGCGACTATCGGGGTCGGACTGTTCCGGCAAATACCGCGTCTCCACGGAAACGCTGAATTCGTACTGGCTCATCGTTGTTCCAATTCCCATTCGATCGGCCGCTGCGCTGCCGGACACGAGCACGCGGGCGCGCCGCTATTCGTCTGGCATTCTGCTTGATGCAGGCCGTGCCCGCAACACGATTGGCGCGTCGGCGTCACATCCGCGCGTCATCCATTGGCCGTTCGGACGACGGACCCGATGCAAAAACGCGGGTTAAAATCACGGCTTTAGGCCGCCACCCGCATACGTCCATGACGCAATTCCACATCGCTCCCAGCATCCTGTCCGCGGATTTCTCCCGCCTTGGCGAGGAAGTCCGCAACGTCGTCGCCGCTGGCGCCGACTGGATCCACTTCGACGTCATGGACAACCACTACGTGCCAAATCTGACGATCGGCCCGTTGGTGTGCGAAGCCATCCGCCCGCACGTAGACGTCCCCATCGACGTGCACCTGATGGTGCGCCCGGTCGACCGCATCGTGCCCGATTTCGCGAAGGCCGGCGCCAATGTGATCAGTTTCCATCCGGAAGGTTCGGATCACATCGACCGCACGCTGTCGCTGATCCGCGATCACGGTTGCAAGGCGGGCCTCGTGTTCAATCCCGCGACGCCGCTCAATTACCTCGACCACGTGATGGACAAGATCGACCTCGTGCTGATCATGTCGGTTAATCCGGGGTTCGGCGGCCAGTCGTTCATTCCCGAAGCGCTCAACAAGCTGCGCGAGGCGCGTGCGCGCATCAATGCGTATCGCGATCGCACGGGACGGGAGATCCATCTCGAAGTCGACGGCGGCGTGAAGGTGGACAACATCGCGGAAATCGCGGCGGCCGGCGCCGACTCGTTCGTCGCGGGCTCGGCTATTTTCGGCAAGCCCGACTACAAGCAGGTCATCGACGCGATGCGCGCGGAACTGGCGAAGGCCGAATCGGGAGCGAAGGCATGAGTGAAATCGCGGCGGCGCAGTCGCCTTTCGTGAACCGCCCGATCCGCGCGGCGATCATCGATCTCGACGGAACCATGGTCGATACCGCGGACGATTTCGTGGCCGCGCTGAACGCGATGCTCGCGCGTGTCGGTATCGAACAGCCGGTCACGCGTGACGAAGTCACGAACTATGTCGGCAAGGGATCGGAAAATCTGATTCGCAGCGTGCTGGCGATGCGTCTGTCGCCGTCGCAAGCGGCCGCGCAATTCGACGACGCGCTCGCGATTTATCAGAGCGAATACGCGAAGGTCAACGGCAAGCATTCGGCGCTCTTTCCCGAAGTGAAGGAAGGCCTCGTAGCGATGCGCGATAGCGGCATCGCGCTCGCGTGCGTGACGAACAAGCCGCATCGGTTCGCCGTGGAGCTGCTCGCGCACTTCGGCATCGCGGATTTCTTCAAGGTGATTCTCGGCGGCGATTCCCTGCCCGCGAAGAAGCCCGATCCGCTGCCGATGCTCACCGCATGCGAACGACTGGACGTATTGCCGCGCGAAACCGTGGCGGTCGGCGATTCGGAGAACGATGCGCTCGCGGGCCGCGCGGCGGGCCTCGCGACGTTGACCGTTCCGTACGGCTACAACCACGGCAAGCCTGTACAGTCCGTGAAATCGGATGGTATAGTTTCTTCGCTGCGCACTGCAGCGCTGGCGATTGCCGCCACATTGGCGCCGCCGGACACCACACTGACCGAATAAGTCCATCCATTCATGTTTCTCAACAGAAAACGGAGTCTGAGCAGCATCGACCGGGGAGCCTGGCCCTGGCGTCGCTGGTCGCGCTGACCTCGCCCGAGGTGCGCTGAAGCCATCTTCCCGATCGCGCTTCAGCATCCGTTTTTTGTTTCGCTGCGCGTTCCTGCGCCGTTTCCGTCGAATCGCATTTCATCGAATTCTGCTCGTGCGCGCGTCGCTTGAGCGACTCGCGCAGTCTCAACCGCTTTCCTCACGCGAAGCGGCGAGGCCGTCGTATGCGATGATCACGGGATACGGCCGCCCGCAGCGTCCCAGCTCTCCCCGATGCCGCGCCGCCCAAGAAAGCGCGTGTCGATAAAGGATCGCAACATGACCGAACTCGAATTCCAATCCCTGGCGAACGAAGGCTACAACCGCATTCCGTTGATCGCCGAAGCCCTCGCCGACCTCGAAACGCCGCTCTCGCTCTATCTCAAGCTCGCGCAGACCGAGCGCAACGGCGCAAACTCGTTTCTGCTCGAATCCGTCGTGGGCGGCGAGCGCTTCGGGCGCTACTCGTTCATCGGCCTTCCGGCGCGTACAGTCGTCAGCGTGCAGAACGGCAAATCGCAGGTTCTCACCGATGGCAACGTCGTCGAAACGGATGAAGGCGATCCGCTCGCGTTCATCGAGACCTACCAAAAGCGCTTCAAGGTCGCGACGCGGCCCGGTCTGCCGCGTTTCTGCGGCGGTCTCGCCGGTTACTTCGGCTACGACGCGGTGCGCTATATCGAGAAGAAGCTCGCGCACACCGCGCCGCCCGACGATCTCAATCTCCCCGACATTCAACTGCTGCTGACGGAAGAAGTCGCGGTCATCGACAACCTCGCGGGCAAGCTCTATCTCATCGTCTACGCCGATCCGACGAAGCCCGAAGCGTATGCAAAGGCGAAGCATCGTCTGCGCGAACTGCGCTCCCGTCTGCGCGTGACGGTGCAGCCGCCGGTGACATCGTCGAGCGTGCGGACCGAGACGTTCCGCGAGTTCAGGAAGGACGACTATCTGAACGCCGTGCGCAAGGCGAAGGAATACATCGCGGCGGGCGAGCTGATGCAGGTGCAGGTCGGCCAGCGTCTCATCAAGCCGTTCCGCGACAACCCGCTTTCGCTGTATCGCGCGCTGCGCTCGCTGAATCCGTCGCCGTACATGTACTACTACAACTTCGGCGGCGACGTTCACGTGGTCGGCGCGTCGCCGGAGATTCTCGTGCGTCAGGAAAAGCGCGCCGAGGATCGCATCGTGACGATTCGCCCGCTCGCAGGCACCCGTCCGCGCGGCAATACGCCGGAGCGCGACGCCGAGCTCGCCACCGAACTGCTGAACGATCCGAAGGAAGTCGCCGAGCACGTCATGCTGATCGACCTCGCGCGCAACGACGTCGGCCGCATTGCGCAGACGGGTTCGGTCTCGGTGACGGACAAACTGGTCATCGAGAAGTATTCGCACGTGCAGCACATTGTGAGTTCGGTCGAAGGCAAGCTCAGGGAAGGCATGAACAACTTCGACGTGCTGCGCGCGACGTTCCCGGCCGGCACGCTGTCCGGCGCGCCGAAGGTCCGCGCGATGGAACTGATCGACGAACTGGAGCCCATCAAGCGCGGCTTGTACGGCGGCGCAGTCGGCTATCTCTCGTTCAGCGGCGAAATGGATCTGGCCATCGCGATCCGCACCGGCCTCATCCACAAGGGCAATCTCTACGTTCAGGCAGCGGCGGGCGTCGTCGCGGATTCCGTGCCGGAATCCGAATGGCAGGAAACGGAGAACAAGGCGCGCGCCGTGCTGCGCGCCGCCGAGCAAGTGCAAGACGGCCTCGACAGCGACTTCTGAGGAGACAAGACCATGCTGCTGATGATCGACAACTACGATTCCTTCACCTACAACCTGGTCCAGTACTTCGGCGAGCTCGGCTGTGACGTGCGCACGTATCGCAACGACGAAATCACGCTCGATGAAATCGCGAAGCTCGACCCCGAACGCATCTGTCTCTCGCCGGGACCGAGCAATCCGCAGCACGCGGGCATCACGCTCGACGTGCTGCGCGAGTTCTCCGGCAAGCTGCCGATTCTCGGCGTGTGCCTTGGCCATCAGGCGATCGGCGAGGCGTTCGGCGGACGCGTCGTGCGCGCGCAGACCATCATGCACGGCAAGGTGAGCCAGATCGAAACCGACTGTAAAGGCGTGTTCTCCGATCTGCCGAAACACTTCAACGTGACGCGCTATCACTCGCTCGCCATCGAGCGCGAGTCTTTGCCCGACTGTCTCGAAGTGTCCGCATGGACGCCGGACGGCGAGATCATGGGTGTTCGTCACCGTGAACTGGAAGTGGAAGGCGTGCAGTTCCATCCGGAATCGATTCTTTCCGAGCATGGCCACGCGCTGCTCGAAAACTTCGTCAAGAACACCACGACCGGAAAGCGAGCGTAAAACATGATCACCGCACAGGAAGCGCTGCAGCGCACGATCGAGCATCGCGAGATCTTCCACGACGAAATGCTGCACTTGATGCGTCAGATCATGCGCGGCGAGATGTCGCCCGTGATGGCCGCCGCGATCATCACCGGCTTGCGCGTGAAGAAGGAAACCATCGGCGAGATCGCCGCGGCCGCGACCGTGATGCGCGAGTTCGCAAATCACGTCGAAGTCGAGGACAACTCGAATTTCGTCGATATCGTCGGCACCGGCGGCGACGGCTCGCATACTTTCAACATCTCCACCGCGTCGATGTTCGTCGCGGCGGCGGCGGGCGCGAAGGTCGCGAAGCACGGCAATCGAGGCGTATCGAGCAAATCCGGCAGCGCGGACGTGCTCGAAGCGCTCGGCGTCAACATCGATCTGACGCCGGAGCAAGTGGCCGCGTCGATTCATGAGACCGGCATGGGCTTCATGTTCGCGCCGAACCATCATCCGGCGATGAAGAACATCGCGCCCGTGCGCCGCGAACTCGGCGTGCGCACCATCTTCAACATTCTCGGGCCGCTGACGAATCCGGCCGGCGCGCCGAATCAGCTTCAGGGCGTGTTCCATGAAGACCTCGTCGGCATTCAGGTGCGCGTGATGCAGCGTCTCGGCGCGAAACACGTGCTCGTCGTGTACGGCAAGGACGGCATGGACGAAGTTTCGCTGGGCGCCGCGACGAAAGTCGGCGAACTGAAGCATGGCGAAGTCACCGAGTACGAGATTCATCCCGAGGATTTCGGCTTGCAAATGGTGTCGAACCGCACGCTGAAAGTGCAGGACGCGCAGGAATCGAAGGCGATGCTGCTCGGCGCGCTGAACAACAAGGCGGGCGTCGCGCGCGAGATCGTCACATTGAATGCGGGCACGGCGCTTTACGCTGCCGATGTCGTCGATACGATCGAAGCCGGCATGGCCGCCGCGCGCGAGGCGATCGAAAGCGGCGCGGCGCGCGAGAAGATCGACGTGCTCGTGAAGTTCACGCAGCAATTCGCGAAGAAATAACCGGAAGCCAACATGAGTGACATTCTGGATCGCATCATCGCGGTCAAGCGCGAGGAAATTCGCGCCGCCGAACAAAGCGCGCCGCTCGAAGAGCTGAAGCTCGAAGCCAGCGCGCGCGACCTGCGCGATTTCGTCGGCGCATTGCGCGCGAAACATGCGGCGAATCAGGCCGCCGTGATCGCGGAAGTGAAGAAAGCGAGCCCGTCGAAAGGCGTGCTGCGCGAACACTTCGTGCCTGCCGACATCGCGCGTTCGTACGAAAAGGGCGGCGCCGCATGTCTTTCCGTGCTCACCGACGTGCAGTTCTTCAAGGGCAGCGTTGCGTATCTGGAGGAGGCGCGCGCCGCGTGCAGCCTGCCGCTTCTGCGCAAGGACTTCATCATCGACCCGTATCAGATCATGGAAGCGCGCGCGATGGGCGCGGACTGCATCCTGCTGATCGCGGCCGCGCTCGAACTCTCGCAGATGCAGGACCTCGAAGCGTACGCGCATTCGCTCGGGCTCGCGGTGCTGGTCGAAGTGCACGACGCCGACGAACTGCGCGATTCACTTACGCTGAAGACGCCGCTCATCGGCATCAACAATCGCAATCTGCGTACGTTCGAGACGACCATCGAGACGACCATCGGCATGCTGGAGCAAGTGCCGGACGACCGCATTGTCGTCACGGAGTCGGGCATTCTGTCGCGTGTCGATGTCGAGCGGCTGCGCGCCATGCGCGTGCATACGTTCCTGGTGGGCGAAGCGTTCATGCGCGCCGACGATCCGGGCACCGAGCTCGCGCGCATGTTCTTCTGAATTCATCGAAAGGACCGTACCTTGGGCATCGAACAGGAACTCAAGCTCGCGCTGGCGCCGTCGCAACACGACGACGTCGCGCGTTTCTTCGACGAACGCACCGGCGCGGGCAAGCCGATCGAGCTCGCCAACGTCTATTTCGATACGCCGGAGTGTGCGCTCGCCAAGGCGAAATCCGCGCTGCGCCTGCGCCGCACGCCGGATGAATGGCTACAGACGTACAAGACGCTCGGCAAGACAGTCGGAGGCCTGAGCAACCGGCACGAGTGGGAATTGCCCGTCGCGGGCGAAGCGCTCGAAATCGACGCGCTCCTCGCTGCCTGCGAAAGCGACGCCGCGCGTGATGCGCTGAAACGCGCCGCGCCCGATCTCATCGCGCTCTTCAAGACGGACGTGAGGCGCATCGTGTGGGATATCGAGCGCGAGGGATCGCAGATCGAAGTGGCGCTGGATCTCGGCGAAATCACCGCGGAGGTCGACGGCAAGACGCGTCGCGCGGAAATCAGCGAGCTCGAACTGGAACTGAAATCGGGCGAAGAAAGCGCGCTTTCGATGCTCGCGGCGGAACTGCGTGGCGCGTTTCCCGAACTCGTTCCCGAGGATCTCAGCAAGGCCCAGCGCGGGTATCTTCTGCGCGAACAACCCGCAAGCAAGACGCGCGACGCCTGAGCATGAGCCGACAGCCTTCCCTCTTCGCGGATAACGAAGCCGCGAACACGCCGTCTAATGTGACGACGCTCGAAAGCCAGTTCGACGCCCTTCCCGCCGACTGGCGCAAACATCTGAAGCCATTCATCGACAGCAAGCACTACGCGGCGCTGTGTGCGTTCGTCGATGCCGAGCGCGCCGCCGGCAAAACGGTCTATCCCGCCGATGTCTTCCGGGCGCTGCGCCTCACGAGTCCCGCCGACGTGAAAGTCGTGATTCTCGGCCAAGACCCTTATCACGGCGAAGACAAAGGCGCGCCGCAAGCGCACGGACTCGCGTTTTCGGTGCCCGCGCCGGTGCGGCCGCCGCCGTCGCTACGCAATATCTTCAAGGAAATTCACGCGAGCCTCGGTTTTCCGGCGCCCGCGCACGGCTGCCTCGATTCGTGGGCAAAACAAGGCGTGTTGTTGCTGAACACGTCGCTGACCGTCGAGCGCGATAAAGCCGGAAGTCACGCGAAGCGCGGCTGGGAGCAATGCACGGATACGCTGATCCACGAAATGGCGCAGCGCCACGACGGGCTGGTGTTCATGCTGTGGGGCGCGCACGCGCAGGCGAAGCGCGCGCTGATCGAAGGAACCGACAAGTCGCACTGCGTGCTCGAATCCGCGCATCCTTCGCCGTTGTCTGCGTATCGCGGATTCTTCGGCTGCGGACATTTCGCGCGCGCGAACGACTATCTGACGGAGCACGGCCGCGAGCCGATCGACTGGCGTTTGCCCGCCGAGCCGGAATTGCTGGCCTGAAATGCGAAAACCCCGCCGAATCTCAGCGGGGTTTTTTCTCGACGGCGTCCGAAAGACTACTCAAACCGCCGCGATCGCCTCACGCGCCGACGCCAGCGCCGCGCCTGCCGCATCCGGCCCCATGTTCAGGCCTTCGGCGTAGATGAAGCTCACGTCGGTCATGCCGAGGAAGCCGAGGAACGTCGTCAGGAACGGCGTCTGCGAATCGTTCGGCGTGCCCGCGTACTTGCCGCCGCGCGCCGACACGACATACACCTTCTTGCCCGTCACCAGACCTTCCGCGCCACTCGCGCCGTAGCGGAACGTGATGCCGGCACGCGCGATCCAGTCGAAATACGTCTTCAATTGCGACGAGATGCCGAAGTTGTACAACGGCGCCGCGATCACGACGATATCCGCAGCTTGCAGCTCGGCGATCAGCGCTTCGCTCTTTGCGTTGATCGCGACTTGTTCCGCGCTGCGCTGATCGGCGGGCGTGAAGAACGCGCCGAGCGTGGCGTCGTCAAGATGCGGGAGGGCGTCGCCCAGCAGATTGCGCACGACCACGTTCGCGCCCGGGTTGCTTTGTTGCAGTTTCGCCGTCAGTTCGTCGGCGAGCAGCGTCGATTGAGCGCCTTGCGAACGGGCGGCGGAGTTGATTTGCAGAATCGTCGTCATGATGGCTTCCTATCTCTGTCAGGTTTCGGGCGCTCTCTGCGTCCGGCTTAGGAAGCATTCTTCTCATTTCGACCCTCGGGAAAAAGCCGTGCGCTCGTGACGGATCGTTGCATCGGTAGAACAATCCGTCACCCTTTCCCGCGATCAGCGTCTCAGTCAGCCCCGCAACCAGCGCTCGCGCCACTGTTTCGACGGCCCGCGCCCGTCGATGGCCGTCAGCACGTAGCGCGCGACTTCCGGTCCGTCGAGCTTCAGTTCGGTGCGGCGCAGTTCGTCGCGGCGGAACGCGTGCACTTCCACCTTCGCGCCCGGCGAATAGCGCGACATCAGCGCGTCGAAATTCGATCCGGTGACGCGCAGCCCGTCGATCGCGACGAGCACGTCGCCCGCCGACAATCCCGCCTTCTGCGCCGCGCTGCCTTCGTGGACGACGGCGAGCGTGCAATCCGCGCCGCCGCGCACGCGCACGCCGAACGTGGGTTTCAGCGACGCGCCGTTGCCCGGCAGATCCGGGGCGAGCGCGATGCCGAACGGCTCGAAGAGCGCGTCGAGCGGCAGGTCACGCGTCCCGCGCACGCCATCGCGGAAGAGCGAGCGCAGGTCGGCGCCAGTCGCTTCGGCGAAAAGCGGCTCGACGTCTTCTTCCCGCACGCCGCGCGGCTTGCCGTTGTAGAAGTCGCGGCCGTAGCGCTGCCACAGAAGGCGCATCACATCGTCGAGCGATTTGCGGTTGTCCGTTTGCGCGCGGATCGAGAGATCGAACGCCAACGCAACGAGCGAGCCTTTCTGGTAGTAGCTGACGATCGCGTTCGGCGCGTTTTCGTCGGCGCGGTAGTACTTCACCCACGCGTCGAACGAGCTCTGCGCGACGGATTGCTTGAGCCGCCCGCTGCCGCGCAGCACGCCACCGATCGTCTTGCCGACCAGGCTGAAGTAATCGCCCGTCGAGATGAGGCCGCTGCGCACGAGCATCAGATCGTCGTAATACGACGTGAAGCCTTCGAAGAGCCACAGAAGCGACGTGTAATTTTCCTGCGACAGATCGTACGGCGCGAAGGTCGCAGGCTTGATGCGCTTCACATTCCACGTATGGAAATACTCGTGGCTGCACAGGCCGAGATACGTCCGATAACCATCGGTCATTTCCGGACGGCCCTGCACCGGAAGGTCCGTGCGATTGCAGATCAGAGCCGTCGATGCGCGGTGTTCAAGCCCGCCGTACCCATCGCTGACGGCGACGGTCATGAACACGTAGCGGTCCATCGGCGCTTTCTTCGTGCGGGGCTCGAACAGTGCGATCTGCGCTTCGCATACACGCTTGAGATCGGTCGCGAGCCGGTTCATGTCGAGATTGACGACACGCCCCGAGATCACGATGTCATGCTTCACGCCGTGCGCGGTGAAGCTGCCGAGCGCGAATTCGCCGAGCGTGACGGGATGATCGGCGAGTTCGTCGTAGTTCGCCGCCTCATACATGCCGAAGCCGTAGCGCTTCGTGCCGCGCGCCTCGGCGAGCGCCGTCGCGACGCGCCAGTTGCGGTACGCGCCGCCCTGCGGCGGCTGGATATCGACGATGCAAGGCGCGCCCGACTGCCCTTCCACGGCGAGAAACGTGCTCGTGGCATTGAAGAAGCCGACGGTATCGTCGAGATGCGCGGCGCGCACCGACACGTCCCACGCGTAGACCTCATAGCGCAGCGTGATCGGGCCCTCGACCGGTGCGGCCTGCCACGCGTGCTTGTCGATCTTCTCGATCGCGACCTTTCGGCCCGCTGCGTTGAATGCCTGGAGCGTCACGATATTGCGCGCGAACTCGCGGATCATGTAGCTACCCGGAATCCAGACCGGCAGCATGAAGCGCTGTCCGGCGGGATCGGGCTCGGCGACCGTCAGCGTCACTTCGAAGAGATGCGCGGCGGGATTTTTCGGAACGATGCTGTAGCGCACGGGCTGCGCGGCTTGCATGAGCGGTGTCATCTCGATGTCCTTGTTCTTGTTCTGGGCGGCCCGTACGAATAAGCGCGCCCGGCGCCTTGCTTCATTACGCTGCGCTTTCGCAAAAGCAAGGCCGTAAAACACAGGAGGCGCATGACGCGCCTCCCTTCCTCGTTTCGCGCCGCGCTCAGCGCACGGCGGACAGTTCTTTTTCGAGCCGGTCGGCGGGCACGGCGCCCGGCAGACGCCGGCCATCGGCGAGGAACACGGTCGGCGTGCCGCTGACGTTCATCGAGCGGCCGAGCTTCAGGTTCTTGTCGATGGCGGTCGTGTCGCACGACGCGGCCGTGCTCGGCGCCTTGTGATCGAGCATCCAGCTTTCCCACGTCACGCCGCGATCCTTCGAGCACCAGATCGACTTCGACTTGGCCGTCGAATCGGGCGAGAGCACCGGATACAGGAAGGTGTAGACGGTCACGTTGTCGATCGACTTCAGCGTCGATTCGAGCTGCTTGCAATACGGGCAGTTCGGATCGGAGAACACGGCGATCTTGCGGCTGCCGTTGCCCTTCACAACCTTTACCGCATTCTCGAACGGCAGCTTCGCGAAATCGATCTTGTTGGTTTCGGCGAGCCGCGCTTCGGTCAGATTTTTGCTGTTGCGCGTATCGACGAGATCGCCGATCAGCACGTAGTTGCCGGTTGCATCGCTATAGACGATCTGCGAGCCGAGATTCACTTCGTAGAGGCCGGGAATGTCGGTCTTCTGGATGCTCTTGATGGTCGCGTCGCCCATGCGCGATTCGAGCGTCGATTTGAGCTTGTCGGTAGTCTGATCGGCCTGCGCCGAGCAGCCCATGCCGAGCGTCACGGCGAGCGCCGCGGCCGTCGCGAGGGCAAAGCGAAAAGTGGTTTTCATGCGGATTTCCTGTGAGTCGCCTGAGCGTAACGCGTGCGTCGCGTCTGTGGAATATCAACGGACTGTTTCAGCCGAGCGCCGCCGACACCAGCCAGCGCTTGACGAGCGGCTGCGCCCCGACGAACGCCATGCCGGTGTTGCGGATCGCGCGCGCAAGCGTGCCCGGCACGGCAAAGAGCCGCTGCAGGCCATCGGTTGCGAACATGAGCTTCTGAATGTCTTCGCGGCGCGCGCGTTCGTAGCGGCGCAGCAAAATGGGATCGCCGAGATCGCGGAACGACTCCTTGTTCGCGATGACATCCGCGAGCGCGGCGACGTCGCGCAGGCCGAGGTTCATGCCCTGCCCCGCGAGCGGATGAATCAGATGCGCGGCATCGCCGACGAGCGCGACGCGCGGCGCGATCAGCTTGTCGACGGTTTGCAGCCCGAGCGGAAAGCCCTGCGCGGGCGTCACGCAGTCGAGCGTGCCGAGCATGTTTTGCGTCGCGTTCTCGACTTCCGCTGCGAGCTGCGCCGGATCGAGCGCAAGCAATTCGTCTGCGTGCTCCGTGCGCGCCGACCAGACGAGCGATACGTGATCGCCCGGCAACGGCAGCAGCGCGATGATTTCGGTATCGCGGAACCATTGATACGCCGTCTCGCCGTGCGGCTTTTCGGCCTTGAAATTGGCGACGACGCCCGTTTGCCGGTAGTCGCGCCGATTCATCTTCGCGCCCATTTGCGCGCGCACCCAGGAATGCGCGCCATCCGCGCCGACGATCAGATCCGTTTCGAGCATTTCGCCGCTCGCGAGCGCGATGTGCGCCGCGTCGGGTTCGACCGTCATGCCCTGCGCGCGCGATTCGAACCACGACAGGCTCGGCTGAAAGCGCAGCGCAGTATCGAGCGATTGTTCGATCAGCGACGATTCCACGATCCACGCGAGCTGCGGCACGGACGCCTGGAACGCCGAGAAATGCAGTTCCGCGTGAGCATCGCCGAAGACGCGCATGTCGAATACGGGGCCGAGACGCGAGCGATCGAGCGCCTGCCAGACGCGCAGTCGTTCCAGCAGCGTCTGCGAGCTCGACGACAGCGCGTAGATGCGCGAATCGAACGCGGCGCCCGGCGGCAGCCCCGCGGCCCGCGACGCGATGAGCGCCGTGCGCAGCCCGGATTGCGCGAGCGCGAGCGCGGCCGTCTTGCCGACGAGCCCGCCGCCGACGACGACAGCGTGAAATTTGAGGGGATGCGGAGTCATCCGGGCATTATAGCCGTGGGGTACGAACGGGTTTGTCCGCCGCGCGCAAGCGGAGTTAGGGCGTCGGGACCGGCGTTACAATAGCGGTTTGCCCGGCCGCCCGATGCGGCCACAGCCGGGGCGCGCCTGAGCGTTTGCGGCCCGCCCATCGCGCACCATTTTTGACGAAACCCGCGCGGCGAAGCGCCGTCTCACCAGTTCGAAGGATTCCATGAGCCTCCAATGCGGCATCGTCGGCTTGCCTAACGTCGGCAAGTCCACGCTTTTCAATGCTTTGACCAAGGCCGGCATCGCCGCCGAAAATTACCCGTTTTGCACGATCGAGCCGAACGTCGGCGTCGTCGAAGTGCCCGACGCGCGCCTCACGGCGCTCGCCGAAATCGTGAAGCCCGAGCGCATCCTGCCGGCGGTGGTCGAATTCGTCGATATCGCGGGACTCGTGGCGGGCGCGTCGAAGGGTGAAGGCCTCGGCAACCAGTTCCTCGCGAACATCCGCGAGACGGATGCGATCACGCACGTCGTGCGCTGCTTCGAAGACGAGAACGTCATTCACGTCGCGGGCAAGATCGATCCGATCGAGGATATCGAAGTCATCAACACGGAACTTGCGCTCGCGGATCTCGCGACGGTCGAGAAGGCTTACACGCGTTACTCGAAGGCCGCGAAGTCAGGCAACGACAAGGAAGCCGCGAAGCTCGTCGCCGTGCTCGAAAAAGTGCGCGCGCAGCTCGATCAGGCGAAGCCGGTGCGCGGTCTTTCGCTCTCGGACGAAGAGCAATTGACGATCAAACCGCTCTGCCTGATCACGTCGAAGCCGACGATGTACGTCGCCAACGTGAAGGACGACGGCTTCGAGAACAACCCGTATCTCGACGCGGTGCGCAAGCACGCGGAAGCGGAGAACGCGCCGGTGGTCGCGGTGTGCGCGGCGATCGAAGCGGAAATCGCCGATCTCGAGGATCCCGACAAGCTCGAATTTCTCGCCGACATGGGCATGGACGAGCCGGGTCTGAATCGCGTGATTCGCGCGGGGTTCAAGTTGCTTGGATTGCAGACGTATTTCACGGCGGGCGTGAAGGAAGTGCGCGCGTGGACGATTCATATCGGCGATACGGCGCCTCAGGCGGCTGGCGCGATTCATACGGATTTCGAGCGCGGGTTCATTCGTGCTCAGACGATTTCGTTCGATGACTACATCGCGTTCAAGGGCGAGCAAGGGGCTAAGGAAGCCGGGAAGATGCGGGCCGAGGGTAAGGAGTATGTGGTGCATGACGGGGATGTCATGAATTTCTTGTTCAACGTGTAAGCGTCAAATTTAGTTAATTGGGTTGCGGTGATAGGCGGAGTTCCCTGATAAAGGGGATTCCGCTTTTTTTTTTGTCGCCATTTCTTGCTGTTGAAGCGCAGCAGAATTTTCAGCTCGTCGCTTCGATGCCACGAAACATCGAAGCGACGACTGCGGAGGACCTTCGATCAAGAAGTAACTCACACGCTAATTCATACCGTTGAGCAGGCTTGCTCAAACAAGCGGTAGCTAAAGACAATCAAAAATATGCTGAGATTCACGATTTTCAATAAATTTAGTATTGCTATGAAAATCGCGGTTGGCGAGATGGTCAAGTCAACCTTGACTCCGCTGGAAAGACCAATTCAGAACTAAGAACTAAAGCGCTGATGACGCACGCACGACAGCAAGATCAAAGCCAAATCAAGTGGGTAGCCGATTTCATCTGGAACATAGCCGATGACCGCCTGCGCGATGTATACGTGCGTGGCAAGTACCGCGACGTGATCCTCCCCTTCACCGTGCTGCGGCGGATCGATGCGGTGTTGGAGCCAACGAAACAGGCGCTCTTGGCACGCAAAAAACTGCTGGACAGCGCCGGAGTGGCGAACCAGGACGGCGCACTACAGGCCGCTGCCGGACAAGCCTTCTACAACGTTTCTGATTTCACGTTAGCGAAACTCAAGGCCAGCGCCGCCGGGCAGCGCCTGCGCGAAGACTTTATCGCCTATCTGGATGGCTTCTCTCCCAACGTGGGGGAAATCCTGACCAAGTTCAATTTCCGTAACCAGATCCAGAAGCTCGTCGATGCCCACATCCTGGGCTACCTGATTGAAGACTTTCTCGATCCCGAGGTCAATCTTTCGCCGCTGCCGGTCAAGGACGCTGACGGACGTGTCAAGCTGCCGGCGCTCGACAACCACGGCATGGGCACGGTGTTCGAGGAGTTGATCCGCCGCTTCAATGAAGAGAACAACGAAGAGGCGGGCGAGCACTTCACGCCGCGCGATGTGGTCATGCTCATGGCCAAATTGCTCTTTCTGCCGGTGGAAGATCGCATCGAATCTTCCACCTATTCGCTCTATGACGGCTCCTGCGGCACTGGCGGAATGCTTACCGTTGCGGAAGAAGCCTTGAAGCAGTTGGCCGAGCAGCACGGTAAGGATGTCTCCATCCATCTGTTCGGACAGGAAATCAGCGACGAAACCTACGCCATCTGTAAGGCCGACCTGTTGTTAAAGGGCGAAGGCGCGGAAGCGGGGAACATCGTAGGCGGTGCGGACAAGTCCACGCTGTCGGCCGACCAGTTTCGCAGCCGCGACTTCGATTTCATGATCTCGAATCCGCCTTACGGCAAAAGCTGGAAGACGGATTTGGAACGCATGGGCGGGAAAAAGGAATTCAACGATCCGCGCTTTTTCGTCAAGCACGGTGGCGACGCCGAATTCAAGCTCATCACCCGCTCAAGCGACGGGCAACTCATGTTCTTGGTGAACAAGCTGTCGAAGATGAAACACGACACCGCGCTCGGCAGCCGCATCGCCCTCGTTCACAATGGCTCGGCTCTGTTTACCGGCGATGCAGGTCAGGGCGAGAGCAACATCCGGCGCTGGGTGCTGGAGAACGACTGGCTTGAAGCCGTCATCGCCTTGCCGCTCAACATCTTCTATAACACCGGCATCGCGACCTACATCTGGGTGCTGGCCAACAAGAAGGCCAAGGATCGCGAGGGCAAGGTGCAGTTGATCGATGCCAGCAAGTGGTACGCACCAATGCGGCGCAATCTTGGCAAGAAGAATTGCGAGCTAGCCGAGACCGACATTCAGCGCATTCTTGACCTCTACTTGGGTAAGAAGCAGGAAACAGCGCAGTCCAAATGGTTCGACACACAGGACTTCGGCTACTGGAAGATCACCGTCGAGCGCCCGCTGCGCCTGAAAAGCCAATTGAAAACCAGTGCGATCGACACCCTGCGCTACGCCAGCGGCGATGAAGTCTTGCGTGCCGAAATCTACGCCCTGCACGGCGACACGCTCTACACCGATTTCGCCAAGTTGAAACCTGAGATAGAGGCGTGGCTCAAGGGCGACGGCGAGGACGAAGACGCCACCGAGGACAGCGACGAGGGCGGCGCAACAGGTAGGAAGGCGGTGTCCGAAAAAAACCGCAAGAAGCTGCTTGATGATACGACCTGGCTGCGCGACAAGGCGCTGCTCGATCTGGCGCGGCTGGCGCAGAAAGAGTTAGGGCAAGCGATGTTCGACGACCACAACGTCTTGCGAGCGAAGTTCGACGCGGCGATGAAAGTGCACGACAAAAAACTTAGCGCTGCGGACAGGAAAGCCATCTTCAAAGCCGTGAGTTGGCGCGACGAGGCCGCGCCGCCAGTGGTCGCCAGGCGTATGAAGCTGAAAAAGGATGAAAACTTTGAACCCGGTTTCGACGGCGTGTATATGGAAACCGTGGGCAAGGATCGCTTCACGGTCGAGTACGAACCTGACAGCGACCTGCGCGATACGGAGCAGGTACCGCTGAAGGAACCGGGCGGCATCGGCGCCTTCTTCGAGCGCGAAGTGCTGCCGCACGCGCCGGATGCGTGGATCGATGGTGAAAAGACCCAGATCGGCTACGAGATTTCCTTCGCTCGCTTTTTCTACCAGCCGGTGCCGCTGCGTTCGCTGGAAGCGATCAGGGCCGACATTTTGAAGATTGAGAGGCAGACGGAAGGCTTGCTAGACAAGATCGTGGGGGTGGCGTGATGACGAAGGTGGGGTATTCGAGCTATCGCGCATCCGGCTTGCCTTGGGTTCCGCAAGTGCCCGAAGGCTGGCAAGTGCTACGCAACGCTCGGCTCTTTGGTCACCGGGTGGAAACAGGTTTTCCCAATCTGCCCATTCTGGAAGTATCGCTGCGCACCGGTGTGCGCGTGCGCGACATGGAAAACCTGAAGCGCAAGCAGGTAATGAATCACAAGGAGAAGTACAAGCGCGCGGTCAAGCGTGATATCGCCTACAACATGATGCGCATGTGGCAAGGTGCGGTTGGCCCCGCACCGATCGATGGTTTGGTCAGTCCAGCCTATGTCGTGGTCAAGCCCTATGCCGAAGCCAACAGCGCCTACTTCAGCTACTTGTTCCGCACCGCCATGTACAAGCGCGAAGTCAATAAGTTTTCGCGCGGCATCGTGGCTGACCGTAATCGGCTGTACTGGGAATCCTTCAAGCAGATGCCGTCGCTGGTTCCCCCGCGTCCGGAGCAAGACCAGATCGTCGCCTACCTGCGCGTGCAGGACGCGCATATCGCCCGCTTTATTAAAGCCAAGCGCGATCTCATTGCGCTGTTGACCGAGCAGAAGCTGCGCCTCATCGACCACGCCGTCACGCGCGGTATCAATGCATCCGTTAAGTTCAAACCTTCCGGAATCGAGTGGGTGGGCGAGGTGCCGGAGCATTGGGAAGTTCAGCGCCTAAAGAATATCGCGCACGTGGTCTTGGGAAAGATGCTGACAACGGAGGCCAAGGGCGAAGGCGAGTTCAGGCCTTATCTGCGCTCGACGAATGTGCAATGGCTCAAACCTGATGTGCGCGACGTCAAAGAAATGTGGATCACCCGTTCAGAAATGCAACAGCTTCGTGTCCGTAAGGGTGATTTGCTGGTCAGTGAAGGAGGAGAGGTAGGCCGAGCGTGTCAGTGGCATGACGAACTGCCAGAGTGCTACATCCAGAACTCTGTGCACCGCGTAGCGACGAAGCCTGTCATGCGGCCGGACTTCTTACTTCATCAGTTGTTCGTCTATGGCAATTGCGGTCAATTCAACGCCATCGTCAATCGAGTGAGCATCGCTCACCTGACCCGCGAAAAGCTTGTGACTGTCCCGTTCACAGTTCCACCGATCAAAGAACAACAAGCCATCTGCCGCTGGATTGCCGACGAGTGCCAGCCCCTCGACGAAGCCATTGCCCGCGCCCACGACGAAATCACCCTCATCCGCGAATACCGCGACCGTCTGATCGCCGACGCCATCACCGGCCAAGTGGACCTGCGCGGCTGGCGCCCCGGCCCGGACGACGACGTCAGCGACGACGATCTTGCCGCGCTCGGTGACGATGAGGCGGGCAGCACCGAAGACGAGGACGACACCGATGGCAACGAGTAAGAAATCCTCTCAAAAAAAACTCGCACCAGCAGTGCGAGAAACCAGCGCGACGACGGACTACCCGGCTTTGCTGGCCGACATAAAGACACGCATTCAGGCCGCACAGTACGCGGCGCTACGCGCGGTCAACAAGGAGTTGATCGGCCTGTACTGGGACATCGGACGGCTAATCGTGGAACGCCAGCGAAGCGAAGGTTGGGGCAAGGCCGTGGTGGCGCGGCTTGCCGCCGACCTCCGAGCGGACTTCCCAGAAACGGGCGGATTTTCGGCCTCTAACCTGTGGCGAATGAGGGGTTTCTTCGAGACCTACAGCGGCACGGAAAAACTCGCACCACTGGTGCGAGAAATCGGCTGGAGCCACAACCTGATCATCCTCGAACGCTGCAAGGACCCACCGGAGCGCGAGTTCTATCTGCGTATGACGCGCAAATTCGGCTGGTCGAAGAACGTGCTTGCGCACCAGATCGACAACCAGAGCTACGAAAAATCGCTGCTGGGCCAGACCAACTTCGACAAGACGCTGACCCCGAACCTGCGCGCACAGGCGAAGCTGGCGGTGAAGGACGAATACGCCTTCGACTTTCTCGAACTGGGCGAACGGCACAGCGAACGGGATCTGGAGCGCGCACTGATCACCCGCATCGAGGACTTCCTGCGCGCAATGGGCGGCATGTTCGCCTTCATGGGCAGCCAGTATCGGCTGGAGGTCGAAGATAAGGAATACTTGATTGATTTGCTTCTGTTCCACCGGCGCCTGCGTGCGCTGGTGGCCATTGAGCTGAAAATCGGCGAGTTCGAGCCGGAGTACGTCGGCAAGATGCAGTTCTACCTTGCCGCGCTGGACGCGCAGGTTCGGCAGGAGGACGAGAACCCCTCCATCGGCATCATCCTGTGCAAGGAAAAGAGGCGGACCATTGTTGAGTATGCCCTGCTCGACGCGCGCAAGCCCATCGGCGTGGCAACCTACGAAATCACCAAGACACTGCCGAAGAAGCTGAAGAACCAGTTGCCGTCGCCCGAGGCCATCGCCCGTCTCCTGGAGAGCATATGAAACCTTCCGACACCAGCGAGACAGCGCTGGAACGGTCGATCGTCCGCCATCTGGCGGGTATCAGTGAGCATGCCCCTGCTCCCACCGATACCTTGGGTCCGGTGGCCGTGTATGAATCTGGCGGCTATGTGCTGGGACGCGCCTCCGATTTCAATCGCGATGTGGCGTTGGACACCGCGCAATTGCTGGCCTTTCTGCAAGCCACACAACCGGAAGCGACGGAAACGCTGGAATTGGCGCGCGAGGGCATCAAGCGAACGCAATTCCTGCACCGGCTACAGGGCGAAATTACCAAGAGGGGCGTAGTGGACGTCTTGCGCAAGGGTGCGAGCCATGGGCCGGTCACAATCGATCTCTACAAGCTGCTGCCAACGCCGGGAAACAGCAATGCCGCCGAGGCTTTTGACAAGAACATCTTCAGCGTCACCCGGCAGGTGCGCTACAGCAATGACTCCGGCAACGAACTCGATCTGGTGATTTTCATCAATGGCCTGCCGGTGCTGACCTTCGAGTTGAAGAACTCGCTGACCAAACAGACGGTCTCCGATGCCATCGTTCAATATCAGACTACGCGCAACCCGCAGGAATTGCTGTTTCAGCCGGGACGGTGCATTGCGCACATGGCAGTGGACGACGCCGATGTGTACTTTTGCACCGAACTGAAAGGCAAAACGTCGTGGTTCCTACCGTTCAATCAAGGCTGGAACAGTGGTGCGGGCAATCCGCCCCAGCCGAATGGATTGAAGACCGATTATCTCTGGAAGCAGGTACTGACGAAGCAATCGTTGGCCAACATCATCGAGAGCTTCGCGCAAGTGGTATTGGAAGAAGTAACCGACGCCGACACAGGCCGAAAGAAGAAAAAACGCAGGCCGGTGTTTCCGCGTTTCCACCAGTTGCACACAGTACGCGCCCTGCTTCGCCGCGTCCGCGAGGACGGTGTAGGCAAACGCTATCTGATCCAGCACTCGGCCGGCAGCGGCAAGAGCAACACCATTGCGTGGCTCGCACACCAGTTGGTTGAGTTTCGTACTAGCAGCGATCCGACCGTTCCGCTGTTCGATTCCATCATCGTCATCACCGATCGCCGTGCGCTGGACAGCCAGATCGCACGCACTATCAAGGCCTATGACCATATGGCCTCGATCTTCGGTCATTCCGACAATGCGCAGGAGCTACGCGAGTACTTGCGCCGAGGCAAGAAGATCATCGTCACGACGGTGCAGAAATTCCCCTTCATCCTCGAAGAACTGGGTGACTTGTCTGAAAATAATTTCGCACTATTGATCGACGAGGCTCACTCCAGCCAGGGCGGCAAGACTACGGCCAAGATGCACCAAGCCCTATCCGGCAAAACCGACGAGGAAGCTTTCGAGGAAGATGCTACGCAGGACGCGGTGAACGGGGAAATCGAGAAGCGTATCCGCTCGCGGCGGATGTTGTCCAACGCCAGCTACTTCGCCTTCACTGCCACGCCGAAGAACAAGACGCTGGAGTTGTTCGGCGAGCGGACAGTAATCGGCGACGAGGTGCGCTTTCGATCGCCGGAGGAATTGACCTATACCACCAAGCAGGCGATTCAGGAAAAGTTCATTCTCGACGTTATCGCTCACTACACCACGGTGGCCAGCTTCTACCACGTCGCAAAAACAATCGAAAACGATCCGGATTTCGACAAGGTGCGGGCGCTCAAGAAAATTCGCCACTATGTCGAATCACACGATAGAGCCATCCGCAGCAAGACAGAGATCATGGTCGATCACTTCGTTGCGCAAGTGATCGCGGCAAAGAAGATCGGTGGCAAGGCGCGAGCAATGATCGTATGCAATGGCATCTCGCGAGCCGTCGACTACTGGCGCCAGGTGTCAACCTATCTCGAAGAGATCAAGAGTCCGTTCAAAGCGATCGTTGCATACTCGGGCGAGTTCGAGACGAAAACAGAGGCCAACCTCAACGATTTCCCAAGCAAGGACATTCCGGACAGGTTCAGACAAGACCCGTATCGCTTCCTGATCGTCGCCAACAAATTTGTCACTGGTTTCGACGAGCCGCTTCTGCACACAATGTATGTAGACAAGAAGCTCGCGGGCGTACAGGCGGTGCAGACGCTGTCGCGCTTGAATCGTGCGCATCCGCAGAAGCACGATACCTTCGCGCTGGACTTCGCCAACAACGCGGAAGCAGTCAGAGCGGCGTTTCAGGACTACTACCGCGCAACAGTCCAGATCGGCGAAACCGACCCGAACAAGTTGCACGACCTGAAAGCCGACCTCGACGGTAAGCAGGTGTATGACTGGCAGCAGGTGGAGGACCTGGTTGCGCTGTATCTCAGCGGTGCTGAGCGCGACGAGCTCGATCCCATCCTCGACAGCTGCGTCGGGGTGTACCGAGAAAACCTGGACGAGAACAACCAGGTCGAGTTCAAGGGCAAGGCCAAAACTTTCGTGCGCAGCTACGGCTTCCTCGCCGCGATTCTGAGCTATGGTCATCCGGCGTGGGAGAAGCTGTCGATTTTCCTGAACTTCCTGATTTCGAAGCTGCCCGCGCCGGAGGAACAAGACCTGTCAAAGGGCGTGCTCGAATCCATCGACATGGACAGCTACCGCGTCGAAGCGCAGGCCGCGCTCAAGATGGCGATGGATGACACCGATGCGGCGGTCGAAGCGGCTCCTTCGGGCGGTGGCAACGGCAAGAGCGAACCGGACATCGACACGCTGTCGAATATCCTCAAGATTTTCAACGACTTGTTCGGCAATATCGACTGGAAGGATGCTGACAGGATCGCCAAGGTTATCGCAGAAGACATTCCAGTGAGTGTGGCGCAGGACAAGGCCTATCAGAACGCCCAGGCGAACTCCGACCGTCAGAACGCCAGGCTGGAGCACGACAAGGCGCTCAACCGCGTCATGTTGGAACTAGTGTCTGACTACACCGAACTGTTCAAGCAGTTCAGCGACAACCCGAGCTTCAGACGCGATCTGACGGACATGATGTTCGATTTGACTTATCGGAAAGACCATTCGCATGGAGCGCGCGGAGGCGAGCAAGTCAGAATGCATATGTAAGCGTCAAGAAAACCGTCAACGCAGCTTGCCTCGCAAAGCGGAGTACCCGCTAAAAGGAACTCTGCTTTTTTTTAACGGACGAGGCGCAGCACCGCGCGACCAACAAGAACAACAAGAGAACAAGAAATGCAGAGACTCACGCCGATGCGCACGCTACGCGCGTTCGCCGTCGCCGCGCTCGTCGTGGCCAATGCCGCGGGGACGCCCAGCGCATTCGCGTACCACGGCAATTCCTACCAATACCAACCCCAACCCGACGAATCCGACCTCGACAACCACGGCCACTACATCAACCGCGACGGCAACACGGTCCACTCACCCGCGCACTCCCGCTCGGGCACCGTTCCCACCGGCGCGACCGCCCAATGTCGCGACGGCACCTACAGCTTCAGCCAGCACCACAGCGGCACGTGCTCGCGCCACGGCGGCGTCGCGAGCTGGCAGTAACGGATCGCACCGCGAAGTACAATGATGCGTGACCCCGCCCGCGCCGCGCGCGCGGCACCGGGTAAGCGCGAAGTCGCGCCACCGAATATCCTCGCGCGCCGCATCCGGCGCACCGCGTTCATACATTCAATCACGGACAACATGGCCCAATACGTCTTCACCATGAACCGCGTCGGCAAGATCGTACCGCCGAAGCGTCAGATCCTGAAAGACATCTCGCTCTCCTTCTTTCCCGGCGCGAAGATCGGCCTGCTTGGCCTCAATGGCTCCGGCAAATCCACGCTCATCCGGATCATGGCCGGCGTCGACAAGGACATCGAAGGCGATGCCACGCCGATGCCCAACCTGAACATCGGCTACCTACCGCAGGAACCGCAGCTCGATCCGCAGCAGACCGTGCGTGAAGCCGTCGAGCAAGGTCTCGGCGATGTCTTCCAGGCGCAAAAGAAACTCGACGAAATCTACGCCGCCTACGCCGAACCCGACGCCGACTTCGACAAGCTCGCCGCCGAGCAGGCGAAGTACGAAGCCATCCTCGCGACGAGCGACGGCGGCAGCCCCGAGCAACAGCTCGAAGTCGCCGCCGACGCGCTGCGCCTGCCCGCGTGGGACGCGAAAATCGAACATCTGTCGGGCGGTGAAAAACGCCGCGTCGCGCTCTGCAAGCTGCTGCTGCAAAAGCCCGACATGCTGCTACTCGACGAGCCGACCAACCACCTCGACGCCGAATCCGTCGAATGGCTCGAACAGTTCCTGACGCGCTATCCGGGCACCGTCGTCGCGGTCACGCACGATCGCTATTTCCTCGACAACGCCGCCGAATGGATTCTCGAACTCGACCGCGGCCACGGCATTCCGTGGAAGGGCAACTATTCGAGCTGGCTCGATCAGAAGGAAGACCGCCTGAAGCAGGAAGAAGCGAGCGAATCCGCCCGCCAGAAAGCCATCAAGAAAGAACTCGAATGGGTGCGCCAGAATCCGAAGGGACGTCAGGCGAAATCGAAGGCGCGTATCGCGCGATTCGAGGAGCTCAACAGCCAGGAATATCAAAAGCGCAACGAGACGCAGGAAATCTTCATTCCGGTCGGCGACCGGCTCGGCAATGAAGTCATCGAGTTCAAGAACGTCAGCAAGGCGTATGGCGATCGTCTGCTCATCGACAATCTGAACATGAAGATTCCGGCGGGCGCGATCGTCGGCATCATCGGGCCGAACGGCGCGGGCAAGTCCACGCTGTTCCGCATGCTGACCGGCAAGGAGCAGCCGGATTCGGGCGAAATCATCAAGGGGCCGACGGTCAAGCTTGCGTACGTCGATCAGAGCCGCGACGCGCTCGCCGCCGATAAGACCGTCTTCGAGGAAATCTCCGGCGGCGCAGATGTGCTCACAGTCGGCAAATATGAAACGCCGTCGCGGGCGTATATCGGCCGCTTCAACTTCAAGGGCAGCGATCAGCAGAAACTCGTCGGCAATCTGTCGGGCGGCGAGCGCGGGCGTCTGCATCTGGCGAAGACGCTCATCGCGGGCGGCAACATGCTGCTGCTCGACGAGCCGTCGAACGATCTCGACGTCGAAACGCTGCGCGCGCTCGAAGACGCGCTGCTCGAATTCGCCGGCTCCGTGATGGTCATCTCGCACGATCGCTGGTTCCTCGACCGCATCGCGACGCATATTCTCGCGTTCGAAGGCGATTCGCACGTCGAGTTCTTCGACGGCAACTATCAGGAATACGAGGCCGACAAGCGCAAGCGTCTCGGCGAAGAAGCCGCGAAGCCCAAGCGTCTGCGCTACAAGCCGATCACGCGCTAAGCTCTGAAGTAAAAGCCTATGCGGGCGCGCGCACCGACATCAGGCACAAAAGTGGCGACTGTGTACGACGCAGTCGCCGCTTTTTTTTCGAGCGGACTTCGATAAGGAGACACACGCAGATGGCGGGATCGAGCGCGCGGAGGGGAGCGCTTTGGGCAATCGGGATCGTCGTGGCGCTCGTCGTCGTGGCGACCGGCGGCTGGCTCTTCGTCGTGCACCAGATGAAAGAGCGCATCATCGAGACGCTCGGCCCGAACGGTTCGGTCGAGGAAATCGATGTCGGCTTCGGTCATGTGACGCTCTCGCGCGTGCGGCTGCGCGGCCCGAAAGACTGGCCCGCCGCCGATGCGATGCGCGCCGAACGCATCGTGCTCGACGTCGACATGCATTCGCTCATCGCCCGGCCGATCCATCTGCGTACCGTGAGCGTCGACAACTACTATCTGTCGATCGTCCGCTCCGCCGATGGCCGCGTGCGCATCCTGCCGGGACTCAAGGAAACCGCGCGCGAAGCCGACGCCAAGCCCGACAGCAAGGAGCGCACCGAGCGCGAAGAGCACGCGCGAGAGGAAAAGCTGATCGATCGCGTGTCGTTCGAACGCGGCTCGATGGAGTTCTACGACAGCACCGTGCAGGACCCGCCGTATCGCGTGTTGATCGGCGATGCGCGCGCGACCGTCGAACATATTCATCTGCCGGCCCTCACCGGCCGCACCGACCTCGCGATGACCGGCTCCATCAAAGGGCCGTCGCACACGGGCACCGTGACGTGGGGCGGCTGGATGATCATCGCCAACAAGGATTCGCAGACGCGCGCGACGCTGCGCAATGTCGATGTCGCGACGCTCGATCCGTATCTGCTGAAGAAAGCCGGCGCGAAAGCGGCTGTGACGGGCGGCACCATCGATATGGTCGTCGACGCCACCGTGAAGGACTATCGCATCCACGCGCCGGGCACGCTCACGCTGAATCACCTGCAGATCAGCGATACCGGCAATGCGCTCGACACGTTCCTCTCGATTCCGACCAAGGCGGCGATCGCCGCGCTCAGCAACCGAAAAGAGCAGATCAAGCTCGATTTCGTGCTCGACGGCGATCTGCGCGATCCGAAGTTTTCGCTCAACGAAAGTCTTTCGAAGAAGCTCGCGGCGGGCTTCGCGAAGGCGCTCGGCGTGAGCGCGGAAGGCGTCGCGCGCGGCGCAGGCGATACGGTGCGGGGAATCGGCAACGCGCTAAAAAACCTGCTGGGCCAGTAGCGCCCTTCAAATCGGCAGCGCCAGTTCCCGCAGCTTCGTTTCCGTTTCCAGCGCGCCGGTGTAGTGAACGCCGTGCCAGCCGAGCGCGGTAGCGGCCTGCGCGTTCTTCAGGTTGTCGTCGATAAAGACGAGTTCGGCCGGCCGAATGCCCGGCAGATGCCGTTCGATTTCCGTGTGCATCAACCCGAAAATCTGCGGATCGGGCTTCACGAGGCCGACGCGCCCCGACACGACGATCTCCCTGAACTTGCGCAACACGTCGAAGCGTTCCCACGCGTACGGGAACGTCTCCGCCGACCAGTTCGTGAGGCCGAAGAGCGGCACGTGCGCGGCCTCCAGCCGGTCGACGAGCGCAACGCCCTCTTCCAGCACGCCCGACACCATCTCCGGCCAGCGCGCATAGAACGCGCGAATCAGCGCTTCGTGCTGGGGATGAAGCGCGATCAGTTCGGCGGTGCCTTCCTCGATGGTCTGCCCGCCGTCCTGCTGCACGACCCATTCCATCTTGCAGACGTTATCGAGAAACCAGCGGCGCTCGGTCTCCTCCGGAATCAGCTGTTTGTAGAGATACTCGCGATTCCAGTCGATCAGCACGCCGCCGAAATCGAACACGACTGCCTTGATGGTCATTGCGTGCCGCTCCTTTGCATCATTGCGTCAGATCGCCTTCGTCCGCTCTTCGAGCCACGCCAGCGACTTGCCCGACACATGCGGCGACACGCGCGCACGCACCGTCGCGTGATACGCGTTGAGCCACGCACGGTCGTCGTCGCGCAACAGCGTCAAGTCGATGCAGCGCGTATCGATCGGGCACAGCGTCAGCGTCTCGAATTCGAGGAAATCGCCGAATTCGGTCTTGCCAGCCGACTGGTTCATCACGAGATTCTCGATGCGGATGCCCCACTTGCCCGGCCGATAGATGCCCGGCTCGATCGACGTGATCATGCCCTCTTCCATCGCCGTCCAGGGTTCGGCCGGCGCGTAATGCGAGATCACCTGCGGCCCTTCGTGCACGTTCAGGAAGTAGCCGACGCCGTGTCCCGTACCGTGGCCGTAATCCGCGCCCGCTTCCCAGATCGGCGCGCGCGCGATCGAATCGAGCATCGGCGAACGGATGCCGCGCGGAAAGCGCGCACGCGACAGCGCGATCGTGCCTTTCAGAACCGTCGTGAAATCGCGCTTGTGTTCAGCCGTGATCGTGCCGATGGGCACAACCCGCGTGATGTCCGTCGTGCCGCTCAGATACTGACCACCGGAATCGATCAGCAGCAGGCCGTTGCCTTCGATCACCGCGTGCGACGCCTCGGTCGCACGGTAGTGCGGCATCGCGCCGTTGGCGTTGAAACCGGCGATCGTGCCGAAGCTCAGCGTGACGAAGCCCGGCCGGCGCGCACGCGCGGCGGTGAGCTTTTCGTCGATCGTCAGCTCGGTGATGCGCTCGCGGCCGAGCGCCTCTTCGAACCACGCGAAGAATTCGGCGAGGGCGGCGCCGTCCTGCTCCATCGTCGCGCGAATGTGCTCCGCTTCCGCCGCCGTCTTGCGCGATTTCGCGAACGTCGACGGATTCACCGCCTCGACGATCGCAACCGTTGCGGGCACTTTTTCCAGCAGGCCGTGCGTGATGCGGCGCGGGTCGACCAGAAGCGTCGAGCCCGCGGGTAGCGACGCGAGCGCGTCGGGCGCGCCGGCGTAAGCGGCGACGCGCACGCCATCGCGCGCGAGCGATTCGACGAGTTCGGCGGGAACCTTGCCATCGGCGACGAAAAGGGTCGCGTTATCCAGCCCGATGAGCGCGTGCGCGACGAACACCGGGTTGTAGCTCACGTCGCCGCCGCGCAGGTTGAAGATCCATGCGAGATCGTCGAGCGTGGACACGAAGTGCCATTGCGCGCCTTTTGCGCGCATCGTCTCGCGAACGGTCGCGAGCTTTTCCGCGCGTGCGACGCTCGCGTGCGGTGCAGCATGTTCGTAGACGGGCGCTTCCGGCAAGCCGGGGCGTGCTTGCCACACGGAATCGAGCAAATCGAGGTCGGTGCGCAACACGATGCCGCGCGCGGTCAGCGCATCGGACAATGCGCGCGCCGCCGCGACGCCGAGCACGGCGCCATCGACCGCGACGGTTGCGCCCGCCGGCACGTTGTCCGCGAGCCAGTCGATGTGCGGTGCGGTCTGCTGGCCGCCCATCATCTTCATCAATTCGATGCCGGTGCCCGCAAGCTGCGTCTCGGCCTGCATCCAGTAACGGCTGTCGACCCAGACGCCCGCGAAATCCGCCGTCACCACGAGAGTGCCGACCGAGCCGGTGAAGCCCGAAAGCCACTGACGTCCTTGCCAGCGTTCGGGCAGATATTCGGAAAGATGCGGGTCCGCCGACGGAATGAGCACGGCGGCGAGCTTTTCGAGCGCCATCTGGCCGCGCAGCGACTCGATTCGTCGTGCGAACATGGCGGGCTCTGGAATGGCTGAATCTGCGATGCGATCGTTCATGAAATCACCTGCGTGAAGGCCCGCGTGGGGCGCGAAGAGCACGGCGGGCGGCGAGGATCGCTCATCGCCCGTCAGATAAAGAGATCAGCGGCGCACCGCCAGTCCGACGGTCGTCGTCACAACCAGGAACGCGAAGACCGAGCATGCCAGCCATTCGAGCGTATCGCCGTCGTGATAGACATCGACGATATTGCCCAGCATGCGCGCGACGACCGTCGCCAGTATGCCAGCGGCGATGGCCGTCCAGATGCGGCCGGCCGGACCGCGTGCGACGCGTCCCGCACGCCGCAACGGATGCAGCCACCAGCCCGCCGCGCCGATGACCGCGCCGAGGAAAATCAGCCCCATCCAGCCCATCAGCGGCCGCGCCTCATCGGACTGAGTTCTCTTCGGCGTGGGACATTCGGCGTAACGGACATGGGTTGGGCAATTCCGGATGGTTGCAGGCGCGCGCCAGCGTAGCGGATGAGTTTAGGGGCCGGATATGGGGAAGGCAAGACTCGGTCTTTGCGTGCCGCTCGGGTGTGTTGACTTCGGCAAGGAGCCGTTCAAGATCGATCTGCGAACCTCCCGATTTCCGCGAATCGATTCGACTGCTAGGATTTTTCCCAAAAATGCCGTACTCATTCATTTCGAGACTTGAATGAACGCGGCATAAATAAACTTCGGCCTCGAATTTGGGTCTCATATCTCAATCGCGTTCCTTATCAATATCGCCTGATCGCTGTGAAAGCGGACTAGCGTTTTCGAGGCTTGATTTTCCATATGACAGAATCCAACCTTATTTCGCTGCGTGGCCTCGAGTTGATCATTACGTATCGCGGTCGCAGCGAGGAGAGGCGAGACAATCTGCGCGGCGTGCTGCGACACCTGCACCATACCTATTCGGATTATCAGGTCTGGCTAATGGAGGCTGACGCCGCGCCGACCTTCGTTTGGTCTGAATTCCACGATCCGAAGATCAGGCATGTATTCCTGCACGACAGCGGCCCGTTCCCGAAAGCGCGGCTCGTCAATCTCGGCGCGCTCATGGCGAAAAGCCCGATTATCTGCATGCACGACGCCGATATGATCGCGAATCCGGTTTATTTCAGCGCCGCGGTCAATGCGCTCATGGATGAAGATAAAAGCGACGTGCTTTGCCCGTTCATGCGTGTATTGAACGTCTCTGGCGATCCGCGCAAGTCGTTCATCGAATCGGGCGATTTCAATCAACTGTCGCCGTTTCTCGATGGCGAGCTACCCGCTGACATCAATTTGCTGTACGACAACACCCCGGGCGCGATCAATCTTTTCAGGCGCGCGGAATTTGTCCGCGTCGGGGGACTCGACCCGGCTTTCATCGGATGGGGCGGTGAGGACGACGATCTGCTGCTTCGCGCCGGACGTCTCGGCGTACGCTGGCATTCGTTTACCGGCGCCCATGCGGCTCTGTTTCATCTGAATCACGACTCCGCTTCCCGCGAGCTGTCCCTCGACGACGAAGACATTGCGAAGAACCGGCAACGAGCATTTCGCACAGGCGAGATACCGATCGACGAACTGGAAGCGCGCGCGGCCGAGTTGTCGAAATATTTTGGCTGAGAACACGCCGCGGCCTTCTGTCACAGGCCGCGCGCCGTGTTTTCGTTGCCTCGCATCCACCGCCCGACGCACCGGCCTGTGCGTAAGAAGGCAGCGTTCGCGCCCCAAATGCCACCTATAAATGAACAAAAACGCAAAAGGCTATAATATTGGGCTATCTGAATGGCCATCGGCTTAGGCCCAAAGCATCAGTCCAAAACAATGCAGCTCCTCACGATCGGAATCAATCACCACACTGCGCCTGTCGCCCTGCGCGAACGCGTGGCGTTTCCGCTCGAGCAGATCAAGCCCGCCTTGGGCGCGCTGAAGGACATCTGGCTGGGGCCGCTCGCGAAGGTATCGCCCGAGGCGGCGATCCTCTCGACCTGCAATCGCACCGAACTCTACTGCGCCACTGACGACTCCGCCGCCCGCGAAGCCGCACTCCAGTGGCTCTCGAAGTATCACCACATTCCCGTTCCCGAGCTCGCGCCGCATGTCTATGCGCTGCCGCAGTCGGAAGCGGTGCGCCACGCGTTCCGCGTCGCGTCCGGACTGGATTCGATGGTGCTCGGCGAGACGCAGATCGTCGGACAAATGAAGGATGCCGTGCGGACGGCCTCCGAGGCCGGCGCGCTCGGCACGTATCTCAACCAGTTGTTCCAGCGCACGTTCGCCGTCGCCAAGGAAGTGCGCACGACGACCGAAATCGGCGCGCAATCCGTGTCGATGGCCGCCGCCGCCGTGCGTCTCGCGCAGCGCATCTTCGAAGACGTCGCGAGCCAGCGCGTGCTGTTCATCGGCGCGGGCGAAATGATCGAGCTCTGCGCGACGCACTTCGCCGCGCAGAATCCGCGTGAGCTAGTCGTCGCGAACCGCACCGCCGAGCGTGGCGAGAAGCTCGCCGGACGTTTCAATGGCCGCGCGATTCCGCTCTCCGAACTGCCCGCGCGCATGCACGAGTTCGACATCATCGTGTCGTGTACGGCGTCGACGCTGCCGATCATCGGCCTCGGCGCGGTCGAGCGTGCGGTGCGCGCGCGCCGTCATCGGCCGATTTTCATGGTCGATCTCGCCGTGCCGCGCGACATCGAACCGGAAGTCGGCGACCTGAAAGACGTGTTCCTCTACACCGTCGACGACCTCGGCGCGATCGTGCGCGAAGGCAACGCGTCGCGTCAGGCGGCGGTCGCGCAGGCCGAAGCGATCATCGAGACGCGCGTCGCGAATTTCATGCAGTGGCTCGACGCACGCAGCATTGTGCCCGTGATTCGCCATATGCACACGCAGGCCGACGCGCTGCGCCGCGCCGAAGTCGAGCGCGCGCGCAAGCTGCTCGCGCGCGGCGACGATCCCGCCGCCGTCCTGGAAGCACTGTCGCAATCGCTGACCAACAAGCTGATTCACGGCCCGACGCACGCGCTCAACCGCGCGACGCGCGAAGAGCGCGGCCAGCTCATCGACCTGATGAGCGGCTTCTACCGCCACGGCTCGCCGTCCGATTCGTCGGAACGTTAGCGGCCCTCCGTTTGCTATTCTCCAATGCCACGCGCGGTTAGCGCGGCGGCGTCCCCGAATTCGCAGTTTCTCAGGAGCACCGAGCTCCTTCTCCGTCCGATGAAAACGAGCATGCAAAGCAAGCTCGACCAGCTTGCAAAACGGCAGGTCGATCTCAACGATTTGTTGAGCCGCGAAGACGTGACAGCCGATATGGATCAATACCGGAAGCTCACGCGCGAGCACGCGGAAATCAGCCCGATCGTCGATCAATACGCGCTCTGGCGTCAGGCGCTCACCGACGAAGCGACCGCGCAGGAACTGCTCGCCGATCCGTCGATGCGCGATTTCGCCGAAGAGGAAATCGGCGAGGCGCGCGAGCGCATGGTGAAGATCGAAGGCGACTTGCAGACGATGCTGCTGCCCAAAGATCCGAACGACGAGCGCAACATCTTCATCGAAATCCGCGCGGGCACGGGCGGCGACGAGTCGGCGCTGTTCGCGGGCGATCTGTTGCGCATGTACCTGCGTTACGCGGAACGCAATCGCTGGACGGCCGAAACGATGTCGGAAAGCGTCTCCGATCTCGGCGGCTACAAGGAAGTGATCGTCCGCATCGCGGGGCAAGGCGCGTTTTCGCGGCTCAAGTTCGAATCGGGCGGGCATCGCGTGCAGCGCGTCCCGGCGACGGAAACGCAGGGGCGCATCCACACGTCGGCGTGCACGGTCGCCGTCATGCCGGAAGCCGATGAAATCAGCGAAGTCGTGATCAATCCGGCGGATCTGCGCATCGACACGTTCCGCGCGTCGGGCGCGGGCGGGCAGCACATCAACAAGACGGATTCCGCCGTGCGCGTCACGCACTTGCCGACGGGCATCGTCGTCGAATGTCAGGACGACCGCTCGCAGCACAAGAACAAGGACCGCGCGCTGAAGGTGCTCGCCGCGCGCATCAAGGACAAGCAGTATCACGAGCAGCACGCGAAGGAAGCCGCGACGCGCAAGAGTCTGATCGGCTCGGGCGACCGCTCGGGGCGCATCCGCACGTACAACTTCCCGCAAGGGCGCATGACGGATCACCGCATCAATCTGACGCTCTACAAGCTCGAATACATCATGGACGGCGATATCGACGAGCTCATCGGCGCGCTTGTGTCCGAGCATCAGGCGGAGCAGCTCGCGGCGCTCGGGGAAGCGGAGTGACGGTTGCCGATTTGCTGCGTGCGTCGTCGCTGCCGCAGCTCGAAGCGCGCATTCTGTTGATGCACGTGCTCGGTTGGCGGCGCACGGAACTCATCACGCGCGATCTTCTGCCGCTTGCGGAAGATGCTGTTGCGCGGTTCGAATCGTTGTCGGCGCGACGTCTGGCAGGCGAACCCATCGCGCAACTGACGGGCAAGCGCGAATTCTTCGGCCTCGATTTCGACGTGACGCCGGACGTGCTGATTCCGCGCCCGGAAACCGAATTGCTGGTGGAACTCGCGCTCGAAGCCATCGTCGATACACCGAATGCGCGCGTGCTCGATCTCGGCACGGGCACGGGTGCGATTGCGCTGTCGATTGCGCATGCGCGGCCCGACGCGCGTGTGTGGGCTGTGGATCGCTCAGCCGCCGCATTGCAAGTCGCGCGAGATAACGCCGCGCGCCTTCTGGATAAAAGCGCAGTCACGTTCATCCAGAGCGACTGGACCGCGAATATCGATCCATCGCTGCGCTTCGAGGCGATCGTCAGCAACCCGCCGTATATCGCGAGCGACGATCCGCACCTTGAACAAGGCGATTTGCGCTTCGAGCCGCGCGGCGCGCTCACCGATGACGCCGACGGTCTGTCGGCGATTCGCACGATCATCGAGACTGCGCCGCTTCTGCTCGCGAGCCACGGCGCGTTGTGGCTGGAGCACGGCTACGATCAGGCCCAGGCCGTGCGCGGCCTGCTCGAGGCGCGCGGCTTCACCGATGTCCGTTCGATGCGCGATCTCGCCGGCATCGAACGCTGCTCGGGCGGTCTTTTCATCGCGTGAGCCGCCTCCGCTCGCGTATTCGAAATCCGCTATCATTTCAAGAACTCTCACCGAAATCTCAAGCGCAGGAAAGACATGGACACGCAAGAACGCATCAAGCAGATCGTCGATCAAAACCCGGTCGTCCTCTTCATGAAGGGCACGGCGCAATTCCCGATGTGCGGCTTCTCCGGCCGCGCGATTCAAGTGCTCAAGGCGTGCGGCGCCGATCAGATCATGACCGTGAACGTCCTCGAAGACGACGCGATCCGCCAGGGCATCAAGGAATTCTCGAACTGGCCGACCATTCCGCAGCTCTACGTGAAGGGCGAGTTCATCGGCGGCTCGGACATCATGATGGAGATGTATCAGTCGGGCGAACTGCAACAGCTCTTCGCCGCGGCCTGAGTCTTATCCGCACGTGAGCGCGCCCGCTGCCGCGAAGCGACGGCTCATCGTCGCGATTACCGGTGCAACGGGCGCCATCTACGGCGTGCGTCTGCTCGAGACGCTGCGCCGGCTGGGCGGCGTGGAGACGCATCTGCTCGTCTCCAGCGCCGGCTGGCTCAATATCCAGCACGAACTCGATCTCGACAAAGCCACCGTCCACGCGCTGGCCGATGTCGTCCATAGCGTGCGCGATGTCGGCGCGAGCATCGCATCGGGTTCCTTCGCGACCGACGGCTTGGTCATCGCGCCCTGCTCCATGCGCACGCTCGCGAGCGTCGCGCACGGCCTTTCCGATAATCTCATCACCCGCGCCGCAGACGTCGTGCTGAAAGAGCGCCGCCGTCTCGTGCTGCTCGTGCGAGAAACGCCGCTCAATCTCGCGCATCTGCGCAACATGACGGCCGTCACCGAAATGGGCGGCGTGATCTTTCCGCCGCTGCCGGCGTTCTATCAAAAGCCTGCGAGCATCGACGAGATGGTGGATCACACCGTTGCGCGCGTCATCGATCTCTTTGGTCTCGCTCAGCCCGTCGCTCCGGCGTGGCGCGGACTGCGCAGCGAAGCCTCGGATTAACAACACCGGCGACACAATTCGTTGCCGCGCGGACTGTTTATCAACGCGGCTCGCGGCCTTACATTGGATGGCAGATACCACAGGAATTTGCCGCCATGAGCCGACTGCCTACCGTTTTCATTTCCCACGGCGCGCCGACGCTGCCGATCGACCCGTCGATGCCCTCCGCTGAATTCGCCACGCTTGGACAAAGCCTGCCGCGTCCGCGCGCGATTCTGATGTTGTCCGCGCACTGGGGCACGGCGCAGCCGGTCGCGAGCACGGCCGAACGTCCGGAAACGATTCACGATTTCTACGGCTTCCCGCGCGCGCTCTACGAACTGCGCTACCCGGCGCCCGGCGCGCCCGATCTCGCGAAGCGTGCCGCCGCGCTGCTTCGCGCTCAGGGCATTCCTGCCGCCATGACGGATCACGGGCTCGATCACGGCGCGTGGGTGCCAATGCTGCTGATGTTCCCCGACGCGGACATTCCGGTCGCGCAGCTTTCGATTCAGCCACGTCTCGACGCCGCACATCATTTCCGGATCGGCCGAGCGCTGCGTGATTTGCGCGATGACGGCGTGATGATCGTCGGCTCGGGCCAGATCACGCACAACCTGCGCATGGCCGATTTCAGCGCGCGCCCGGAAGACGCCGATCCGCGCGTGACCGAATTCACCGACTGGTTCGAGCGAAGCATGGCCGAACGCGACATCGACGCCCTGCTGGACTATCGCGCCCGCGCGCCGCATGCGGCGCTGATGCATCCCACCGACGAGCATTTGCTGCCGGTCTTCAGTGCGCTGGGCGCGGCGGCGGACAATTATCGGCTTGCGATCCAGTCGCTCGGCACCTTCCAGCGCGCGCTCGCGATGACGAACTACGTGTTCGCGGACGACTAAACAAAAAAACCGCCTGATCGCTCAGGCGGTTTTCACTCGCGGAACACGAAATCGTCAGGCGCCGATTTCGTGAAGAATGTCCTCGCGACTTTCGCGTTCGTCGAGATACGACGTGCGATAGCCCGTATGCACGCCCCAGTAGTAGAAGATCAGCGCGAGCACGGCGACCGCGGCCATATCCCAGCCGTACGGCAGAATTCCGTTGCCGCCGAATTCGTGGCTGCCGTTCAGCGACAGGACCGCCATCGACGGCAAGTACGCGATGAGCCACAACGCCGCTTTCAGGTCCTTCCCCCATCCCGCGAAACCGGTCTTGCCCTGAAAGTAGAAGTACACCGGCAACGCGACGACCATCAGCAGAATGATCTCGCCGGTCAAAGGCCACTTCGCCCAGTAGAGCACGAGCGATGCGCATACGAACGCGAACGGCGCGACCAGGCCCATCAGCGGAATATTGACCGGACGATCCAGATCCGGCGCGGCGCGACGCAACGCCATCAGGCTGACCGGACCGGTTAGATACGAAATGACCGTCGCCACCGAAATGACCGCCGCGAGCGTGCCCCAGCCGCGGAAGAAGAACAGGAACACGAATGACACGAACAGGTTGAACCACATCGCCTGACGCGGCACGCCGTAGAACGGATGCACGTTGCCGAAGATCTTCGGCATCGTGTTGTTGCGCTCCATCGCGTAGATCATGCGCGTGGTCGTCGCCATATAGGTCGTGCCGGTGCCGCTCGGACTGACGAACGCGTCGATATAGAGCAGGATCGCGAGCCAGTTCAGATTGAGCGCGATCGCGAGTTCCGCGAACGGCGACGCGAAATTGAAATGCTGCCAGCCCTTCGCCACGTCCGCCGGATTCACCGCGCCGATGTACGCGACCTGAAGCAGCACGTAGATCACGAGCGCGATCAGAATCGAGCCGATCACGGCGAACGGAATGCTCGTCGACGGATGACGCGCCTCGCCCGCCAGGTTCACCGGGCTCTGGAAACCGTTGAAGCTGAACACGATGCCGCTCGTCGCCACGGCGGTGAGCACCGCGGACCATCCGAACGGCGCGAAGCTGGACGTCGTGCCGAAGTTCTCCGTGTGGAAACCGGAGAAGACGAGGCCGGCGATCGTCAGACCCGGGATCAGGAACTTGAAGATCGTGATGATCGAGTTCGCGCGCGCGAAGAGCTTCACGCCCCAATAGTTCAGCAGGAAATAAACGATGACGAGTAAGGCCGACAAGAGGAGGCCGGTCGTCGTCAACGTATGGCCGACGAACAACTCGTGCGCCCATTCGTATGGCCACGTGCTCATGTACTGGATGGACGCTTCCGCTTCGATCGGAATGACCGAGACGATCGCGATCCAGTTCGCCCACGCGCTGATGAATCCGACCAGCGCGCCGTGTGAGTAGCGCGCGTAACGCACCATGCCGCCCGATTCGGGGAACGTCGCGCCGAGTTCCGCGTAAGTCAGCGCGATCGCCAGAATGACCGCGGCGCCTATGATCCACGCGCAAATTGCTGCGGGCCCGGCAATCTGGGACGCCTTCCACGCCCCAAACAGCCATCCCGATCCGATGATGGACCCGAGGCCTGTCAGCATCAGCGCCAACGGACCGATGTTTCGTTGAATCGACTTCTCTGTCACATTTCCTCCAAATGTCTCCCATCGCCGGGACGAAAAAGGCCCGGCGCCACCGCGCGAGCGAGCAGCAAACCTGTCTGACGATCCGGCGATGCCGGTGCAACCCTTAGGTCGGCGCGTAGTGTAACGGTTGCACCTTTCGAATGCAGCGCTTACGGGGAAGAAAATGATCCTGAAAGGCACTTTTTTGAGGCAAATCGAAACGCGAATTGCAAGTTATGTAATCTTTGCTTACG
Source organism: Caballeronia arvi (assembly GCF_001544695.2). Lineage (GTDB taxonomy): Bacteria > Pseudomonadota > Gammaproteobacteria > Burkholderiales > Burkholderiaceae > Caballeronia > Caballeronia arvi. The sequence continues at coordinate 44,044 of NZ_FCOM02000050.1, forward strand.
CATCTCGAAAATATCCCCTCAGAGTTGTCGGAAATTAATTGACCGGGATACTGTTTCGCCGTATAAACCTTCTTGCAGGATTTCAAGTGGCGAGTGAATTGGTTCTTTCGAGTTCGCCATCACGGTACTCCGGTTGGTCCCATTGCCCCTTCCTTGATTTTCCGCACCCCTGGGCTTCGGCCTTATTCATCATTTTTTTGGAACAAGTAACATGGAAACCGGTACCGTCAAGTGGTTCAATGACGCAAAGGGCTTTGGCTTCATCACTCCGGATGGCGGCGGCGAAGATCTGTTCGCGCACTTCTCGGAAATCCGCATCGAAGGCTTCAAGACGCTTCAGGAAAACCAAAAGGTTTCCTACGAAGTGAAGACTGGCCCCAAGGGCAAGCAAGCAGCGAACATCAAGCCGGTCTAAGTCTCAGCGCACCGCTAGAATTCGTATGAGAAAGCCCCGCCTCGGCGGGGCTTTTCTTTTGCGGCTACGGCCAACGTGCGGCGTCAGGCAAATACGCGTTGCGCGTAGATCCCAAGTCCCTTCGCCACGCTGGCCAGGCGGTCGCCGAACACCGGCTGCGCATCGGGAAATGCTGTCGACAGCGCTTCCGACAGGAACCGCAGCCCTGTCGTGCCGCCGGTGAAATAGACGGCGCTCACGTCGGCGGGCGCCACACCAGCGCGCTTGAGCGTTTCCTGCGCCGCCTCGACGATCCGCCGCGTTTCATCCGCGCCCGCCGCGATCAGTTGCGTCTCGTCGAACGCCACGCGCAGCGCCTCTTCCACCTCTTCCATGTCGATTTCCGTCGTGCCGCCCGCCGCGACATCGATCTTCGCTTCTTCCGCGTGCGCCGTCAGCGCATGACCGAGCCGTCGATCCACGACACGCATCAGCCGGTCGTGTTGACGCGTATCCGTGTAGAGATGGCGCATCAATTGCAATTCGCTCACGCGTTTCGGCGTATAGACGGTATTGATCAGATGCCAGGTCGCGAGATCGAAGTAAACGGGGCTGGGCAGTTCGCGCCCTTTCGGATCGAGCGACTGGTAGCCGAGCTCGCGCAGTACGGTCACGAGTTCGACGCGGCGATCGAAGTCCGTGCCCGCGACATGCACGCCGTGATGCGCGAGCACGTCGTCCTTGCGCTCCAGATGACGCGCGCGCTCCGGCCCGACGCGCACGAGCGAAAAGTCCGACGTACCGCCGCCGATATCCGCGACCAGCACGAGACCTTCGTTCGTCAGGCCCGCTTCGTAGTCGAAAGCGGCGGCGATCGGCTCATACTGGAAGTGGATTTCGCGCAGACCGACGGCGTGCGCGCAGGCTTCCAATTGCTTCTGCGCCAGATGGTCCGCGCGCGGATCGTCGTCGACGAAAAAGACCGGGCGGCCGAGCACCGCGCGCGTGAGCGGCTCGGCGGCGATGGCCTGCGCCTTTTGCTTCAGATGCTGCAGAAAGAGCGTGATGACATCGGTGTATTTGATGGCCGAGCCGTCGCCGAGATCGGTGCTGTTGTCCGCGAGCGGCGAGCCGAGGATGCTCTTCATCGAGCGCATCAGGCGGCCGTCGAAGCCATCGATGTACGCCTCGAGCGCCGCGCGGCCGTAGGACTGGTTATTCTCGTCGGTGTTGAAGAAAACGGCGGTGGGCAGCGTGGTCGCGTCGCCTTCCACGGGCGCCAGCCGGACCGACAAACCGTCCGGCAGCGCAACAGCGGAATTCGACGTGCCGAAATCGATTGCGCAATAAGTCATGGGCATCGGCGGTGTCGTTTGAGGACGCCGCATTCAAACATGGACGGCGTTTTTAACATGTTCCGGCAAGCGTATCAACCGCGTTTCAGATATTTTTAAACCACTGAGTTTATTCATCAAAAGCGGAATGCAGTTTGCTCGACCCGCGGCAATCTCTTTACTTTTTTGCGTGCGCAGTCGCAGTGAAGCACGCTTCAGACCATGAGCGAAACCGACGCGCAACAGAAGAACCGTTTGAGCGATAAAGCCAGCGCGCGGCCGGGCATCATCGAAACCGATCTGCCTGGGCGTCTCGATCGTCTGCCGTGGGGGCGCTTTCACACGCTGATCGTACTCGCGCTCGGCATCACCTGGCTGCTCGACGGGCTCGAAGTCACGCTTGCGGGCGCGGTCGCGAGCGCACTCAAGTCGAGCCCCGCACTGCAGTTTTCCAATGCCGATGTCGGCATCGCGGGCAGCGCGTATATCGCGGGCGCGGTGCTGGGCGCGCTGGGCTTCGGCTGGCTCACCGACCGGCTCGGACGCCGCAAGCTGTTCTTCATCACGCTCTTTCTCTACGTCGCGGCCACCGCCGCCACCGCTTTCTCGTGGAATCTCGCGACCTTCGTGCTGTTTCGCTTTCTGACGGGCGCGGGCATCGGCGGCGAATATACCGCCATCAATTCGACGATTCAGGAGTTCACGCCCGCCCGATTGCGCGGCTGGACCGATCTCGCGATCAACGGCACGTTCTGGGTCGGCGCGGGCATCGGCGCGGCGGGCTCGATCGTGCTGCTCGATCCCGGCCTGCTTCCGCCCGACTGGGGATGGCGTGCGTGTTTTCTCATCGGCGCATTGCTCGGCCTGACGATTCTCCTCATGCGGATGTGGGTGCCGGAAAGCCCGCGCTGGCTCATCACGCACAATCGCGCGGACGAAGCACGGCAGATCGTCGACGAAATCGAGGCGCATTTCCGGGAGCACGGCGTCGAGATTCCGGATACACCGGTCAAGCTGCTGCGCCTGCATGCGCGCGACGCGACGCCGCTGCGCGAGGTCTTTCATACGCTTTTCAGGGCGCATCGCAGCCGCTCGCTCGTCGGGCTCACGCTGATGACCGCGCAGGCGTTCTTCTACAACGCGATTTTCTTCACCTACGCGCTCGTGCTGACGGATTTCTATCACGTGCCCGGCGATCACATCGGCTGGTACGTGCTGCCGTTTGCGGCGGGCAATTTTCTCGGTCCGCTGCTGCTCGGCCGACTCTTCGATGTGCTCGGCCGGCGCAGGATGATCGCGTTCACGTACGCGATGTCCGGCGTGTTGCTGACGATCAGCGGCTGGATGTTCATGCACGGCATGCTCAGCGTGACGACGCAAACCATCGCATGGATGGTGATTTTCTTCTTTGCGTCGGCGGCGGCGAGCTCGGCCTATCTGACGGTGAGCGAAACCTTCCCGCTGGAGATTCGCGCGCTCGCGATCGCTGTGTTCTACGCGTTCGGCACGGCGCTCGGCGGCATCATCGGGCCGACGCTGTTCGGGCAACTGATCGATACGCATCAGCGCGGGCCCGTGTTCGCGGGCTATCTGATCGGCTCGTTCCTGATGATCGCGGCCGCGATCGTCGCCGGAATCTGGGGCGTCGCGGCCGAGCGCAAGTCGCTCGAAGATGTCGCTCGTCCGCTTTCGGCGGCGGACGAGCTTTGACGCTTCTTATTCGAAGCTTTTGTCCCAGGCGCCTTCGAAGACCGTTTCGCCCAGCGTCCGGCGGGCGCGCGGCGCCACTTCACGCTCGCGCAATGTTTCGTCGAGCTGACTGGCGTCGCCGTGATGGCCGATCGCCATCATCGCGATGATTTCGATGTCCGCGGGAATCGAGAACGCCTGGCGGAACGCGTCGCGATCGAAGCCGCCCATCTGATGCGTCGCCAGTCCCAGCGCATGCGCCTGGAGCGTGAGAGCCATCGCGGCCGCGCCGGTGTCGTAACTGGCGGTGCGGTTCGTTTCGCCCTTCGGCGTGAGCGTCGACGCCGTCACGCAGATGAGCAGCGGCACGGTCACGTTCCACTTCTGATTGCCCGGCATGAGCGTGTCGAATGCGCGTTTGAACGCAGCTTCGTCGCGCTGACGGTCGAACACGACGAAGCGCCACGGCTGCTGATTATTCGACGACGGCGCCCAGCGCGCCGCTTCCAGCAGCCGATGCAACTGCGCGCGCTCGATCGGCGCATTGGAGAAGGCGCGCGGGCTCCAGCGGCCGGCGATCAGTTCGTGGATGTCGACATCGGTCGGAGCGGGCTTCGCGGACATGGCATGTTTCCTTGTTCGATGGATAAAAGAACGACAGGATAGCAAGCCCACGCCCGCGTGCAGATCGCGTCACGTTATGTCACGTCGCGGCGACGCCCACCGATCGCCCCGCGCGATTGATGCGCAGCACGGTCACGGCCGCGACGAGGCACAGGCCGCCCGAGATCATCGTCGCGACGGTGTAGCTGCCGAGGCTCGAGCGCAGCATTCCGCCGCCGAGCGCCGCGAACGCAGCGCCGAGCTGATGGCCCGCGACGACCCAGCCGAACACGATCGGCGCCGATTCCTTGCCGTAGACATCGGTGGCGAGGCGCACGGTCGGCGGCACGGTGGCGATCCAGTCGAGCCCGTAGAACACGGCGAAGAGCGGCAGGCCGAAGAAATCGATACCGAACGCGTACGGCAGATAAATCAGCGACAGCCCGCGCAGACCGTAGTACCAGAACAGCAGCACGCGCGCATTGAAGCGGTCAGACAGCCAGCCGGACAACGTCGTGCCGAACAGATCGAAGATGCCCATCGCGGCGAGCAGCGTCGCGCCCTGTACTTGCGTCATGCCGTAGTCGGAGCACATCGCGATCAGATGCGTGCCGACGTAACCGTTCGTGCTCGCGCCGCAAACGAAGAAGCTGAAAAACAGCAGCCAGAAATCGCGCGTCTTGCTGGCCGACGCGAGCGTGCTGAACGCTAGCTTGATCGGATTCTTCGGCGGCGGAATCGCGCCGGGCGGCAGATCGGCCTTTTCGCCGATGGGACGCAGCGAAAGATCCGCCGGACGCTCGGGCAGCAGCCACGCAACGAGCGGCAGCACGATCGCCGCCGCCGCCGCGACGAGAAGCACGACCGGCCGCCAGCCGAAGCGCTCGGAAATCGACGCCAGAAACGGCAGGAACACGAGTTGGCCGGTCGCGGAACTGGCTGTGAGAATGCCCATCGCGAGACCGCGATGCGTAGTGAACCAGCGGTTCACGATCGTCGCGGACAGCGTGAGCGCCGCAACGCCCGTCGCGCTGCCGACCATCACGCCCCAGACCAGCACCATTTGCCACGGCTCGGTCATCATCGACGAAATGCCGACGCCCGCCGCCAGCGTCGCGAGCGCGGCGAGCACCGTCGGACGCACGCCGAAGCGCTGCATCGCCGCAGCGGCGAACGGGCCCGCGAGACCGTACAGCGCGAGGTTGATCGAGATCGCCAGCGAAATCGTGCCGCGCGACCAGCCGAACTGCTTTTCGAGCGGCAGCATCATGACGCTCGGCGTCGCGCGCGTGCCGGCGGCGGCGAGCAAGACGAAAAACACGACGCCCACCGCGATCCAGCCGTAATGCATCCGGCCGTTCAGCCGTCTCGCTACCCAATTCATCGCTGCTCCGTTCCGTTGATTTTTGTCCCGCGACGTTACCGCTCTGTCACATCAGAGTTGCGAGCTTAGTTACCGATCGGTAACATGTCAAGCATGTAGCAAGAATTCGAGGAACTGACTTTGGCACGATCAACGAACGACCAGCCGAAACCCAACGCCCGCCGCAGTGTCCGCACCGACGGCGCGACGGCGCAGGAGCAATTGCTCGACGCCGCGCAGGAGCTGTTTTATCGCGACGGCATCCGCGCGATCGGTGTCGATGCCGTCGTCGAGCGCGCGGGCGTCAACAAGATGAGCTTGTATCGGCGTTTCGCGTCGAAGGACGAGCTCGTCGTCGCGTATCTGGATCGCATGGACGAAGGTTTCCGGCAGCGTTTCGAGGCGAGCGTCGCGAAGCATCCGGACGACCCGGCAAAGCAGATCGTTCAGGCGCTGGAAGATCTGGTGAAGCGGGCGTCGGCGCCGGATTATCGCGGCTGCCCGTTCGTGAACATCGCGTGCGAATTCGGCGATCCGGCGCATCCCGCGCGGCAATCGGTCGATCGCAACAAGAGTTATCTGATGACGCGCCTCGTCGAGATTTCGACGGCGGCGAAAGCGGATAAACCCGCCGAGCTGGCGGAATCGCTGGCGCTGCTGGTCGACGGCATTTACGCGACGAGCCAGACTTACGGCCCCGGCTCCGGCCCGTTGCTCGCAGCGCCGCGCATCGCGCGAACCCTGATCGCGGCGGCCTGCCCCGCGCATCGAAAACAGGAAGATTCATGAGTGACAGCAGCACCCGCGACGACGTGATCGCGGCGACCGAACACTGGCTCACCCGCGCGGTGATCGGCCTGAACCTGTGCCCGTTCGCGAAGAGCGTGCATGTCAAAAAGCAGATTCGCTATGTGGTAAGCGAGGCGCGCGGTGTCGACGATCTGGTCGTGGAACTGACCGACGAACTTCGCCTGCTGCGTGACACGGATCCGGAAGTCATCGACACGACGCTCTTCATCACGCCGCACGCGTTCCCGAACTTTGCCGACTACAACGACGCCCTCTTCTTCGCCGAGCGCCTGCTCGATCAGTTGGGGCTCGCGGGTGAATTGCAGATCGCGAGCTTTCATCCGGACTACCAGTTCGAAGGCAGCGCGCCTGACGATATCGACAACTACACGAACCGCGCGCCGTATCCGACGTTCCATCTGATTCGCGAAGCGAGCATCGATCGCGCCGTCGCCGCGTTTCCCGATGCGTCCGATATCTACGAACGCAATATCGAAACGCTCCGCCGCCTCGGGCACGACGGCTTCAAGGCATGGATGGACAAACGCTGATCAATGCGCGGGCGTGAAGAAGCGCTCGCGCAATTCGTCGAGTCCCAGCGTTTCGAGCACGTCGGAGAGCCTTTGCGCGGGCCGTCCGCGCGGCAGGTCCTTGAACTGCGCGACGATCAGCTCGTTTTTCATCGAGTGCTCCCAGCCGACGAGTTCCGTCACGCTCACCTGATAGCCGTGCGATTCGAGTTGCAGGCAGCGCAGCACGTTCGTGATCTGACTCCCGAACTCGCGCGTGTGCAACGGATGCCGCCACATCTCGGTCAGCACATTCTTCGAGAGCGAATGCCCCTTGTTCTTGCGCAGCACCGAAGCGACTTCCGCCTGACAGCACGGCACCACGACGATGTACTTCGCATTCTTTTGCAGAGCGAAGTGGATGGCGTCGTCGGTTGCGGTATTGCACGCGTGCAGCGCCGTGACGATATCGATCGATTCCGGCAAACGATCCGAACCGATTGATTCGGCCACCGACAGATTCAGAAACGACATCCCGGTAAACCCGAGGCGCTCCGCCAATTCTTCGGATTTTCTTACGAGTTCTTCACGCGTCTCAATACCAAAGATGTGTGACCGATCGCGCAGAGTCTTGAAGAAGAGATCGTAGAGAATGAACCCAAGATAGGACTTCCCCGCTCCATGATCCACGAGTGATACGGCCCCCTGGCGCGTATGCACTTCGGAGAGAAGCGGTTCGATGAACTGATAGAGGTGATAGACCTGTTTCAGCTTGCGACGGCTGTCCTGGTTCATCTTGCCGTCGCGCGTGAGGATGTGAAGTTCCTTCAGCAGTTCGATCGACTGGCCTGGACGGATGTCGTGTTTGGTGGAGGGGTCGGGTGTGCCCGGAGCCGACGCGGAAGAATTCCTGGTCATCGTGAAGGTGTGTCGAATAAAAAAGCGGAGCATGTTCGCGCCGAATGTGCGCTAACCGCTGGTTCTGCCGTCTCAAAAGAGGAAGTTTACCCAAAAGCGCAAAGACGCTCTTTGTTCCCATGACCGGCTCATCGGCGAATGCGTGGAATGGAACGCATGGAACGGTTTGTGCATCGTCCCGACAATAGGCCATTGGAAAAGACGACACGACGTGGCTTCGGGCTACGTACCGATGCAGCAAGCAGGAGCAACAAGCTGGTAACGATCCCGCGCCTCGACACGCAAAGCGTCGTCACCCGCGCCCGGTATTTGTTACGTAACACCTAACGCACAGCGCGGCGAATGCGACTCGCCGGCGCCATGAACATGAGAGGACGGCGATGGATGCGATCCCGGACAAGAAAGCAGAGAAACAATTCCAGGAGATGCTCGCGGCACTGACCGCGATGCCCGCGTGGAGTGAAAAGCAGCAACTCGAACTCGAAATGGCCCGAGAGATTTCCGTGGAGATGCTGCGCCTCGCCGAGTCGATGCGCGACGGCTCCACTGACATCGAATCGTGCCTGACGATGCTGAAGTACGCCAAAGTGATGGACTTCGTCCTGACGACGCTCGCCTCGCGCCGGGATATCGCGCCGCAAACGCTGCGCGTGATCTTCAAGCTGGCGGGTCTGAAGGTCGATGAAGCCTATCCGGGCTGACGCGGTCATCCTTTCGACGCCGGCGCGTGCTCCGGGCGCGCGCCGTGCTCAGCTTTTGCGTCTCGTCATCAGGCGCGCCGCGGACTGACGCATGTGCCGCTGCATGGCGGCCTGCGCCCAGACTGCGTCCCGCGCTTCCAGAGCTTCCAGAATCTCGCGATGCTCGCCGAGCGCAGCCGCCCACGTTTCCTCCCCTTCGAAGTGTCCACGCAGCGTCGACGACAGCGGGCTGTGCCGTTCGTCGTACAGACTACCGACCGTGCGCACCAGCACGTCGTTGCCCGTCATCTGCGCGATCGCGATGTGAAACGCGCGATCGGCGGCCATCGGCACCTGGCCGTGTTCGACTTCCCGCGCCATCGTCTCGTACACGGCCCGCAGCGCTTTCAGTTCCTTCGGCCTCGCGAACGGCGCGACGCTCGCCGCGATCGCGCCTTCGATCACGCTGCGCGCGTTCATGATCTCGATCGGGCTTTCGCCCAGTTCCGCTTCGGCCGCCGCTGGTTTGGACGCGGGCGCGGCGACGATATAGACGCCCGAACCCATGCGGATTTCGACGCGCCCTTCCAATTCCAGCGCGACTAGCGCTTCGCGCACCGACGGCCGCGACACACCGAGCGTCTGCGCCAGTTCACGCTCCGACGGCAACCGGCCGTTCGGCGCGAAATCCTGCTGCTCGATCAAGCCGCGCAGCTTGTCGGCGATCTGTAGATAGAGGCGGCGCGTCTCGGCTGGTTTCACGCTCACGTGCTGGCTCCTGCTTTTTGTGTCGGGGAAAACGTGGATTGTAATCAGCAGGAGGGCGAACGCTCCGGGCAGCGCGGATTTGCCGTTCCTCAGCCGATTATAAGTGGCTTGACCAATTCTATTTCAAGACACTAGTATGCAATCCGGTAAGGCCAGGTGGCCCATTTTTTTACGGCCATCTGGAACCGTTTCCACTCGATTTTCCCCATAGCGCGCGACGATGAGCAATCCGATTCTCCAATTCGGCACGAGCCGTTTCCTTCAGGCGCACGTCGATTTCTTTGTGGCCGTTGCGGCGCGCCGCGATCCGGCGTCGGCGCTCGGCAAGATCACGGTCGTGCAGACCACGTCCAGCGCGGACAGCCGCGCGCGCATCGACGCGTTGCGCTCCGCCGGGCGCTATCCGGTGCGCATTCGCGGGCGCCGCTGGGACGAAACCATCGATACGACCGTCGAGTGCGATTCGATCACCGAAGCGCTGCACGCGAACGAGGACTGGCCATTGCTGATCGAGCGTGCGAAGCGCGACGTGAAGGTGATCGTCTCGAATACGGCCGACGCAGGCTACGCCCTCTTCGACGAGGACACCGCCGATCTGCTCGCTGGCCAGCGCACGCCGCGCGGTTTCGCGGCGAAGCTCGCGGTGCTGCTGCACGCGCGTTTCCAGGCGGGCGCGGCGCCGATCACGCTCCTGCCGTGCGAGCTGGTTTCGCGCAACGGCGACACGCTGCGCGATCTGGTCGTCGGCGTTGCGCGCGGATGGAATGCCGACGACACGTTCATCGGCTATCTGAGGAAAGATTGCGTGTGGGTGAATTCGCTCGTCGACCGCATCGTTGCGGAGCCGATCCAGCCCGTTGGCGCGATCGCCGAACCGTACGCGCTGTGGGCGATCGAGCGGCAGGCGGGCATGGTGCTGCCGTGCGAGCACGAGGACATCGTCGTCACGGACGATCTCGCGCATTACGAACGTCTCAAGCTTCTGCTGCTGAATCTCGGCCACACGATGCTCGCGCAGCTCTGGCGCACGCGCGACGGTTCGCCCGACATGACCGTGCTCGACGCAATGCGCGATCCGGCCTATCGCGATCCGCTCGAAGCGACGTGGCGCGACGAAGTGCTGCCGGTTTTCGCGGCGCTCGGCCAGCGCGACGTCGCGACGGAATACGTCGCGAGCGTGCGAGACCGCTTCGAGAACCCGTTTCTCGTGCATCGGCTCGCGGATATCGCGCGCAATCACGACGAGAAGAAGGTTCGGCGCTTCCAGCCCGTCATCGGACTCGCGCGCGAGCTGAAGCTCGACATCGAGCAGAAGCGGCTGCGCGACGCTCTCGAATCCGCCTGAAGAACGAAACCACGTTTTTGCAATCACGGCTCGCCGCGCCGGCATCGCGGATCAAGCCGGAATGAAACGAAGTGCCGCCCCATTGAGGAGACAAACGATGCGCAAAATGCGTTGGGTAGTGATATTTCTGGCCTTTCTGGCTATCGCGATCAATTACATCGATCGCGCCAACCTCGCGGTCGCCGCACCGCAGATCGAGAAAGCGCTCAACATCGGCCCGGCCGAAATGGGCTTCATCCTGAGCGGCTTCTTCTGGAGCTACGCGCTCATGCAGATGCCGTTCGGCTGGTTCGTCGATCGCGTCGGCGCGCGCATTGCGCTGCCGCTCGCAGTGGGCTGGTGGTCGGTGTTCACAGCGCTGACCGCGGTTGCGACGAGCGTCGTCGGCATGTTCGGCTGCCGTCTGATGCTCGGCATCGGTGAGGCGGGGGCGTATCCGTCGTGCGCGAAGCTCGTGTCGCAATGGTTCACGAAATCGCAACGCGCATTCGCGACCAGCATCTTCGATTCCGGCTCTCGCGTGGGTTCCGCGCTGTCGATTCCCGTCGTCGCGCTGATCATCAGTTCGTTCGGCTGGGAAGCGTCGTTCGTCATCACCGGCGTGATCGGCTTCGTGTGGATTCTCGGCTGGTTCCTGATCTACCGTAACAAGTCGAAAGGCGATCTGACGGGCGAAACCGATGTCGCGCCGGTGCCGGTCGCGCCGAGAAACAAGGTGTCCTGGGCGTCGCTCTTCAAGTACCGCACGCTGTGGGGCATGATGCTCGGCTTCTTCTGCCTGAACTTCGTGATCTACTTCTTCATCACCTGGTTCCCGAGCTATCTCGTGCAAGCGCACGGCTTCTCGCTCAAGTCGCTCGGCACGCTCGGCACGATTCCCGCGCTGATGTCGATTCCCGGCGGCTGGCTCGGCGGCGTCGTGTCGGACTCGCTCTTCAAGCGCGGCTGGAGCCTGACGGCGGCACGCAAGACCTGCATGGTCGGCGGCATGCTGTTGTCGTCGGTCATCACGCTGTGCGCCTTCGTGACCAATATCTATCTGATGCTCGCGTTCTTCGGCATCGCTTACGCGAGCCTTGCGTTCGCCGCCGCCAGCATCTGGTCGCTGCCGAGCGACGTCGCGCCGACGCCCGATCACGTCGCATCGATCGGCGGCATTCAGAACTTCGCGTCGAACCTGGCCGGTATCGTGATCACGACCTTCACCGGCGTGATGCTCGCGATCACCAAGGGCTCGTTCGTGATTCCGCTGTGCGTCGCGGGCGGCTTCTGCTTCCTCGGTGCGTTCAGCTATCTTGTGATTGTCGGCAAGATCGAGCCGCTGAATCGCGCCGACGAAGAGCAAGCCCGGCGCGACGACGGCCGCGCACCTTCAACGGTCTGAGAATAAAACCATGTCCACCACATCCACCGACCATGCGGTCATCCGGCTGCATCCCAACGACGACGTCGTCATCGCGACGCGTCAGTTGCTCTCCGGCGCGCGGATCGCGTCGGAGGATCTCGTCGTCGCCGGCCTGATTCCGCCGGGTCACAAGATCGCGACGCGCGACATCGCCGCGGGCCAACCCGTGAAGCGCTACAACCAGATCATCGGCGTGGCGCGCGAGGCGATTTCGCGCGGGCAGCACGTGCACACGCACAATCTGTCGATGGCCGATTTCGCGCGCGAGCACGAATTCGGCGTCGACCTGCACCCGACGCCGTTCGTCGATAAACCCGCGACGTTCATGGGCATCCGTCGCGACGATGGCCGCGTGGCGACACGCAATTTCGTCGGCGTGCTGACGAGCGTGAACTGCTCGGCGACGGTCGCACGCGCGATCGCCGATCACTTCCGGCGCGACGTGCATCCGGAAGCACTTGCGGACTATCCGAACGTCGATGGCGTGATCGCGCTAACGCATGGTCTCGGATGCGGCATCGACATGCAGGGCGAAGGTCTCGGCATCCTGCGCCGCACGCTGGCGGGGTACGCGGTGCATCCGAACTTTCATTCGGTGCTGTTCGTCGGCCTCGGATGCGAGACGAACCAGATTTCGGGCGTGCTCGAATCGAGCGGGCTGAAGGACGGCGAGAGGCTGCGCAGCTTCACGATTCAGGACAGCGGCGGCACGCGAAAGACGATCGAGCACGGTATCGCGCTCGTGAAGGAAATGCTCGCCGATGCGAATCGCGTGCAGCGCGAGCCGGTGCCGGCGTCGCATTTGATCGTCGGATTGCAGTGCGGCGGTTCGGATGGTTATTCGGGCATTTCCGCGAACCCGGCGCTCGGCGCGGCCGTCGACAAGCTCGTCGCGCATGGCGGCACGGCGATTCTCTCGGAGACGCCCGAAGTGTATGGCGCGGAGCATTTGCTGACGCGACGCGCGGTGAGCCGTGAAGTCGGCGAAAAGCTGCTGACGCGCATCAAGTGGTGGGAAGAGTACTGCGCGCGCAACGGCGCGGCGATGGACAACAATCCGTCGGCGGGCAACAAGGTCGGCGGGTTGACGACGATTCTCGAAAAATCGCTCGGTGCGGTCGCGAAGGGCGGCACGACGAATCTCGTCGAGGTGTACGAGTACGCGCAGCGCATCGATGCGAAGGGATTCGTCTTCATGGATTCGCCCGGCTACGATCCGATGTCCGCGACCGGCCAGGTTGCGTCGGGCGCGAACCTCATCTGCTTCACGACGGGCCGCGGATCGGCTTATGGATGCGCGCCCTCGCCTTCGCTCAAGCTCGCGACGAACACGGCGCTGTGGGAGCGGCAGGAAGAGGATATGGATATCAACTGCGGCGGAGTGGTCGACGGGTCAGCGACCATCGAGCAGCTCGGCGACGAGATCTTTCAGATGATGCTCGACTGCGCGTCGGGCGTGGCATCGAAGAGCGAACTGCACGGGTATGGGCAGAGTGAGTTCGTGCCCTGGCAGGTGGGTGTGGTGACTTGAGATTGCTGCGGCTTGGGCGATGAAGGGCGCATCGGGTTTGACGATGCGCCTTTTTCTTTTGCGTCGGCCGGCTTGTCCGATATCGGGTCTTTGAGCGGATCTGCCGAATGTCAGGCCGTCGCGGCGTGCTCGCTGATCATCTTCAGCGCGACGGCCTCCGCGACTTCGATGCCATCGATTGCCGCCGAGTAGATACCGCCCGCATAACCTGCGCCCTCGCCCGCCGGATACAAGCCTTCGACGTTGACGCTCTGATAATCGTCCTTCCGACGCACGCGCAACGGCGACGACGTGCGCGTCTCGACACCCGTCAAGACGGCATCGTGCATCGCAAACCCTTTAATCTTCTTGTCGAGTTCGGGCAAGGCTTCGCGGATCGCTTCGATCACGTAGTCGGGAAGCGCGGTGCTCAGGTCGGTCGGCTTCACACCCGGCTTGTAGGAAGGCGTGACCGAACCGAGCGACGTGGAAGGACGTCCCGCGATGAAATCGCCGACGAGTTGCCCAGGAGCGGAGTAATCGCCGCCGCCTAGCTCGAACGCACGCTCTTCCCATTTGCGCTGAAACGCGATGCCGGCAAGCGGACCGCCAGGATAGTCGTCCGGCGTAATGCCGACGACGATACCCGCGTTCGCATTGCGTTCCGCACGCGAATACTGGCTCATGCCATTGGTCACGACGCGCCCCGGTTCCGATGTCGCCGCGACCACCGTGCCGCCTGGGCACATGCAGAAGCTGTAGACCGCGCGTCCGTTGCTGCAGTGATGGACCACTTTGTAGTCGGCGGCGCCGAGCCGCTCGTGGCCTGCGAATTTCCCGAAGCGGCTTCGATCGATCACGCCTTGCGGATGCTCGATACGAAAACCCAGCGAGAACGGCTTGGCTTCCATGTACACGCCGCGATCGTGCAGCATCTCGAACGTATCGCGCGCGCTGTGGCCGATGGACAGCACGACATGATCGCAACGCAACGTTTCACCTGTCGACAGGCGCAAGCCGCGCACCTTGCCATTATCGATGTCGATATCTTCGACGCGCTGCTGGAATCGCACTTCGCCGCCGAGTTGATGAATCTGCGCGCGCATCTTCTCGACCATGCTGACGAGCCTGAACGTACCGATGTGCGGGCGGCTCAAGTACAGAATGTCTTCGGGCGCACCGGCTTTGACGAATTCATCGAGAACCTTGCGGCCGTAGTGCTTGGGATCCTTGATCTGGCTGTAGAGTTTGCCGTCCGAGAACGTGCCGGCGCCGCCTTCTCCGAACTGAACATTCGACTCCGGATTGAGCTCGTTGCGTCGCCACAGGCCCCACGTATCTTTCGTCCGCTCGCGTACGGCCTTTCCGCGTTCGAGGATGATCGGGCGGAAGCCCATCTGCGCGAGGATCAATCCGGCAAAAAGTCCGCACGGCCCCATACCGATGACAACTGGGCGAGGCTGCGTGGATCGCGCAGGCGCTGTCGCGACGAAGCGATATGTCATGTCCGGCGTGACGCCGCAGTGCGGATGCGGCCGCGCCTCGAGTCGCCTCAACACCGATGCTTCGTCTTTCAGTTCCACATCGATGATGTAGGTGAGCTTGATATCGGCGCGCTTGCGGGCGTCATGCGCGCGGCGAAATACGTGGAAGCTCACAAGTTGGTCGGCATCAACGCCGATCTCCGCAAGGCGCGCGAAAACCGCAGGTTCGATAGCCGATTCAGGATGATCGAGCGGGAGCTTGATTTCGCTTAGACGTAGCATGGAAGACTCGACGGCTTAAGCCGCGCTTGGGAAATACGTACAGGATTTTAGCGCTTGAACGGGCATGAGCCTTGAGGCTTCGCTGACGTTTTGATTTCTGCGCCCGAACGCAAAAACCCCACCTTTGTGGGGTGGGGTTTTTGTTTTGCTGCATGAGGAGCCTGACGATTACCTACTTTCACACGGGAATCCGCACTATCATCGG
>NZ_FCOM02000169.1 GCF_001544695.2 Caballeronia arvi
GTCGACGTGTCGTTCGAGGCACTGAAGGACAAGGGCGCGCGCGAATACTTTAATCAATTGCCGACTTCGTTTGTCCTACCAGACGAGGCGGTCGACCGCCTGCGCGCCGCTGCGGGCACGATCATCCTCGAATCGCCTGACTTCCGGCGGATGCTAAAGCAAGCCGGAGCGCGCGTTGTTGATCTTCCCGCTAACACATCTTCAGCCGAAGGCGCTATGAAGTGAAAGCCACCACGGCGGCATTGCCACCGCGCTAGCTTCAGCCCACTGACGACCGAGCGATTTAGCAAACCACGACTTTTGGCCCTTCCGTCAAGTTTGGCGACGGTCCGGTTCCGGACATGACAATCCGCAACGGTAGGCAAGATTCATTCTGTTCTCTCGGAACCCTGTCATTTGCGATCGACCCACGGTGGTCATTCCGCGAATCACCGTCATGAGCGAATACTTGCTGACCAACAGCCCGTCATTGGGATTGCCCAGGGCCGAAGCGCAAAAAAGGGTTGACTGCTGCCCGACGCGGCCGATCTATGGCCGACCGCGCCGGGCGGTTTTACGTCTGACTGGGGGCGGCCACAAGCTCTCATCTAGCGCCATGTAGAAGTCGGAGTTTAGACGTCCGGCGTAGTAAAAATGGCCGTTTCATCCTTGGACGCGCTATTGCTGTTGGCCGGGCACCCGGCCAATCGACCGGGACGTCATCCATTCAGATAGCGATTGAAGTAAGCAGTCCGACTGGGGGCACGGTTCGTTAGCTGACTTTCATGTGCGATTAGCCTCTCAGTGCCTTTAGGATTGCTTGGTGATCGAATGGCTTCTGGCAACGCGGATAGTGTCGATAGCCTTCAGCCACGGCATCGATGCCGTAGCCGGTCGCGAAAACGAAACGGATATCCCGCGACGCGAGTGCATCGGCCACCGGGTACGATTTTTCGCCGTTCAGATCAACGTCCAGCACCGCAGCGTCGACCAATTCGCGGCCCTCCTCAAGCAGCGCGACCGCTTCCTGCGCGCTGGCAACCGGCCCGACGACCTTAGCTCCGGCTTCCTCCAGAACGGTCGAAAGCCCGAGCGCCACCAGATAGTCGTCCTCGACCACCATGATTCTTCGACCATCCAGGATTTTCGCCTGTTCGTTCATGTCCGCCCTCTATACCTCATGCGAACTTGCCGACGGTAACGGTATTTCGATGTGACACGAAACGCCATCCGATCCGAAAACGAGTTTCGTGCGCGCGCGCAGCGTAAATCGCAGCGCCTTCTCGATCAACTGCCGCCCGAAACCGGTCTTCGAGCTGTCTGGTGGAACCGATACACCGCTTTCGATCCAGTCGATGACAAGCGAAGCGGCATCGTGCCCATTGGGCTCGACCTTCCAGCGCACCTCCAGCCGAGCCGCGTCGTCCTTCAAAGCACCATACTTGACCGCGTTCGTCGTTAGTTCGTGTAAAACCAGCGCAATCATTTGCACATTGCGAAAGCCAAGTGGTACCACCGGGCCCCCCAGGACGATCCGGGCGCTGCCTGTGACGCCGACTGCGTCGAACTCCAGCTTCACGATGTCCCCAAGGTTGATCAGGTTGCCGTCCGCTTCACCGATGAGACCTTGCAGACGACCGAGCGCGGCCAGGCGGCTATTGAAGGTTTCAAGGGCGACGTCTTGCTGGAGCGTCTGCTGTGCGATCGACTGGATCACAGTGAGCAGATTGCGGGTACGGTGCTGCAACTCGGCAATTAGCACGTTCTGCCGTTCTTCCGCATGCACCATGCCCGTTACGTCGACGAAGGCAATCACGACGCCGTCGGATTTTCGTTCGCCGTTACGATAGGGTGCAAGGCGCATCAGGAAATGAGTCAGCTTGTTTCTGCTGCAGACATGACGCTCCCGCGGCTTTTCCGTATTGAGCACGGCCTCGATATCCCCCTCCAGTCCGGGCAGCTCTAGCCGGGTAACAAGCTCAGTAATTGGACGTCCACGGTCGATGGTGCGGATGTGGAAAATGCGTTCCATCGCTGGCGTGAACGAACGGATGACGAGGTTACGGTCGAGGAATACGGTTGCAACCGACGTGCTCTCAAACAGGTTCTGCAGGTCGCTGTTCGAGCGATCGAGCGCCTCGATCTTGCGGGTCAATTCGAGATTGACCGTGTGCAGCTCTTCGTTGAGCGACACGAGTTCTTCCTTCGATGCCTCCAGCTCTTCGTTGGACGACTGCATTTCCTCGTTGACCGAAACCAGTTCCTCGTTCGATGACTTGAGTTCCTCGAGCGCAGTCTCATACTCTTCGATCATGGACTGCAGGCGTTCACGGGTGTCACGCAACTCCTTTTCTACCTGCACGGCGGTTCCCTCGTGCGTGGCCTGGGCGCGCACGAGCGCTTCTTCGCGTGAGAGCACGGGGCCCTGATCGTTGAAGACCACGAGGTACATTCGCTCGCCGTTGGTCTGGTCG
This sequence comes from Caballeronia arvi, assembly GCF_001544695.2. GTDB lineage: Bacteria > Pseudomonadota > Gammaproteobacteria > Burkholderiales > Burkholderiaceae > Caballeronia > Caballeronia arvi. The sequence continues at coordinate 2,454 of NZ_FCOM02000169.1, forward strand.
GTCAGCGGCTCGACGGTCAGGCTGATCCCCTGTACGCGACCGTCCTCGCTCTCGATCACCACACCTTCGCGGGTAACCGGGCGACCGGACTCGACGGCCTCGCGAAACACCGAGCGCAGATCAAGGCCTAGCCCCTTTCGCGCCATAGCAAATAGCTGACGCGTCGGCGCGCCGGATGCAGCCTCCAGATATTTGCCCGTGCGTGCGGAGTAGTAAAGGACATCGCCATCGCGCGAAGCGAGCACGTGAGGTGGCGTGAACCGCTCCAGCATGTGGTTGTCGACCACGAGGCGCAGCGACGCACCGGTCAGCGCCGGGCGGCCAGGTGCGAGCCCGACAATCTGACCGATTTTTAGAGAAGACACCGACAACGGCACGCGAAGCTGCGGCGAAACATCAGCGCGGCGGCGAAAGATCCGGTGCTTCTTTTCGATCGGTACAAAAAGCTCGTCAAACTGGCTGACACCTTC
>NZ_FCOM02000170.1 GCF_001544695.2 Caballeronia arvi
TCAAGCTCGCCTCCTTCGATGAGCCATTGATTGAAACTGTAGTAGTTGAGACCTACGATATCCAGATAAGACGGCGCCCCGCCGAGCCCCGGCCACAGCGCCCCTGTCAACATGTCAAATGCCTGGTACTGGCTAAGTCGGTGACGCTCGGCGCCGTCCGTTCGTTCTGGGAGGCGGGAGACTACATTGATCAGCGGGTCGGTGGTAATGAAGCGGGCGTCCGGACACACGGAACGGATTGCGTCCGTTGCGGCGATAGTGGCGCGAACGAGTTGATGCTTCAATTCGAGCCCGCGTCCGAAAGTCGACGGGCGAATGTCTCCGACTTCTCCGCCGAACCACGACCAGAATGAGATCTCATTGATCAACGTGAAGATCGGCGCATCTTCGGTTTCCGACGCGATGACAGCAGCGGTGGCTCCGGCGAACTTCGCGAAAGCTTCGACGAATTGAGGCCGCCAGATGTCAACATGATCCGGCCAGCCATAGTGACAGAGATCCCAGATAACCTGGACTCCAGTGGCGTGGGCTGCGCGCAGCATCGGAAGTACGCTTGTCCAGTCGTACCGTCCCGGGCGTGACTCAATCAGATGCCAGCGCACGCCGTCCCTGACGGTGACGATGCCGTGTTCGATCAGGCTGGCGTAGTCAGCCAGGGCATGTACATCATGCCCAGTCGAGTTCAGCAAGTCTAACCGTACGCCGTCGTTTCTTCGATGGCTAGCGCACTCGAAGCCGCCCCAAAAAAAGGACTTGAAGTCTGGCGCAGGCATCATCGTGAAAGAGCGTCCGAAGCAGTAGCAGTTGGGAGGTCAGCCATGTCCGCCGCTCGACGACGAGCCGGGCCGCTCGCGACAGATTCGTGGCCCGAAGTCGTCTCGGCTTCGATACGCGCGTAGACGGCGAGTGCCTGTCCGATGACCTGATCCATGTTGTAATACCGGTAAGTCCCGAGGCGCCCCACAAAAGTGACGCCAGGCGTTTGGCTCGCCAATGCCTCATACCGCTTGTAAAGCGCCTGGTTTTCCGGGCGCGGTATGGGATAAAACGGGTCCCCGTTGGCACTCGGGTACTCGCGAGAGATACTGGTTCGGGAATGATGCTGTCCAGTGAGATGCTTGTACTCTGTGATGCGCGTGTATTCCACCGCTTCATCGGGATAGTTGACAACCGCCACCGGTTGGAGCTGTGGAATGTCGAGGGTCTCATGCTCGAACCGCAGAGAGCGGTAGGGTAGCTTGCCGAAGCAGAAGTCGAAATATTCGTCGATCGGCCCTGAATAGATAACGTGCTTGAAGTCGGTGTCGCTGCGCGCCTGCCGGAAATCCGTATTTAACCTGAGGGTGATCAACGGATGCGTTAGCATGGCTTTGAACATCCGTTCGTAGCCGCGAGCGGGCATACATTGGAAAGAATCCAGGAAGTAACGGTCGTCGGCGTCTGTCCGCGTGGGAATGCGCGAGGTGACCGATTTGTCGAGCTGTGAGGGGTCGGTTCCCCACTGCTTGCGGGTGTAACCGCGAAAGAACTTTTCGTAAAGCTCACGACCCACCGCGCTTAATACGACGTCTTCGGAAGTGAGTATCTCGCATCGGGTTTCTGCGCGATTCGCGAGGAAGGCGCGCGCCTCTGCTGACGTCATGTTCAGCCCATACAAACTGTTGAGCGTCGTGAGATTGATCGGAATGGGCACCAGCGAGCCATCAACAAATGCCTTCACCCGGTGCTCGTAGGGGCGCCAGTTGGTGAATTTCGAGAGATAGTCGACAATTCGGGGCGCATTCGTGTGGAAGATGTGTGGACCATAACGGTGGATTCGGATGCCTGCTGCATCGAGTTCGTCGTAGGCATTACCGCCGATGTGGGGGCGACGGTCGATGACCACTACCTTTTTGCCGAGGCCCTCCGCGAGTCGTTCGGCAAGCACGGACCCAGCAAATCCAGCCCCGACAATCAGGTAGTCAAACGGCCGATATTCATTGCGTCTCATGTACGGCGTGCAACGTCTTTTGCGGGAGCTGCCGCCATCGAACTCACCGGTGCGGTGCTGCTTCAGAGAGCCCGGGTCTGCTCCGCTAGTGTCATCTCGCATGAATTGCCTCGCGCCGTTGATCTAACGCTTGCATGATCACATCGTGCATTCGCTCGAAGGTATCGTCCCAACTCATCCCCGAAAGCGCTTCGTCTGCCGCTTGCTGTACCGCTAACCGGTCGGCGGATCGCTCGAGTGTTTCATCGAGCGCGCCAACGAAGGACAGTAACGAGGTCTGGTCTCCGGACGCGCGGGCGATCTTGACCGCACCGCTGCTGCCGTACCTATCGACGACGTCGCGGATCGAGGTGGAGACGACCAGACGGCCTCCGGCGAGGTATTCGGGCGTCTTGGTTGGGCTGATGAACCGGGTGGATGCGTTTAGCGCGAACGGCATCATCGCAATGTCCCAGTGCGCGAGAAAGGCAGGCAAGTCGCCGTACGCTTGCTTTCCAAGGTAATGAATATTGGAACGTCGCGGCAGTCCCGCGCTGTCAATCTTGACAACCGGCCCGAGGACGACGAAATGTATGTGAGGCCGTGCTGCAGCTGCCTCGCGCAACAGATCTGCGTCGAAGCGCTCGTCGACGACACCGAAAAAACCGACGCGCGGGTGCGGTATCTCCCGCTGTATGTCCGGCTCGGGAAGCGACTCACGGGCTTTTCGGAAATGCGGGATGTCAACGCTGCTCGGGAACAGGTGAATGCCTCGATAATGCCGTCGTTTCGCGTCATAGAGACTCTGACCGCCGGCAAAAACGACAGTGGACTTCGATAA
>NZ_FCOM02000232.1 GCF_001544695.2 Caballeronia arvi
CTTAACAGGCTGTTGAATTTCGTTCCGATGTGCACGGTCGTTGAGAGCTATGCGTTATGGATATCATGTTCACAACATCAGGCGAGAAGTGCGATGCGCGGAATTGACGAGATGCAAGAGACCTTGTTCACGACGGTCAAACTTGAGGACTTCGTTCCTGCAGATCATCCGTTGCGACCGGTGCGCCTGCTGGTCAACGATGCGCTCAAGCGGCTCAATAGCCTGTTCAATGTGATTTATGCCGACGGCGGCCGGGCATCGATCGCACCGGAGAAACTGCTGCGTGCGCTGCTGTTGCAGGTGTTCTACTCGGTGCGCAGCGAGCGCATGCTGATGGAGCAGATGCGTTACAACCTGCTGTTTCGCTGGTTCGTGGGGCTGCCCATCGAGCAGGCCGTGTGGGATCACTCGGTGTTCTCGAAGAACCGCGACCGGTTGCTCGAACATGATGTCGTGGAAGCGTTCTTCACCGAGGTCATGACGCTGGCCGACAAGCGCGGCCTGCTCTCGAAGGAGCATTTCTCCGTGGACGGCACGCTGATTCAGGCATGGGCCAGTCACAAGAGCTTTCGCGCCAAGGACGGCTCGGACGATGAACCGCCCGCCGGGGGCGGACGCAATACGCACACCGACTGGAAAGGCAAGCGACGCAGCAATGAAACGCATGAATCGGGCACCGATGCCGATGCGCGCCTGTTCAAGAAGAGCCGCAAGGGTGCGGCCATGCTCTGTTATCACGGTCACATCCTGATGGAGAACCGTTCGGGTCTCGTGGTAGGCGCGGTGGTGAGTCACGCCGATGGCTGCGCCGAGCGCGCGAGCGCATTGCGTCTGCTCGATTGCGTACCCGGCAGCCACGCGAAGACCGTCGGCGCGGACAAGGCTTACGACACGCGCGACTTCATCCGCGATTGCCGATCGCGCAACGTGACGCCGCATGTTGCGCGCAACGACGCCCGGCACGGTGGCAGCGCCATCGATGGACGCACGTCGCGGCATGAGGGTTATCGCATCAGCCAGGTGAAGCGCAAACGTATCGAGGAGCATTTCGGATGGGGCAAGACCGTAGGCCGGATTCGGCAGACGGTTTATCGCGGTATCAAGCGTGTGGACCAGCATTTCAAACTGACGATGATGGCAAGCAATCTGACGCGCATGGCGCGAATGATGTGCGCGGCCCCGCAAGGAGCGGTGCAATGAGCGCGCGCCAAGCATGCGCCACCAGACATGATGCCGCCAAGCGCGAGCAAAGTGACCCAGCGGTATGTGGCGCATCGGCAAGTTATCGGCAGATCGCATGAGGCTCCTTCAAAAAACGTCACTCCGGTGCGTTTGATGGGGGCTTTTCAACAGCCTGTTAAG
>NZ_FCOM02000077.1 GCF_001544695.2 Caballeronia arvi
GATGCCAAAAGTGTCAACCATGTCCCCGCCAAATCTGTCAACTATGTCCCCGGTCTATACACAGCAGCAAAGAAAGTTACCCCCGCCCCGGGGAGGGGCAACGCTAATAAACCAACACGAAAGCAGGCTTCCACGAAAGCAAAAAAGCAAATCAATCCCGCGACCCACGATTCTTCAACTGATCGAGCAACACAGCAGCAAGCAATATCGCCCCTCTAACGAGGTACTGATAAAACGCATCGATATTCATCAGATTCATGACGTTCTCGACAGTACCCATAATGAGCACGCCAATCACGACGCCAGAAATCGTAGCCCGTCCGCCAAGCAGCGAAACCCCACCCAAAACACAAGCCGAAATCACATTGAGCTCGAACCCCTGAGCAGCATTCGGCTGCCCCGAAGTAATCCGCGAGGCGAGAATCACACCCGCCAGCGCGGTAACCGCGCCCTGAATCAAAAAGATCCACACCCGCGTGCGCTCGACATTGATACCCGCCAGCCGCGAAGCCTCAGGATTCCCGCCGATCGCCAATGTATTACGTCCATACACGGTCTGGTTGAGCAATACGCCAAAAACGATGAAGCACGCAAGCGTCACCCAGATCGGCAGGGAAATCCCGAACATCGACAAACTACCAAGCGCAATGAACGTATCCGACGACACCCCCACCGCCTGTCCATGCGACACGATAAAGCCAAGCCCGCGCACGATTTCCATCGTGGCCAGCGTGGTGATCAGCGCGTTGATGCGCAGATAAGCAATCACCGCGCCGTTCACGAAACCGATCACCGCGCCCGCCGCAACCGCAGCAATGATCGCAATAAAAGTGTTGTCGGTCGCATTGAGCACCATCGCGCACAGCACGCCGGCAAAGGCGATCGTCGAGCCGACCGACAAGTCGAAGTCGCGCGACGCGAGACAGAACATCATCGTGCACGCGACCATGCCGATCTGCGAAATCGACAGCGCGAGGCCCAGCATGTTCTCGATCGAGAAGAAGTGATCGACGGATAGCGACATCGTCACGAACATGACGATGAAGATCACGATCAGGCTGTACTCCGTGATCTGCTGCCACCACTTCTGTTTGTCATTCTTCTGCGGGATCAGCGCGTTCGCGACGGTTTCCGTCGCCTGCCCCACGATGTTTTCTCTTGCTTCCATGATTCGCTCCTCTTGTCCTGGTGTCGCCTTCATGCCGCCTGCGCGACGCTCTCGGCCTGCGGCAGCGCGAGACTCAGCACCGCCTGTTCGCTCGCTTTCTCACGCGGCAATTCGCCCGCGATCCGCCCCTGCCGCATCACGACGATGCGATCGGAGACGCCCAGCACTTCCGGCAACTCCGACGAAATCATCACGATCGCGCAGCCGCGCTCAGCAAGCTGATAAATCACGTTGTAGATCTCGTGCTTCGCGCCGACGTCGATGCCGCGCGTCGGTTCATCGAGAATGACGACCTTCAGATCCGGCTCCGCGAGCCAGCGCGACAGAATCGCCTTCTGCTGATTGCCGCCCGACAGAAAACGGATGCGCTGCTTGCGGCTCGGCGTCTTGATCTTCAGCAACTGGATGAAACGGTCGGCCGTCTGCGCTTCCTTCTTGCGGTCGAGAAACAGACCGCCGCGCAGATAGTGACGGCGGCACGAAATGTTGATGTTCTCCGCGACCGTCGCCATCGCGACGATGCCCTCTTCCTTGCGATCCTCCGGACACAGCACGATGCCGTGACGAATCGCTTCGCCGGTGCTGCGTATCTTGATCGGCTGGCCGTCGAGCTGGATGTCGCCGTCCTTCTTCTTGTCCGCGCCGTACACGAGATGCATCAGCTCGCTGCGGCCCGCGCCGACCAGCCCGAAGAAACCGACGATCTCGCCGCGCTTAACCTCGAAACTCGCCGGCGCGCTCAAGGCATCGCCCTGCACGTTCTTCACGGAGAAGCGCACTTCGCCCAACTCGCGCGCGCGATAGCCGTAGATGTCGCTGATCTCGCGGCCGACCATCTCCTGCACGAGCGTGTCGCGCGGCACGTCGGCGAGCGCCAGATGCGACGCGATCTTGCGGCCATCGCGGAAAATCGTGCAGGCGTCGCACAGTTCGTAAATCTCGTCCATACGATGCGAGATGTAGATCAGCGCGCGGTTGTCCGCCTTCAGATCGCGCACGAGCTTGAACAGCACTTCGGTCTCGCGATGCGAGAGCGATGACGTCGGTTCGTCGAGCGCGATCACGCGTGCGTTGCGCAGCAGCGCCTTGCAGATTTCGACCATCTGCCGCTGCGCGATGGACAGCTTGCGCAGCTTCGCATTCGGATCGAGATCGACACCCATCGCCGCGAGCCGCTCGCGCACGTGTGCTTTCGCCGCGCGCTTGTCGACCCAGCCGAGCCGGTTGGGCAGCGCGCCGAGCAGCAGATTCTCGGACACGGTCAGATCCGGCACGTACTGCAATTCCTGATGGATCACCGCGATGCCCGACGCGATCGATGCCGCCGCGCTCGCGAAATGCACTTCCCTGTCGTCGATGAGCACGCGCCCGGAATCGGGCTGATACTCGCCGCCGAGAATCTTGAGCAAAGTCGATTTGCCCGCGCCGTTCTCGCCCATCAGACCGTGAACTTCGCCGGCGTTGACGTCGAACGACACGCCGTCGAGCGCGCGCACGCCTGGAAACACCTTGCCGATATTGTCAAAACGCAGCGTCGCTGACACATCGCCTCCTTGGATCATGCGCGGGCCGCACTTTCATGCGGCCCGCAAAGCTTTAGTTCGACGCCAGTCCCATCTGCTGACGCACCGACGCGACATTCTCACGCGTCGCCAGCATGCCGGTCGTGAGCGTGAGCGGCGGCGGTGCCTTGCCGTCCTTGATCCACGCGTACATCAGCTCGGACGTTTCTTCGCCGTGGCGCTTCGGGCTGATGATGACGGTGCCGTAGAAGCCCGTCGGATTCGGCTTCTTGAATTCGTTCAGCGCCGAGTCCGATCCGCCGATGCCGATGCCGATCATGTTGTCGGCCTTGAAGCCCCGTCCTTCGGCCGCACGCACCGCGCCGAGCACGCCTTCGTCGTTGAGCGCGTAGGCGACCCAGTGCTTGAACTGCGGATTCTTCGTGAGCGCGATGTTCGCGGCGTTGAAGGCGTTTTCCGTATCGGTCTTCGCCTGCGGCGCGGCGATGATGTTCGCCTTCGGGAAACCGGCGGCGATGAGCGCATCGGTGGCGCCGGCGGTGCGGTCATGCGCGGTCGGCAACTGCTCGTAGGTCACGTCGATCGCGCCGACATCCTTCATGTCCCAGCCGCGCTTCTTGATCTCGGCGGCGATGCCGTCGCCCACCTGCTTGCCGATGTTGTAGGCGGAAATGCCCATGTGCGGCACGGATTCGATCGGCTTGCCGGAGCCGTCGACGAGGCGGTCATCGACCGTCATCATCTTGAGCTTATCCGCCTTCGCCTTCGCCACGATGCCCGGTCCGAGCTTCACATCCGGCGTGCAGATGATGAAGCCCTGCGCCTTCTGCGCGGCGAGGTTGTCGATGGCGCTCATCACTTTTTCGCCCGACGGCGCGCCGATCTTCACGAGCGTGAAGCCCTTGTTCTTCGCGGCGATTTCGGCGAATTTCCATTCGTCCTGGAACCACGGTTCTTCCGGCTGCTTCACGAGGAAGCCGATCTTGACCTCGTCGGCGGCCTGCGCGACGGGCGCCGCGATCATGGACGCGCTCGTTGCCGTGGCAGCGGCGATCAGCGTGAGGAACAGTCTGCGTTTCATTTTTTGTCTCCCGACTTTTTCCGATGTCGAAAAATGCCCGCGCGCGGGCGATACGAAGGTGTGTGGCCGTGTCTTATATTGATGAAGCGCACCGCGGCCAGTGCGCCGTCATTCTTCTGGTGGTTCCCGGTTCGTTCAGTCGTGGTACAGCGCCGAGCGCCCGCCATCGACCGTGATGCAACTCGCGTTGATGAACGGCGCCTCGTCCGATGCGAGGAACACCGCCGTCATCGCCACTTCCTGCGGCCGGCCGATGCGCTTCATCGGCTGCAAATCGAGCGTCGCCTGGCGCGCGGCTTTCGGGTCTGCTTGCGCATCCCACCAGTCGAGCGTCAGTTGCGTTTCGATGTAACCCGGCGCGATCGCATTCACGCGCACGTTGCTCGGCGCGTATTCGATGCCGAGCGCGCGCGTCAGGCCGATCACGCCGTGCTTCGCCACCGGATACGGGAAGCAGCCCGGAATGATCTTGAAGCTGTGCGTCGACGCGATATTCACGATGCTTCCGCGCTCGCGCCCGACCATGCCCGGCAGCACCGCGCGGCAGCCGTTCCACACGCCATCGAGATCGACGGCGAAGCAGCGCCGCCAGTCTTCGTCGGTCATCGTCAGCGGATCGCAGAACACGTTGATGCCCGCGTTGTTCACCAGCACATCGAGCGGGCCGAACGCAGTTTCGGTTTGCGTCACCGCTTCTTTCACCGACGCACTTTGCGTGACATCCGTTTGGACCGCGAGCACGCGCGCGCCGCTCACCTCTGCGGCAATTCGCTCGGCCGTTGCGCGGGCCGTGTCGATATCGAGCTCCGCCAGCGCCACCGATGCGCCCTCGCGCGCAAACGCCAGCGCGATCGCGGCGCCGATGCCGCGTCCCGCGCCCGTGACCATCGCGACTTTGCCGGCGAGGCGGTTCATTTGGCCTCGCCTCGCGCAAGCGCCAGCCCGTCGACGAACGCCTTCGCGTGAGCCGCCGTCGCTTCGGCGCTCTGGCCCGGCTTGTACAGGGCCGAGCCCAAACCGAAACCGTTCGCGCCCGCGGCGAGGAACGGTCCCATGTTGTCCGGCGCGATGCCGCCGACCGGCACGAGCGGCACTTCCTTCGCGATCACCGCGCGCCATGCCTTCGTGATCGCCGGGCCGAGCTGCTCGGCCGGAAACATCTTCAGCACGTCCGCGCCGTTCTTCAGCGCGAGAAACGCCTCGTTCGGCGTCGCGACGCCCGGCGCGCATGCGAGACCTTGCGCTTTCGCGGCGCGCACGACATCGGCGTCGCTGTGCGGCATCACGATCAGCTCGCCGCCGGCCGCCTTCACGCTATCGACGTAACTCGGATGCAGCACCGTGCCCGCACCGACGATCGCATCGGCGGGCAGCGCCTGACGGATCGCCGCGATGCTGTCGAACGGCTGGGGCGAATTGAGCGGCACCTCGACGATGCGAAAGCCCGCTTCGTACAGCGCGCGACCGTGTTCGGCGGCATCGGCGGGCGTGACGCCGCGCAGGATCGCGATCAGCGGACACGCGGCGAATGCCTTCGCGAGACCGGCGTGCATGCCGTACGGCGCGGGCAGATTGATGGAAGGCTGCATCGTTTTTGCTCCTTTTCAGGCGGCGCGCACGGGCGCGGCGATCAACCCGGCAAGCGCTGCGATACGGTAAAGGCCGCGCTCGGTGGCGTGCGCGACCGTCGGGGCGTCGTGGCAACCGAAGCGTACGAGCGCCGCGCGATAGCGCTTGCAAAGCGCATCGTTGCCAATCAGGCGCAGCGTTCTGCCAGCCAGCGACGACTGCTGGCGCGCGAGCACTTCGTTCAGCCCGCGCAGCTCGTGGCCGATCAGAAGTCCGGACAGATAATCCGGCTGCTGTTCCGCCGACAGCTGGCCGGTGAGACCGAGCGTGCGCGTGCTGAAAATCGTCGCGAGCAAGCCGGCCTGCCCGGCATCGCGCGCCGTATCGACGCCGCGCAGAAATGCCGGCTCGTCGTGCGTCGCGCTCGGATGCATCGTGCGGCCGAGAATCGTGTGATCACGCAGCGCGCTGAAGGTCTCGCCCGTCATGAAGGTATAAAAGCGCTCGATGCGCTCATCGGTGACGAAGGCCCATTTCGCGTGCGTGCCCGGCAAGCCGATCAATGCGCCGCCTGATTTTCCAGCCGATCCGCCCAGCGCCGGCTCGCCGAAAAGTGCGCCGAAGATCTGCGTTTCCTCGCCGCGCATCACATTGGGGAGCGTGCCTTTCTCCAGCACGCCCGGCGCGACATGCACGGTCACGCCGCGCGCCGTTTTCACCGTGACGATGCCGGCGACGAGCTCATCGGCGCCCGCGGGCGTTTCGACATACGGCGCTTCGACCCAGCCCTGCGCGCTGCCGACCATGCCCGCGGCGATGACCGGCAACTGCGCCGGCAGCGGTGCATGCGCGTCGAGCCACACGCCGCAGGTGTCCTCGAACGCCTGATCGAAGCCGCCCGCGGGCAGGTTCATGATGCCCGCCGACGACGTGCGCGTATCGAGGACGACGCCGTCGCTGCCGAGCAGATAGGCGCGCAGCGAGGTCGTGCCCCAGTCGAGCGCGATGAGTGCGGGCAAGGTCATCGCTTGATCCTGCGTGCAGCCTGCGGCGCACGCCAGCCGAGTTCCTCGGAAATCGCGCGCGCCTCGCGCTGCACGACCGGAATCAGTTCTTCCATGCGCTCGTGCGGCATGTAGGGAATCGTGCTCGCCACCGACAGCGCCGCGACGATCGCGCCCGACGCATCGCGCACGGGCGCGGCGACGCAGCGGATCGACGCTTCATTCTCTTCGAGATCGAACGTGAAGCCGCCTTGCGAATAGCGCGTCATGCGCTGCAGGAAAGTGTCGAAATCGGGGCGATTGTCGGGCCGGAAGCTCATCTTCGCGAGCGCGCGGTGCGACGCTTCGAGCAGCTTTTTCCACGCGTTCGCTTCGAGATCGAGCATCATCGCCTTACCGATGCCCGTCGACGCGAGCGGCATGCGATGCCCGACGCGCGAACGCATTTCCAGCCCGCGCGTGCCGGGAATCTTGTCGATGTAGAGAACGTCGTCGCCGTCGCGCACGCCGAGGTGGATGGTGTCGTGCGTGTGGTCGGCGAGCGCCTGCAGATGCGGACGCGCGACGGTGGTGAGCGGCATTTGCTCCAGCGCGATCGTGCCCAGCTCGATCAGCTTCGGCCCGAGCAGATAGCCGCCCGGGACTTGCCGCAGATAGCGCGCCTGCACGAGCGAGCTGACGAGCCGGTGCGTCGTGCTGCGCGTCGTGCCGAGCGCGGCGCCGAACGAGCGCAGATCGCGCGCGCCGTTCGCGGCGGCTTCGAGAATCGCGAGACCGCGCAACAGCGTCTGCGTGCCGGCCTGCTGCGGCGTGATATCGACGAGCGCGCTCGGCAACGCGATCGCGTCGGGATCGGGCGCGTGCTTCGGCGCGCTCGCACCGATGGGCTTCGCGCGGGAACCGCTCGCATGCGCGGCTTGCGCTTCGACGGCGTCGGTTTCCGGTTTCTCGAATTTGGTCATGGCGCGGGTCTCCCTGCTGTCACGATGCGCGCCGGACCGCGCACGGGCGTGCTGCGGATCGGGCGTGCAGGTCGAGCGAAGAGGCCCGCGCGTGCGGGCGAGCGATCGGATGCATGACGTGTCTCCATTGTTCTGGTCGTGCGCGCCGAGGGTTGCGGTCGTCACACGCATGTGCCGTTTCAGGCTTTGGTCGGATTGTAGTTCCGGCTCTTCGAATTATTCAATATGTGACCGCACCGCTCACATAATGGGAAGAAAGCTGACAGCCGACAGCATTCCGAAAACAAAAAAGCCCTGATAAATCAGGGCTTTATAATGTTTAGCGTGGCGAACTAAATTTCACTGCGGCAGTTCCGCCGCACCCATCCGGCGCGCGATGACGCCTGCCCGCTGAGACAGATACGGCGCGTTCCGATGATCGTCGAAATACTTCGGGCGTGGCAGCATCACGGCGAGGCGCGCGCTCTGCCACGCGGTGAGTTTCGCCGCCGATGTCTTGTAGTAGTAATGCGCAGCCGCTTCCGCGCCGTAGACGCCGTTGCCCCACTCGACCGAATTCAGATAGATCTCGAAGATGCGTTCCTTGGTCAACAGCAGTTCGAGCATCCACGTGATGACGAGCTCCTGCGCCTTGCGTACGTAGCTCTTTTCGCGCGAGAGGAACAGATTGCGCGCGAGCTGCTGCGAAATGGTCGAACCGCCCGCGACGATCTTCCCACGCGCCTTGTTCTTCTCCCACGCCTGCAGGATGGCGTCGGTTTCGTAGCCGTTGTTGTTGACGAAGTTGGCGTCTTCCGAAGCGATGATCGCGCGCTTCAGATTGCGCGAAATCTGGTCGTACGGCACCCACGTGCGTTGCAGCGCAATACCGGGATGCGTCTTCGCGAGCGTCCATGCGTCGGCGCGCATGAACGCGGTCGGGCCGGGATCCACGACCGCCCAGACGCCGATCTGCGCGAAGAAATAAAACTGCGTCGCGATGAACGCGATCCCCAGCACCGACACGCCATACGCGATCCAGCGCGCCGGTCCGAGCCGCACCGCCTTGTGCGCGCGTGGCGAGCGGCTGCCGGCCGGCGCGGCGGTCATCAGGCTTTGGCTGCGAGCGTCTCGCGCAATTCGCGCAATACCGCGCCGCCGTCCGGACGCACGCCGCGCCAGATGAAAAACGATTCGGCGGCCTGCTCGACCAGCATGCCGAGACCATCCGATGCGCGCGCGCCGAGCTTCGTCGCGTGCTGCATGAAGACGGTCGGCTGCGCGCCGTACATCATGTCGTAGGCGAGCGTGCTCGCGCCGAACGCGCTGTCGTCGCAATCGGGCAAGGCGGCGTCGAGGCTGCCGGCCGTCGCGTTGACGATCACGTCGTAAGCGCCGGTTTCTGCGCTGTCCGCGCCGCCGCCCGCGAATCGCACGCCGCAATCGGCAGCGTTTTGCGCGAACTGATCGACGAGCTGATGCGCCTTCGCCGCCGTCCGATTGACGATCGTGAGCGAAGCCGGCGCGCGATCGAAGATCGGCAGCACGACGCCGCGCGCAGCGCCTCCGGCACCGAGCAGCAGAATGCGCGCGCCCTTCAGGCTCACGCCGAGATTCACTTCGATGTCGCGCACGAGGCCGACGCCGTCGGTGTTGTCGCCGCGCACTCCATCGGTTCCGAAGGCGAGCGTATTCACCGCGCCCGCCGCCGCCGCGCGCGGCGACAGCGAATCCGCGAGCGCGTGCGCTTCGAGCTTGAACGGCACGGTGACGTTCATGCCACGCCCGCCCGACGCGATGAAGCGCTTCACCTCACGACCGAAGCCGTCGAGCGGCCCGAGAATGCGCCCGTACTCGATCGGCTCGCCGGTCTGCGCGGCGAACTTCGCATGAATCCACGGCGATTTGCTGTGCTCGATCGGATTGCCGATCACCGCGTATTGATCTTTCATGGCGTCGGTTCCTGCGTGTTCGCGGGCGTTTCGGGTTGTGGCTGCTCCGCCGATGCCTCGGCTTGCGCTTCGGCTTCGCTTTCGGCGGAAAGATCGTCGGTTTCGATGATGTCCTCTTCCGCTTCCTCTTCCTCGACTGCTGCGCCCGGCGCGTCGATCACGTGCAGCAGACGGCACGACGCTTCGACGGTCAGCTCATCGATGGACACGACTTCCAGCATCACACGCGTGCCGCGCGCATGCACGCCGAGGCCAGGCACGTGCAGAATCAGCGGAATCTCTTCGAGGCGCACGAGATCGTCCTTGATCACCGACGCCGGAACCTGCCGCCTGTTTTCCTGCTTCAGCCAGCGCAGACACCAGAAATACTCCATGCGGCGCTGATGATCGGCGTAAGCGGTGTAGGTATCGTCGAAACCCTGCACGACGGCGAAGAGATCCGCGTCCTTCGGCTTGAAGGGAGCCGCGAGCTTGGCCGTCACGCCATGCTGCACGCACGCGATCAGTTGCCATTGATTGACGAGATCGACATAGCGGCGCAGCGGCGACGTGCTCCACGCATATTGCGCGACGCCGAGGCCTTCGTGCGGAGCGGGCGTCGTCTGCATGCGCGTGCGCTTCGGCCCCGGTCCGCCGAAGCCGCGCTGCGAACGGTAGATGCCCGGCACGCCATGATCGTTGAGGAACGCGCCCCACGACGAGTTCGCGAGAATCGCGAGTTCCGCGACGATCAGATCGAGCGGCGAACCACGGCGGCGCGGCGTGATCGTGATGTGCTCGCCATCGACATAAAAGTTGAAGTCGTTGTTGCGCTGCACTTCGCGCTTCAGGCCGTAAGTGGCGCGCGACTGCTGACGCTTCTCGAAGAGCGCCTGCGCGAGCGGCCACAGCACGGCGATGTCAGCCTTGTGCGGATAGTCGCCGGTGCCGGCGGCGAGACTTTCCTCGGTGACGTGCTCGTCGAGATGATTGTGGCGCAGGTTGCTCTTCACGAACACGCGTTCGGCACGCGTTTCGGTCGCGACGATATCCTGCGTCTCGCGATTCACGATGATGTACAGCGACAGCGCCGGACGCAGTCCGCCTTCGCCGAGCGTGAACACGTCGACGACGTTGTCGGGCAGCATCGTGATCTTGTCGCCCGGCATGTAGACGGTCGACAGACGCCCGCGCGCGATCGCGTCGATGGCGTCGCCGCGCGCGATGCCGAGCGCCGGCGCCGCGATGTGGATGCCCACGCGCACGCGGCCATCGGAAAGATGCTCGACGGAAAAGGCGTCGTCGATTTCGGTCGTGGTGACGTCGTCGATGGAAAACGCTTCGACATTCGCTTCAGGCAGATCGTCGGGCAACGGCCCCGGCTGCACCGAAGGAAATCCGATGCCGTGCGGAAAGAATTCCGACAGAAAGCGTGCTTCGTGCAGCGCGCGCGGCGACGCGATGCCGCCGCATTCGAGCATCAGCCGCGCCTGCGAAATGCCGCGCGCGGCCGCCGCCGCTTCGAGCGCCTTGTATTCGATGGAATTCTTGTCCGGCTTCGTGAGCAGACCGAGCGCCTTGTCCTTCAACGCGTCGGGCAGCTTGCCCGCCTTCAGCTCGTCTTCGTAGCCCTGCTGCACGAGCGCCTGCTGACGCTTGCGCTCGAGGCCGGCGAGCGCCATCTGCAACTGCTCCTGCGGCGCGCGCTGATACTGGCCGCGCCCCTTGCGACGGAAATAGACCGGCGCGCCGTGCATGCGCAGCACGAGCGCGGCGCGTTCGGTGGGGCCGAATTTGTCGCCGAAATAATCGGCGCCGAGCGCGGCGAACGGAAATTCATCCTCGGGCGCGCATTCCCACAGAAAGTCGAGATCGATCTCCTGCGCGATGGCGTCGGCTTCCTGCATCAGGTCGCCGGCCGCGGGCTTTTCGAACTCGATCAGCACGTCTTTCGCGCGCACCTTCGCGCGCCGCCCGCCCGGCAACTCGACCTGGAACGCGTCACCCTGTTTGGACAACACCGATCCGGCCTTGAAACTACCCGATTCCTCGAAGAAAACGTTCACTCAATACTCTCGTAAGACGGTGGACCGGCCGCACTCTGAAAATGCGCGCCGGTGTGAATGGGGTATCAGGCCGCCGCTGGCGCAACCAAGGGCGGCGGCGCCTGATCGCAGAACGCGATGACATCGGCGAGATAGGCCGGAAAGTCGCTGATCGCGTGATCGCCGCCTTGAATCAGCGTGGTCCGCACGCCGGGATAGTGATCGAGCATCGTGCGGTAATCGAGCACTTCGTCGCCCGTCGCCGCGATCAGATAGTAGCGCTCGGGCCGCGTGACCGATTCGACCGCGAGCGCGCGCAGTTCGTCCAGATGCCGCGGCAGCACGGTGATGCTGCCGTCGCCGTGCCAGAGCGGCTGCTCGCCGAGATAGTGGCTCAGATCGCGGTCCGGCACGACGGCGGGATTGAGCAGCACGGCACGCCAGCCATGCTTTTCCGCGAGATAAGTGGCGTAATACCCGCCGAGCGAGCTGCCGACGACGGTCACATCGCCCGTCTTTTCGCCTGCCGTGAGCGATTCCGCCAGCGCGACGGCATCGAAGGGCGATACCGGCAGCGTCGGGCACTGCCATTCGCCGAGCCGCCCGAGTTCAGCGAGACGCGCATGCATCACGCGCGCCTTGAACGATTGGGGGGACGAGCGAAAGCCGTGCAGATAGAGAATCACGAATGTCCTCCTGCGCCACGCGCCGAAAGCGCATCGAGCAGTTTCTGATGAACGCCGCCGAAGCCGCCGTTGCTCATCACGAGCACGTGGTCGCCGGGACGCGCGGCGGCCGTGACCGCCTTCACCAGAGGTTCGATTTCGTTGAACGCCTGCGCCTTGTCGCCGAGCGGGGACAGCGCTTCGGCGAGATTCCAGCCGAGCTTGTCGCGGCCGTCGCGCGCGCCGTAGCCGAAGACGAGATTCGCATCGGCGAGACTGGCGGGCAACTGCGCTTTCATCGTGCCGAGCTTCATCGTGTTCGAACGCGGTTCGAGCACGGCAAGAATGCGGGATTTACCAACGCGCGTGCGCAAACCGGCGACGGTCGTTTCGATCGCGGTCGGATGGTGCGCGAAGTCGTCATAGACGGTGACGCCATCGACGCTGCCCTTGATCTCCATGCGCCGCTTGACGTTGCGAAACGCGGCCAGCGATTTCACCGACTGCGCCGCCGGCACGCCGACCGAGCGCGCCGCCGCGATCGCCGCGAGCGCGTTCATGCGATTGTGTTCGCCCTGAACCTGCCAATCGACGATGCCCAGCCGCTCGCCTTCCCAATACACCGCGAACTGCTCGTCGACGCGCGCGCCTTCCTCCGCCGGCAACGCCTGCCAGCCGCCTTCGACGCCGAAGCGCTCCACGCCCGACCAGCAGCCGCGCATGAGGACGCGTTCGAGCGCAGCTTCCCGCCCGTTCGTCACGATGCGTCCGACGCCCGGCACCGTGCGCACAAGGTGATGGAATTGCGTTTCGATCGAAGCGAGATCCGGGAAGATATCGGCGTGATCGAATTCGAGATTGTTGAGCACGGCCGTGCGCGGGCGGTAGTGGACGAACTTCGAACGCTTATCGAAGAACGCGGTGTCGTATTCATCAGCTTCGATGACGAAGAAGCTCGAATCGGTCAGACGCGCGGAGATGCCGAAGTTGAGCGGCACGCCGCCGATGAGAAAGCCTGGATTCATGCCGGCGTCTTCGAGCAGCCACGCGAGCATCGAGCTGGTCGTGGTCTTGCCGTGCGTGCCGGCGACCGCGAGCACCCACTTGCCGTTCAGCACGTGCTCGCCGAGCCATTGCGGGCCGGACGTGTACGGCAAGCCGCGATCGAGGATGGCCTCCATCAGCGGATTGCCGCGTGACACCACGTTGCCGATGACGAAGAGATCAGGTTCCAGCGTGAGCTGCTCGACGCCATAGCCTTCGATCAACTCGATGCCCTGCGCTTCGAGCTGCGTGCTCATCGGCGGGTAGACGCCCGCGTCGCAGCCGGTGACCTTGTGGCCCGCTTCACGCGCCAGAACGGCGAGTCCGCCCATGAAGGTGCCGCAGATGCCGAGGATGTGGATGTGCATAAACCGTGTCGCGCCGCGCGGGCGATTGAAATGCGGAAACAGGAACGGCGCCGTTGCGTGAACCTAAGGTTGCGTGAACCTAAGGGCAAACCCGTGCAGAAAGGCGCCTGTAGGCGCATATTGTAACCGAGCGCGCGAAGCGTTCTTCTGCCCGCGCACGCCCGCCGCACCGGGTCCGCAAAAGGGCCGCCCGAGGTTATCTAGTATCATTCCGGCATGGTTCGCAAATCACATTTCGACCCGCAGCGCGTGCGCGAGGAAATCGCGATCGCGGCTGCACGGATGATCGCCGAAGATGGTCTCGACTACTCCACCGCCAAGCGCAAGGCCGCGAAGCTCGTGGTCGGCGAGACGAAGATCGGCGGCGAATTCCTGCCCGATAACGACCAGATCGAAGAGCAAATCCGCGAATATCAGGCGATTTTCCAGAGCGACAGCCAGCCGGCCGTGCTGCGCCGCATGCGCGAAATCGCGCTCGACTGGATGGAGCGTCTCAAGCCCTTCGATCCTTATCTGACGGGCGCGGTGCTCAACGGCACGGCGGGCGAGCACTCCGATATTCACCTGCAATGCTTCTGCGACAACCCCAAGGAAGTCGCGATTTACCTGCTGAACGCGAACGTGCAGTACGACGTGTCGGAGACGCGGCATTTCGCCGGGCGCGGCTACGTCGAGACGCTGAGCTTTCTGCATCGGACGCGCGGCGAAGAGCCGGTCGGCCTGCATATCGCGCTTTACGGAACCGATGATCTTCGCGGCGCCGTGCGCGCGGACGGTCGCGGACGCCTCGCCCGCGCGAACATGGCGGCCGTGCGGGCGCTGCTCGATCATCCCGACGCCCCGCCGCTCGAAATCGGCGGTTGATCTTTTCTCCGGACGCTCATGAAAAGCACACGCATTCTGGCGGCCCTTGTGGTCGCGGTCGCTGCGACCGTCGGCGGCTTCTACGCCGGCCACGTCTTCACCGGCCACGACACTGTGGCCGCGACTCAGGCGGGCGGGAACGCCGTCGATCAGCTCTGGAAAGCGACGCCGCCCGGCGCTTCCGGCACGGCCCAGCCGCTCGCTGCGTTCAAAGGCAAGCCGGTCGTCGTGAATTTCTGGGCATCGTGGTGCGGCCCGTGCGTCAAGGAAATGCCGACGCTCTCCGCAATGCAGCGTGAGTACGAGAAAAAAGGCGTCACGTTCATCGGGCTTGGCGTCGACAGCGAGAAGAACGTCAACGACTTCCTGCAAAAAGTGCCAGTCGCCTATCCGGTCTACGTTACGGGATTCGGCGGCGCGGATCTTGCGCGAAGCTTCGGCAACAACGCCGGCGGCCTGCCTTTCACGGTGGTGATCGACTCGAAGGGCCAGGTCCGGTCGACAAAACTGGGCGAAGTCGATCCCGCCGAGCTTCGGCACACGCTCGACAACCTGTAAAAATTCGCAGGCGGTAAGCAGTGAATTACATGGATTAAGCTGCGAATTACGGTGCTTTACGCCGAATTTGCGGAAAATTCGCCGTATCCCGTCGGGCTGCGCGGTAATTTGTCCCGTCGTTTCAGAATGATCCGCACGGTAAAACTAGACAAAATTCTCTAAACGGCGCTAAAGTGCGCCCAATTCCGCACAACCCGAAGCGACATTGGCCGCGTTGGCTCGCCGCTGAAGTTAGAACACCCACAAATCAAGTAAAGTGCCGGGCCGATTCCCGGTCTCCAAGTATTGAAAGGGGATTTTTCGATGGACCTTCGTAAACTCAAAACGCTGATCGACCTCGTCTCGGAATCCGGCATCTCGGAACTTGAAGTGACGGAAGGCGAAGGCAAGGTTCGCATCGTCAAGAACGCCGCGCCCGTCTACATGCAGGCGCCGCAACAGTACGCGCCGCAAGTGCAGGCATCGGGCGTGCCGCATTTCGGCGGCGCGGGCGAAGCAGGCGCCCCGGTGCCGGCAACGCCCGCCGCGGTTGCGCCGCAGGGCCATATCGTGACCTCGCCGATGGTCGGCTCGTTCTACCGCGCGCCGTCGCCGGGCGCGGACCCGTTCATTCAGGTCGGCGATACGGTGAAGGAAGGCCAGACGCTCTGCATCATCGAAGCGATGAAGCTCTTGAACGAGATCGAATCGGACAAGGCTGGCGTCGTGAAGGAAATCCTCGTCGAGAACGGCCAGGCGGTCGAGTACGGCCAGCCGCTCTTCGTGATCGGCGACTAAAGGCGCATCGGGCCGTGCCGCGGTTGCGCCTCGCAGCCGCCGCCGGCTTCACCGCGCCGGCGCTCAAGCAAGCTCGATCCGTCGAGAAGCGCGCCGCCGATTCGATCCCCGAGGGCCGCTCACGCGAGCCCGTTGATGAGCCGACCCACTATGTTTGAAAAAATTCTCATTGCGAACCGCGGCGAAATCGCGCTTCGCATCCAGCGCGCGTGCCGCGAACTGGGCGTCAAGACAGTCGTCGTCTACTCGGAAGCCGACAAGGAAGCGAAGTACGTCAAGCTGGCCGACGAAGCCGTGTGCATCGGACCGGCGCCTTCGAATCTCTCCTACCTGAACATGCCGGCGCTCATCAGCGCGGCCGAAGTCACCGACGCCGAAGCGATTCACCCCGGCTACGGCTTCCTCTCCGAAAATGCCGATTTCGCCGAGCGCGTCGAGCAATCGGGCTTCACGTTCATCGGTCCGCGCCCCGAAACCATCCGCCTGATGGGCGATAAGGTCACCGCCAAGCAGACGATGATCAAGACCGGCGTGCCGTGCGTGCCGGGTTCGGAAGGCGCGTTGCCGGACGATCCGCGCGAGATCGTGAAGATTGCGCGCACGATTGGCTACCCCGTCATCATCAAGGCGGCGGGCGGAGGCGGCGGGCGCGGCATGC
Organism: Caballeronia arvi; assembly: GCF_001544695.2. Classification (GTDB taxonomy): domain Bacteria; phylum Pseudomonadota; class Gammaproteobacteria; order Burkholderiales; family Burkholderiaceae; genus Caballeronia; species Caballeronia arvi. Next base: position 16,197 of record NZ_FCOM02000077.1, read on the forward strand.
GCGTGGTGCACACCGAAGCAGCGCTCGTGAACGCGGTCAACATGACGCGCGAGGAAGCGGGCCGCGCCTTCGGCAACCCGCAGGTCTACATGGAGAAGTTCCTCGAGAACCCGCGCCACATCGAGATTCAGGTGTTGTCGGACTCGTTTCGCAACGCGATCTGGCTCGGCGAACGCGACTGCTCGATGCAGCGCCGTCACCAGAAGGTGATCGAGGAAGCGCCCGCGCCGGGCATCGCGCGCCGGCTGATCGAGCGAATCGGCGACCGCTGCGCCGATGCGTGCAAGAAGATGGGCTATCTCGGCGCGGGCACGTTCGAGTTCCTGTACGAGAACAACGAGTTCTACTTCATCGAAATGAACACGCGCGTGCAGGTGGAGCATCCGGTGACGGAGCTCATCACGGGCGTCGATATCGTTCAGGAACAGATTCGCATCGCCGCGGGCGAGAAGCTCTCGATCCGCCAGAAGGACATTCAGTTCAAGGGCCACGCGATCGAATGCCGCATCAACGCGGAAGATCCGTTCAAGTTCACGCCGTCGCCGGGACGCATCACGTCGTGGCATACGGCGGGCGGTCCGGGCATTCGCGTCGATTCGCACGCTTACGCCAACTACTTCGTTCCGCCGAACTACGATTCGATGATCGGCAAGCTCATTGCCTACGGCGCGACGCGCGAGCAGGCGATCAACCGCATGCGCATTGCGCTGTCGGAAATGGTCGTGGAAGGCATCTCGACCAACATCCCGCTGCATCGCGAGATGATGATCGACGCGAAGTTCGTCGAGGGCGGCACGAGCATCCATTACCTCGAAAACAAGCTGGCGGCACGTCAGGCGGCAGTCGCCGAAGAGTCGTAAGCCGTCACTAGCAAGAGAAAGAGCATGAGTTACCGGGAACTGATCGCCGAGCTGGATCGCGAGCACGCCGAAGCGCTGTCGGATGCGCTGCTTGAAATCGGCGCGCTGTCGGTGTCCGTCGAAGACGCCGACGCCGACACGCCCGACGAGCAGCCGCTTTTCGGCGAGCCCGGTCTCGTGCCGGAAAAGAGCGCGTGGAAGCATTCGCGCGTCGTCGCGCTGCTCGCCGAAGACGCCGATCCGGCCGTGCTGCTCACGGCCGCGGCAAACGAAATCGGTTTGCAGAAGGCGCCGGCGTTCACGGTGCGCGAAGTCGAGGAGCAGGACTGGGTGCGGCTCACGCAGGCGCAGTTCGATCCGATCTCCATTGGCGAGCGCATCTGGGTCGTGCCCTCGTGGCACGATGCGCCCGATCCCGACGCACTCGTGCTCGAACTCGATCCGGGCCTCGCGTTCGGCACCGGCAGCCATCCGACCACGCGTCTTTGCATGGAATGGCTGGAGCAATCGGTGAAGCCGGGGCAATCGGTCCTCGATTACGGATGCGGCTCCGGCATCCTCGCGATTCTCGCGAAGAAGTGCGGCGCGAATCCGGTCTTCGGCATCGACATTGATCCGCAGGCGGTCGAGTCGGCGCGTCAGAACAGCGAGCGCAATCATGCGGACGTGACTTACGGTTTGCCCGATGCCTGTCCCACCGGCGAGTTCGATATCGTCGTCGCGAATATCCTTTCCAATCCGCTCAAGCTGATGGCGTCGATGCTCTGCGCAAAGGTCAGGCCGGGCGGCAGGATCGCGCTGTCGGGCGTGCTCGCGCGGCAGGCCGACGAAGTCGCGGCGGTCTACGCGAAGTGGATCGACATCGGCGTCTGGCGCGAGCACGAAGGCTGGGTGTGCCTCGCCGGAACGCGGCGCGAAAGCCTTTAAAATAGCGCCATCCTCCACGACGGCCGTCAGGCCCACGGCACTTCTTATATGGCGCTGGCAACCCGCTGCCCCCACTGCGAAACCGTATTCAAGCTGGACCCGCATCTGCTCGCGCCGCATGACGGCCGCGTGCGCTGCGGACATTGCCAGGAAGTTTTCGATGCCGCGCATCATCGCTTCGAGCTTCCTGACGAGCCGGCTGCGGCAGGCGTCGCGCAACACGCCGCGATCCTCGATGACGACGTCGCCGTCGGTCCCGCGACCAGTTCGGGCGCCGGTCCCGCAACCGCGCCGGAACCGCCCGCGCGCCCGGCGTCGATCCCCGAGACACCGCTGAAGCCGAAGCCCTTGGCGCCGCGCAACCTCGATCTCGCTGCGACCAGGCACGGCGATGCGCCGTCCCCGTCGCCGGGCATCACGCCCGACGAGAACGACGAACGCACCGTGTATGCCAACGCTCCCGGGTTCGCGAACGCGCCAGGGCAGACGCGGCCCACACCGCCGCGCGCCGAGACGGCGCACCATGCGGCGAACGAACCTTCCGCGGTGCCCTCCCAACCCGGGCCTATGAAGCAATTCGTTCGTGTGGGGGCGTCGCATCCCGAAGCGGCGAATTCAGCTCGAACCGGCGCCGATGCACTGTCGTCCGGCGATGAGCCCGCCCTGCCGTTCGTCGCTCCGCTGGACGATCGCGCCGAGCCGTTCATCGGACCGTCTCCTCGAACGGACGAGCCGCCCGCGCGCCCTTCGCCGGAGCCGCCTGTACCATCCGCGTGGCGCGACGACGCCGAGCCCGGCTTCGGTGACAAGCCGCCCGCCGGCGCTCGCCGAACGAGCGCGAACGAAGCGTTTCCGGTCATCCGCGAAACGCGTGAATCGCGCGATTCGCGCGATTCACACCAGCCTCGCGCGCCGGCGCGTGCGGAGACGAGCAAGGGCAAGGGCAAACGCATCGCGGGCATCATCCTCGCCGTGCTGCTGGCGTTGCTGCTGATCGTGCAACTGGCATGGTGGCAACGCGAAAGCGTGATGGTGCTCGTGCCCGGCTCGCACACGCTCTACTCCGATGCCTGCGATCAAATCGGCTGCACCATCTCGCCGCCGCGCGACATCGACGGATTGCAGATCGAGAGCTCCGGTCTGCGCCAGGTCGACGGACCGCACAAGCTCGAACTGAAGCTGTCGCTGCGCAACCGGCTGGATGTCGCGCTCGCGTATCCGGCGCTCGAGCTCACGCTGCTCGACGACAAGAACAACGTCGCGGTCCGCCGCGTGCTCTGGCCGCAGGATTACGCGCGACCGGGTACGATATTCGCCGTCGGCCTCGCGCCGCAAAGTGCGCAACCGGTCATCGTCCGTCTGGATACGGGCGACGCGGTTGCCGCGAATTACCGGGTTCAGGTCTTTTATCCCTGATGCCGCGACGGCCGCGATCTCGAATCCGCGCCGTCCGTCACGCAAGGGGCTGAATCCCGCCGCACGACGCGCGTTGCTGCCCTCACGGCTCGGCACGCGCGATTTTCCCGTCAGCATCTGACAATTCTCTGGAGCGCAACATGAGTCAAGTTACCCTCGGCGGCAATCCCATCGACGTCAACGGCACGTTCCCGGGCACGGGCCAGCAGGCGCCCGAATTCACGCTCGTCGGCGCGGACCTCGGCGACGTCAAGCTCGCCAGTTTCGCGGGCAAGCGCAAGGTGCTGAACATCGTGCCGAGCCTCGACACACCGACCTGCGCGACCTCGACGCGCAAATTCAACGAAGCAGCGACGAAGCTGAACAACACGGTCGTCGTCGTGGTCTCGGGCGATCTGCCGTTCGCGGCGAAGCGCTTCTGCACGACGGAAGGCATCGAGAACTGCGTGACGGCATCGACGTTCCGCGGCCACGAGTTCGCGCAAGCCTACGGCGTGGACGTGACGAGCGGCCCGCTCAAGGGCCTGACGGCGCGCGCGGTCGTCGTGCTGGACGAGAACAACAAGGTGCTGCACTCGGAACTGGTGTCCGAAATCAAGCAGGAACCGAACTACGACGCAGCGCTCGCCGCGTTGAAGTAAGTCTTGCGATGGACCGCCCGTGTTCCGGGCGGTCCGCGCATACGAGGCGCTGTGAGAAACTCGCCGCGCGCCGTATGCGCATTCTCTTCTCCGGTTCCCAACGATAAGGACGTTCGCCTTGGCTACGCTCATCTGCGGCTCGCTCGCCTACGACAACATCATGACTTTCCAGGGCCGCTTCGGCGACCACATCCTGCCGGATCAGGTGCACATGCTGAACATCAGCTTCCTGGTGCCGACGATGCGCCGCAACTTCGGCGGGTGCGCGGGCAACATCGCGTATGCGCTGAAGCTTCTCGGCGGCGAACCGAAAATCATGGCGACGCTCGGCGCGGCGGACTCGCAGCTCTACATCGACCGGCTCGACGCGCTCGGTTTGTCGAAGGAATACGTGCGCGTGCTGGCCGACCAGCACTCGGCGCAATGCTTCATCACGACCGACCTCGCGAACAATCAGATCACCGCGTTCCACCCCGGCGCGATGATGGAATCGCACCTCAACCGCGCCGACGAAGCCCAAGGCATCTCGCTCGGCATCGTCGCGCCCGACGGCGCGCAAGGCATGCGCGAGCACGCCGAAGGCCTGTCCCGCGCGGGCGTGCCGTTCGTGTTCGATCCGGGCCAGGGATTGCCGATTCTGGAAGGCGTGGAACTTTGTCGCATGATTGAACTCGCCACATACGTGGCGGTCAACGATTACGAAGCCAAGTTGCTGAGCAACAAGACCGGCTGGTCGATCGAAGACATCAAGAGCCGCGTCGACGCCCTCGTGGTTACACGTGGCGAACACGGCGCGCAGTTCTATCATGAAGATGGCGTGCTCGACGTTCCCTCCGTGCAGGCGCGACAGGTGGTCGATCCGACCGGTTGCGGCGACGCATTCCGCGGCGGTCTGTTGTACGGCATCGAAAACAAGCTTGGCTGGGAGAAAACGGGTCGTCTCGCAAGTCTGATGGGTTCGCTGAAAATCGAACATCAGGGGCCGCAAACCTACGCGCCGACGCGCGCCGAAATCGAAGAGCGTTTCAAGCAGGCTTTCGGAAGCAGCCTGTTCTGAGTGAGTGGAGTAAAGGAATGAAAACGGTAAGTCGTATCGCGTTGGCAATGGCGCTCGTCGGCTCGGTAGCGCTGACGGGCTGCGCCTACAACAGCAGTTCTTCGGACGTCTACACGGCGTCGCAGGCGCAGCGCGAGGAAACGGTGCGCATGGCGACCGTCGAAAGCGTGCGCGGCGTGAAGATCAGTTCGAACAACGGCCAGCCGACCGGCCTCGGCACCATCGGTGGCGGCGCGCTGGGCGGCGTCGCGGCGGCAAGCGCGATCGGCGGCGGCAACGGCTCGATCATCGCGGGCATCATCGGCGGCCTGGCTGGCGCCGTGGCGGGCAACGCGGTCGAGAACAGCGTCGCGATGAAGAACGGCCTGGAGATCACGGTGCGTCTCGATAACGGCGACTTGCGCGCCATCACGCAAACCGCGAACGGCGAAGTCTTCCAGGCGGGCGAGCGGGTGCGTCTGCTGTCGAGCGGCGGCGTCACGCGCGTCACGCATTGAGGCATTCAGCGGACGAATAGGCGTCACGCCGCAAGGCGCGCATGTCGTTCGAAACAAGCGCATGTATCGAAAGATGCATGCGCTTTTTCTTTGCCGCGCGAAAGCCGTGCGCCCGCAGCTCGATGCGATTCGTTGGCCGAAGTGAAAAACCCGCCGCTGAGTCTCCTCAACGACGGGTTCAGGCCGGGTAGGCCTACCCGGCTAAGGGCACAGCGAAGTGTGCCTGGGTAAAGCGTGCTGCAAGAAGTTACGGACGGCTGCCCGTCGGGAACGGCCATGCCGCTGCCGGATTCAACGCCGTCTTGACCGCAGCGGCCGGAGCCGGTGCCGGCGCCGATACGGTCGTTGCCGTCGTGGCAGGTGCAGCAGCCGTCGTCTTCTTCACAGCAGCGGCCTTCTTCGCCGGAGCTTTCTTCGCGGGGGCCTTCTTCGCAGCAGGAGCAGGCGCAGCGGCTGCGGTCTTCGCAGCAGCCTTTTTCGCGGGAGCCTTTTTCGCAGCGGCCTTCTTCGCTGCGGCCTTTTTCGCGGGCGCCTTCTTGGCCGCGGCCTTCTTCGCAGGCGCCTTCTTCGCTGCAGCCTTTTTCGCCGCTACCTTCTTGGTCGCGACCTTCTTCGCTGCGGCCTTTTTCGCCGGAGCCTTCTTTGCCGCGACCTTCTTCGCCGCGACCTTCTTCGCCGCTACTTTCTTTGCAGCGACTTTCTTTGCAGCGACTTTCTTGGTTGCCACTTTCTTCGCTGCGACCTTCTTCGCTGCTACTTTCTTCGCTGCTACTTTCTTCGCCGCTACTTTCTTCGCTGCAACCTTCTTCACAGCGACCTTCTTAGCGGCAACCTTCTTGGCCGGAGCGGCCTTCTTGGCGGTGACTTTCTTTGCTGCAGCCTTTTTCGCGGCGGGTTTTTTCTTGGCAACTGCCATGATTTTCTCCTTCAGGTTTTCAGATGAGAGTCAGTTCAAACAACACCCTTCGTCAAAACCCGCTTCCCGCGTGTCGCCTTCTCGACAGCGCACGCTACGAAGCGGATTATTCATCGGCGTACGCTGATCCCACCTGCTTACGCTAATGAATACGGCAAGGCGCGCCGTGCCCCGAGGCACCGCGCGCCAAATTGAGTCAGCACCGCCTCTTCGCGGCGCCGGCCATCGCTTGATCGAGCCAGCGAGCTTGCCGCTGGCATTTTCCGGGGGGAAGTTTGCCCATCCCATTGAAGGGATCGCAAAACGCCTGTCTTCTATTCGAGCCACTCGGCCCGCCAAGTCAGTAGGCGCACTTTGCATCAGGCGACCGTTCTCCTAAACCTTGTCGGCCGGGCGCGCGTAATCGACACGCTGCTGCCCGTCCGCCCCATCGATTTCGTCTGCAACACGTCCTGGGCTTGTTGTTATTCCCAGGTCAGCGCGCCGCCGGTTTGATACTCAATCACGCGTGTCTCGAAGAAGTTGCGTTCCTTCTTCAAGTCGATCATTTCGCTCATCCACGGGAACGGGTTTTCCTCGTTCGGGAAGAGCGGGTCAAGCCCGATCTGCTGGCAACGCCGGTTGCAGATGAAGCGCAAGTAGCTCTTGAACATCGACGCATTCAGGCCGAGCACCCCGCGCGGCATGGTGTCTTCAGCGTAGCGATATTCGAGATCGACAGCCTGCTTGAAGAGCTCGCGGATCTCGGCCTTGAATTCGGCGGTCCACAGTTGCGGCTCTTCGAGCTTGATCTGGTTGATGAGGTCGATGCCGAAGTTGCAGTGCATCGATTCATCGCGGAGGATGTACTGATACTGCTCCGCCGCGCCCGTCATCTTGTTCTGGCGACCCAGCGCCAGAATCTGCGTGAAGCCCACATAGAAGAAGAGACCTTCCATGATGCAGGCGAACACGATCAACGACTTCAGCAATTTCTGGTCCGCTTCCAGCGTGCCCGTGGTGAAGGCCGGGTCGGTCAGCGTATTGATGAACGGAATCAGGAACTCGTCCTTGTCGCGAATCGATTTGACTTCGTGATACGCGTTGAAGATCTCGCTCTCGTCGAGGCCCAGCGATTCGACGATGTACTGGTACGCGTGCGTGTGGATCGCCTCTTCGAACGCCTGGCGCAGAAGAAACTGGCGGCACTCCGGAGCGGTGATGTGACGGTACGTGCCGAGCACGATGTTGTTCGCGGCCAGAGAATCTGCCGTGACGAAGAAGCCGAGATTGCGCTTGACGATGCGTCGCTCGTCGTCCGACAGACCGTTCGGGTCTTTCCACAGGGCGATGTCGCGCGACATGTTCACTTCCTGCGGCATCCAGTGGTTCGCGCAGCCGGCGAGGTACTTCTCCCACGCCCACTTGTACTTGAACGGGACGAGCTGATTGACGTCGGTCTTGCCGTTGATGATGCGCTTGTCGGCGACATTGACGCGCGCTTCGCTCTGAGCAGCGATGGCGCTTGCGGAAGGCGTGGCGGTTGCGGGCGGAACGAAGCCATCGGAAAAGATGTTGTTCGCCTGAGCAATCTGATGGGCAGCTTGATGAGCCGCAGCTTGCGCTGACTGCGTACCGAAAGTCGTGCCTTGAGCGTGACGCAACGCGTTCGGTTGCGAAGCGCTCGAGGGAGCTACGGCAGTGGTCTCGTCATCCCAGTTGAGCATAAATTCTCACCATCAATTTAGATCGGTTTGTACCATCTTTTCATGAGCGATAAAAGAGTTTGCTCATGAAAATTCTCGTTTTCATGCGATTTAGATTCGACGTTGCTACCTGCATACAACACTTGGCTCTTCGCTTCATGTTCGAAGCTCGATGCCATGCCTCTCGAATCGTGTGTGAAGCGGTCCTGATCGAGTGATGTCGAAGGCTGCGCGACGTGCTTCGACTGCTTCGTATCGATGCCTCGAAAGCCCCGCCGCATAAGGCGTTTCGGCTGATGCTCGATGCGCGGTCGCTATCGTGCGCTGCGCTTCACTGCGAACATCGACTCGTTGCTGCGTTCGATGACGAACGCATCGAAGCGTGACTCGTTGCGTTCGTCGATCCATGTCTCTCGATGACACTCGATGCGATGCAAACATGCGTCGACGAGCGATCGATTTGCCCGCGCTTCGATGACCTTCGATTGCATGTCATCGAACGCACTCTGCTTCACTCGAAACATGCTCGCGCGAGCATTCGAACGACGCTCTGTTGCCTGCTCCGCGCTTCGAATCCGTTGCCGAAGTCTATCATTCCGCGTCTCTTATTTCCACAATATCTTGTGCTTGCAAAACATGTCGATACAACCTATAGCGTGTTTACGCGGCGATGCGTCATACCGCGGAAACGCTCATCGGCCACGCAAAGGATCGAGCAGCGAGCGCAGATTGTTGTGGTCGATCTCATGCATCAATGCGAGCAGCGCACCGAGCTTGCCCTCTGGAAAACCCTCACGCGCGAACCACGCGAGATAGTGACCAGGCAGATCGGCGAGCACGCGATCCTTGTACTTGCCGTAGGGCATCGTCTGCGTGACGAGCCGTTGCAGATCATGCGGGTCCATCGCTTCTTCGTTCCTCGTTCAATGTTCATCGCAGCACGTATCGCGCCTTGATCCCTCAGCGACTGCTCCATATCGGTGCCATAATCGCCGCTCTTGCCGCCAAGAGTCGATCGCGATTCACCATGCCACTTGCCGTCAAAGCTTTCATTGCCCCTCTCATCGTCGCGTGCGCGATGTTCATGGAAAGCGTCGACGCCAATGTCATCGTCACTGCGATTCCTGAAATGGCGCGCGCCTTCGGACGCGATCCCGTCACATTGAAAGTCGCCGTCACGAGCTATGTGCTCGGGCTCGGCGTCTTCATACCGATATGCGGCTGGGTCGCCGACCGCTTCGTTGCACGCGCCGTGTTCCGCACGGCCATCGGCGTGTTCGTCGTCGGCTCGCTGCTCTGCGCCGCATCGACATCGCTCGGGCCGTTCACCGTCGCGCGCTTCATCCAGGGCGTCGGCGGCGCGATGATGGTGCCCGTCGGCCGCATCATCATCTTTCGCTCGGTGCGCCGCTCGGAGTTCATTCGCGCGATGAACTATCTCTCCGTGCCCGCAATGCTCGGACCCGCGGTAGGTCCCTTGCTCGGTGGCTTCATCACTACCTATCTGCACTGGCGCCTGATCTTCTTCATCAACATTCCGATCGGCATCTTCGGCATCTATCTGACCAACCGCTACATCGCGAACTCGCACGAGGAACATCCGGGCCGGCTCGACTGGTTCGGCTTCTTCCTCTCGGCGGGCGCGGGCGTGCTGCTGTTGCTCGGGCTCTCGCTCGTCGGCGGCGAACTGATCCCGCAAGGCACCGCCTACGCGATGTGCGCCGCCGGTGCGCTGATGGTCGTGCTGTACTGCGTCCACGCGCGACGCGCGGAGAAGCCGCTGCTCGACCTGCGCTTCTTCCGCGTGCCGACGTTCCAGGCGAGCGTCCTCGGCGGTTCGATGTTTCGCATCGGGCTCGGCGCCGTGCCGTTTCTGCTGCCGCTCGCGCTGCAGGAAGGGCTCGGCATGAGCGCGTTCAAGTCCGGCGCGATCACCTGCGCGTCCGCCTTCGGCGGCATGTTCATGCGCTCGTTCGCCTCGCGCGTGCTGCATCGCTTCGGCTTCCGGCAGACGCTCTTCTATAACGCTGCGTTGTCGGGTATCGCTATCGCGGCGTGCGGCGCGTTCTTTCCCGGCACGCCGACCTGGGTGATCTGGGCCGTCGTCCTGCTTGGCGGCTTCTTCCCTGCGTTGCAGTTCACGAGCCTCAACTCGCTCGCGTATGCGGAGATCGAAACACGCGATGTCGGGCGTGCGACGAGTCTTGCCAGCTTCGTGCAGCAGGTGTCGCTCGGTCTTGGCGTCACCGTCGCGGGCATCACGCTCGAGCTCTCGCAGTATCTGAACGGTCATGCGAGCGTGCAATGGTCCGACTTCTGGCCTGCGTTTGTCGTCGTCGGGTTCTTTTCGTTTCTTTCGATGCCGATTACTGCGCGGCTCGCGCATGATGCCGGGACGGAGATTTCGCGTGGGACGCGGGGGTGAGGGGCTTTTGTTGGTGTCTTGCTTCTGCTGCCTTCTTACTTCTTGTTCAGTAACCGCCTCCCCGGCGGAGGGGTCACTTTCTTTGCTGCTGCAAAGAAAGTAACCAAAGAAAGCAGCTTCTCACCGCCCGCGGTCACACGCACGTTGGCCATTTTTCTCCTCGGCGATCGGCCCTCGCCTAAAGAATGCCCTCATAGGCCCAATCGGACTTGGCTCGCGCACGGTCTGACACGCTAGAACGTCAAGCAAGCCGGTTCAGCACGAAACAGTTCCGGCACAGCGCTGCGCGCTGCCGTAGGGTCTGCAAGGGAAACCAACGGGCAGCGCGCGCAATGAGATGGAAGCCCCGGCAAAGAGGCACGCACCGACCGCATCGATCACACCAACCGCGCCCACGCGATTGACCCATCGGCCGCGAAGCGGGCCGGAGCAGTTTCGTGCTGAACCAGCTCGCTTGGCGTTATCGGGCGGCAGACCGTGCGCGATCCACGCCCGATAAGACCTTCGAGGACACTCGCTACTCCGGGTTCCATTCAACCAATCGCCTGTGCCGCGGCCGGCGTGAAGTGCTTAGGCTGGGGATAGCTGCTTTCTTTGCCTACTTTCTTTGCAGCAGTGTATAGACCGGGGACATAGTTGACAGATTTGGCGGGGACATGGTTGACACTTTGGGCATCGAAATGCCTGGACTG
>NZ_FCOM02000174.1 GCF_001544695.2 Caballeronia arvi
AAGCCGGGTGACCGGCCTCTCACTGACCACCAGCGTCGGACCGTAGCCCCTACCGCGCGAGCGGTTTAGTCCTCCGGCCAATTTCAGCCGCTACAGCGAGCCCGTAGACGTCGGCTCGCGAGTGCCCACCAGACTTTCGTAACCGCTCTTCGCACGGACAGCAAGTACCTGCGCTATTTGGGGACGCCTCATCACCTACGTGGTGCATAGCAGTGAATTTGCGCCAAAAGCCAGTCAAAGCAAGGCGACGCCCAAGAAAAGCTGGCATCTACCTCATCATTGACTATTCTTGTTTCTGATTCTTGATCTACTAAGCTTGTCGCGATGCTAGTAGATTAAGAACCGGCGACTGGAGATAAGGTTGATTAGTCGTGCTTGCGCTCGGGGGGGCTCGTCACGCCGGCGACGTTGTTGTCTTGCACAACATCAACGGTGGGCGCGTGCTCGCCGGATTGGGAAGCTAGTTGAACGTTTCTCTTAATGTTGGGAGTTTCCATGAAACGGTTTCTTCTCATTCTTTTGGCGATCCTATCGATTTCTTTATTGTCCGCGCCCACAGTCCAAGGAAAGGTTATTGAACGGACGTTATACTGCGGTGCCGGAACTCACGACAAGCCTGAGCTTCAAACTGTTCAGAGAGATTGCAAGATAACAGCGACTTACGGCTATCATTTTGATATCCGGTATCTTGATGATGGACAATGGGTGGGCCGAGACCCGAGTGACAAAACAAAATGGATTCCCGCAGACCCTCCTGAAGGAGATTGCACAAACAACGTCAATTTCACCAAGACGACGGCAGATGCAATACACATCGTCATCCACGTTAGAGCCGATTCAAATAATGGTTATAACTGTGGAGGATGGAAAAAATTTACTGTCCCAGAGGTTCCCGGGATGCCGAAATGACATATTTTACGATTTTCGATTTAAGTAGGGTAGTTAGGGCGGACTATTCTTGCTCGACGCTAATGGTGACATTGAGCTGTTTGGCTTGTATCCAATGCAATGGTGGGGCTACCATCCGCGGCGGACACCGGGCAAGCCATATGGTTGAACCATCCTGGCAGTAACCTCAGGTTGCGGCACGCGGCGACTGGGCGACCGTCGCGTAATAGTGAATAAGAGCCGCGTGGTGTCGAGCCTCGATCAGGCAGTGACCATGTGTGATTCGATAACCGACAGGGCTTCTTCGAGCGAAGCTCCTAGCGACGACCTCGCGAAATGGCAGGCAGAGAAAGCTTTTCGTGAGCGAGAGGTTGCCGTCAAAGAGAAAGAGTTGACCATCAAGGAGGCTGAGAACGCGGCATCGAAATGGCGAAATCCTTTGGTTGTTGCAATCTTTGCAGCGGCAGTAGCCGCCGCAGGCAATGCCGTTGTTGCGCTAACAAACGGGATTTTTCAGCGACAGCTGGAAACGCAAACATCCGAACACTCGCGCATTCTCGAAATGATTAAAACAGGCGACCCAGACAAAGCGGCGACGAACCTCAAGTTCCTCCTTGACGCTGGTTTGGTAGCGGATCCTGACAACTACCGAAAGCTGAAAGCGTTCCTTGACACGCGAAAGGCCGGGAGTGGCCCTACACTGCCTGCGCCGGAGTCGCAGCGCATTGTAGGACAGGTCGTAACCTCGCATGCCGGCGACAGTCCTGAAGATGGGCCAGATGCAACCTCGTGTGTAAGCGCGGATGTGGCCAATGGTTGGCACATCGTGCCGGGGTCCGGTCACATCGTTACCGACAGCATTGTGAATGGAACTCTATCGGTAACAGTACAGGATGAAACCCCTGACCATTACTGTGGCACTTTTCACATCACAAGAGCTGATAGGGGGCACTCTGCGGGGGCTTCAGCCCACGCTGACGCTGTTGAAAGGTCTTCGACTGGCAGCAACCGTAGTCTTGGAAGCTCGAGTCAGCAAGAAACCTCGACACTACCTTACCTAAAGTGAGTGAGGAGAGGGCATTGGCGTCGCAACATCTGTCGTACATTCAGCGTCGAGACTGCGCGTCTACTCGCTGTGAAACCTGTCATCCGCGACCCCGAAGGTCGGAACGACTGGAAAGCAACTCATATCCGCCTTATCAACCGCACCACTTGAACGTCAGCAATGGGTCCGGCGGGGGACGTTCGGCAGTGGCGTCGGGCACGCCGCGCGTTGTACGCGATCTGCGATCATGCTAGTGGCGACGCATCGCGCAAAGGCAACCCCCTAAAGTAGTCGTATCGGACTTTCATGCCTGTGCTCTCATGGCTTCGGTAATGTGGCGGCTGGCGGGTGACTCGTGCTGGTCGTGCCGGTCAAGGCCCTCGGGCCTGAGAAGCTGCTCGGGCCCGCACTTCAGAATCGGGCAGAGCTCGCGATAGTCTTGCTGCGCAGGAAGCTGCTCGACTTCATCGCTTTGATATTGCTGCCGCTGGTGCCGTAACGTTCGCCGAGTTCGGTCAGTGTGAGACGGCGATGTAACGCTAGGTTCACTTCGAGCGGCGGTTGCGGATCGACTGCCGCCCAACGCAGCCGATCAGTGGCCGGCCGCGGCGACCGTTCTTCGGCAGACCGGGATCGTTAAGGGTTATTCGATGCCTGCCATCGATCACAGGAATGTGACGGTGCCGCTGCGCGTGTTGGCAGGCGTCGAA
>NZ_FCOM02000301.1 GCF_001544695.2 Caballeronia arvi
AAACCTCGATGCGCTGTACGCCATCCTGAACGACCGCGATCGCTTTTATTACGAGCATCGGCTCGCCGCGTAATCCGGCGGCCGACAGCGCCGTGCCTGTGAGTTCACATCACAGGCTCAACCTTGTGGATTACCTCCTGCGGGTCCCTGCGGATCCCACGCGACTATTGCGCAGTGATTTTGAATGGCGGAAGCGGCAGCGATTCCCCGTCCACAAAAGCAAATGCGCATCGAATGGCAAAGCGATATGCACCGTCCTTGCTCGCAAACGCACCGAGATCGCCCAGTGAGGTAGCCTCACCGTCTTCCTCGAGGATGGAGGCGCGGGCAACGTAGGTACGGCCGACGCGCATGACGGAGGGTTGAATGGCTGCACCGTGGTGATAGAAGATCATCCTGTCTGTCTCCTCCGTCTTATGCGGTGAAATCAGGATAGCGCGAAAAAAAATCAACAGCGAAGAATTCATCCTTCTTGATCGACCGCTTGAATTTGCTGTCCTTGACAGCACGGCAGCGTGCAAATCGCAATACGGACCGACCGTGAATCCCTGCGCCCGTCGCATGATCCACACATAACGATGTGAACGTCTTTGCGATATCGCAAGAGCAGGCAGAACTCCTTATACTTTCCGCTCCGAATCTCTGAGGACGCACTATGTGGCAGTCGCAGTGGCAGCAGGTGCCAGCTTTTCTGACACAGATCAACTGGCCGCAATGGCCGCAATGGCT
>NZ_FCOM02000176.1 GCF_001544695.2 Caballeronia arvi
CGGAATGTTATAGGTGGACTGACCCGGATTGAGCTGTTCGAGGAACCACAGACGTTCCTGTGCGAAAGACAGCGGCAAATGCGCGGGACGCGGCAGAGCTTGCAAAGGTGGCAACGTACTCGCTTGACGAGACGATTCATCGAGCGCTTCAGCGAGTGAAGCAACGCTGGGCGCATCGAACAAAGTGCGCAATGGCAGTTCGATGGAAAGCGCATCCCGCAGCCGCGAAACGAGTTGAGTAGCGAGCAACGAATGTCCGCCGAGCGTAAAGAAGTTATCGAAGACACTCACGCGTTCGAGGCCGAGCACGCTGGCAAAGCATTCCGCAAGAGAATGTTCCAGCGAGGTCCGCGGCCCGACATATGCAGCAAGATCCTGCCACTGCGGATCGGGCAACGCGCGACGATCGAGCTTGCCATTGGGCGTCAAAGGCAACGTATCGAGCACGACGAAGGCTGACGGCACCATGTAATCGGGCAGACCCGACGCGAGATGCTCGCGCAGCGCGCTGGCATCGATATCGTCCGTGCCGGTGACATAAGCTATGAGTTGCTGATCCTGCGTCCCCTCGTGTCGTGCTCGAGCGATAACGACCGCCTCACGCACGGCCGGATGACTGGCGATCTGTGCCTCGATTTCCCCAAGCTCGATACGAAACCCGCGAATCTTGACCTGATGATCGTTCCGGCCAAGGAACTCGATATTGCCATCGGCACGATATCGCGCGATATCGCCAGTCCGATACATCCGCGCGCCCGGAATGAACGGATCGTCGAGGAAGCGCTCGGCGGTCAGCTCCGGCCGATTGAGATAACCACGCGCCACACCCGCGCCACCGACGTACAGTTCGCCCACTGCACCGACAGGCATCAACTGCCGTTGCGTGTCGAGCAGATAAATACGCGTGTTGGCGATGGGACGGCCGATCGGCACCGGATTGGTTTCCTCCGGCAGGCATCGATACGCCGTTGCCCATACCGTCGCTTCCGTGGGACCGTACTCGTTATAAAGCGATACCGGTCGAGGCAGCGTCGAGCTTTGTCGTGCGAGACTTGGCGGACACGCCTCGCCCGCGACGATGATCTCGCGAAGCTTATGGTCATCGCTCGACGACATGCTGTCGAGAATGGCCTGACCGAGAGACGGCACACACAGCACGCGCGTGATGTCGCGATGACGCACCAGCCTGATGATCGCGTTCGGATCCCTTGCCGTGTCGATATCGACGAGCGCGAGACAGCCGCCGGTCGTGAGCGTCCCGAAGAGGCCGGCGACGGAGCTATCGAAGGCGAGCGACGAAAGCAGCAGGAAGCGCTCGTTCGCGGCGCGCTCATAGAACTGGTGCCGCGCACATGTCGATGCGATTAGCGTCCGATGTTCGATCGCAACGCCCTTGGGCTTGCCGGTCGAGCCGGAGGTGTAGATCACATAGGCGAGGTTATGCGGCGCGACGGACGTTTGCGGATTGTCTTGCGGGAGTGTGTCATCGAGCGATGCATCGGCATCGAGCACATTCAGCGATCCTGTGTCGCCCAAGGCTTCACGACCGGCGGCATCGGCGATCAGAAGCAGAGGCGCGGCATCGGTGAGGATGTGGCTCAGACGTTCTCCCGGATAAGCCGGATCGAGCGGCACGTAAGCGCCGCCTGCTTTGAGTATGGCCATCAACGCGACGATCATGCCGATGCCGCGTTCCATGCACAGCGCCACGCGATTTTCAGGGCTCACGCCCAGTGCGATCAGATGGTGCGCAAGTCGATTGGCGCGTGCGTTGAGTTGCGCATAGGTGAGTGAGTCGTCTTCGAAGATGAGAGCAGTCGCATCGGGCGTACTCTCGACCTGTCGCTCGAATAAATGATGGATACACAGATGCTCCGGATAAGCCGCAGTCGTGTCATTCCAGCATTCGAGCAATGCGTGTTCTTCGGGCAGAACAAGTTCGAGCGAATGCAGCGGCGCATCCGGCTGATCGAGCGCTTGATCGAGCAAGCGTGTGAAGCGTTCACCAAAGCGGACGATGGTGCGCTCATCGAACAGATCGGTGGCGTAGCTCAACGTGCCGGCCAGATGGTCTTGCGTATTCGTGAGGTCCAGCGTGATATCGAACTTGGCGCCTGCTTCCGATGGCGGCAGCAACTCCAACGTGAGGCCGGGCAAGGCAAGTGGTTCCATCGGTGCGTTCTGCAACACGAACATCACCTGGAACAGCGCCGTGCGGCTGGTGTCACGAACCGGCGCAAGTGCTTCGACGAGCTTTTCGAAGGGCAAGTCCTGATGCGCATAAGCGGCCAGCGTCGTGTCACGAACCTGCGCGAGCAACGTGCGCAAGGACGGCGAGCCAGAGAGATCGGCACGCAGCACCAGCGTATTGACGAACAGGCCGATAAGCGGCTCGATCTGTGCATGCGTGCGGTTAGCGATGGGCGAGCCCACTGCCACCTCTGACTGTCCCGACAGGCGTGCAAGCAAGGTCTGAAACACCGCGAGCAGCAACATGAAAGGCGTGACGCCTTCCTGATGCGCCAGCGCGTTCAGACGCCCGCATAACTCGGGGCTGAGCGCAAACGGCAAGGTCGCGCCGCGTCCGCTGATCTGCGC
>NZ_FCOM02000177.1 GCF_001544695.2 Caballeronia arvi
AGTTTAGGTTTGTAGGATGCCTGCCCTTCACCGTGCAGCTGGGCCCGCACCAAAGGCGCATGCGGGCAGGCGTCGTACAAACCCCGAGGGAGGAAACCGCGGAGTGTCCCTGTGCGGCTGGAAGAGTTCTACCACTATGGGGATTGGAGCTATCGTGCGCGGCGTCGGATTGAGGGTGAGGCGCGACGGGACGGGTTGAGATCGACGGAATGCACGTTGGCGAAGTTGTCGAGCCTACGTTTGTGATGGCGCGCAGCGCGCGAAGTCGCGTCATCCATGTCAGGGACGCGACCGTCCGCAATCGGGTCCCGTTGCCGGAGAACCGACGGTTGGTTTGAGCGTCTCGAAACACGGGCGCTCATGCTGGGGCTCGCTGGGCGGGTGGTGCGCGGATCGGTGCGCTGCGCGGCACGAGTTCGATGATGACCATCGCCGCGCCGCAGTGGCGGCAGGTGAAACGCGGCGGGAGCTTGCCGAGTGGTTCGTCCGCCGTAGCCGCTCGTGGACTGGCGGCGGTCGTGACGTGTAGCAGCGCACGTATCTTCGCGAGATTCTCGCGCCGCACGGGGTTGGCGAGCAGACCGTAGTGACGAATACGGTGGAAGCCAGCGGGCAGCACATGCAGCAGAAAGCGGCGCATGAACTCATCGGCACTGAGAGTCATGACCTTGTAGCGGGTGCGCCCCTTCGCGCGATAGTCCTTCCAGCGGAAGGTGACGCCCCGTTCGTCGAGGGCAACCAGGCGCCGGTTGGAGATGGCCACGCGATGCGTATAGCGTGACAGATAGGCGAGCACTGCCTCGGGTCCGGCGAAGGGGCGCTTGGCATAGACGACCCACTCACACGTGCGTAGCGGCGCGAGCCATTGAGCGAAGACGGATGGATCGGCGAGCGCGGCGTAGTCGCCGAAGAAGCGCAGTTGGCCGCGACGATGCGCCGCCATGAGTTCTTCGAGGAAGCGGCGCCGGAACAGCCGTGAGAGCACGCGCACCGGCAGGAAGAAACCGGGTCGGCATGCCACCCATCGTTCACCGTCGGGCGACAAACCACCGCCCGGGACAATGCCGTGCACGTGCGGGTGGTGCGTCAGGGCCGAGCCCCAGGTATGCAGCACGAGCGTGGCGCCAGTCTGGGCACCGAGATGCTTTGGATCGGCGGCGATGGTACGCAGGGTCTCGGCGGCGACGTCGAACAGTAGCCCGTAGATCACGGCCTTGTTGTACCAGGCGATCGCGCTGACTGGCGCGGGCAGCGTGAAGACCACGTGGTAATACTCCACCGGCAGCAGGTCAGCCTGACGCGCCTCGAGCCAGCGGCGCGCGGCGCTCGCCTGGCACTTCGTGCAATGTCGGTTGCGGCAGGAGTTGAAGGCGACTTCGATCTTTGCACAGCCCGAACAGCGCAAAACATGTCCACCCAGCGCCGCGGTGCGGCACTGTTCGATGGCCGACATGACCTTCAACTGCCCCAGGTTCAGGCGGGCGCTCTGTCGCCATGCCGGTCCGTGGGCGCGGAAGATGTCCGCGACCTCGAGCACGGGGCGCTCCAAGCGGTGCCGGGCTACTCGGCGGGCAGGCGGTCCAGCGGACTGATTACTTTGCGCAGAAGGTCAGTGGCGACCTGAGTATAGATGGTGGTGGTCTCGATCTGTCTGTGTCCGAGCAGCACCTGGATCACGCGGATATCCTCCTTCTGTTCGAGCAGATGAGTGGCGAAACAGTGGCGCAGCGTATGCATGGATACGCGCTTGTCGATGTTCGCGCCCTCGGCGGCGGCATGGATGGCGCGGGTCAGTTGCCGCGTGCTGAGCGGGTCGATCGGATCGAGGCCCGGAAACAGCCAGCCGCCTTCGAGCATGCGACCCTGCGCGTGCGCCACGCGCCACCAGACGCGCAGGCGCTCGAGCAGGACCGGCGAGAGCATCGCGTAGCGGTCGCGGCGGCCCTTGCCCTGCTCGATGCGCAGGGTCATGCGCTGGCTGTCGACGTCGCCGATCTTCAGCGCCACCACTTCGCTGGCGCGCAGTCCGGCGCCATAGGCGACCGACAGCGCGGTCTGATGCTTCAGGTTGCCGGCGGCAGCGATCAGGCGGGCGACTTCCTCAGGGCTGAGCACGACGGGCAATCTGCGAGGCACCCGTACCGGCTGCATGCGGGCCATCAGTTCCGGTCTCTCAAGGGTGATCCCGAAGAAAAACTTCAGGCCGGCGATCGCTGCATTCAGCGAGATCGGAGAGGTGCCGTGATCGACCAGATGCAACTGGTAGCGCCGTAGATCTTCGATCGTGGCGGTGTCCGGCGGACGCCCGAGAAATGCGCTGAACTGACGGACCACGCGGACATAACCGGCTTGCGTCTTGGGTGCGAACTTGCGCATGCGCATGTCGTCGATCATGCGCTGGCGCAATGGACTGATGCTCGGGCTGGTGTGAGTCATGGCGGTGCTCCTGACGGGAACGAGGCGGATCGCCTCGTCCTCCATCATGGGAACCGCGCGGGTTTCCTGCGCCATACCGCTAACGCCCGCCGGAGCCCCAATACCGCGCGAGCGGTTTCGTCCA
>NZ_FCOM02000181.1 GCF_001544695.2 Caballeronia arvi
TTCGTGAGCTGCCTTCTATAACGTCCGCAGCTACGTGAGCGATGACCGCCGAGCTCTATTAATCAGCGTTTCCCTAGAGGACGGCGGTGCGCTTCGGGACGTCGCGCCGTCCGTTTCGCCTTGGGCCGGTTACCTGCCCCTTCAGCATCGACACCGTGAAAGGCTGTGGGAAGCGCGGTTGTCCTCTGGCGGACAGGCGACCCCGATGACCTTCGTAGCAAACGGCAAGCTACGTGCTAATCCCGGCGGGCGGCCACGACTCGTTCTGACGAAGCTCGGCGATCACGTCATCGGTATGCGCTGCCGCACAAGCATTGACCGCGACTTGTCACGCCAGCCCAGTCTAGCAGGGGGACGATAAAACCTGGCTGGTCGTTTTGCTCGTCGAGGTTCTTGCTCGATGAGTTCGATCTTTCCGTGTTCGGTTTTGCTGACTGATCTTTTTCTGACTCGCTTGTCGACCCGTCCGTTCATTGAGCGTCTTGTTGATTTTTCCTTGTCGCCTTGGTCGAGCGCTTCGCGAGCGGCAGTTTCTTTTCTGTGATCGCGTGTTGGATTCGTTGCGATGTTTCCGGGCCGATACGCGATTAGCCTCGCTGAGGTCACCGTTCATGCGCCTGAATCCATGCGCGGGCAATCGCGTCCTCGCCCGCGTCGGATCCCGCGAGATCGCCGCTCGTGAAGATCGGGCTCTCGCTGCCGTTTTCCGCAGGCGTGGTGATCCTCGCGTGCCCCATTCTCCGCCGTCGGCGCGGCGCGGAGTGGATCGATGTCGAAGGTCGAGGAAGTAAGGCTCGTGCGAGCGTGCTCCCTTACGCCAGCATCGCTCGGGGACTAGTAGCACTTCCGATCCGCTTTTGCCCATAAAAGATCGTTCGATCTAAAATGACGCGATATCGGCCACGACACGGAGACCATCCCCATGATCGAGTTCTACTTTCACCCGACGCCCAATCCCGCGAAGATCGCGCTCTTCCTCGAAGAGTCCGGGCTGCCATATGAACTGAAGCCGGTGGACACCAGCAAGGGCGAGCAGCATTCGGCCGAGTTCCGTGCGATCAACCCGAACGGCAAGGTGCCCGCTATCGTGGACATGGAAGGGCCGGGAGGAAAGCCGGCTGTTGTGTTCGACTCGACCGCGACCCTTCTTTATCTTGCGGAGAAGACAGGGCAGTTCGCCGGCGCGCCGGAAGATCGCCCGCAGCTTCTTTCATGGCTGATGTTCGTAGCGAGTGGACTCGGACCGTATTCCGGGCAGGCGGTGCACTTTCAGTATGCGGCGCCGGAAGGGCTCGACTATGCGGTGAATCGTTATCGGCGAGAGGCGGATCGCCACTATCAGGTGTTGAACGACAGGCTCAAGGGCCGCGAATACATCGTGGCAGACAGCTATACGATCGCGGACATGTCCGCGTGGGGCTGGCTCGATCGGGCATCGCGCGTGTTCAAGTCGAGCGAGGATCCGCTCGGGCCATATCCGGAACTCAAGCACTGGTTCGCCAAGATCGACGCGCGGCCCGCCGTCGAACGCGCGCGCGCCGTGAATAAGAAACATGCGTTCAAGACGGTCAACGACGATGAGACGAAGCGTGCGTTGTTCCCGTCCAACTACCCAAAGACGGCGTGAGAGAAGAGCAACTGCAGCATGCCGCGTCCGCGTGGTTCGATAAGGAGGCTGCTCTCGACGCCGCCACCCTGTGGGGTTGGTCGCACGGTTATGAAGCGACCTCCGTCTGCGATCTCGCCGCAACGATGGGCCTCACGGCCGTGAGCCTACAACGCTTCGGCGACAGGCGCGCGGTCTAGGAACGCGCGCTCGAACGGCACGTCGAGCGCGGCTTTCGCGACCGTGTGGGGCATATCGAACATCACGTGCGGCCGCGCGGTGCGATCGCCGCAGTTTTCGAAGAGATCTTCCAGCTTTCCGAGAAAGATCCGCCTCGCAACGGATGCCTCATCCGACCCAAGCAAGTTGCCACCTATGGTGGGGGCGAACGGCTGCCGCATCTCCTCCCGCGCGCGAAACTGTCGGTGGCGGGTTGATCCAGCTTGCCGTCCGCATTGCGAGTGTACGAGCCCTTTGGATCGCCTAATGCCCGGCACCGCATCGCACACCGCCGCGATAAAGCCCGGTACGAGGTGATAGCAAGAATACCGAACAGCCGCGCGGGGGCACGCCAGAAATGCAGTTCCTCCGCGACGGCGAGGAGCAGCAGAAGTAATTCGGCTCTATGATTTTTGTTAAGCGAAATTCGCTGTGTCGTAGGGCAGGCCATTTCGTGGTTTCATGTCCTTCTCCACCGCGCATTTGCCTCAAGCGCGTTGCCCTCGTCTACGAGACTCCTCGAAATCGCATGCTGCGTCATATGGTGGCGATACCTGCGAAAATCAGTCGTTCACGCCGTCAAGGCAAGTTCTCTCGCAGCACGATACTGAACCGAACCGGCTTTACCCCGTCCATTGCATCGT
>NZ_FCOM02000247.1 GCF_001544695.2 Caballeronia arvi
TCGCACGAAACTCAAACGCAAGCCGGCGCGCGGCACCCTGGTGCGCTATGAAGACCGGATCGCGGAAGTTCTGGGCGAAGCCCGCGGACAACGCGTCATGATTCGCTCCATTCATCCGGACGGAGAAGAGCGCCGCACCGCGGTGAAATGGGTGAACCTCATACCGCTCGAAACTCAGCTTTTCTGACTGACCGAGCGTGACCGTCGAACGGGTGATGCGACGGCAAGCCGGGCACCTGCGGCCGTCGCGCACCACCCGGTTGTCGCTACGCTCACGCCTGGTTGACGGCGTCCTTAAAACTCTTCCCGGCGGTGAACTTCACCGTCTTGGCCGCTGCGATCTCGATCGTCTCACCGGTCTGCGGATTCCGACCGGTCCGCGCGGCGCGTTCGCCGGTTCCGAACGATCCAAAGCCGATCAGCTGAACGGTGTCGCCCGCGGCCACCGTTTTCGAAATCGTCTCAAACACCGCATTGATCGCCTCTTCTGCTGCGGTCTTGCTTGTACCCGACGCCGACGCAACCGCGTCGATCAGTTCCTGCTTGTTCATTGGATCCCCTCTCAATTGAAAACGAATGCGATCTTACCGAACCGCTACGAAAACACCGAACAAACGCTTCTACGAAGTGGCATCGGTGGCATCCAGGTCGAACAGATCCGAAGTCGTGCTGTAGGCAGCGAGCAACTCCGGCAAGTGACCATTGCGAACTTTGGCCAGCGTGTCCGGCGACAGCCAGGTTTCTTCCATCGCTTCGATGCCTTCCTCGATCATCCGCTGCAGGAAGAACGATTGCTTGCGCCCCGTGGCCTCTGCCAGCACGCGCAACCGTTGCTCGATGACCGGGTCGATGCGCACCGCCACGACCCTCAACTTGTTCTCTGCTGATCTTCTCACCTGTTCGCTCCTTTTGACCGTCGGCGCGTCTAGGGTGCACCAACCGGTCATGGATCGCGCCACCCGCTGGCGCCATCCGCTCATTATCTACGTGCGAGCTTTCGCTCTTACCGTTTTGCCAACGACTGCCTTCCGGGCGGCTCGCCTGACGGGCGGACTGGATTCTGCCTGGGGCACGCGCCGCGGCGGGGAGCGCGTGGCTCCGCGCAGCGACTTCAACTGCTCTTGAAGTGACTTGTGTGCCGCTTCGAGCGCGGCCAGTTTGCCTTGCAGCACCCCGGTCTGATGGCGGGCATCACCCTGCTGCTCCTGCAGCGCGTCGACGGTG
>NZ_FCOM02000240.1 GCF_001544695.2 Caballeronia arvi
CAGTTCGTGAGCCGCGAAGTGACGAAGCTCGATCGTCCGGAACTGACGAGCGCGCACATCATCGTGTCGGGTGGCCGCGGTCTGGGCAGCGGCGAGAACTACACGAAGACGCTGGAGCCGCTGGCCGACAAGTTGGGCGCGGCGCTCGGCGCGTCGCGCGCGGCAGTCGATGCGGGCTACGTGCCGAACGATTTTCAGGTCGGTCAGACCGGCAAGATTGTCGCGCCGCAGTTGTATGTCGCCGTCGGCATCTCTGGCGCGATTCAACACCTCGCGGGTATGAAAGACAGCAAGGTCATCGTCGCGATCAACAAGGATCCCGAAGCACCGATCTTCAGCGTGGCCGATTACGGTCTCGTCGGCGATCTGTTCACGGTCGTGCCGGAACTGACGGCAACACTGTGAGCGAGGACACCGCCAATGAATCTTTCTGCCCAACCCCAATCATTTCTGTTTGTGCCTGGCGATCGACCGGAGCGTTTCGACAAGGCGCTGCAGAGTGGCGCGGACGCTGTCATTCTTGATCTGGAAGACGCTGTTTCACCGGAGAACAAGAATGAAGCAAGACGAGCGATTGAAGCCTGGTTGACGCCCGATCGCCCGGTGCTCATTCGCGTGAATGCGCGAGGCACATCCTGGTTTGAGCAGGACGCACAGCTTTGCAAGCTGCGAGGCGTCGGCGGAATCGTACTGCCGAAAGTGGAAAGTGCGTCCGACGTCGTCGAACTCGTGTCGCGAACGAAGAGCAGGATGCCGGTCTACGCGCTCATCGAGACGGCGAAGGGAATGGTCAATGCAATGGAAGTCGCCCGAGCACCATTTGTCCGTCAATTGATGTTCGGAACGCTGGACTTTTGTGCGGACTTGAGGCTCGCTTCGGATGGCAGCGAACTCGATCACTTCCGCGCCGATCTCGCCGTTACCTCACGGGTCGCTGGCATCGCTCCTCCGATCGATGGCGTGACACCCGCCATCGAAGACGAAGACCTGTTGCGCGCCGATACCTTAAAGGCAAGGCGATGGGGGTTCGCCGGCAAACTCTGCATTCATCCGCGTCAGGTCCCGATCGTGAATGCGGGCTTCGCACCGAATCAAGAAGAACTCGCATGGGCAAGACGCGTCATCGAAGCCTTCAAAACTGCTGATGGCGCCGCAGTCGCCGTCGATGGAAAAATGGTCGATCGGCCCGTCATACAGCGTGCGCAATCGATCCTTGATGCTGTCGGCGCATGAACAGCAATTCTCTCATCGAGCAATACGGTCCCCGCGAATCGATGGAATACGACGTCGTCATCGTCGGCGGCGGACCAGCCGGTTTGTC
>NZ_FCOM02000185.1 GCF_001544695.2 Caballeronia arvi
GAAAGCTTGCGGAAAATTACCGCACTGCCGCTTGGCCTTCGTGTCGTACTCTTCCGAAAGCAGGCCCACATCGTTGCGCAGCGTGAGCAGGTGTTCGAAGAGCTCGCGCGCCTCGCTTTCTCGCCCCTGCAAGTGCCGCACGTGCGCAAGCCAGAAACTGCACGCGAGGAATGCACCTTCCTCGTCGTCAATGCCGTCGTTTGCCGTGCGATAACGCTTCAGTAGCCCATTCTCGAGTAGTTGGCTTTCGATCGCCCGGACCGTTCCCATTACGTGGGGGTCGTTTGCCGGTAAAAATCCCGTCAATGGAATCAGCAAGAGGCTCGCGTCGAGCTCCTCGCCGTCGTAGGTCTGCGTGAACGAGCCCAGCTTCGGGTTGAAGCCTCGCTTCATCACTTCGTCCCGAACCTGCGAAGCGAAGCGTTGCCACGTTTCTTCGGGCGCATCGTGGCCGTGCTCACGCGACGAGCGCAACGCCCGATCGATGGCGACCCAAACCATCACCTTGGAGAGCGTAAGCTGCCGGGGTTGATCGCGGATCTCCCAGATCCCTTTGTCTGGCTTCTCCCACACATGGCTCAAATGTTCGATCAGTCCGCATTCGAGGCGCCAGGCGTCCTCGTCCGGCGCAAGACCGGCGTGGCGGCACTGATACAGGGCGTTGAGTACTTCTCCGTAGATGTCGAGCTGACGCTGACTGACCGCGCCGTTGCCAAAACGTACCGGGGTCGCCCCTTCGTATCCAGGTAACCAGTCGCACTCCCATTCGTCAACGTGACGAGACCCGTCAAGCGCATACATGATCTGCAACTGCGCCGGATCGCCGCCGATTGCGCGCACGACCCAGTCGCGCCAGTTCGCGGCCTCGTCTCGGTATCCGCCGTTCACAAGCGCCAACAAGGTAAAGCTCGCGTCGCGCAGCCAGCAGAAGCGATAGTCCCAGTTGCGCTCGCCCCCAAAAGCCTCGGGCAGCGAACTCGTGGGCGCGGCGACGATCGCCCCGGTCTCCCGGTCGGACAGGGCCTTAAGCACCACCAGCGATCGCTGGATCGCTTCGCGGTAGAGGCCGCCGACCTTGCATTGCAACGCCCAGCCTTTCCAGAACGCCAGTGTGTGCTCAAGTGCTGTACCAGGATCGGGTACTGCGGGCGCGGGCTCACTGGAGCCGCTGCAGGCCAGCGTAAAGGCCCGACGCTCGCCGGGTTGCATCGTGAAGCGAAGTTGGACGTCGTTGCTTTGGTTCGACGCTTCGCTTGCTCCGTCAAACCACAGGGTATGGGCGCCGGCCACTAAGTACGTGCGTTCGCCTGTCTGCCTGCGCCACGGCACGGCGCGTCCGTAGTCGAAACGAACGGACAAATCGCACTCGACCTCGACTGCCCCGCCCTCGCACCGTATCTGCCTTGCCAGCACCGGCACGGCAGCGGTCCAGTCCATCCAGTCGGTGAGGATTAGCGTGCCCAGCGCGGTGACAAGCGTGGTCTCGAGAACAAGTCCCTCCTCAATGTAGCGTCGAGATGCGCGCTGGATGTGATCTCGTGGCGTAAGGCGCCAGACGCCATGGCGATCGTCGCCGAGCAGCGCAGCAAAGCAGGTGTCTGCGTCGAAAGCCGGCCAACATAGCCACTCGGTCGACCCATGACGACTGACGAGGGCCGCCGAGCGCCCGTCGCCAATGAGCGCGTAGTCTTCGATTCGCATGGGCATGGACTTTTTAACCTCCCTTCCTGCGTCCCCGTCGTCGCCGGGGCACACGGCTCGCATGGGTGCTGCCGGTCACATGGCTCTGCTGCAGTACTGCTCTGCTGCATTACCCTCTGCTGCATCACCGCTTAACGGCTCGCCGGCATAACAGCGCTAGCGCCACCGCAATGGGAATCAGCATGGCGCCGCGATGTGTGTCCATCCACAACGCGGGGCTCGACGCACACGCCTCATCGTCAAACGAACCATGCACACGATGCTTACCATGCACGCTCTGAAACAAATTCGATGGCGCGTCCGTGGGCAGGGAAGCGTTTCGCTGCTGCATGGCGTAACCCTTTCTGCCCAGATAGTGATCGAGCCAGCCGGGCGCAAGCATGTTGCCCACGATGGCCTTCACCGACGACAGACCGACAAAAAGTTCGCGGCGGCGGTGCGTCGCAGCCCATACGATGGCCTGAGCCGCCACTTCTGGCTGAAAGATCGGCGGCACAGGCTGCGGTGCATGAGGCATGTGGCACAGCGCCCAATCGAATTGCGGCGTGTTGAGCGCGGGCATTTGTACCATCGTCAGATGGATCTGGCTTTTGTCGTGCAGC
>NZ_FCOM02000282.1 GCF_001544695.2 Caballeronia arvi
TCCTCGGCATCATCGAGTTCCCGCAGTTCCTGCAGGCGCTTCAGCAGGCGCCCGGCCGGCCTGGGGGGTTCGTAGGTGTCCGTAAACTGACGAAGCAACTCTGGTTCGTGATATCCGCAGCTTCCACCGTAGTTGTCGATCGTTATTGGCGACAAGACGACCGGCACCGCCGACGACGCGGCAGCGGCGCGCGAAAGCTTAAACGGGCCAAGCTCCGCGCACATGACATCGAAATTTTTGTTGTAGGAAGACAAGGCGTGAGCCCGCAGAAAGAGTTCCGTCGCGCTCACCGCGATTGCCGGCTCACCCGCGCGATCGAGGTCGTCGAAGGTCGCTGCCTGACGAGCTTCTGGTACGCACGTGCGCAATATTGCGAGCCGCGATCGGTGAGCTGAATCAGACCAGGCTTCGGCGACGGCGTGAAACGGCGCGAAACCGTCATGCTTTCGCTCATCGCATAGCCGACAATTACGCCGCTGTACAGATCCTTCAGGCCGGCAAGATACAACCATCCCTCGTCGGTCGCGATGTAAGTGATGTCGCCACACCAGGCCTGATCGGGCGCCGGCACTGAGAACTCTTGGTCCAGCAGGTTCGGCGAAACGGGCAGATCATGCTTTGGATTAGTGGTTGCCTTGAACCTACGCTTCTGCCTGCACCGCAGGCCGAGCCTCCTGCGCAAGCGCTTTATCCGGTGTATGCCACGCGCTGGGCGTGTACGTGTATAAGACATCCACCGCCTGAAAAACGAGTTCATCGCTGTACTTTCTCATGAACTCCGGAACCCGTTCAATCTCTTGCATCTGCAGGACAGAGTTACCGCTGCGTTATCCCAAAACGCGCGAGATCGAACGCGCGCGTGCAGCGGCTGAAACGCCGAAACCATCC
>NZ_FCOM02000173.1 GCF_001544695.2 Caballeronia arvi
GCGCCCAATCGAATTGCGGCGTGTTGAGCGCGGGCATTTGTACCATCGTCAGATGGATCTGGCTTTTGTCGTGCAGCAACTCGCAGCGCAGCGAATCGGTGAAGCCGCGAATCGCGTGCTTCGCGCCGCAATAGGCGGACTGAAGGGGAATCGAGCGGTACGCGAGCGCGGAGCCGACTTGCACGATCACGCCGCGGTTACGCGGCTTCATGCATTCCAGCGCCGCCATCGTGCCCCACACGTAGCCCAGATACGTGACCTCGGTCACGCGCGCGAACTCCTCCGGCGACATATCGTCGAGTGGCGAGAACACGGTCACCATGGCGTTGTTGACCCACACGTCGATAGACCCGAGCTCTGTTTCAATGCGCTGCGCGGCTGCCCGGAGCGCCTTCGCATCGCTCACGTCGAGCGCGACGGACAACGCACGCACGCCTGATTTGCGCACTTCGGCGGCCACCTCTTCAAGAGCGGCAGCGTCCCGGGCAATGAGCGCGACGTCGGCGCCGCGCTGTGCGAAGGCGAGCGCGGCGGCACGCCCCGCTCCGGCGCTTGCGCCCGTCACTACGACCGTTTTCGGATGCTTCATGCTGTGGGTCACCTCAATCTCCTAAAGCTCGCCGCGCGCGGCTAGCGCCTCAATGCGGTCAGCCGTACGGCAGGCGATCGCCTGAATGGTCAACGACGGATTGACGCCGCCTACGGTGGGAAAGACGGAGCCGTCGCAAATCCAGAGGTTCGGAATGTCCCAACTGCGGCAATCCGCATTGACGACGCTCGTCTTCGGATCGTCGCCCATGCGCGCGGTGCCGTTCAGGTGGCAGGTGTCGTCGTATTCATGCCAGATTTCCTTGGCTCCCGCCGCTTCGAGCGCCTTACCCATGTAGTCAAGTGAATGCGCGATGAGTCGCTTGTCGTTGTCGCAAAACGAATAGGTGACCCTCGCGATGGGCAAGCCGTATTGGTCCATCTCCGGCGCGAGCGTGACCCGATTGCGCTCCTGCGGCAACGTTTCACCGACAATCTTCAGCCCCGCCTGATGGTTGTACTTTTGCATCTCGGCCTCGAGCGCATGTCCCCACAGGCCCCGCCCGTTTTGCGTGGCCACCCACGCATTAGGTAAAGGTCCCTGGCTCATGTAGCAATAGCCGCCAAAAAAATCCTTGCCTTTGTCGGTGTAATTCCAGTGTTCGGTGAGCGCCAGCGAGGGTGGGCCCTTGTACCAGCGGATCTCTTCATCCATCACGCCCCAGCTCGCCTGGTTCGACTGCACCATCAGGTTCTTGCCGACGAGTCCCGAGCTGTTAGCCAGGCCATCCGGATAGCGCGCGTTGGCCGACATCAGCAGCAGCCGCGGCGTCTCGATCGCGTAGCCTGCCACGACGACGTTGCGCGCGCGCTGAAAATGCCACCGCCCTTCGCGGAAGTATTCGACGCCGCTCACGCGGCCGTCGTCCTCGGTCTTGATCTTTCCGACCATCGCCAAGTCGCGAATTTCCGCACCGGCCGCAAGCGCGCGCGGAATCCACGTGACAAGCGCGCTCTGTTTCGCATTCGTGGCGCACCCTGAGACGCAAAAACCTCGATACACGCAAGGATGAGCCTCGCCACGGGGCGCAGAAACGGTCGCGAGCGGTGTGGGCGTCCACGGGATGCCAAGCGCCTCCGCACCGCGCGCGAGCACCAGCGCGGCGGCGTTCAGCTCGTGAGCGCGATAGGGGTAGCGGGGACGTTTGGGACCCCACGGGTAATTGATGGGGCCCGAAATCTTCAGAGCCTGCTCAACTTGCGAGTAGTAGTCCCACATCTCACGCCAGTCGATCGGCCAGTCCGCGCCATACCCGAGCAGCGTGCGAGACTTGAACCACTCAGGTCGAAATCGCAGCGACACCATGGCAAAGTGCACGGTGCTGCCGCCCACCGCTTTGCCAGAATTGTTGTTGCCGAGCTTCAAGGGATTGTCGCCGTCGCAGATGCGCTCGTCCGTCCAATAAAGCTTCGATTGATGCGTCTCGTCTGAAGCAAATTCTTCAAGCGGACGCCACCACGCGCCGGCGTCGAACGCCACTACCTTAAAACCCTTCTCCGCGAGACGGCACGCGAGTGTCCCGCCGCCGGCGCCGGTGCCGACAATCGCAAAATCAACCGCCTCGTGCTGCGCGAACTCGCGCATGGGTGTCCACGCGCCCACGCGAAACACATTGGGCGCGCGCCCATTCTTGCCGCGAGGATGATGTTGCGCGTCATCGAGCATGCTGATTCTCCCGGCGCGCGCGCGCCTCGTCACCGTCATGCGTTTCGGCAGCCTCCCACGGGTCGCGCCGGTTGAAGTACATGCGCACGTAGCCGCGTGGATTGGCCGGGCCGCCAAAGCCAATTTCGCTCCAGGCGTGCGGGTGAGAATAATAAGCGGCGCACACGTCGTGGAGCACTCGTTCCGAAAAGAAGACCTTCGACGGCATGTCATGCCACGCTTTGTCGTTGAGCTCGCCGCGCTGCATCGCCTCAATGAGCGTGTTTTTATTCGGATCCTCCAAGCTCGCAAACGGCAAAGCAAAACGTCCGCGGCTTTCCGCATCGAGCGCGGCAAGCCCGGTGCGCCACGCCTGCTGCAGTGGCGGCAAGCGCGCGTCACGATAGCCGTCGCC
>NZ_FCOM02000186.1 GCF_001544695.2 Caballeronia arvi
TGTTGTGAACATGATATCCATAACGCATAGCTCTCAACGACCGTGCACATCGGAACGAAATTCAACAGCCTGTTAAGCCAGTGAAGGACCAATTTACCAAAGCGTCGCTCACGGCCCATGTGGCAACACAAGCTGGTGTCGAGCCGAAGCAGGTGAAGGCAGTGCTCGCCGCGCTTGAAGAGACGATTCTCGGTTCTGTTCACAAAAAGGGGCTCGGCGAGTTCACGCTTTCCGGCCTGCTGAAAATCAACGTGCAGAAGGTGGAAGCAAAGAAGCGTCGGTTCGGAAAGGACCCGTTCACGGGTCAGGAGCGCTGGTTTGATGCCAAGCCGGCTACGGTAAAGTTGAAAGTGCGCGCGCTGAAGAAGCTCAAAGACGCGGCTGCCTAACGCCCACTCTTTGTGTTGACCAGAAGCCCGCCTCGCGCGGGCTTCTTCGCATCTACTTCTCAGATCGAGCCGCTGGAAACATCGACGAAAGGCCCGCAGTTCTGGTGACGAGCCGCTCCGGTAGCCTAGCCAACGCCGTGTACGCCTTCGTCTTCGCAGACTCACTCCCGACCGGGGGCGAGTAAAGGCCGTCCTTGTCAGGTTTGTCCTTCGACGACACGACGCTTTTTGTAGGTCACCGAGGCCGATGAATCGGAGCGCGGCACGTGGGCGGTGTAGTCGCCATCCTCGCGCACCTGCGGCAACGTCCGCTCGTCTCGGCGAGCGAGGAACGTATTGGTCTGCAGCGGATTCGGCCGACGTGGTCGACTGTTCTGCCTGTTCTGGTCATGCGGGCGAGTTCGAGCACGTTGTACCTGCTGCCCCTGCTCCGTGACGCGCAGCGTCCTCTTGAACGCGCCATCCATCCCGGACAAGAACACCGTCGAAACCAGCGGGTCCGGTCGAAAACGAGTTTTGGCCGGCAAATCCTCACGACCATTCTGGCATCGAGATTCGTGTGTCCTACCGGTGTCGCGAGGCGGCCGATGTGCCGGTCGCTTTGATATGCGCTGCGCCGTCTCGCGTGTAACACCCTGTGACTGCCTCGATTCCGACTTCTCTACCTGGGGTTTTTGCGTTTTTGGTTTCACGCCGCCATGAGAGGACCTCAAGTGCGCCTCCAGCTTACGCTTCGAAGAACTGGTTGAGCTTGTAAGGCCCCACACGCGAACGAGCTCGGTCGCCCGTTCCTGCTCACACTTCAGATATCGCTGAACCGCGCTACGTTGGTTTTGCAGGCGCGACCAACGGACCTCGTCCGAAACGTCCTTGTCGTGCGCCAGCAATTCCTCGGGAAGCGAAGCATCCTCAGTCGCACGCTGCTCGTAAAAGCGCTTTAACGCCCGCCAGCCTTTAAACCCGCAGCCTTGGGCTGTTGCCTCCAGGGCGTGCAGATAGTTCAACTCGTCTTTACCGCCTGCAAGTTCTACAAGCAGGCGCGCTTTCGCTTTCGCGATGCTCTCAGGGATCGCGAAGCGCACGTCTGTATTGTTGTTCAAATTCCTACCTCTTCATTTTGCGAAACGGGCGCTAGCCAACGTTTCGGTCGACCTCTCATCGGGAGATGATGCGGACGATGTACAACCGATATATCCCGCTTTTGGGACTTTCGGTGGCCGCGCGGAACAATCGGCAATACGCGTGCATCCGCGCGCGCATCTCTCTCGTATATCTCGAAACAGCCACGATCACGCGGCCCGAGGAGACCGTGGCGCGAGGAGACCACCCGTCTGGAGGCAACGAGCTAAGGAGGAACACAGAGAATCGGGATGAAAAGACCGCGGGATTCGTCCAGCGCGAGCACGCTTGCGCACTCGCGCGCACATCGCGTCACGTTTCCAAACCCTACGACTGCCTCGGCGGTCACCCCCAGCGATGTCGCGCTTGCCGGTAGTTACTATCTCGTCGACGCGGGCGTTCGCGTGTTGAAAAACTCTATTTTGACACTGCACGATTGCGCGTCCTATTGATGGGCATGGCTACTTTATGTCCCTTCATCCACACTGGTCTTCGCAAGCGGGTGTACATCGTTCGGATGCAACGTCTAACTAAACAGTACTAATTTTATTGTTCGGTCGTTATTGCTCGATCGAGGCATCGACGTCGGCAAGCGAGACAAGTCGCAGCGCGTTGAGTGCAAGAATCTGTTACCTCGTGCATCTCTTCATGCCAGGCGATTCGTATTTGTTAGCGCCGATGTAAAACTGACCCTGTCGCCGACATAAAACTGACCCACCTGGGAGACGATGGCGGCTTTTGCCG
>NZ_FCOM02000215.1 GCF_001544695.2 Caballeronia arvi
CATGTTTTTGGGCGAATCTATTGCCGGGGGCCAACGTAATGCGAGCTGTCGACGTTGCGAAGACCGGGTTTGACATCGGTTGGGATTTCGCTCGATATGGCCGCGTATTGGACGCCGCATCCAGCGAACAAAGTGTACTGGCTGGATACCGTGCCGGACGTGAGCACTTTCGCGTTCCGCAACACCTACCCGATCGCTTCGTCTCGAAATGGTTGCAACTTCGGCTGAACGCATTTCGACGCCGCCGAATTCTCGACCTCGAAGTGACACCTGCCTACCTCAGAAGAATCGACTGTGCGAAGTGTCCGATCACATTGATCGTCATGACGCATGCTGCCTTGTCCGAAAGCGACTGGTCGGTCGACAGGATCAACAATGATGGAGCGTACGCGCCGGGCAACCTGATGGTGATGTGTGTCAAAGCAAATCGAGCCAAGGGAGCCAGGGGCTACCGAGATGTCATCCAGTTGGCGTCGGGAAACGCGCAGGGCGCAGGGCGCGGTCTTTCAAAGCGTGAATGGGCGCGCCTGGCCTGTGTGATGGTCGGCGCGGCGAACCTGACCGGCACCAGTCCAACGCTCCTTCCGCTTCTGACCCGAATCCCAGAGGATTCACGGGCGCCTCTGTACTTCGTTTTCCAGCAGATGCTCTTGGTTTCGGCGCGTCTAGCGACCGAGCGAAACCGGGTGATGAAGGCTCTATGCCGACTGCATCCTTCGAGCGAGCGTTCCCTTGTTTTGAGATGCGCAGTGGAAAGGCTCGCGGTGAAGTTGAAAACTATCGCTTACCCCTACGACGCATTATCTGACGAAGGCGTCCAGCGCCCTATGAGAAACTGGTTTGTCACTATGCCGGCAGCCAGCATACCCGGCTTACTGCAGCTGTGTTCTCAGTATGGCGCCGAGCGTTGTGAAACTGCGCCCCCGGATGCATGGGCGCTAGAAATGAGCGGTCGCTTCTAGCAGATTTCGGCCCGTACACGGCGACCCGCGGCTCCTAACGGACTAATTGGCACTTCACGCGCGTGTTCGAGTGCCTGCGGCAGACGTTGCAGCCATGGGCCGGGGTCCGTCATTGCCTTCTGCGCCAAGTTCCTTCGTGCGTCACTTTGGCGAACGGCGGACACCCTGCGGCACTGCTTGCCCAAGGCGCGACGCCGTCCCTCATGCACCCCTGTCGTTGCACCGCTCCATCGAAACGCCGTCCACGAAAGACAACGACGCAAGCTGCTCTGCGCACAGGCGTAGCGTCTTGACGTCTCCTTTGCACAAGATGGTCATACCTTCTCGCGTCACGTCTGCGCGGTGAACGTCGATACCCTGTCGTTCTAGCGCGTCGAAAATAGCTCCGTTGGCAAGGGGCGCAGTCGACGCTGAACGGATGATAAGAAGCACGTCAAGGGTTGGGGGTGACGCGTTTTTCATTCTGAAACTTCCTGGTCGAATCTTGTCCTGATCGTGAGTTTGGACTGGCTTACCGATGACCGATTAAATCGGCATTGCGAACTGGTGGCAATTTGACCCGCATGGAGAAGGGAAACGCCCATCGAATTGAGG
>NZ_FCOM02000188.1 GCF_001544695.2 Caballeronia arvi
TGTCCGCCGAGCGCAAAGAAGTTATCGAAGACACTGACGCGTTCGAGGCCGAGCACGCTGGCAAAGCATTCCGCAAGCGA
The DNA here is from genome assembly GCF_001544695.2 of Caballeronia arvi. GTDB lineage: Bacteria > Pseudomonadota > Gammaproteobacteria > Burkholderiales > Burkholderiaceae > Caballeronia > Caballeronia arvi. Next base: position 81 of record NZ_FCOM02000188.1, read on the forward strand.
ATGTTCGAGCGTCGTCCGTGGCCCCACATATGCAGCAAGATCCTGCCACTGCGGATCGGGCAATGCGCGGCGATCGAGCTTGCCATTGGGCGTCAAAGGCAATGCATCGAGCACGACGAACGCCGAAGGCACCATGTAATCGGGCAGACGCGAGTTCAGATACTCACGTAAGGTATCAGCGTCGACCTCGGAAAACAGCGTGAGATAGGCGATGAGTTGCTGATCCAGCGTCTTCTCATGCCGAATGCGCGCAATAACGACCGCCTCACGCACGGCCGGATGACTGGCGATCTGCGCCTCCATTTCCCCAAGCTCGATACGGAAGCCGCGAATCTTGACCTGATGATCGTTCCGGCCAAGAAATTCGATATTGCCGTCGGCACGATAACGTGCGATATCGCCGGTGCGGTACATACGCGCATCGGCGACGAACGGATCATCGATAAATCGCTCGGCTGTCAACTCCGGCCGATTGAGATAACCACGCGCCACACCCGCGCCACCGATATAAAGCTCGCCAACTGCACCGACAGGCATCAACTGAAGCTGTGCATCGAGCAGATAGATGCGCGCATTGGCAATAGGCTTGCCGATGACGGGCAGCGTTTGTTCGATCGTAATCTCGGTGACGGCCGCATCCACGGTGCACTCGGTTGGACCATAGACGTTGAAGGCGCGGATCTGTTCAGCCTGTGCGAGGCGATCCCACGTCTGTTGCGTCACCGCTTCGCCACCAACGAGCAACGTCAGCCCGGAGCGCCGGCGTTCGAGCAGGCCAGTGGCGAGCAGCACATCGAGTTGAGTCGGGGTGCAGTCGAGCACGTCGACGCCGCCCGCGTTCAGATATTCGATCAACGCCGTGCCATCGGTACGCACGTCTGCGGGAATGACGATCAGCCGATGACCCGCAAGCAAGGCCGTCAGGCTCTTCAGCGAAGAATCGAACGCGATGCTGGCGTTCAGGCCGACGCCGGACTGTGGGGCGCAATATGCGAACACCGTCGATTGCAATGCATGATGCAGGTTCAGCACATGGTGATGCTCCACCATCACGCCCTTAGGCTTGCCAGTCGAACCGGACGTGTAGATCACGTAAGCGAGGTTATGCGGTGCGACGGACGTTTGCGGATTGTCTTGCGGGAGTTTTTCGTCGAGCGATGCATGGGCATCGAGCACGCTCAGCGATCCTGTGTTGCCCAATGCTTCACGACCGGCGGCATCGGCGATCAGAAGCAGAGGCGCGGCATCGGTGAGGATGTGGCTCAGACGTTCGCCCGGATAAGCTGGATCCAGTGGCACGTAGGCGCCGCCCGCCTTGAGTATCGCCATCAACGCGACGATCATGTCGATGCCGCGTTCCATGCACAGCGCTACGCGATCTTCCGGACGCACGCCCAGTGCGATCAGATGATGCGCAAGTCGATTGGCGCGTGCGTTGAGTTGCGCGTAGGTGAGTGAGTCGTCTTCGAAAACGAGGGCGATTGCATCGGGTGTGCGTTGAACTTGCTGTTCGAAGAGTTGATGCATGCACAGATGCTCGGGATAAGCCGCAGCCGTGTCATTCCAGCGTTCGAGCAATGCGTGTTCTTCGGGCAGAACGAGTTCGAGCGAATGCAGCGGTGCGTCGGGTTTGTCGAGCGCCTGATCGAGCAAGCGTGTGAAGCGTTCACCGAACCGTGCGATGGTGCGTTCATCGAACAGGTCTGTCGCGTAACTGATGCTGCCGGCGAAGCGGTCTCGCGCATGAGTCAGGTTCAGCGTGATATCGAACTTGGCTCCGGCTTCCGATGGCGGCAGCAACTCCAAGGTGAGGCCGGGCAAGGCAAGTGGTTCCATCGGCGCGTTCTGCAATACGAACATCACCTGGAACAGTGCTGTGCGGCTGGTGTCACGAACCGGCGCAAGTGCTTCGACGAGCTTTTCGAAAGGCAAGTCCTGATGCGCATAAGCGGCAAGCGTCGTGTCACGAACCTGTGCGAGCAACGAGCGCAAGGACGGCGAGCCGGAGAGATCGGCACGCAGCACCAGCGTATTGACGAACAGGCCGAT